>CAKRTQ010000031.1 GCA_934402395.1 uncultured Eubacteriales bacterium | reverse complement strand
AGCAGTTTTTATAAATACAATTCTGCGAAAAGAAAGCACCTGCTTATCTGAATTTGGCGTAACAAACGAAACAAAAACCGGCTACCGGAGTCTTATTTGTTCCGCTTGTTACGCCATTTTTATACAGATACCAGTTTGTTTGCTTTCTCTTTGCGCAGAAGCATGACCCGTTTCAGCCTTCCGCCAAAGCGCATTGTTCGTGTGTTTGTTCCGTTATCGCCCGGCTCAATCAAGCCTTCGTCAGCCAACGCCTTGGCAAGAGACTTGGCAGAGATAGCAAAGCCTTCATCCTGCTCTCCACATAACCGTTTGACAGCCTTGTGAGAAGCATCCAGCATGAGATAGTAATAGGTTTCGTCCTCGTATCCGATATAATTTTTCGGTAATGTTTCAAGCCTGCTCGATGCCGGAATGAGACACACCTGCCCGCACTCAATCAGAGAATACAGCTTGCGGAGGAATATATGCGTCGGTCTGTCCTGCTCGACCGATTCACATTGCCTTGCGGCAAGACGCAGGAGAACACTTTCAAAACGTGCATTAAGAACCGCGATATCTTCTGCACCGAAGTCCGTTTCGGCACTCAGAAATATCTCCATAAAAGAAAAACCGATTTCCAAACACGCAAGCGTGTCGGGAAGTCGGTCATGAAACTGTATTTCATTTTCTCTCAGGCGTTCACGCCATTTGCTTCGGTAGGTCATAAATTTCGATTTCAGTATGCCGCAGACCTCGCCCTTGTCCGCAAAGAATTTGACCATATCGGTGTACCCGCGCATACAAGCGGCGTATTTTCCTTCAAGAGCCTTGCCCTGTGCTTCGGTCAAAAGAGGAAGATTGATACCGCCCGGCTTCATTTCCACGCAGAAAAGGCGTGCCGTTCCGCTTTCTCCAATGTCGGGTGCAAACTCTGCCGTGACAATGACATTGCCTTGCGGCGGGCGTGGCTCTCTCAATGTGATATCTGAGCCGAGTCGGTTTCGTGCGGCTCTGTCGCCGTAACCTCTTGCCAGGGTCTGCATAGCAGCCTTCATCTGACTTGCATCCGACCTTGCCGTCGGATGGTAATCGTCCACACAGGTCAGCACATCTTTTAAAGCAAACGCATTGTGAACGATACTGTTTGCCGTGTCACGAAAGCTCATTGGCAGATCCGTTGCGGAAAAGTTTCCGAAGAAGGACAGCATCAGCGCGGCTACCGTGCTTTTCATGCTTCCCGTGCGCCCGATCAAGGTCAAAAGAAATTTCGGTTCATGCCCGATCTGACGAAGGAACTCATTGAGAGGTGAGAGGAATACCGTGGCGAGGCACGGCAGAAGCACCTCGTCGGGCATCATACCGCCCGAGAGCAGTTTGACAAGTTCCTCCGCATCCTCTTTGACAAAGCCTTCGGCACCGTAGTAATTCCTCTGCTTTCCCTTCAGCTCAACCTGATAGGTCTTGTCCCCGGGCAGAAGATAGTGCCATTCACCTCCGATCTTCTTCCACCCGGTATGCGAGAAGATATACCGCTTGTCGGCAAATCTCGCCGTTGTCTTGATGGCACACCGCACATGCTTTTCCACTTGGCTGACCACACAAAGGTCGCAGGAGGCGTCCAAGCAGTTGGCGATCCATGCCATCTTTTCAAGCTCGCCTGCCGGTATTTCTACGGGTGAAATCTCATTTCCGTAAGCATCCGTTCCGCCGATGCGATACTTTCTTGTGACCTCTGCGCCGTCATCTACGATGATCTCACTGACGATACGAGGGGCAAAGTTGCAAAGCATAATGCCTTGTGCATCCTGCCGTTCCGGCGGGCGATAGCAAAGACAGCCGTTTTCTGTGCAGTACGGCGGCGTATAGTAGTTGCCTGTTTGTTTTTCTTGATCCATTTGAACTTCCTTTCTGTTTGTAAATTTGATATGGGAGTAGTTTTAAAAATACAGATTGACTTCCGAGTCATTTCATGGTATACTATAAAAAAACAATTACGGAGGTTTCCATGGCGAAACTCAGATACCTTATACGGCGACTGTCGGTGCAGGCGATGCTGTCCTATGCCAAACCAATCGATAAGGAGCATTATTCTTTCGCACTGACGCCGGCGCAGACGAAAAGCATCATCATGGGAGACGGCGATACCTGGCAGGAGCACAACGCCATTTTCTTTCAGGCTATGTGCATCCTCCGCGGGGAAAAATACAGACAACCCACTTCGGACATGCTGATCTCCGATCTTGCGGATGTAATACTCTATCTTGACTTCAAAGGAATATTTGATCGGGATGCGGATAACCCGAAAGCGGCGATCATGCAAAAAAAGACCGAAGCCATGTTTTCCCCGGAGGGGATTACATTGAACTTCGGTCAGGGAGACGCACGCTATCTCGCTTTTGAACGCTCGGGCAGCATGAGCCGCAGCGCTGTGCTTTCTTTTGTTCGCGCGGATATATATGAGGAGCTTTCCCGCCGGATGACGGTCGGCATGACACTTGGCGTTTGCCAATTGTCCAAGCTCTACGCCTATAACGGTCTGCTGTTTTCGAGCGGAACACGCATAGAAACGGATATGCTGTGGGAGAAGGATGCGATCGTTGTCATCGATAACCCGACGGCTGTCTATCCGGATGTGGATATCATTACCGTGGAAGATAAGACAGGTATCGGCGATGTTCGCAACTACGAAAGAGTGGAGAAAAAGAGTGATGTCAAGGTCACGCTGTTTGACGGTGAAGGAGTTATTTCTCCTGCACTTGCGGAAGAGATCGATCGGTTGTACTGCGGAAAGCACATTCATACCTCGTTCCAGATCCGGATGCCGTATATCAA
>CAKRTQ010000030.1 GCA_934402395.1 uncultured Eubacteriales bacterium | reverse complement strand
GGCGCGGGCGCAAGGATCGTCATCCTCTCCGCTCTGGCATTCGTCTCCGCCGCTGTGCTCATCCCCGCCCTGCTGCGCAGGAAAAAGCACAACGATATATAACACCCGAAAGATGTTGCCAAAAAATCCGACTGATTTTTTGGCAACATCTTTTTTTATACACATTTTTGTGATATAATAAAATTGGATAAATATAAACGAAAGTGAGGTGTGGGCGTTGAAAAAAGACAACGAAAAAACCAACGCGATACGCATTCTTGAACAGAAAAAAGCGGACTTTGAGGTCCACAACTACGTTGACTCCGGCGCGGTGAGCGGCGAGGAGATCATCGCCGCCCTTGGCGAGGACCCCACGGCGGTCTTCAAAACGCTTGTGACGGTCGGCAAAACCGGCGCGCACTATGTTTTTCTGGTCCCGGTGTGCGGAGAGCTTGACCTGAAAAAAGCCGCCGCCGCTGTGGGCGAAAAAAACATAGCCATGATAAAGTCCAAAGAGCTTCTGCCGCTCACGGGCTACATTCACGGCGGGTGCTCGCCGGTGGGAATGAAAAAGTTTTTCCCCACCGTGATAGATTCAAGCGCAAAAAATCATGAGCGCATCTTTTTCAGCGGCGGAAAAATCGGAATACAGATAGAAACTACCGCCGCAGAGCTTGCGCGCGTTATTGACTTCCGCTTTGCCGATATATCCGACAAAACCGAATAAACTGCACCGAAAGGAACCAAAGACATGAAAAAAAGGAACAGCCTGATCACCGTTACCGCCATCGTTGCGGCTCTTATGATGATAATGACCGCTCTTTCCGCGTGCGTTTCGACACGCAACGATCCGCCCGCCACCACCCCGGCTGACGATCCGCCCGCAGTATCCACCGGTGCTCCGCAGGCCGAGGCGGCAGACACCTCATCGTCCGCGCCGCAGACAGATATCACGACCTCGCCCGCGACAGAGCCGGCAACTGCGGAGATTACCTCTCCCGCGACAGAGCCCGTGACCGCACCTGTGACCGGAGAGACCTCTGTTCCTGCCACCGAACCGGTGACAGATCCGGTGACCACTCCGCCCGTGACAACTCCGCCGGAGCCGATGACGACCGGACCCGAAACCACCGCAGAACCCGGTCCCGGAACAGAGCAGGAAACCACTCCCGTGACCGATCCGCCGGTCACCGAACCCGCCGTGTGCGAACACAGATTCGGAGAATGGACGATAATCACAGCAGCCACCTGTGTGGACGGCGTAAAGACGCGCAAATGCACTTTGTGCGGCAAGGAGGAAAAAATGAATTATTCCACCGTAACACCGCTTGACGGCAAGCGCGTGATGTTTGCGGGCAACTCAATGCTTTATTACGGCGAGGTGGTCATCAATTCAAACGGCTCGCCGACACAGAAAAAAGGAATTTTTGAAAAAATCGCCGAGTCCTTCGGCGACAGCGTAAAAGTGACAAACTTCACCTACGGCTCGGCAGGATTCTTTGACGGCAGAAGCAAGGCGGGCACCGACGGTCTGCCCTCGAATATGTCCAATTACGGACTTTATCAGCTCATGACGACGCTGCACCCCAACTATTACGGCAACCCTGCGGGAAATGCAATGGACTCATTTTATGATCAGGACTTTGTGATATTCCAGCAGCGCGGCGCGCACGTTGCGGATTCCTACGCGCAGCTCGGCAAGCTGGCAGCCCTCTTCCCGCCCAAAACAAAATTTGCCGTAATGATAACGCACTACGACATAGCCGAAAAGGCAAACAACCTTGCAGCCCTCAAGAAAACGCAGAAGGACGGCTGGATGATACTGCCGTGGGGCGAGCTTGTCAGCGACCTCTGGAACGGCAGGGTCGGCGGCATGGGCTACAAATATACCCGCGCTGACTTTGTAAATACCAAGGACAATCAGCACCCCAACTTCCTCACAGGCTACATAGAGGCACTCATGACCTACTGCGCGCTTACCGGGAACACCGCCGACGGCGCCGGCTACTCATTTGTATCCCGCTCGCTCACATACTACCCCGGCGGCGCATCTACCACAAAATTCGCAACTGTGCTCGGCGATGCCGAAGAAATGTCCCGAATTCAGAATCTCATTGACAAACGGCTTTACGAATACGGCGCACAGGCGGCGGCGCGCCACACCTTCGGCGACTGGGAAACGACATCTCCCGCCACCTGCTCGACGCCCGGCACACGCGTGCGCACCTGCCTTACCTGCGGCAAAAGCGAGACAGTCACCGTAACAGTCGATCACAAATTCGGAGATTGGAAGATAACGACCGCAGCAGACGGCGGAAAACCCGGCGTAAAATCACGCACCTGCGAGGTGTGCGGAAAGACCGAGACCAAGAACTATACCGACAGCCTGCTTTCGGGCAAGGCGGTATCGTCCGGCAACTGGTTCGGCGTCAAGAGCATGAAGAACTCGGCATCAGCCACCGATGGCGGAAAGACCTACGATCCCGCCTCCTCAGCCAAGTATATGGACGTCGGAACCAAGTTTCCAAAGTCGGAAATGAACAGCTACGATACCATAGCAAAGAAATACCTTCCCGACGGAACGCTGAGTGCCGACGGAAAATATCTCTGCGGCTTCTGGTACAAGCTCGACTCAAAAACCAAGATAAACTCCTTTGCCCTTTACAACACTGCAACTCTTATGGACATCGAGGGCTTTGACATTCTTGTAAGCACCGACGGCAAAACATGGCAGGTCGTGTATTCCGCGACCGATCTTGTGACCGGGCTGAAATATGTACCCGTAGATTCCAACACAAACATGATAAGCGGCAGCTTTGACGCAACAGACGCGAGCTACGTCATGTTTGCTCTCACCGCACCGCGCAGCCGCAACGCAAATGCCACAGCCGGTTTCAATAATAAATACGGCAAAAATGTTTCGGGTCCCAACGATAACCCGCACTATTTCAGAATAGTGGAATTTGAAATATTCGCGGCGGACTGATCGGTCTGTCATGCAGAAGTCTGAAAACAAACAGCCGGAAGTCATGCAGGCGTGATGTTTTCACCCCCGGAAAGGAATGATCGTAATTATGAACATAGGTATTATCGGCGCGGGAGCAATGGGCTGTCTTTACGCCTGTCTGCTCTCGGAAAAACAAAACGTCACCCTTTTTGACGTTTCACCGGCAACAAAGGATGCAATAAACGAAAACGGAATAGTCCTTTCCGCATACGGCGAGGACACCCATACATTCCGCGTACCCACGCTTTTGTCCGGCGATGGCACGGAGGCGCTCGACCTTGTGATACTGTTCGTAAAGGACATGGCAAGCGAGGCGGCGCTTGCGGGCAACCGCAGGCTGATAGGAGAGAAAACGGTACTGCTTTCGCTTCAGAACGGCATGGGCAACTTTGAGATAATGGAAAAGTTCGTGCCTGCCGACCGCATCCTGCTCGGCACCACAAAGCACAACTGTGTGGCTGAGGCTCCGGGCAGAATATATCACTCCGGCGCGGGCGTGACCCATATAGGCTCCCCCTCCGGCAACCGCGCCGCCGCCGACAGGATATCCGACGCCTTCAATGCGTGCGGTGTTGAAGCAGTGGCGTGCGACGATGTAAATCATCTCATATGGGAAAAACTCTTCGTAAACATGACGATAAATCCTATAACCGCCCTCCTGGGCGCGGAAATAGGAGTCATAGCCGATGACGAAAACGCCCGCGCCGCGGCGGATGCGCTGATACGCGAGGCGGTCGCGGTCGCCGGAGCGGACGGCGAGACGTTTGACCCCGACTCTGTGTTTGAAGCGCTGATGGCGACCGCAAGCCGGCTTTCGACCGGGAAGGCATCGATGTGTCAGGACATCGAGCGTCACCGCCGCACAGAGATAGATTTTATAAACGGCGCCGTGGTGCGTCTGGGAAAAAAGTACGGGATCCCCACGCCGGCGCACGAAATGATAGTTCGGCTCGTGCACGCTAAGGAAAATCTCTGATAACCGGCAACCGACCGGTAAAATAACCCCCTATGCGGCTGCCGCGCTTTGGCGCGGCAGCCGCATAGGGGGTTAAACATGACAAATGCCTTGCACATTCGCCCGACTTTCGGGGCTGCCGCGCATTGCGCGGCAGCCCCGAAAGGTCTTATTTGAGCGGATATTTTTCCGCGAAGAATACGTGTTTGAGGAGGTAAACGGCGTCTGCGCTGTCGGC
>CAKRTQ010000029.1 GCA_934402395.1 uncultured Eubacteriales bacterium | reverse complement strand
TGTACTTATCTTCGTTGTTCAATTTTCAATGACCTCGCAGCCGCTCTCGCGGACAGCTTTCATATTATACCTCATTCTTCCCCCTTTGTCAATACCTTTTCTCAACTTTTTTTCGGTTTTTTTCGGGTTTTTTTGAGATCAATGAGGTTTATTCGCACCATATTTTTCATTCATACCCTTTCGGATCTCATTCTGGAGTCAAAACTGCCTTTCCGCGTCCGTTTTTAATGGCGGCGGAAAGGCAGGATCCCGAAAAATATTTTTTCAATGCCTGAAAGAAAGCTTCGACCAGAGAAAAATAATGATCTGACCGGGTATACCGGGGGCATAAATGAGCCAAATATTATAATTGAATGCCAGCACCGTTATGTGGACAGCCGCAAGCAGCGACCACATGAGCAGCGAAATTATGAAATAATTTCTCCTGCGCTCGAACCATACCGAATTAAATACAAGCCACACTATCATCGACACGGGAACACCGTACACGAGAATGAGCCAGTGACGGCTGACGTTTCTGAAGAATATATCGGCCGCTACAAATGCAAGCACGGCAACGAACCACACGAGCAGTACGCTCATGCCCGCTATCAGGGCATGGTTTTTCTTTTTACGTGCGGCGGCATCGACATCCCGAGGCGTCTGAACGGCATCGGCGGTTTTCTCCTCTGCGGGAGCCCCATGCTCCTCTCTGACAAGATAATCGAGCGGCACACCGAACAGATCGGCGATCGCCGTCAGCGTTCCTATCTCCGGCACCGACTCACCGCGCTCCCATTTCGACACCGCCTTATCCGAATAATGCAGCTTCTCCGCAAGGTCGAGCTGCGTCATCCCTTTTGATGCGCGCAGCGCGGTAATGTTACCGGATATATGGAAAAAGCCGTTGGCGTTGACCGCTGTGCCTACGTGAATTCCGGCGTTCTGCTAATGAACCTGAGAAGGCTGCGCGAGGCGGAGATCGACTGTCACTTTCTATCGCTGCTCAACACTTATCATTTTGACTGCATAGCGCCGGACCAGGACTATCTCAACGCCATGTGCAGCGGAAAGATACACTATCTCGACGAATGTTGGGACACTATGCCCAACGACCGCCGGCCGCCGCTTGAAGGCGCAAAGCTGATACACTACAATCTTTTCTCAAAGCCGTGGTGCTATGACGGCGTGCAGTATGCGGAGATATTCTGGAAATACGCGCAGAACTGCGGCTATCTGACCGAAATACTCGATTTCAAGCAGGGGTATTCGGAAGAACAGAAGGGATCCGACGCAAAATGCCTCGAACTCCTCATAAAACGCGGAGCCATGATAGCGGAATCGGACGTGACATTCAGAAAAGAATACGAAAAAGGAGTGAAGATCCGTCTATGATAATCGGAAGCGACCGCGATGAGGTCATAGAAAACATAAAGCGCGCAGCAGAGAGCGGTAACTTCTTCGCCAAGGTCGAAACGCACGACCCCGTACTAACGGTCGAAGAAAGCAATGCGATCATAAACAAATATCTGAAGGAGCGCGGTACGGCGGCGTTCAGAATGAGATCCTGCGCCGCGCGCGGGATCGCAAATGTGCTGACGGACATACTCTGCCGCGACACGGAGATCGTCGGCATCGAAAAAGCGCAAGCGGTGAGCGGCGGAGCCATAATAACGAGCAACCACTTCAGCCCGGTCGAAAACACCGGGATACGCCCGTTCTCGGACAGCTCCTTCACCTTCCCCGCGAAACTCGGCAAACCGGTATTCGCACTGACCATAACATACAAACGCCGCCGCTTCGGAAAAAAGCCCGCTGCGGTGATATACACGGACGGTCCGTTTTACCCGGACCCGGCGCTGCCGCTGCGCGAACGCGCAAGAGCGCTGCACGATGCGATATATGAGGCAATGACCGCACGCAGCCGTGAGAGCGACTGCGAATACATCGTGTACCGCAAAAAGGCAGGGGACTGACGTTCATCATCAAACAAGACCTCCCGGCGGACGGGAGGGCCAATTTATTTTTGTTATCGGGCTTACAGTCGAAATATGTTGACAAAAGACGATTTTTTCATATAATATTAATGTAAGGAGCAGGGCGACCGGCGTCCTGCGCTCAACGTAACAAAAGATAGGATCGGTATAACCATGCTTAAAGTAGTCAAATTCGGCGGAAGCTCGCTCTGCGATGCCGAGCATTTCAAAATGGCAGCGGCGATAGTCCGCGCGGACGAATCGCGGCGATACGTGGTACCGTCGGCACCCGGCAAGCGTTTTCCGGGTGACGAAAAGGTAACGGATATGCTTTACGAATTCAACAGGCTGGTGCGCGACCGCGCTCCTGCCGATGAAGCGGACGCATATTTTGAAAAAATATGCAACCGCTACTATACGATAATAGATGAGCTGGGGCTCGATTTTGACATTTCAAACGAGATGCAGTACATAAAGAATGCGATAATAGGCAGAGCGGGACGCGACTTTGCCGCCAGCCGCGGCGAATATCTTTCGGGGCTCATTCTCGCCAAATACCTCGGATATGACTTTATTGATGCAGAAAACGTGATTTACTTCACCGACACGGGCGCGTTTGATTCCGACCGCACACAGGAAGTGATGAGTGCGGAGCTGGCACAGCATGAGCGCGCGGTCATTCCCGGCTTTTACGGCATAACGCCGAACGAAACTGTAAAGACCTTTTCGCGCGGCGGTTCGGATGTGACCGGTTCAATTGTGGCGCGTGCGGCAGAGGCGGATCTTTATGAAAACTGGACCGATGTCTCCGGCTTTATGATGGCTGATCCCAGAATAGTCCCCGATCCCCTCACCATAAAAACGATAACCTACCGCGAGCTGCGCGAGCTTTCGTACATGGGCGCAACCGTTTTGCACGAAGAAGCAATTTTTCCGGTAAGATACGCCGGGATCCCGATAAATATACGCAACACGCTGCGTCCGCAGGACCCCGGCACCATGATAGTTGCCGCCGCGCAGGATTACGACAGCGAGCACGTGATAACCGGCGTTGCCGGCAAGCGCGGCTTCACCGTCATCACGCTCGAGCAGGACATGATGAACTCCGAGCCTTCGTTCGGCAGACGCGTGCTTGAAATATTTGAGGAATACGGCATCACCTTTGAGCATCTTCCCTCCGGTATCGACACCATGAGCGTTGTGCTCGAATCCTCCACACTTGAGGGCAGACGCGACCGCATTCTGAATGCTCTGCGACGCGCACTGCGACCCGACAGCATAACGGTCGAGGACGGTGTTGCTCTTATTGCCGTTGTGGGACGCGGAATGGTAAAGGCGCGCGGTACCGCAGCACGGATATTCTCGGCGATCTCCGGCGCGGGCATAAACATAAGGATGATAGACCAGGGTTCATCCGAGCTTAATATAATCATCGGCGTCGAGGAACACGATTTTGAATCCGCGCTTCGCGCGATATACTCGGAATTCGTAAAAGGCTGACACGGAGTTTTTCAACAATTTTCGCCGAATGCCCAAAATAGCAACAAAAACTACCGCATTGACCGTTTACACGAGCGCGCCGATGCGGTATAATTTTATTGAAAATGAAGAAAAAAACGTGGTGGAAACATGAAAAGACAGAAAAACACACGCCCCCTGCTGCCGGATAACGGCGGGGGCATAATGCGTCTGCCGCGCCCGGTACAGGCTGTGCTGATATTGGCATGGGCGGCGGTAATTCTGTTCTGCATTTTTAACCGGGACAGATTCTCGGCTGACGAAGTGCTTAAATACACGCCGCGCAGCCCGTGGCTTGCCGCTCTTCTCATGCTTTTGCTGTTCGCGCTAAAATCACTGAGCATCGTGGTATACTGCGGCATTCTGTATGCCGCCGACGGGCTGCTCTTTCCTCTTCCCGCAGCGATACTTATGAACATACTCGGCACGGCGGTGATGGTATCGGTCCCGTACTTTATCGGGCGGCGGCACGGCGGCGATCTTTCCGCGCGGATAACAAAAAAATACCCCCAAACGGTGCTGATAAAGGAATTCCGCGATGAAAACGATTTTGTTTTCACTCTCGCCGTGCGGCTTATCGGGCTTTTGCCATGTGATATCGTAAGTCTTTACTTCGGCGCCTGCCGCGTAAGCTATCCGCACTATCTCGCCGCCTGCATACTCGGAATGCTCCCGCCCGCCATAACCATGCCGATCATCGGCACGAGCGCGCACGATCCCACCTCCCCGCGTTTTCTGATCTCCGTATGCGTCAACGCGCTGCTCGGCGCGGGCTCTCTCATCGCCTGTGCCCTGATCGGCAAACGCAGAAAAAACGCCGCCGACGGCAAGAAAGGATGCAATGATGCAACACGACCCGATTAACATACTCGTTACGATCGACCGCAACTATATCCGATGCTTCGGCATCATGCTTTATTCCCTTCTCCGCTCAAACCCCAACGAGAATTTTGATGTTTACATCATGAACACCGCCCTCACCGATGAGGACGTTTCGCTTCCGCGCCGTATAATCGACGGGCGCGGCAGCATCCGCCTTGTGCGTGTGGCGGAGGACGGTCTCGGCAGTGCCCCGACCACCGATCGCTACCCGCGCGAAATGTATTACCGCATCTTTGCCGCAGAGTACCTGCCGCGCCGGATCGACCGCGTGCTTTATCTTGACCCCGACATAATCGTAAACGGCAGTGTGCGCGAGCTTTACGACACGCCCATGGGCGACGCTTTTTTCGCAGCCGCCTCGCACATCGGCAGCCTTTTGCATTTCTTCAACGAGCTTCGCCTTGACATGGACGAAGAAAGCCCGTACATCAATTCCGGCGTCATGCTTATGAATCTCCGGCTTCTGCGCGACGAGCAGGAAACGGAAAAGGTATACGACTATATCGACGCGCACAAGGGCAAGCTTTTTCTGCCCGATCAGGACATAATAAGCGGGCTTTACGGCGACAGGATAATCCCTCTCGACCCTTATCGCTACAACATGACCGAGCGTTTGTTTCTCTTCCGCAAGCCCGGCAGCGACTGTCCGGACCTTGACAGCGTACGCAATACGGCTGTGATTATCCACTACTGCGGCAGAAACAAGCCCTGGCACAAAAACTACGTCGGCAAACTCGGCATTTTCTTCAATGAGACCGCCCGGGCTCTGGCGCACGACTATCCGGAGGCGTAAAATGCAGTCTGAATTCAGAACGAGGGTCCGAACCGGAGCGCTCCTCACGCTCGCTGCGGCGGCAGTGACGGCGGCATCCGGTCTGCCTTATGTCATGCGTGCGGTCGCATTTGCGCTCTCCCTCATCGGTGAGCACGAGCTTCTCGCCGGTGCCGAAGCCGAAAACCGTTACACCGCAGCGGGCGCCGCAGTTTTTGCAGCGGCGGTATGCTTTGTTCCCTTCCCCCATTATTTCATCACAGCCGCCATTATGCTTATCGCATACGGCATTTCATTTGCGGCGATCATGAAAAAGACCGGAAGTCTCAAACTGACCGGGTATGCAAAAATTCTTCCTTTTATTATAATGCTGCCTGTATTCATGCGCGGCACTGCCGTGCTCAGGGAGGAAGATCACGGGCTTTTTTATCTTCTCCTCGCGGTCGGCGGATGCACAGCCACCGATGTTTTCGCCTATCTCACCGGCAGAAAATTCGGCGGCAAAAAGCTTGCGCCGCGCGTCAGTCCGGGCAAGACTGTTTCGGGAGCCCTGGGCGGCGCGTTGGCATCGACCCTGCTTATGACGGCTGCCTGCGCGGCATTCGCTGCGGCATCGGGAGTGGCCCTCAGATATTACGTACTGATACCCTACCTCATTGTCGCATCGGCTGTCGGGCAGTTCGGCGATCTTTGCTTTTCCGCGCTCAAGCGCGGCATGGGAATAAAGGACTTCGGCAGGCTTCTGCCCGGGCACGGTGGGATCCTCGACCGTTTTGACAGCCTCATATTCACAGCACCTTTTTTGTGCGTCGCGGATTCCGTCATCGGAATAATAGCTTAAAACCAATAAGAAAGGCATTTCCGCACAGCGGAAGAAGAACAGGATAATAAAATGAAAGAAAAAACCAAAAAGATACTCGGGGCATCCGCCATTGCCGGCGGAGCCGCGTTTGCGGCATCCCTTTCCGCATACGTTACGACGAAATGTCTCGTAAATGCCGCGCTTGACCGCGATCCACCCCAGATACTGAAAAATGCGAGCCGTATGATCTCCGGCACAAAGTCGGGCGACGATTTTGCCCGTTCGGTCGCCGAGGCATCAGAACGTCTCGCCGCTGCCGAAAACGAGGTCGTTACGATAAAGAGTCATGACGGCATGACTCTCACGGCTCACCTGATACCCGCCCCGGATGCCCGGCGCGTGATAATTGCCGTGCACGGCTGGCGTTCGTCATGGCACGGAGATTTCGGCATGGTAGCCGACTTCTGGCACTCAAACGGATGCACGGTGCTTTACATCGAGCAGCGCGGTCAGAACAACAGCGGCGGCGATTACATGGGCTTCGGTCTCACCGAAAGGTACGACTGTCTTGACTGGATAAACTGGGCAAACGGACGCTTCGGCACCGACATGCCCATCTTCCTGTGCGGCGTTTCCATGGGAGCCACCACTGTCCTCATGACTGCGGGGCTCGATCTTCCCGAAAATGTGCGCGGGATAATTGCCGACTGCGGCTTTACCTCTCCCGGAGCGATCTGGAAGCACGTTGCCGAAAAGAATCTGCATCTTTCCTACGGTCTGCGCGGCGCACTTGCCGATGCCATGTGCCGTCAGAAAATAATGATGGGTCCCAATGAATATTCCACCTGCGATGCGCTCCGTGTCGCCAAAGTACCCGTAATGTTCGTTCACGGCGCCTCCGACCACTTCGTTCCCGTTGAAATGACCTATGAAAACTACCTGGCGTGCGTCTCGCCCAAAAAGCTCCTTATAGTTCCCGGAGCCGACCACGGTATGAGCTACTACCTCGAACCCCGCAAATACGAATCCGAAGTCCTTGACTTTTTTAATCTCGGGTGACGTTTGTGCAGATTCTGAACTTCACACCCCGAGAATGAAGAAGAGCAGCTCCGTATCGCCTGCCGCCGGA
>CAKRTQ010000028.1 GCA_934402395.1 uncultured Eubacteriales bacterium | reverse complement strand
CACACGGTTCATTTTGAGTTCTTGAGTTCTTGCTTTCTACTTTTCCTTTGTTCGGTTTTCAATGGACAATTTAAGTCTTACAAAAAGGCTGTCGTGCTAACGCGGCAGTCTTTTTTGTTTTGTTTGTTGGAGCATTGCGTGCCATGACGGATACCTCACGTGCCTGCAATCAGAGGCAGTGAATAATGGTGCCCTTGCATGCTCAAAAGCGGCGAGCTTTTTGGGTGACGCGTCGTCTTGAGGGACGGTTGCTTGTTTTGTGAAAAAAGCTGCTGTGTTTCATCAGTATACATACAATCTAATTCGCGCTTTTATGGCATAAAACAAACGAGGCTGTCTCGCTTAAGCGGGACAGCCTCGTGATGATCAAACTGCAATATATATTATTTATGTATGCAGTCATACAAGTTCTCTGTCAGAAATATAATCTGATAGAAGCTCAATATTTGGTCTTAAGATTGTTGAGGCACTTCGCACAGATGCGTTTGCCGTTGTAGTATACAACGTCATCGGCATCGCCGCAGAAGATGCAGGCAGGATAGTATTTCTGGAGAATGATTCTTTCGTCATCAACGAAAATTTCCACCGGATCCTTGACATTCAGATCCAGCATTTTGCGAAGTTCCATCGGAAGAACTATTCTTCCGAGTTCGTCTACCTTGCGGACAATACCTGTTGATTTCATTTTGTGAGTTACCTTCTTTCCCTAAAGTAATTGCATTTTACAACATTTTTCAACGCAAGTCAACAAACATCTACAGTGAACATTTGCTTTTACATTCATATGTTCGAAAATTCATACAATCTTAATTTTCAAATGCACAAAATCACCATCTAATGGTTCGCCAAACCAATTGAAGCATATGTATGGATAGTTTAATCTAATAAGCAATGGAAAAAAAACTAAAAAAACGCACCTTTCACACGACGCATTTTGGCGTCGAAAATACCCCCAAATGAAGGGAAAATCTGCATAAATGTTATCTGTAATACTGGCATTAATATGTATTTCATCTGTTTTTTACGGTATAGTTGCAGGCAGGGTAACAGAGATATCAGCTGCAGTTCTTGACGGTGCATCCGGTGCTGTAACGCTTACGCTTACACTGTGCGGCTCTATGTGCCTTTGGTGCGGTATCATGGAACTTGTACGTCGTGCGGGCATTATGAGGTTGCTTACCGATCTTATAATGCCGGTTATCAGATTGATTTTTCCGGATGCAGCCCGTGCCGGTTGCGCCGTTGAGGAAATATCTGCAAACATAAGCGCTAACATTCTCGGTATCGGGAATGCCGCTACTCCGTATGCGCTTGCTGCAATGAAAAAACTGGATGAACGCGCAAGAGTGCTTGGGATACCGCGCGGTGAGGCGAGCGATGACATGATCACACTTGCGGTGCTGAATACATCGTCGATCTCGTTGATCCCGACAACTGTCTGTGCAATAAGGCGTTCTGCCGGCGCGGCGCAGCCTTTTCTTGTCGTACCTGCTGTGTGGATCTGCTCTGCTGTTTGTTCACTGACGGCGGTCCTCCTTTCGCGTTTTGCCGCGGGAGCGCACAGAGGCGCAGTCTCGTTTTGCCGCTGCGCACGGCAGCGCATCGGCAATGGTTAAAATGACGGAGCTGATTGCCGGTCTTGCCATACCGGTCGTGATAGTGATCGCTGCTTTTATCATGCTGTTTCCGCGTCTCGGCGGCGATGGTGTCGGTACGTTTACATCGGGCGCTAAACGAGGCTTTGAAAGTGCCGTTTCTCTGTTGCCAACGCTTGTTTTGCTGAATGTTACCGTATCTCTTTTTTCTGCCTCGGGGCTTGCAGATTTCATTGCCGGGCTTATCGCTCCGATAGCTGACATGACCGGAGTTCCGGCGGAAATCCTGCCTCTGCTCATTACGCGTCCGGTGTCCGGCAGTGCATCGACAGCGGTATTTGCATCAGTTGCGGAAAAATACGGCGTCGATAGTTTTTCCGCTCTCTGCGCCGCCGTGATAATGGGAAGCTCGGACACTCTTGCCTATGTAACAGCTGTGTACTTTTCATCCGTCGGGATCCGCAGGACCCGGCATACATACCCGATCGCATTGTTTGTCATGCTATTGTGCATTTTTTTGTCATGCTTACTTGTTCGAATACTGTTTGGGTGAATTTTGCATACAAAAACGGTAAATAATAGCAGCAGCGGCATTTGTGTGCGGCAAAAAACGGGAGACGATATATGGTAAAGGGAACAAAAAGACAAATAATATTTTTGCCAAATCTCAAGGAATCGGGGAAGGGAATTTTCGAGTGTGCGTATTTTATTCTTCGTTCGGAATGCGGTGACGGTGTGACGGCTGAAAACGAAATGCTGGCAGAGGCGGAAAAAATAGTTGCTGCCGCAGAGCGTCTGCGTGCTGCAGCCGGCGCCGGGCGAGGCGTTGTCGTCACACGGCAGAAGGAACGCAGCGGTCATAGTGAATGCCGCAAAAGACAATTGACGCATCGCTTTTTGGCGTTTCTGCTCGGTTTTTTTGCGGGAATCGCCGTTGCCGCCATTGCCGTTGCTATATGGCGGATGGCGAACACTTGACAAAATGAAAAAAATAGTATATAATAATACAGTTACATGGAAGCGGCACTGCTGATGCACTTGCGTGTCGTGCGATAAGATGATGTTGCCGGAATCAGATCCGGACGGAACCGGGAAAAAATTTTCGGAAACCGATACAAACGATCCAATATGATTTTTTTGCCCTGCGACACGGAAGTTGCACGGCATTAGAAAGATATAAAAAAGATAAAGAAGCGAATATGCGGTCGGGCGCGAATGAAAGCTGTCGGTATCGAGGCTTTCCGTAAGTCCGTGTTTTTTTGCGCGCCCGCATTATTCGCCCGGAAAGGAACAAACTATCATTTTATGGCAGAAAAAAAGAAAAAAACAAATGATGCTTTGAGTCAGGACGGCATGCCGTCAGCAGCTCCGGCTGCGCAGCGCGGTAAGAGGAAGAAAGATCCGGCGCAAACCTCGCGGCGTCAGGCGGGAGGAACTTCAGGCAAGGGGCAAAAAGCCGGCGCGGACAAGAATGAACGCAGAGCGCGTCAGAAATCCGCCAGGTCAACTCTGTTTGACTTCCCGGATATTTCCCCGGACGGCTCATATCCGTCCACAGATGCCGAGAAGAACACGGCGGTACAGTCGTCGTCCAAACGCCGCACATTGTCAAAAAGTGCGTCGGCAGCCGATAACCGGGAACGCAAAAGCGAGCTTAAGCTGCGCATAATTCCACTTGGAGGACTCGGCGAGATCGGAAAGAATATGACGGCGATCGAATTCGGTCAGGACATTGTGGTCATTGACTGCGGAATGGGATTCCCTGAGGAGGATATGCCCGGTATCGATCTTGTTATTCCGGACATAACATATCTTACCTCAAACCGCGAGAAGGTGCGCGGCATATTACTCACTCACGGACACGAGGACCATATAGGCGCAGTGCCGTATGTTCTCAAACAGCTCAACGTGCCGATATGGGGGACCGCGCTCACGATAGGAATAATCAAAAACAAGCTCTCTGAGCACAGGCTTGATTTCAAACCGCAGCTCAACACGGTGAAGGCGGGAGACAAGGTGCGCCTTGGCGTTTTTGAAGCCGAATTCATCCATGTCAATCATTCGATAGCAGACTCCTGCGCTATTGCGCTGTCAACTCCGCGCGGTGTTATCGTGCATTCGGGCGACTTTAAGCTTGATGTGACACCCATTGAGGGCGAAATGATGGATCTCACCCGATTCGGCGAGCTCGGTAAAAAAGGCGTAAAGCTTCTGATGTGCGAGTCTACCAATGCCGAGAGGTCGGGATTTACTCCGTCGGAGAGAAGCGTGGGCGGCGCACTGGAAAATCTGTTTACCGCCAATCCGGACAAGCGTATCGTCATAGCGACATTTTCGTCAAATGTTCACCGTGTGCAGCAGATAATAGATATCTCGATAGCGCACGGCAGACGTGTCGCACTTACGGGACGCAGTATGCTGAACGTGGTGAGCGCGGCTTGCGAGCTCGGATATATGCATTTTCCCGAGGGCACACTGGTCGATATCGGAGATATAAAAAGATTTCGTCCGGGCGACCTCACGCTGATCACCACAGGGAGCCAGGGGGAACCGATGTCGGCTCTTTACCGCATGGCATACGGTGATCACGCGCAGGTCACATTGACCACCTCCGATCTTGTGGTGCTTTCCTCAAGTGCGATACCCGGAAATGAAAAATTCATCGGCAGGATAATCAACGAGCTTTCACGCGCCGGTATAAAGGTCATAACCGATTCGGTATTCTTCGGGGTGCACGCATCCGGACACGCCTGCGCCGAGGAAATAAAGCTCCTTATGATGCTTCTCAAGCCGAAATACTATATGCCGATACACGGCGAATACCGTCATCTGGCAGCCAACCGCGATCTCGCGCTTTTTGCAGGCGTTCCCGCTGACCGGATATTCGTTTCCGATATTGGCAAGGTGCTTGAGATCGGCAGAAACAGTGCCGCATGGGGCGTACCCGTCCCGTCCGGTAAAGTGCTTATCGACGGCTACGGCGTGGGAGATGTCGGCAGAGCCGTTCTGCGCGACCGTCAGCATCTCTCACAGGATGGTATGGTTGTTGTGTTTGCTTCTGTCGACGTGGCTTCCAGACTGCTTCTGACGCCTCCTGAGATAGTGTCACGCGGTTTTGTGTATGTTCCCGAGTCCGAGGAGCTTCTTTACGAAGCCAAAAAAGCGGCGGCGGAGGAGATACAGAACGGACTTTCTCAGCGTAAACCGGATATCGAAACGATGAAGGAGCGTGTCCGCCGCGAGGTGGCAAAGTGTCTTTCGTCACGTACCGGACGCGATCCTATGGTGATACCGGTGATCATTGACCTTTGATAAGCGGTCAATTGTGTATCGTGTGAACAGAATTTATTATAAGTTCAATTAATGTTCACATGACAAACAGTATAATAAGTTATAATAATCTATGTCTGTTTTTGGGGCCGCGCGCGGAAGCAAAAAAAGGTCAATACAAGGCGGCGACCCCGAATTTATTCCCCAAAAAATAAAAACAAAGATGTGACGCGCGGGAAGGATCCCGGAACATTATGCACGCGTCGGAAAGGACAAGGTACATATAATGGGAAAAGGTACCAGATCAAGAAATTCAAGAGCAGGTGAGGTCATAGCAGACCCCTCAAAATTCAGCAAAAAGAACAATGCCGACAAGTCGGCATTGTACACGCGCATAGGTGTTATCTGCTGCGCGGTGCTTCTCGTGGCGTGCCTGCTGCTTTGGGGTGCCACATCTCTGCTTCCCCGTATAAGAACTGCCGCAAAATCGGATCATTATAAGGTCAGCGGCGGCGAGATGACTTATTTCCTGAACGTCAACAAAAACACATATATCAGCACACTTTCATCCTACGGCGGTTCGACTTATCTTTCAAGTCTCGGACTGTCGGGCGACACATCTCTTTCAACGCTCAAATCCACTCTCTGCAAGCTTGACGAGACCGGAAAAACAACGTGGTTTGATTATTTTGCCGATCAGACAAAGACACAGGTGGAGAGCATGCTGGTTCTTTGCGAGGCAGCAAGAGCCGAGGGCATGAAGCTTGATGACAGCGAGCTTGAAACCATCAAGCAGAGCGTCAAGGATATCAACAAGGCGTGTGAGGAATACGCAAAGCTTTACGCCGCAAGCGGACACTCCGGATACACTGCCAGCTATATTTTCACGCAGGAATACGGTAACGGCGTTACCGATGCCAACATCCGTCATGCAATGGAGCTTCAGGCTCTTGCCAACAAATTCCGCACTGCTTATCTCGAACGCACCAAGGACGGCATTACCGACGAGGAGATCGACAAGTACGTAAAGGACAATCCCTCCAAGATGCTCACAGCCGATATAATCTCCTACACCTTTACCGCCGAACTTAATGTTGCCGGTGCCGAGGCTACCGATGAAGAGAAGGCAGCGTACGAGACCGCCAAAGCAAATGCAAAGAAGCTCGCCGATGAAATGGCAGCCGCTGCCGATAAGGACGCTTTCATTGCCAAGGCGGTGGAATACATCCTCGGCACATATGCCGATGAGACGTTCGACAAACTCTACGACAGCAACAAGAAGAATATCGAGGACGCTGATCAGCCCAAGGATGCGGACCGTGATGCCGATAAGGCGAACATCATCAAGGCGGTCGCTGACAGGGTAAAGGGCGGCACCGAAGTTCTCAAGAAGTATGCAGACGACAGCGCATACGCCGCGACCTACGCAAAGGTTCTTGATACCGTTTCAGATTCTCTGCTCACAAACGTGCAGAAGGCGTATGATGCCGTCAACAAAGCTTACGATGCGACATATGTCGATCCCAAAGCCGATGATGCGAAGGATCTTGACAAGTGGCTCTTTGCCGATGACCGTAAGGCAGACGATAAGACCGTGATCGCCGACGAGGGCGAAAAGAAGTCCACCTACACAGCATATTATGTTGAAAAAACCGCTCATCTTGACGAGATCGTGACCAAGAATGTCGGTCATATTCTCTTCAAGACCACTTCGTATGACAACGACAAGGCAAAGGCAAGAGAAAAAGCCGAGGAGATCCTTGCAAAATACAAGAGCGGCGAGCAGACCAAAGAAGCATTTGAAGCACTTGCCAAAGAGTATACCGAGGACAGCGAGGTCTTCTACGATAACGTTACAAAAGATTATATGGTAGAGGAATTCGATGCGTGGATCTTCGATCCTGCGAGAAAAGCCGGTGAGGTCGATATCGTTGAAACTACCTACGGTGCGCACATCATGTATTTTATCGGCGACGGCGAAATAACATGGAAGCTGACTGCCGAGAACGGCATTTGCGACGAAAAGTACAGCGCATGGTATGAAACAGCCAAGGAATCGGCAGGCGTGTCCTTCAATAGCACTGCCATCAACAGCCTCGGCTGATATGTTCCGGAGAAAGCCGGAAGGGCGACCTGCAACGGTTGCAAGGGCCACGGTGCCGGGCATATACTGTAAAAGGCTCAATATGCCCTGAAAGGTGTGGTTATAATGATTCTTGAACCTAAAAAAACAACGGTCGCCTACCGGTGCCCGGAGTGCGGTGCCGGCGTGCTGAGCGTGGTCGATATATTCGCACTCTCGGCTAACCGCATAAAGCTCAAGTGCGATTGCGGAAAAAGCGAAATGGACGTCGTTATTCAGAATGACGATAAGATCAGACTGACAGTCCCGTGCATTTTCTGCCGCAAGCCGCACGTGTTTACCGTCAATAAACAGATTTTTTACGGACGCGACCTGTTCGTGCTCCCGTGTCCTTATTCGGATATAAACATCTGTTTCATGGGGGACAGCAATCACGTAAAGGCAGAAGTTGCCCGCAGTGAGCTCGAGCTGCTTGATATGCTTGAGCAGAACGGCATCAGTGATTTTTCCGCATTTGACGGGGATGATGAAGTATTGCCGGATCCGCAGGTTTTTGAAATAATCATGTTTGTGATCCATGACCTTGAGGCAGAGGGAAAGATTTTTTGCCGATGCCCGGATGGGGAAGGGGATTACGATGCCGAGGTGACCGATGCCGGGGTACGTGTTTTCTGCCGCAAATGCGGAGCTGAACACATAGTGCCGACCGACTCGCTTATCGGTGCACATGATTTTCTGAATTGCGAAAGCCTTAAGCTTGAATAACTGAAAAATATAATTTGTTTTCGTTGATGCCGTGATACGCTTCGCACAGATCTCGGCATCGGCGGGAACATAATTCCGGGGTGTGGCGCAGCTGGTAGCGCGCGAAGTTTGGGAGCGTGTGACCGCCTCATGAGCCGACCTCCGAAAGCTCGCAAAATCTCCGTTTTTCTCGCATTTCCTCGCTTTTCCGCCACCGTGTGTTTCGGCAAAAAACTTTTGACCACAGATTTGACCACTTACACGACCACAATTTAATAACTATCGGGGTGTAGCGCAGTTGATAGCGCGCCGCATTTGGGATGCGGAGGCCGCGAGTTTGAGCCTCGCCACTCCGACCAATTTTTAAGCGATTTCAGTATTTTTTACTGCAATCGCTTATTTTTTCAGAATGAGTATTGACAAATAAAAATTTTCTGATATAATTTAATGATTTATCACTAAAGTGTTGAATGGGTGGCATGGGCGAAAAGGAGAAATATAAAATGTACAGAATTGTCGATGAGTCAGAATGCAAAAGGTATCGCTCTGACTGTTCACATGTCTTAAAAAAGACATGTGCCTTACTTAAAGAAAAAAGCATTAACGCCCAATTTACTCTTGTTGGCAGTGGAGCAAGAAATATGGTTACACGAAACGGCAATGGACCGTTTGACCTTGACTACAACCTTGAAATAATTAAAGCTCCGGACGAATATTGGAATGATCTGCGTCATTTAAAAAATACCGTTCGTATTTTGCTTGATAAAGCCGAAGGATTGACTTGCTTTTCCGAATCACAAGATTCAACTTCATGCTTGACAGCTCTGTTACATTTCAAAGATGAACCTGCAGTTGAATTTAGTTTTGATGTTGCAATTGTCGCCAAAAATTCTGATGGAACACTGTGCAGGTTGATTCATAATAAAAATGTCTGGGAATACGGTAATGACCAGTATGTTTGGAATGAGGTTCCAAGCTCTCACAACATAGCGCAAAAGGTAAAACAAATCAAAATCAATGATTTATGGCTTGATGTAAGAGAGCGATATATTTATCTTAAAAATCTATATTTATCTCATCCGTTAGAGAAAGATCATCCGTCATTTATTGTTTATGTTGAAGCTGTCAATCAAATTTATAATCAATATTTTAATTAGCGACTGTATTCTTTGTCTACAGCACCTCAAATTTTGACAGGGTGACTTTTTCGGTCACCCTGTCATTTTCTCTTTTTCCGCCTTAATTTCCGCAATCTCCTTTTTCATCTCCGCAATCAGCACCTTGAGCTTTTCCTCGCACTCCTCCCGCGTGGTAGCGTAGATATTTTTTGCAATTCGTTTTCCGTTAACTCTTGGTGAGAACCGCCCTTCATAGAGGTGGTCGTTGATCATCGTCACACAACCCGTACCGGGCTTGCGTATCTTGCCTTTGTACGGCTCAAATTTCGGCTCTGTCGGCTGATCGTCTGTCTCATTGCCACTTATCCCATCCGTTGCGTTCGGCTCGGGAATGGGCGTGTCAGCCCCTGCAATCTCGCGGTCAATTCTTGCTGCAGCCTGCTGTTGCATGGTGTCTGTGATATGGCTATAGATATTAAGCGTGGTTTCCGCGCTTACATGACCTATCATGGCGGACAGCGTTTTAATGTCCATGCCGTTTTCCAATGCCATGGTGGCGAAGGTATGACGGAGGTCGTGAAAGCGCACCCGCTTGCAGTTTGCGCGTTCCAGTATCTTCTGAAACCGATGATAGACCGCCGAGGGGTGGCGCGGTTGCGTAAGGTCAAGCGGGGACGGGAAAATCCACTCGCTGTCGGTTCGTGTTTTCAATTCTGCCAGCAGTTCAAGCATTTCGGGCGGCAGCAGAATCATGCGGTTGGAGGATTTTGTCTTCGGCGTGGAGATCAGCACCTTTCCGTTGACCTTCAGCACCTGCCGCGAGATGTGAAGCTCACCTGTTTTCAAATTCAGATCCCGCCATTTCAGCGCGAGGATCTCGCCCCGCCGCATGCCGGTGGTCAGTTCCAGGAGGAATAGCTCGTAATATCCCTCCTCTCTTGCCTGTATGAGAAACCGCGTGATTTCCGGCGGAGTCAGCACCTGCATTTCCTTTGCCTTTTTTGGTGGCAACTTGCACCCGACGGCGGGATTGATACGAATCAGCCCTTCGGTCACTGCTTTTTCAAGTGCCGTGCGGCAGGTCGTGTGGCAGGAGCGCACCATGCGATCGGACAGCCCTTCTCCGAATTTATCGACATGCTTTTTCCGTCCGCTCTTTTTGAGCCGTGCGTAAAACTGTTGCAGGTCGTTCTGCGTCAGCTTGTTCAGCGGGATGTTGCCGATGGACGGGATGATGTGCGTATAAATCCTTCCCGAATAGCACGCCTGTGTGGTCGGGCGGAGCTTGGGTGCGGAATAATTCTGATACCAGAAGTCAATCCAGTCGCTGAACGGCATGTCCGGCTTGATTTTCTCGCTCCGCCGTCCGCATTCCTCCCGCAGTTTCGCCAGCTTTTCCTGACATTCGGTCTTGGTGTGTGCCGTCACATTTCTTGTTTTGGCATAGCCGTTTTCCTTGTAACCGACGACAATTCTGCCTTCCCACCGCCCGTCCTTGCGTTGAAAGACACTGCCGTCGCCTTGCTTTTTCTTTGCCATTTACTCATCCTCCAATTTCAGTTTTTTGACCATACCGCCGACAATTGCGGCGGCGTTTTTCTGCATGTCACCCGTCACGTGCGTATAGGTGTCAAGCGTGAAGCTCGCGTTTGTGTGTCCGAG
>CAKRTQ010000027.1 GCA_934402395.1 uncultured Eubacteriales bacterium | reverse complement strand
ATACCCCGATGGCAGGCGGGGAATAAAGTTATGTAGATGCTTTAGTGCAGTTGCCCCGCCGCGTTTAGCCGTGCTGCGGCACGGCTAAACCCAAGAACAGAAAAAGCAGATTCATATATTCCTACCGCCGGATAATTACATCAAAACATTATCAATTATTCTACTTTGTTTAGGCTAAGCCGTACAGCGGCTTGACCCGATGATTTTTCTTTTCTTTCGCCGGGGAGTTATGCAAAAACGTTATCTTCACCCACCCGTATTTTCGGGCGCAAAAACGGCGGGGCCGGTGATCCTTTCGGAATTCACGGGCTCCGCCGTTTCTCTGTTATTTTTCAGATATATTATTTTTTTCTTTTCTGAACACCAGCAGCTTGCTGAGTATATAATTCAGCACCGTAACGATGACCACCGAAACAAGTGTGGCGATCATATCCGCATCAACGTCAAGTATGAAATGGAATGTACGGAATCCGCACGCAATGAGCAGCATCGGAACCAGCACCCCGATACCCCATTCGACAAAATACGTACCGAGACGCGACGCCACAAACTTGCCGAACTGCTTTGCGACCGCCTCTTTGCCGCTTACCTTATCGCGGAACACCCATTTTTTATTCGTAAAATAAGCGAATATCACGCCCGCGACCCAGCCTACGCTTATAGCCACAGTCCGAAGGACCGAGACTCTGTAATCTCCGTTCTCCTCAAGGTTGAGCGACAGCGCGGCTGCGACCGGATAAAGCACGGCAAAACGCACCCCATACGCCACTATCGTTGTGAGAAGCCCCACGATTATATACACGATTATCTCGCGGTATTTTTCCCAAAGTTTTTTCATTATCTTACTTTTTTATTTTACTGTCTGTGCCATGTCGGACCTGCGGGAGTATCGACTATCACTATCCCGCGCGCCGTCAGTTCATCACGTATGCGGTCAGCCTCGGCAAAGTTCTTTGCCTTCTTTGCGGCGGTCCTGGCGTCAACGAGAGCCTGTATCTGCTGCGCCTCGGGGTCTCCGGCGTGTGCGGATGCGGCAGCGGCTGCCGCGTCGGCTGCTTTTTTCTTTTCCGCTTCTATCTGTGCGCGTGCAGCATCGGTCAGCGAGAGCGACAGCACACGGTCGAAATCGTCAAATGCCGCAAGCTTTGTCGCTGCGTTCGTCTGCGCCTTGAGCACATCGTAAAGCGCGGTGACCGCAAGCGATGTATTGAGGTCGTTATCAAGCGCGTCGGCGAAGCGCTTTTTTAACGCCGCGAGAGCCTCCGCATCGACCTCGGCGGGCTTTTTTTCGTTCTCCGCGATAAGGGCAGCCACCTTTGCGGTCAGCTTTTTATATGCGGTGGCTGCGTTATCAAGGTTCTCGTATGTGAACACGAGCGATTTACGGTAATGCGACTGCAGGCAGAAGAAGCGGTATGCGAGCGGGTCGTAGCCCTTTTCCTCAAGTAGCGAAACGGTAAGAAATTCGCCGCTCGACTTGCTCATTTTGCCCGATTTTGTGTTAAGATGCAGCACATGGAACCAGTAATTGCACCATTTATGCCCGAGATATGCCTCGCTCTGTGCGATCTCGTTCGTGTGGTGCGGGAAGGCGTTGTCTATGCCGCCGCAGTGGATATCAAGCCGCTCGCCGAGATATTTGAGCGCTATTGCCGAGCATTCTATATGCCAGCCGGGATATCCCACGCCCCACGGGCTGTCCCATTTCAGCTCCTGCGAATCGAACTTTGACTTCGTGAACCAGAGCACGAAATCAGCCTTATTGCGCTTATTTCCGTCCGCCTCAACGCCCTCGCGGACGCCCACGGCGAGGTCCTCCTCTTCAAAATCGTGAAAAACGTAGTATTTTTCAAGCTTTGAGGTATCAAAATAGATGTTTCCGCCCGCTTCGTAAGCATATCCTTTATCCATTAGAGTCTTTATCATCTCAATGAACTCGGCAATGCAGCCGGTCGCGGGCTGGACTATGCCGGGCTTTTTGATATTGAGCTTGCGGCAGTCCTCAAAAAAGGCATCTGTATAGAATTTTGCGATCTCCATGACGGTCTTATGCTCGCGGCGCGCGCCCTTTAGCATTTTGTCGTCTCCGGTATCGCCGTCGCTCGTGAGGTGTCCCACATCGGTGATATTCATCACTCTGGTAACATCGTATCCCGAATATTCCAGATATTTTTGAAGTACGTCTTCCATTATATAAGAACGAAGATTACCGATATGGGCATAGTGATAGACTGTCGGACCGCAGGTATACATTTTTACCTTGCCCGGTTCATTGGGGATAAACTCCTCGCGTTCATGTGAAAGTGTGTTATAAAGTATCATATTTTCTCCTTTTTTGGGACTCTGGTGACGTTTGTGCAGATTTTAAACTTCATATTCCGAAAATAGGCGGGGTATAAAGTTATATAGACGCTTTAGTACAGTTGCCCCGCCGCGTTTAGCCGTGCCGCTGCACGGCTAAACCTGAAAACAAGCAATATCATATCCATGTTTTCCCGTCGCCGGATAGTTACATCGGAACATAGGGCTTCAGACACGCTGTATCCGGGCTAAGACGCGAAGCGGATACGTTTGCTCCGCGCTGAATTTCCCACCTATACTATTTCAGGCATCACCTGCAATGTCAATTCCGGTTATATATCCAGGTTCTCCGCGTATTTTGCGTTCTGCTCAATAAACTCGCGGCGCGGCTCGACCTTATCGCCCATAAGCAGTGTGAACAGCTCGTCGCACATAACGGCATCCTCGACCGTCACCTTGAGCAGCGTGCGCGTTTCGGGATCCATCGTTGTATCCCACAGCTGGGTATGATCCATTTCTCCGAGACCTTTATATCTGTCAGCCTCAACGCCGACAGTGCCGAGCTCCGCAATATATTTATCCCTTTCGGCATCGGAATACGCATACTTTTCGCCGCCCTTGCCCGACTTCTTATAGACCTTGTAAAGCGGGGGCTGGGCAAGGAACACGTGTCCCTCGTCGATGAGCTGTCTCATGTGACGGAAGAAGAACGTCAGAAGCAGTATCTGAATATGCGCGCCGTCGACATCGGCATCGCTCATTATCACTATCTTGCCGTAGCGGAGCTTGGAAATATCAAAGTCCTCGCCGATGCCGCAGCCGAGAGCCTGTATTATAGGTATCAGCGACTGGTTTGAATACACCTTGTCAAGGCGGCTCTTTTCAACGTTGAGAACCTTACCGCGCAGCGGGAGTATCGCCTGGAATATCGGGTCGCGTCCCTGCTTTGCGGAGCCTCCTGCGGAGTCTCCCTCGACGAGATACAGCTCTGTGAGAGACGCATCCCTCTCCTGGCAGTCCGCAAGCTTGCCGGGCAGAGTCGAGCCCTCAAGCAATCCCTTGCGGCGCGTCAGCTCGCGTGCGCGGCGTGCCGCCTCGCGTGCGGATGCGGCTGCTATTGTCTTTTCGACTATCGCCTTTGCCGTTGCGGGATTTTCCTCAAAATATTCCGAAAGCCTTGCCGAAACGGTGTTATCGACAAGTGTTCTTATCTCGGAGTTGCCGAGCTTAGCCTTTGTCTGGCTCTCAAACTGCGCATCCTCAAGCTTTACGCTTACAATGGCGCATATGCCCTCGCGCACGTCGTCTCCGGTGAGCTGCTTGTCCGCGCTCTTGAGCATTCCGTTTTTGCGCGCATAATCGTTTATAACGCGCGTGAGCGCGGTGCGGAAGCCCGTTTCGTGCGTGCCGCCCTCAACGGTATTCATATTGTTTGCGAAAGTCAGCACGGTGGACTGATACGAATCATTGTACTGCAGCGCGACCTCGGCAAGTGAGGTCCCGCGCTCGCCGCGCATATAAATGACCTCCGGGTGGATGAGCTGATTATGCCTCTGCGCATTGAGATAGCTTACAAAGTTGCGTATACCGCCGTCGAACTTAAGATCCGCCTCGACCGGCTCGCCGCCGTCCGGGCAGCGTGCATCGACCATGACTATTCGCACGCCCGCGTTGAGAAACGCCTGTTCGCGCATACGGTTGAGCAGTATATCGTAATCGAATACGGTGGTTTCAAATATCGTGGGGTCGGGCTTGAACGTTACCTTGAGTCCGTGCGCCTTGTCGGGCGACGGTCCCTCGCATTTGAACGGTCTTGCAACGTGTCCGCGCTCGAATCTTTCGGTATAGCGAATGCCCTCGTATACGTTGTCCATCTCCAGCCACTCGGAGAGCGCGTTTACGACCGACGCGCCCACGCCGTGAAGTCCACCGGCTATCTTGTAGCCCTCGCCGCCGAATTTACCGCCCGCGTGCAGTATCGTATACACGACCTCCGGCGTCGGGATGCCCTGTGTCGGGTGCATGCCTGCGGGAATGCCGCGGCCGTTATCCTCAACGGTTATGCTCTCGCCGGGGTTTATCGTGACGCGTATTAGGTCGCAGTGACCCGCAAGTGCCTCGTCGATGGAGTTATCGACTATTTCGTTTACAAGATGATGCAGACCTCTCACCGAAGTCGTGCCGATATACATACCGGGGCGTTTGCGGACGGCTTCAAGTCCCTCAAGCACCTGTATCTGGCTCTCGGTGTAAGCCTCGTCAGCCACAACGGTATCCAGCACTTCATCCTCGGGATCAAGCGCAGCCTTTGCCGCTTCAACATCAAGCTCGCCCACATTCTCCGCATCGGACTCACTCACAGAGAGCTCATCTTTCTCGATCATATTTTCTTCGTTTATCTTTTTTTCACTCATATTCCTGTCCTCTGCTGATCATTCGCCGTCGCTGTCGTCCATATCTTCGGGACTGACAAGATGTGCGTCTTCGATCTTTATATCACCGTCTTCTCCGGCTTCTTCTATCCCGCCCGACGGAGTGGGTTCGCTGACCTCGGGCTCGGTCGGAAGCGTCGTGCAGCTCACAAGCGACTGTCCGTCAGCCATTCTCATGACGATAACGCCGGCGGCGCTGCGTGAGTAAACGGGAATATCCTTTACCGGAGTGCGGATTATCGTACCGGAATCGGTGATGAGCATAAGGTCGTCATCCTCCGATGCCGAAGCGATGCCGGCAAGTCTGCCTGTGCGGTCGGAAACGTTGTGGCATACAACGCCGTAGCCGCCGCGGTTCTTCATAAGTCTGAAGTCCTCAAAATCGGTGCGCTTGCCGAAGCCCTTCTCGGTAACGGTCACGAGCTTTTTCGCATCATCGACCGCAACGACACCCGCAACATAGTCGCCCTCGCGCAGACGTATTCCGATAACGCCGCGCGCAGTGCGTCCCATCGTTCTCGCGCCGCTCTCGCTGAAACGGACGGCACAGCCATCGGCGGTGGCGATTATGATATCGCTCTCGCCGTGCGTCAGCATGACCGACACGAGCTCATCGCCCTCGTCAAGACCTATCGCTATCTTTCCGCCGCGGCGCTGATATTCGTATTCGGAAAGCAGCGTGCGCTTTATGACGCCGTTTTTCGTCACCATGGTGAGATACTTGCCGTCGCTGCCCTCAAAGCCGTCGATGCCTATGACGGCGGTTATCTTTTCACCCGGCTGCAGCTCAAGTATGTTGACTATATTCGATCCCTTTGCGGTGCGTCCCGCCTCGGGGATCATATACGCCTTGCGCATATGCACCTTGCCGGTGTTGGTGAACATCATGAGGTAGGAATGGCTGTTCATTACCATCACCCTCTCGATAAAGTCCTCATCCTTTGTCGCCATGCCGATAATGCCCTTGCCGCCGCGGCGCTGCGCGGTGTAGGTGTCGGCGGGCTGACGCTTGATGTATCCCGTATGGGTTATTGTGATAACGCAGTCATGCTTTTCGATAAGATCCTCAAGCACTATATCGTCCGCAGCCTCGACTATCTCGGTGCGGCGCGCATCGGCGTAACGGTTCTTTATATCGGTCATCTCGCTGCGGATGATCTCCTTGATCTTGCCCATATCGCCGAGAATGCCCTCAAGTTCGTTTATAAGATCGTAAAGTCTCTTCAGCTCCGCCTCTATCTTTTCGCGCTCCATGCCTGTAAGTCTGCCGAGAGTCATATCGACTATCGCCTGAGCCTGCGCGTCCGAAAGCTGATATCTCTCGATGAGCCTTGTCTTTGATTCCGGTATCGACGGCGATGACTTCATAAGAGCCACTATCTCGTCGATATTGTCGATAGCGATCTTGTATCCCTCAAAAATGTGCGCGCGCTGGCGTGCCTTTTCAAGGTCGAATTTCGTGCGGTTGATGATAACGGATTCCTGATGCGCGATGTAGGCGTCAAGTATCTTTGCCAGCGGCAGAACCTTAGGCTCGCCGTCAAGAAGCGCAAGCATATTGACCGCGCAGGTGTCCTGAAGCTGAGTGTACTTGTAAAGCTGATTGAGAATGACCTGCGCGTTTGCATCGCGGCGGTAGCCGATGATTATGCGCATTCCGTTTCTGCCGGACTCATCGCGCAGCTCGGTGATGCCCTCAACGCGCTTTTCCTTGACAAGAGTGGCTATCGACTCGCAAAGCAGGCTCTTGTTAACACCGTAGGGGATCTCAGTGACCACGATGCGGTGCTTTTCTTCTTCGATATTCGCGCGTGCGCGCACCATTATGCGCCCCTTACCGGTCAGATACGCCTCGCGTATGCCGTTTATGCCGTATATCGTCGCAGCGGTGGGGAAGTCGGGACCTTTTATATACTGCATGAGGTCCGCGACGGTGCATTCGGGGTTTTCCATGCGGTAGAGCGTTGCGTCAATGACCTCGCCGAGATTGTGCGGCGGAATGTTTGTAGCCATACCGACGGCTATGCCGACGGCTCCGTTTACGAGCAGATTGGGGAAGCGCGAGGGAAGAACGGTCGGTTCATCGAGCCTGTTATCGAAGTTGCGCATCATCGGAACGACGTTCTTGTCGATGTCGCGCATCATTTCATCCGAGATCCTTGACAGTCTTGCCTCGGTATAACGGTATGCGGCTGCTCCGTCGCCGTCGATGGAACCGAAGTTTCCGTGTCCTTCGATAAGCGGGCAGCGGAGAGAAAAATCCTGCGCCATGCGCACCATCGTGCCGTACACGGCGCTGTCGCCGTGAGGATGATAGCGGCCGAGCACGTTACCGACGGTCGTTGCCGACTTGCGGAAGGGCCTGTCGTGCGTAAGATGATCCTCATACATCGCCCAGAGTATACGCCTCTGTCCCGGCTTCATGCCGTCGCGGACATCGGGCAGCGCGCGTGAGGTGATGACCGACATCGAATACTCGATGAAGGACTGCTTCAGCTCGTGCACCATGTCCACATTTAATATTTTCTGATCCTTGAATGTCAAATCCTTTTTCGTTTCCACGGTTATATACCTTTCAAATATTGTTTGTTTATCTGATCGGACAAAAGTCCCCCGACTGTCGCCGCATCCGGTATCAGGCTGCCCTCAAGCGTTACCTTCGCGCTGCCTGCCGCAACGGCAAAAACCAGCGATGCTTCCTCCCTTTTTTCGGCATTTTCATAAGATGACGAAAAAAACGAAGAAATATAAGCTCCGAGAAAGCTGTCTCCCGCGCCGGCAAAGCCGCGAAGCAAAACATGCGGCGCCGGGCAGAAAAGTACCTCGTCCGAATCAGGTGCGGCGCATATCGCCCCGTCCTTTCCGAGCGTGCAAAGCACCCTTACCGAAAAGAACCCGCTGATTTCTCCACACATTCCGGCTGCCTTTTTTACCTCGTCGGAAGGTTTTCCCCGGCTTTTACCGGCGTTTTCCCATGGGTTTTCCACAACCCTCAACTTTCTTTCCTTGCTTATATGAAGCCCGGACGACAAAAAAAGTTCCTCGGCTTCGTGGTAATTCGGCTTAATAATGTCAGGAAAAGCCTCAATACCCAACCTCATCGCTTCTCCGTCGCAGTCAAGAATGCATTTTTTACCTTTTTCATGCAGTTCTGTAATAAGAGAGTTGTACACATACTTTTCCACACCCTGTGGAATACTTCCGCACAAGCACACAGCCCCGGCATCGGTCTCAAGCAGACTTTTTTTGAGTGCCGCTATCTCATCCTCCGAATACGGCCCCGCACGGGTATTCAACTCTGTGCACACACCGTCGCCGTCGATTATCTTTATGTTTTCGCGCACCCCTGAGACGGTTTTGGTGAAATAAGATAACGAAATATCGCGTGATATTTCCCTTTCGTACCACTCTCCGTACACACCGCCGGTAAACGAGTGGTATTCCACCTCCTCGCCGAGGTGGGAAAGCATACGCGCAACGTTAAGTCCCTTTGAACCCGGATCAAGACGCGTCGCCCCGGCGCGGTTGAGCATACCGGGCGACAAACCCGAATGCAGATATATCACTCTGTCAACGGCGGGACTCAGCGAGAGAGCGGCAAATTTTATTTTCTTTTTTTCCATCGGCAGCCCTCCGTGATATAAGTGTAATAATAATCTAATATATATTATATCATATTCCTTTGAGAATGTCAAAGAAAATCGTCGTTTTTTCTTGCATAATTCTTTTTTGTATGATATAATAATATAAATAAGAGTTTCAAGAGGTCCAATATGGCATATTACGACGATATAAGCAACGTGTGGGAGCTTGTCCGTGACTCGTTTCACGACAGATTTTCGTCCGAAACGATAAACCTGTGGTTCGGAAAGATGCAGGTATATTCGTTCAAGGGGCGCGAGCTGACCATGTCGGTGCAGTCACAGTACAAGCGCGATATAATCATGAGCGAATTTCTCGACGACATGAAAAATCGCTTTGCCAATATACTCGGATTTGATGTGGATATAATCATTCTCGTTGACGACCCGTACGACGAGAAAAACCGGCTGAAGCCGCCGGCGGAGGCAGAGGAGCCGAAACCGGGACCCGGACCGCTCGGTTCGACAATGCCGCCGTACAATTTTGAGTATACGTTCGACAATTTCATAGTCGGAAATTCAAACAAATTCGCCCACGCTGCGGCTACCGCCGTTGCGGCGGCGCCCGCGATGAATTACAACCCGCTGTTCATATACGGTCCCTCGGGGCTCGGCAAAACTCACCTGCTTTATGCCATAACAAATGAAGTAAAAAAGAAAAAAAACGACGCCGAGATCATATACATAAAGGGCGAGGACTTTACAAATCAGCTCATTGACGCACTTTCACGCCAAAAAACCGCGGAATTCCGCAACAGATACCGCTCATGCGATATGCTGCTCATCGACGATATCCAGTTCATAGCCGGCAAGGTATCGACGCAGGAAGAGTTCTTTCATACCTTCAACGCGCTCTACGAGGAGCATAAACAGATAATCCTGACCTCCGACCGTCCGCCGCGCGAGATAAAAACGCTTGAGGACAGGCTGAAGACCCGCTTTGAGTGGGGTCTGCTTGCCGATATCCAGCCGCCGGACCTTGAACTTCGCATAGCGATCATCAAAAAGAAGGCGGAGCAGGTCAATGTCACTATCCCCGACGATGTGCTGAACTTTCTTGCGGAAAATCTGCGCTCGAACATCAGACAGATAGAGGGAGCGATAAAGAAGCTCGGCGCGCTTGCGTTCATTTCGGGCAAGGATATCTCAATGGATCTGGCGCGCGGGTGCATTTCCGAGCTGCTCGGAGGCGAAGAACCCGTAAGCGTGACCGTGGATAAGATATTTGCCGCCGTTTACCGCAGATACGGCATATCAAAAGAGGATATTCTGAGCCAGAAGCGCACAAAAGATATCGCACAGGCGCGTCATATTACGGTTTATCTGATAAAAAAGATCACGGAAATGTCATTCAAGAGCATGGGAAAATCGCTCGGACGCGACCACACGACAATAATGTCATCCTGCGAGGTGGTCGAAAAACGCCTGCGCACCGATGCCGCGCTTGCCGTTGAGCTGAACGAGATCATAAAGGAAGTCGCCGGAGACGGCACAAAGATAACGGTCTGATTTTTCCCGTTTTTGCTTTTCTTTATCAAAGATAACCGACACGAAACACAACAGATACGAAAAACCGGTATGTGGAAAACCGGACGACTTATCCAGCGCTTATCAACACGTATTTCACGGTTTTTCCACACATCGCCGGCTCCCGCGGCGGCGCAGGCGGTGAGTGCCGCAATATCGGCTTTATACGCGATTTTCTGCGTATACGCAGAAAAAACGGGGAAAATGAAGCTGCCAAGTTAAAAACCGCGGTCAAAATGCGAGTAATCAACAGACTTTTCCACACTTTCCACATCCCCTACGGCTGCTACTACTGGTTATTAGGTTATTAATTCATTAGGTCTTTTTATATTGCGAAAGCCGTAAACGGGCAGACGAAACCATGATATGTCCCTCATAAGGGATACATCCGAAATCACAAAACAAAGAAAGGTATTGCCATGAAGATAGTATTCAACCGACAGGAAATCATAAATTGCGTGACCCCGATAATGTGCGCAGCGTCCGGCTCGCGCTCATCGATACCCGCTGTGGAGGGCATTCTCTTTGAAGCCGAAGCTCCCTCGGGCGTCGTACTTACCACATACGACCTTGAAAAAGGCGTGCGCACGAGCATGGAGGCAAATGTCCTTGAAGGCGGAAGCTGCGTTATAAACGCACAGAAATTTTTGCAGTCGGTCAAGGTCATGAGCGGAGAAGAAATAACTCTTACCGTAAACGACAGACTCGCCGTTTCCATAACCAGCGGCAAATCAAATTACCGTATGAATGCGCTCCCCGCATCTGATTTTCCGTCGTTGCCGCCGCTGCGCACAGAGCTTGGCTTTACGGTAGCTTCTTCGGTACTGAAGTCGATGATAAACAAGGTCGGCTACGCTATGGCGGTCAACGACCAGAGGATAATATTCAACGGAACATATTTCAAGGTAAATGACGGCGAGCTGCTCGCCGTTGCCTGCGACAGCTTCAGACTTGCAAAATGCGAGAGACATATCGACCTCGGACATATAGAGGGAGATGACTCGGCGCTGCACTTTGCTTATGTCGTTCCTCAGAAAACAGTAAACGAGCTTTACCGCATGCTGCCGGATGACGACGGGGAAATAACCGTTTATATGGGCAGAAAGCATATGGTCTATATTATCGAAGGACTGACCTTCTTTACGCGACTCATTGAGGGCGAGTATATAGACTACGACCGGATAATAATAAAAAATCACAGGATAATCGTAAGATGCCCGCGAAATGAGCTGCTTCCGGCACTCGAAAAGGCGGCTATCGTCACCGAAGAAAAGATAGTGGGCGCGGGCCGTGCCTATGTCAAGCTGACGCTTGAAGAGGGATTGCTCAAGATCACGGCGGAATCGTCGCTCGGAAGCAGCTATGACGAGATACCCGTTGAGCATGAGGGCGGCGATCTTGTGATAGCGTTCAATAACAGATATCTTATGGATTCGGTGCGCTCGTGCGACAGCGAAACGGTGGAGCTGCAGATGTCTACTCCGCTTACGAGCGTTAACGTTATCCCCGTGAAGGACGACGGCACAACGGTCGAGGATGAGGTGTATTTCCTGCTGCCGGTGAGGATGCAGAGCTAACGGGCGGGGAATTTAGCAAAATAAATTTTTCCGGTTCGGTTGCCCCGCCTCGCTAAGCCGCTTCGCGTCTTAGCCCGAAGAAAGGGCGAAGGCTGAGAGAAATTTAGCAAAATAAATTTTTTCCGGTTCGGTTACCCCGCCTCGCTAAGCCGCTTTGCGTCTTAGCCCGAAGAAAGGGCGAAGGCTGAGAGAAATTTAGCAAAATTTATTTTTTCCGGTTTGGTTACCCCGCCTCGCTAAGCAGCCGGAAAATATATGCGGGCGTGAAGTCCCATGTTACGAAGTAATTATCCGGCGGTAGGAAGATATGAATCTGCTTTTTCTGTTCTTGGGTTTAGCCGTGCCGCAGCACGGCTAAACGCGGCGGGGCAACTGCACTAAAGCATCTACATAACTTTATTCCCCGCCTACTGTCGGGGTATGAAGCTAAAAATCCGATCAAACGCCACCCGAAGGTTAAAGAAAATGTTCTGATGTAACTATACGGCGGCAGTAAGATATGGATACGCTCTTGCCTGTTTTCAGGTTTAGCCGTGCTGTGGCACGGCTAAACGCGGCGGGGCAGTTGTAC
>CAKRTQ010000026.1 GCA_934402395.1 uncultured Eubacteriales bacterium | reverse complement strand
TTTTCGCCACTCAGAGTATATACAAGCGAATTTCCGACCTGAGATATTTTATGGGGATAATATCTTGTGTTCACGTAGTCGTATTCCGGCAGATATTCATCGGTGTCGAATTTTGCATCGGCAAGATAACCGATGTCGCCTTTCGTCTCCGCTCCCCGGCAGCCCGGAAGAAGGAGAGCAAATATCAAAAAGATCAATATGTATTTTTTCATGTCGTTATCCGTAATTTTTATTTTTCCCATCGGTATCCACGAGCCTGCCCACGATCTTTTCACCGTCATACTCATACATGACTATATAATAGATCCCATAATCTTTATCGTTTAACATCCCATAAATATAGAATATGTTCTCGTCACCGCAGGCAAAAAATCTTCCGCCCCTGACTTCCGCATAATCTTTCCTGATGGTATTATCAACATAATCAGACTCCATGTTGAGCTTATAAACGGTCGTACCATCGTACTTTTTTACCCAGCAGACATCCGTAGGAATCACACGGCTCGTGCTCATGGCGCATATAACGTCATCGTTCATAAATCTGACAGTGTACTTTCCTTCCGTGTCTTCAAATTTGACGAACTCTGTGATCTTTCCGTCCTCATATTTCCAGACCGTTGCTACCTTGTTTACTTTGCCGTACAGATATATCTCGTTTTTGCGATTTATATATACTCCGTTCGGCGAGAATTCGTCGTTCTTTTCGATCGTGGCGATCTTTCCTCCGGTGCGGGTCTTAGTGTCAAAGCAATATATTTCGAGCGCCTTATCGCTATATACTCCCAAGCAGCAATAAACACGGTTACCGACAAAAATGACTTTCAATGAGCTGCCAAGATTCGATGCATTGCTGTATATCGTAACCTCTCCGCCGCTTCCGTCAAGAGCGTAAGCCACAAGATCGGTCCTGGTCATCGACTCTGTGCCTACTACAACATTTGTATCAATGACCATGTACGCATATCCACGGTGGATGTATATGTTCTGGATATTGTGGCGATAGATCTTCAGCACCTTACGCCGGTTCGCGCCCGATACATCCGAACACAGCAGATATCTGCTGTAATCGCCCGGGCTCGTTCTGTCCGTATCCAGCCACCAAAGCGATCCGTCATAGTAATTGACACAGAAAAACATTCCGTAACCGTTACACGCGCCGTTATCGTGCGTACATTCGGGCTTATTGCAAAGAACTCCGCCTTCTCCGCTTTCCGCATCGAAATATTTGAGGTACATAGACTTTTCGCCACTCAGAGTATATACAAGCGAATTCCCCGCCTGAGATATTTTATGGGGATAATATCTTGTGTTCACGTAGTCGTATTCCGGCAGATATTCATCGGTATCGAATTTCGCATCGGCAAGATAGCCGATGTCGCTTTTCGTCTCCGCTCCACGGCAGCCCGGGAGAAGGAGAGCCATCAGCATCGCAAACGCAGCAAGATACATATGTATATGTTTTTTCATAACACGCCTCCGTTTCATTTGATTTTTCCTCCCGCGGCTGCTTTTGCAGCCGCGGGAGGAATACACAGCTTATTTGTAATAAGTTTGAGTTGCTACCTCTCTGCCGATCCCCCAAAAATCACAATCGACATAGTCAAAATTAATGTTAAATGTGATCGAGAAGCTCAGCTCCGGATCGTTAATACCAGCAAAGCAAACTTTAGTTTCAGATATTGTTGCCTCACCGTTTTCATTATACTTAGCAGCAGTAGCGGATACAAGAAGTTGATATCCCTCATGCATCACCGACGCTCCCTGTACGATCCCGGCTTTGATATTACCTTTAAAGACATAGTCGCCGTCTATTGTCGCGTTGTAGGAATACCAATATCCCTCCGGCAAGTAAATACGCGTAGATAGTGCGGAGCTTCCCACAGTCATACAGACTGCAAGCATGATGAGTGCCATGACGGCTGAAATTATTTTATATGTATTCTTCATTGTTATTTTACCTCTTTCTTTTGTTATTTTGTTTTTTATTTTTATTTTTCGGATACCGTTCCGGGATGTGACGCGCCCGCGTTCCGGAGCTGTACGGCAGATGCCGCACAGCTCCGCCGGAAAAGAAAGATGAGCCTCGGTGAAATACCGGGAATTGCGCATCCCGAGCGGTATGTTTCGCTGCGATGTTTCATTTTATCCCACCTTTCCGTATAATTGCGGTCGCTGCACAAGCGCGCGCCTGTACTCATTTAATAAATATTGAAATCATTTATGACTGCAACATTATTTTACCATACTGTCAAGCGTGCTGTCAATAGAATTGTCATTATTTGAGTATTTTCGTCACAATGAACAAAACTATCCGTTCTTATTGTATATTATGCACAATTGTATTTTTCATGTTAATTTTTATGCAGCAAAAAATCTCCCCGCGTCACGGAATATTATTTTTGCTTCCGGTGATAATATCAATAAAAACAATCACTTAACGGAGGAAAAATGGAGCACTCTCTTTGGCAAAAAGAAGCTGCGGGCAGCATTCCCGGATTTCCGCCGCTTGACGGAGACATAACTACCGACGTACTGATAATAGGCGGAGGTCTTGTGGGACTGCTTACCGCGCATATGCTGCGGCATGCGGGAGCGGATATCCATCTGATCGAAGCCGGCAGGCTGATGGGAGGCACGAGCGGCAGCACGACAGGCAAAATTACTGCGCTGCACGGAGCGGTTTTTGACCGTCTTGTGCGCGAATTCGGCGCGGAGCGTGCAAAGCTCTACTACGATGCCAATGCAGAGGCGATCGGGGAATACCGCGCACTTGCCGCCGGAGCCGACTGCGATTTTTGCGAGCGCGATGCTTTCCTGTATTCGACAAACGACAGCGATCGCATAAAAAGAGAGTTTGCAGCCATGCGCCGTATCGGCATCCCAACGGAAATGACCGACTGCCCCGCACTGCCGTTCGGCACTGCGGCAGCTCTGAAGCTTGCGGGAGGAGCGCAGTTCGACCCGATCCGTTTTGCCGCAAATATCGCAGCCGGGCTGCCGCGCGGGCATATATCCGAACACACGGCGCTTTTAAGGCTCAACGGCTGCACTGCAATAACGAACCGCGGCAAAATACACGCGCGACGTATCGTTGTGGCAACACACTTTCCGGTCGTCAACAGGCACGGGTTCTATTATCTGAAGATGTATCAGCATCGCTCGTATATGCTGGCATTGCGCGGAGCCGAGCCCGTCGGCGGTATGTATGCCGCCGCCGAAGATGACGGACTCACCTTCCGCGATGCGGGAGACTGTCTCATAATGGGCGGGTGCGGCGCGCGGACAGGCAAAAAATGCGGCGGGTGGCAGGAGCTCGAACGTCTTGCGGCAAAGTTCTATCCGAATGCTGAAACGGCAGCGCGCTGGGCAACGCAGGACTGCATCACGCTTGACGGAATACCGTACATCGGGAGATATTCCGCGTTCAGCGACGGACTGTATGTAGCCACGGGGTTCGGCAAATGGGGAATGACCGGGAGCATGGTGGCGGCGCGGCTGCTTTGTGACCTTCTCACCGGCAAAAAGAACAGGTATGAACGTCTGTTCGGAGCAAGGACGGTCATGCGTCCGCAGCTTGCGCTTAATATTGCCGAGGCGGTGGCAGGGTGGGTACGCCCGACGGCTCCGCGATGCCCCCACCTCGGATGCGCACTGCGCTGGAACGCCGCCGAACACACGTGGGACTGCACCTGCCACGGTTCGCGTTTTGCCGGCGACGGTGCGGTCATTGACTCACCGGCAGTAAATGATGCGGACACTGACGGGAAATGACCGCAGTTTTTTTGTCCGACGGTCATCGTCTTGAATGCACAACGCAATTTTTTTCGTTTTTTTCAAAAAAACTATTGACATCCGCGCCCGGTTGTGATATGATATATGAGCACTGATGAAGCGGCAGGCTTTATCGGTAAAAAAGTGTGCGTCGTTAGCTCAGCTGGATAGAGTGTTTGGCTACGAACCAAAAGGTCGGGGGTTCGAGTCCCTTACGACGCGCCAACAAAAAAGCAACCCTTTCAGGGTTGCTTTTTTGTTGCTGTGACTTTATCGACCCGAACCCAATCAAGTCTGCCGGGCTTGATATTGCATAATTGTATATATTATTGTACTAAGTAAGCAGTTGACAAAATACACAATCGGTGCTATAATATCGTCTCGGAACAAGTCAAGGAGGCGAGGAGCTGTGAATCCGCGGGTGTGCATCATGTATCGGCGGACAGAGCTTATGCACTTTGACCTTGCGAGCTGCCATGCGTGCGCACACGAAAAAGAGTGGGACGTAGTAGCCGAGATCGGCGTTGTTGTCGATGGCGGGCAAAACGCCGCCGAAAGAAAAATGCTGAAGCTCATCCGGCACCGCAAGATCGACATTCTGATGATATCCGAACTGGAATGCCTCGGTACGATACGTGATATGTACCGCATCGCCGGCATGCTGATCGAAAAGGGTATCAAGCTGTACAGGCTCAGATAATTCAAGCAACGACCGGCAGAGGAAATATCCCTCTGCCGGTCGTTGCTTGCATCTGCATATCCGGTACCTATTTTGTACCTAATGGTTTTGCACTGACTCAAAAACCACAATATATTGTGGAATATAAAGCAAAAGAACCACAATATATTGTGGTTCTTCATGCTGGCGGAGAAGCAGAGATTCGAACTCTGGAGGCGCTTTTAACGCCTACACGATTTCCAGTCGTGCGCCCTCGACCAACTAGGCGACTTCTCCAAAATATTATGTTCCGCCGTGCATCGCACGACAGCTTTAATATCATATCATATTTCTTCGAAAAATGCAATACCTTTTTTGAAAAAAATCGCGATTTCCCGAAAAAATCTGCACAACGGGCTGCCGCACTGACGCGCGGCAGCCCTATGAGCGGTATTCTGCTGTCAGACCGTTGTTTTTTTACCGGTGAGTTCAGCGGGAATCCTTTTATCCCTGAAATAAAATTCCCTGTCATGTTCATCGATCGGTCGCCACACACGGCACGGATCGCCGAACGCCACCACGCCGGACGGAACATCCCGCGTCACTACGCTTCCGGCTCCGATCACACTTCCGTCTCCTATGCTAACACCGGGAACGATCACCGTTCCCGCGCCTATCCAGCAGTTTTTTCCGATATGTATTTCGGCATTGTACTGATACTTTTCAAGTCTCAGACAAGGGAGTATCGGATGTCCGGCAGTGGCTATCGTCACATTCGGTCCGAGCATAGTATCGTCCCCGACGTATATATGAGTGTCATCGACCATTGTAAGCCCGAAATTTGCATAAACGCGGTCTCCGAAATGAACGTGTCTGCCGCCCCAATTGGCATAGAACGGCGGCTCGATATAACAATCCTCTCCTATTTCCGCAAACATCCCGCGGAGCATACTTTTTTCTTTTTTCCGACTCCGACGGGCGCGTCATCTTGAAATCATACAATTTTCAAGGCATTCAAGCTGTTTTCTTTGCAGCTCATCGTCTCCGGGCAGATACAGCTCTCCGCTGTGCAGCTTATCCATCATTGACATAAAAATAATTTTCCTTTTCGTTATTCCGCGATCTCGGCGACATTCGCCGCGCCGGCATCAAGTGCCGCAGCGGCAAGCCCCGGCGCATTTCCGACAAGCACCCTCATGCGATAAATTCCTATGAGCGCCCTGACATTATGCAGCAGCGTGTCGATCCTTACCGCATCGCTCTCACCCGAAAGATCAAGCGCGATGAAATCAAACGATCCGCCGAGGCGCACAAGGCTTTCCCTTGCATCATCCGACGACAAAAAATCGTAGCCGAGCGTAATACCCACACGGCAGCCGAAATTGCCCGTTCTGCCCTTCACCGCCGCGCAGAAATCGGCAGCGTCCTGCCCGAACTCAAGCCCGGTCACAAGGATATCGCCGAATCCGGCATCGGCAAGCTCAGCCGCGAGCGATATTTCGTATTCCCTCATCGCAGCCGATGTCCCCGCCGCAGCCGGGTATGTGGCGCAGAACACACCGCTGAGATACGTGCCGCCAAAGCGTGCGACCCCATCGGCAAGTTCCGTAAGCTGTTCGTCATCCTTTGCGCCGAGAAGAACACTCCTCACATCCGAACGGTAGTGCAATCCGCCGTCCGGACCGCGCATAACGACGCAATATGCGTTGTAGCTGTACTTTGCCGGAGCAGCAGCGTCGGACACATCACCCCCGGTCGTTTCGGCAGGCGCCGCATCTGTTTCCGGCACGGCGGGAACGGTCACGTCGGGCGTTGCGGTCTCATCGCCGCTGCCCTGCCCGTGCGCCGCCTCGTCTGCCGGAACCTTCCCCGGCTCTCCCGGAGCATCGCCGCCGAACACGGCGTAACGCGCAATTACCGACGGAACAGACGAAGCGTCAAAATCCGGCAGCGTTGTTTCTTCTCCGCGGCTTTCTCCGTCGGTCGCCTCGGCTTCGGAACGCAGATGGTTGCCGAGTATCACCGCCCCGGTAAAAAGCATAGCTGCGGCAAGCATCACCGCCATTGCCACTATCCACCCGCTGCCGAGCTGTACTCTGTGCCTGCTTCTCCAGGCGCGTCTCCGTCCACGGCTCATTTCATTGCAACAAGGTCGACGGACTTGCCGTACTCGGTGGGAGTATAGCTCATCTCTTCGGTGCGGGCGCCGATAAGATCGTTGAAATCGGTGCCTATTATCTGTGTTTTGAATTCGTCAAAGCTTTCCGTCATATAGCTTTCCTCTTTGGCGAGCCGCATTATGACGTAGTAACCGGTGTCGGATTCAACAACGCCGCTTATCTCTCCGTCCTTCATTGAAAACGCGGTCGTCTCGTATTCATCGCCGCAGTCCGAGTTGCCGTGCGCAAAGTAGTACCCGTGCGTGGTGGTCATTTTCCAGTCGGCGCAGTATCTGCCCTTAAGCAGTATCAGCTCAGCCTCGGGATTGTCGCTTGCTCTGAGTTTTTTCTCTATCTCATCGGCAAGCGCGCGGTTTTTTTCGGTCTTGCCCTCGAGATAAACATGGTTCGTGCGTATGAACTTATCCGAATTCATATAGCTTTTCGCGTATTCGTCGGTATCGTCAAGCAGCCCGAGGTCATCACGCGCGATGAAAAACAGTTCGGACGAGATCTTTTCCACCGACATGTAAAAGCGGTAAAGGTGATCGGTCATTGAGTTTTTCAGGAGTGCCTCGCGGTACTCCTTTTTACCGCCCGCCTCGCTCACGGTTTCGTCAACCGAGGTCTGGACGGCATTTTTCACCTCATCAGAGGCAAGCATGGCGTCGGCTCCGCCGCCGGCGGAGTAAAGCACGTCGGCAAGCGCAAGAACGCCGTAATAGTCGCTGGCTATACCCGCTTCGACCCGTTCGTAAAGCTCATCGCGGTATGCGGCTGCCTTGTCGGGATCATCCCATATCGTTTCGCCGTGTATTATCTCCATATCCCTTTTGCAGTTGATCGTAATATAGCGCAGCTCCTCATAATAAACATCGAATCTGCCGACCTTGCCCACAACTTCAAGATCGTCCTTGCTGCTTTTTATCGGGCGCATCTCCGAACAGGCGGAAAGCGCCAGCGCCAGCAGTATCGCCGCCGCAACAGCGGCAGTACGCATTATATTTCTTATCTTCATATCTTTTCTCCGGTGTGGAATAAATAATTATATGCACTAATTATAGTCCGTTATTGTGACGCTGTTGTGAATACGGCACGCTTTTTTCGTTCCCGTTAAAAATAATGAAGCGGTAAGAAAAAAATAACGAAAAACCGCTTCCCATAACGACGTTGTTGTGATATAATTTATGTAAAGTGTGAAAGGAAGCTTTCGGCGATCGGCGAAAGCGATATTATAAAAATGGACGAAGAATACACAGTTTCACTGCAAAGCCTCATTGATGAATTTTCGCTTGAGCCGGTATCGCTGCCCGGCGCGGCATCAGATATAATGGTAAAGACCACCGAGCTGAACCGCCCGGCGCTGGCGCTCGCGGGTTTTTTTGAGCTTTTTGAGCCGGACCGCATCCAGCTCATCGGAAACGCCGAGCACTGCTACCTTTCAAGCATGAGCTGCGAGGAGCGCAACAGCCGCATCGACGCCTTTATCGACCGCCGCCCCGTCGCCGTGATCGTCACCTCCGGGCTTGAACCGTTTGAGGAGCTTATCCATCACTCGCAGAAGTGCGGCGTTCCGCTTTTGCGGTCGAATGAAAAGACATCTCCGCTCATGGCTGCGCTCATAGCCTCCCTCAACATTTCGCTTGCCCCGCGCATAACGCGCCACGGCGTTCTGGTCGAAGTGTACGGCGAGGGCATTCTGATACTCGGCGACAGCGGAGTCGGAAAAAGCGAAACCGCGATCGAGCTTGTAAAGAGAGGTCACCGCCTTATCGCCGACGATGCCGTTGAGATCAAAAAGGTCTCGGCAAAAACGCTTGTCGGCAGCGCGCCGGAGGTGATACGTCACTATATCGAGTTGCGCGGCATCGGCATCGTCGATGTACGCCGTCTTTTCGGCATGGGAGCCGTCAAGGACACCGAACGTATCGACCTTGTGATCCACCTTGAGCAATGGATACACGGCAAAATGTACGACAGGCTCGGTCTTGAGGAAAAGACCGTGGAAATACTCGGCATCGACCTGCCGTCGATCACTATTCCGGTCAAGCCGGGGCGCAACCTTTCGATAATCCTTGAGATCGCCGCCATGAACAACCGCCAGAAGAAGATGGGCTACAACACCGCCGAGGAATTCAACAAGAAGCTGATGGGCATGATAGGTCTGAAGGACTGACACTCCCGAATAATCACAGATTTTTTGCGCATAATAAACCCGTAAAAACCCTTGAAAGGTATTCGGTTTATTATGCGCAAACTTTCAAATGTATACGCCGACAATGTGGCTCAGCTCGACCGGCTGCTGCGCGTTGAAGAAAATTTTGATGTAATAAAAAAGCCCCTGCGCATCGGGCGCGATGAGGTGACGCTCTACTACATCGACGGCTTTGTCAAGGACACCGTTATGCAGAAGCTGATGCTGGCTCTCGTCTCGCTTGACGGGCTCGGCAGCGAGAGCGGCGGCGAATGCGCCCGCGCCTTCACCCGTGCGCACGTGGCATACGTTGAGACCGATGTCACCGACTCGCTTGACACCATGCTTTCAATGGTGCTTTCCGGCGCATCGCTGATGATAGGCAGCCGCTTCGGCGAATGGGCTGTCGTTATAGACTCGCGCTCCTACCCCGCGCGCGAGACCTCGGAGCCGGAAAATGACCGCGTTATGCGCGGCTCGCGCGACGGCTTTGTCGAAACGCTTATCTTCAACACGGCTCTGATACGCCGCCGCATACGCGACACCTCGCTTACAATGGAATATCTCTCGATAGGCTCCGCCTCAAAGACCGATGTGGTCATATGCTACATGGACGGAAGAGCCGATGCGGGATATGTCGGGCATCTGCGCGAGCGGCTGCGGAATATCGACACCGATTCGCTCACCCTCGGGCACGAATCGCTCGCCGAGTGCCTCATACGCACGCGGTGGTACAATCCGTTCCCCAAAATACGCTCAACTGAGCGTCCCGATGCCGCCGCCGCGCAGCTGCTTGAGGGGAGCGTGCTGATACTCGTAGACAACTCGCCCGAGGCAATGGTGCTTCCGACGTCGATATTTGATTTCGTTCAGGAGACGAACGACTACTATTTTCCGCCTCTGACAGCCACATTCATACGCATGGTGCGTCACACCGTGTGCCTTCTGACGCTTTTTCTGGTACCGATATGGTATATGCTTCTCGGGTATCCCGACGCGCTGCCCGGCTGGCTCACCTTTATAATTCCCGCCGACCGGGGCAAGATACCTATTCTCGCACAGCTTCTGCTCGTGGAATTTGTTGTTGACGGACTTAAAATGGCGTCAATGAACACACCGTCGATGCTCTCCAACTCCCTTTCCGTCGTCGGCGGACTGATACTCGGCGATTTTGCCGTGGATATAGGCTGGCTGATACCCGAGGTCATTCTTTACACGGCATTTGTCGCCATAGCGAATTTTTCACAGCGGTCGTACGAGCTCGGCTACGCGCTTAAGTTCATGCGCATAGGACTGCTCATCCTCGTTGCGCTCGCAGGCTGGGTGGGATTTGCCGCCGGAACAGCGGGCATCATATTGCTTCTTGTGTCAAACCGCACCGTTAACGATTCGCACTCATACCTTTACCCCATAATCCCGTTCGATGCGCGCGCCTGCCTTGCGGTGTTTTTCAGAGTCAAAAAGAAGGATGTCGGCAGGCGCGGATGACCCCTTTACGCAAAAAATAGTGTGCGGAAGAATAAAAATGAAAAAAATCTCTTGACAAGAGACGCAATATGTTGTATAATGCATTCTGTTAATTGGTTTTTTGCACACACCCCGGTGCTGTGCGTTGCGAAGGGAGGGAAAAAGAATGGCAGAAGTAAAAGTCAGAGAAGGCGAGACACTTGACAGTGCTCTGCGTCGTTTCAAACGGCAGTGCGCTCGTTCCGGCGTCCTTACCGAGCTTCGCAAGAGAGAGCATTACGAAAAGCCCAGCGTAAAGCGGAAGAAGAAATCCGAAGCCGCCAGAAAGCGCAAATACAAATAATCCGTAAAACGGAACGCGTCTGTGCAAGCGGCGCGTCCCGTTTTGTTTTTTTCAAAAAAAGGAGTAAAAAATGGACTGTCTTTTCTGTAAAATAATCGCGGGAGAGATCCCCTCGGGCAAGGTATACGAAGATGAATACGTTTACGCCTTCCGTGACATAAACCCGCAGGCACCTGTGCACGTGCTTATAGTTCCGCGCGAGCATATTGCATCGGCGGATGAGATAACGACTGAAAACAGCGCCGCCGTCGCGCACATTTTTGAAGCGATACCGAAGATCGCCGCCGCGTGCGGGCTCAAGAACGGCTATCGCGTTATAACCAACTGCGGCGAGGACGGCTGCCAGTCGGTAAAGCACCTGCATTTTCATCTCGTAGGCGGCAAAAAGCTGCCAGAGAGCATGGCATAAAACTCAAAACGACTGTAAAGCAGCGGAGAGCCGCCGGGTTATTAAAAAACTCAAGCCGAGTTTTTTAATAACCCTTTTATTTATATTGTACAAACGAAACATTCCCAAATGTGCATAATGCCGAAAATACATACCGCACATTGATTTTCAGCGTGATATATGATACAATGTTGACACAATACCAAGGAGGCTAACAATATGAAAAAAATCGTTTCCGTTCTTCTCATCCTCGCCGCGCTGTTTCTGGCGGCATCGCCCATCTCCGTTACCGCTTCAGCCTCTGCGGGAGAGCTGACGCTTGACGAGGCGGCAGAGATCATACGCAACGGGTGGCAGTTCTACTATTACTATGCGTGCGAGGGATACTACAGAGCGATCCATTTTATGCCGCAAATAGGGAGTGAGATAGACGTCACGATCGGAGATAGGACCTTTACCTTCCATCAGCTTGACAAGGACGGCTACACCACCCCTAACGACTTTAAAAAAGAGATGGAGCGCTACTTTGATACCGGGATCACCGACAAGATGACAGGATTTTGCTACGAATGCCGGCTTCGTGGCATCGATCACCCTATGTTTTACGAAAAAGACGGCATATGGTACAAAGCCCATACCTGGGACTCAAATATTCCGAACAGCAGTGTATGGAACGTATACGATCTTAAAATCAACGGTGACCGCGCCACGGTCAATGCGGTAATGTCGATGCCGCGTTACACTGAAGACCCCGACCGCGACTTTGCGCTTGAGATCGTTCTCAAACGCGGCTCTGACGGCTGGCGCATAAGCGGAGAAGGCGACCTCCTACGTCTCATATGCGGCGAGCTTTCATGGGAGGAATACAGCACGACCCATCCCGCCCCCAAGGTCTCACACGACACCGACAGATTTACATATACCGAGGCGTGCGACCTTGCACGCCGCGGCGGAACGTTTTATTCATGGCTCCAGTTCAACGATGGTCTTACCGATGAAACAAAGTATTTCAACATTGAGGGTGTCGAGCTTATGTTCGGCAGGATACCGTGCGACAGAAGAAACATGCCGTACAGCAACGCCGAAGAAGCCCTTGCAATGACAAAGCAGTATTTCACCGATGAGATCGCCGAAGGAAGCGTGACATACTGTCTTGCCGAGCTTCGCCCCGACAGTTATCCGTATGAGCAAGGCGTCAAAAAATGCCCTCTCTTTTACGTGTATGAGGGCGTTACGTACAAATACATCGGCGGCTGGCAATCACAGTATAACCCCGGGGATATCTATTATGCGCGCAACTTCCGTTGTGACGGCGACACCGCCACTATGGATGTTGTTCTTCATGCTGCCGGCGGTGACGCACGGGGCCCCTATTTTACAACAAGCGTCACCTTTGTCAAAACTCCGAACGGCTGGCGCATCGGCGACTGCGATTACACAAAGCTCGCCATGAGTAAGATCTACCGCCATGAATACGCCATCGAGCATAGGACCGATCCCGTGATCCCACTTGATAACGGCACAGATACCGCCGCCGGTCTCAGCCTTTCCCAAGCTGTTACATTTGTACGTGAGGCCGCCGGATTCTTTTATCATCTTCAGTATGCACCGTCCTACTACTCGACT
>CAKRTQ010000025.1 GCA_934402395.1 uncultured Eubacteriales bacterium | reverse complement strand
TTCTGTCCCTTCGTTACCAGCACTTCCTTCGGCATTGACTCGCAATAGAAAAATTCTTTCCACTGATCGGCAAGTGTGCCGCCCAGTGCTCCTATCCCGGCTTTGATGAGTCCCATGTGTTATCCTTTCCCGGATATTATCCGCCGTGCAGCGCACGGATATATTTTTACATATATATAATACAATAAAAGTCCGGGTTTGTCAATAGTTTATCGGCTGTTCCGCGCCGATTCCACGGTCTTCACCGCAAGCTCAAAGCTTTTTGCCGCTGAAATGTCCTCTCTTCTGATCTCGGCAAGCAAAAGCCATGAAGCCACATCGCAGGTGCCACACTCGGGGACCGTCTCTGTGACCTCAACGGTCAGCCTGCCGCCGTCAAGCACGGCACTACCGACACTGTATTTTATCGAACCGCTCGGTGAAAATACGATAACGACCGGAACGAGCGCGTATGTCTCAAAAAAGCCGCTGTCGTATTTTCGGATATCCATGACCTCCTTCACGTAGTACTCATGAAGCTTTGCAGTCACAAGGAAAGTCTCAAGCTCTGCGGCTGAGCAGAGCGGGGTCATGGGAATATCGGAATTTATTCTTTTATCGTAATTCTGATCCTCCAAAGATATCCTTTTCACCGTATAACCTGCAAGTACATCCCTCGCGTCTGCGGTCGTGCCCTCGCGGCGGTAGACCTCAAGCTGTCCCGAACGATCGGCAACGATCAGGTCATCGTCCCCGCTTACCGCGTAAAACGGCGTGCCCGGCGTGAGAAACGAAGCCTCCCCCTCCCTTTCATCATAACCGAGAAGGCTCCGGCGACGGTATTCCTCTTCGGTGCAGCAGTTCGGCGGATTTCCCGTGATCTCGCCGAGCTTTTTTCCTATCATCGCCCTGCTCACCGTCTCATCGGCGATCTCGTACATACTTCCGCCGTGGATGATAAAAGGATGATAATCGACATTGACCATTACCATGGTCTCCGGGGCTTTTGTGCCGCCGGCGGGAGTCGGGGATTTGTTTTGACATGCCGCAAGGTACATTATCACTGCCGTACATATTAAAAGCGCAGCCAACACGCGGCAAAAAAGATGGTTCTTCATGCTTGATCCTCCGTCTTTCTGTGCTTGGATGATGTTCATCCTCACCCCGTATGTACGTTTTTTTGTGCGTATATTGCACGAGCCGCCGGAACTTTCATCCCGGCGGCTCAAAAAGCTGCGAATGATTATTTTTTCATAGCCTCTTCGACAGCGACAGCAACAGCGACGGTCGCACCGACCATCGGGTTGTTGCCCATACCGATGAGACCCATCATCTCAACGTGCGCGGGAACCGAGGACGAACCTGCGAACTGCGCATCGGAGTGCATTCTGCCCATGGTATCGGTCATGCCGTAAGAGGAGGGACCCGCAGCCATGTTATCGGGATGCAGAGTTCTGCCTGTTCCGCCGCCGGAAGCCACGGAGAAGTACTTTACGCCGTTTTCGACACACCATTTCTTGTAGGTGCCGGCAACGGGGTGCTGGAATCTTGTCGGGTTGGTGGAGTTACCGGTGATGGAAACGCCAACGTTCTCAAGCTTCATGATGGCAACGCCTTCCGGTACGTTATCGGCACCGTAGCAGCGCACCTTTGCGCGCGCGCCGTTAGAGAACGGGACCTCGCGGACGATCTTTACCGTCTCGGAGTAGGGATCGAACTCGGTCTGCACATAAGTGAAGCCGTTGATGCGGGAAATGATGTATGCGGCATCCTTGCCGAGACCGTTGAGGATAACGCGAAGGGGTTTGACTCTTACCTTATTGGCGTTGAGAGCAATCTTGATAGCGCCCTCGGCAGCCGCGAACGACTCGTGACCGGCGAGGAAGCAGAAGCACTCGGTCTCCTCTGAGAGGAGCATTTTGCCGAGGTTGCCGTGACCGAGACCGACCTTGCGGTTTTCGGCGACCGAGCCGGGGATGCAGAAGGACTGAAGTCCGATACCGATATCGGCAGCGGCGTCGGCAGCCTTCTTGTCGCCCTTCTTTATGGCGATGGCGGCGCCCACGGTGTATGCCCACTTTGCGTTTTCAAAGCAGATGGGCTGTGTTTCCTGTACGATGGTGTAGGGGTCGATACCCGCATCGTCGCAGATCTTTTTGCACTCGTCGATAGAGGAGATGCCGTATTCCTTAAGCACGCCGAGGATCTTCGCCTCGCGTCTTTCGTAACCTTCAAAAGTAGCCATTTTCGTCTCCTCCTTTAATTATTCCTTGCGGGGGTCTATGTACTTGACCGCGCCGTCCTCAGGGTTGAAGCGGCCGTAGTGACCCATAGCCTTGGCATAAGCCTCGTTCGGCTCCATGCCCTTTTTGATAAAGTCGGTCATCTTGCCGAGTGATACGAACTCGTAGCCGATGACTTCGTTGTTGGCGTCAAGCGCCATTCTGGTGCAGTAGCCCTCGGTCATTTCGAGGTAACGCACACCCTTTTCCTTTGTGCCGTACATGGTGCCGACCATCGAACGTGCACCCTTGCCGAGGTCCTCAAGACCGGCGCCGATGACAAGTCCGCCCTCGGAGAACGCAGACTGGCTTCTGCCGTATACGATCTGAAGGAAGAGCTCGCGCATTGCGGTGTTGATGGCATCGCACACGAGGTCTGTGTTGAGAGCCTCAAGAATGGTCTTGCCGGGAAGGATCTCGGCTGCCATAGCTGCGGAGTGGGTCATACCGGAACATCCGACTGTCTCAACGAGAGCTTCCTCGATGATACCGTTTTTGACATTGAGAGAGAGCTTGCAGGCTCCCTGCTGGGGGGCGCACCATCCCACACCGTGGGTATATGCGGAAATATCGCTGATCTCTTTTGCCTGGATCCACTTGCCTTCCTCCGGTATCGGAGCGGGACCGTGGTCACAGCCTTTTGTCACCTTGCACTGCGCGGAGACTTCAGCACTCATTGCGTAAGGGCATTCGCTTACTTTGCTCATTTCGGAACAATCCTTTCTTATTGGGGTTTATATTATTTTTTATAATATCTTATTTTACTATCTCACCGCGGACGGCACCGAAGGCGGCTGCGGCATTGCACTCGTCGGTGTCAATATGCATGGCAAGCGCAAACTTGGGGCTTACTCTCACCACAACATCGTCAAAAATGAGCGGACGGGCGGTGTCAAGCTTTACCTTTACGATCTCCTTGTCGGCAACGCCGAGACGCTCTGCGTCCTCGGGAGTCATATGTATATGGCGTTTGGCAACTATGCAGCCCTCGGCTATCTCAAGCTCGCCGGCAGGACCGACCAGCTTCACGCCGGGAGTTCCTGCGATATCGCCGCTCTCACGCACAGGGGGCGTAATACCGAGCGCACGTGCGTCGGTGAAGGAAAGCTCCACCTGGTTCTGCGGTCTTTCGGGGCCCAGCACGCTGACGGCAAGGCTTCCCTTGGGACCGACAAGCGTTATTTTTGCATTTGAGCACGCAAACTGACCGGGCTGGCTGAGCATTTTTTTGACTTCAAGCACAGTTCCCTTGCCGTAGAGTGTTTCAACGGCTTCACGCGTCAGGTGTATATGGCGCGCGGAGGTTTCAACGATAAATGTTTTATCCATTTTCTGCTCCTTATGCGGACAGCGTCCGCGTTTATTCTTGCATTCCGATTTATTATAGCACAAATTTCGCGTTTTGTAAATCGTTTTTTGTGATTTGGGCGACATAATCGGCTTTTTTATGTCAATAATAATCGTGACATGAAAATATCGGATAAGGGACCGGAGTAAAACGGATGATGAGTGAAAAAGATAAAACCGAAAACACCGAAAAAGAAGAAAACAAAGACCGGCGCGGCGACGGCGAGGCACTTACCGGCAACGCGCGGGAATCAATATATTGTATGTGCATCATAGGTCAGGTGGAGGGTCACTACCTGCTCGGCGACAATCAGAAGACCACGCGCTATGAGCACGTGATACCTCAGCTGGCGTCCATAGAGGAGGACGACGGCACCGACGGGGTGCTTCTGATACTGAATACAATGGGCGGCGATGTTGAGGCGGGGCTGGCGATCGCCGAGATGATAGCATCAATGTCAAAACCGACCGTGTCGCTCGTGCTCGGCGGCGGACATTCGATAGGCGTACCGCTTGCGGTGTCGGCAAGGCGGTCGTTCATTGTGCCGAGTGCGACCATGACGCTGCACCCCGTAAGAATAAGCGGCACGGTGATCGGTGCGCCGCAGACGTACAATTATTTTCACGATATGCAGGAGCGGATACTTGACTTCATCTGCGCGCATTCGCACGCGGACAGGGATGCGCTTTACGAAATGATAATGCGCTCCGACCGCATGGCAAACGACATCGGTACCGTGATCGACGGCAGGGAGGCGGTAAAGTGCGGGCTTATCGATGAAGTGGGCGGGCTTTCAGCCGCGCTTGCCGCAATGCGCGGAATGATAAGCAAAGGAAGCTGTTAAAAAACTCAATGCTTTAACCTCTCCGGGGAAATTCCGATCCGGCTTTCGGCATTTCCGGTGCGGTCCCCGTCTTTCATTGCTCACAAAAAAGATGCAGGTTTATGCCCTAAGAATTGCATGATATGCACGGCGGGACGGTATATTTTTGTTTTTGCACGGCGACGCCGCAAAAAAAAATCAAAAAAATTTCATTTTACCTCTTGACAAGTGCCGGGCGTTGTGATACAATAACGCCAACAAAAAACCGATGAGGAAGACGAGTACCCTGTGAATAACGGCAAAGAGAGCTGCGGGCGGTGTGATCGCAGTACGAACGCGCAGGCGAATGGACTTCCGAGGGCGGGCGCAAAAGCGGTTCTCCGCAAGTAGTTCCCGACGGGGTGCGCTCCCGTTATCCGCAGCGCTGTGCATTACTGTGCGCATAAAGAGTGGGTGTTTCCCGATTCGGGTGGTACCGCGGATATTGTTTTTTGAAATATTCGCCCCGGATGCCGTATATACGTGCGGCGTCCGGGGCGTTTTTGCTTTTTGGAAGAAAGAAGGAGAAAACCATGAAAAAGCTTATTTCCGTAACACTGGCAGTTCTCGTGCTGCTCTCAACTCTCGTCATCGCGTCGTGCAGCGGCAAAAAGCCGCTTGCCGACAAGGTAGCCGCCGGAGAGACGGTGAAGATCGGCGTGATCCAGCTCATGCCCAATCCCTCGCTTGACAATTGCCGCGAGGGGATCGTTGCCGCGCTCGCCGACTCGGGCATAGAATACGAGCTTAAGGTCCAGACCGGCTCGCCCAACACATATGAATCCGACTGCACCGCCTTTGCGGGCAGTATGGTGGCAGACGGCTTTGACATCATAATCGCAATTGCCACGCCTGCGGCGAAATCAGCCTTCACAGCAGCGGCGGATACCGACATCCCCGTTATCTTCTGCGCCGTCTCCGACCCTGTAACGGCAGGGCTTGTCAAATCAATGGACAAACCCGGCGAGGACTGCACCGGGACCTCCGATGTGCTCGACTTCAACCTTCACATCGGTATGATAAAGGCATTTCAGCCGGACGTAAAGACAGTCGGCGTCATATACACAACATCGGAGGAAAATTCACTCACCCAGCTCAAAAATCTGCGCGCCGTCTGCGATGCCGCCGGCATTGTCGTTGAAGCCGCCTCGGTCCAGGGAGCCGCAGACGTTCCCGCAGCTGCCGCCGCCGTAGCCGCCAAGAGCGACTGCATACTCAACTTTACCGACAACAACGTCGTACAGAATCTTTCCGCCGTCCTTGCCGCTGCCGAAAACGCAAAGATCCCCGTTTACGGTTCGGAGGAAGAACAGGTCAAAAACGGCTGTGCCGCATCTATGTCCATCGACTATGTGGCTCTCGGCAGACTCACCGGCGACCTTGCCGTAAAAGTCATGCGCGGTACGCCCGCAGCCGAGCTTGCCGTTGAAAAGCTGAGCGAGGCTCTGCCCGTCATCAACGAAGCGGCTCTTGCCGCAGCGGGAATAGCGGTTCCCGCCGAATACAGCGGCGCCACACGCGTCGGATAACAACAGACAGGGGAAGAAAAATGTCATTTCTCACATCGGTCGAGCTTTTTATACGCCTCGGGCTTGTGTTTTCGATACTCGCCATGGGCTACTATGTCAGCTACACGATACTTGATTTTCCCGACCTCACTGTAGAGGGCACGTTCCTCAGCGGCGCGGTCGTGTACGGCATCATGGTGTCGCAGGGAGTAAGCGGCTGGCTCGGTATGGCTGCGGCATTCGCCGTAGGCGGCGCATTCGGCGCCCTGACCGGCGTACTCAACGTAAAGCTGAAGATACGTCCGCTGCTTTGCGGTATACTTGTTTCGACCGCGCTCATATCAATAAACCTTGTGGCGACCTCGGCAGGCGGCGCGGCACTTGACGGTAAATTCGACCTTGGCGGCGAGCTTTTCTCGACCATCAATTTCGCCCGCAGCGAAGCGGCAATAAAAAATCAGTTCCCGTTTTCGCTCATTTCTGCTCGCGCCGGCGCATTTATGCCGCGTCTTGATGCCGTATATCTCTTTTTTGCACTGCTTTTCAAGATACTGCTCGATCTTTTCCTTTCCACGCGGCGCGGGCTTTTGCTCCGCGCCGCAGGGAACAACCCTGCATTTGTGCGCACGCTCTCGCGCGATCCCGGCAGAAGCCGTATACTCGGACTTGCCATAGGCAACGCCTTTGCGGGTGCTTCGGGCGCGCTTTACACCTCAGTCACCGGCAACGTGAACCAGAGCATGGGCGTAGGAATGGTTGTTATAGGCCTTGCATCTCTGATAATCGGGCTTTCCCTCTTCCGCCGCGTCCGTTTCATGCGGAACACCACAAAAGTGATTCTCGGCGCGATGATATATCAGGCGTGCCTTGTTGCGGCGACAAAGATCGGCATTCCATCGGCATACAACAAACTTCTGATGGCAATACTGTTTACCGTTGCACTTGTTTTGAGTGAACGCAAAAAGGAGCGTGCGCATGAGCGAAATGATATGTCTTGATAAAATAACTAAGGTATACAACCCCGGCGACGTTACAGAGATGTGCCTTTTCTCTGACTTTTCGCTGTCGGTCGCAAAAGGTTCCTTCGTGTCTGTGGTCGGCTCCAACGGGAGCGGCAAGACCTCGCTTCTCAACATAATCTGCGGCTCGATACCGGTGGATTCCGGGCGTATAATCATCGATGGTGCCGATGTAACCCACACGCCCGAGCATATGAGGTATGCAAAAATCGGCCGCGTATGGCAGAATCCCGCCACCGGGACCTGCTCGGATCTGACTATTCTCGAAAATATGGCTCTTGCCGACTGCGGTCCCGCCGCAGGCGGGACCGCGCACGGGCGGCACGGTGCAAAATGCCGGCGTTTCGGGCTTACGCGCGGCGTTTCTCCCGCGCGCGTGGATTTTTACCGCGAGCAGCTTTCATCTCTTCACCTCGGGCTTGAGGACAAGCTCAGCCAGCGTGCGGGCGCACTGTCGGGCGGGCAGCGGCAGGCAATGGCACTTGTGATGTCAACGCTGACGCCCGTGGATATTCTTATTCTCGATGAGCACACTGCAGCGCTCGACCCCAAGACAGCCGAGCTGATAATGGAGCTTACCGACCGCGTAGTGCGCGAAAAAAACCTCACAGCGGTAATGGTAACGCACAACCTGCGCTTTGCCGCAGACTTCGGCGACCGCCTTATCATGATGCACGCCGGACACGCCGTGCTTGACGTTGCAGGCGAGGAAAAGAAACAAAAAACGGTAAACGACCTTTTGGGGCTGTTCACCGAAATAAGCATCGAATGCGGAAACTAAACATACCGGAGCCCGGTCGCAAGCGACCGGGCTCCGGTATGTTTATTTGTTTTTTCAGTCTGTAACTTTCTTTCTCACGAAGAGGCAAGCGGTACCCGCTATTGCCACTATCGCCAGAGCGATGATGACAGCGGAGGCGTTGTCTCCGGTCACAGGGGACTCAGGCTCGGTCTCTGCGGGCTTGGTATCCGCAGGATCGGTCGTGGGAGGAGTTACGGGGTCGGTCTCAACGGGAGCGGGAGACGGGTTCTTGAAGCTGCCGTCGGCTGCTTTTTCGACCTTTGCCTTTTCGTTTACAACGGTGTTCGGCGCTTTGTCGGTGCCTATCAGCTGGTAGAATACATCTTCATTCACCGATGCATCGGCTGCCTTGATAGCCTCGTTAAGCTCGAAGCAGAGCTTACCGGAGGCAAGATCCTCGGCAGTGGCTGCGGTCGCGGCAGCCTCGAAAGCTACTGCGGCATCGCCGTCGCCGTGCTTTACGCCTATCTTGCCGTCGCCGGCGAGATAGAAGTTGTGATGTACGTTTGCGCTGTCAAGCTCGGTGATGCTCTTGTTGTACCAGAGCTCGATCTTGTTGCCGGTGCTGTTGTTTACGGTTATTTCACCGACGTTGATGCAGTACTGAATGAATATCGGATAGTTGGTATTGAGATAGGTCGCAAGTCCCGCGGCGCTGTTGTCGGCGCCCGTAGCGGTGACCTTACCTGCGTTCACGCAGTAAAGGAGGTATGTGGAGGACGAACCGCCCCATATGTATCCGGCAATACCGCCGGGGCCGAAGAAGAGACCGGTGCTGCCGCATACAACATCACCGAAGTTGGTGCAGCGTTCAATCCTCACAGCTCCGCCCTTGTGAGCTGCTCTGCCTATGATACCGCCTGCGGAAATGTTGGCGGTGGGAGCGCCGGCAACGTTGCCGTAGTTTACGCAACCGTAAACAACGGTATCTGTCTGGCTGAGAGATACGATACCGCCGGCGTGACCCTGCTTGGCGGAAGCGGTGGAGTCAACGCTGCCGTAGTTTTCGCAGTTCTTCACGGAAACGCCTGCGTTTACGAATCCGGCAATACCGCCGACATACTGGTTGGCAGACTTGACGTTACCGCGGTTTACGCAGTTCTCGTAGTAGGCGACGATAAATGTCTTATCCTTGTAGTCGCTGTCGCAGCCGTTGCGGGAGATGATGCCGCCCGCATAGTTGGTAGTGGATGTGATGTTACCGGTGTTGGAGCAGTTTTTGACGTTTGCTACGCTGTAAACAGCGCCCGCAATACCGCCGACCTGGTTTGCGCCGGTTATGTTTGCGGTGTTAGTGCAGTCTGTGAAGTTGCACACGCCGTCGGTGGAATTCTTGGCAACATAGTTGTAGCCGATAATACCGCCGGCAGGGCAGTTGGAGGTTCCCTTGCCGTCAACGTTGCCGGCTATCTCGCCGGAGTTGTGGCAGTTTATGAAGTCCAGCTTCTTGGTGCGGTTGCAGATACCGACCATACCGCCGAGGGCGCCGTTGTTTTTGACCTTTTCGACCCCGGCGTCGGTGAGCTTACCGGTGTTGACGGAATCCTTGAAAAGAACATGGCTCGCTTTGTCAAACTGGCTCTCGCAGTAGCCGAGGAAGCCGCCTACGGCAAAGCCGTTGATGTCTGCGGTGTTGGCACAGCCGGTAACTTCCATCGAGCCTTCGCAAAGACCGATAAAGCCGCCGCATCCGGAGCGGTACTTATAGTCAGCAGTGCCGTTGGGAGCCGCGCCCACGTAATCCTTGAGTACGCCCTTGACGGCCGCGGTGTTCTTTACGTTTTCAAACACGGCAGTGGTCTCGGCGGGAATATGACGGGCGATGGTACCGGTGTGAACGGCTTCCTTTGCGGAGTCGTCGACCGAACCGGCAATAATAAGGTTCTTGACGGTTCCGCCGAAGTGCTCGAACACGGGAGCGGAGATCGTAACGGTGTGACCGTTACCGTCAATGGTTCCGGTGAATGTCACGGGGAGAGTGGCATCGACCTTGATATCGGCAGTAAGATAGTACTTGCCGGCGGGATCGGTGGCTTCTGCCAGCGATGCGATACCGGTTCCCTCGGGCTTGTAGCCGGCGGCAACCTTACCGATGTCAGCCGCATTCGGTGCGGCGCTTATTCCGACAACGGCAAGCGATACGAGCATCGCTGCTGCCAGAACGACAGAGATGATTTTGCGCATGGTTCATACCTCATTCTGATTATTTGCCGCAATTATTCCGGAACGGAGACCGTCTCCGGCGCGGCTGTCGGTTTCATTATAACATTTGTTCAACCTGATGTCAATAGAAAAACGCTTTTTTGTTGTTTTTCACAGTGCGGAAGATCAGATCCTGCCCTCGGCAAGTCTGTGCATATTGTCGGCAAGCTCGGAGAACGTGTAGGGCGTCTCGTGCGTTTTGGGACGCGCCGGGACTTCATACATAATGGGACCTTCGTATCCGTGACGGATGAGAGCGTCGAATATGGCGTGCCAGTCGTTTATACCCTCGCCCGGCAGAACATGACGCTCGTCAAGAACGCCCGCAGCATCGCGGAAATAATCGGATATATGCAGAGTGTGAATGCGTATGCCCCCGGCGGTCAGAGTGTCAATGAAATGAGCATTGTCCTCAAACAGCGCATGGTTGGTGTCGAACACCGCGCCGGCTCCCGTGCCGGAAATAAGCTCGACCATCTCCTCCGAACGGTTGCAGAGACAGGTGCGCGGAAGGTCCTCTACCGCGAGCCTGAGCCCCAGTTTTTCGCATTCTTCGTTGAGCATGATTATTGCCTCGCGGCTGAGGCGCATACGCTCGGAGCGTCGCTCGTCGTCGATCGGCTCGCTCGATGGATGAAGCACTATCACCTTCGCACCGGCGCGCGCCGATGCGCGTATCATGGCGCGGTCGGTGTAAAGCGTGACGGCGCGAAGCTCACGGTCCTCGGTCGAAATGTCAAGCTTGCGCGAAAAAGGCAGATGCACCGACCATATCTCTACACCCTCATCGGCGGCAATCCGCGCGTAATCCTCGGGGCGGTCAACGAATTCCCATGCGTTGAAATAGTTGTTGTAGTTTGTGGAAAGCTCCACGCAGTCGATGCCGGCGGCGGCATAGCCGCGGAACGCCTCGCGGTCAAATTTGCCCGTGAAGCAGGTTGACGAGCCGAATTTCGGTTTTTCGGTGAATTTCATAGCGTTTTTTCTCCTTTATTCAGTTGTTTTTTATCGCAAAACGTGATATCAGTACAGTCTGCCGCGCCGCATTCCGCAGCCGACAAGAAAGAGCGCGGCATATATCACCGCAGGCGCAAGCCCCGCAAGGATCGCACCGGGCGACCCGCCGCCGTAAAAGCGCGGAAGCGTGATGAGCGTCCATACCGCCGCAGCGGTGCATACGGCAAGCAGCGGCGTGCGCGAGGAAAGCGTACCCGCAACTGCCAGAAGGTAAAGGGCTGCCAGAGCTGCGCTCATGAGACAGCAGACGAGCGTTGCCCAGAGCTCACTGCCGAACGAGTGCGCAGCCGCGTAAAGACAAACGGCGCCTACCGGCAGTGCCGTCGGGATCAGGCTGTTTTTTCGCGAGACCAGCATGACGGCGGTGCATATGCACGCCGCAGACGGAAGAAGCGGCAAAAGCGCGGCGGTGATCCCGACGCTGCCGTCGGACAGTCTGCCGGGGAGAACGGCAAGCATCATTATTGCGGCAAGTATCATAAGGAGGGACGCGCCGACCGCCCACGGCGAATCGGAGGCAAGAGTTCTTCTATCGTATGACATCGGTATATCCTCTTTCGGCTGTTAATTAAATATGGAGGGAAACAAAAGCGAGTACGGTGCCTGACACACGGCGAACAGGAATGCGAGCATCCGGCCGCGCCTGAGATCTCCGAATACAATATATCTGTTTGCAAGGTAAATGATAATGCCGCCCGATATTATTGAAAAGATGACAGGCAGAAGGGTAAAAAGATCTGATTCGGGGCGTGTTCCCGCCACGACAAGAAGGTATTCCGGATCAAGTCCCGGAATGTACGAAAGCAGCAGAAGAATGAGACGCAGAAGCCCCGCCGAGGCGAACGATGCGGAAATGTCAACAAGAAAAACGGGAACGATTTTGCGTCGCCAGGTGTTGCCGACATCAGTGCCGCGTCTGTCGGACACGCCGCACGGACGCAACAGCAGAAGAAGAGCGATGAGCGCCGCGCTATCGAGCAGAAGCGTGACGGCAACCGTGGGTATCAGCCATGTATACCCGTGTGAGACGATGCACCAAAAGGGAAAAAATACACTCATGGCGCGCGTTTTGTCGTTTTTCATTTTATTTTCCCCCTTTCTTCTGAGCATCGCGCGAAAGACGCGCGGCTGCGGATTCCACCTCTTCGTAGTCAAATGAGGCAAACAAACGTCTGCCGGCGGCATCAATGAGGCGGTAATGCTCGGAAATAACGTTTTGTTCGGCAAAAAATTCGCCGATGGCGGCAACGCGCCGCCAGAGCGGAGAGCTTGCGGACAGATCGGCACCGGCATGCGGCGCTTCCGGACGGTCGGACACTGCGGCTGCGTGCGGGAACGCGCGAAGCTCTGCCGCAGCCGACGACGGATCGCCGCCAAGCCCCTGCCGGAGGGCGTCGCTGTCCGAAAAAAGCAAACAAAGAGCCGCGCTTCCCGTCCAACCGAGAGAGGAACGACCCTTTTCTATGCCGACAAGGGTCTTTTTTGAAATACCAAGCTCATGCGCCATTTCGTCCTGTGTAAGACCGAATTCGGCGCGCAGATAACGCAGACTGCCGTCGCAGACCGCGATAAGCGTGTTCCTGTCCGTGGCTCTTCCCTCCCTTCGGCATATTTCGACAATTATATAGTGTAATAATACACCATAATGTGAAAAATGTCAAGAGCAAAACGCGCATTTCGGTATAATAATACACAAAAAGAGAAAATATTCTCCGGACATAGCGGCAAAAAAACGGGCTGTAAAAAACTCAAAATGAGTTTTTTACAGCCCGTCGGCACAAATGAGATCACTGTACATATCCCGTTTTTCAATTCATGGTCATGACCGTCCCGTCCGGAGCGTTTGCACCGGCTT
>CAKRTQ010000024.1 GCA_934402395.1 uncultured Eubacteriales bacterium | reverse complement strand
GACAACTGGTATCTCTCCTGGACGATCAACCGCCAGCCGCAGTTCAAGTCCCAGGACAAGAACATGGTGCTCGTATGGCTGTATTCGCTGAATACAAATAAAGAAGGCAACTATGTGAAAAAGGCTATGCGTGACTGCACCGGCGAAGAAGTCTGCCGCGAGTGGCTGTATCACATCGGCGTGCCGACCGACAGAATCGATGCTCTGGCGCACGATGCCTGCAATACCACGACCTGCTTCATGCCCTATATCAACGCCTTCTTCCAGCCCCGCAAGGAATCCGACCGTCCGAAGGTCGTGCCCGACGGCGCGGTGAACTTTGCCTTTATCGGTCAGTTTGCCGAAACGCCGCGCGACACAATATTCACCACCGAATATTCAATGCGCACCGGTATGGAGTCAGTCTACACGCTGCTTGATATCGACCGCGGCGTGCCCGAGGTCTGGGGCAGCAAATATGACGTGCGCGAGCTGCTGCGCGCCTGCTACTACGCGATCGACAAGAAGCCGATCAGTGAGGCGCCGCTGTCATTCAAAGAGAAGGAAATGTTAAAGATAGCCCTGAAAAAAGTCAAGGGCACAGATATCGAGCTTCTGCTGAAGGAAAGCGGACTTATCAAATAAAAAAGTGCTGCCGCGCAAATGCGCGGCAGCACTTTTAGGTCAATTCCGGCTCACGCCGTACTTTTTCAGCTTTTCGCTGCGTATATCGTCAAAATATCTGCCGCGGATGCGCGCCGAAGCCTCGCCCATGACCTGCCACACGCGCTCGCAGTTTTCGGACTTATATGTATTCGATTCGCCGCCGCGATAGCTCCAGCTTAGTATCGTGCGCGCGCCTGCGTCATATGCCGCGTCATACGCCGTCACGATCTCATCCTCATACCCTGCGGGAATGCTGTACCCCTGTATCCAGATGTGATGCCGTTTGCCGAGCGCCCCCGCTTTTTTTGCAGCCTCGCACGACGCCTCGTAAACAAAATCGTAGGGGTCGTTGTTCTTCTTGCCGGGGAACCAATACGGGTCAATGCCGTAATCGTCGATATTTGCCAGCCCCGCAAGCCCCGAAGTCTCCTCAAGCGTGTGCAGCATAACACAAACGATGTTCTCCATGCCGAGCAGCTTTGCATATGACGTAACGCGGTCGAAATACCCTGTTATCGACTGTGTGCGGAACTCCTTCACCTCATCGGTGAGCGTGTCGGGCATGGGGTAACCGTACCGCTCCTCAAAAAGCCTGCGGCAGGTGGGACAGCAGCAGGTAAATACCTCGCCGCCGTCCGCTTTTTTCAGCTTCAGATGCGGCTCGTCCCAGAATATCCTGTCGCCGCCGAAGGACGCTACCGCGTCGAGCCAGCGTTTTGTGAACTCAACGAACGCCTCGCTGTTGTAGCAAACGCTAACGGGATCGGGCGTGCCGTCCGAGTACACCTGATGCGCCTCGGGGTGTGCGCCGAGAAAATGCGAAACGTCACCGGGAGGACCTCCGAGCCCCCAATTGTCTATCCACACCTCAAGCCCCGCATCGCGCGACGCCGAGACGATATCCTTCATAACGCCGAGGTGACGTTCCCAGTCGGTATGCGTGAACATATGCACGACAAGGTTCATGTTGTGCCGCGCAATGTCCTCCATATCCTCGCGGACGTGCTTCAATATGCGGTTTCCGTGATAGGCAGTGCCCATTCTTAGTTTTTCCATGCAGATACCCCCCGTGGTTTGGTTGAGTCCATTTTAACATATATATCGCGCCGTGTCAATCAAAAATCGCCCGCAGGACTTGAAAAAAAGCCGCCGCGATGCTATTATATAAGCAACTAAAGCGGCACTTGAGTAAAAAAAAACACAACTCAAGCAGCGCTTGCTTTCCCGCGTGGTGCTTTTGAGGTAAAATGATGATGTCGCCGGAATGACCGGCGGCAGAAAGGAATTTGATATGTTTGATACGGTAAAGATCGGAAAAAAGATCGCAGAACTCAGAAAGGGTAAGGACATGACGCAGTTTGAACTTGCCGACGCAATGGGCGTCAGCTTTCAGGCGGTGTCGAACTGGGAGAGAGGCAACTCTATGCCCGACATTTCAAAGCTCGCGGAGCTTTCGGAAATACTCGGCACGACAGTCGATGAGCTGCTCGGAAAAAAGAACCCCGTGGTGGAAAAGATCATCAATAACGGAAAGGTAGACACCTCCGAGGTGAGCAGCGACGAAATACTTGAGGCGGCGGAGATATCCAAGCCGCGCCAGGTCAGAAAAATGATAGAGGACGATGGCATTGCCGACATAACGCCGCTGCTGCCCTTCCTCGATGAAGATTACATCGCAGAGCTGGCAGACAAATATTATGACAATGAAAAGGGTCTTGCAGTCCTGCTGCCCTTTCTTGACGACGGCAAGATCGACGAGCTGATGGAGCGCAGCGTAGCCGATGGGCGCGATATTTCGTCTTTTCTGCCCTTTGCATCGGATGAAAAAGTAGGAAACATCGCGCGCAGATATTTGAAGGAAGGCAAAGGCATTGAAAAGTTCCTTCCCTTTCTTGATGATGACGACATCGCTGAGATCGCCTCGGCGGCGTATGAAAAGGACGGCAAAAAGGAGCTTGTGAAGTATCTGCCGTTTCTTGACGAAGACGATGTAAAAAAATTCGCCGACATTGAATTCGGCAAGAGCGGCATCAAGGGGTTGGCAACGTTTATTCCCTTTCTCGATGAGGACGATGTGAGAAAATTCGCCGAAAAGATCATAAAAAAATAAAAGAATGTTCCCCCGCCGGCAGCTGAGCCGGCGGGGGAACATTCTGTATTATGCCGTCAGAGAACATCTATTGAACGGGATTCGGGCTGCTTGGCTTCTTCCTTCGGAAGAGTGATGGCAAGCACGCCGTCATTGTACTTTACGCTGATAGCGTCAAGCTTGATGCCGGAAACGTCAAACGATCTCTCGTATGAGCCGTAGGAACGCTCAACATGAAGGTATGACTTCTTCTTGTCGTCCTTTTCATAGTCACTGTGACGCTCGGCGCGGATGGTAAGGGTATCGCCCTTGAGGTCAACATGAATATCTTCCTTGCGGAAGCCGGGCATATCGGTTTCAATGAGGTACGCATCCCCCTCATCCTTTATATCGGAACGGAAGGATCCTACCGCATTGCCGAAGAAGTGACGCTCCATATCCTCCATTTCGCGGAAAGGATCATAGACCTGCGCAGCACGGCGATTGTTTCTGAAATAAGGTGTAAGTTCAAACATGGTAATAATACCTCCGAATATATAAGTTTAATATTAACTGATATTAATTTGTCTTCAGGGAAGCCCTGTATGTCGCTTCCTTTCGACTACAGCTATATTATACTCCGACAATATTAACAATTATATATTTTTAGATGTTCTTTTTGTAAACGTTAGCACTTGACTATATTGAGTGCTAATATTTTTTGCGTTTGCGCGCCTTTATGAATGTTTTTTTGTGCATTTCATTGGCACGCAGGATCGTTGTTTGACAAAAAAGAATACTTACCGCTTTCAGCGGGCTACGGGCTTGGATGCAGCATCAAGCCCGCCTGTATCCTTTTCGGGCTTACTGTGCTCACGTATGACTGCGAACTTTTTTCAATAGCGTTTTATTCTCTCGGAATATTCGTACCAATTGTAATTTCCGGCGAATGACGGAAACGCGCTCTCGGAAACATAGAGGTAAAGTCCCGACGGCGCTCCGTCAAACAAAGCCTCTCCCACCGTTACGGTATCGGCATTTTCAAAGTCCAGGTGCACGCGTCTGAGTGCGGGGCAGCCCGAAAACGCGCCGTCCATGATCTGAGTTATGTTATCTTTTACCGTAATTTCGGTAAGTGACGCACAGCCGTCAAATGCGCCGCCCCTGATCGCAATAACGGACTTGCCGTCATACATGCGCGGCACGGTAAGTACGGTGCGAGTACGCGCCGCATCGGTCGTGCCCGAAACAGCCAGTCCCGCGCCGTATTCTTCGTAAATGAACATACCGGCGTCGGCATTATCGGCTTCACTTCCGCCGTTCACCCCGCGCACCGGTAGGGCAGGCTCGGGCGGCAGCTCGACCGTAACGGCAGCCGTGCTGCCCTCGGCACGCAGTATATCCGCCGCAAGCCGCGCGGTATTAACTATGACGCCGCTGTCATTGAGGTGAAAATTCGTGTCATAGAAATATCCGCATCCCATAAGGCACGCCGCAGGGTCGGTAATGACGGGAAAGGTCAGTCTGCGCGCAAAGAAATCGTAATATTCCGCCGCGTCGGAGGTGATCTTTTCCTCGTTTGTATCTCCGGCGGCATTCGCCGTCGGCAATACCGCCGCGCGGTTCATCGGCGGAAAGCCGAAATACACACGTGCGCCCTTTTCGGCGGCGTACGCGGCAAAGGAATTGAGGTAAAGAATAAAATCCTCGCTCACGATATCAGGCGAAAGCGTTACGGTTCGTGTGCCGTCCACCCCGCCCGACATTATATTTTCGGGGCGCGGAACGGCTATATCACCGTACTCATTGAAGGAAGCGGAGCCGTATATTCCGCTCGCGGGATGCGAAAAGCCCGCGCCTGCCGCCAGCTTGCCCGATGCGTATCTGTAAAACGCACCGCCAAGCCGCGGAATATATCGTGACGGAAGGCGAAGGAGCATTGCCGCCTCGCCGTCGAATGCCTGAAGCACCGCCTCGGCGCCGAAATAATCAGACATCGTCTGGCTGTCGGTCTCGGGGGCAATGACAATAATGTCCCCCGGCTTTATCGAACGCGCCGCAAGCTCGATCATAACCTCGGTACCGAGCGTGGCGTAAAGCCCGAAATTTACTACGGGACGTTCCAGTATCCCGGACAGAAGCGCGGAGTCGAGCCCGAATGCAACGCTTGACCCGCCTATAACGACCACCTTGCCCTCCCCCGACTCATCAAGCCTGCGCACCTTGTTCGGAAGCTCGCCAAGGTAGCTCTCGCTGTACTGAGACGGGTAGACGAACGCGCCCACGGCAAGAAGCAAAAGCGGCAGCACGAATATCACGGCACAAACGGCGGATACCGCACGGGTGAGTCTCCCTCCGCGCACCGGAGCATCGGTCCTCGCATCGGTATTTTTTCTTTCGCCGCCCTCGGCAATGATGAGCAGCGCAGCCGATGCCGCTGTAAAGGCAAAAAGCAGGTAAAGGTCAAGCGATGTCATAACGCCGAATATTACAAGGGCAAGCGTGGCGGCGAGCTGAAAATACGCCATATACCGCGCCTTTTCTTCAGCAAGCCGCACAAAGCGGCGATGGAGTGCCGCCGTGAGCGCAAAATACAGAAAGACCGCGCAGATAATCAACTGATATGTAGTATTCATTATCGTTTGCCCTCCGCTTTCAGCGCAGCCACCGCACGGTTGATATCCCCGGCGAGCTTTTCGGTGCGCCACTTTGTCGCCTCAGTGGTAAGGTGATAGTCCGAATCGAAGCACCAGCTGCCCGGCACAAGATAGTCGGAAATATGCGAGATGACCCGCGCGTGCAGGCGGGCTTCGATCTCGCTTTCAAAGGCTTTGCGGTATTCCTCGGTCGCCGACGCCGCCGAAAGGCAGTTTTTGTTTGTCGGCGGGAATGAAATGAATATCTCGGCTCCCGCCGCGCGGCAGGCATCCATTGCACGGTTCATGTTTGAAACATATTTTTTCTGAAGATACACATCGACCGAAAAATCGCGTCCCGCGGTCTGAACATAGCTGTCGCCCGCCTTGTTCGGCGTTTTGAGCACGGTGAAATCCCCGTATGTGTTCACATCCTTATACCTTGCATCGTAGTCGGTCCCCTTGCCCGAGGCTATGCACTTGCGGTTGAAATCCGCAAACGTGCGCAGGATCCCGCCGTAATTGCGCATATCTATCATTCCGATGACCTCATACGCGCTCTCAAACATCTCCCACATGGTGGAGGACGCGGTGTTTTCTCCCCACATCTGAGGCATAAGCTCGGGACAGCTCAGCACTATGTCGCCGGGTCTTATGTAGCGAGCCGCGACCTCGTAGAAGATTGTGAGCGGCGTTTTCCAGTTAAAGCCGAAGTTTGCGACCTCAAAACCGTCGTCAAGCATTGATATAAGCGCGGCGGTGTCAAGTCCGTATGCGGTATTTGAGCCGTTGATGATTATGAGCTTTCTGCCGCGCGCAGTATAGAGTCGCTCGAATTTTACGGAATAGGTCCCGTGCTTCTGCCCGTGGTAGACCGGCGCACGAGCCGCTCCGATGTACAGCGTTGAAAGCCCGCCGCAGTTCATGAACGACGCATCGTTCATGGAAATTATACGGTCAAACAGATATACCTCGGTAAGCGATCCGCAGTCGGTGACTGCGGCGCGTTCGACAGTTGAAAGCTCCGGCGGCAGCACGAGCTTTTTCACGCCGAGCCCCTTCAGGGCTCCGGCAGCGATCGCCGTCACCTTTTTGCCGCCAAGCGTGGCGGGAATGACCACAGCACCTCCGCGCGATGTGCAGCCGGTGACGGTCGCCGTGTTGTTTTTCACGGTAAAGGTGAATTCACTTTCCGGCGTTTCCGGCAGCCAGACGGCGTAAAGATCAATCTCTCCGTTTTCGGGCATGATAACGTTCCATCCGCAACCGTAAAAATCACCGCCGCCGTCCGGCTTTGTGCTGTAACCGACAAGGGCGTACCCCGGAAGGTTTATCACGCCGTCGTTTATGCGGGCGTTCGGGCAAAGGTAAAATTCGCGCGACTGACGCTCGGTAATAACATCGCCGCCGGTGCTTATCCTTCCGCCCGCCGCGTGGTAACGGAGAAGAAAGCTCCCCGCCGTTCCCGCCTCGCGGTAGTTGAGATATATCACGGCGTTATCCTTCGGGGCGTAGGTGAGCACGCGCCCGGATTCAACAAGCTCTCCGCCGCTCTCAAGCGGCGCACCGATGCTGTATCCCGCAAAAAGATAGCCGGGCTGCTCGGTCACGGAAAAGCGCAGCTTTTCCGTCTCCGTCATGGTAAACATTCCCGCGCGGGGGGTGACATTGCCTTTTGCTTCATCGTTCACAACGCGCAGGCTGTAAACGCCGGGGCGTCTCACACGATAGACAACGGTAGCGGGAGCGCGGACATTCCGGAGCGTCATCATGCCGCCGTCGGCTGTTGCGCCGCCCGAGATGATTTCAAGAATGCTGCCCATCGGGATATCCACCGAAAAAGCCGCATCATCGCCCGCCGTGACCTCACACACCTTCCCCGCGCCGCCGTCGGCGTCGGCAAAAACCACGCGCACAGACCGCGGCGACCCGTCGGCAGTGATATCCGACGTGCGGAAGGCGTCAAATCCGCCGCGCAGCAGAACAGCGGAAAGCACAAGCACTGCCAGCGCTGCGGCAGATGCGATCATCCGCGCAGCCGTGCGGAGGGCAGAGGGCGTTTTTTTGTCTTTTATATCTTTTTTCATATCGGCACTTACCTTACAATATAATGTAGCAAAGTAATTATACCAAATCGGCGGCAACTGTTCAATAGGTAAAACGGTTTTGAAACAAAAAAATCCGCATACCGCCGTCACGCGGGTGCGGAATGAGCATATAATGATAGCAGAGGGAACGCCTGCGGGCGCATCCCCGAACGATACGGGAGGAAACGGTCATGCCAAGATCATGCGAGCTAAAGAAAATGATCGGACTGCTTGTTCTTTGCTTCGGCGCGGGAATATTTCTGTCCTTTATTCTGCCGTGGAGACTGCTCGCCTTTATCGAGGCGGCAGCCCTGCTTTGCGCCGGGGTGATGCTGATAAAATAACGCCATGACCGCCGCCTGCCACAGGAGATGGCTATGAAAATAATCGTCATACGTTCGCCCGGCATTTTTTCGCCGATCCTGAGAAGATTATTCGGCAAAAAAAGCGGCAAAGCGCGCGGAACAAGAAAATAAAGCGGTGGGTGTCAAAAAGCTCGTTTTGAGTTTTTTGACACCCACGTATGTTACTGCATTTCCGCGCCGTATTTTACGTAAAGCGCGTTTATTTCCGCTTTTATCTCCCTGATACGGGCATCTATCTCGGCAAGCCGCGTCTGCGCTTCCTCTTCGCGCTTTGCGCGCTCGCGCTCCGCTTCGGCACGGTAGCTCTCGCGTTCGCCCAGACTCTTTACCGCGATCCCGTTTTCGTGAAGCCTGAGCATATCAAGCATCGACCTGAACAGAGGTGTGTTGAGACCCTCTCCCACAGCGGTGAAAATGACGTCCTCATGCATCGAAATGCCTGCAAGTATTACAAGATTTCCGCCCTCGCGGTCCCACGCAGCACTGCGGACGATGCCTGAGTTCCCGACATCGGCAAGCTCGTCCGAAAGTTTGGTCGTTTCCGGAACGATGATATCGGTCACTCCCGCGCCGCGAAGCGCAGCCGCCTGCGCCGGCGTAAACCTTTCGCCGGTGTAGAGCACAGCGGGAAACACCGCAGCTCCGGTACCTTCGATAGCTGCCTTCACCGAAGCATAGTGCTCGGCTCCGTCGCCCTCGCCGTTCCACGCAACCGAAATACTCCAGCCTTCTCCGTTAAGGGATGCGAGCTGTGCCGCGCTGAGTTTTCCCGATGCGCCTATTTCATACGCGCCTGACACCGCGACATTCGCCACGTACCCGAACTGCTTCATTATCGGAAGGACCGATGTGTATATCGCTTCCGACATATCCGAAAAAATAACGGAAAATGCCGAAACGCCGTTGGATTCCTCGGAGTAGCTGAGCTTCAGCTTCACCTGCTCGTTTTCAAGCTCCGTCCGCTCGCTTTTGAGCGGCTCAAGCTCGCGCCGCAGGGCATTGGCGCGCTCCTCGCGCGCGTTTATATCGTTGAGATTCGAGCGATTGTCCCTTATGCTGTACACGGCTCCCGCAGCGGCGGCAAGTATCAGGAGCGCGGCAAGCAGCGTTATCAGCACCTTTACGATTGTTTTGTTCATATAAAAGCTCCCCAAAGGGTATTGAGAGTCGGTCCGCGCCGCTCTCCCGTCTTACTTTTGCTCCCCGCCGACGGTCATGGCATCAAGCTTTTTCCTGATGCTCTTCATATCGGCAAGCATATCGTCCTTCTTGCGCGGGTCGCGCAGAAGGGCTGCAGGATGATAAACGGCTGTCATAAGAAAATCTCCGCGCTCGTACCACCTGCCGTGATCGCGCGTTATCTTGAAATCAGGACTTATCAGGCGCATGGCGGATATTCTGCCGAGGCACACGATAATGCGCGGACGTATGAGCCGCACCTGCTCGCGCAGAAAGCCTATGCAGGCATCCTCCTCGGCGGGAAGCGGATCGCGGTTATGCGGCGGACGGCACTTGAGTATATTTGCTATGTAAACATCCTCGCGTCTGATATCGACCGCGTAGAGATAGCGGTCGAGCAGCTGACCCGCGCGCCCAACGAACGGAACGCCCTGAAGGTCCTCCTGCTCGCCCGGTGCCTCACCTACAAACATGAGCCGGGCTGAGAGGCTGCCGGTGCCGAAAACACAGTTTGTGCGTGTTTTTGAAAGCTCGCAGGCTCCGCACGCACGGCATTTTTCCTCAAGCGCGTCAAAAAGACGCTCGCCCTCGGCGTTCATGATTTATTTTCCGGCTTTGCATCGGTCGACGTACTTCCGTAACCATAGCGCGCATAGCCGTATTTTTCGTACTTTCCGTAACGGCGGTAGCCGCTGTAATAGCCGGTGCCGTTCTGACGTACATCCGACATTACCACGCCCAGCACGTGCGTGCCGGCAAGATCGATGCTGTCAAAGCTGCGGCGCAGGTCGATCTGGCGGCATACGTCGGGTCTTACGACCATGAGAAGCCCCGCAGTGTTGCCGGCGAACGTAAGCGCGTCCGAAACGAGCGTGAGCGGCGGCGTGTCGATGATAACAAAATCGTACACGCGGCACACGATGTCAAGCAGCTTCTGCATAGTGGGTGAGCTGAGCAGCTCGGAGGGGTTCGGCGGTGTCGGACCGGCTGAAAGCAGATCAAGTCCCGGTTTTACCGAATGATGGATGGCATCGGTGAGCACATCAAGATCAACAAGACAGCTTGAAAGCCCGCGCTCGTTATCGACCTTGAAATTGCGGTGCTGTACCGCCTTGCGCATATCCGCATCTATGATAAGCACACGTGAGTTTGTCTGCGCGAACACAACGCCGAGGTTTGACGCCGTAGTGGATTTGCCCTCGCTCGGCAGCGGGCTAGATATCACAAGAGCGTTTTTGTGCGGCGTTTCGGGCGCCAACGCCGCCGTTGTGAAGAGAATATTCGTGCGCAGTGTCTTGTATGCCTCGGTAACGACAAACGGGGTGTCGGCATTTATCACCATGGCGGAGCCGGGGCGCGCCTTTTTCTTTTTCTTATTTGTCAGTATGCTCATACCGCGCGTAATACCTTTCGTTGTTTTTTCCTGAGAAATCGGGGATCTCGCCTATAATTGGGACATTATAAACGGCAATTACATCGTCTTTTGTATGGATGCGTGTGTCAAAAGCACTGATAAGCACCACCACGGCGCTTACGATAACGGCTGCTATGAAGCCGACAATGGCAGGCTTGGTGAGTCCCGGGATATTTCCCATGCCCGAGGCGTATGCCGAGTCGACCTTTTTGGCGTAACCGCTGCGGATTATATCCTCGACCACCAGCGGCACCACGTCAACGATGGCATCCGCTATCGTCATGGCGTCGGTGGAATCGGCGCAGGTGACTCTTACCGCCATTACCTCGGTGCTGTTGACAGAGCTGAGGTTTATCATTCCCTTTATCGCGGCGGCAGTGTATTTTCTGCCGGACACCGCGCTTACAAAAACACCGTCCTCAACACCGTCAAGCGTGTCAAGCTCCTCCATGACCTTGGTCATTGCGGTGTTTGAGCGGACTATGACGTTGCAGGTATTGATGAGTGCCTGTGCGCTGAGCTGGTTGCCCGAGGAATAATACGTGGATGATGATACGTTATCGCGCGAAAGGTTTGATACGTACATTGTTGCCGTGGCATAATAGACCGGCGTTTTGGGACGCTCTGCCACAAAATATGTCATGATGAAGCAAAGCAAAAACGCAAGAATGATTATCCACGCGTGACGCAAAAGCAACAGCGCCGTTGACTTGAGATCAATGGTATCGTTCATTTTTTATGACCGTTCCTTTCTTTGTATCTGCGCCGTCCTTGCGGAGCCGAATGTCCGGTCCGAGGAGCGCAAATGGTGTTTGAAAACAGCTTGTTTGCGGGTACGCGTTTATTTTGTATCCGAACTTTTTTCTTTTTACTGCTGCCGCATGCGGCATCGGGAGCTTTTTATTGACATCTGCCAAGATCGCCGCGCAAACGGCATACAAACGTCCGAGCCGCCCTGCGCCACGCAAAGTAAAGCCAGACGGGAGAATGTCTGCCCACCTTTGCCCCGCGGCGTATAACTGTGCGGACCTCCGCAAGCAGATGCCCGTACGGGACAGGTCCCTCGATAAAGGACTGAGCATCCCCCACGAACCGCACACCGCTGCCATCGGCACGGTGAACGCGGTGGACCACGTAGCTGCCGTCCGGCCGCGTGAACATAAGGATATCGCCGCGCCTTGGCTTTTTCGCCCGGCGCGCCGTAAGGATCACACTGTCCCGCCCGGCAGTGAGGAACGGCTCCATGCTGTTCCCGCTGACGACAAGCGGCACCGCAGCGCCGCGCGCGATAAGCTCAAGCGCCATCGGCATGAACTCGGCAGCATTAACAATGCGCACACCGCCGCAGGTCTTGTCATCCATCGTTTCCTCCGCAAGATCAGGTGACCGGGACACACTGTGTCACGACAAAATATATATTTATTATATCACAGCATCTTTTTACTGTCAAGAACTTTGAGGTGTAAACAATATATATGTCGCAAAAAATCCATAATTCGGGTCCCGCAAAACTAAAAACGTGCGCAGGCAATAAAACTGTTGACCTTTCCCATAATATGTAGTATAATAAGTTGAAGAATTCCGCCAGCCCAACATAAACGGGGAGGAAAATGCAAAATGCCCTCTGACATCAACAAAAACGGAATATACGCCGACTTTTCCCGCCGTGCCGATGAATTTCTTTCGTCCCTCATGGCGGACTACGAGCCTCAGCACTTCCGCCGCAGCAAGGTGATACATGACTGTGTATGGGGCACGGTAATGCTTTGCCCGTGGGAGCTGCAGCTTATCGACTCGCCGCTTTTTCAGCGTATGCGCAGAATAAATCAGCTCGGACTCGCCATGACCACATATCCCTCGGCGCATCATTCGCGCTTTGAACACACGCTCGGCGTGCTTTCGGTCACGACAAAAATGATATCCCGCATAAACCAGGATGAAAGCGCCGATGCGCTTCCGCCTGCCGCCGCGCCCGATGAATGCAGGCGCCATATCCCGCCGCGCGATGTGCGTCTTCTCCGCCTCGCGGCTCTTCTGCACGATGTCGGGCACTGCTTCTTTTCGCATCTTTCGGAATCCTACTACGGACGCACGCCCGAAATGGCGCAGCTGATACGCGAAAATCCCGTTTTTTCGGGTGCGCAGCCGCATGAGATATTCGGATTCATAATCATAAACACCGCATCCTTCCGCCGCTTTTTTGCCGAAAAAACCGATTTCCCACTTGACGGCGATGATCCCGCTCTGCTGCTCGACACCGTTGGACGCATGATAGTGGGCGCGCCGGTGCCGCTGCGCGAGGAGGACGGCAGGCTCTTCCGCCCCGCCTACCTCACCGACATGATAAACGGCAGATTTGATGCTGACTCGCTGGACTATCTCCGCCGTGACACCTACGCGACCGGTCTTGCCCTCACCTACCACATCGACCGCGTGCTGTACAAACTCTGCCTCGCCGACCGCGAGGTGACGCTGCCGGACGGCACCGTTACGGTCGAAAGGCATCTCACCGTTCCAGTTTCGGGCATTTCCACGGTCGAGGAAATGGTTTTTTCAAAGCTTATGCTCACGCGCTACATCTACCAGCATCAGAAGGTGATAGCGGTCGAATCGCTCGTGGGCGATGTCGTTGAGGGAATGCGCTACAACGGCAGGCTGCAGCATCCCTGCGACTTTCTTTATTTCTGCGATGCCGACATTCTTTCGCTCGGCATGAGCGGAAGGGACAGTGCCTTCACGCTGCCCGCCGCGGAATTTCACCTTGACGGCGAGACCGCCCTTACGACCGGACGCGTGATACGCCGCATCATCGAACGCGACCTACCCAAAAAAGCCCTGCTTTTAAACCGCGGGGTGCTTGCGGGCGGCGAAGGAACTGCCGGCAAAGCCGAGCTTTCGGCAGCCGTACAAAAAATGCAGTCGATGACCGACCTGCGCCGCGCAGTGCGCGATGAGGCGGCAGCCATCGCACGCCGGCTCGGAATGCCGGAGCCTGAGATATATGACATTCACATTTCCGCGCCGCGCCTTAAAATGTCCAAAAACTTTGACGGTGCCACCGTAGTCACATACGGCGGCGGATTTGCAAGTATGTCCGACATCGTTGACCTCAACGACTGGGCGAGCGACTTTGCCGCCGACTCATACAACGCATACGTGTTTGCCGGCAACGATTTTATCGTTCCCGTGGGACTTGCCGCCTACCGCATACTTACCGAACGCGGTATTCCGCTTGACAGACGCAAGGTCTTTGCGGGGCTGAAAGCTGCCGCCGAGATCGAAAAGGCGGCAAAAACGATAGGCATATGACAGAGGAAGGAACAAAAATATTGTCAAAACTCTCATGGAAGGGCGGGGCTATGCTCTCTCCCCTGCCCGTTGTTATAGTCACATGCGGCGGCGACCGCATCGGAAGCGACGGCGCACCGGCGCCGTCCGGCTTTGCCCCCAACGCCGTGACAGTGGCGTGGTGCGGCATAGCCTGCACACAGCCGCCCGTTGTTTATATCTCGCTGCGCCCCTCGCGGCATTCGTACAGGATAATTGAAGAGACCGGAGAATTTACGATAAACCTCGTCACATCGGCAATGGCGCGTGCCGCCGACAGCTGCGGAGTTTATTCAGGCAGAGATGTGGACAAAATAAAAAAATTCGCCCTTGCCACAGAGCCGTCCGCGACCGGAAGCGTGGGATGTCCCTCGCTTGCCGCCTCCCCGCTGACGCTCGACTGCCGCGTTATGCAGAAGATACAGCTCGGCACGCACGATATGTTTCTGGCAAACGTCCTCGGCGTGGGCGTCGATCCGTCTCTTGTGGACGCCGCCGGCAAACTTCACCTTGACCGCGCACGCCTTGCCGCGTATTCGCACGGCGATTACTTTGAGCTGGGCAGAAAGATCGGAGATTTCGGTTTTTCCGTGCGCAAAAAACCCCGTACGGGGGCAAAAAAGCCGCAAACGGGGCAAAAAAACGGTAGAAAAAATGAAAAATAAGATCATTTTTGCGATCATAGCTGTGGGATGTCTGCTTTTGGCATCCTGCGGTGTCGGCGGCGAGCTGCTTGCCGCATCGGATCTCGGCGACGGCAGAACAGCCGAGGCATACGGCAGCATCACCGGTGTGAGGACGGTCCTCATACGCGCCGCCGACGGAAGCGAGTCGGCGCGTCTTACCTGCCGCCAGAAGACCTCGGAGCCGTACCGCCCCGATGACGGTGAAAACTACGGCTTTACCGTGGCTGACTTTGATTTTGACGGCATTCCCGACATACGCATAACGACAGCCCGTTCGACCTCAGGCAACACGTGTGACTTCTTCCGGGCGGACGGCAAGGGCGGTTTTTACCGCGACAGCGTGCTTTCTTCCCTTTCCGGAGTCCGCTTTGACACCGAAGGGTGCGAGGCATATGTCGTCTCACGCGCCCACACCGACCTGCCGTCGGTCCCCAATGCGCCGCCGCGCCACACCGATGAGGTGAAAATCGTCTATTACGCTCCCGACACCTCAAAGGGCGGCAGATTCAGGGCGGTGCGCGAGGAAAAACTGACCTACTATTCCGAAACCGAAATATACTGCTATACCGTTTCGTACCCCGACGGCATGGGAGAAATGCAGGCAGAGGATGAAAAATGGATACTTCCCGACAAGCTCGCACGTGCGGGGCTTGAAAACTTCGGAAACGAATAACACCAAAGAGAAAGGAACACCCAGCATGGAAAACACACAGGCAAACGGCAAGACCGCAATAATTATCGGTGCGGGTCCCGCAGGACTTACCGCAGCGTACCGGCTGCTCAAAGAAACCGATATAAAACCGATAATTCTTGAGGCATCCCCTTACATTGGCGGCATTTCACGCACCGCAGTGGTGGACGGCAACCGCATGGACATAGGCGGCCACCGATTTTTCTCCAAAAACGAAGAGGTGAACGAGCTCTGGGAAGAGCTTATGCCGCTTCAGGGCAAGCCTTCCTTTGACGACAAAAAGCTCGGCGTCGAAAAGCCTCTCGCCGAGGGCGGTCCCGACCCCGAGACCACCGACCGCGTAATGCTTCTGCGCAACCGCATATCTCGAATATTCTTCCTCCGCAAGTTCTTTGACTATCCCATCTCGCTCAAGCCGGAGACCTTCAAAAACATGGGCTTCAAAAACACCATGCGCTCGGGCTTCGGCTATATCGGTTCGGCAATACACAAAAAACCCGAGGATTCGCTTGAAAACTTCTATATAAACCGCTTCGGCAGACCTCTTTACGAGATGTTTTTTGAGGATTACACCACAAAGCTCTGGGGACGTCATCCATCGCAGATATCCGCCGACTGGGGCGCGCAGCGCGTAAAAGGGCTCTCGCTCATGAAGGCGGTCTGGAATGTTCTCTCCAAGCCCTTCCGCTCGAAGGACAAGGTGGAAACATCTCTCATCGAACAGTATTACTACCCGAAATTCGGTCCCGGCCAGCTCTGGGAAACGCTTGCCGATGAGGTGCGCAGTCTCGGCGGCGAAATAATAATGAACACCGAGGTCAGCGGCATAAAGCTTGACGGAAACAGGATCGTGGGCGTCACGACCACCGACGGCAGGGAGTTCGGCGGCGATCATTTCATGTCCACAATGCCGGTAAAGGACCTTGTTGTCGGAATGGGCGACGCAGCTCCCGCCGATGTACGACGCATCGCCGAGGGACTGCCCTACCGCGACTTCATCACCGTGGGACTTCTCGTTGACAAGCTCAAAATGGTCAACAAGACCAAGCACAAAACGCTCACCGGCGATGTTCCCGACTGCTGGATATATATTCAGGAGCGCGACGTGAAGCTCGGCAGACTTCAGCTCTTCAACAACTGGTCGCCCTACATGGTAGCCGACCCCGAGCACACCATGTGGATAGGTCTTGAATACTTCTGCAACGAGGGCGATGAGATGTGGAATATGTCGGACGAGGATTTTATACGCTTTGCTATTGACGAGCTTGTAAAGATCGACGTCATCGACCGCGAAAGCGTAAAGGATTCAAAACGCATACGCGTAAAGAAGGCGTATCCCGCATATTTTGACACCTACGCCGAATTCGACACGGTGAAAGACTACCTCTCGGGCATCGACAACCTCTGGTGCCTCGGACGTAACGGTCAGCACCGCTACAACAACATGGATCACTCAATGCTCACGGCAATAGAAGCCGTGCGCGCCATAGCTGCGGGCAGCACCGACAAATCCGCCGTCTGGAACGTGAATACCGAAAAGGAATATCACGAGACCAAGAATTCATAACGTCATGACCGTTCTTATCATAATTCTTATCTCCGCTGCGGTGCTTGCCGCAGCGGAATGGAAATGGGGCGTTCTTCGCGCGGCATACGATGCAAAAAAACTTCCGCACCGCCTGCTTGCGCTCATCCCGGTGATGCTGACGCTTATGACGGTCCCGCTCTTTCTCTCCTGCTTTGCCGATGCGCGGGACGACATCCCCTATCCGCTCGAAGCGGGAGCGAAGTATTACAGCCCCTACGTTCAGCAGTTCGATGCGTGGCAGAAGGGACGGCTCGACCTTGACTGCGAGGTGGACGAGCGTCTGCTTGAGCTTGAAAATCCCTACGATTATCAGGCACGGAGGGATTCGCGCGCCTCATTCCTCTGGGACCGCGCCATGTATGAAGGAAAGTATTATTCATACTTCGGCATCGCACCCATTGTCACGGTATATTATCCCTACTGGCTCATAAAGGGCGCACTGCCCGGGGACTCGACCGTAATGGCGGTATTTCTGTTCATCACCGCACTCTTTCTGCCGCTCGCTCTCTTCAAATGGGCGGAATGCGCCGAAAGAAAGATCCCGATAGTGCCGCTCATCCTTGCAGTACCGGCACTGTTTCTTAGTTCTGCCGTGCTGCTCGTCGCACGCGGTGTGACGCACTTCTACTATATCGCCGTAATTGCGGGGATAGCCTTTCTCTCTGCCTTTCTCTTTTTTGCACTCTCGGCATACACCGCCCCAAAAACAGCGTCAAAATGCATTCTTTGGGCTTTGGCCGGGATTTCGTACGCGTTTTTGTTTCTCTCGCGCCTGAACATGGCGCTCCTTACCGCGTTTCTGGTCGTGCCGGGGCTTTGGTTCATGATACTGCGGCATAACGGAAAATGGCGCGCAGTGCACAACGTTATTGCAGAGCTTGCCTCGCTCGGTGCGCCCGTGGCTGCTGCGGTGGGATTTTCACTGTGGTACAACGCCGCGCGTTTTTCGGGTCCGTTTGACTTCGGCACAAATTATCAGCTCACCATTGCCGACGTTTCGACCTATCGGCTGCGCATATCGGATCTTCCCTACGCTGTTTACAACTATTTTCTGGCGCCTGCCGATACCTGCGAAAACTATCCTTATATAATGTTTACCCGAATGGGAGTCTCGCCGTCGCATTATGTATACCGTGACGCAAATCTGGGACTTTTCTGTTTCCCGCTCACTCTCGGCATACTTGCGGCACCGGCAATTGCCTGCTCGAACGGTGTAGCCGTACGGCGGCGCGTCATGGCAGGCACCGCACTTTCCGGGATCATTGTTCTTGCGTGGTTCGATTTCTGCAAGGGCGGCGTTATCTACCGGTACACAGCCGATCTCGCGCTTGTGGCATCTTTCCTTTCGGTCGCCGTGCTGCTTGAAGCACTGGGACAGATCACGGAATCGCAAAAGCTTCTGCCGTGGCTGCGGTGGATCCTGTATTCCGCAATATGCGCCTTTTTCATTCTCTCCTTTGTCGGCGCGCTGCGCGTGTCGCTGATAAACGGACACACCTACATTTCGGATATCCCCGAAAATGTACTTGAATTTTTTGAAAAGATCCTGCCGTTTGCAAAAACACTGAAATAACCGGCGGAAATACGGCAAAAACTAAGAGGGATAATGTTTTTAACATCCCGTTGAAGATCTCGACCGGATCCTTCGGCAGCATTACCGTTTCTGCGCAGATCTGCTTAAAACCGACGCCTTTCCGATGCCGGAACGGCGGTATCCAATGTCTCCGGGGTCGTTAAAAACGTTGGTTTTTAACGACCCCTCAAAAATACCGGTCAAAACCACCAATGTCGTTGGGGCGTTAAAAAACTCAAATTGAGTTCTTTAACGCCCCGATTTTTCACGGAGGCACCGAATGAAGGATACCGCGGTTCTCACAGAAACTATCCTCTCACTTATCAAAGAAAAAAAATACCAGAGCCTGCGCGACGTGCTGAGAACTCTTCAGCCCGTTGACGTTGCGGAGGCTCTCGGCGGACTGGACCCGCAGGAGCTGCCGCTCGTTTTCAGGCTTCTGCCAAAGGACGAAGCAGCCGAAACATTTGCGGAAATGGACCCCGACAGCCGTGAGGAGCTGATAAAGAGCTTTTCCGACAGCGAGCTGAGGGATATCCTCGAAGAACTGTATATCGACGACACCGTGGATCTGATCGAAGAGATGCCGGCGCTGCTCGTGGGAAGAATACTTGAGCAGTCGAGCGCGGAATCGCGGAAGCTGATAAACGAGCTTCTTATGTATCCCGATGACTCGGCGGGCAGCATGATGACGACGGAATACGTCGGACTTCACGCAGAAATGACGGTCGGCGAGGCGATAGAACATATCCGCCGCATCGGAACGGACAGCGAAAATATCAATGTCTGCTATGTCACGGACGAAGGCAGAAGGCTTATCGGCATTGTGACGGTCCGCGCGTTGATACTCGCCGAACCGCAGACGGCAACGGGCGCGATAATGGATAAAAACATCATATCGGTAAGAACGCTCGACAGCAGGGAGAGCGTAGCCAATGTATTTACAAAATACGGAAGTATAGTGCTGCCGGTCGTTGACAGCGAGGAGAGGCTCGTCGGCATTGTGACCGTTGACGACGTGATGAGCGTCATTCGGGATGAAGCGACCGATGATATCGATAAAATCGGCGCCGTCACGCCGCAGGACAAACCGTATATGCGCCTTTCGGTGTGGGAAATATACAAAAGCCGCATTCCGTGGCTTTTGCTGCTGATGGTATCGGCTGCGTTCACGGGCGCGATAATAACACACTTTCAGGATGCGCTTTCGGCATACCTTGTGCTGGTCGCGGCGATACCGATGCTCATGGATACGGGCGGGAACTGCGGCAGTCAGGCATCGGTGACCGTCATACGCGGTATCTCGCTTGAGGAGATCGCCTTCCGCGATATTTTTCGCGTAATGTGGAAGGAAGCGCGCGTATCGCTGCTGTGCGGAATAACGCTGGCGGTGCTGAATTTTGCACGGTTCATGCTGATAGACCGCGTGGGGCTTGCGGTGTCGGCGGTAATATGCCTGACTCTTGTCGTAACGGTGTCGGCAGCCAAGCTTGTGGGCTGCACCCTGCCGCTTATTGCAAAAAAAATCGGACTTGACCCCGCAGTGATGGCAAGTCCGTTCATAACAACGATAGTTGATGCTCTGTCGCTTTTTATTTACTTCCGCATGGCAAGCGTAATACTCGGTATATGATCAATGCGAAAAAAACGACTGCGACCGCATAAAAATGCCGGTATTACGCCCGGCATTTTTATGGGGCTGTTAAAAACCCGATGTTTTTAACAGCCCCGTGATCTTAATTTATTTTATATCGTTTTCGTCAAATCTGTCGCCGCACTCGGGGCAGAATTTGGGCGGGTGCGCGGGATCCTCAGGCTCCCAGCCGCATTTGTCGCAGCGATAT
>CAKRTQ010000023.1 GCA_934402395.1 uncultured Eubacteriales bacterium | reverse complement strand
CTCACGATACAGAAGGCATTCGATCTCACAACGGTCACCCTTCAGCGTATCCAGCGTGACATACTTTTCAAGTGTCCTGTCAAATTCAATATTTTTGTCAATTGCAATGCCCAAAGGGTTTTCTTTGTTATAATAGTCCGCTTCGCTGAGCCTGTATTTTTTCAGCAACCTGTTAAATTCGGCATCATCCACGAAGTACAGATATCCCGATATTCCCACAGTATCCGTGTCGGTTTTATCCTTTGCGGAGCCAAAATCGGCGAAACGGTTGATATAGGTATCCGTCACATATTTACGGGGGATGTCGCCCTGTAAAAACTGACTTTTGGCATACGCACTGCCGGTAATATTATGCTCGGACGAGAGGAGCGCCAGTACCTCGTCCGACGTTTTTGAATCGGGAGTATCAAGGTCTGCCGTGTACTTCAGGTCGAATCGGTCGGAGGATAATGCCCCGGTCGACGATTTCACCAGATAATCGGTGAAGGCAGAGGCGGAGATAAAGAGAACAATGCTCATAAACAGGCTGACAACGGTAGCCCGATACCTTTTACGGCTGCGTCTGTAATACTTTCCGGCTATGACCCCGGGAAGTCCGAACAGTTTATAGGTGAGCCTTGAGGTTCTTACCGGTTTATTGTCTGCCCTGACATCCATGCTCTGGCGGATGGCTTCCACGGCAGATACTCTTGTAGCTCTTTTCGAGGGAATCCACGCCGAGATAAGAACCGTTATCAGTGCGATCACAGCGGCAATAACGACCGACTCCCACGATACGCAGAGCCGCAGGGGGATATGCTCTTTACCGACGATGGAGCTGAATTTATCGCCGAGCAGGAGAAGCGTGATGCCGATGCCGCCGATTCCGACAAGAATACCAAGCGGGATTCCGATGGCACTGACGGTCAACGCTTCGAATGTGACCATCCTTCTGAGCTGTTTTTTGGTAGCTCCCACCGAAGAAAGCAGACCGAACTGCTTTGTTCTTTCCGATACGGAAATGGAAAATGCATTGTAGATAAGAGAGACAGAGGCAAAGACGATCAGCCCTATCACAATAGCTGCAAGACTGTAAAGGGTGGCGGTAACCGAGTCAATCCGCGAAACGCCGGAATATAGCAGAACATCGGTATTGTAGGCATAACGATAGGCATCCGTATAGCCCGTCTCTTTCATAAAGTCGTATACGGCTGAGGGCTTTTTCATTTTGAAATGGCAGTCGATCGGCGATTGCCCGTCCTCTCCTCTGTCGGCTGCGGTAAGCGCCGTGTATCCGGGAGCGTCGGTGTTCTCAAATGCCGGTCTTTCATATATGCCGACGACCGTGTAAGTCCTTGTCACGGTGTTTTCGAGCCTTTCGTCATTTTTTACTTCGGCTTGAATTTCACTGTCATAGGTGAAAAAAGGGTTGATTTGTCCCAGCCTTTTGCCGTCAAGAATTCTGTCCCCGACCTCAAAGGTGACTGTATCTCCGATTTTATAGCTCACCTTTCCGTTAGCGGCAAGGTGTTCCGGCAAAATGATCTCCGAGGAGCTTTTCGGAAGCTCTCCTGCGGTAAGATGCACGGGTATCGTTTCAAAGTATCCGGACGCCGCATCGCCGCCGAGGACATACAGATACGGCTTGCGCTCGTTGGCGCTGTCGATCTTCGCATAACCCAGAACCTGCGCATAGGTGGCGGACGCAACCTTTCCGGAGCCGCCGATATTCTCATAATCCTTGTATGCGGCATCATAAACCGCGCCGTGCCAGTTTCCGGTTTTGTAGATCGTATATCTCAGTACAAAGTTCTGCATACTTGCAACAAAGGTAGTTGAGGCGCAGATCATAGCGGCCGAGAGCATAATGCCGATGATCGTAACAACGGTTCTTGTCCGGTTCTTCTTCAGCGAAGCCAAGGTGACCTTGTTGAAAACATTCATCTGCGGATCACCTCGTCTCTCGTGATTTTTCCGTCGTCAATGGAGATAATGCGGTCTGCCTGAAGGGCAATGCTTTCGTCATGGGTGATGACAATGAGCGTCTGACCGTATTTCTCGTTGGAAATCTTGAGAAGGTCTACGATCTCCTTGCTGTTTTTGGAGTCAAGGTTTCCTGTCGGCTCATCGGCAAGCACCACCGCAGGCGCATTCATCAGAGCCCGACCGATGGACACTCTCTGCTGCTGACCGCCGGAGAGTTGGTTCGGCAGGTGGTTCTCCCGACCGGTAAGCTTCAGAGTGGTCATCAGCTCAGCCAGTCGATTTTGATTGACCCTCTGTCCGTCCATAAGCACGGGGAGCGTGATATTTTCCGTTACATTGAGTACGGGGATAAGATTATAGAACTGATAGATCAGCCCAACCTGACGGCGGCGGAAGATAGCAAGCTGTTCCTCGTTTTGCGCATAGACATTTTTGCCGTCCATCAGCACCCTGCCGCTTGTAGGTCTGTCCACACCGCCGAGAATGTGAAGCAGGGTGGATTTGCCGGAGCCGGAGGGACCGATCACGGCGATAAACTCTCCCTTATTTACCGAAAACGATACGCCGTCCAGCGCCCGCACCTCATTCTCACCTTTCCCATATATCTTTGTAAGGTTTTCAACCCGCAATATTTCCATTTTGAAACGCTCCTTTCGCTTTTTACGCCCTCATTTTACTTTATACGGATGACAAGGCGGTGACTTCAAAGTGATAAATCCGTCATTTTGAAAAAGGGAGCCGTCGGTCAGACGGTTCCCTTATAAAAGCGGAGAGTAAACATAGCGCCCGCGTTTTTCCGATTTTCCGCCTTGACGGTGCCTTTCTGTCCCGCAATGATCATGCGTGACAAGGCAAGTCCGATACCGAAGCTCTTGCCGTCGGAGTCTTTTCCCTTATAAAAGCGCTCAAAGATGTGCGGAAGGTCCTCCGGAGAAATCCCGGTGCCGTTATCCTTGATTACGATTTCGGAATACAGGGCATTTTCAGCCGCTTCAATTTCAATCTTTCCGCCGTCCGGCGTATGCTCCATGCAGTTTTTCACAATGTTGCCGACAGCCTCGCTTGTCCATGTAGGATCTCCGTAAAAATCCCCTTCGGCACGGATGATAAGCTTCTGCCCGCGAAGCTCAATGGGTATGAGCAGAGGAGCGCAGGACTTATTTATCAGCGTTTCCAGGCTGACCGTCTCTTTGTTGAACTGTACTGTTCCGGCGTCCAGCTTCGATATTTTCAGCAGGGTGGTGATAAGCCAGTCAATGCGGTCGAGCAGCCCGTAAAGCTCGTTTGTGAGCTGATGCCTGCACTCATCGGTCAGACCGGACGCCGACAGCCGTTCCACCAGCAGATTTATCGAGGTCAGCGGTGTGCGGATCTGGTGTGATATGTCGGCTAAGGAATCCGCCAGATATTCCTTGTCGCTTATGAGCTTTTGCTGTTGCTCACGCAGACGTACCGTCATCTTGTAGATCTCGCTGTGGAGAATACTCAGCTCGCCCTCCGAATAATTATCAAAATCAATCGGGCTGTCGCCGTGCAGAACCTGATTGATATCATCCGCAAGGGAAGAAATCCTCCGATACCTCTTGTAAGTGCCGATGCAGTAGATCAGCATAAGCAGCAGAGAAAGAACGACAGCCGTCAGTCCGGCACGGAGGTCGAACAGAAAGCAGAGGGGACAGGCAATTGCAGAGACGGAAAGCTGCCATAGCAGTGCGCCGCGCACCTCTTTGTTTTTCAAAAGCTTCATCATGCGTCCACCTTGTATCCGATTCCGCGGACCGTCTGAATGATTTTCGGCTCGGCGGGGTCGTCCTCGATCTTCTCACGCAGACGCTTGATATATACCGTCAGCGTATTGTCGTTTACATAAGTGCCTGCAACATCCCACATTGAGTCAAGCAGCCGCTCGCGGGTAAGCACGATCCCGCGATTGTTGATGAAAGCCAGCAGAAGACGGTATTCCAGCGCAGAAAGAAACAGGTCTTTATTATTCTTCATTGCGGTGCCTTTTTCGGTGTCCACCACCACATCGCCGAGCTTTACGGTCTTTCCCGTGCTGCCTGTAAGCCGGAGAACATTTTTGATGCGGGAAAGAAGCTCTCGCGGGCGAAACGGCTTCGGTATATAATCGTCGGCACCGAGGTCAAAGCCCGTGACGGTGCTGTATTCATCGCCGGAAGCGGTCAGGAAAATGACGGGCAGGTCAAATTCGGATTTGATGGCTCTGCACGCTGAAAAGCCGTTGCCCTCCGCCAAGGACACGTCAAGCAACACCAGATCCGCTCTTTCTTCCGCCAGCACCGCAATAGCGGCAGACTGTCCGGACGCGCTTCGGACAATATATCCCGCACCGTTCAGATATTCGGTCAGGTTGGCGACGATCGTCTTGTCGTCCTCCACCAAAAGTATTTTTACCATAATCGAACCTCCGAAAATATCCCTATAATTTGAGAACAAAATGATTTTTATGAAATTCCAGCAGTCCGTCCTTCTGCATTTTTCCAAGCTCAAGCAAAAGCCCGCTGCGTTCCACGGCAAGATAATCCGCCAGCTGTTGCCTTGAAAACGGAATGTCGAATTCATATCGGCCGAGACGCTGTGCCTCAGCAGAAAGGTACGACATCAACTTGCCCCTTGTTGTCCGTTGCCCCATATGGGTGAGTTTTTCATTCTGAAGCAGATTTTTCTCGGCAAGCTCCGCCAGCAGATTTCGTATGATGCGGTTGTGATGCTCATAGGCGGAAGAGCAGGCGCTGAGAACACGTCTGATATTCAGAAGCATTACCGTAACCGGCGTTTCGGCAACGACGCTCACGTTCAGCACCGCGCCGGGCGCGCAGGCAAAGGCGGCGGTATAAACCTGCCCCTGCCACGCTTTTGAGAGAATATTTCGGTTTCCTCAGATATCCTCCTGTATAATAATTATGCTTCCGGACAAAACGATTCCCACGGATTCCGCCGTGTCACCGGTGCGGAGCAGAAAAGCGTCCTTCGGAAAGGCTTCCCGCCTTGCTTCAAGGCAGGAGAGCATCGGTTCAAGCTTCCTCCTCAGCAATTCCCGAAAACAGCTGGGAGGAGCGGATACGAATACAATATCTGCGGATGGGAATACGATGAGGAGAAGGGCTATCCGGAAGGGGGAATTGCTCCCGGTACGCCGTGGAGTGCGATTCCGGAGAATTTAGAATGTCCGCTTTGCGGAGCGGGAAAGGCTCAGTTTGAAAAAGCAGAACAAGAACTACATCAGCAACGCTGACATCAACGCGGAGTATGGGCTGAAGATCAAAATGGCATATGACAAACCGGCACAGAGAAATCAGCTGTATTTGATTGTTTGACTTGAAGAGCAAAAGGAGATTAGTCGCGCCGAATATCAAAAACGCCTTACATGAGTGAAACAACAACCCATAAATATATCCGTATTATCTATATGAAGTATAACATACACATAACCAATACTATATGTAGATTTTTGCGGTGACATTTGTCTGAAAATAATGTGTACTATTAACTGTATTCCGCAAACAATACCGCCATAGAGCCCTATCGTCTTAATGTTAAAAACATCACAATCAGAGAGATATAAGACAAAGACAACGTAACACAGCCTGTTAAGAGCCACACTTTTCCGCAATGCTTATGGGCATATTCCCAGGTTTCCCGATTTCTCATTGAGCTTCTTGTCCGATAACCAAAGACAGAGTTTATTCATTTTGGTGCTTTCTTTAAAAAAATAGAAGGCGAATCCTATCATTGCAATCGGAATCAGTGAGTCAATAAACACCATATAGAACCAGAATCCCGTTTTTCTCTTCCTCCATCTTTGTTATTACCGGATACCGGCAAGCGGAACCGGACGGTTGGACAGTATAATCAGAATCAAGGCAACCACAATAAATGTAGCAACAGCAATGATAATTCCCGTTAAGACACGGAGACGGGAATTTCTTGCCTTGCTGATCAGTGCCACGGCGGTAGTGCTGACGGTAGATATCAACAGCGATATGCCCAAGCATTTCCAAAGCCACAAAAGTTCATAAAACCATTTCATTTTTTTTCTCCTTCTTATGCAATGAATTAAAGTGCATCGGGGAAGTCCCGAATACGAGTAAGCATGAATATAATCACATGAAACGAAATCAACGAGATTCCAGCGGCATATACTCCTGCCGCTTTTTTACGCCGATATAAGAAGGTCGGATGATTTTTCCGGCGCTCTGCAATTCCTCAAGACGGTGGGCACTCCAGCCGGCAATACGCGCCATTGCAAAAATCGGCGTGTACAGTTCGAATGGCAGATTCAGCATCCGATAAACAAGACCGGAGTAGAAATCCACATTTGCGCTGACCCCTTTGTACATCATGCGCTTTTTCGCAATGATTTCCGGTGCCAGCTTTGCGACAAGGGAATACAACCTGTAATCCTCCTGATATCCTTTTTCTTCTGCAAGTTCAGCCGCACAGTTCATCAGGAGCTCCGCTCTGGGATCGGAATCCGAATACACAGCGTGACCGATCCCGTAGATCAGTCCGGAGCGGTCAAAAGCTTCTTTGTTCAACAGAGACGTCAAATACCCGGCAACGCTATCCTTGTCTTTTGTGTTGGTGTTTTTCTTCATGTCATCAAACATCTGAACCACCTTGATATTGGCTCCGCCGTGCCGTGGACCTTTCAAGGAGCCGAGAGCCGCAGCAATGGTAGAATATGTGTCGGTTCCGGAAGAGGATACGACATGCGTGGTAAAGGTGGAATTGTTGCCTCCACCATGCTCTGCGTGAAGCACGAGAGCAAGATCAAGGAGTTTGGCTTCAAGCGGTGTGTAATCACCGGTGATACGCAACATACGCAAGGTGTTTTCTGCCGTGGACAATCCTTTTTCCGGGCGGTGGATAATCAGACTTTCCCCACAGTGGTAGTGTTGATACGACTGATAGCTGTAAACCGCCAGCATAGGGAAGGCGGCGATGAGAAACAGGCACTGACGCAGGACGTTTTCCGTGGATATGTTGTCCGGATCATCGTCATAGGTGTAAAGAGCCAGTACGCAACGAGACAGAATATTCATCACATCCCGCCCGGGGGCTTTCATAATCATGTCCCGTACAAAGGATTTCGGCAGACTGCGGAATTCTGCCAGCATTTTTTCAAAACGGTGCAGCTCCTTTTTGTCCGGCAGCTCGGAAAAAAGCAGCAGATAGGCGATTTCCTCAAAGCCGAAACGGTTTTCAGAAGAAAAGCCGCCGACAAGATCACAGATATTGTATCCGCGATAGTAAAGTTTCCCGGGACATGTATGAACGGTGCCATCCGGCGCTTTTTCCTTTGCTTTTATGGTAGATATTTCGGTAAGCCCGGTCACAACGCCGTTGCCTGCCATATCTCTGAGCCCGCGAAACACTGCGTGCTCGGTATACATCTCCGGAGTGATCCCGTTCCTTTTGTCGGACAGCGCGGCAAGTCGCCGGAGATTATCCATCGTTTTTTGAGTATATGTCATATCATATTCCTTTCGCAGCATGAGAAATTATAGGTGTACAGAACAGCCGATTTTCTGTCCGGTCGGCTATTCGTTGCGAAAATACAGTCAGTCTGATGTTGAGTAACCTCCGATAAATCCATACTCCAGCAGATTTCCGTTATTCCATTCGGCTATCACGCGATAGATATAACTCCCCTCCAGAAGCTGAAATGAGTAGTGCATATAATCGCGCTCAATATCTGCAATCTGTCTGATGTTTCCGCCTTCTTTTGGCATACACTTTATCGTCACCTTGTCGGGAGACGTATCAAAAAACAGCAAGAGACGGCTGGCTTTTCGGTCGGACCTTGTGCTGTACTTTCAGTTGTAATCTCTGACAGACCGCTTTCTTTTCCAATATCCGGACCGCAGAATTGCATAGAAGTCCCTGTATTGTTTGAGTTGTTTTCGGTAGTTGTCCATGTGCCGAGGCAAAGAGAAGTCTCAAATTCACGTGCACCGCCAAATGTGGTCAGGATGTTTATCTTAAGAGTCGGTACACCAATGTTTGTTTTTGTCGGAACTGCGACGAAGACTGCACCGTCCGGAACTCTTGCTGTTGCTTTTTTATCAGATGATGACCACTGTGGGATTTCGGAAGAACGACCTGCCACAAATACCAATGAATCTTTTTTCCGGCAGAAAGTATAGGTGTTACCGGTGTTATCTGCGGCTTTGCAAATGATATATCCGCTTTTTTCTGTATATCTGCCGTGTGGCCAATAGGAGCTGAGCACAGACAGGCTGAGGGAGAAGGTATGGTTGTCCGGGTCAAGATACAGCGTTGCAAAGTCATGCTCGGACCTGTAGGTGTAAGCCTCCTTCGGAACGTACTCCGTAGCTTTCACTATTTCAAATTCCAACCGATTTTTTAACGGTTCAAAATACTCATCCCCGTATTGGAATCGAAATTCGGTCTGCAGACGATATCTTTCTCCTTCTGTCATATCGATATGCCCCGGTATTGTATAAGAAATCCTGCCGACAGATCTGCTGTTTATACAGTAGCATATATCGGGGAAAAAGAGCTTCGTATCAATTTTCTCCCACTTTCCGTCCTTCAGTCGATACAGCTCATATGCTTTGCCGTATGCAATGGGGTTTCCGGAATTATTGACCCACCGCAAATCCAGAACAACATCCGAGCCGACCTCACGGACGTTGATCACTTCGAAACTTACTCCCGCAGAGTCGCTTTCGGCTTTCAGAAAGCGAAACTGCCCGAGCTCACGAGCCTTGTTCGGTGTCTGTCTGCCGTATCGGATATATATCACCGTCGCAAAAATGCAGGCGGCAGCGGTTATCACGGCAAGAATTAAGATCCATATGGCAGAAACTTTTCGCTTTAACATTTTTGGTCACCTCTTTTCATCAATATCGGAAGCAGAATCAGAACAAAATATCCTGCGGTGCATAAAAGGTCGGTCAATGCCGGGAACAGTCTTGTGCTGTGCGCCGCCGCCTACAGCCCGTCAGACGGAAATTCAGAGAAGAATGCCACCAAAAGGCTTCCGAGTATTCCGAAAACCGCCGTCAGAAGAAAATGCGCCGGACGCCCCGCAACAGAGACCTGCAGCAAAGCGGGCTTGCTTCTCTTTTTTCAGGACTGCTCTTTCCCACGGTTCTTTTTCCTTTTAACAATCAGCACAATGGCAATCACGCCTCCGCCGATCAGCACAAAGCCGGCAAAGCATGCAAGCAGGAAGACCGGATGGAACGGAAGCGATAACTTTGGAGGTCGGGGATGCTCTGATTCCGACAATGTGAAGGTCAGCTCTTTTTCCGGCAGACCCGGCAGGGTCAGCTCATAGCCCTTTTCCGTCTTAGAAAAGCTGCCTTGATTGTTTTCGGTCATGTAATACGGTGTGTTTACCACGATTTTCAGCTCTCCGAACTGCGCCCATGTCTTTGCAGGAGAGAGCAGATAGGTGTAGGTATAAATACTCGGTGTGTAGCCTGCATCAATGGCCGGATACAGCGGGGCTGTTACCGTGTTTGTCAAAGTCTGTCCCGGTTCCAGCGTCAGGGTATACTCGTACCACCGCATCAGTGAAAAGGAGAATTTTTCAGTGGAAATTCCGCCGTACATCCAATCCTTCGAACCGTCATTCATAAATGCAACCTGCGCATTATACCAATCACTCTCCGATATGCCGGAGCTGTTGTCGTATTCCCTGAAAACAAAATCCCGGAAGGTCATCTGTTCGGAATATTTCAATGTAATAGTGCCGTCAATTTTCTTTTCACACGCGCCGTTTTCATAAAGTGACCATGTGATACCGTCCTTCGGAGGTTCGCCGAAAATATATACGGTAAGTGTGTCTCCGGTTTTTGTCCAGCCGGATATTCGGATACCGTCTTTCAGCGTAGCAATACCGTTCTTTTCCGCCCACAGCACCCGTGTTTTTGAGGAATCCTCACGCAGAACAAAAGCGGCGGTTGCGACTTGGTTTTCGGCACTGATGCCTTCAACGGAATATTGCTGTACCCATACAGGGAGATCGGGACGGAAAAAGCTATCGGATATATATCCGTCTGTCAGCTTCGGCATATCCTCGTCTAAAGAGAACGGCGTGCCTATATTTTTCAGCGTATGACGCACGGTAGCCTTGATCAACTTGCCGTTGACCTTAACACCATACTTTTCGGTATCCGAAACGGCGATATACTTATCGGTCGGGGAATCGTAGATATATTCCCCGTAATGAGGCAGGTTACCGAACGGAAAGACAAGCGTGGCAGTCACCGTATAGTCGGCGGGGTTGCGGAAGGCGTACTCAGCCGTGACCTTTCCTGTATAGGCGAGGAATTCTTCGATACTGTTGTAGTAATTCTTCGGGAACCCCTGCACATCAAAGGTCAGAAGCTCTTTATCCACCACAAGCGGACAGTTCTTATCTTTCACAAGTGCGCCGGTGCTGTCTGTTCCGCTCCAGTAACGCTGAGCGGAGTTGGCATGTATCGGCACTGCAAGCAAGAGATTCAAAAGCAAGCTTGCAAGAAAGGCTACTGCAATTTTCTTTCTCATCTATTTTCCTCCTTGGTTTGATTCGTTTTTAAGGCTCTGCCGTTAGAGTCAGATGGTGCGATTTGTGCAGAACAACGCCGCATGACGGCGGGACAGGATATATCTGCGCCCCTGCATAACTCCCGAGACTTAACTGTTCTTTCCGTAGGGATTTTTCGGTAAGTGTGGAGTGTTCGGAATCAGGCGTGGCGTAATGCCACACCTTTTCTCTTGCTGTTTGTCGGGTTCAATCATCGTCGGTGAGTTCGTCGCCCCATATCGGTCGGTCGATTGCTCCGACGAAATTGTAAAAGATTTCTACCGTTTGTCTGTAATGTCCGTCGACTTTCGCTCTTTCGTGAACAACGACTTTTTCGATGAACGCGCGCAGTATTTCGGGCGTGAGTTCTTCAAAACTGTTATACTTGTAAATAAGCATCATAAGCGGATGTTTGAGATGATAAATTTGTCTAAAAACGGCGTTTATGCGCGGTTTACGCGGCTTTTACTCTTTTAAAAGTTCCGACAAGTCGTTGAGTTCGTCGTAAAGATCTTCCATTTCAAAAGCGAGATTCTCAAAATATTCCAGACGTTCTTCAAGGTAACGGTATTCGGATTTCTGTATCAATTTGTTCTTTCTCGTACTTCTTCTCATGATGACTATGACCGCCAGAAAAATTGCGGCTATACCGCCGAGCGCAAGAGTAAGGAAATTAACTAATTCGGAATAGGTAAAACTTGTTTTTCCGAACAGCGTTTTTCCGTCTGGGAAATCGTATACGAACGTCTGCTTGAAATGCTCGAGCTCCTCGGCTGTTTCGAACTTGCCGTAGACAAGAATATCCGCGTGGAACAGATAGGCAAGCGCCGCGCACAGAACGGTAAAGGCTATCATAATTACTATAATCGCCGTGTGCGAACGCGGCTTCTTCGTTTCTTTTTTTCTGTACTCGCAGTACGCTATGTTATTTTCGGCAAACTTTTGGGCAAGAAGCGCGTCCTCTGCGTCCTCCTCCGAGTCTTTTTTCCACTGATTTTCGGGTAAAGATAAATCGCGCGTGTATAAAAACCTGGTTACGTTTCTATCTCTATCGTACGAGCTGTCTTGAAGTATCCAGCCAAAGCGTTCCATTCTCTCTCTTTTTTCAAGAACGGTTTCTTCGTTGGCAGGGGATTGAAACAATACTTTTTCTTCTATCATTTTCCTTTCCTCCTCAATTGACCCTTGTCTTATACGACTGCTCGCGCGTGCCCTGTTTTATGTAACTGCAATGACGGCAATAGGTAATATAATCGCTCATAACCGTTCCGTATTCGACGTCGTACTCGTCAACGACTACGTTCGCGTAAATCGGTTCTGAGGAAACCACACGGGTAGACCCATCGGAATATCTTGCGATCGTTTGCTTCTCTCCGACCTTTTTCGTCTGAGTTTTTGTTACGTGCTCCATACCTTCGCGCTTTTTGCCGTATCTTGCGGTGTTTTTCGTCACAACGCTGTCGAAACGCCTGCAAACCGGGCAGGTTCTTTTCTGTAAGCCCGAAAGGCAAACCAAAGTCGAAAGATAATAAAAGAACGGATACAGTATCGCGCAGATAATCGGCTGAAGAGTTCCCATGGTATCAGTAGTGAAGTTGTTAACATCTTTGACCGCGAAAAACCACAGGCAAACATTTACGGCTACGCCTATTAAGAGCGACACGGGAATCATAATAACGATCTTTTTATAATACGGTTCTCCCCGGTGCCCGACCTCTCCGCGATTTACTTCGACGAATTTTTTCAGATTTTTCTTCGACATAAAAACCGCAACCAAAGCCGTGAAAATCAGATAAACCCCGACGCCTATACATGCTTTTAACGTAGCGCCGACAGAATCGGGCAATGCCGTAGCGATGAACGCCCACGCATACCCGAGAACGGTGAACATCAACGCAAATACGATAACAGCGCCCGTCCACGCTTCGGACAGTTCAAAACCCACCTTGCGGTTGTAACCGTTGACTTCGCGCTCTCTCCATTGTTCGATGTCCTTCAAGTAACGGTTTGTAAATTTTGTCTGAGAAGTTAATTCTTTTTTCATTTTTCCTCCTTTTTCGTTTTAATAAAAACAAAGACGCATCGTCCCATAGGCTATTACCTATGCAGCAGTGCGTTAAAGCTCAATATATTCGCCCCAAAGGGCAGACTTGCGTCTTGCTTACTTGCTAATGATTGTCGCAGACTTGTCATACCTTGTCAACTCCTTTTGCCTGTGTTTTGCATTTTTTTGCAGGTTATTCGGCGTTAATAGTTCCGCGTATCAATATATGATACGTTTTGTCTTTTATATATTAGCATATTTTTAGCAAAAAAATCAAGCCTGTATGCCACACCTTTGCGTGAAATTACAAAAATTCAAAAATTTACCCACAATTCGTTTCATTTTACTCATTTTCTATACCTTTCCGCACCATATATAGAAAACGACCCCGTTGTTTGGTGTCTCTTCAAAACCTCTGAAAGCCTTTTGTTATCGTTTGAAAGCGCAATTCTATAATTTAGTTTTAATAATTCCCTATAACAACTCCGCTTATCTGCTCTGCTTTATTTCAGCCTCTGAGTCCTTGCAGCCTGTCAGTCAAACAGGTATCTTTTCAGATATTCGGCAACCGCTTCGGAAATTTGTTTAATATCTTTACCCGATGTGTTGATAAGCAGATCGCAATTATCCCGTGCGCCCCATTTCTGTTGACTGAAATAATTGTAGTATCGCGCGCGACCCTTGTCGATAGAGCGAATGTTTCTTTTCATCTTTGAGTCGGACAGATTTTCATCCTCCGGACTGCGTTCGCGGCAACGTTGTAGCTTGCTTTCCATGTCCGCATACACAAATATACGGAACGGATCCTTTTCCCGGAGAATATAGTCGGCGCATCGCCCGACGATGATACAATCCGATTTCACGGAAAGCTCTTCCAGCAATCGGTGCTGCTCTGCATATACGTTGAAACAACGGTCCAACGTATAATCCGGCAGGGCATAGAAGCTCGTCCCGATATGTATCGGATATGAAACGAATGGCCGATCTGATGTTATGCGTTCAACATACTCCTCCGAAAGAGAAGTACGGTTGGCAAGCTCGGTGACGATTTCTCGGTCGTAATAAGCAAGTTGCAATTTTTCGGAAAGTCTGCGCCCGAGTTCACGACCGCCGCTTCCGAATTCGCGCCCTATTGTGATGATTCTTCTTTTCATGATATACCTCCTCTGTAAAAATGCCGCAAGACATCGACCCTGCAGTGCAAAGCCGATGCCTTGTATTATATCATGTGTGGCTCGTGGGCTTTGCCTGTGCTGTTTCGCCTACGGGTCTGTGTATGAAAGCTTTTCTGTTTCAGTTTGATTCCTTTTCCGCCGCGTGGGTTCCGATATATTTACCGGTTTTAACACGGGCGTCTGACGGTTTCTTTGCATTTTCGGGGATTATCCAATATGCCCCGGCTTTTTGCGCTCCGGTTATGCGACCGTCTCCGCAAAGAGCAACCACACGGCGTCTTGAAAGGTGCCAGCGTTCCGCCGCTTCAATAGCTGAAATGTATTTTATGCCGTACATCGTTTACATCTCCTCTCTAACTATATTATATTCTCAACTTGGAATAATGTCAAGAGCTTTTTGCACAAAACACGCAAAGGTTCCGGCAAAATTTCTTTATGAAAAAACATTATTCGGAAACGAATATATCTGTTACTTTTTCCTCCGAACTTTGATATAACGGCAGTATGAATGAACATTCATTGTAAGAGAAAAGGAGACAAAGCAGTGACAAGCCCGCGACAGGAACAACATAATGCAAAAAAGTGGAATGGATGGAGAAATGCTTTGAATGCTACGCCGAAAACGGATTGACCGGAACCGGCATGAAAGCACTGGCAAAGGCGTGCGGGTGTAACATTAACGGACGGCAGCACATACAAAGCGGGAAGTATTTCCGTTACCAAAGAAGAAGTGCAGGCACTGAAAACCACGGCGGGAGCTGCGGCAGGGGGGGCAGGGGTATCGCTGGTCGGTGTGCTTTCCGGTTTGGGATACACTTTATTGAAACGCAAAAAGCTGTTCTGACGCAACCTGCGCAACCATATAAACAATGAAAAGCGACAGCTTCTTTTGTGAGCTGTCGCTTTTGGATGAATTATGCTGAAAAAATCTTTAAAACGGTGCTTTCTGTATTCTCAGAGAGCCGCAGACCGGGATTTTTTCAGCCATTTTACCGTGTCAATGAGCGTTTCTTTTAATGAGCGCGGAGCATAGCCGAGATCCTTTGCTGCCGCTTTGCCGGAAAAAAGTGCATTGCTTTGCAACACATGGACGGCATAAGGCGTGAAAAACAGCTTTTTCTTTCGTCTTATGCTGTCAAGCTCATAGAACGGCGCGATGATTTTCGCCAGCGCGACAGGGAGGTACGACACGGCTTTATTTATGCCCGTACTGCGCCCGACGGTCTCGAGAATGTCACGGATCGTGGCATAGTGACCGGAGAGAATATAACACTTTCCGCGCACACCCTTTTCCGCGCAGGAGACAATCCCTGCTGCAACATCCCTCACATCGACGAAATCATAACCGCCCTTGACGGCAATCGGCAGTTTTCCGGCGAGAAAAGACAGGAGCAGCTCCGTAATACTTCCTCCCGCCGTATCGCCCGGCCCGATTATGCCGGAGGGAAGCACAACGCTTGCGTCAAGAGAAGTCTTTGCCGCATCAAGAACTGCGTGTGTCGCCATAGCTTTGCTTTTGGCGTAATCTCCAACGAGCCTGTTCGGATCAAATGCATCGGTTTCAGCGTCAATTTCGACGCCTTTCGGTTTTTCCGCAAGTGCGTGCACCGAGCTGACATAAACCAGCTTCCCGACTCCGTGAGAAATGCAGGCGTCAATGATATTTTTCGTGCCGCCGACATTGACATTGTAAAGCTGCTCTCCCGGGCGGCTGGCGACTGAAACTATACCTGCGCAGTGTATCACACAGCTTTGTCCGTCCGCGCCTTCAAGGAAGGCATCGAGAGAGGACGGGTCGCAGACATCTCCCATGCATACGCGGATTCCGTCCGGCAGATCGGCAGTGAGCAGGTCATCTTTCATAACCAGAGCGTAAATATCAGCCGCTTTTGTGAGCAGTCTTTGTACTACCGCTCTGCCGAGAAAGCCAGTTGCTCCAGTAACAAAGTATTTTGTATACATTTTTTCAACCTCCTTTGCAAGATAAGTGTTGCATATCTTTCACATTTACAGTATAATAGAAATGCTTACAAATAGCAACCGTCAGCTTTGGGGAAACCGAAAGATATCCGACATGATGGCAGGCGGTGTTGTTTATCTTTGTAAATCTTTTGTGAAGGGAGTTTTTCGTATGAAAAAGACTGATGCACGCGTGCGCTACACGCAGAAGGTGCTGAAGGACAGCTTTTTGAAGTTGCTTGAAAAGAAGCCGGTCAACAAAATCACTGTCAAAGAGGTCTGCGAGCTTGCAGAACTGAACCGTGCGACATTCTACGCACATTATACGGATTGCTTTGATCTGCTTGAGAGCATAGAAAACGAAATGCTTGGGGGCTTTGAGGAATCGCTGAAATATATCCGGTCGCTTGATGTTACCTCGCTGATGAGCGCCATCTATGAAATGATAGAGCGCAACGATAATGCTTGCCGCGTACTGGTCTTTCACGGAGGCGACAGAAAGATTCTCGCTAAAATGACAGAGCTTGCGAGAGAAAAAAGCATCGACTATTGGCGCGGGGAGCTGAAGCACGCCACCGAAGCGGAGCTCGATATGCTTTATATCCATCTTTCAAACGGATTGCTTCATGTGGTGGTGGATGGCTACGGCAGATACAGCCGCGAGGAGCTGTCGGGATTCATCAATAAAATTGTCGTAAGTACCCTGCGGTTGTTTCGGTAAGTAAAAAAGAGGTGTGTTTTATGAATAGGAAAATAATTAGACTTGTCGCCGCATTTATGGCGACAATATGCCTGTTCCTTTCAGGCTGTGCGGTGACCGATGCACCGGAAAAACCGACGGAAAAGGAAACGCTTGTTATCGGCAGCGATATTTATTCGCCGTATTTCTATTTGGATGACAACGGAGACTTTGCCGGGATTGATGTGGAGATAGCCAGGGAAGCCTGCCGCAGGCTCGGAGTGACGCCGGAATTCAGGCAGATTTCGTGGCAGAATATTATCAGGCAAGTCCATTTCCTCACACGGCGGACAGTATGCCGACCTTGAGGCGGAATTGGATGGAGAAGAAGCCATAATGAAGCTGCGACTTGCTCCTGAGCAACGGGATGCTGTCAAAATGGCATTGACAAGCGGGCTTTCTATCGTGACCGGAGGCCCCGGCACAGGTAAAACGCTGATTCAAAGAGCCATCCTGGATATCTACCGTAAAAATCACCCGAATGCGGAGATCTGCTGCTGTGCACCTACTGGGCGTGCGGCACGGCGGATGGCACAGTCCACAGGCTATCCTGCATCCACCGTGCATAAGGCGTTTGGACTGATAGCAAGAGATGACGGAAGCTATGGTCAGCCAACTGACCTAGATGCTGACCTGATTCTCGTGGATGAGGTGTCAATGCCCTCAATCAGGTGTTACGGGAAAAGGTGAATCCTGCCGCTGAGGGCAAAGCCGAGACACCGTACGGAATGAAAAAATTCCGTGTGGGCGACAAGGTGATGCAGATCAAGAACCATGAAGATGTCAGCAATGGGGATATCGGATATGTCAAACAAATCCGGCACCACGGAGATGAGTGTCTCGTATATGTGGACTTCGGTGAAGGTCGTATCAAGGAATACGATCCTGCTGCCGGGGATCTCGATATGCTGGATCTCGGATATGCCTCTAGCAGTGATAAGATGAGGCATTATAATGAGAGATATAAAGCCGAATCTGCTTAGTATGCTACTAATATCGAGTTTCTTTATAGCTTTTTGTATGAAATCACACTTATACTGCTACCTGCACACTTATTCGGGGATCGGGAGTGTAAAATATATTATAAGGAGAAGCAGAGAAGATGGATTACAAGGAAATTGGAAGAAATATCAGGAAGTATATTCTTTTGGGAAGGAGGTGATGCCTATGCTCTGATAGGAATTGCTGCAAACGAACCTATGAAAACTTATATCAGAGCATGCCACTATGGCATGTCTGAGAATAAATTGAACATTCGTCGTTGTTGTAACCGCATTGCTATGGTTATAGGGAAGAATCCCGAGACGCTTTATCATTTTCTGATTTTTTGCCGTGACATAAATATGAAGGGCAAAGTAAATGAGTAGCATAAGACCTATCTTGCGTATTTACTTGCAAAAATGAAGTGAGGAGGAGTACATGAAAATTGAAAAGAAAGAAAAAGAAACGCTGCGCCTTGCGTATGAAGGCGGAAAGCCGGTTATGAAGATGGAAAAGGACGGGGCGAAAATGACATTTTATTTTGCCGATGCCCCGTCAGTTATCGATGTAAAAAAAGTCATTGTTGATTTATTGACTTCACGAACTTACCTACGAAATGAATTTTACTTACCGTCAATTTTGCGAGGATTGGCTCTCTCAGACACCTGTGTTTTCCCAAAAGGCAGTGACCTGAGTACGCAAAAATGCCGATTGAGAGATACAAACGCCTGTTGATTTTTTGCTGTGTTTATGATATAATTACAGTAGAAAAGCACATAGCAGGGGTTTGTTGCTATGGAGGAATGTTTGGGTATCTTCCCATACTGATTTTAGGTGGCGCATCATTCGCTGGTCCTTGGGGTACAAAGCGTTATGAATGCCAGACAAAACGGCTGATTATAACGCCGGTTTGCGCCAGCGCGGAATTCCGTGGCATTTGCACAAAAAACAAAAACGGTGTAGACAAACGGCACCGTATATGATATAATAGGTGCGAAACCAATTTTCACACAACAGGACGGAGGAGTAAGTATGAAAAAACGATTGCTTTGCATCATGTTCGCCGTATGTACGGTGATCTGTCTTATGCCAACCTCAGGCTTTGCCGCGGATGTTGAAAGCTACGGCTTTCAGATCGGCGGGCAGGACGTTACCAGCGCGAACATCGGAAGCCTTTCCGGTGTAACGGGTAAGGTCAGCTATGATAAGACGACAAAAACTCTCACGCTGGATAACGTGACTATCACGGTTCCCGCTTCGGTGACCAGAGTCCCTCAGGGGATCAATTGCAGAAAAGTGGTCACGACGATCGAGCTTATCGGAAAAAATGAGATAAAGTTCGAGGGGGAAACATACACTGATCCGTACTACCTGTACGGTATCAACTTTTTCCCCAACGACCTGAATAATGCATCTATTCGTGGCAAAGACAAAGAAAAAGACACACTGAAGATCACCCTGCCGAAAGCGAAAGGTCAGGTGGCGGATATTATAGGAATAACATGCAGTAATGATCTATTGGTTGAAACGTGCACGCTGGACATCGTTTGCCCGGAAGGTAGCTCATTGTATGGGATAAGGACCTCTAACGGTGGATTGTCAAGATATTCGATCACTATCAAAAACTGCATCTTCAACGGCACCCTCGGTAAGGACAGAAAGGGAACGATGCAGACCACGGAATATTCCCGCGGAGGTGTGTTACTCGCCTACGGCAGCGATATAACGATCACGGATTCTGTCATTAACGCCGGGTTCTTTTCCCAAAAAATATCATCACAGCTCGCTTTGCTTGACTCGAAAAGCATCACACTGACGAATTGCGAGCTGGCGTTGGCTGCAAAAACCGGAAGTAAAACAGCGGCGGGTAACAAAAACGCTTCTGTCCGTGCTCTTCATATCAGCAATCTTTACAATGAAAGCACGGGAAAGATCACATTAACGAACTGTCATGGAACGCTCGAGTCGATGAACGGCTCCGACGGAAAAAGCTATGGTATCGACATTTGGGACAATGTGCAGGATCAGTGCCTGATCATCGACCGTTGCTCGCTTGAGATCACTGCCGGGATACAGGCGATACTGATAGAGACCGACAGCGAAACGGCAAAGCAGCCGGTATTCAAAAATATCAACACTATATCATACGGTACCGATGCGGCAAGCGCAAAAACCGAAAAAGCCGGAGCCGTTACCACCGAGTATTACTGGCGCAGCAAATATTTCAAGTCGGTGGAGAGCGCCACCTCCGTCACCCTGAACAAAACTTCTCTTTCGCTGATAAACGGAAGCAGTGAAACGCTCAAAGCCTCGGTCGCCACATCGCGCGCGGAGCAGGGCGTTATCTGGACTTCGGATAACACGTCCGTTGCCACCGTGGATGCGAACGGCAAGGTGACGGCGGTCGGCGCAGGCACTGCCAACATCACCGCGACTGCCGCGGACGGCTCGGGTGTCGGCGCGACATGTGCCGTTACCGTAAAGGAGCGGACGTTCAATGTGACGTTCATCAACGGCAGTTACGAATACGCAAGGCAGACCGTAGAGAATGGCAAAACTGCCGCAGTGCCCGCCGAGCCTGTACGCGACGGCTATGCTTTTACAGGCTGGTACCGGGACAGCGGTTGCACGCAGATATATAATTTTTCCGCGGCTGTAACGGCGGACACGACTCTTTATGCCGGGTGGATGGAAAAGTGCATCTGCCGCTCGACCTGCTATCCTGCCGGCAACGCCGACTGCCCGCGCTGCAGTAAAAACCTCCGCCTGTGTGACTTTTTCGGCTCTCCCAACGATGGGGACGCATATTTTGCCGACGATGTGATTGCCGTGCGCTGGACTATGTATTCATATATCAGACCCGGCGATGTTATGACGGTCGAACTGTACGACGAGGCAGGAAGATTGATAAAAACGTGGGGCAACCACAGCACGCTTTACGGCGGCGCAAATTTATTGGCACCGGACGTCTCCCCGGACAGATACATCATGCGTTGCACCCTCAAACGCACTGCGGCGGACGGCAGCGGCATGACCGAGGTCGTGCGGCGCGAGACGACCATCCTGTTGGGCGGAGCGGCTGTCATTGCAAAGGACAAAAGCGTTGACTACCTTGCAGGCATGACTGTTGACATTTCGGATATGTTCCTGTTTGCCAAAAACGTGACGGGCAATGATAAAATAAGCTATGCCGTTACCGGCGGGACCGGCGTCGGAACTCTTGCCGGCAATATGCTCAGCGTCATAAAGCCCGGGACGTTTGAGATCACGGTCACGGTGGAAAGAGATGCGGCACTTTACACCGGTTTCAGCGACAGCGACACCGCAACGCTGACCGTAAATGCATTTTCCGTCATATACGAACTTGACGGCGGAACCGTAAGCGGCAACCCCGGATATTACAGCACGGTCACACCGGACTTCACACTGAAAAACCCCTCAAAGACCGGCTACACATTTGCAGGCTGGAGCGGTACCGGACTTGTCGGTGAAGATAACCTGAGCGTTACAGTTCCCACGGGAAGCACCGGTGACCGCAGGTATACGGCGCACTGGAAGCCGAACAAATACACCATCACCTTCGATACGGATGGCGGAAGCGCGGTCGCCCCCATCACGCAGGACTACGGCACGGCAGTGACGGCGCCGGCAGATCCCGCAAAGGTTGGTTACATCTTCGCGGGCTG
>CAKRTQ010000022.1 GCA_934402395.1 uncultured Eubacteriales bacterium | reverse complement strand
GCAGCACGGCTAAACGCGGCGGGGCAACTGCACTAAAGCATCTACATAACTTTATTCCCCGCCTGCCATCGGGGTATAAAGCTCAAAATTTGATCCAACGCCACCCGAGTTTAAAAAAAGGTATTGATTTTGTGTGGGAATATGTTATAATATAAGAGGAAGATTTCCGGGAGGGGGAAGGTGCGCCGTGATGGAGCACATTTCCGCATCTTTTTGCCGATGACGGTAAAGGGATGATCCGCGATCTCAAGGCGAAAGGAATGCTTCGCCGTGCGGAGCAGTCGGTCCAAATGAACATTTACAAACGAGCGTCGGCATTTTTGTTTGACGCTATATTGTTGGCTGTGCTTGCCGTGGCAGTTGCACTTATCCTGTCGGCTGTGACGGGATACGACCGGCACGCCGCAGAGCTTGAAAAAGCATACGCCGACGCCGAGGAAAAATACGGCGTCAGCTTTGACATAACCGAGGACGAATACAATGCGCTGCCCGAGGAGGCGCGGCGGAAGTATGACGAAGCCGCTGCCGCGCTGAATTCGGACGAGGGGATAGTGCGCACATTCGGGATAGTGGTGAATCTTGCGATAACGATACTGTCAATATCCATCCTTCTGGCGTTCGCGGTGCTGGAATTCGCGCTCCCGCTGGTGCTCGGAGAGGGCAGAACGCTCGGAAAGAAAATATTCGGCATCTGCGTCTGCCGTACCGACTCGGTGAGGATAACGCCCGTGGCGCTTTTCGTGCGCACATTTCTCGGCAAGTACACTATCGAAACAATGGTGCCGGTGCTGATGATCGTGATGATATACTTCCGTATGCTCGGCGTGGTCGGCACAGCCGTGATAGCCATGTTAGGCATTTTGCAGATAATACTTGTGGCGGCAACAAAAACGCGGTCCCCGATACATGACCTGATAGCGGGAACAATGACGGCGGACTACGCGACACAGCGGATATTTGAAAGCACTGATGAGCTTGTAGAATATAAAAGAAAGCTCGCGGCGGAGGAAGCTGCGAGGAGCGAATATTAAACGAAAGGTAAGAAGGTAAGGCGGAAAATGAAAATCGTTTTGGAGAACGTAACAAAGATCTTCCCAAGCCGGAACAAGAAATCAAACGAGGAGGTCGTGGCGGTCAACGATTTCAGCATCGAAGTGCCGGACGGCAAGCTCATAGGACTTCTCGGTCCGTCGGGATGCGGTAAAAGCACCACACTTTATATGATATCCGGACTTCAGACCCCCACAAAGGGAAAAATATTTTTCGGCGAGGATGATGTGACGTCACTCTCGCCCGAAAATCGCGGCGTGGGACTGGTTTTTCAGAATTACGCCCTTTACCCGCATCTTACGGTAAAACAGAATATACTCTTTCCGCTTCAGAATCTCAAGGGTGCGGATAAGCTTTCAAAGGACGACATGCTGAAGCGCGCCGAGGAAGCGGCAAAGCTCGTTCAGATAGATGAGCTGCTCGACCGTAAGCCGAGCGAGCTTTCCGGCGGTCAGCAGCAGCGTGTGGCGATAGCGCGCGCACTGGTCAAAATGCCCCGTGTGCTTCTGCTTGACGAGCCGCTCTCAAACCTCGATGCGAGACTGAGACTCCAGACGCGCGAGGAGATACGCCGTATCCAGCGCGAAACACAGATAACCACCGTATTCGTAACGCATGACCAGGAAGAGGCAATGAGCATCTCCGACATGATAGTTGTCATGAAAAAGGGCGTGGTCCAGCAGGTCGGCGAGCCGCAGAAGGTGTATGACGACCCGGTGAACCTCTTTGTGGCAAAGTTCCTCGGCACACCGCCGATCAACGTGTTTGCGGGCAAGGTCAGAAACGAGCAGCTGTACATAGGCGACGAGGCAGTGCTCGACGTCAAGGGCGCGCCGGACGGCGAGGTGTTTGCGGCAGTGCGTCCGGAGGGATTTATACTGAACGATGCCGGAAGATTCACCTGCGAGCTTTCGGGCGTTGAGGTAATGGGACGCGATGTGAGCATAGTTTCGCGCCATGCGGCATCGGCAAACCCGGTCGTGCGGTCGATAATAGGCTCCGACAACAAGGTGAACACAGCCGCCGGGACCGTGAGATTCGACCTCAAGCCGAACAAAACCTTCATATTTAATAAAGAGACCGAAGAAAGAATCCGTTTCGGAGAAGAAAAGGATATGAGCTATGGAAAGAAAGAATCAGTATAAGGCGTGGCTTTACCTTTCGCCCGCGATAGTTCTGTTGCTGGTCTTTACCGTGTGGCCGATAATCAATACGGTGAGGATGGCATTTCTTGAAGGCTACAGCGGACTTGCATCGGTTGGCGGAGAATCGTTCAAATTCGGTGTAGGCAACTTTGTTAAGGTAGTGAAGTACAGACGCTTCCTTTCATGCCTCAAAAACACCGTGCTGCTCTGCGTGTGGACAGTTCCGCTTTCAACGATAATCGCTCTGCTTATCGCTGTGGGGCTGAACTCGATAAAGAGATTTCAGAAGATACTGCAAACGATATTCTTCCTGCCATACGTGACGAACTCCATTGCTATCGGCATGGTCTTTGCGGCAATGTTCAATATCGTCGGCAGCTTTTTCGGGACAGAAAACGAGATAATCGTTACCGCCGGTATCATAAACAATGTGATCGAATTTTTCGGCGGTAAGGCGGTAAACTGGATAAATGCAGGTTCGTCGTATGCTGCTAACATGGCGGTAATGATAATCTACATAGTCTGGAATGCCCTGCCCTTCAAGATACTCATACTGCTTGGCGGACTGCAAAGCATAAACCGCCAGTATTACGATGCTGCGCGTATCGACGGCACATCGCGCCGCCGTATATTCACAAAGATCACCGTGCCGCTCCTCTCCCCGATGCTTGCTTATGTCATAATCACCGGCTTTATCGGCGGATTCAAGGAATATACGAGCATTGTCGGTATATTCGGCGAGAAAATGGGACCTGCCGATGACGCGGGCAGACTCAACACAATGGTGGGCTTTATTTACGATGCGCTTGCCAATGACAGTCAGGGACGTGCCAGTGCAGCTGCACTGATACTCTTTGTGATAATCCTTGCCGTAACTCTTGTGAACCTTCAGGTCAGCAAGAAACGGGTACATTATTGACGGAGGTGAGAGAGATGTCGGATAAAAGATCTGTCGTAATGCATGAGAGAGATCTCGCAAGGACCTCCGCAAAGCAGAAGGTGGCAAAGGTCGCGGTGCTTGTGGGAACATATCTGTTCCTTATCATTGTTGCCGTGTGCGTGCTCTTCCCGTTCTACTGGATGATAAACTCATCGCTCAAATCGCTCGCCGAGTACCGCGAGCCGGTGCCGACGTTCTGGCCGAAAAAGGTCCTGTGGAGCAACTACGCCGAGGCGTTCACGACCGCAAATCTCGGCAGGCTGTTCCTCAACACCGCGTATGTCGGTATAGTTTCAACGATCCTGTCGCTCATCATCACAGTGCTTTCGGCATTCGCCTTCGCACGCCTTGAATTCAAGGGTAAAAATCTTATGTTTTCGGCAATGCTGGCAACAATGATGATCCCCGGCGAGCTTTTCACAATCACGAACTATATAACGGTAACAAAATTCGGATGGCGCGAGACCTATACGGTCCTGATAGTTCCCTTCCTTGTCAGCGTGTTTTACATTTACCTTTTGCGGCAGAACTTCCTGCAGATACCCAATGAGCTGTATCTCGCCGCGAAGGTTGACGGCACGAGCGATCTCAAGTACCTCTGGAAGGTCATGATACCGCTGTCGCTGCCGACGCTGATATCGATAACGATACTTAAAATGATGGGTGCGTGGAACTCATACATCTGGCCGCGGCTCGTGGCTAACGATGAGGCGCACCGGCTTATCACAAACGGTCTGCGCAACGCGTTCAAGGACGCGAGCGACCAGACGAACTATCCCGTACAGATGGCGGCTGTCGCGCTCGTATCACTGCCGCTCTTCCTGGTGTTCCTGTTTTTGCGCAAGTACATTATGCACGGAGTCAGCAGAAGCGGGATAAAAGGGTAACGGGCGTGGGTAACTGAACTGAAAATTCTCTGCTTTTCTGAATTCATATCAGCCCCGCCTTTTCTTTGAGACGCAAAGCGGCTTAGCCCAAACAAAGTAGAATAATTGATAATGTTCCGATATGACTTTCCGGCGGCAGGAAGATATGGATACGCTCTTGCCTGTTTTCAGGTTTAGCCGTGCTGTGGCACGGCTAAACGCGGCGGGGCAGTTGTACTGAAGCATCTGTATAAGCTTTATTCCCCGCCTGCCATCGGGGTATGAAGTTAAAAATCTGATCAACGCCCCCGAGTTCAAAAAAGGTATTAGGACCGGTGCCGGTCTTTATACATATAAAACATTCATTTTCAGGAGGAAGAACAATCAAATGAAAAGAATCACTGCGATCTTGATGGCAATGCTGATGCTCGTATCGGTATTTGCGCTGTCGTCATGCAACAATCAGACAAAGGCAACCCCCAACTTTGAGGTGCCGGAAGGCGGTTATGACGGAAGCGAAGTAACCATCAAATTCTATCACACCATGGGTTCGAACCTTTCCGATGTGCTTAAAGTCAACATCGAGGAGTTCAACAAGATCTATCCCAATATCCATATCGAGCATGAGCAGGTCGGTTCTTACGACGACGTAAGAAACCAGATCAGCACCGAGATCACCACCGGAACGCAGCCCAACATAGCGTACTGCTACCCGGACCACGTGGCTCTTTATAATCTTGCAGGTGTTGTTGCCACCCTTGACAACCTCATCGACAGCAAGCTGACAGTCACCCGCGCCGACGGCACGACCGAAACTCTCGGTCTTACCGACGAGCAGAAGAAAGACTTTATCGAGGCTTACTACAACGAGGGACGCCAGTTCGGCGACAGCCTGATGTACACGATGCCCTTCTCCAAGTCCACCGAGGTCCTTTACTACAACAAGACCTTCTTTGATGCGAACAATCTCACACTCCCCAAGACATGGGACGAGCTTGAGGCTCTTTGCGCAAAGATCAAGGAGATCGACCCCGAATCCATCCCGCTCGGCTACGACAGCGAGGGCAACTGGTTCATAACCATGTGCGAGCAGTACGGCTCACCCTACACCAGCGCAAGCGGCGAACACTACCTCTTCAATAACGATAAGAACCGCGAGTTCGTGAAGAAGTTCCGCGAATGGTACCAGAAGGGCTACCTCACCACCCAGACCCTTTACGGCTCCTACACATCCGGACTTTTCACCGCTCAGACCGGAACCAAAAGCTATATGTCCATCGGTTCGTCCGCAGGTGCGACGCATCAGCGTCCCACTGCCGATGAGAGCGGCAACTACCCCTTCGAGGTAGGCATTGCGACCATTCCGCAGGTAAACGCCGATAAGCCCAAGGTCATTTCTCAGGGACCGAGCGTCTGCATATTCAAGAAGGACAACCCGCAGGAGGTCGTGGCTTCCTGGCTGTTCGTCAAGTTCCTTACCACAAGCGTTGAGTTCCAGGCTGAATTCTCAATGGCATCCGGCTACGTTCCCGTTCTCAAGTCTGTCGCAAACAACGAGACCTACGCAAAGTTCATAGCCAACGCCGACGGCGGTAAGTACATTTCCGCACTCAGCGCAAAGGTCTGCCTTGAGCAGGAAAACGCATACTACACTTCCCCTGCATTCAACGGTTCCTCGCAGGCTCGCAGCCAGGTCGGCGCACTGCTTGCAAAGTGCCTGACGATCGATTCTTCGTCCGATGTTGACGCTGAGATCAAAAAGGCATTCGAGGCAGCCATCGAGGAGTGCGAATATTAAGATACCGAGTCCCGTAAACCGAGGCGGGACTGTGTGCGCGTTGCGCCACGGGACCGCCGCGGTTCCCATAAACGAGGTGTAAAATGAAAAAAACCTACCGTCTTTTCGCGCTTGTATTTGCCGCATTGCTGCTGCTTTCCGCCTGCCGACCGACAGGCGCCGGCGACGGCACCGGCGACAGCTCCGGCGGTGTTTCCGAAATACACGACTACGCTGCCGAGGTAAAACTCACCGAGGGCTCGTCCGCCACGGTAAAGCAGAAGGTAACGGTGCGGACATATATCGACGGCGACACCACGCACTTCAATGTGCCCGAAAGTGTGTCCCCCACCGGCGTGCTCAAGGCGAGGTATCTTGCCATCAACACCCCGGAATCTACCGGTAAGATCGAAGAATACGGCAAGGCGGCATCGCGCTTTACAAAGGAGAAGCTCAAAGAGGCAAGCTCTATAATAGTGGAATCCGATGACGCAAACTGGAACCTTGACTCCACCGGCGGCAGATATCTGGTGTGGGTCTGGTACCGTACCGACGAGAACGCGGCGTACCGCAATCTGAATATCGAGCTGCTCCAGAACGGGCTTGCGATAGCTTCGTCCTCAGCCAATAACCGCTACGGCAGCATATGCATGGCGGCAATAGCACAGGCGAAGGCGCAGAAGCTGAATATTCATTCGGGCAAGCGCGATCCCGACTTCTACTACGGCGATGCCATCGAGCTGACTCTTAAGGAGCTGCGCTGCAACGCCGAAAAATACAACGGCTCAAAGGTCGCCTTTGAGGGCGTAATAACCAAAAACAACAATTCCGGCGTGTATATCGAGAGCTACGACAGCGAGACCGACCGCTATTACGGCATTTATGTCTATTACGGATACGGGCTTTCGGGAGAAGGACTTGACATCCTCTCGGTCGGCAATCTCTCGCGTATTGTCGGATCGGTTCAGTACTACGAAGCGGGCGGGACCTATCAGGTCTCCGGGCTCACCTATCGCGTTATGAAGCCGGACGATCCCTCCAACATCAAAAAGATAGAGGGCGGTCATGAGGGCGCGTACCGCGAGATAAGCGCAGCCGACTTCGCAAACGGAGCCGTAATGATCACAGATGACGCAGGCGAGACGCGCGAGTATGAAAGCGCCGCGCTCATGATGGGCACGACCGTGACCATGCGCGGTCTTACCGTGACAGCGATATATACGACGGCGACCGAGACAAGCTCACAGCTCGGCGCCATGACCCTCACCTGCAAAGCCGCCGACGGCACAACGCTCACCGTGCGCACAGCAGTGCTTTACGGTGCCGACGGAAAGCTTATCGGCGAGGGCGAATACAAAGACAAAACAATTGACGTGCGTGGCATTGTCGACATTTATGACGGAAAATATCAGATAAGGGTCTTTTCCGCCGATGATATCACCGTGGTCAAATAACAAACCGGGCAAAAAACCGCCCGGCACAAAAAGAAAGGCTTGAAAGCAATGAAAAAACTTATTTCAATAGTTATTCTGCTTGCCCTTTGCGTGGCGGCGTTTGCCGCCTGCAAGCCCGAGGAGACCGAAAAGGATCCTTTGGCCCTTGCAAAAGAGTACATTTACACAATGTACCGCAATGAGGCGGAGGTTACCGCTTCCGACTTCTCACGCGTAGGCGTTGTCACCATCGACGGCACAAAATACACCGTTGAGTGGACGGCAAACATCACCTCCGGTCCTGCCGACGGTGTTAAGATAACCGTCTCCGAGGACGGCAGCACCGTTACCGTTGACGTTGACGAAAAGGCGGCAGCCGATATCGTCTACACCCTTAAGGCTACCGTAAAGGATGCCGAGGGCAAGACCTCCGACGTTTTCTTCAACCACAAGGTCCCCGCCTTCAAGGAATTCAGCTGGGCTGAATTCGTTGCGGCGGCAAAGGACGATACCGTTATCGTCAAGGGCGTTGTGACCGCTATTATGGCGAAGTCCAAGGGCAACAGCTCCAACTGCCTCTACCTGCAGGATAATGACGGCGGCTACTACGTTTACAATATGTCCACCGACCCTGTGACCGATGACAAGCTTGAGGTCGGTATGACCGTGCGCGTTACCGGTACTCGTGACACCTACAACGGAACCTACGAGATAATAAAGGCGACCGTTGAGGTCCTTGACTCCAACAAAACTCCTGCCGCACCCGTTGATTTTACCGAAAAATATCAAAAGGCGACCTCCCTCAAGGACGAAGCCCTCACCGCACAGCAGGGCATGCTCGTCACCCTCAAGGGTGTTGAGATCACCGGCGAGGACACCTCGGGCGGTTACTACAAGTTCAAGCTCGGCGAATATGAGAGCTACATAAGAATTTCTTCCTCCGTCTGCCCCATCACCAAGGATGAGCAGGAGACTCTCAAGAAGGGTCATGCCGAGCACACCGGCTGGACTGCCAACGTGACCGGTATCATCTGCGTATACGATGGTGCGTTCTACCTCACCCCCGCTTCCGCAGATGCATTTGAGTATGTCGGACTTCCCCAGAAGGACGATGCCGGCATGGTAGCCTTTGAAAAGGAAGGACTTTCCGTTATTTCCACCGTTACCGCCGACACCGAGATCGAGCTTCCCGCAGTCGGTAAGACCTACGACAAGGTCGCCATCACATGGGAATCCGATAATGCCGCTGCAGTTGTTGCCGACGGCAAGCTCACCATCAAGCTCCCCGATACCGATTCCACGGTAAAGCTGACAGCCACTCTCAAGTGCGGCTCCGTCACCGAGACCCGCGTGTTCGAGATCAAGCTCGTAGCCACCGAAATGAGCTACGCCGAGATAGTTGACGCTGCCTACAAGCTTGAAGCCGGCGCTGCGCTGCCCGGAACCTACCGCCTCTTCGGTAAGATCATAAAGATCGACACGCCGTGGAGCGAGCAGTACAAGAACATCACCGTTACCATCGAGGTCGCGGGACTTACCGACAAGCCCATTCAGTGCTTCCGCCTTGTTGGCGACGGAGCCGAGGCTCTTGCTGTGGGTGATGAGATAACCGTTGAGGGCGTCATCAAGAACTATAACGGCACTGTCGAGTTTGACGCAAAGTGCAAGCTCATAGGCAAGGGCGAGCACATCGACCAGTCCAAGACCGTGGACGCCGCTTACTCTCTTGCAACGGGTGAGTCGATGTCCTCTCCCGTCGTTCTCAAGGGCGTGATCTCCAAGATCGACACGGCATGGAGCGATCAGTACAAAAATATTACCGTTACCATCATCGTTGACGGTATTACCGACAAGCCGATCATGTGCTTCCGCCTCAAGGGCGACGACGCGGATAAGCTCGCCGAGGGTCAGACCATCAATGTTTACGGAACAATCAAGAACTACAACGGCACCGTTGAATTCGACGCGGGCTGCCTGCTCATCGCCGATGCCGATGTGGCTGCCGTAAAGACCCTCATCGCCGCTTACAAGCTTGCCGAGAATACCGCTCTTGACGGCGAAAAGACTCTTGCCGGTGTTATCACCAAGATCGATACTCCTTACAGCGAGCAGTACAAGAATATCACCGTTACCATTTCGGTTGCCGGTATCACCGACAAACAGATCCAGTGCTTCCGCATGGTCGGTGAGGGCGCCGACAAGCTTGCCGAGGGCGACAAGATCACAGTCACCGGCACTATCAAAAAATACAATGGTACTGTCGAATTCGACGCCAAATGTACTTTTGTTCTCGGGTGATATTTTTAAACTCGGGTGACGTTGAAGCGAATTTTTAGCTTCATACCCCGACAGTGGAGAAAAAGCAGATCCGGATCTTCCCGTCGCCATTTAGTTACATCAGAACATTATCAATTTTTCTGCTATCTTCGGGCTAAGCCGCAAAGCGGCTTAGCCCGGCGGGATAACCGGGCTGCACCATTTACACCGCGCTGAATTTCCCGCCCGAGCTCCGGCAGCGTTTGTACAGATTCTGAACTGCTCTGCCGCGGGAGGTCACATCGGAGCATTATCATCCATACCGCTATATTCGGGCTAAACCGTGCCGTGGCGCGGTTTAGCCCAAGAAAAGGAAAAGCAGATTCTGACCTGCCTGGTGCAGGTAGAGTATAGCGGAATGTAAAAGTGGCTGTTAAAAAACTTTATGGTTTTAACAGCCACTTTTTTCATACACAGTTGCCGGCAGGCAGGTTATCCGCCTATATGCGTGTCCGATGCCTCATGTTCTGATGTAACTTCCCGGCGGCAGGAAGATATGAATCTGCTTTTTCTCCACTGTCGGGGTATAAAGCTAAAAATTCGCTTCAACGTCATCCGAGTTTAAAAAAGGGTTGATTTTTTGGGGGGATTGAGGTAAAATATATAATGAAGTATTGTTGGTGTGTTCTGCATGGAACGGAAAGGCGGTCGGAATGCCTCGAAAAGACAAAAAAGAAAATATAACACAACTCAAAACGCGTGAAAACAGCTCCATGCCGTCGGATACACCGGCGAATGGCGGAGATGGCGGAACGAAAAAACATATCGACTCAAAAAGAATTTTGCGCCGGCTCACACTTACCGCGGTTTGCGTGGCATTTGCCGTGGTTCTGAAATGCTTTACCAACCTCGCGCTCAATATTCCGGGGTTGGGGATAAAGATAGGGCTGGGAGGAATATTCAACTTTTTCCCTGCCGCACTGTGCGGACCGCTGTGGGGCGGAGCGGCAAGCGCACTGACCGACCTCATCGGTCATTTTATCGCACCCGACGGCGCGTACATACCGTGGCTCACACTCACCGCGTTTGCGGGCGGCTGTATCGTGGGAGTTTTGTGGCGCATGGTAGGCAAGCAGTCGTCGCACCTTTTGCAGATCGCGCTGATATCGGTGTTTTCCGTCGTCCTGTTTTTCGGCGTGGGCTCGGCGGAATCGCTACGGCGTGACGGGGTTAACAGCGGTATCACCGCATCTGCCGCCGAGCTGCCCGGACGTGCCGAGATCGAGGGAAAAACGCTTTCTTCAATGTCCCGCTTTGTGGTGGGATTGTCGCGCTACTCAAAAAATAATCTTACGCTTACCGCCGTGCCGGACGGCGCAGACCGGCTGCCGGCAACGGTCGCGGTGAACGGCGAGATGCGCAGTGTGACATCCGTTGCCGCCGGCGCACTTGCGAATGCGGGGGAACGGGTCTGCATTCCCGCTTCATACAGTAAAATAGCCGATGATGCTGCCGGTAGCCGCAAGGACATTACCGTCGTCGGTAAGGCGGGCAGTCAGGCAGAAAAATTTGCAAAAAAAGCAAAGCTTGAGTTTGAGGCGGCGGAGAATCCCGCCGCGTTGGAGCAGCAGCTTTCGATGGGCGGCGTGCGTGACGATGAAAAGCTTGATTGCAACGGCTATATCTTTACGCAGTCGGACGGATTCCGCAAAAATCTTGCATCAAATATCAATGTCGTTGTGGCAGGCAGCATCATCGCGGGCGCGTGCGGGATCATTTTTATTCTGCTTAATATGATAATTACCGCCGTGACGGAGAAAAAATCGCCGGACGGAAGGGAGAGGGCATTTTCTTTTCTTAAGATCGCACTGTGCGTTACCGTGTCGGGACTGTTCGTTACGACAGTGAATACATTTATTCTGCGTGCGTTTGTCACAGCGTGGGCGGACCGCGCGCTTATCGTGCTGTGGGTCCCTCGCGTTATCGAGGAGATAGTCGTGCGGCTGGGACAGGCGTATATTATAGCACTGCTGTGGGGCGCGGTCGAGCGTGGCAGAGCCGGAGACGTGCTCAAAAAACTCTGACACCGACGTGCACCCTCGGACTATTGACAATCAGCGCATTTTGCATTATAATTATATTGAACAAAAATACCCCATTACGGAGGATGAAAATGGAACAGTCAAAGCTCAATGAGCTTAAAAGACACGCTGCGGCAGTCCGCCTCGGCGTGCTTGACGGCACACACGCAGCCGCATCCGGTCACCCGGGCGGATCGCTCTCTATTGCCGATGTAGTTACATATCTTTATTTTGAAGAAATGAACGTTGACCCCAAGAACCCTCACGCCGCAGACCGCGACAGACTGGTGCTTTCAAAGGGACATACCGCCCCCGCGCTTTACGCGGTGCTGGCGGAAAAGGGATACTTCCCGAAGGAGGATCTCCTCACGCTCCGTCAGGCTGACTCGTACCTTCAGGGTCACCCCGACATGAAGCATACTCCGGGCGTTGATATGACCACAGGCTCACTGGGGCTTGGCGTTTCGGCTGCCTGCGGTATGGCGCTTGCCGCAAAGATAGACAAAAAGGATTACCGCACCTATGCGATCATAGGCGACGGCGAGTCGGAGGAAGGTCAGGTGTGGGAGGCTGCGATGTTCGCGGCTCACTACAAGCTTGACAACCTCTGCTTCATTCTTGACCTCAACGGGCTTCAGATAGACGGTAAGATAACCGATGTTATGAATCCCACACCGCACGACAAGAAGTTCGAGGCGTTCGGGTTCAACGTGATCTCCGCCGATGCGCACGATTTTGAGTCGCTTGAGTCGGCATTCCGCGCCGCGCGTGAATGCCACGGCAAACCCACAGCCATTATCGTTCATTCGGTAAAGGGCAAGGGAGTGTCGTTTATGGAAAATCAGGTCGGATGGCACGGAAAAGCCCCGAATGATGCCGAATATGCAGAGGCGAGAGCTGAGATCCTCGCGTCTCTCAACTAAAAGGAGGTCATGAAGATGGCAGAAATGATTGAAAAAATCGCCACCCGCGAGGCGTACGGCAACGCGCTTGCCGAATTCGGCGATAAATACGATTTTGTGGTGCTTGACGCTGACCTTGCCGCAGCCACAAAGACGGGCGTTTTCAAAAAGAAATTTCCCGACCGCTTTTTTGACTGCGGAATTGCCGAGGGCAATATGATGACGGTCGCTGCCGGGCTTGCCGCTGCGGGAAAGATCCCGTTTGCATCCACATTTGCGATGTTTGCAGCCGGACGCGCCTTTGAGCAGATAAGAAACTCTATCGCATATCCGCACCTCAACGTAAAAATAGGCGCGACACATGCCGGAATTACCGTCGGCGAGGACGGCGCGACACATCAGTGCCTGGAGGATCTCGGCACGATGCGCACCATTCCCGGCATGGCGATAGTCAACCCCGCCGATGCTACCGAGGCGCGTGCCGCGGTCGAATGGGCGATAAACTATGTCGGTCCGGTCTATCTCCGCTTCGGCAGACTTGCCGTGCCGGTGCTTTTTGATAAGAATGATTACAAGTTCGAGTTCGGCAAGAATGTCGTTCTGCGCGACGGCAAGGATGTCACCATAATGGCGACCGGTATTACCGTTGCGATGGCTCTTGAAGCCGCAAAAATGCTGGACGCAGAGGGTATCTCCGCCCGCGTGGTCAATGTTCACACCATCAAGCCGATAGATGCGGACAATGTTGCCGCCTGTGCAGCCGAGACCGGTGCTATCGTCACTGCCGAGGAGCACAATATCATCGGCGGGCTCGGCTCCGCCGTCAGCGAGGTCGTGTGCGAGCGCTGCCCGGTGCCGGTGCTTCGCGTGGGCGTCGAGGACAGCTTCGGACGCTCCGGAAAGGTTCCCGCACTGCTTGAAATGTACGGACTCACTCCCGCGCATATCGCCGAAAAAGCGCGTGCAGCGGTTAAAATGAAATAAAAAAAGTGACTGCCGCGCCAAAGCGCGGCAGTCACTTTTTTGTTTGGACGGCGTTTCCACAGATCCCGATGTAACTAAATGGGGACAGTCCGGCTGTCCGCCGGGCTAAGCCGCTTTGCGTCTTAGCCCGAAATATGCGTTGGTGTGCAATCTCATGTTCTGATGTAACTATCCGGCGGCAGGCAGATCAGAATATGATCTTCTCCACTGCCGGGGTATGAAGCTAAAAATCTGTACAAACGCCACCCGAGTTCGGGCGGGAAATTCAGCGCGGTGTAAATGGTGCAGTCCGGTTATCCCGCCGCGCTAAGCCGCTACGCGGCTTAGCCCAAACAAAGTAGAATAATTGATAATGTTCTGATGTAACTATCCGGCGGCAGATATGGATACGATCTTGCCTGTTTTCAGGTTTAGCCGTGCTGTGGCACGGCTAAACGCGGCGGGGCAGCTGTACTGAAGCATCTATATAAGTTTTATTCCCCGCCTACTGTCGGGGTATAAAGCTAAAAATCTGTACAAACGTCACCCGAGCTCAAAAACATCATTCGATGCTGAAAAAAGCGTTGCAGAGACGGGGGAAGACGAAGTTTTCCTGATTGTGAAGCATATGCATGGCAAAGAAGAGGGAGGTGCGGGAGGAGGGATCGACTATCACGTAGGAGCCCGCCGCGCCCTGCCAGCCGAATTGCCCGACCGGGGAGAGCGAACCGCCCTCGCCGCCGAGGTAGGTGCGTACACCGTAACCGTATCCGTAACCGATAAGACCGTGCCAGCGGTCCTCAAATTCGACGAGCTGGGAGGGCGTGAGACAGTTTTTGCGCATGAGATCTATCGAACGCGCCGAGAGAATGCGCTCGCCGGTCGCCGCAACACCGCCGCAGGCAAGCGCGTCGGCAAATTTTATGTAGTCTGAGACAGAGGAGATAAGTCCCGCGCCGCCGCTGTCATAGTCGGAGCCGAGAATGTAAACATTTCCGCCGGTCGCCGGCACGGCATATCCGGTCTTGACGTTGTAGCTGTAGAGCTTTGCCATACGTGCGCGAACGCTGTCGGTCATGCGGAAGCCGCTTTCCGTCATTCCGCAGGGGTCAAGAATGTTCTTTTTAACAAAATCGGAAAAACGCTCGCCCGAAATAACCTCGACCACCGCCGCAAGAATGTCGTGCGAAAGACCGTAGCGGAAGTGCGCGCCGGGCTCAAAGTCAAGCGGCATACGCGCCATTGCAGCCACTGTCTCGCGCGTGGGGCATCTGCCGCCTGTGCGGGCCTGAACATCCTGAATGCAGGGATTGGTGAGATCGTAGGCGTAGCCGGAGGTCATGTTGAAAAGGTGACGCATGAGAATGGGGCTTTTTGCCGGCTCGGTGTATGCACCGGAGGCGGAACGCACGCGAACACCCGCAAATTCGGGCAGATAGTCGCTCACCGGGTCGGACATGATAAATCCGCCGCGCTCCATCAGACGGAGAGCCGCCGCACAGGTCACGACCTTGGTGCAGGAGTACATATAATAAAGTTCGTTGCCGCTGACGGGCGCCTTTGCCTCAATATCGGTGTATCCGGCGCTGTGGCGGTATATCACCTTGTGGTCGCGCGCTACGGCAACATCCATGCCGGGAAAGTTGTGCGCGGGCAGGGAATCAACAAATTCGGTTATGTTTCTGAAGTCGTCCATTTCGTTTTCTTCCTTAATTGATGTTGTGCGGGAGTTCCGCAAAGAGGGAGGCAATGTCGTAGGCGTTGCTCACACCGCCGAGGGTGAGCGCCTTTGATATATCCGCGTAGGTAAACGGCACACCCGTAAGGGCTTTTGCCGCGCGGGGCGGCATATCGGGGTCAAGTGCATCGGAGTCTGCAACGCAGTCCTTGATCACGCCGCCTTCAACGCTCATGCGCAGGGTCATTCCGCCCCACGGGAACCTGCCCGAAACTTCGTCGGTCATGGGCGGATTGCTGCCGTACAGCCATTCGGGGGACGAGAGCAGATGTTCGGTCCCCGCGTAAAGAGAGGGATCGGGAAGCGCGATTTCTTCGGTGTCGCTGTCCATTACAGCTGCGTACGCGCGGCGCAGCGCGGCGGAGAAGGCGGGGACCGTCAGCCCCGCGCAAAGCGTTGAGAGATTTACCACGCGCGAGCGAACGGATTCTATCCCTTTTGCCTGAAGCTTGCTCTTTTTTACGGTGAGGTAGCGTGCCATTGCGTCAAAATCGCAGTTGATAAGCACTGTGCCGTGGTGGCAGTGAACATCACCGACCGAGAAGAACGCATTGCCGGAGAATTTTGCGCCGTCGGCAATAATGTCGTTGCGTCCGGTCGGTTCGGCGTTGATGCCGAACTCGCGGCAGGCGGCGGCAATGACCGAAAGCTGGCGCGGGACATCGTAGTCTCCGTCACGCGCGATAAAGCTGAAGCAAAGATTGCCCATGTCGTGACGCACCGCGCCGCCGCCTGAAAAGCGGCGCGCAAGATGACCGCCGTCGGCGGCAAGCTCAGCCACCCGGCATTCGGCGTAGCAGTTCTGATTTTTGCCGATAACTATCGTGTTGTCGTTCTGCCATAGGAACATGAGAGACGCTCCTTCGGGCAGGGTGCGCATGAGATATTCCTCACACGCAAGGTTCCGGTAAGGCGAGACGGATTCCGACTCGCAGATAAGATATTTCTTTTTATTTTTCATGATAAGAAGATTATACACGACACAGAGCCGCTTGTCAACCGCTAAGCGTGAAAAATACAAAATATTTTTTGTGTAATTACATGAGATGAAAAAAATATAGAGCAAAATCTACTAAAAAGCTTGACACGGAGGCTAATATATGCTATACTCAAATCAACGAATGTAACAACGTCATGTAATTACATGATGCGCAACACGAAAGGAAAACAAAACATGAGCGTAATGCCGTCAAAAGACAAGGCGACGGGAATGTACCGTAAGATGTACGAGATCCGTCAGTACGAGGAAACGGTCAAATACCTGTTCTTCGAGGGTATCATGCCCGGCACCATCCATCAGAGCGCGGGCGAGGAGGCGACTGCGGTCGGAACGATATACGACCTCAGACGCGATGACGTTATTTTTTCAACACACCGTCCTGCGGGCCACGACCTTGCAAAGGGAGTGTCGCTGCGCGGGATGATGTGCGAGATGTTCGGCAAGGCAGACGGATGCTGCAAGGGTAAGGGCGGTGCCATGCACACCGGCGATTTTTCCATCGGCGCACCGCCGGCAAACGCCATAGTCGGCGGGAATATTCCGATCGCGGCGGGCGCGGCTCTTGCGTTCAAGATGCAGCACAAGGACAATGTTGCCGTGTCCTTTATGGGCGACGGCGCAACGAACGAGGGTTCTTTCCACGAGGGTCTCAACTTTGCAGCCGTGTGGAAGCTGCCTGTGGTATACGTCTGCGAGAACAACCTTTATTCCGCAACAACATCCATCCACCTTACCACGCTGCTTGAAAACCCCGCCGCTGACCGCGGCTTGGCATACGGCATTCCTTCCGAGGTCGTTGACGGCGAGGACGTGCTTGCCGTGAATGAGGCAATGGCGAGAGCTGTCGCACGCGCAAGAGCGGGCGAGGGTCCGACGATACTTGAACTCAAGACCTACCGCAAGTACGGTCATTCGCGCAACGATGCCTGCGGCTACCGCCCCAAGGACGAAGAGGCAGCATGGTTCGCACGCGATCCGGTCAAATGCTTCCGTGAAAAGCTCATCGCCGAGGGCGTTGCCACCGATGAGGAGCTGAAGGCGATCGAGGATGAGGTCGATGAGGCGATAGATGAGGCTGTCGAATACGCCAAGGCTGCGCCTTATCCGACGCTTGAAAGCGCACTTGAAGACGTTTATGCGGACTGAAGCGCACCGTCAAATGAATGAAAGGAAATCAATATAAATGGCAATGATGTCGATAGCGGACGCTCTCAAGTCCGCAATAGCAGAGGAAATGCGCCGCGACCCTGCGGTATATGTAATGGGTGAGGATGAGGATATCCCCGGCGGTATGGGCGGCGCCTTTACCGTAACGAAGGGTATCGGCGACGAATTCGGAAGAATGGAGAACCGCGGCGGTGTCGTCAGCGAGGGACGCTGCATAAACACGCCTATCTCCGAGATCATGATAGCGGGCGTCTGCGTGGGCTCGGCAATGTACGGAATGCGTCCCGTAGCCGACCTGCAGTACTGCGACTTCCTTTTCTGCATGATGGATCAGCTTGTCAACCAGGCTGCAAAGATGAGATATATGTCAGGCGGCGCGCTCAAGGTGCCTATGGTCATGCGCTGCCCTTCGGGCGCGACGAACCGCGGCGCACAGCACGCACAGAGTCCCGAGACATATTTTGCGCATGTTCCGGGTCTCAAGGTCATCTGCCCCTCCACGGCATACGATGCAAAGGGCATGATGAAGACCGCCATCCGTGACGATAACCCCGTCATCGTGTTCGAGCATAAGCTCCTTTACGGTTCAAAGCGTAAAGAGGCGGGCGCGCTCAACTCCGCAGGCGAGGTGCCGGACGGCGATTACACCGTTCCGTTCGGAAAAGCCGCTATCCGCCGCGAGGGAAAGGATATCACCATCGTAGCGAACCTGCTCATGAGCTACCGTGCACAGGAGGCTGCCGCCGAGCTTGAAAAAGAGGGCATCTCCTGCGAGATCATCGACCCCCGCACGCTCCTCCCCTTCGATTACGAAACTGTCGTCGAGTCCGTCCGCAAGACCGGCAAGCTGATGATAGTACATGAGGATACATACAACTGCGGCTGGGGCGCACAGGTCGCGTCCTACTTTGCAGAGCATGAGATATTCCTGCTTGACGCGCCCGTTGTGCGCGTTGCAGCGTTTGACACCCCCGCGCCCTTCTCGCCCGTGCTTGAAAACTACGTTATCCCCTCCAAGGAGCGGATAATGGAGGAAGCCCGCAAGCTTGCAAAGCTCTGATAAGAGGTAGAACATGGTGAAGAAAGTCGTAATGCCGTCGGCGGGACAGACAACCGACGTTGCAACGGTAACAAAGCTCCATGTCGCCGTTGGCGATGCTGTCCGCAAGGGCGACGTGCTGATGGAGGTGGAGACCGACAAGGCAGTGCTCCCCATCGAGAGCTTTGCCAAGGGATTCGTTACCGAAATATGTGTAAATGAATTTGAAAAGGTCGATGCGGGCACACTGCTGCTCACCATCGGCGATGCCGCAGACCTTGAAGCGGCAAAGTCCGGCGCAAAAGCAGAGAATGCCCCCGCGCCTGCGCCGGCTCCCACACCCGCCGCCGATGATGACGAGGACGATTTCGTCCCTGTGATGGCGGCAAAGGAAGAGGAAAAAACCGAGGCGGCAAAGCCCGTTACGCTCCCGCTGGTGCCGGGTATCCCGGTCGTTACCGCGCTGCCCGCAATGCCGAACGCCAAAAAGCTGGCGGCGGAACTGGGTGTCGCGCTTGACGCCGTGAGCGCGTCAAACGGCAGCTTTATAAAGGCATCCGATGTCCGCGCCGCTGCCGAAAAAGCAAAGAAAGCAGCTGCGGCGGCTCCCGCAGCCGCGCCGGAGGCAGACACGATCCCCACCGGACGTATGCGCGATTCGCTTGCCCGCCGTTGGGAAAATTCCGCAGCCGCGCCGGTATTCTCGGTGTCGGTATCGGCTGATGCCGCCGCGGTCGGCGCACTTTGCGATGCGGCAGGAGACGGAGCAACGCCCGCGCACTTCCTGATGATGACGCTCCCGCGTCTTGCGGAGAGATATCCCCTTCTTGATGTCGTATATACCGGAGGCAAACAGAAGCTGCTGCCTGCGGGAGCCGCCGCCATTGCCGTTTACGGCGACAACGGTACGGTCTCATCGGCGGTCGGCGGAGCCGCCACACTCGGGCTCGGCGCCGTGGCGCGTGCATCGGCTGCAAACGCCGCAGCGATACTCGGCGGGGATATGTCCTCTGTCGATGGTGCCGCGTTCACTGTTTACGATGCCTCCGACTGCGGCGTTGACAGCTTTACGCCGCCCATCCGCACACCCGAAACCGCCGCGTTCGGCGTGGCGTGCAACGGTGCAAAGATCACCGTGAGCGCGGTGTTTGACGTGCGCGTGTGGGAGGGCAGGACTGCGATCTCTCTTATGCATGACATAAAAGCACGGCTTGAAAATCCCGCGCTTATGCTCATCTGAGGACGGCAATGAAGAAATTTGATGTGATAGTTATCGGCGGCGGACCCGGCGGGTACACCGCCGCCGCCGGGCTCAGCCGTGCGGGCAGGTCGGTGTGCCTTTTTGAAGCCGACCGCCTCGGCGGGACCTGCCTCAATGTAGGCTGCATTCCCACCAAATATCTGCTTGACAAGGCAGCTGTTCTTGACCGCATACGCGAGCTTACCGAAGCGGGTGTGCTACGCGGCGCGGGCGAATATTCAATGAAGGCTGTGATACGCGGGCGCGACGGCGTGACCGACCGCCTTCGCTCCGGCGTGACCGGGCTTCTGCGTGCCGCCGGCGTTACCGTGATAAACAAAAAAGCCACGCTCAGCGCGGGGCTTACCGTTTCGGACGGCGAGGAGAAGTACTGCGCCGACGATGTGATAATTGCCACAGGCTCCACACCGTGGTGCCCGCCTTTTCCGGGTTCAGAGCTTTGCCGTGACAGCACGGCTGCTCTTACGCCGAACAAACTCACCGATGAGGGGCGTTTTCCGCGCCGCCTTGCCATTATCGGCGGCGGTGTCATAGGACTTGAACTCGGCTCGGCTTACCGTTCCTTCGGAGCTGAGGTGACTGTCATTGAAGCAATGCCGGATATCCTCGGCAGCGAGCTGCCCGAGGCGGCAGCACGCGTGCGCGCGGGACTTGAGGCGCGCGGCATCCGCTTTCTCTGCGGCTCGCCCGTTGAGCGCGTTGAGCGCACGGGCGACGGACTGCGCGTCGTAACGGCGGGCGGCTCTGTAACGGCTGACGCGGTGCTTGCCGCCGTTGGCAGAAGAGCGCGCCTTGACGGTATCGACGCGGAAGCTATCGGGATCAGGACCGAGCGCGGAGCGATCGTGACCGATGGGCATATGCGCACATCTGTGCCGCATATCTACGCTGTCGGCGATGTTACGGGACGAGCCATGCTCGCACACGCCGCATATGCCGAGGCGGCGGTGGCTGTCGATGCGATAATCAACGGCGAGAGCGCAGAGGAGCTTGACCTTTCAGCCCTCCCACGCTGCATTTATTCATCGCCGTCGATTTCGGCGGTGGGGATCACGCCCGAGGAGGCAGAAAAACGCGGCATTGAGACCGTTGTCGGCAGAGCAGATTATGCAGCCAACGGAATGGCGCTTGCCGAAAATGCTTCGGGCTGCGTTTATGTCGCAGCCGACAAAGCCGGCGGCAAAATGCTCGGTGTGTTTGCGGTCGGCGCTGAATCCTGCGAGCTGATAGATGCCGCCGCGCTTGCTGTGCGGTCGGGCATGAAGGTGCAGGAGTGGCGGCGCGTCATTGTGGCGCATCCGACGCTTTCCGAAACGTTGAAGGATGCGGCGCTTTCCGCTGCCGAAAAGGTCGGAGTCTGAAAAAACGGAACGCATCCGATAATACCCGGTAAAACATCGGAGTACGGAGTTTTGTATGCCTTCACTGTCGGGGCGTGAAGCCCGGAATTATATACTACAAAACCCGAGGACCAATAATGCATGGAGCTTTGCCCGTATTCACTGTCGGGGTGTGAAGTTCGGAATTATATATAACAAAACCCGAGGACAAATAATGCATGGAGCTTTGCCGGCAGCCACTGTCGTGGTGTGAAGTCTGGAATTATATATAACAAAACCCGAGGACCAATATTGTACGGAGCTTTGTATGCATTCACTGTCGGGGTGTGAAGCACGGAATTATATACTACAAAACCCGAGGACCAATAATGCATGGAGCTTTGCCGGCAGCCACTGTCGTGGTGTGAAGTCTGGAATTATATATAACAAAACCCGAGGACA
>CAKRTQ010000021.1 GCA_934402395.1 uncultured Eubacteriales bacterium | reverse complement strand
CGGGGCGATACTCCCTTGCAGTCACAGTCCGGGCGTGCAGCCGTATTCAGGCGGTGAGGCGTCGCAGGCAATGAGCAGGGTCGCGCGAGAACCGCGCGGGGGTGGGATTCCCGTGGAGCTGAAAAGCCATTCAGCCGTCCGTTTCTGCTGTTCTTTGTAAGCTATCAAAAAATGATTTGTTTTCAGACGATTAGAAAGGGGCTAACTATGCAAACGACGCAAACGACCGCTTCATCTGAAAAGAAATACGCCCCGCCGAAGCGGAGCGAAAAACAGATCGGCAACACGACCTTTATCGTCAATTCCTTCTTTTGGGAAAAGAGCGACGAGAGTATTGCCGTGAAGCTGGAACGTCTGATGAAAGCGGACGTTCAGAAAGAAGCGACAACTTAATTCTCCTAAACAGGCAGACAGGGACAAAAAGACGCGGTATAATGAAGGTGACTTCAAAACCGTGTTTGACTGCCGGATGGGAGGTTACTATGTATCATCAGTCAAACACCGCTGCCGCGCTTCAATTCCCTTACAACGCTATGAGCGTCGAAGCTGTTACCGCTTTGTACTGCCGTTTGTCGCGTGACGATGAATTGCAGGGCGACAGCAACAGTATCATCAACCAGAAAAAGATCCTTCAACGCTACGCACTTGACCACGGCTACAAAAACTATCGCTTTTATATTGATGACGGCATTTCGGGTACGACGTTCAACCGACCTGGTTTCCAGCAAATGATTGCGGATATCGAAGCCGGCCTTGTCAAGCGGGTCATTATCAAGGATATGTCACGCCTGGGCCGTGATTATCTGCAAGTGGGCATGTATACCGAGATCATGTTCCCTGAGCATGACATTCACTTTATTGCTGTCAACGATGGCGTGGACAGCACCCAGGGTGATAATGAGTTCACTCCTTTTCGGAACATCATCAATGAGTGGTATGCGAAGGACACCAGCAAGAAGATCCGTGCCGTGATGAAGGTCAAGGGCAACGCCGGCGAGCATCTGACGACCCTGCCGCCCTATGGCTACATGAAGTCTCCTGACAACAAAAAGCTGTGGGTCAGGGACGAGGAAGCCGCAACGGTGGTCTATGAGATCGGCCTATATGTGATGGACGGTTTCGGACCGTCCCAGATTGCAAGGAAGCTGACAGAGCGAAGGATATTGACCCCGGCCGCCTATTATGCCAGCAAGGGCCGGAAAGCAAGCAATATCAAGCGGGGCTTACCCTACGCATGGGATGCCTCCACCGTAGCGGATATCATGGACCGCTGGCGGGAGTACCTGGGGCACACGGTCAATTTCAAGACGAGGAAGAAGTCCTACAAGAGCAAAAAGGTCATCCATAATCCGGAAAGTGAGTGGATGATCTTTGAGAACACCCATGACCCGATCTGGACGGAGGCAATCGCAGATGCCGCGAGAGCAGCAAGGCAGACGCGCCGTCGTCCTACAAAAATGGGAGAAATGGGGATGTTCTCCGGCATGATGTTCTGCGCGGACTGCGGATCTGTCATGTATCAATGCAGAGCCACCAACTTCCGGCGCGAGCAGGAATACTACCTGTGCGCCGGCTACCGAAAGAGCCGTGACTTCTGCGGTCAGACCCATTCCATCCGCACGGTGATCTTGGAGGAATTGATTCTGGAAAACCTGCGGGAGATCGTTTCCTTCGCCTCCCGCAGTAAGGACGAGTTTGTGAGGCTGGTCATGGACAGTGACCTGCGGCAGCGTGACCGGGATCTTGCAAAGCGGAAACGGCAGCTTGTCGATTCCGAGAAGCGGATCACAGAGCTGGATGCTATCTTCAAGCGGCTCTATGAGGACAACATTTCGGGCAAGCTCTCCGATGAACGCTTTCAGAAACTCTCTGCGGACTATGAGAAGGAAGAACGGGATCTCAAGGTGCTGACGAGTTCCCTTCGGAAAGAAGTGGAGCTGGAGGAAAGCAAATCGGCGGATATTGATCGTTTTCTCTCCGTTGTGGAGAGGTACACGGATATCCCGGAGCTCACGCCCTGCATCCTCCATGAGTTCGTGGAGAAAATCATCGTCCATGCGGCCAGCGACCCGAAGGGCAAGAATCGGACGCAGGAAATCGACATTTACTACAAGGGCATCGGAGCCTTGGAAATGTCAAAAGTCACGGCATCAATGGAAAAATGAGAAAACGGTACAGCCGAAGCTATACCGTTCTCTCTTTCCTCACGATGTTTTCTTATCGGGAGCTGCCTTCGGACGGTGTTCTTTTTTTGAATACGGTGCGATCTGAATCACACGGGCGACGGGTTATGAGCCCGAAGGGCGAATAACTCGGAGGGTGAGGCGGTAGTGAATGACACGCCGGGGGCGTGTCAGAGCCGCCGAACCGACCGCAGCATTTTCTCCGCAGAGAAAATGCAAGACCGTGTGGTCGGGGTCCCACCTTCGCAACCAAAAAAAGAACAGCATCCGCATGGATGCTGTTCTTTTTTTGCTTACGAAATCCGAACGCCGGACCACCTCCGAGCCGCCGTGCGGGTCGGACAGGATCGCGCTGCACCAAACAAACACTCTCACTCACATTTTCGCGCGATCCGGTGGTTACAAGTCCCACCTCCGCAACCATATAGTGAAGCCAAAAAAGATATCATGGCTTCGAACCCCCGAAATCGTGAGATTTCGGGGGTTTTTCTCGCGTTTGCTCGCTTTTTCGCAACCATGAGGTTTGCGGATACAGAGTGCAGAAAAAAAGATATCATTTCAAAAAAACGGCTCCCCGCAGGATGTCGAACAGCTTTCGCCTGCGGCGAAAGCGCAGTCCCCATTTTTAAGGGCAGAAAGTGCGGCCTTTCGCGTAGCGAAAGCTTTTTGCAGCACCTTCTGCCCTTTTTTCGTATTTTTATTTGTTAAATATTTGTGTCTGCCTGAAAGGAGGTTCGTCATCGGTTACATTTATAAAAAAGAAGATTGCGACTGCCGCTACGTCGTTTCTTGTCAGAGGCAATGTCTATGATAAACACAACACAAGCTCTATGACCGACCGGAACAAGATCAGCGAGGAACTCGGCCACCTTTTTGAAAGCGATTCCTATCAGCAACTGAAGGATAACGAGCGAATGAGGGCGCTGATCGCCGCGTACCGGCCGTTTTGCGGAAAGAAAACACTCTGAAAGCGTTGTTTTTAAGGGCAGAAAATGCGGTTTTCGCATAGCGAAAACCGCATTTTCTGCCCATTTTTCGTATTTCTATCTGTTAAATACTTGCGTCTGCCCCAAAGCGGTTAGCGTTATGAATGTAATACTAACCACTTTTTATGTCTGAAATAAGGTTCGCTATCAGCTACATTAACAAATCAAAAAACGCGGCCTCCGTTACTGCCTGTACCGCCGACCGTCCGGCTGAAGCTTGCGGAACCTTTGAGTCGGATAGATTCAGTGATATGCTGTATAATTCGGCATTTTTTCGCAGAGCATATCCATATGCGAAATATATATAAAATATCTCCAGAATGTTCCCATAAGGCTTTTTTTCATCTTTTTGATATCTCATACACACTTTTTGACTGCCGAGACATCAGTTACACGCCGTTCTTAGCTCCCACTGCTGCAATTTTGCCATCGGGGTCAACAATGCCGTCAAGCATACCAAGGCTGCGGCGTTTTGCGTCAAGTGAGGAATGCACATATTTATCAAGCGTTATTACGGTCGATGAATGACCGAGAATTTCACTGAGCGTTTTTATTTCCATACCGGCTTCAACACAGCGAGTGGCAAACGTGTGCCGCAGCGTGTGAAAATGTACGCCATCAAGACCGCAGTCGGCAGTATATTTTTTGAATCTGTACTGGAGAGTGCGCGGCTCCACGCAGCGGCGAGTGCCGGAGAGCAGATACGCCTCTGTGTCATCACGATAAATACTGCGGCAGACCGCTGCCGCTGCCGCAGTGAGCGGGATCACACGCTGCGAGCATTCACTTTTGGGGCTTCCGGTGGCAAGCTCGGTCCGCCTGTCACCGCCGTGCAGGTTTTTGAGCCGCTGCATTGTTGCACTTACGGTCACCGTGCCTGCATCAAGCGAAATATTTTTCCACCGCAGCGCACACAGCTCTCCTATGCGTAAGCCGGTGAGCAGCGCGATCAGTACGCCGATTTTGCACGGATCGGGCTCGGCAAGCAGATAGTTCACAAGCTCTTCCTGTTCATCGCGGGTAAGCACACGCGCTTCGCGGCGCGGAACCGGCTGCACAGACACCAACGAAGACGGCGGCGCGCCCGGAACAGTCTGCCTGGCATATTTTATCACCGAACGCAACACCGAAAGAATGTCGCGCACGGTTTTGGGCGACAGTCGGCGCGCACGCAGTTCGGCAGTAAATCCGTTTATCATAGCTATCGAAAAATTTTGCAGCCGGCAGCATCCCAACGCCGGTTTTATGTGACTTTCAATAACAGACAAATATTTTGCATATGTCGAATCACGCAATCGCCCGCGCGATGCGGTAAGCCATTCGTCACAATAGAACGAAAAAGTGCGCGTCCGCGTGACTGCCGGCGGCGCACCCGCCGCAACGGCAATGCGCGCAGCCGCTGCCTTTTTCTTGACCTCGCGGTAGGTTGAGGCATAGCAAAAGCCATACTGCAGACTTCCGTCCTCCTTGCGTCCCCTGACATAACGGGCTTCCCACCGCCCGTCTTTTCTCTTGAAAATGTTTTCACCTTTAGCCATCAGACTTTCTCCTTTTTGGCACGTGACTGCGCCTTTGACTGCCGAGAGTCAAACACACAGTTCTTGTGTGCATTCAGAAAAGTAAAACACAGCAGCAAGTGTGAATCAAGTGTAAATTTTCAAATAAATCTCGACGATAATATTGCCGAAAAACATGATTTGTAATATAATAAGCTGTGTATATCTTCATTTAATTTTCTTTCGCATATGGATATGCTCTGCGAAAAGGGCATGACAGGCAAATTATAATTTACGTCTTTTTCAGGTATACATCTATGCGAACAGCAACAGGGGGATCATATGTTTTATAACAACGATGACGCACGCGCGGGGACGGCATATTATGTACGTTCCGGCTGGTACGTGCGTGATGTGTGCGGCGAAAGTCTGGTAGTTCCGGTCGGCGGAGCAGAAATGGCTGCGAGACAGATGGCTGTGCTCAACGGCACCGGCAGGTTTTTGTGGGACAAACTGAGCGTTCCAACAACGAAGCACGAGCTTTGTCAGGCGCTTATCGACGAATACGACGTAACGGCTGATGAAGCCGCGCGCGATGTTGATGAGTTTATCGGCGAGCTTATTAAATACAAATATATTGAAGAAAAAAAGGAGAAAACACGATGAGAAGATCTTTTTCAAAAAGAATCACAGCCGCGTTTCTGGCACTTGTGACGGTGCTTGCAACGTTGCCTGCGATAGGCATTACAGTCGTTGCAGCCAATACGGAAGCTGCGGGCGACGAGTATGTTTCACTGCCTATAACAATACGCGACTATGCCGCAGACGGAATGTTGTTTGAATACAACGATGAAGACAACTCCGGACCGCAAAATGTGGGTGCGACCGTGGTGCAGCCTGCGCTGAAAATAACCACTGCCGCAGGCGGATCTTACAGCAGCGCTACTAAAACCGGATATGTGCAATATACGTCCAAGGGTACAAGTGGATATATCACATATTATCTTAGCAGCTATAACAAAAAAAGAACTGACATCCGCTATTGCGTCCTGAGCTATAAGACTGACGGGGACTTTAACTCCGGCACAAATAATGCCGGTAAAATCGCTCATCGTTGGAGCGGTGGCGACAACTATGTAAATTTCGGACAAGGCGGCTACAACAGTTCAAGCTTCAAAAATGTTGTGGTCGATCTGGGCAGCGGTACACAAACTGTTCAGTATGTCTCCCTTTATCCCTCTCTGGCAAGCGGGAAACACTTCGACATTGCATATATTGCCTTTTTCTCCAATAAAACCGACGCGGATAATTATGCCAAAGAAGCCGCAGGCAACAACGGTAAAAACTACACCGGCGGAAATAACATGCAGTTCGGTTTCCTCATGGGCAATGGTGCAACGCATGAATATTACGGTAGCAACATAGTGGGCGACACTGTTCCGGACCGTATTCGCGCTCATATGGCAACGTATTTTGGTCCGAACACATTTATAGGCGTAAACGCCAACAACACCCCCAACGGTAAATCGATAACACTTGCAAACGGAGCCAAAGAAACCGTACTTGCCGGCTATACGCGTGTAGGACTTGTACAGACAGATCTCGGCGCCGACAAGCAGATGATATACAACAAAGCCACAGTTGATTATCTTGCATGGCTTTTGGAAAAAACGCTTACCGTTAAAGAAAAATCCGGTTCCAATTACAACTTCAACTACGTCATGGGCGCAAAAGTGTATGACGACAACGGTACTAAAAAAGATATTGCCACAGTGCTGCGCGGAAGTATTACCGGCGGCACAGGCACTTATGCAGCCGCGCAAAGCAAATACAACTCCGGCGCACTTGACGATGTAAAAAAATGCACAACATATTACGAAGCGGCGTACTTCCTGCTTCACAATATATTTTCCGACAGCAAGGGCTACGGTCAGACTATCGGCAATTACAATACTCTGCGACTGATGAAGCGCACGGCAGCTGACGGTCATACATACTATTGCTTCAACTCCGCATATAACAATGCCGATTATAACTACAATAACGGTTACATAGCCAACACCGGATTTGTTTATGACAAAATATATCACAAGGGCTGGATGGGTATTGCTATTCCATGGCATCGTTTTGACCCGATAGGAAACCGCGGATACGGCATAAACGGCAACCAATACCGTACCCTTACCGGCAACACCGAAGACGGCTCCGAATTTTATAAACAGACAAACTACAACCTCACACTTGAGGGCCATGCTCAGTTTATCTTTTACGAAGACGACAATCTGTACTTCACATTCACCGGAGACGATGATGTTTACCTCTTTATAAACGGTAAAATGGTAATGGACCTCGGCGGCGGTCACTCCATTTCCAAAGTCACAATAAACCTTAACGATGTAAAAACGCTTTGCGGTCTCAAGGACGGCGAGGCATATGACTTTGACTTCTATTACATGGAACGCCACGGGACAGCGGCAAACTTCGGCATTGAAACCAACATAAGAGTTGTTGACCCTGCTATGAAGACCGAGAAAAAGGCTTACCAGAGCAATGTTGAGGTAGGCAACTACGGCTTTGTTGATCCCAACCGTGCAATTGACTATCGCTTCAGCCTCCGTAACAGCGGCGAAGCCAAAATAGAAGAACTGACCTTCAACGATCCCACTCTCGGAATCAATCTCACCAAGGATAAAATAAGCCTTAACAGCGAAACCAAGATCACCGATCTTTCAGCTACCGTTACGGCGGCTGACGGGACCGTGCTCAAAATGTACGCAACCGGAAATCTTACCGAAGCAGAGCTGAAAGCTCTGCTGACAGATGGTCTTGAGATCGGAGAAACGCTGACGATACACGGTTTCAAGTATAAGATTCCCGATGCGAGCTGGAAGAACGACCAATTCCCCAACACCGTTTACACAACAGCTAGTTCAAAAGGCGAAAACGCCTCTCACCGCACACTGACGGGTATTGCTTCCTGCACGGTGCAGAAAGCAAAATATACTTACCCCGCCATGCATTACTATGAATGGTCAGGCAAGGGAGTAACCGCAGCCGCAAGCGAACTTATCGAAACAATTAAAAATGTAATAGGAAGCGATCCCGGAAGCTCGATCGCTCTTTGCTCCCCTTCGGGCAAGACCGGCGCAAGCGCCGAGATAAATGAATATGCCGTTCTCGCAGCCGACGGCATCACATATACAGGTGTAAAAACCGGCGCGGACACTTATTACTATAAGGTAGGAGACTACGGTCCCGTTGCAGTCACCGTATACAGCTATGATGTTGCCGACAACGTGTATGTTCTTGACTACAGCCTGCCGGTAGAACTTAACGGAGCAGACTTCGGTCTGCTTAAAAACGACACTCTGACGCTTGACGTCAACCCGCATGCCACAACATCTTCGGCACTTGGTATTGTGGACGGCAGCAAGGTTGAAAACTACGGCACATTTACATACGACGCTCCATCGCTCAAATACACGATGAACGCATTTATGAACGGTAAGGACTCTGTTAAAGTGCGTGTGCAGGTACTTGAGGACGGTGCTTCCGGAGTTACCACCCGGACCGGCGTTGTGATGGAAGAAACGGTAAATGTCGTACCCGCAAACGTTGTTTATTACGAAGACGACTTTCCCGGTATCACTTATATCAGTGAGGGCGAAAACAACTGGGCGCACTACCGCACCAATGACTCCGATGGCAATGAGCAGAGCGCAGATCAGGATTCCCCATACGGCTCCGACCCCAACTACCGTAACGACAAAGATACTTCGTACAGTATCTACGAGGTGGTGACCGAAAACCTTACAAGACTCCAACGCACCGTAATTGACAGACTCAAAGCTCTCTTCAATGTCGGCGGCGACAGTAACGGAAACGACAGCAGCAGCAGCGATATTGCCGGCGACTCCTCCAACGGCACGGTAAGTCAGCTTGTAGTCAAAAAGACCGGAGACGTTATGAGCTTTGAGTTCCGCGGCACCGGCTTTGAGATAGTAAGCCGCACAACAGCCGATGAGTACGCAGTTGTGTCGGTCAAGGTAGAAGCCAAGAACGCTGATGGCAGCTATACTGTTGTCAAGCAGTTCCCCGTTATTACGGAATGCAAGGGCGGAGACCTTTATCAGGTCCCGATAATTGCGGTCAAGGGCATGGATGCCGGCATTTACCGCGTTACGCTTAAAGCTGCCGGAGGCACCGACACCAAGACCCGCGTGCTTTACATTGACGGCATAAGAATTTACAATCCGCTTGAAGGATTTGACGATCTTATCTACGGTTCTTATAATCCGAGCGAAGCCGGCGCAAAATTCTATGAAATAAAGAATCTCATAGGCGATGGCATGGCGCTTTACGGCGACATTTCCGGCGCAGACGGCAATACAAAGCTTATTACCGGTTCCACTCTGATCGAAAACACAGACGGCGATACGGTGCTCACAGCCACCGAGTCGATAGACGAATATCTGAAACTCGGTCCGAACAACGAGCTGTATCTTGACGGCACGTCGACATACAGCGCGCTTATGCTTGCATTCCGTCTTATTCCCACAGGCGGCGATGTGTCAGCACGCACTGTCCAGATAGGCGTACACAGAAAAGCCAACTATATGTGGGGTGCCGGAGATCAGGTTGATCTTGTTTACGGCGGAAGCGCCGATGATATAATCGACGGTCGGAACACTATTGCGATAACGAGCGGTACAGAGCAGTATAGCGAAATTGATATATCAAAACTCACTCCCGCCGCTGACGGCAGCTATCTGCTGCTTGTCGGTACAACCGACATGGAGCACTCATACAATGCTCTGGTTCTTACAAACCTCAAAATAAACGGATACGAGCTTGTTTCAGTACCGGCGATCTCAACCGAAAACAGCGCCGAGCTTCTTGCAAACCCGGCAGTAGTTGAACTTCTTGCACTTACAGACTATTACCGTGATCCGTACGATCCCAACCTCAGCATAAAGTCGGCAAGCCTCAAAATCACCAAGCTGCTGTTTACAAAAACTGCGACCCTCACCGTAAGAGCCGACTCTCCCGCAACTCGCGTTGTAGTGACAGACTCCGAGGGCAACGAGGTTGAATGCCGCCAGTTTGCAGTGAAGTTCCCCGGATTGCCCACAACGATACAGGCAACATGGCAGGTAAGAGGCTCGCGCGGTAAGAAGCTGACCTACACCGTCCGCGTTTACAACGCCGAGGGGCTTGCATCGGTCAATACACAAGAGGTCTCCGCAACCATAAGATAACAAGGGGATAAAACATGAAAAAAATATATGAAAAACCTCTGATAGCCGTTGAGGCGCTGAGCCTTGACCGCCCCATTGCCGCAGGAACGTGCAATGCAGATATCAATGATATGAAATCTCTGATTGAGCTGGGCTACTTCACAGCCGAAAAAAATTGCTCGATTCCTGTAGGTGACGGTACATTACCCGGTTACGACACTATCTGCTACCACGGCAACGTACATACAGCGTTCACCTCATAAAGCATGCCGCTTTACACACAGGACTTCACCGTTGTGGAAACGGTTTTCCGCATTGCATCCCCCGTGCCGTTCCGTCTGCCGCCCTGCGTCACACCGTTTATCACACAAAAGGGCGGCAGCGCGGACGTGACCTACACCGTACACATCGGCGCGCCGCCTGAAAGTCCCGCCGGATATACCCAAAGCTGGCAATGGCGGCAAAATGACCGGATAGCACGCATTGAGAACGGCTCGGCAAGCAGCGTGGATCTTTACTTTCCGCCGGGGCTGGTTCCCGCATTTGAAAAGAACCTCAACTGGATGCTTTACATTGCGCCCGAAAGGGCGCTTGCCGACCGGGGCGTGATAATTCTGCACGCCTCATCGGTATTGTACCGCGGGAAGGCGTTTGTATTTACGGCACCTTCCGGCGGCGGAAAGTCAACGCACGCCGCAATATGGGAGCAATGCCTCGGCGCTGATGTAATAAACGGAGACAAGACCCTGATAAGCGAGCGTGACGGTGCTGTGACCGCATGGGGCAGCCCCATGGCGGGTACGTCCGGTATATGGCGCAACCTCTCCGCCCCGGTTGCAGCCATAGTTATTCTTGAAAAGGCGGCGGAAAACAGCGCGCGGATCATCTCCCGCCGCGAGGCATTCATTTTTCTTTACAGCGAAGCTGTAAAAAGTGATGACGACCCTGAATACAATAAAAAACTGCTCGGAAAGATAGACTCAATAACCCAAAACACAAAAATGATCAGGCTCTCCTGCCTGCCCGACCAAAGCGCAGCCGAATATCTTTTGCGCTTTACGGACGACACCCGCCTGACGGAGGATAGTTAAATGTATCTCAAGACAGGAATCGAAAAAATATTATCTTTTATTCTCTCAATGCTGTATGTAGCAACACCGGCAGCAAATTCTGCCGCCGTAAACGGAAATTCCGCATGGACTATCGCAACTGACACTGCTATATACTGGGTCGAAACAGACGACTCACGTATAGATGATGCCGATCTCAAGGCGCAGGTACAGCTTTTTGCTCAGGAAATGCAGGCAAAAGGAATCACATCATCCACGCCGACCGTATCATACGGTGCGGCTGATCTTGCCGATGATCACGATATCGTACTTTTGCTGGATTCTTCACTGGGCATAGCAGCCGAGGGCTATCAACTAAAAGCGGAAGGCTCCAGGCTGTATGTCAAAGCATCAGACGCCGACGGACTTTTCTACGGCTGCCGCTTTGTTATACAGTCGCTTCTGGCAGGCACCGGGATCGACCGTGCAAACGGTACAACTATTAAGCCGGATTACCCGGAACGCGCGTTCTTCCTTGACTGCGGTCGCAAATATTACTCTCCGGACTGGATAAAAGATATGATACGCGAGATCTCATGGTCAAACATGAACGCGATATATTTTCATTTTTCCGAAGAAATGGGTTTCCGTCTTGAAAGCAAGACCTATCCGTGGCTCGCAGGCGGCGACAATACCCTTTGCATCGGCGGTGCAGGCTACGGCGTTGCCACCGATAACGGAAAATACATCACGCAGGATGAAATGCGTGAAATTGCCGCCGTGGCAAAGCTTTATCACGTAGAGATAATCCCCTCTCTTGACAGCCCCGGACATATGAACTATGCCGTAAAGAAATACAATGCAAAATACGGCACGGATATAGGGAACTACTTCGATTATAAAGGGAAAACAGCTATCGTACAGGGTTCCGGTCCCGAGGCAGCACAGAAAAATTATTCACGCGGCATAGATATTTCCAACGCAGAAGCAGTTACCTTTGCAAAAAACCTCTACGCGGAGTACGCCGCTTTCTTCAAAGAGCTGGGCTGCACCAAGTTCGATATCGGCGGTGACGAGCTGCTGGGTTGGGGTCCCGCAGTGGTATCCACAGCCAAAGCCTCCAGATGGAAGCAGCTCGATCATTGGAAAGCCTATGCGCAGAAGCGCAGCGGCAACAGCAAAGCGGTTGCCTATGATGCCTTCATGTATTACATGAACGACATTTATGATCTGGTAAAGGGATATGGCTATACCTCTATCCGCATGTGGAACGATGACGCCTTACGATCTGCCGACACCGGCTGGAGCAAAGTGGTGACGCTGAATCCGGGGATGGAGATTCAGTATTGGACACCTACGGCAAATAATAGTAATAACAATATCTGGACATACCTGAACGCCGGATATAAGGCGTACAATTTTCTGAACGACTATAACTATTACGTCTTGGGACAAGCGCATGACGGAAGCGGTTATAAGGGCATTACCCCACAGCGTATCTATGAAAACTGGGCGCCAAATATTTTTACCGCTTACGACGGCACCGGTTCGAATACCACAATCGGCAATGCCAACGTAAAAGGCAGCGCCTTCTGCGTATGGTGCGATAATCCGAGCTCTGAATCCGCAGCAGCTGTTAAAGCGGGAATTCTTCCCTGTCTGCGCATGAACGGTGCAAAAGCGTGGGATGCCGATGTAAACAGCACAATAAGCTATGCACGTGCGCAGGAACTCGTGAAGCTGATCGGCGATGCGCCTGCGGATCTTCCTGCCGCACCGGAAATAAAACAGTATATAAGACCTGACATGACGGCGCTGAGCGCAGCGATAGCCGAATATGAAACTGTCAACAGCGCACTTTACACCGAACTGAGCTTTGGAAAATACACCGCCGCAGTTGAAAGCGGAAAAGCAGTGATTACAGCCAAAAAACCCTCTCAGGCTGATGTTAACAATGCCCTGACAGAAATAAACGCCGCCAAAGCAGCGCTTGAGCTTCTCATAAAGCTCGATCTGTCGGCTCTCAATGCGGCGCTTGATACATTTGACAGCACAGTCGGCGCACTTTATACTGACGAAACCTACACCGCATACCGGCTGTACGCTGAAACGGCACGCGCGCTCAAAGCCTCGCCGGATGTCACCCAGGACGAAGTGAATGCGGCTGCAAAGCGTCTCGGTCTTCTGCATGGATCACTGATGCTCAAAACCAACATTGCCGCAGAAGATGAAGATTGGTTCATCTCGTTTGCCGCAAAATCAAAAAAAGCAAACCTCGGCAAAGTTTTTGTATTCAACGTTTACGTAAAGATCGATCCCGATGTAACGGCATTTGAGATATATGATGAGGCGGGCAACCGCGTTGACTTCATACGCATCTCATGGGCAGATCCAAGATACATGAAGGGTCAGAAATACGGCGCCGAGATCCGCATAAGCGCTGATATACGCGGCGATCACACATACACTGTGTATGCAGTGAACCGCCAGGGAAAGCGCTCACCCGACTCTCGCTCCATTACAGTAACAGTAAAATAAATCAGCAGTAACCGGGCTGCCGCGCGTTTTCGGCGCGGCAGCCCGCATTGATAAAATAATGAATATAAGAAAATACATTCTTAGTCGAGGTGGGGTAACGCACACTCCGGTAAGCGGCACATTTGAGTTGACTCCCCGGTGCAATTTTAACTGCGAAATGTGCTATATACATATGTCACCGGATGAAGAAAAAACCTGCGGCTGTGAGCTTGACACGGTTGAATGGCTCGATATCGGCAAACGCGCTCGTGATGCGGGCATGGTCTATCTGCTTATCACCGGCGGAGAACCCCTGTTGCGACCCGATTTTTGTGAAATATACACCGCGATCGCAAAAATGGGCGTGATGGTATCGGTAAACACCAACGGCTCGCTGATTGACGGTAAGATTACAGAATGCCTTTCGGCACATTTGCCCGAAATGGTCAATGTAACTCTTTACGGCTCATCGGAAAACACTTACAGCCGGGTCTGCGGATGCGGCGCGGGCTTCATGGCAGCACGCGAGGGAATACTGCGTCTTCACCAAGCGGGTATTCCCGTAACAATAAACACAACATTTACACGGCACAACGCCGACGATATGAAGGAACTTGTTGACTTTGCCGTTTCGCATAAAATTCCGATACGGACAACAGGATACATATTTCCCCCGGTTAGGCGCGGCGCCGGCGGATCGGATATATCTGCACTGCTCACCCCCGAGGAGCACGGCGCGCTGTGTGCCGGATTTGACCGTCTGACGCTCGATGAGCAGACACGAGCACGCCGCGCGCGGTTGATATCGGAATGTCGTGATGCCGTGCAGAACAGCGCCGTGCCGGAGGCAACCGGACATTGCATGGCAGGACGCGGGGCATTCTGGATAACATGGGACGGTAAAATGCTGCCGTGCGGTATGCTGCCAGCACTGAATGCCAATGCAAGGCACGGCGGATTTGAAACAGCTTGGGAGTCGATGCGCAGGATGGCGGATTCGATAGAGATCCCGCAGAAATGCCGCACCTGCAAAAACAAGCCGATATGCCCGGTTTGCGCTGCGGTCTGCGCCGCCGCAAACGATGCAAGTAAGCCGCCGCGCGCACTTTGCAGCTTTATAGAAACTTATGCAGGTATATGCAATGAATAAGCTCGCGGGTGGATCGCTTGCAGACCGGCTTGCGGCAAGCGGGCTGCTATTAGAGTGGGATAAAGAAAAAAACGGTTCGCTGACGCCGGATGACGTTTCACCCGGAAGCAAAAAATATGTGTGGTGGCGCTGCAGATACGGTCACAGTTGGCGGGCACGGGTGGCAAGCCGCGTGAGCGGATGCGGATGTCCCATATGCGCAGGAAAAACGGTAGTAAGCGGCTTTAATGACCTGGCTACCTTTTTTCCTGCAGTTTCCGACGAGTGGGACTATGAGAAAAACGGCTCTCTCACGCCGGATGCAGTTACTCCTTCCAGTAACCGGAGGGTATGGTGGCGCTGCCGTCTTGGGCATGAGTGGCAGGCGGTGATATCCGCGCGCACGCATGACATGACGAAATGTCCATATTGCTCCGGCAGGCGTGTGCTGGCAGGCTTTAACGACCTTGCCACAACACATCCGAAGCTTGCCGCCGAGTGGTCACACAGACTTAACGGAGACCTTACCCCCGAATCTGTAACGGCGGGAAGTCACAAACGCGTGTGGTGGGTATGCCCGCAAGGTCATGAATGGCGAGCAATGGTCTTTTCACGCACAGGAACACGCCGGCACGGATGCCCGGTTTGCGCCAAGACCAAAGACTGAAAAAACTAATATGAGCAGTTCCCGGCTTCTCGGTCACCGTAATACGGAATGAGAGTCGGGACTGCTTTTATCCGTCGGTATGCTTTCAACCTCCGTTCAGATTTGAAGCGGAGCTTTATGTTTGATTCTTGTGCGGACACTTTTTATTTAAAAAAGTCCGTATACCGACTTACCATGAGTTCCGTGACAGTCCTTTTTCAATGCCGTAATACATATTCCTTACCCGGACGGGGTAAGCATCGCCGCAGCATGATGTTCTCTCGTCTCTTCGGCTTTATCATTTCTGTTCTGTCAGGCTGTTGAAAATTCTCCGCTTTGTGATATACTTAATTGCAGACGGCATTACGGAGGTGATTTTTTATGACAAAATCGGGCAAGCGGACGCTCGGCATATCTCTCGGCGTTGCCGCGTGTATAATTGCCGCCGTAATATGCCGCAATGCGGGACGCGTCCTACCGGGCAGAAGCCTTTCGCTGCTTCGTTCGTTCATTTACATAGGTCTTTTTATGTTCTGGGAAATATCCCTGCGGCGGCGCGGAAAAGAGTGCGGACGGTTGGTTCATATTCTGCCGGCTGAACGAAGGGGGCGGCGCAAGATGACGACATGGAATATGCTTACCGCCGGCGGGCGTGCGGCGCTTATGATATTTGCATTTGCAGTGATATGTGTACAGATTTTTTATCTCATACGCGACTTTGAACTCCGCAGGTCTCCGCTCTGGATATGCAGCTTTGTCTGGACGTGCCTGTCGCTTGCCGCGTTATGCATCGTATATGATACAAAAGCAGCCGACAGACTGCCCGTATCGGTCCCCGCTGCGGTCATCGCGGCATCTGCCGCAGGGATCATGGCAACGCTTGCATACAGCGAGCGGAAAAGCCGTAACGCCCGAGATGCGCGAGGACTTCCGGCGCGTGATCGCTTTTCTCATAAACGCCGGAGCGGACAATGGCTGCCGTTCGCGCTTTCTGAAAAAAACCGCACCGCAGTATTTTGCGGATAAGCTGATCTGGAATATCTGCGGCGACCTGTTTGCCGAATAACTGCAGGCAGACGAAATAACACGGTACATAGCATTTTCTCTGCCGCTCCGGCGTTTTTTACGGATGCGCAATACGGGGGTGTCAAAAAGCTCAAAACGAGTTTTTTGACACCCCCGTCAACGTTTGTCGTTTTGCCGCCCGATGCGCGCTGTCATGCGGTCAAGGGACCGGTACGTCCGCACGGTTTCAGATGCCGTGGAACGGAATCGGTTGAAAAATGCGGCGGCATATGGTATAATAATATATCCGTATCGCAAATTCATAATTCACGGAGGAAATCATCATGGAAAATAAACCGACAGTTCCGGTCAACTGCTTTTTTCAGGGGTGCTACAATCCCGCATATGAAGAAAAGATTCGCGAATGCAAGGAAAAATGCTTCAGATACAATCAATTGAGCCCTAATGACAGGCAGGCTCAGCTTGAGATCCTCGGCGGGCTGCTTGGCAAAATGGGCGCGGAAACAGTCATTACGCCGCCGTTCTGGTGTGACTACGGCTATAACATAAGCGTTGGAGATTATTTTTACTCCAATCACGGTATGGTGATCACCGACGGAGCGGAAGTTACATTCGGCGATCACGTTTTTGTTGCCCCGAATTGCTGTTTTACCACCGCCGAGCACGCGATTGATCCCGAAATGCGCAAAAAGGGCATAGAGATCGCAAAGCCCATCAAAACAGGCAACAATGTGTGGATCGGCGCAAATTCAACGGTACTGGCGGGCGTCGTTATCGGAGACAACACCGTTATCGGCGCGGGGAGCGTGGTAACAAGATCGATCCCCGCCAATGTGGTCGCCGCCGGCGTTCCGTGCAGGGTAATGCGCCCTATCACCGAAGCGGACCGAACAAGCTATCCCTTTTATCGGGAAATGCCCCCTATACCCCTGCTGCGGAAGTTCACTCAGGCAGATAGGGAACTTGTCGCCGCAAGACTGGGGTTGTCTGCGGATGAAGCTGCCTCCACCATAAACGAATGGAACTGCGGCAGTCACAACGGTTTTTATTTTGAAATGTATGCCGTGCAGCAAAGTGATACCGTAGTCGGGTTGATCTCGCTCTACGGTCATTCCGGGTCGGCTGTGTCCATCGGTCCCGAGATCTTCGGCGAATACCGCCGGCGCGGCTTTGCAAAGCGCGCAATGACGGAAGCCATACGGATAGCAGGGGAACGCGGTTACAAGATCGTATTCCAGCAGGTAAGGACCGACAACACGGCAAGCATAAGGCTGCATGAATCGCTCGGCTTTGAAAAAGACAGCGGGGTCTTCAAAAACAGAAAAGGAAATGACGTTTATATTTACCTGAAAGTCATCTGACAGCTCCCCGCCCTTTGTTTTTTTGAATTCGGCACAAACCACTGCCCGTGTTGTTTCGTCCTCTCACTTTTGAAGGTATAATGGAGCCATCAAATAAAGGAGGCTACAAGCCATGAATACAGACAAAATTTATGCGGAACAGCTCGCAAACGAATACGCACCGAAGGACACCTCAGGTGTGATCGCACTTCGGAAGCTTGACGACAATCAGCGGCATTATGGCGATCATCGGCGAGTGGCTGAAAGACGATTGCCGCGACAGCATCGAACATATTATTTCGGTAATTCAGACCTGTATCAGGAGATGGTGATCCCAGCACGATCGAGAGTGGCGCGCAGAATCGCTTCGCACACAATGAAGTGATCGCAGTAGCCTTCTTTCTCTTTGCAATGTCAACGGGGTATTAAAAAACTCAATTTGAGTTTTTTTATACCCCGTTTTTTTAATTCACAGCGTAACCGCCATGAACCACAGATTCAAAATACACACAAGCAAGGCTATGAAAAATCCGATCGCCAACCAAGTGAAAAATGCTTTCTTTTTTTGTTTGCGTCTGTAAAGCGTATATAAATAATACTCCCACTCCGACACCGAACGTTTATAAACCGCATGGTAGTTTTTATACACCTTTTTGCCCCAACGTATTTCCGAGATTGCGGAATATGCACAAAGAATACCAAACGCACTCGCACCGAGAGCCAGCAATGCTCCGAAAAACGCGCCCCATCCGAAACAGCCTTCATATAAGAACGCAAATACGACCCACGGACAGAACACCACTATAATACATAATACCAGCATTGGAATTTCATCCTTGATCCCATTGCTTATGATCTTCCGGCACCTGTCAAACTCAGCCGATGTCAGCCGCTCGGGCGGAGTATATTTCACCGTTTCCTTGGGCAACGGCTGCTCGGCGGTCCGCCTCATGCGCGCTGTCGGCGTATTATCGGGCGGGTGCATCGCCTCCCAGTACGTATACTCGTAAAGACTCACTTTGCCGTCATGGTTCGCATCCATGTAAGACGGTCCCCAGTTCCAATCATCAGACATAATATTGCTCCCTTCAATGATAAATCAATAAACTTTATGCCTTTCACTTTCTGATAAACCGCCGTCCTGTTTTACCGAATATCCGTATTCGGCAAGGAACGAACCTTCTTTTTCGCCTTTTTCTTTGCCTTTTTCGTTTCTTTCTTTTTACTTTTTTCTGCTTTTTCGGGTTTGTGTCCGATCGGAACACCTCCTTGTACAATGTATATCGACGGAACATATCTCACATCGTCACGCACCCGGCAGGTATCTTTCTCCGGTGATACATAAGGCAGTTGATTTGATATTGTGCGCTGCAATGCTATTTCCAAATCGTCTTCGTTATACTTTGTATATCCCATTTCTTCCTCCATACCACATTATAATTTCAACTGCAATTTTGTATATTTCGGTTTTCAGACACTTAACTCATAATTCCGCAAGTGTTCCGTTTAGTGCATATACTTCACTTTCGGCTTTTCAAAATAATAAACACAGCCCTTACCGAGGCAATTGTGTTTTCTTCGGTGTTCCTCGGTGAGGTACCCCGGATGTCCATCAAAGCTGCAATAGCCCACGCATTTGCCGCATCCGGTAACAACGCCGTCTATGCAGCGGCGCGTTCTGACTGCACCGACTCTTTTTTCATATGTAAAATAGTCCGTGCGGAAATCCGTTGAATATACAATGTCCATCTGTATCCTCCTATCAGTAATCATAATCGTCACTTTTGCCGTAAAACGGATTATCTTCATCGTAATCCGGGTCAATATCCTCCCCGGTGCCCTCGGTCAGCTCTTCCTCCCACTGCTGATACCCCTGCGAAGCAAAAACAATATCATCGTCAAACTCAAGAGACATATCAAACCCGCTGATATCCACTTCCTCATGCTCAACAGCCTTCTCCGGACTGAGCCCGCATTCGATATTGTCAATGTATCCCTCAAAATATGTTCCGCCGAGTTCTTCGAATCTTTCGACATAATAAATGAATTTTTTCAGAAGCATATCGGTCCGGCAAAAGTATTTAAGATATTCCGCGTCGATATCCGAGAGATCTATTCCGTACATTTCCGCCTCTCGCTGGAGGGCATCAGCCTCATCGACAGGAATGCCCACATTGAAACAAATATATGCGAGCCGGACAATATGCGGAATTATCGCACAAAAGATGCCGTCGTCAAGCGTTTCCTCATCATCCGACCTGTAATAATCACACACACTGCATACAAATTCAAACGCGCAGTCAAGCGGGACCGCGAATTCCTCCGCTATTTCAAAGGCAATATTGCTCTTCTGATTGCTGAAGCCGTAAAATGATTTCAGGTCCGATGCCTTCATTATAAGAGAGAATCTTTCCTCCGGAATGCCGAAAAGAAAGTCATCCTCAACTTCCTCCACCTCCTGCTCATCCGGCACATTTTGATCATTCGGGACGGACAAAAGGCCGTCCCAGTCAAGCGGAGGGTTCAGCTTTGATCTGTCGCCGCGCACGGATGCATCGCCCGGCTTAATGCCGAAGCGGCGTTTGAACTCTTTTGTAAAGGATGACTGATTGTCGTATCCCGAAATGTCTACCGCTCTGTCAATACCTAGAGCCGGCGCGCTGAGAAGCAATTTGTAAGCCATCATCATCTTCCTCTCTCTGATATAACTGTTCAGCGAACGCCCGGTAAGAAAAGCAAACGCGCTGTCGATATCACGAACATTTCTTGCAAGCGATCTTGCCGATCGGTCGGCTATTTCGCTTGCGGACAGCAGCTCATCGGAGCTGACGAATTTTTCTATCGTTTCGATCAGCATATTGAATTTTTTCTTCGGATCCATAGCGTTCGTCCTCCATTATTTTAATTATATCATTTATATAAAAAAAAACTTGTCCGTTCGCGTGCAGCTTTGGACGCACAAAAAAAGACAGGATATCGTAATTTACATTTTGTTTACATTTCATTGTGACAGCGGATGAGCTGTCCGGGTAAAAGCAGCGGAAATGTCCCCGCCGGTGGAGCGATGATATATAATATATGCACGCAGGGACAACCGTCCGCGGCGGGCTATCGGCTGTCGCCGTCTATATTATATGTTCAAGGTGGTAACCGTCCCACCGGATTTTCATCAACTCGCCCCGTGCGAGAAAAGACAATCCGGTCACCGGTCATAATATACCACGCGGGGTACATACATTTCGATCCGCTCTCCGGTGCTTGGAGCGACAATATATATGTGGCAGGTGTACACCGTCCAACATCTTCGATCCACGCTCCCCGTGCGGGGAGCGACGCAATGCTTACGCGCGTCACGTCCGATTCCTTGCCATTTCAATCCACGCTCCCCGTGCGGGGAGCGACCGTCCGGCAAGCAGTTTTTGAAGTTTTCTGACAGATTTCAATCCACGCTCCCCGTGCGGGGAGCGACGTACCGGAGATTAATCCGGACCCGTACTAACGACATTTCAATCCACGCTCCCCGTGCGGGGAGCGACGTTGATCCCGACAATTTCCCCGATACGGCAACCGGTTATTTCAATCCACGCTCCCCGTGCGGGGAGCGACGTACCGCCGCATAATACGCAGCCGGACCAGTGACATTTCAATCCACGCTCCCCGTGCGGGGAGCGACCCCGACGATTACAAAAGTTTACCAGAGATTAACTAATTTCAATCCACGCTCCCCGTGCGGGGAGCGACAGTTCAACGAAAAGGCACTTCTGCGCACCGACTCATTTCAATCCACGCTCCCCGTGCGGGGAGCGACCGTTCACCGGAGAGGAGATTGAAAAATTAAGGAAGATTTCAATCCACGCTCCCCGTGCGGGGAGCGACTATCAGCTGGATGGAGGGAAATATGTCAGACTCGATTTCAATCCACGCTCCCCGTGCGGGGAGCGACTCCTCCCCAAATTATATTAATTATTGCAAAAGAATTTCAATCCACGCTCCCCGTGCGGGGAGCGACTGACTA
>CAKRTQ010000020.1 GCA_934402395.1 uncultured Eubacteriales bacterium | reverse complement strand
TTTTCGCCACTCAGAGTATATACAAGCGAATTTCCGACCTGAGATATTTTATGGGGATAATATCTTGTGTTCACGTAATCGTATTCCGGCAGATATTCATCGGTATCGAATTTCGCATCGGCAAGATAGCCGATGTCGCCTTTCGTCTCCGCTCCCCGGCAGCCCGGGAGAAGGAGAGCAAATATCAAAAAGATCAATATGTATTTTTTCATGTCGTTATCCTTAATTTTCCGCATCGGTATCCACGAGCCTGCTCACTATCTTTTCACCGTCATACTCATACATGACTATATAATGAATCCCACTCTTTTCATTCGTTCCGGATACGATTCCATATAAATAGAACCTGTTCTCGTCACCGCAGGCAAAAAGTCTTCCGCCCCTGGCTTCCGCGTAATCTTTCTTGATAGTATTATCAACATAATCAGACACCATGTTGAGTTTATAAACAGTCGTACCGTCGTATTTTTTCACCCAGCATGAATCCTCTCCTGGTTCGCGGCTCATTCTCGTAGCACCTATGACGCCATCATTCATAAATCCAACAGCGTAATTTCCGTCCGGGTCTCCAAAGTTGACGAGCTCCGTGATCTTTCCGTCCTCATATTTCCAGACCGTTGCGACCTTGTTTACTTTGCCGTACAGATAAATCTCGTTTTTGTGATTTACATATACTCCGTTCGGCGAGCATTCATCGCTCTTTTCGATCGTGGTTATCATGCCTCCGGTGCGGGTCTTGGTATCAAAGCAATATATTTTGAACTTGTTTATTGAGCCCAAGTCCAAATAATAGTAAATAAGATTGCCTGTAAAACAGACTTTCAACGAATCAAAAGAATCATCTGTATTGCTGTATATCGTAACTCCCCCGCCGGTACCGTCAAGAGCATATGCCACAAGATCTGTCCTGACCATCGGTTTTGTATCGATCATGAGCGGCGTCGTCTTAAGGATATACAGATAACCACGGTGAACGTATGCTCTCTGAATCTCGCAATCCTTGAGGTTCAGAACCTTGCAACGGTTCGCGCCCGATACGTCGGCTCGCCACAGATAATAATCGCCTTGCTGTGTCTCGACCCACCATATCGAACCGTCATAATAATTGATATAGCGAAAATCTCCGTATCCGTTGCATAAGCCGTCGCTGTGCGTACACTCGGGCTTATTGCAAAGAATTCCGCCTTCTCCGCTTTCAGCATCGAAATATCTGAGGTACATTGCCTTTTCTACACCATCCGGAGTATATACAAGCGAATTCCTGACCTGAGACATTTTATGAAAAAAATATCTCGTACTTACATAGTCGTATTCCGGCAGATATTCATCGGTATCGAATTTCGCATCGGCAAGATAGCCGATGTCGCCTTTCGTCTCCGCTCCCCGGCAGCCCGGAAGAAGGAGGGATATAAGCATCGCAAACACAGCAAGATACATATGTATATGTTTTTTCATAACACGCCTCCGTTTCATTTGATTTTTCCTCCCGCAGCTGCTTTTGCAGCCGCGGGAGGAATGCATAGCTTATCTGGAATAAGTTTGAGTTGCTACCTCTCTGCCGATCCCCCACCCAAAATACACAATCAACATAGTCAAAATTAATATCATATGTGATCGAGAAGCTCGGCTCGCCGGAAAAGAAAGATGAGCCTCGGTGAAATACCGGGAATTGCGCATCCCGAGCGGTATGTTTCGCTGCGATGTTTCATTTTATCCCACCTTTCCGTATAATTGCGGTCGCTGCACAAGCGCGCGCCTGTACTCATTTAATAAATATTGAAATCATTTATGACTGCAACATTATTTTACCATACTGTCAAGCGTGCTGTCAATAGAATTGTCATTATTTGAGTATTTTCGTCACAATGAACAAAAAGGTCTGTTCTTATTGTATATTATGCACAATTGTATTTTTCGTGTTAATTTTTATGCAGCAAAAAAGCCGGTATCACGCCCGGCATTTTAAAGGGGCTGTTAAAAACTTTGTGTTTTTAACAGCCCCGGTGATATTTCGAGGTACAGCTATACGATCGCTTTTCAAAGCAGACAGGCGGCAGGAAAATATGAAGCCGGTATCCTTCATTTCCGTAACACATCATATTCCGATGCAGCAATATTGATGTAGTAAGATCGGGATCAGATGTCCTTCATTCTCGGGGTATACAGCTAAGAATCAGCACCAACGTCACCCGAGCTTAAAAAAATCACGGGTGGCAATGAAGGAAACACCGGTACCGAGAACATCGCGGATAACAACGTCGCCGATGCGGACGGGAGCGGTGAGCTCAACGCCGTTGAGGAGAGCCATTGCATCGAAGATCAGCGCCTTTGGAATGGCACCGTCGGTTTTGACCGGGCAGCGGGAATATTCCGCGCCGGCAAGACGCACAGTGGAGGTTATGACACGCGTGGGCGAGACAAGCTCGCGCTTGCCGTACTCAGCACCGCGCGGGCAGCGGTTTCCGCTTACGGCGTAGCCGTTTTCGTCATCGACCGAAAGATGGCAGCCGCGCGGACAAACAATACAGATAAGTTCTTTCATGAATTAGTCCCCCTCTCAGTTTCCGGCATCGCGCACCGTAACGGTGAGCAAGTCGCCTGCCCCGTCAAGCAGCTTTTGCGGAACGGATATCTTCTCCATCTCGCCGGGTGCCATTCGCGCACGGGCGAATTTTGCGATCACGCTGTCGCCCGAACGCACTTCGATGACAGACTCGCCGCGCGGACGGTTGGTTCGGAAGAATATCTCCGCCGCCGAGGAAACGTTTTCCGGATGCAGCTTTTGCGGAACGGTGTAGTTCACGCCCTCGCCGGGAGCAACGGAGATGACCCTGCCGCCCGTGCGGATGCCAAGCGCGTATTCCGCAGCAGCCGCGCCCGCCTTCATGCTTTCGGCGGTCACAAAGTCAACGAGGTCATGAACATGAACCACATTGCCGCAGGCAAATATACCGTCGCACATGGTCTGCATATTTTCGTAGACTGCGGGACCGTTAGTGCGTGGGTCGATCGGTATTTCAGCCTGACGCGTCAGCTCGTTTTCGGGTATAAGACCGACAGACAGAAGCACCGTGTCGCATTCTATTTCAAATTCACTGCCGGGGACCGGCTTTCCGCCCTCAACGCGGGAGATGACCACCTTTTCCACTCTGCCGCGACCCACGATCTTTGTTATGGTGTGGGAAAGGTAAAGGGGAATGCCGTAGTCCTCAAGACACTGGACGATGTTGCGGGTAAGACCGTTTGAATACGGGCAAAGCTCAACGCAGGCAAGGACTTTTGCCCCCTCAAGGGTCATGCGGCGCGCCATTATAAGACCTATGTCGCCCGAGCCGAGGATAACTATCCGCTTGCCGGGCATATAGCCTTCGATATTTACGTATCTTTGCGCCGTCCCGGCTGTGAGAACACCCGCAGGACGGTCGCCGGGAATGGCGATCGCGCCGCGTGTACGCTCGCGGCAGCCCATGGCAAGCACTATCGCACCTGCCTCAAATTCGCAATAGCCGTATTCGGGACTGAGACAGCGCACGTGGCGCTCGCAGTCTATATCAAGCACCATCGTACCGGTAAGCACCTCGGCGGATGTGCTGCCGAGACGGTCGCGGAAGCGTGCCGCATATTCGGGTCCGGTCAGCTCCTCGCGGAAGTAGTGAAGCCCGAAGCCGTTGTGTATGCACTGATTGAGTATACCGCCGACCTCGGTGTCGCGCTCGATAACGAGCACCGAGGATGCTCCGCCGTCGCAAGCCGCGCATGCAGCCGCAAGTCCGCCGGGACCGCCGCCGATAACTATTACATCATAATGCTTCATCATTCAGCCGCTCCTTCCTTTGTCTTTCCGGTAAGTATGAACGACCCGCCTGCGTCAAGCGTGATCGCGGCAGGGTCAACGCCGAGCTCACGCGCAAGTATGGCGTGCACACGCGGCGAACAGAAGCCGCCCTGACACCTGCCCATTCCCGCGCGGCAGCGGCGCTTTACGGCATCGATCGAACGCGGAACTATCGGGCGGTGTATCGCATCGATTATTTCGCCCTCGGTCACCGTTTCACAGCGGCATACGATGCGCCCGTACCCGGGACGTGCCGCGGTAAGGGCGCGCTTTTCGGGCTCGCTGAGCTCCGCAAAGCGGATGACCGGCGGGCGGTGATCGTAAAAGCGGCGCTTTTTCTTAAGCGGCAGTCCCGCCTCGGAAAGCAGGCGTACCGCCTCCTCGCCTATTGCCGCCGCAGCCGAAAGACCGGGCGAGCATATCCCCGCGAGGTTTATAAAGGACGGGCAGGCGGGGGAAATGTCGATAACAAAATCCTTATACTGAGTAGTGGGACGGACGCCCGCATACTCGTGTATTATATTGCGGTAATTTATTGAAGGAACAGACTCAAGACCGCGTCCGCGAAGCATTGAAAGCGTTGCGCTGTCGGTGCCGAGAGCGTCACCGTCGCTGACCGGCTGGGCATCGGGACCGACAAGCAGATTGCCGTGTACCGTGGGAGCCACAAGTATACCCTTGAAGCCCTTTTCGTCCGGACAGCGGAAAATAACGGAATTCACCTTTTCGCCCTCGCACTTGTCAAGCACAAAATACTGACCGGCAAAGTTTGTGGCGGTAATGCGGCCATCGCCGACCATGTGCGCGATATCCGCGGCAAAACAGCCCGCCGCATTCACGACAAAACGCGTATCAAAATCGCCGCGGTCGGTATGTACGGTAAGTGTACCGTCGGGATTTTTGCCGATGCCCGTGACCCTGTGCTCAAGCATAAGCTCTGCGCCGTTCAGCACTGCGACCTCAGCCATTGCCGTGGCGTATTCCCACGGATTCACGATAGCGGACTCGTCCGAATAAAGCGCGCCCACGACCGCAGGGTTTACGGAAGGCTCGACCTCAAGCACCTCATCGCGCGTGAGTATGCGCACACCGACACCGTTTCTGACGCCGCGCTCATAAAGGCGGCGCACCTCCTCCATGTCATGCTCCGAAAAGGCAATGACGAGCGAGGGGAGCGAACGGTATTCCACGTCAAGGCGGGCGCAGATCTCACGCGCCAGCATAATTCCGCGCCGGTTCAGACGCGCCATGAGCGAGCCGGGAGCCGGGTCGTAGCCCGCGTGCAGGATCGCACTGTTTGCCTTTGTTGTGCCGTTTGCCACATCGTTTGAGCGTTCGAGAATGCCGACGCGAAGATCGTACCGCGCGAGCATATAAGCGGCGGCAGCTCCGCTTGAGCCGCAACCGATGACGAGAACATCGTACATATGATTACCGTACCTTTCCTTTCCCCGCGCAGCGCGGGGCAAAGAGTATAAAAAACGCCGTAATACCCTCGTTTTATGCGGGTACACGGCATTCCGGAGATAGAGCTCTCATTTTCATGCCGTGCGGCAGATATTATATTATCATAAAATCCCGCCCTTGTCAACGCCTTTTGTGCAATTTGTTACCGCTCAGGCAATGTAATTTCAACAGTTAAGTCATTATTGATAAATAATTCACATTGTCCTCGCCGCTTCAAAGCTCCGCCGTGTAAGCGATGCAGACAACATGTTTACCGTTTATTATCTTTATCGACACATAAGGGGCTCCCGCCTATGGTATAATTATATATATAATATGAATGAAGTTGCACTTTACGGCACACGCCGAAGGATCAGCCGCCGATTCCTGCCGGAATACAGACGATATCCTCCGGCCGTTCTGCTTTCGTCTCTTCATTACGAAATTTCGTAGTCACGCCGACGAAGGCGGGCGGAAAGGACGCACATTTGCTCAAAAACACCCGAAAAAAACTATCCGAAAAGCTGCACGAGGCATTGACTGCGGTATTGCCGATAATCTGCATCGTGCTGCTGCTCTGCTTTACCGTAGCGCCTATCGAGCCGGGAATACTTCTCAGCTTTCTCGCAGGTGCCGCCATGATCGTGGTCGGCATAATGTTTTTTACCCTCGGAGCCGATCTTTCAATGACCCCGATGGGCGAGCGTGTCGGCGCTGCCATCACCAAAAAACGCAGCCTTGCCCTTGTTATCACAGTGGGCTTTCTGATGGGCTTTATAATAACGATATCCGAGCCCGACCTTCAGGTGCTCGCGGGTCAGGTGCCCTCGATCCCCAACATGGTGCTTATACTCGCCGTGGCGGCGGGTGTCGGGCTTTTCCTTGTAGCCGCGCTTCTGCGTATGTTCTTCGGCATTTCGCTGAGACTCATGCTGATAATATCCTACATACTGGTCTTTGCGCTTGCGGCGTTTGTACCGCGCGACTTTCTTGCCGTCGCCTTTGACTCGGGCGGAGTCACCACAGGACCGATGACGGTACCGTTCATCATGGCAATGGGCGTCGGCGTATCGTCGATCCGAAGCGACAGCCGCGCCGGCGATGACTCGTTCGGTCTTATCGCGCTCTGCTCGGTAGGTCCGATACTCGCCGTAATGACTCTCGGTCTGGTCTTCCCCGCCGAGGGCAGATTCGATGCCACCGCGATCCCTCCTATCGATACCTCAACCGACCTTGCACGGCTCTTTCTCGGTTCGATCCCGACATATCTCGGTGAGATAGCCATGGCGCTGCTGCCCATAATCGTATTTTTCGGGATATTCCAGATAGTAGCCCTAAAGCTTCCGCGCCGCGGGCTTTATAAGATAATCGTCGGACTTGTTTACACCTACGTGGGACTCGTTCTCTTTCTCACGGGCGCGAACGTCGGCTTTATGCCCGCCGGAAGCTACCTCGGCAAGACCATGGCGTCGCTCCCGTACAACTGGATAATAATACCCATAGGTATGCTGATAGGCTACTTTATCGTCCGCGCCGAGCCTGCCGTTTACGTTCTCAACAAACAGGTCGAGGAGATCACCGACGGCGCGATATCCTCCGGCGCAATGGGCGCCTGCCTCTCGCTCGGCGTTGCAACGTCGATAGGACTTGCGCTTGTGCGCGTGCTTACGGGAATATCCATCCTCTGGTTCGTCATTCCCGGCTATGCCATTGCAATAGGACTTTCCTTCTGTGTGCCCCGCATATTCACCGCCATCGCGTTTGACTCGGGCGGAGTCGCCTCGGGTCCCATGACCGCTACATTTCTGCTTCCTTTCGCACAGGGCGCATGCCTTGCCGTGGGCGGCAATGTTGTTGCGGATGCTTTCGGCGTTGTGGCAATGGTCGCGATGACTCCTCTCATTACGATCCAGATACTCGGGCTCACATACCAGATCAAGAAAAAACGCGCCGCTGTCACAGAGGGCGCGGCGGTCGGAAGCCTGCCCGGGCTGCCCGATGACGCTATCATTGAGCTTTGATGCCCCGGGCATATCCCGTGTCATGCACAGCAGAACACGCCCCGAATCCGCAAGAAATGGAGTCATGATCATAAAATGAGCAATCTTTATCTTATGGTAACGATAACGGACCGCAATATCGCGCGCCGCTTTATCACACTTTACGAATCCGAGGGAATAAGCGTATCCTTTACCGCGCTCGGCAGCGGAACTGCCGTAAACGAAGTTCTTGACTACTTCGGGCTTGCGCGCGCGCAGAAGACCGTGCTTTTTTCGGTAGTGACCGGCGAGGTCTGGAAAAGCACGCGCAGACGGCTTGAAAACGAGCTGAAGATAGATATTCCCGGCATAGGCATTGCCTTTATCGTTCCGCTTTCAAGCATAGGCGGAAAAAAACAGTTGTTCTTTCTTACCGACGGACAGAAATTTGAAAAGGGAGAGGAAAGCGAGTTGAAAAACACAAAATACGAGCTTTTGGTGGCAATAACAAATCAGGGACACACCGAAACGGTCATGGACGCCGCGCGCGAGGCAAAAGCGTCCGGCGGGACCGTGATACACGCCAAGGGAACAGGAACCGAGCGCGCGGAGAAATTTCTCGGCGTGTCGATAGCAGCCGAAAAAGAGCTGATATTCATAGTTGTAAAGACCGGTCAGAAAAACGACATCATGCAGGCGATAATGTCGAAGGCGGGAATGGATACCGATGCGAAGACCATAGTCTTTTCGCTGCCCGTCACCTCAACGGCGGGAATGCGGCTGATTTCGGACAGCGTCACCGGTGAGTGACAGAATATCCGACAACGCGCGAAAGGGCACCAAGAACATGGAAAAAAACATGGCCTGCCTGCGCTGCGGGCAGAAAATGCACCGCATCGGGACGGAAAAAATACAGCTCGGGCAAGCGGGCTGGCTGCTCGGCGGTCTTCCCAATCTGATGGCGGGAGCACTGGAAGTTGACATTTACAGCTGTGACGGATGCGGCAAGTTCGAATTCTTCGCGGCAGATAACAACGACGAAAAGCTCCCGCAGAAGAAATGTCCGCAATGCGGTAAGCAGCATGATTTCGACTGTCCCGAGTGTCCGTTCTGCAAGTTCAGATACGACACGTAAGGCAGCCGGCAGCAAGATCTCCGGCAAGCCGCCGGGTTCCGGTCTTTTGCGGTCCGCCGCAAAACGGACATCGGAAGCAAAATAAAAAGCGTGGCTGTTAAAAAACTCGATTCGAGTTTTTTAACAGCCACATTTTTCACCCCTTCGGTTCCCCGTCATCATGCTCGCGGATGTAATATCCGCTGTACCCGAGCCCCCACGCGTCAGCCTCGGCAGGGCGGTCGGCTATTCCCACATAATACGCGTCAAGAGGCGTAAATCTGCTGGTTATCTCATCGCCCATGTTCACGGTGAACATTATGTCAAGCGCGCCGTATTCCTCGCACATAGTCACATATTCGCGCGTTATGACATTGTTTTCATAATACATATCCGGCGCGCCGAAGGCGTGAAGTATCTCGTGCGCATAGGTCGCCGGCGGCGCGAAAAATTCGCCGAACCGCACATAAAGGTTGACATATTCCACATAAAATACGTCTCCCCACGTGCCGCCGACCGCCCACGGGTTGAATTCAAGCCCGTATTCGGTATTGAAAAAGAAGAAGTAGATCACGTTTTCGGCGTGATATTTGCGCCTCAGCCCCTCGGTGTCAATGTTGTTTTTCACATAGTCCGACTGAAGCGTATACATATCGCACTCCGGAAGCACGAGATCCTCGTCAAATTTCACATCATACCTCAGATCGCCGTCAGTCTGCCAGTCGAATATAAAATTCACGTCGGAGCCGTATTCCTTTGCCGAGGCGGTTATCCACGCCGACGCGATACCGAGGTAACGCAGAGTCTCGGCGGCTGTGTCGGCATCGGCACCGCTGCCGCTCCATGACGTGCCCGCGTCACTTGTAAATATCGAAATTATCAAAGTGTCGCCCTCAAGCCTGCCCGCTGTGCCGAATTCCCCGCCGTAGGTCGGTTCCCACACAGTCTCAGCCGTTGTATCCGCCCCGGTCCCCGTTTCGGTCTCGGTCACGGTCACGGGAACGGTATCGGTATCCGGCTCCTCCGTTGTGTACGCGTGGCTCTCGGGCGCGGATGTCGCGGGGACCGGCAGTGCCGAGCTGTCTGCGGTACTGCCGCCGTCCGGTAAATTTCCGCCGGCGCATCCCGCAGCCGGCAGGATCATAATAAAAAGCAGTGCTGCCGCCAGGTATCTCTTCATAATCGGCCTCCTGTGATCATACAATATATTCCATACATCTGTCATCGTCCGAACCGCCAAAATCCGCCACAGTCTCCGTGGCATCGGTGAAGCCGAGACTTTCAAAAAACTCAACGGTATCGGCGGCGGGGAACGCCGAGACAAACAGTCTTTCCACTCCGCGCGTTTTTGCGTAAGCCACCATGCGCATGAATATTTTTGTTCCTATGCCCATGCCGCGCCAGTCAAGATCGACCATAAGCGCGGATACATCGGCATACTGCGCGCGCTTTCCGCCAAGGTCGCGTTCAAGCGCACCGAAACCTACAAGCTTACCGGTCTTCAGGCTTTTTGCCCCAACGAGCAGCGCTCCGTTTTTCGCGCTTTCACGCAGCTGTGACAGCATACGTTCTCTGTCCGCAGGATCCCAGTCGTATGTTTCGTTTACAACGAAAACATGCCATTCGCCGCCCAGATTGTACCACTTTTTGCGTATGAACTGCAATCGTTTGAAGCCGTCAAGAAAATCCGGGGTCAGATCGGCAGACGCAAGCTGCATAAGAGTATACATTTTTTCACCTCTGCTAAACATAAAAAAGACAGCCGCGGCTGTCTTTTTTATATGGTGGGGGATGGTGGATTCGGACCACCGAAGTCAGTGACAACAGATTTACAGTCTGCCCCCTTTGGCCGCTCGGGAAATCCCCCAAAGTATGAGCCCGATTGCGGACTCATTGGAGCTGGTGAACGGAGTCGAACCATCAACCTGCTGATTACAAATCAGCTGCTCTGCCATTGAGCCACACCAGCGTTTTCGCTTTCCGGTCGGACGGGTTATATTATAACAAATAAAATGCCGTTTGTCAAGGCTTTTTCCACATAAAATAAAAAATATTTTTTATTTCTCTGCGTTCCGCACCGCTATGCGGTGCGGAACGCAGAGAAAAGACCCAAAGCACGCCGCCGCAAAGGTGCGCAGCCACCCTTCGGCAGCTTTTTTTATGTCCGCCTAATTCACAAGCCCTGCGTCCTGCGCGAGATCCGCCGCTAATCTTTCAACAGCCGACCTGATGAAATGGATATTGCGGCTGTACAGTCTGATCCATGACTCGTTCATGTACATCGCCTTGCCGGGCATATCGCCCATACTGCCGAGACTTTCGGAGTATATCCTGCCGGGGTCACACCGCATGGTCGTGCGCATAATGTCAAACATCTGCGCCGTGACATCAGCCTTTGAATATTCCGTTTTCATTGACGACTCAAAGATCGCCGGCGTGGTGCTGCGGTAAGCCTCGGATGCCCAGCACTCAAGCACGGCTGCCGCCGCCGTCCCCTTGCCGCTGTCTCTGCCGATACCGTAAAGGTTGAACTGGCTGCCCATAATGGTAACGTAATTTTCCTGATCCTCATCGTATTTCGGCATAGGAACGATACCGTATCTCCAATCTACTCCGTTCAGCCCGCATCTGTCGGACGCGTCCGCTATAATAAAATAGCCGATACAGAATGTCGCGCGCGAACCGGCAAACGCAGCACTGTATTTGCTCGTGTTTACCAGGCAATCCTTTGTGTTGAGCCACCCGCGGAGCCGGTCGATAAGATTTATCGCTTTGGCACTTGTATAATCCGGTGAAACGGCAAGCGTTTTTTCGGCATCCGGCACGACCATCCGCAGATCGGCGGCGTAGTACAGCGCATCGCCGCCGAAATCCGCCATGGAAAGCCCGCAATAGTCATACTCGTCCGACTTGCCGTTGTTTACGTCAAGATACCTGTAAGCGCTCATGTCGATGAGGCTGGAGATCGTCCATTTGCCCGTTTTTGCAAGGTCGGCGGGGTCGTCAAGATCGTATTCACCGATAAGCTTTTCGTTATAAAAGACCCCGTACATAAGCTCAATGGCGCTTGATGAGATATCGCCGGACACAAAATACAGCGAGTTGCCGACAGTGCAGCCGTCTATCACTCCGCGCTGCCACCATTCGCGGCTGAAATCAAGACTGCCCTCCTCTACCCGGTTTATATCGGCAAGGAACCCGCCTGTCGAAAGCATAGCGGCAGTGTGACTGGGAGCGGCTATGATATCGTACCCTCTCCCCGCGTCTTGCTGCGTTTTGACCCGATTCAGGAACTCGGCTTTTTTGCTGCTTGAACCCGATACGCTGTCCCACTCAAGCGACACATTGAGCCGTGCCGCCACCGATGCGTTGCGCCGGTTTACGGCGGAAGCGATGCGGGATAGCTCACCCTCATTTTCAGATACCTCAAATTCCGGACAGACAGTGCCGCTCGGGTAAAGTATTCTTACCGTCGCTCCTCCGAGATCGACATCCTGCGTTGTGCTGTCGGCGGCGGTGCCGGTATTCTGTCCTTCTGCCGTTGACAACGCAGTGGGATCGGCTGTGGTGCCGCCCGCCCCGCTGTTTTCCGACGGCTTGCAGGCTGTCGCGCAGATAAGCATAAGTCCGGCAAGTGCTGCCGCACAAAATCTTTTTGTTGCTTTACTTATCACAGTGTTCTCCTTTCCGGTGCGTTTGTTTCAAAAACGGGCTGTCCGGAATAAATTCAGGACAGCCCGCATGGTATATGCAGTTACGTTACTTTACAAGTCTTGCAGTCTTCTCAAGGTCGCTTACTATTCCGGCAATAGCCTTATTGAGAATGCTCACCTTGCTCTTAAGACCGGCGGACCAGGGCGTTCCGGCGCAGGCTGCCTTTGAGGGCATTTCGCTCATAAACTGAAGATCGTCGGAGTAGATCCTGCCAAGGTCGTAGCGCACGGTGTTGCGGAGGATGTCGAACATCTGGGAGTCGATGTTGTCCTTCGCATAGCGGAGCTTCATGTTGACCTCGAAGATCGCGGGGGTGGTGCGGCGGTAAGCCTCGGACGCCCAGCACTCAAGCACGGCGGTCGCGATCGACTGCTTGTCGCTGCCGTTGCCAATGCCGTAGAGGGTGAAGGGGTTGCCCATAACGGTTATGTAGTCATCCTGATCCTCGTTATACTTCGGGGTCGGAACGATACCGTACTTCCATGTCACGGCATTGAGTCCGCACTTGTTGATGGCGTCAGCCATGTAAACACGGTTCTGGCAGAAAAGAGCCTGACCGCTTACAAAGGGAACCTGATAATTGTCGGAACCGACAATGCAATCATGGGTGGGAAGCCATGTGCCGAGCTGGGCAACAAGGTTCACAGCCTTTTCGCCGCTGAAGTCGGGGGATATGATAAGGACCTTATCCTCATCAGGCTCAACGAGAAGCAGGTCGGAGCCGGTGTAGAAGGCATCGCAGTGGAAGTTGACGGTGCAGAAGCCGAAGAAGTCCTCTTTGTCTGCCTTTTCGTTGCTGTTGAGATCCTGATATTTGTCTTTTGTCATATCGATGAGCTTGGAGATGGTCCACTTTCCGGACTGAACAAGCTCTGCCGGCTCTTCAAGATTGTAGTTCTGGATGAGCTCTTTGTTGTAGTAGATACCGTACATGAAGTGCAGGGTATTTGTGGATATGTCGCCGGACACAAAGTACAGCGACTTGCCGATGGTACAGGTATCGATAACGGTGCTCGGCCACCATTCCTGCTCAAAGTTGAGGTAGCTTTCCTCGACCGTGTTGAGGTCAACAAGGAATCCGCGCGTGGAAAGCATTCCGGCAGTACGGCTGTAGGTCGCTATGATATCATAGTAATTGCTTCCGTTGTACTGTGTCTCAACATATTTGGTGAAGTCGGCTCTTTGTTTGACGGCACCCTTTTGGCCGTCCCACTCGAATACAACGCCCAGTCTTTCCTGAACGGCGGCGTTACGGGCTTTGATGGCGGCAATGATACGGTCGGAGTCGTCGGCGTCCTCTTCGATCTCGAATTCGGGACGTTCTGCGTTCGACCAGTAAAGGATCTTTACGGTCTCCTTGTTGAAATTAAGAGTCTCGGGAAGGTCGTCCTTCTTGTATCCGAGGTACAGATCATCTGTCGTTACGTCAACAGAAGCGGTGGTCACATCAGATGTGCCGCTGCCAACGTCGTTGGGCTTCGCGCAGGCGGCAAGTCCCAGAAGCATCAGGGTCGCCGAAACGAGCGCGAGCAGTCTTTTTGCTGTGTTCATTTTACGATTCACGGTTATTCTCCTTATTCAAAATATTGTTTTGCCAAAAACAGCAACACTATAACAAAAGTATTATAACGCATTACCGGCTTAATGTCAAGTGGCGTAACGTCCAATTTTTCGCGCATAATTTTGTGTATCATGCACAATGAGCCGCCACGGTAAGCACACAGGCACGTTATCAGTATACGTATTGCCCGGCATCGGAAGCATTTCCGGCTGCAAACATCGGCAATTCCCCGCCCTCGTCATCGAACGGCACGAACGCCTTGAGACCGAGCGCGCCGACATCGCGCATACGCGCAGCAAAGAAAACGTAAAGCCTCACTCCGTGCTCTGTCTGCCTGCGGCAGCACTCAAAGGTCATTCCGCGCCCTGCTGCAATGCCGCCCATTGCGGCGAGCTCCGGCAATTGCCGTGACGCGTATTTTTCAAGCACGAGCGCACTGAGAACAAAATACGGCAGAGGCGTCCCGTCATGCCGCATACCGACGGTCATATCAAAGCCGCGGCGGACACCGACGCGGCGAAAAAGCATGGCAGAAACCATGCTCATGACGAAAAGCCCCGAGCTGTCAAAACCCGGAACGGTTCCGAAAGCGGAAAGTCCGCATGAGTCGGTAAATGTCACGCCCGCGCCTACCGTGGCGGCAATTTCGGATACGAGCTCCGCAACGTCCGAGAAAAAGGCAGAGCCGGGCGCGCCCTCGCCGATGCGATGCGCTTTGCGCAAGATCTCATCAATACGGTCAAGCGAGGTCGGGAGCTGAGGCAACATCTCGCAGGGCTCGGCATCGTCATCAAAGAAAGGATCACCGGGCTCCGGCAGGTCGCTGTCCGGTATCATGACAGGCAGCACAGAAAAGACAAGACCGGGGATGTCGGAGACGGTGCGCAGGTAAATATCATCGCCGACGCCCAAACGCACGGAACGCGCCGGAAGTCTGCCCGTGGGAAGCCGGCGGAAACCGCACAGGATCTCGCCGAAGGTATCGCTCATGCTGACCGAAAAACCGCCGGCATCGAACATCCGGAAAGCCCCCGGCAGATATGTGACAAGCTTTTTGCCGGGCGCAAATACAGCCGCCGGCGCGCGCGAGGCAATTATTTTTCCGTCTGTACGCGTAAACAAAACGATCGCATCGTTGAATTCCCCAATGTCGTACAAAGCATCCGGCAGAATGTCGTATGCGCCGCAGAATGCGCCGCTCATACGGACATCTCCGAAAAATAAACAGCCGGCGATATGGCGTTCATGGCAGCTTTCTCCTCCCGTGCAGGTAAAAATGTGTATTATACAACACCAATTATACCATTTTTTATGACAGCAGGTTGTAAACCGACAGAAACATAACTGTTGCCATAACGTTACATTTCGGGCTGCATCCGGATATGTCGCAAAAAGTCGAACGAAACATGGGCAAAAAGTCACGCAAAAAAGCAAAAATGGGGCAAAAGGGGGTTGACAAGACGCGCACGAAGTGATATAATAAACAGGCAATGAAAAAGGGTTTTGCATTCCGCTTGCCGAGCCGGTGTGGCGGAACAGGCAGACGCCTTGGACTTAAAATCCAATGTTGCGAAAGCAACGTACCGGTTCGACCCCGGTCACCGGCACCATATATATCGCGGAGTGGAGCAGTTGGTAGCTCGTCGGGCTCATAACCCGGAGGTCGTGTGGTTCAAGTCCCACCTCCGCAACCAAAAAGATAACACCGTCTATCAGACGGTGTTATCTTTTTGAATACGGTGTGATCTGTATCACACGGTCGATGGGTCATGAGCCAGAAGGGCGAGTGGCCCGGAGGGTGAGGCGGTAGTGAATGACACGCCGGGGGCGTGTCAGAGCCGCCGAACCGACCGCAGCATTTTCTCCGCAGAGAAAATGCAAGACCGTGTGGTCGTGGTCCCACCTCCGCAACCAAAAAAAGAACAGCATCCGCATGGATGCTGTTCTTTTTTGCTTACGAAGTCCGAACGCCGGACCACCTCCGAGCCGCCGTGCGGGTCGGACAGGATCGCGCCGCACCAAACAAACGCCCTCGCTTGCACACTCGCGCGATCCGGTGGTTACAAGTCCCACCTCCGCAACCAAAAAAAAGAACAGCATCCGCATGGATGCTGTTCTTTTTTGCTTACGAAGTCCGAACGCCGGACCACCTCCGAGCCGCCTTGCGGGTCGGACAGGATCGCGCTGCACCAAACAAACGCTCTCACTCACATTTTCGCGCGATCCGGTGGTTACAAGTCCCACCTCCGCAACCATATCGCGAAGCCAAAAAAGATATCATGGCTTCGAGCCCCCGAAATCTCACGATTTCGGGGGTTTTTCTCGCGTTTGCTCGCTTTTTCGCAACCATGAGGTTTGCGGATACAGAGTGCAGAAAAAAAGATATGATTTCAAAAAACGGCTCCCGGCAGGATGTTGAACAGCTTTCGCCTGCGGCGAAAGCGTAGTCCCCATTTTTAAGGGCAGAAAGTGCGATGATTTTACGCACCTTCTGCCCTTTTTTCGTATTTTTGTTTGTTAAATATTTGTGTCTGCCTGAAAGGATGCTCGTCATCGGTTACATTTATAAAAAAGAAGATTGCGACTGCAGCTATGGTCGGAGCGATAGCGAATGACAGATGCAAAGTGACTCTCGGGGTTTCGTAAATCCGCATTCATGTTTAGCACCTGTGTTGACGACTCCGAAAAGTAATGATATAATTTTTTGAAAAGACCTATCCAAATCGATTTTAATGCACTATAAGGGTGTAATCATGATTGCAACAACGAAAGAAGGGGAGAAATTTGGACAAGAACAAAATAATTCCGTACATTGAGCCGATATTTCGGTTTTGTTGCAGGCGGTTATCCAATCGCTGCGACGCGGAGGATCTTGCGGGCGAGATTGTCTGTCACATTCTTGACGGAATGGGCAAATATCAAATTGAATCTCTTGATGCCTGGGTCTGGCGCGTCGCGCATAACAGATACGCCCGCTTTATTGACGCCAGGAATAAAAATCAGATAGTATTGTCGTGCGACGACGGGCTCTTTGATGTCGCAGATTATTCCGAGCTTGACGAGGATAATACGCAGGAGCAATACGAAACGGTATTCCGGTATCTGCACACGTTGTCCTCCGAGTACAGGAATATTTTTGTTGACTACTACATCGGAGAGCTGTCTGTCAGAGGCCTTGCCGAGAAGTATTCGCTTCCCGAGACAACAATCAAATGGCGACTGAACGTCGGACGCCGGAAAATCAGAGACAGGATAGGAGAGAACAAAATGGACAAGGTTTATCAGAGAATCAACTGGGACACGACGGTGTGCAACGGCGATATGGACTCCGATGCATATCTTCACCGGCAAATTGCCCGCGCCATCTGCCTTGCGGCTTACGAAAAGCCGCTGACGGTAGAGGAAATCAGCATCAGCACGGGCATTCCTGCCATGTATATCGAGGATGAGCTGCCCCGCCTCGAATACGGCGACGCAATATGCCGGGGCGGCAATAGGTACGTAACAAATTTTATTATTTTCCGTCTGAAGGACAGGGGGCAGATCGAGGGCGTTTCCAAAACGGTGGTCGGCCTGCTTGCGGATAAATTTGAGACGATTTTGAAGGAAGCCGAGGGCAAAATCAGCGCTGTTGATTTTTACGGTAACGATTTCGGCATGGGACGGCTGGGGTATATTGTCGTTCCGTATATGCTCCGGCGCAGGATACGCGAGGTGAAAAATAATCGCCTGAAGCTCGAAAACGGCCCGTATCCGCCGAGAAAGGACGGCGGCTATGGTTGGTTTATCGTGGAGGAAACCGTGGATGAAACCGAAAACGGTTACGAATACAATTCTGGCTGCGACACTGCGACCGGCGAAGAGAGGCGGATTTACTATTATTGGATGCAAAAATATTTTGATTACAATGTATATCATAACAACGGAGCGCGCCGTCTGCTTGAGACCGGCGCGGTGTCGGGCATGACGGACGGTTTTATATCAAATGACACTTTGTCCGACGAGGATGCCGCGCATTTTATTAAAAACAATCTGCTTGCGCTCTCCGATGGCGGTTATTATCTCAATATTCCATACTTCACCGGGGCACAGTTTGCGGAATTTGCCTCGCTGTTTGACATGACCGATGAGAAGACAGACGATCTGCTCGCCGGGTGGATTATAAGCGTCCGCAGGAGCTTTGAGGGCTTTGTGCCGAAGCATTTACACGATCAGATCAATCAATGGATAAATTGTTATCTGTATCAGATCATCGGATATGTTACCGACGAATTGATTCATCGCGGAGTTTTATGCAAACCCGATCATGAAAAGCCTTTGACAAACGGTGTGTTCTGTGTTGAAGGAAAGAGCATTAACCCATAAGATAAATTCATCACAGAGAGTAATTTCATGATATCTTTTTCGGCGGCACGATAGCATCGTCCGTCAGATGGTGGAATGTATCAAAGTGCATGTAGATAAGCACATCGAGGTCATCTTCGGCGGCGGATATGCGGTGGAAGAAACGGTGGAATAAGCGCAGTGTCACGAATAATAATAGTTTGAATCTCTGAAAAGCAACCTGTACCGACATTAGCGTCGATGCAGGTTGCTTTTTTTCATACACCCTAAGTCTTCTCGAATTTTGGGAACGGTTATTATCGCATTTCCGCTTAGAAAGAAATGAAGATGAATAATACTGCAAACTGCCTATTCTGACGAAAACAGCACTATTTAGGAAGAGAAAAAACACTCTCTATTTCAAATGAAAAGGGCTTTTGACGGCTTCCGATGACAAAACCGCGGCGGTTTATCGGATATCGTCCGTGCCGTCAGCCGTCATATCCTTCCTGAATGGGACGTAGTTTCCGCTCTTTGCGCGCTTGGCGGTTATTGCGATACATTCAAGCCACGCATCGGAGCCGGGCACTGAGGCATCGGCGGCGGTCAGATCACAGTAATAATAGCTGCCGAAAAGGCAGATCCGGTTCCACGCATGGTTTCCGCCGTCTTTTGTGCCGTCTGTGCGCACGCAGAAAAGACCTGCCTCGCCGCAAAGATGCTCCATGGCGGAGGCGTAGCCGCTACACACAGCACTGCCGTTTACCAGTGCGTTATAGGCGGGGTAGGGAAGGCTCATTGTAGAAAGAGAGCTGTCATATTCGCACCGTCCGGTTATCACGGCGGCAAAATAGCGGTATTTTCCGAGATCGGAGAGACCGTCCGGCATACATTCGACGATACGCTTGCATACGGCGTCGAAAAGCTCCATACGGGCTGTTATTTCTTGCGTGTCATCTGTCGGTTGGTCGTTGGAGGTGCCGGGCAGGAAGTATATGGGGCGATAGATGTTTCCGCTGACATCGGGGTAGTAGTAAGCTCGACAGCGCGGGTTGTCGGCTCTCAGCGCTTCGTCCGCCTCCATAAAGTCAGAAAACGCCGTTTCTCCGTAGCTGACAGAATCCCATTCATACACTCCGACGGAATCAACTGCGGCAAGCAGCATATCGTAAATATCGCGTACGGGGGCAGAGAGCCGGTCACGGCGGAGCGTGGGTACCGGTGCGCCGGAGGATATTTCGGCGGCGGGGTGCGCCGCCAGCAGGACGATTGCGTTCCGTATCGCGCTGTCGGCAATTTCTGAGGCACGCTGACCGTATTTTCCGTTATCCGCGGGCGGAAGAACCGCAGAAAAGGAGTCGCTTTGCTCAGTTGCGACGCTGTCTGTCACATCGTAAACAGATTCGGGTGGTAAGGCGACACATGAGGTTAAAAGGAGTATTGATATGGTGATTGCACCGATGGCTTTTGCTGTGTTTTTAAGTTTCATCTGTCGGTAAAGCTCCTCTCGTATTATCGTTGCACCTGTATTATATCACACGGCGGGGCAAAAGGCAACAAGTGCGCGAAAGGATAAAATCGCGCGTGTCCGCTGTTGAAAAAGTTGGGCTATAATGGTATAATCGTAGTGAAACATACGCAACGACCCGTTACGGCGGTTGTAAATTGGGAGGCAGGCATGACAAAAGAAGCGTTTTTGGCGTTTTGCGGAGCCGAGCTCGGCTCCGAGCCAGACTATCCGTTTGATGAGGATTTCGAGACGGCTGTATTGCGCCACAAGGGAAGCCACAAATGGTTTGCCGTTGTGATGAGGGTTGTGCGGCGCAAATTCGGTCTTGACAGTGATGAGGCGGTTGATATTGTGAACCTGAAGATACCGTTTGAAATGTTCGGTTTTTTCGACTGCACATTCCTCACCGTCTCTTCGCGTAGAAATATGATCTCCCCCTTTGCGGATCAGTACACATACTTGTTATATCAGTTAAAACGTAATCAGTAAAGTAATATGTAAACAATTTCGGCAGGCAAAGCGCGGCTTTTTTGATAGCTGCGGTTTTTCAGCTACGCAATGACCTCCCGGATACCGTCCGGAAAGGAAATACCCCGTCCGACGGATGTGTGCCGGTTCGTTCTCCGGATCTCCGGTCTTCGAACCCTCATCACGGACGGGGAGTGTCATTCGCTTTTTTCCCAGTAGGGATAATCCGTCAACACAAACCCTCCTGCGGCATTTTTCTCTGCAGGCAGATCGACAAAGTGCTTTTTTCCGTCCGGAGGCATTCTTACGGCAATCACGACAGTAAATTTCCCGCCGCCTTCATCACGGACGCTGTCCACACTGCTGTTGTAAGAGGCTTCGCCTCTGCGTTTCTTGCAAAGCACATAGACATTGCCCTTGCGTTCAATCAATTCTCTGTCGGCAACGGCGCGATTCAGCGTTTTATCGGTAAATTCCTCAGAAAAAACCTTAAGGAATTTTTTGCGTACCTTCTCGACGGTGTCTGTATAATCATACGGAGGAAACATCGGCACATAATTCCGCCGCCGGATCTTTATGGGTTTCGCACTGCACGGATACTCGCCGGCAAAATTCAGGCTTAGCCAGAGACTTCTCGCTTTATCAGCTAGATCCATTGCATTTGCGTAGTATAGGATCGCTCCGTCCTCGGGAAAAAACTTATACCCGTTTACACTGCGGAGGCTTTCGATTATGGCAAGCCTGTCATTTTTATAATTATTCCGGAGCTCAAGAAGCGCCTCAGGAACAACTGCCGCAGGTGAGGTTATCGGATAATGGTCGCGCATCGTGACATACCTGACATCTCCGCCGGATATAAGCCGCCCGACCTCCGTCCTACCCTTATAGGATGGAGACGAATATCCGTTGCTGTCGTTGTCGATGATAAAGAATATCTGCTTGCCTCCGCCGTCCCTGTCAAAAGAAAACGTCACCATACCGTCCGAGAATTCCGCGCTGACATTGCCCACCCAGCTTTCGGGAAGCGTGATCTGATATGTCCCGTCCGAAAAAACCGTACTGCTTATTTTTTCGGTCGTTATCATCTCGTGAAGCTCCTCGGAAATCCTGCCGTAGTTTTTGGGGAAGTTGTTTGTGCCGTCGGCTTTGATTTCCGTTCCGTCCGGAAGAACCAGACAGAAGCTCATCGACTCTCCGTCAAGAACATACGGGGGATTCTTCCCGTGAAAGTTCGCCCAACCGCCTACCCCGCAGTTATCGAACAGCCCGCACAGCCTCCGGTAAAGGATATCGTCTCCGTCAAACGCGCGGACAATCCGGCGGAACTCATGATAATCGCGGCTTCCGTTATCCCATATCTGAGTGCTGATATAATATTCTACATGAACTCCGTTTTCCGTCCGGCGTCCCTCCGCAACACGGGTCTGAGCCGATGTGCCGCATTCTGTCAGCTTAAAGCTGCTGAAATCCATAGAAATACCTCCTTTGAGTCAGCCGGTGCGAGTCCCCCCGGCACCGCGGCATAATCCTGAACGACCTTCATCATTCTCCTTCCGGAAAGCACCGGACATCGCCCGGTACATTTCGGAAAGAGGCCTGCAAACGCAAGCCTCAGACGAACAGCAATTACATTTTCGGAAAACCGAGGTTATAGACACCGCAGGCATAGAGCTTTCCGTCCCTGAACCAGACGTGCATGACTCTTGCTTTGCTTTCGGCGGAATACCACGAATAGATCTGAGCATTGCGGTCGGCGTCGTAACGGTATTCCGACGGGTCAACACCGATATGTGCAACAACATCCGCATAGGTAAGCTCTGCTTGCTCCGCGGCAAAGAAATAGTTCAGTCCGCCGAAATAATCCCTGAACGTCTCCTTCAGGACCTCCTCGCCGGCACGTCCGCTGCACATGGCCTGCGGCTCCGTCGATTCCATATCAAGATTGTACGGATTGTCTGTATTCACTTTATTTTCCTCCGTCAAATGTTCTGTCTCCCGGCGAAATCTCCGCGATACGGCATCGGCGCGTCAGAAAACACGCTTTCCCACATCGCGGCAGACACCGCCGGACAAAATCAGTCCGGATCAGACCCGTTCAAGAACAAGCATTCCGTAACTGTACTCAAGACAGCCGTCGTCCCTTACCGGGATCTCGGCAAAGGGATCGCACTTTTCGCCAAGGACCTCTCCCTCAATCTTGGTATCGTAGAAGTACTTGCCGTTCTCTTCCTTCCATTCGGTCGCCTCGATCACGGCATAGCCGTCATCACGCACCTCGACGCCGTGCTTTGCCGCTTCTTCCTTCATTTCTTCGGGAACGCGCATGAGCGTGTTGAGAACGCCGCCGTCGGCAAACTCGGTCAGGTACTGCATCATCTCGGCAAAACCGTCAAACCTGTCCTCCGTGGGAGGGGTGTCGGGAGTAAAGATCCTGACCCCTTCAGGTGTCGGTATATGGGCTTCTTTTACTTTCCAGATTCCGCGAATATCCATATGTTATCTCCTTTAAATTTAATCATGCCCACGGGTCGGCGGACTTGGGGGTGCGGACGCCTGTCAGCAGGTACTGCTCCCACAGGAACCACTTGCCGTCGGACGGACGCTGACGCAGCTTGATGGGACGGGGATCGTCCGCGCCGCCGCAGGGGATAAACAGCTTCATGTAGCCCTGCTCCTCGCCGGATACATGATTGCTTTCGACCGTTATAGTGTACGGCTCTGCAGGCGTATAATCGTTGTCCGGAGTCGAACCGGCGAAATAGGTGAAGGGCAGGTAGGTCTTGCCGTCACGGAAACGGTCGTTGATGAAGGAGATCTCCTGTCCGTTCAGCGGACGGGGGCCGCGCAGCCAGTTCAGCATTTCGGTTCCGATGTTCTTGTCGGCTGCATAGGCGCAGAGCGCAAGAACCGTAAGAGCCGCCGTCTTGAAGGGAGTGTCAAGGCTTGCTTCGGGAAGCTTCTGAAGCTCCTCAAGGCTTTCCGGAAGTGCCTTGAAGGTAAATGTCTCCTTCTTGTTTCCGACCGACTTTGCCGCGGTGTTCACCGCCTGTTTTGCCGAGCTTTTCAGTTTGTCAAAGATACTCATTTTCTGTTTTCCTCCAATAATATATTCCGGTCGGTGCCGCACCGCGTGTCTTATCCTGACGGTGCGGTACCGCCTGTTTACCTATTCGGCGCCGCCGGTGCTTCCGGGATTACCGGGAATGCATCCGTCGGACTTTTTCTTTTTTACCAGCGCTATAATAAGTGCAGTCAGTCCGCCTCCGACGAAGACCGATGCTGAGGCAACCACCGTCGGCAGTATCCAGCTCTTATTTTCGGTACCGGTATTTCCGCCGGGTTTGCCGTAGTTGTCGGTTTCGGTCGGATCCTTTGGTTCATTACCGCCAGAGGTATCCTCTTCACTCTTTTTGATAACGGTGTTTTCGTTCCGCTTCTTTCCGCAGACGGAGCACTCCTCGTGACTGATACCGTCCTCGGTGACCGTTGCGGGTTTGTCTGTTATCCAGACAAAGCTGTGTTCTTCTCTGTTCAGATATTCGGAGCAGCTTTTGTCGCGGCAGGCGTTCCAGTGGTAATTCTCATCGAAATACCATTTGCCGGTATCGGCTTCGTGGCTGTGAGGTTCTTCCGAAGGATCCTTTTCACTCTTTTTGATAACGGTGTTTTCGTTCCGCTTCTTTCCGCAGACGGAGCACTCCTCGTGACTGATACCGTCCT
>CAKRTQ010000019.1 GCA_934402395.1 uncultured Eubacteriales bacterium | reverse complement strand
ATGAACAAGCAGATTAGCAGTTGTCGTACCGCAAACCGAGGGTTACAAGTCCCGTTTCTCGCACCAACTAAAAGGGGCAGGCACACGCCTGCCCCTTTTAGTTGCTACATGAATTTGTATACCGGGCACGGGGCATTGCGTATGAGGTCCCTCTCCGTGTATTATTAAATTTTTGTTTTAACTTATTTGCACGGGAGTTTATACACTTCATTTACAATAAAATCGCTCACAGCGATAAAAAGCGCGCTGGGAAACAAACGTTTTGGAGGTTTCTTATATGCTGGAACGATTGATCGCATCAACGGCATGGCAGATGACGGCGCCCAGGGCTTACGGGATGTTTCACCTGTTATTTCTCTTCTTCGGTATTGGCGGCAGTGCCGCGCTTTCATTTGTTCTGTGCAGGAGCGGCGCTGTCCGCTGCCGCAGGATAATACTCGGCGTGGGACTTTTTCTGATCGTATGCGAGGCGTACAAGCTTCTGTTTTACTACTATGTGATAGGGCACGGCAGCTTTCAGTGGTGGGTGTTTCCTTTTCAGCTTTGCAGTATTCCGATGTACCTGTGCGTGGCAGCCAATATCATACGTAAAGAAACCGTGCAGCGTGCCATTTACACGTTTCTTTGTACATACAATCTTCTCGGCGGATTTCTTGCGCTGCTTGAGCCGTCCGGTCTCAGCCACGAATACTGGACGCTGACCCTTCATGCTTTTGTATGGCACACATTGCTGGTGTTTCTCGGATTTTTTCTGATCATATCCGGCAACGGACCGAAAACAGTGCGGGACTTCGGTCGGGCAACGGTGCTGTTTCTTATCCTGTGCGGCATTGCCTTTGGCATAAATCTGGCGTTTTTCCGTGTGTCGGGCGGCGAGATAAATATGTTCTTTGTCGGTCCCGCGCCGAATACGCTTATTGTTTTCAAGGATATCGCATCACGCTTCGGCTGGTACTCGGCGACTGCGCTGTATATCCCGTGCGTGTGCCTCGGCGCATTGATGGTCTATGCCGCCGTGCGGCTTCTGACGCAAAAAAAGCGGGCGGTCATGCCTGCCGCATAAAGTGCGATGCACCCGATGCTTGCACGTCCCGCCGCTCCGCCGGTTTCTTTTATGTAAACAATATCACAAAGGACCCGGTGCGGGTATTTGTGATATTGTTTATATTTGATGTGATAAAGTATACCCGCCGGGAGTTTTGTGTGTTATAATATTACTATAAAACCACTGCAATAGCACGATGGACAAACAAAAACACGGTCTGAGGAGGGCGGCATGATAAGCGTTTCGAGCGTGACCGAAAAATACAGCGGAGAGCTACTTTCGGCACCGCACTGTCATTCGACGGTCGAGGTAGACTGCATACTTGAGGGAAACGGAAAGTATTCTGTCGCGGGCGCCGTGCATGATATTTTTCCCGGCGATGTATTCGTTTTCAGCAATAATATAATCCACCGTATCACTCATATCGCGCCCGATGCGGCGATGCGTATCCTCAAGGTCCATTTTTCCCCCTCGCTGCTCATGCAGGGCGGGCTTTTTTCCGGATTCGACGGCGTTTTTTTCCGCACATCCGGATTTACGCATATCCCCGGCGGCAACGCGGCTGCGGCGCGGGTGCGGCGCATACTTGAGGATATGCTCGCGGAGAGCGACGGCGGGGCGTTCAAATCCGATGAAATGATGACGGCGCTCCTGCTCACCCTTTGCGTCACCGTCGGCAGATATGTGGGCGACAGCTGCGGCAATGACGGCGCATCTGCCTACCGCAGTGACAATCATCAGGCGATATCGGGGACCATACGGTATATAAATTCCCACCTTGGCGACAAGTTGGAGCTTGATATGCTTGCGCGCATGGCGAAGATGTCGAAAAACAGCTACCTTTATTGGTTCCGCCACTTCAACGGCATCTCCCCGTACAGCTATATACAGTCGATGCGTATACTGCGCGCGGTCGAGCTGCTTAAAAACACGCCTGATACAGTGGCGCATATCGCTTTTGAGTGCGGATTCAACAGCACCGTGAGCTTCAATAAGATGTTCAAAAAGGTGATGGGCTGCACGCCGGGCGAAATGCGGCGCGGCAGCCGCAGTGCGCACAAATAAATAAAGGGGATGTTAAAAAACTCGATGTTTTTAACATCTCCGGGGAATGCCGGTCAGGGTTCCGGCATTTTTGATGCGAGCTTGGGCGCTTTTGCCCGCCGCATCCGTGTTTTTTCGGTTTTATTGGCGGCAAAACGGCGGTGTTCAACCGCCGGGAACAAGTCATCGGTGGTGTTAAAAAGCTCAATTTGAGCTTTTTGACACCACCTGTTTTTTTCGATTCTGCCGCAGCTCAGTCCGGCGCGCCCGCGTATGTTCCGATGAACACCGGAAGCGAGGTCGTACCGTCAATTATCATGTAAACAAACGGGCGGTCGAGGGTGATGTATATCGCCCTGCGCTCGGGCGGTGCCGAGTATTTGTTCATGGTCACCGAGGTCGCGGCGGCGGCTTTTGTACCGGTGCGGTCAAGCTCAAATTTGGTTTTGTGTATCACGCTGTCGATGTAAAGTCCCATGTCGGACGAAATGCCGGAAAAATCGGCTTCTCCGGGACGGAATGCCGAGGGCATACCCATTCCGCAGAGTATCTCGCCGAGATCGGCGGAATATTCGGCGCCGAATTCGGGTATCCGCGCAATTATATTGCCGTCCTTGGTGTTTCTGAGTGCATCGGCAAGATCTGCGGCATCGAGCGAGGCGACAAAATCGGCGATCTTTGTGCCTTTATCCGGCAGTATTGCGACAAAGGAGTACCTGCCGCCGTTATAATCCTTTGCAAAACCAATGCCGCCCGGAACGTTTATGAGCCGGGTCTCGCTGCTGCGCAGCATAGTCACGTTTTCGGCAGCGCCGTCCTCGCGGTTGAATGTGCCGCTGCCGACTGCGCCATCTGCGTACCCTGCCGCCCATTTGCCCTCGAAGGCTATTGCGTTGATGAGGCAGAGCATTGTGGCATCCCCGAATGTGCTCCCGTCAACAAGCTCGGGTATCATGCCGCGCGTGTTGCCCCTGACCCAGCTGTTTACATTTTTTATGCCGGATGCGTCAAACGGCGTGCTGTAAATGCCTGCGCCGAACATTTCCGAAGCGCGTTTCGTAAATTCGCCGCGCACGGCGAAGTCATTTTTTATCCATATTGAATTTGCAAGCGACAGCTCGCGGCTGTCCGGCGAGAAGGCGCGCAGATATGCTGCGAGCGTTTCCGTGGGAATGCCGCCCATGACCGACAGCATTTCCGACAGCGTGACGCCCCCGGCCCCCGAGGCGGTCATGGCAAGGGCTTCCATTACCGAAAGCGGAGAAATGAGTGCGTTCTGCCCCTCGGGCGCGCTGCCGCGAAGAAGCTCAAGCGCAAATTCGGTGTAGGCGGCTGCAAATTTTTTGTCGGTCGCGCGGGCGTTGGTGGGCAGCTTTCCGCCGGCGTATGCCCGTTGGCATCCGGCAAGTGCGCCGAACGAAAGAATAATTGCGGCAAATGCCAGCAAAGCCGAGACGGTTTTTTCTGTTATGCTGCGTTTCATGTCGGTTTTCCTCCTTAAAGTAAGTGTAACATTTATCCGCCGGATCTGCGGAACTGTTCTTTTTCGGTATTGAACGAAAACCCGTCGAGCTTATCGCGGGTAAATGTGAGCGTCAGCGTGCGCAGCTCATTTGAGCTTATACCGGTATTGAAATTATATTTTTTATATGAGATCGTGTATACGAGCTGCACAGCATCCGGGGCAGGGTTTTTCAAGATGAGCCTCTCAACATTGCGCATGGTAATGATCTTACTGTCCTTACCGTTGCAGGACAGCTCAAGATCTGCCGGCGTGCTGCCGCCGGTGAGCACCGATATCACGCGCTCAAGGCTGTCGCCCCACCTGACGCCTGCGGGGAGGGGAAGACCTGCGAGGTCTGTGTTGGTCGAAAAACGGGCGTTCCATGTGGCTTTTCCGCTGTCGCTTGCGCAGTAGCGGGCAGTGTAGCCCGCGCGCCGGGAGCCGTCCTGCCAGTCGGCGGTCATGGTTGAGCCGTCCGCTCCGCAGCCGACCGCCGCCGGGGCAAGCTCAAAAAGCGATCTGCCTCCAACCGTAAGTGATGAAATGAATGCCTCCATATCCGACAGATCCATGCCCGGCAGAATGCCTGCGCCGGCAAGCGGGGCTGCCAGGGCGTCAAGCATTTCGTGGTGAGCAAACGGCTTGTTGCCGCTCGTCGGATACAGCGGGTATGTTATTTCCGCATCCGTTGCGGTCGTGACGGTGGGGTGAGCGGTCTCCGGAGCTTCCGTGGCTGCGGTGCCGGTCGTGATTTCGTAAGTGCCGGGCGGTCCGTAGTGTTTTTGCGAATCGGACGTCCGGTCAGGCGGATTGACCGGCGTGTTTTTGCCGCCGCGCAGCAGAAATACAGTTTCTGCCGCTATTATCATGAGTGAAAAGCATAGCGCTGAATAACGCGCCGCGCGAGCCAGCCGCTCATGCCTTTGCCGGCGCGCTTTTTTGTATTTGTCAAAACGCCGGAACACTTCGGCTTTGAACTCCTCATCTGTTCTTTTCATTTATTTCCCCAGCCTCCTTTCGTAAGTGTGCCGTGCAGGGACCTTTTTGCCTTTGTCAGCAGATTGTCCACCTGTTTGGGGCTTTTTCTCATTATTTTTGCGGTCTCGGCGTATGTCAGCTTCTCAAAATATACAAGTCTTACCGCCTCGCCCTGAGCGGCGGGCAGAACTTTGAGCGCACTTGCGAGCGCGCGCCGACGTTCGCGATCCGCATATTCCTCGGCGGGTGACGGTGTGTCGGCAGCCACCTCGGTCGCCTCAAAAAGCTCAACTGTTCTGATCTTTGCGCGGCGGCGCAGGCGGTCTATCGCCCGGCTGCGTCCGATGGTATAGAGATATGCCTTGAGCGATCCGCGAAAATCATATCTGCCCGGATGCGTGAGCAGGTACAGAAAAACATCCATGGCGATATCTTCGGACTCGGCTTCGTCGTGCAGATATCCGTTTATAAAAACGGTAAGTCCGTCGCGGTAAATAAGCATTATTTCACCTATTGCATCGCGGTCGCCGTCAAGATACCGGCGGTACAGCTCCTCTCCGTTGTTTGTCATAAGTCAGTATCCTTTCCGTCCTTTGGGGTTCGGCTTATCTCATCTTAATTATTATACGAACGGGGACTTGTTTTTCCTACTGTTTATTATAATGTTTATGTGGCGCGTTGTCAACCGGAGCGCGAACGGTGGGGAAGATGTGCGGCAGATCTGTGAGAAAACGGCTGTTTTTTTGCCTGCAATGCAAGGCATCGGAATGAAAAAACGCAGTGCCTTCGATATGAAAACGATCAAATTCCCATAAACGACAAAAATGTAAAAAAATAAAAAACGAAGGGGCGCAGAGGAATAAAATCGGCTATTTTGCCTGTTTAGGTCGGGGCAAAAAGACCCTTGCCGCAAAATTTGTGCAATTTGTACATATCAATATTTTTCGGGCGTCTGAAATGCTTCCGGCGGGGGAGTGTGCTCCGGTCAAATCGTTGCGAAAGCAATTATTTTACGGATGTGCGGTAAATGTGATTTACCGGGAGCCGAAAAATCAATCACACGTCACAAAACGCCCTTAAATAGCTCCTGTAACGGCACAAAAAGACGGTTTTTTTGCCCGCGCGGGTAAACGGTATTTACCTCGCTTGTTTATGAATACATTAAGTGTAGAAAATGTGACGATTGCACACCGAGGCGTTCATTTGACCGCGAGAAGCGGAACTTCAAACAAAAAGGCTTGATTTTCCGCCCCGTCGGGTAAGAGCAAAATAAAAGCATTGACAGTTTGCCGCGATTATGATATTATAACCGTGTAAATTTGGGCAATCTGTGCATTGTCTGAACCGGCTGCGGACCCCTCGGGGGTCTTTTTCCGACTCATGCCGTGCAGATCCCCGAAAATATCGGCTCATCCGACGTTTTTTCAGCCGGGCGGTGTTTTACTTGGTCGCCGCACGGCAAAAAGAAACGGCGGGGGACGTCTTTTTTCCTCTGCGCTTCCGCGTGCGGAAGGGAAAGAGGCTGCTTTGTACATTCACGGTTTGAGGCTTTTGCGGTTGCTGCGGTCGGTCGTCCCGCATTCACGGTATCTGCGGAATGCTGCCAACTGTCAGTCTCGGCGCCGTACCCGGCGGGGCGTATCGCCTCCGGCGGTTTTCGGTGCTGTGCGCCGTAAAGGTTTGAAATAATTCAGAAAGACGCAATCAAGACGTATGCCGGCTGTCGGACGTTTGCTGGTTCATGCCACGCCGTTCGCTGCCGCCGCAAAGGTCTTAATCCGTCGTTGACTCGGTACAATGCAGCTGAAAAGCAAAACAATCCGCGGAAAAACACACCCGTGTTCGGTTCCCCCGGCGCGGGAAAAACAATCAGGAGGGAAACTATCGAAGATGAACAAAAGAACGAAATTCACAAAGCTGACGGCACTTATGCTGTCAATACTGTTCGTTCTTGGCAGTCTTGTGACGGCGGTGTCCGCCGCCGACGGCTCGCAAAGCTCGGTGACAGACAAGACACTTGAAGATGTCAAGAGACTGCTGAACGCCTCAAGCTACGACGAGTACACAAACAAGCACTCGGACGAGACCAAGTACCCGCGCGGAGACCGCGATATAGTCATAAGCGGTCTTGACTATGACAAGTCCGCGACCGACGCTGCCGTCAAAGAGGAAACATATGACGGCATAAAGTCGCTCTACACTCCCGACAAGGGGTCGGTGACATTCTCATTTGACGTTCCCAAAACGGCAAAGTACGGGATATCCATCGATTACTATCCCGTTGAGGGAAAAGCCACGTCGATACAGCGTACATTCCTTGTAAACGGCAAGGTGCCTTTCTCCGAGGCGTACTACATCACCTTCTCAAAGGTGTGGAGGACCGTGTACGATGAGAAAGTAGTCGGCGGCGCAACATACGAAGATATGAGCAGCGGCGCAACACGTCCGTTCAAATCCGATGTTGACGGCAACGAGCTTCGCAATGAAATGGTGCAGGCTCCCGAATGGCGTACATATGAGCTGCGCGACGTTGACGGTTTTTATACCGATCCGTTTGAATTCGTATTTGAAGCGGGCAAAAACACAATAACTCTTGAAGCGGTCAACGAGCCGATGGCTATAAAGTCGATCACTCTTTTCCCCATTGAAGAGCTGCCCACATACGCCGAGTACCTTAAAAAGTACGAAAATACCAAAAAGGGAACCGACAAGGTAAAGATCGAGGCTGAGGTCACCTACCGTACCTCCTCCTCCACCATTTACCCCATCGAAGACCGTGCATCTGCGGTGACAAGTCCCTCCGATACCACCCGCACCGTTCTTAACGCCATAGGCGGCGATAAGTGGCAGACCTCCGGTCAGTGGGTGCGCTACAAGTTCACGGTAAATGACTCCGGTATGTACGCCATCGTTTCCCGCTTCATGCAGAACATCAACGATGGTATGTACTCCTCCCGTATCCTTTCCGTTTACAGCGGAGAGGGCGTTGCCGAGGGCGAGGACGGCTACTACAACGGCGTTCCTTTCCGCGAGGCAAACGAGCTGAGATTCAATTACAGCACCGACTGGCAGAGCGAGGCTCTCCGCTTCGGTACCTACGGGACCGATGCCAAGGGCAAGCAGGTCATGCAGTATACCGATATCGAGCTTTACTTCAAGGCGGGTGTCGAATACATAATCGAGCTTGAAGCATCCCTCGGTACCATGGGCGATATCGTCCGTCAGGTGAGCCAGTCGCTGGACGTTATCAACAACGCATACCTTTCTATTATGAAGCTGACGGGCTCTACCCCCGACGCCAACCGTGACTACAACTTCCTTGAAGTCATGCCCGAAACGGTTGCCCATATTATAATGGAAGCAGCCAACCTCACCAAAGTTGCCAACGAGCTTACTAACCTCGCCGGCATAAAGAGCTCCAATGTTGCGACCCTTGAGCGCGCCGCATGGCTTCTCGGCCGTATGGGTAGCGACCCCGAGGATGAGATCGCAAGAAACCTCTCCGAGCTCAAGAGCCGTATCGGTTCTCTCGGTACATGGCTCAATGACGCAAAGACCCAGCCGCTCAAGATGGATGTCATCTGCATCCAGAGCGTTGAAGCCGAAAAGCCTCAGGCAAAGGCAAACTTCTTCCAGTCCTTTGCACACGAGTTCTCAAGCTTCATCCAGAGCTTCCTGCGCAACTACAACCGCATGGGCGCCGATTCGGTGGATGTTGACGAGTCTGTCGAAGTATGGCTTGCAAAGGGACGCGACCAGTCCCAGGTCATACGTAACCTCATAAACAACGACTTCACACCCCAGACCGGCATTACCGTAAACCTTAAGCTGGTTGCCGGCGGCACTCTGCTGCCCTCCATTCTTGCGGGCATGGGACCGAACGTTTACATCGGTCTTGGCGACGACAGCGTTATCAACTACGCTATCCGCGGCGCGCTTGAGGACGTGAGCGTGATGGACGGCTTTGCCGAAGTCACAAACACCACCCCCGGCGATCCCAATCAGCAGTTCACCCGCGCGGCAATGTTCGTTCTTGAGCTTGCCGATGCCGACGGCGTGACACACTGCTACGGTCTGCCCGAGGAGCAGAACTTCCCGATGATGTTTCTGCGCACCGATATACTTGCCGAGCTCAACATCGAGATCCCCAAGACGTGGGAGGATGTGCTCAGCGCGGTCATCAAGTTGCAGCAGAACAACATGACCATCGGTATGAGCAACGACTACAAGATATTCCTTTATCAGATGGGCGGTACGCTCTTTGCCGACGACGGTATGAGAATAAACCTTGACTCCAACCTTGCGCTTGACTCTTTCGAGCAGATGTGCAACCTGTTCAAGATGTACTCGTTCCCTTACAAATACGACTTTGCAAACCGTTTCCGTACCGGTGAAATGCCCATAGGCATTGCCTCCTACAACGGAACCTACAACCACCTCGTGGTATTCGCCACCGAGCTGCGCGGTAAGTGGCAGTTCGTTCCGCTGCCCGGCTTTGAGCAGGATGACGGAACCATCAACAACGTCTCGGTCTCCTCTGTGAGTGCCATCGTTATGATAACGGGCGCTGACGAGAAGACCAAGAAGGAAGCATGGGAATTCATGAAGTGGCACACCGGCGCTCAGTGCCAGATCGACTACTCCAACGAAATGGTTGCCATCATGGGCGACTCCGCCAAGTACGCGACCGCAAACGTTCAGGCTCTTGAATCGATGCCCTGGACACGCGAGGAGTTCGAAAACCTGAACGCACAGTTCACCAACCTCGCGTCCATCCCCAACTACCCCGGTGCATACATCATCGGACGTTACACCAAGTTTGCGTTCCTCTCCGTCTACAACGACAACGCCGATGCCGTGACCGAGCTGCTCAGCTACATCACGACCATCAACAAGGAGATCACACGTAAACGCGCCGAGTTCGGTCTGCCTACACTTGAGATAGGTCAGACGCTTGCCGGACTGCGCCGCGATCAGATAAACGAAGCTCTTGAAGCTCTCGGATCCTCCGCCGACGCATATGCCGATCAGGTGAATGCACTCAAAAAGGCAATGGAAGACATTCCGACCTACTCCACATACTGCGAGGATACTTACATTGACGCACTGAGAGCTGCCGGTAAGGCTCTCGGCGATGCAAACGCCGAGCTCTTCGGTGATATTGCAAAGAAGGCAGGCGAATGCGCCGATGCGCTCAAGTCCTACCAGGCATCCTATCCCGCCACAACCGGAACGACGATCTATTGATCATCGCCGTGCAAAAAAATTCTAAGTAAGGAGAAAACAGCACATGTCTCAGCAAACAGCGCAGACTGCAAAAGAAGCGCCGAAGAAGGCTGTCGCCAAAAAGGATATGAGCCGTGCGGCGTGGACATGGAAGGAAATGAAACGTAACTGGGCTGCGTACCTTATGGTAGCTCCCTTCATGATCGTATTCACCCTGTTCACCGTTGTGCCGGTTCTGCTTTCGATAGTCGTCAGCTTCACCGACTTCAATATTCTGCAGATGCCCCACTTCGTATTCTTAGATAACTACATCCGGCTTTTCCTTGACGATGACATCTTCCTGCTTGCCTGCAAGAACACGTTCATATTCGCGGTCATAGTCGGTCCGGCGTCCTATCTTATGTCGCTCCTCGTTGCATGGTTCATCAACGAGCTGTCCCCCAAGATCCGCGCCATTGTCACCCTCGTTTTCTACGCGCCGTCCATTTCGGGTCAGGTTTACCTCATCTGGGGTACGCTTTTCTCCGGCGACTCCTACGGCTGGGCAAACGCCGTACTGCTTGAGCTCGGTCTTACGACCGAAGCCATACAGTTCTTCGAGAACAAGAAGTACATAATGCCCCTTTGTATCGTGGTTGCTCTCTGGACCTCGCTCGGTACCTCGTTCCTTTCCTTTATCGCCGGTCTTCAGGGCGTTGACCATTCGCTCTATGAGGCGGCGGCGGTTGACGGTATCCGCAACCGTTGGCAGGAGCTTTGGTATGTCACACTCCCGTCCATGAAGCCTCAGCTCATGTTCGGTGCTATCATGTCCATAACCCAGTCGTTCGGCTTCGGCGGTGTTGTTGACGCACTTTGCGGTAACCCCTCGACCGACTACTGCGCATGGACGATAGTGCATCACCTCAACGACTACGGCGGATCGCGTTTTGAAACGGGTTATTCGTCGGCGATAGCGGTGGTTCTCTTCATTATAATGATAGGAGCCAACACGCTGGTCAAGAAACTGATATCAAAGGTGGGACAGTAATATGGCAAGACTCAGAACAAGAAAGCATAAAGTTGTCCTTAACCGTTCGGTCGGAGGCGACCTCGGTATCACCATCATGCTCACGCTGCTCGGCATATTCATGTTCCTGCCGATGTACTACGTGGTCATTCAGTCATTCAAGCCCCTTGACGAGCTTTGGATGTTCCCGCCCAAGTTTATAGTTATCAAGCCCACACCCTCCAACTATAAGGATCTGTTCACACTGATGAACGATTCATGGGTCCCCTTCTCGCGTTACATCTTCAACACCGTTTTCGTATCGGTGGTCGGAACTCTCGGCAACCTGTTCTTCGCATCTCTTGCCGCATATGCCATGGCTAAGATCAAATTCCCGGGCGGCAAGTTCATGTTCAAATCGGTAAGAACATCGCTCATGTTCCACAAGACCGTTACCGCGGTCACCAACTTCCTTACGATGAGTATCCTCGGAATGATCGATACCTACTGGGCAAAGATCGTTCCCGCATGGGGCGCGACCCTCGGTCTCTACCTCATGAAACAGTTCATGGATACCCACGTAAACAACTCGGTCCTTGAGTCTGCAAGACTTGACGGCGCAGGCGAGTTCCGTTCCTTCTGGCTCATCGCAATGCCGATGGTCAAGCCCGCGTGGCTGACGCTTATCGTGTACTGCTTCCAGGATCTGTGGAACGCCGGTTCGTCGATCTACATTCACTCCGAACAGCTCAAATCCTTCAACTACGCCATCGGTCAGATAACCGCCGGCGGTATCAAACGTGCGGGCGCCAGCGCAGCGGCTACGGTCATTATGATGCTGGTACCTATCACGGTATTCATCATCACACAGTCGAACATCATTGAAACGATGGGTTCGAGCGGCATGAAAGACTAAGGAGGCAGTCAATGAACAAACAAAGAATCATAGCGGCTGCGGCTCTCCTTGTCGCACTGCTCACACTTCTTGCGGTCCCCGCCGGAGCGGTAAAGTCCTATCAGACATATACCTACTCCGCCAGCGGCTTCCCGCTTTACTCACCGGATGCCTACACTCCGGTAATGACAGTCGATTCCGCATATATCGGACTTGACTCCAAAAAGGGACTTGATGACCCGCGCGATCTGTTTGTTGACGATCAGGACAATATTTACATTGCCGACGCCGCAAACAACCGCATAGTTGTGCTTGACAGATACTACAAGCTCAAATTCATCATCTCCGATTTCACAAACGAACAGGGCGTTCCGGATAAGTTCACCAACCCCTCCGGCGTGTTTGTAACGAGCGACCGCATATTCGTATGCGATACCGACGCAAACCGTATCGTCACATTTGACCGTGACGGTAAATTCCTTGCCATCGTTCCCGAGCCCGAGGACGAGATCCTTGAGGACGATTCGGTCTATAAGCCTGTGGCTCTTGCCGTGGACGATTACAACAGACTCTACGTTGTATCCTCCACAACCTATCAGGGTATCATCGTCATGTCCGACACCGGTGAGTTCATCTGCATCATCGGTGCGCAGAAGGTCTCCATCTCCGCATGGGATAAGGTATGGAGAAAGATCATGTCGGATTCCGCGCGTGCGCAGACCGAGCAGTATATTCCTACCGAATATAATAATATCGCCATTCGCGATAAGCTCATCTACGTCACCACCTCCTCGCTCAATGAAAAATCGCAGCAGAATGCGATCAAGAAAAAATCCAAAAAAGGCGACTACGCGCCTGTAAAGCTGCTCAACAACTCCGGCGACGAAGTTATGAAGCGTAACGGCTTCTATCCGCCGTCCGGTGAAGTCGATGTCGGTACATCAAAGACCGACGGCTCAAAGACCGGTCCCTCCAAGGTCACCGACGTTGCCGTCGGACCCGAAAAGACATGGTCGATAATCGACGAAAAGCGTAGCAAGGTGTTCACCTATGACTTCAACGGCAACCTGCTCTTCGCCTTCGGCGATGAGGGAACACAGCTCGGTAATATGTCCAAGATAGCTGCCGTTGTCTACAAGAGCGACGGAACCATGCTTCTGCTTGACAAGAGCCAGAAGTCGTTCACCGTTTTCCAGCGCACCGAGTACGGCGATATACTGATCAACGCTCTGAAAAACCAGAACCAGCGTCAGTTTGACCGTGCCATCGACGACTGGACCGAGATCCTCAAGAGAAACTCCAACTTCGATACCGCATACATCGGTATCGGTCAGGCGTATTCCCGTAACGGTAACTACAACGAAGCACTCAAGTACTTTGAGGCTGCTTACGATAAGGACAACTGGTCCGACGCCTACAAAGAGATCCGTAAGGAATGGATCTCCAAGTACGTTCTGCTCATCCCCGTTATCGCCGGCGTGATAATCGCGGCGGTCGTGCTCTTCTTCAAGTACGCGGGCAAGGTGAACAAGCGCGCTGCGACCGCAGGCGGCAAACGCACCTTCGGCGAGGAGCTGCTCTACGGCTTCCACCTGATATTCCATCCGTTTGACGGCTTCTGGGATCTGAAGCACGAGCACCGCGGCTCGCTCCGTGCGGCGCTGGTTTACGTTGCGGTAACGGTTCTGACCTTCTTCTATCAGGCGATCGGCTCCGGTTATCTTGTAAACCCGCGCGGCAATTATACAACGATAGTGTCACAGGCGATCAGTATCTTGGTTCCGCTCATGCTCTGGGTCGTTGCCAACTGGTGCCTTACGACACTGTTCGACGGCGAGGGCAGCTTCAAGGACATTTTCATTGCCTGCTCCTATTCGCTGCTTCCGCTCGTACTTCTTATCATCCCCGCCACCATTTACTCCAACTTCGCGACCGTTGCGGAGCTTGACGTTGTTTCCTTCGTCGGCACCCTCGCGTTCATCTGGACCGGTCTGCTCATCTTCTGCGGAATGATGGTGACACACGATTACACCCTCGGCAAGAACTTCATTATCTCGCTCAGCACGATAGTGGGTATGGCGTTTATCATGTTTATCGGTATCCTCTTTACCACACTGCTCGGAAAGATAATAAGCTTCGTATCCAATATCATCGTCGAAATCAACTACCGTATGTAACAGGAAGGGAGTGCGCGGGCGCAAAATGAAAAAGACAGAAGTGCGGATCATCAATGCGCGGTTTTGCGCGCCGGCTCCCGGAACAAATAGCCAAGGAAGGCATGGTAAATAAAACATGAAAAGATTTTTAGCGGCACTCTTGACTGTTCTGATGCTGCTCGGTACGATGACGATAGGTATCTCCGCAAAGAAGATCACCCCCGTTTATCAGATCGACGATCAGACCAAGAAAGAAACCGATGAGATCGACTACGAGAAAACTCTCGAGAAGTATCTCACCACCGAGTTCACAAATCCCGAGGAAAAGCTCGCGGAGATGGATCTCATGTATGAAAAAGACGGGTATCAGCTCTGGGTCGATAAGTTCACCGGAGAGGTTGCGACAAAGAATGTTGCAAGCGGTCAGATACTCTTCTCCAACCCCTACGATGTTTACAGCTCCGGCTCCGATTCGGTAAAGAAGCAGCTGCTTTCCCAGATCGTTATCAAATATACCGATAACGATACCGAAAAGTATATGTACAGCTTCACCGAGGCGGCTCAGCGCGGACAGATCAAATTCAAAAACATCAAAAACGGTATCCGCGTCGAGTACACCATCGGACGTGAGGAAAACCGTATGCTCGTGCCGAAGCAGATCCTGCTTGAAAGACTTGAAAACGATATCTTCGACGTATTCGCCGCAGAGATCAATGCCGAGTCCCGCGAGCTTGCCGAAAAGGGCGTTATAAACACCAACCTCTGCATTGAAAGAGACGGCGCGTATTTCTCCCGCGAGACAGGCGAGCAGCTTGACGGTCCGATACTTGTCAGCGAGGCAAACTGGCGCGATTACTACAACGAGGCTCTCTGGACAAAGCTTGTTACCGATACCGGCAACCAGACATGGTTCCTTTTCAACAAGCTGAGATCCAACTACAACCGCAAAAACCTCAGCGAGGCTCCCACCGAGACTCTGAGACAGGAAATGATGCTCCTTTACCCGATAACCAAGGATCACGCGATATACATCTTCTCTCCCGATGCAACGCTCACCGAGACCATGTATGTCGAAGCCCTCATCAAGACCTACATTCCTCAGTACACATTTGAGGATCTTGATAAGGACCACGCCGACGCCGGCTACGAGAACCAGGGCGACAAGGCTCCGGCGCTCTTCAAGCTTGCTATCGAGTACACGCTTGACAAGTGGGGCGTTTCGGTAAGAGTTCCGGTAAACGGACTCCGCTTCACAGAGTCGCTTTACCAGCTCACCTACATCAGCGTTCTTCCTTACATGGGCGCGGGTGCAAACTACTACCTCAAGGATAAGACCGATACATTTACCGGTTACAACTTCTTCCCGGACGGTTCGGGCACTCTCTTCCGTCACGAGGAACTCAACGGCAAGGGCGCAACGATCATAAACGGTAAGGTCTACGGTCAGGATTACGCCTATCACACGATCTCCGGCAGCCATCAGGAAGTTATAAGATACCCCGTTTTCGGTATCGTTTCCAACACTCACGAAAAGCGCACCACCCGTGTGCTTGTCTCCGAGGCGGAGCTTGATGCGGACGGAAAGGTGATCACCCCGGCGGTTTACGAAGACGTCGAGACCGAGTACACCGAGGATCGCGGCTTTGTCGCTATCATCGAAGAGGGTGACTCGCTTGCCACCATTTCCACGAACCACTCCAGCAATACCCACAAGTACAACTCGGTAGAAATGCAGTTCTACCCCAGACCCCGCGATACGATGAACCTTGCCAACGTCATCTCGGTAGGTGCAAACTCACCGTTTACAGTCGTTTCCTCCCGTAAGTTCGTCGGCAACTACAAGATCCGTTACATCATGCTGACCGATGAAAAGATCGCAGAGGAGAAGGGCATCGGCGATTACTATGCTCCCACATGGATGGGCATGGCAAAAGCATACCGCGACTACCTTGTTGAGAAGGGCGATCTTACCCAGCTCACCAAGAACGACATCTCGGGCGACATTCCGCTTTACCTCCAGACATTCGGCACTCTTGAAACTGTCGAAAAGATACTTTCCATCCCCGTAAACGTAATGACTCCCCTGACCAGCTTCGACAATATCAAGACGATATACGACGAGCTGTCCGCCAGCGGCGTCAACAACGTCAAGTTCAGACTTACGGGATATGCCAACGGCGGTATGTACAGCGGCGCGCCTTATAAGCTCAACTGGGAAAAGGCGGTCGGCGGCAAGGACGGCTACGAGGACCTTGTCAAGTACGCTGAGGAGAAGGGCTTCGGCATCTTCCCGGACTTCGACTTCGTGTATGTCAGAGCCAGCGAGGATAAGGCGTTTGACGGTCTGTCGCTCAAAAAGCACGCTGTCAGAACCATAAACGACCAGTACACATCCAAGAGATATTACAGCGCGACAAAGCAGACCTACATAGGACGCTTTGAGCTGGCGATCTCGCCCGCGTATTTCACGCACTTCTACAACAAGCTCTCCGAAAATCTGCTCAAGTACTATCCCGAAGGATACAAGAGCGGTATCTCTGTGGCAACACTCGGTACCGACCTCAACTCCGACTTCGATGAGGATGAGCCTTACAACCGCGACGACTCGCAGGGCTTCACCACCGATCTGTTCAATACCATTTCTAAGGATTTCTCCGAGGTAATGACCGACGGTGCCAACGCATTTGCATGGAAGTACGTTGACTACATTATGAACGTACCGCTGGACTCCAGCCGTTACAACCGTTCCAGCAATGCTGTTCCCTTCATCGGCGTTGTGCTTCACAGCTACGTCCAGATGGCTGGCTCGCCTATCAACATGGAAGGTAACATTGCTTACAGCTTCCTCAAGGCGATCGAAAACGGAGCGAGCCTGAGCTTCACGATCTGCTACCAGAACTACGAAAAGCTCAAGGACGACTACCAGCTCAGCCAGTACTACTCCGTGCGTTACGACATTCTCAAAAACGACATAATCAAGTACTACAAGAAGCTCAATGAGCTTACCCGCGACCTGCAGCTCATCAAGATAGTCGGTCACGAATTCCTTATCGGCGAACGTGTTCCCGATATTGACGAGATAGAAGCCGACATCAAGGCTGTCGAGGAAGCTGCCCGCGCCGAGCAGAAAGCTGCCGAAGAAAAGCTTAAGGAAGAGCTTCGTCAAATGGCTCTTTCGGGACGTATCGACGCTGTCGAAACGGCAAAGAATGCGCTTGAATCTGTAAGGAACAGCTACGAGGGCACCGGCGCCGTGCTTGATCCGACCACCGGACGTACCGACCGCGGTCTGTTTGACCAGCTTGACACGATCAAGAAGTATATCGAGGACTACCACAAGGCAGTCGCCGATACCGAGACCTACGAAAAGCTTGTCGATGAGACCACCGCAGCAGCAGCCGAAACTGCAAAGATCCTGCTTGAAAAGACCCAGATACGCACCGATGCGAAGAAGCTGATCGATGACGCAAAGTACACCGATTACGCAAAACTTGTTGCCGCTGTCGATTCAGCGCGCAAGAGCTACGATTCCGCTCTTGATACTCTCAATACCAACAAGGAAAAGTACGATGCCGATCTTGCCGCCGCGACCCCCGAGGCGAAGGCAGCGAGCGCAAAGTATATTGCATCCTACGAGAAACTGAACGCCGCCAAGGCAGAGCTTGCCGCTATCGACCGCAACGCCAATCCCGATGCATACAAGGCAGCACAGGAAAAGGTCAATGCGCTCAATACAGCGTGCGCAGCCGCTCTCGGCGAGCTGAAGGGTATCAACGCAGCACTTTCCGGCTCCGCCAGCAAGTATATGTCACAGAGCGCGACCGTTGCCACGAGACTCAAATCTCTCAACGACGCCATCGCCAAGTGCAATACCGATGAGCTGAAGGAGATCAAGGCTCAGTACGATGCCGACCGCGCCGTGTTCGACGCTGCCGATGCCGAGTACAACGCAGCCAAGGAAGCAGACGATGCAGCCAAGAAGGCAAAGACCGATGCTTCCACCAATTACAGAAATGCCACCACTGCGGCGACCACCGCAAAGCGTAAGGCATCCGGTCAGGTCAACACGATCAACAGCATTATCAAGAAGATAGCCAACCAGAGACAGTCGGCAAAGAAGGCAGCCGAAAACGCCGCCTACGCAGATGAGGTTCTCGGCTCCGACAATCAGTACTCCGACCAGTTCAAGGCGGATGTGCGGAATGCCAAAGAGGAGTCCGCCAAGTATGCTGCCGAGGTCGAGGAGCTCTACCTCAAGGCACGCGATATCGTATCCGAGTGCTATAAGGTAGCGAGCGAGATAGTTGAAAAGATCCCCGAGCTTCCCTCAATGGATACAACATCTCCTTCGACACCCACGACCCCCACTGTTGACGATGACGACGACGGATACAAGTACACAAAGTACACCGAGGACGGCGGCAACATCGTCAAGGTGATATACGAGGACGGCACATTCTTCATCCTCAACTACAACTTCTTCGATGTAAACGTAACTGTTGACGGCACTACATACAAGCTCGCCAAGAATGGCGGCGTGAAGGTGTCGAACGGCGTTACCACTTACTTCGATGTAAACAACTGAAAGAGAGGTGCTTCAGGTGACTAATGACATTCAGCTTAAAAACACAGTGAGCACCAAGGGCGGAAAGAAACAGAAAAAACGCCGCATAGCGTCTCTGGACAGACGCAAAGCGCGTTCCGGTTGGCTGTTTGTACTTCCGTTCGTGATCGGATTCGTGCTTATCTACCTGCCCGTTATCTTTGATTCGGTCAAGTACAGCTTTGAGCGCATAAGCGTTCAGGGCGGCGGCGGACTTGTTGCAGAGTTCGTCGGATGGCAGAACTACCGCGAGGCTCTCATTGATGATCCCAAATTCGCACAGACACTTGTTCTCGGTATTCAGGAACTTCTGTTCGACATTCCCGCGATCATCATATTCTCGCTGTTCATGGCGGTTCTTCTGAACCAGAAGATGGCGGGACGTGCGGTCTTCCGTGCGATCTTCTTCATCCCCGTTATCCTGTCGACAGGTCTTATGGAATCTATCAACGCACAAAACATCATTGCCGAAATGGGCGAGGATGTGGAAGGCTTGAACGACGGTTCCGGCGAGAGCGCGACGGCGGATCTTGTATCCGCCATCGACATCGAATATTTGTTCGCAAATATGAAGGTCGGTACCGAAATCGTTGATTACGTCGTTAAGGCTATCAACAACATTTACGACATAGTAAACCGCTCGGGCGTTCAGATGCTGATATTCCTTGCCGGACTTCAGTCCATCTCCCCTGCGATCTACGAGTCCTGCCAGATCGACGGTGCGTCGAGCTGGGAGACCTTCTGGAAGATAACCTTCCCGATGATAAGCCCGATGATACTGGTCAACGGTGTTTATACCATAATCGACTCGTTTACAACAGACTCCAACACGGTTATGAAGTTCATAGCCAACAAGTACACACAGACCAACGGTAACGTTATCAGCTCGGCAATGTCGTGGGTATACTTCCTCATTGTTATGCTGATAGTCGGAATCGTCGCTGCGATATTCTCCAGCGTGGTCTTCTATCAGAAGAAAGACTGAGAGGAGGTAGGACAATGAATAATGTGCAGGAATCCCCGCGTGTTAAGAAGGAATCCAAAAACAAGATAAAAGTCGAGTTTGAAAGAACTCCTCTCAAGGAACGTCTGAAGGCAAAGTTCATCAACGGCGCATTTGTGACCAATGTTATCTGGTACATTTTCAGACTTGTTCTGCTGGTAGGTATCTCCTATATCGTACTTTACCCCTTCTTCTCAATGATCGCAGGCTCGCTCATGACCCCCGAAGACTTCGTTGACGTAACGGTCAGACTTATCCCCAAGCATTTCACGCTGGATATCTACCGCGCGATACTTGCCAACGGATATTGGGAAGCATTCCGCAACACGCTGGTGCTGTCGGGATCGACCGCTCTGATACAGACTTTCATCTGTACCCTTATCGGCTACGGATTTGCAAAGTTCAAATTCAGAGGCTCCAAGTACGTCTTCCTTGCCGTCATGCTTACCATGATCGTTCCTCATCCGACTCTTCAGCTCTCCCTCTTCATGAAGTTCCGCTTCTTTGATGTGCTGGGCATTACGCATCTGCTTTCAGGTCACGCGACCGTGGGCAATATCGAATGGCTCAATAACATCCTTGCAATGATAGATATCTTCCCCGAAACGTCCAAAAACGCTTTTGTGAAGGGCATTATCGACAGCGGAGCCATGAACCTCAACAACTCCTTCTGGCCGCTTATCATCATGTCCCTCTGCGGACTTGGCTTCAAGAACGGACTTTACATCTTCATGATGCGTCAGTTCTTCCGCGGCGTGCCGGATGAGCTTGAGGAATCCGCATACATCGACGGTTCGGGCGTGTTCCGTACCTTCATCCAGATCATCCTCCCGCTTTCGGTGCCGATGATGATCACCGTCTTCCTGTTCGCGTTCTCGTGGCAGTGGACCGACGACTTCTACACCACTCTGTTCATTACGAACACCAAGCTTATCAAGCTCATGCCCGATATGGTCGAGATCCCGAAGGTCCTTGAAACGAACTACCCCGGACAGAATATGTACTACGCTGCAATACGTAATACGTGCGGTCTTGTGATAATCTTCCCGCTCGTTATCATGTACCTCTTCTGCCAGAGATATCTGGTTCAGGGTATTGAACGTTCGGGTCTTACCGCAGACTAATACCAAAAAGATATCCCATCCGGTCCTCCGGGTGGGATATCCTTTTTACGGGGTCGAATACAAACAAATGCACTCTGCCGGCGCGCAACGCGCGCCGGCAGAGTGCATTTTAAATTGTTCGGGTAATTCGGTTTTATTTTGCAGCCGAGTCAAGTGCTTCATCGACCTTTGAAAGATCGGGAGCGCCTGCCATTGCCGAGTCGGGACGTCCGCCGCCCTTGCCGCCGGCAACTGCAGCGACCGCCGATACGAGCTTGCCCGCGTGCGCGCCTGCCTTTACAGCATCGGCTCCCGCAGCGCAGACGAAGTTAAGCTTGCCGTCGCATATCACTGCAAGCAGTGCGACCGTGTCGGGGTGAGCGGCTTTGATCTCATCGGCAAGTGAACGTGCCGCAGCAACATTCATGCCCTCAAGCTTTCCGCGCACAAGTCTGTATTTGCCGAGATCGACCGAGGCAGACATTATAGCGTCAAGTTTGGAGGAGGCGATCTTTGCATTCAGAGCTTCGATCTCGCGCTTCAGCTCCTTCACCTCGGCAACGATCGCCGCGCCGCGCTTCGTCAGCTCGCCGACGTTCTGCGCTTTGATTTCACGCGCGGTCTCTGCAAGCAGAGCATCCTTTTCGCGGAGCTGCTTCAGCGATTCAAAACCGGTCACGCACTCTATGCGGCGCACGCCGGCGGCGACCGAGGATTCGCTTACGATATGGAAAAGTCCGATCTTTGCGGTATTGTTAACGTGCGTACCGCCGCAGAATTCGGTTGAGGCATCGCCCATCTTCACAACGCGCACGATCTTGCCGTACTTTTCGCCGAAGAGCATCATGGCGCCCATCTTTTTTGCTTCGTCAATGTCGGTGACGACCGTCTCAACGGGAATGCCCTCAAGTATTTTTGCGTTCACGAGGTCTTCGACGCGGCGCAGCTCCTCGGGTTCGACGGCGGAGAAGTGGGTGAAATCAAAGCGTCCGCGGAACTCATCGACATACGAGCCTGCCTGTTCAACGTGCGTGCCGAGGACCTTGCGCAGCTCACCCTGAAGCAGGTGGAGCGCGGAGTGGTTGCGGCGTATCGCCTCGCGGCGCGCAACGTTTACACCGGCACTCACGCTGTCGCCGACGCGGATAACACCCTTGCGGAGAGTGCACATATGCAAATAGATGCCATCGGTCTTCTTGGTGTCGTTTACAATGACCGTCATGTCGTCGGCAGAGATGATACCGCTGTCGCCGACCTGACCGCCGCCCTCACCGTAGAAGGGGGTGCGGTCGAGAACGAGTGTGAAATCGCCCTCGGTGACTTCCTCGCAAAGCATGTCGTCGGCGATTATCGCCACGACCTTTGCCTCGGACTTATATTCGGCATAGCCGGTGAATTCCGTCTCGGGCAGACCGCTCAGCAGATCCTTCTGCGAGGCATCCCAGCCGCCGATGTTGCCGCGTGCGGCGCGGGCGCGGTTGCGCTGCTCGAGCATAAGAGCTTTAAATCCCTCGTCATCGACTTCAAGTCCTGCCTCCTCCGCGATCTCTCGTGTGAGATCGATGGGGAAGCCGTAGGTGTCGTAAAGTTTGAATACGCTCTCGCCGGAGAGCGTGTCGGCGTGCTTTTTCTTCGCATCGGCGAGCATGCCTGAGAGAATGTCAAGTCCCGCGTCGATGGTGGCATGGAAGCGCTGCTCTTCGATCGAGATGACCTTCATTATATAGTCGCGCTTGGCGTCAAGCTCGGGGTAAGCCTTGTAGTTTTCGCCAATGGCAACGGTAAGAACATCGGTGAGAAATTCACGATCTATGCCGAGAAGCTTGCCGTGGCGCGATGCGCGGCGGATTATGCGGCGCAGCACGTAGCCGCGTCCCTCGTTCGAGGGGATAACGCCGTCGGCTATCATGAACATGGAGCTCTTGATGTGGTCGGTGATGACGCGGATGGAGATGTCATCGTTTTTGTCGGCGCCGTAGGTTTTGCCCGCGATCTCGCACACCTTGTCAAGTATCTTGCGTATGGAATCAACCTCAAACATATTGTCAACGCCCTGCATAACGCACGCAAGACGCTCAAGACCCATGCCGGTGTCGATGTTTTTCTGCTTCAGCTCGGTGTAGTTGCCGTGACCGTCATTGTTGAACTGGGAGAAAACGTTGTTCCATATCTCCATGTAGCGGTCGCAGTCGCAGCCGGGGCGGCAGTCGGGCTTGCCGCAGCCGTATTTTTCGCCGCGGTCAAAGTAGATCTCTGAGCAGGGACCGCAGGGACCCGAACCGTGCTCCCAGAAGTTGTCCTCCTTGCCGAGGCGGACGATCCTCTCGGCGGGCACGCCTATCTTGTCGTGCCAGATGGAGAATGCTTCGTCGTCGTTTTCGTAGATGGAGGGCCAGAGCTTGTCCGCCGGTATCTCCATGACCTCGGTGAGGAATTCCCATGCCCAGGTTATTGCCTGTTCCTTGAAATAGTCGCCGAAGGAAAAGTTGCCGAGCATTTCAAAGAAAGTTCCGTGACGCGCGGTGTGACCGACGCGCTCAAGGTCGGGGGTGCGGATGCACTTCTGGCAGGTCGTAACGCGGCGGCGCGGCGGCTCCTCTTCGCCCGTGAAGTATTTTTTCATCGGAGCCATGCCCGAGTTTATGAGAAGCAGGCTCTTGTCGTTGTGAGGTATAAGCGGGAAGGACGGCAGACGCAGATGTCCTTTTGATTCAAAAAAGGAAAGGTATTTTTCGCGTATGTCGTTTAAAGATGTCCATTCCATAGTGATTTGCCCTTTCGGATCGAGAATTGCGATATTTCGCCTTATAACTAAAATATTATATCACGCAGAACTTAAAATGTCAATATTAATATTCTTCAAATAAATGTATAAATGGATCATTGTCGTGTGCGGGCATACTTTGCCGCCGCGCCCAATATAATTTAAAGCAGGGGCGGGGAGGCTTGCCCCGACAAAGGACGGGCAGGTGGGCGCGATGACGGTCGGGATCGGCGGAGCAATGATGTCGGTATATGAACGCGGACTGCCCGGAGAGATCCTCGGCATTCTGCCGCCGCGCGTGCGCGGCGACATAGCGGCTGTTGCTGAGGGACTTTCCGGGGTGGAGGAATTGCGCCTTCACACAGGCAGAAGGGCAACGCTGACCGCCATGGGGGCGGGAGATACGGTAGGAGGGGGACGAAGCATGAACTATCCTACGCCTGCCGTGCTCACGCAGACGGAAATGGACGGCTTGCTTTCGCTTTTGTGCGAGGGATCGCTCTACGCATACCGCGATACGATAGCGCGCGGCTATGTCACCTACCGCGGCGGATACCGCGTCGGTATCTGCGGTTCGGCGGTGCTGTCCGGCGGCGAGGTCGTGGGGGTGACGGCTCCCGGCACGTTGGCGATACGCATCCCGCACGCCTCTCCGCCTGTCGGCGCGGAGATATGCCGCCTTGTGTCGGATATGTCATACACGCGCGGCGTGCTTGTATATTCGCCGCCGGGAGTGGGAAAAACAACGCTCATACGCTCGGTCGCGGCGCGCCTCGCAGCGGGGCGCGATGCAAGGCGCGTGGCGGTGGTGGACGAGCGCGGCGAGCTTGCGCCGGGACTTGCCGGCGCGGAGCTTTGCATTGACATTCTTGCGGGATATCCCAAAACGCGCGGCATTGAGATCGCCACGCGCACGCTCGGTGCCGAGGTCATCGTCTGCGATGAGATAGGTGCGCGCGGCGATGCCGATGCCGTTGCGGCGGCACAGGGCGGCGGTGTTCCGCTGATCGCAACCACTCATGCCGGAAGCATACGCGAGCTGATGGGGCGGCAGGGAATAGCGTTATTGCACGGTATGGGCGCGTTCGGTGCATACGTCGGCATAAAGCGCGCACGCGGGAAATTTGATTTTATTTACGACATAACGCCGTGGGAGAGAGCAAATGACGGTGCTTAAGCTTTTGGGAGGCGCGCTTGTGGCAGCGTTCTGCTGCGGCATTTCGGCAGAGGCGCGGCGGCGCGATGCCGAGCGTCTTGCCCTGATAGACGGATTTTTGCGCCTTATCGCATTTGCGCGCAGTGAGGTGGATTGCTTTCTTACGCCGCAGGGGCGGATACTTGAAAAGTGCGGGGCGGAGATGCTTTCCGCCTGCGGCTGGACTGAGGCGGAGCCGCCGCGCGATCTTTCTGCGGTCGTTGCCGGGGCGCGTGCCGGACTTGACCACGAGGCGTACCGTTTGCTGCTGCCGTTTGCAGCCTCGTTCGGTCGCGGCTTCAGGGAGGAGCAGCTGAAAATGTGCGACAGCTGTCTTTCCGCGCTCGGAGACATCAGGCGCACGCTTGAGGGGGAACTGCCGCGCCGGCGCCGTGCTTTTTTGTCAACCGCGATATGCGCGGCGGTCGCGGCGGCACTGGTACTTCTCTAAGGCACGGATAAAATGAGGAAAACGGTCTTTTGAAATGGATATAACCTTGATTCTTAAAATTGCGGGTGTCGGCGTGCTTGTGGCTGCTGCGGCTCAGATACTGTCAAAATCCGGGCGTGATGAGCAGGCTACGTTCGTCACCGTCGCGGGGATCGTAGTGGTTCTTCTGATGCTGGTCGGCGAGATAGGCAGACTGTTCAGCTCGGTGCGCGGGATATTCGGGTTCTGAAGCGATGAATACACTGAAAATGTGCGGCGCGGCAATCATCGCGTCGTTTGCGGCAATGCTTTTGCGTGAGCTGGGACGGAATTCCGATGTTCCGGTAAAGCTCGGTGCCGCAGTGATACTGCTTGCGGCGGGAGCTGCGATGACGGCTCCGCTCGTGGCGTGGCTCGGCGGAAATGCAGGGGCGGCACTCGGCGGAAATTTTGATATCATAATCCGCGCTATGGCGATAGCTCTTTGCGTCAGACTTGCGGCGGATATCTGCCGCGAGTGCGGGGCGGCGGGCGTTGGTGCTGCGCTTGAGATCGCGGGAAGGATCGAGGTCCTCATACTGGCACTTCCGATACTCGGCGAGGCACTTGAAACGGTGGGAGCTCTGGCGGGGATATGACAGCCGTGAGAACAAAAAAGAAAGCGAAGATAATTGCCCGTGTATTTGCGGCGGCAGCGGTTTTTCTGCTTGCCGTGCCGCTTGCGGTTTTGGGCGTGCGCGCGGACGGCAGCCTGCCGGATGAATTCGGGGATTTTGCCGGGGCGATACCCGATGATGTTGCCGAATATCTGCCCGAGGGCTTCTTTTCGGGCGATGCGGCAGAGCTTGCCGACGCCGTGCGAAGCGCAACGGGGGCGGAATACCTGATAAACACCGCGCTCGGTATTATCGGCGGCGGAATCGGAGATGCCGTGCGGCTTTTTTCGGTGCTGACCGGCATTGCGCTTGCGGCGGCGGTGCTCGGCAGTGTATGCGACGGAATGGAGCTGAAAAAAAGCGGCGGCGTGATCACGCTCATGATAAATGCCGCAGCCGCAGTTGCGGCGGTCGGAACGCAATATCCGTGCTTTCGGGCGGTCGGCGCGTATTTTGAACGACAACGGGTGATAATGGGGTCGATGCTGCCGCTGATGGGTGTGCTTTACGCCATGGGCGGCAACACGGGCGGCGCGGTGCTCAACAATTCTACGGTGCTTCTGTGGCTTGAGCTTATCGGCGTTTTTGTCACGGCGGTGCTTATGCCCGCCGTGTCGGTGATGACGGCGCTGTCTCTTGCCGGGGCGTTTCTGCCGGGTGTGAGGACCTCGGGGCTGTCAAAATTCGTCGGCAAAACGGTGGGGACGGTCCTGGGACTTGCCGCCGTGTTGCTCGGCACCGCGCTCGGAGCGCAAAGTGTGCTTACAGCATCCGGGGACAGGCTCGGCTTCAGAACGGCAAAATTCGTAGCGGGAAGCATGATACCCGTTGTGGGGTCAACGGTCGGAGATTCGCTGCGCACACTTGCGGCAAGTGTGGGAATGCTCCGTTCAACGGTCGGCGCGGCGGGCGTTGTTGTCATGATCCTTTTGCTTCTGCCCACGCTTTTGTCGCTCCTTCTGTCGCGCCTTGCGTTTTCGGCGGCGGCGGGAGCGGCTGAAATGCTCGGCAGCGGCGATACGGCGCGCCTTTACCGTGAAATGTCGTCGGTCTACGGTCTGCTTATCGCAGCGGCGGCGCTTTCCGCGCTTATTTTTGTGTTTGCGCTAACGGTTTTTGCGCTGACGTCTGCGGCGATAGCATGAGATGAGATTACAAAAAACGGCACAATGCGGGGAAAGGGGCGAATCTGTAATAACAGTGAAGGAATACATATGCGGCGTCGTCGGCTCGGCAATGGTGATATCGATACTCATGCTTATGCTGCCCGACAGCGCATCGGAAAAGGAATTGCGGCTTCTCGGCGCCGTGGCGCTCATCTGCGTCATTGCCGCGCCGCTTGCGGGCGCCGCCGGGCGGGTGCGCGGTTTTTTTGAGTCGGGGATAGGGGAAGTTACAGCGGCGGAGAGTGCCGGCGGTGTGTCAGACGGACTGATAGCGGCACTTGAAGAGCAAAGTGCCGATGAGATAGGCGCGGCACTCCGTGATAAGATATGCGGTCGGTTTGGTCTTGACGAAGCGGATGTCACCGTAAGACCGCAGGTGGCTGTGAAGGACGGCGCGGTCACGCTTGAGCGTGTATTTGTGATATTTACAGGGCGGGCGATGTGGCAGGATCCGCACGCGGTGAAGGAATATGTGGAATCGGTAGCCGGCGCGCCGTGCGAGGTCGCCGAGGGGTGAAGGCAATGAAGGAAACAGGTGAAAAAAAGAAGCCGCGCGCGGCGTGGCAGAGATATCTTTTGCTTGCCGCCGGGCTGGCTGCCGGACTGCTTCTGATAGCATTCGGCTCATCCTCCGGCAACAGCGGAGGAAGCGGGCATAAGGCGCGGGAGAACGATATTGCGTCAATGAACGAATATGCTGCCGCGCTTGAAGCCAAGGCGCGCTCGCTTTGCGAGGCGGTGGTGGGAGTGGGGGATGGAAGCGTTACCGTTACCGTGACGCTTGAGGGCGGATTCCGCAACATATACGCCGAGGACAGCGAAAAAAAGAGCTCGCAGTCGGGCGAGAGCGTGACCGGCAGGCATCTCACTGTGGGCAGCGGATCATCCGAAACGCCGGTAAAACTCGGCACAGACGCGCCGAAAATAGTCGGCATCGGGGTAGTTTGCCGCGGCGGCGGGGACGCTGTCACGCGCGCGGAGCTAACCGCGCTCCTTTCGGCTGCGTTCGGCGTCGGCGCGAGCAAAATTTATATTGCCGAGCGCGGCTGACCGCAAAAATGCGGAATATTTGCCGTATGGCGATAATATACATATATCGAAGTCAACCAAATCGGAGGTCATTGAAATGAAATTTGAAAAACAGCTTCAGGCGGTAAAAAATTTCTTTGTTAAGGTGGGCAAAAGGAATCTCATCATAGTGGGCGCGGTCCTGCTTGTCGGTGCAGCGGTCGCCGTGAACTGGGCGTTCTTCAGCCGTGGCGGAAATGCGGGCAAGCCGGATTCCACTACCGGCGGTGCTGAGCAAACGGGCGAGCCGGCATCTGCGGGATCGAGCGAGAGCTATTTTGCCGCTTCTCAGGTCAGCCGCCAGCGCGCAAGAGACGAGGCGCGCGAGGTGCTTCAGTCGGTCATAGACGATGCATCCGCTGCCGAAGCCGCAAAGAAGGAAGCTCTCGCCGGGATAACACAGATGGCAAAGGACATGGAGGCAGAGGCAAATATCGAAACGCTTGTCGTGTCCAAGGGATTTGAAAAATGCGTGGCTGTCATCAGCAACGGCGCGGTCAATGTTGTTGTAAAAAGCAAGGGACTTACCGCCGCCGAGGTGGCGCAGATCAACACCATCGTTTACGAACAGACCGGGATATCGCCAGACAAGATAGTGATCATCGAAAAGACCTGACGCCATGACAAAAATAACGGAAAAAGCTCTGTCACGCGCGCCGGACGGACGCTTTGACGGTACATACCGTATCGCGGCAGGCGCGCCGCAGTCGTCATATTTTGCCGCCGTGAATTCGGGAAGCGGATTTGTGAGTTATTTTGACGGACTTATCCGCGACCGGTGCGACCGGCGCATGATAATCAAGGGCGGTCCCGGTACCGGAAAGTCGCGTATGCTTTACGAGGCGGCAAAAATTGCCGCCGATGCCGATGCCGCAGTTGAGTATTACTTCTGCTCATCCGATCCCGATTCCCTTGACGGGATCACGGCGGTGTTCCCGGACGGCGTATTGATGGGGATCCAGGACGGCACGGCTCCGCACGCCGCGGAGGCATCGCTGCCCGGAGCGCGCGACGGACTGTTCGACCTCGGTGCATTCTGGCGGGCGGATACGCTGTTGTCGGCGCGGCGGGAGATCGAGGAACTGAACGGTAAAAAAAGCCGTGCGTGGCGTGATGCGTTTGAGTGCCTCGCGGCGGCGCGCGGATTGCGCAAAACGGCGTTGACGCTTGCCGGCAGCATTATGGATCCCGAGCGGATGTGCCGTGCGGCGGCAAGAGCGGCGGGAGAGGCAAGGCGGCGAGCCGAGCTGCCGCAGGCGGTATCCGGGCTGTCGCCGGAGCCCTTGCGCGGCAGCCGCGTGCTGTATTCGCCGCATCGCTCGCTCGGAATGAAGGGAGCGGTTTCGCTCGGCGGCATATATGAAGGAGCCGACGATGTGTACCTGTTTTCGGATGAGCTTCTTCCCGGCACGGGAATGCTCTTTATCACCGAGCTGGCGGACTGCGTTGCGCGCACCGGGACAGCCGCGCGCATTTCTCCTGACCCTGTCGCGCCTGAGTTCTGCGCGGCTGTGCGCATAGGCGGCTGTGTATTTACCGCCGACCGCCGGCTGCCCGACGGTGCGGAGGCGACCGTTCACCGCATCGGAATGCGCCGGTTTGCCGATGCCGGCGGTCTGCACCGCGTGCGCGGTGAGTATATGAGGCTCATCTCGCTGTCCGATGCCGTTATAAGCGCGGCGCTGACCGCAATGGCGCGTGCCTCCGATGCTCATTTTGCTCTTGAGGATATCTATATGTCTGCGATGGATTTTGACGCAAAGGAAAACGCATCGCGCGCGGCTCTTGAGGAGTTTTTCGCGCAATACTTGTAAAAGAGAATGAATTGTGATACAATAAGGGAGGTGCTAAAAAACTCAAATTGAGTTTTTTAGCACCTCCACCGGTTTGCCTGTCTTTATTTTTTGAGGTCGTTTACGATGCTTTCGGTATCGCGGGCAATGACAAGCTCCTCATCTGTCGGAATGACATAAACGGGAACTCTCGAATCGTCTGCCGAGATCTTTACTATGTTCGGCTGGCGGAGCGTGCGGTCGTTCACTTCGTCGTTGAGCTTTATGCCGAAGAAGTCCATGTCCTCGCACACGATCTTGCGCAGGCGGGGATTGTTCTCGCCGAGTCCGGCTGTGAATACCAGCGCGTCAAGACCGTTCATGATGGCGGTGTATGCGCCGATATATTCCTTCAGCTCGTGCTTGAGCATATTCACAGCAAGGTTTGAAAGCTCGTAATGCGGGTCGGAAGGACCGTTTGCAATGGCTGTCTCAAGGTCGCGCGAGTCGGAAGAGAAGCCTTCGGTGAGTCCGAGGTATCCGCACTTCTTGTTCATAAAGGCTGCGACCTCGGCGGGGGTCATATTTTCCTTCTCCATTATGTAGGGGACGATAGCGGGGTCGATATTGCCGCAGCGGGTGCCCATGAGCACGCCCGCAAGAGGCGTAAAGCCCATTGATGTGTCAAGGATCTTGCCGTCCTTTACGGCGGATATGGACGAGCCGTTGCCGATGTGGCAGGTGATGATTTTTGTGCCTTCGGCTTTGCCGCCGAGCAGCTTTATCATCTCGCCGGCAACATAGCGGTGGGATGTGCCGTGTGCTCCGTAACGGCGGATATGATATTTTTTGTACATCTCATAGGGCAGAGCGTACATATATGATTCGGGCGGCATTGTCTGGTGGAAGGCGGTGTCAAATACAAGCACCTGCGGCACGCCGGGCATTACCGACAGACATCCGCGAATGCCCTGAAGGTGCGCTCCGGTGTGAAGCGGCGCAAAATCGTGGCAAAGCTCAAGCTTTTCTATCACCTCATCGGTGAGCAGCATCGACTTTGAAAAATAAAATCCGCCGTGAACTATACGGTGTCCCACAGCCTCGATCTCCGACATATCGGAAATAACGCCGATCTCGGGATCGGTCAGCGCATCAATGACTATACGCACCGCATCGGTGTGAGTGGGGATCTTCATATCCTTTTGTGTGCGGGTCCCTTTTACGAGGTTCTTGTGGTCAAGAACGCCCGTTGTGTCGCCTATACGCTCGCAGATGCCCTTGGCTTTTACGGTGTAATCCGAGGTGTCAAAGAGCTGATATTTGAGAGAGCTGGAACCGGCGTTTACGACTAATACTTTCATATTCGGTAATTATCCTTTCTCGGTTGGATGAATTGTCTTACCAAATAATTATACAACTTTGCGGGTCGGATTTCAATAGCAAATGTCAAAAAACGCGCAATATCACGCGAAAAATAAAAATGGAAGGTCAAAAAATATGACATACGGAATAATCTGCGAATACAATCCCATGCATCGCGGTCATGAGTACATGATAAAAAAACTCCGTGATGGCGGGGAGACGACCGTGGTTTGTCTCATGAGCGGAAATTTCGTTCAGCGCGGCGACTGCGCCGTCTGCGACAAATATGACCGGGCAGAGGCTGCCGTGCGTTCGGGGGCGGATCTGGTGCTTGAGCTGCCGTTTCCATGGTCATGCGCGAGCGCGGGCTACTTTGCGGCGGCTGGCGTGCATATCCTGACCGCACTCGGTATAAAGAATATCGCCTTCGGGTCCGAATCTGCCTCGCTCGATATGCTCGTTGCCGCGGCGGACGCATCCGAGGCTGCAATGGTCGCAGCCACGGCGGACGAGGGCTACGCGGCGGCGTATTACTCGGCAATAAACCGCGCGCTCGGCAAAAGCGGAGAGACGCGCCTGCCACCGAACGATATTCTCGGCGTTGAGTATATCCGCGCGGCGCGGCGGCTCGGGCGCGGCGTTGAATTCACTGTCGTGAGGCGCGAGGGCGCGGGCTACCACGATACAGAGGCAGACGCGGAGTTCCCGTCCGCTACTGCGCTGCGCGCCGCAATACTTGACGGCAACTTCCCGCGCGGCATGACAGAGGCTTCGGCTGAGCTTGTCCGCAAGGCGATATCCGAGGGCAGGGCGCCCGCAAGGATTGAAGGCGTCGGCGCGGCGGCGGTCTGGCGATTCCGCAGCGGCGGCGCGGAGCTTGCGGCTTTTGCCGAATGCGGCGGCGGCGTTTCCGGCAGGCTCGCCAATGCAGCAAGAGATTCCGGAACGCTGCGCGCCATGCTCGGCGCAGCCGCTACAAAAAAGTATACCGACGCACGGCTGCGCCGCGCGGTGATATTCGCTCTTACCGGGACCTACCGGCAGGATCTCGACCGGCTGCCCGCATACACGACCGTGCTGGCTGCGGGCGCACGGGGTAGGGCGTTCCTTGCCTCGGTGCGCAGAAGCGCGGCGGTGGCTGTCGCAACGCGTCCTTCCGATGCGCTGGATATGGACGGAGAAGCGGCGCGCCGGCAGACCGCACTGCTCTTGTCCGCCGAGTCGCTTTACTCGCTCATGCTTCCCGCACCGTCGCCGGCAGGCGGGTTTTTACGCCGCTCGCCGCGCTTTTTCGATTGAAGATCCCGCGCGTGCCACTTTTGCGCACGTGTTTACAAAAAAGTGATTGACTTATATCTTATTCTATGCTAAAATATACTGATACAAAATATATGCATATATAAGGAGGTCAACATGGCTGATGCAAACGGGACCCGCAGTGAAGTCAGCGGGAAATATCTCAGATATATGAACGCGCCGTTGGTGCGTGAAGGCAACACGATATGCTACGGCGACATGAGCGAGAAGTGCTTTCTCATACTTGAGATAATGTCTTACAAGACCGAAAACGGCAGAGAGCTGCCGGACAAGATCTTTATTCAGGTGGTAGAATCGAAAAATCCCTCAAAGATCGTAAAACAGGGTGAAAAATCGGGGCTTTCTGCGGCGCTCAATATGGGAATGATCTGGCTCTCCCGCGCCAACAAGACCGCCTGAGCGGAGCCTGCGCGGCATTGCCGCGAGATTTGAGATCACAAAACGTACGTTCAAAGTTCAAAATGGTAAACAGAATGTCAAAACGAAACAAATCAGCTGTTCTGCTTGCCGCAATCATGCTTGCGGCAGTTCTGCTTTCGTCATGTTCACTGTTCGGGCAGGGTGATGCAACGTCTGCCGCCCCCGGCAGCGACACACTGCCTTATTCCGATGCGACTACCGTCACGCCCGGAAGCTCCGGTACGACCGATAGCACATCCTCCCCGGTGTCGGGCGAGGTCACGTCGTCGCCCGATGAGACCACCGCGCCCACGCCGCCCGAGTCGGGCGGCGACGAAACGACCGCACCGCCGGTCGTTACATACGTCAACCCGCTTACGGGACTGGCGGAGACGACCGACCGCCGCCGGGTGATGCCGATATCCGTGGTGCTTGACAACCTCAGCGTTGCCGCGCCGCAGTCGGGCATATCGCGCGCGGATATTCTGCTTGAGGTGCCGGTCGAGGGCGGCATAACGCGCCTTATCATGATAACCAACAATTACGGCGGCAGCGAGGTGTACGGTCCCGTGCGTTCGGTGCGCCACTATACCGTAAGCCTCGGTCAGGCATTCGGAACGCTCACGGTCGGCGCGGGCGGCAGCCCGATGGGATATACGATGGTAAAAACGCTCGGTATACCCTATCTTGATGGCGTTAACGGCGCGTATTCCGGGCTCGGCTTCTACCGCGATAAAGCGAGAATGGAAAAAGCCGGCGCGGCGCATTCGCTCATGACGACCGGCGAGAGGCTCATAAAGCTTGCATCACGCAACGGCTGGAGCACCGAGGCACAGTCGGACGTGCGCCCCGTGTTCAATTTTGCCGATGAAGATGCCGTCTTTACCGGCAGCGGCGAGGCGATGCACGTGTGCATTCCTTACTCTGCGTCACAGTACGTGCAGATGATATACAGCCGCACGGCCGGCACATACTATCGCTATCAGCTCGGCGACCGTGCGCATATCGATGCCGAAAACGGCGAGCAGCTCAACTTTACAAATGTATTCCTGCTGTTTGCGGAAACGGCTGCTGTTCCGGATGATACCGAGGGCAGACTGGATATCGTGACCACGGGAGAGGGAAGCGGATACTATGTCAGCGGCGGCAGATATATGCCGATAAAATGGTCGCGCATAGGCGATACATCGTCCTTCATCTTTACCGATGAAGCCGGAAATGTTATTTCCGTCACCCCGGGAAAGACATTCATCTCTGTCGTTCCCAAAGGCACAGAGAGTCAGATAGAACTCAACTATAAGGCAAACTGAAAAGTTAAACGGCGGTGTTGAAAAAACTCAAAACGAGTTTTTCAACACCGCCGTTGACATTGATTCCGGCAGCTTTGCGCTGCCGTCTTTCGCATAGGGCTGTTCAGAATACAAGGTTGGGCGGGCTCTATTGATTTTGCGTCAGCTTGAGGTACATCCGCATAAGCTCGGCAACGCACATACTTTCGGTGAAGTCGTTTTTTACAGGGAAGCCGTAAGCTTCCATTACCGCACGGTCGTTTTGCTGATGCGCCCGACGAAGTTCAGACGGCATTGCGACCTCATCGTAAAGATCGGCAAGAGAACAATCCGGATAAAGTGCGCGGGCGTCAAGAATTGCCTGCGCCGTTTTTTCGATTTTTGCTTTTTGCTCGTCTGTCGGTGTCGGCCACGGGAAGTTGTTGTAGACAACAGTGTTTGAGTAGCGATAGTCACTCTTCAACCGTCCACAAACAGCACGAACCCATGCATTATGAACATTAGATGTTAGTACCCCGAAATGATACAATGACGCATTTGGTACCATTTTCACAAGATTGCTGCAAAGAATATCTGGGGTCATAAATCCCATTGGAATGTACTTCCTGCGTTCAGACGATACTTCGGGTACAACAATGTAGGTGCTTTTTGAGATATTTGTAAAAGCAAACTCTCTTGGAGTTTCTGCGAGTTGCCGTGTGACAGCTCTCGAACTTGCAAGTCTTGATTGACGTACTGCCTCTACTCTATCTAGGCACAAAGGCATTTGACGAAGTTCGGCGGGGTTACATTCTCTAAGGACATTTTTCACTTCCGTCTGGTATCGCCTCTCCACATTTCAAACAGAACATATTATCTTCATCTCTTCCCATTAGTCTAAGTGATACCAGGTTTCGCTTGAATCTGTGCTTGTGATTGCAGGCGAAATCTTCAACACATCCTTATCGTCATTAAACTCTACAGTAAAGGTTTCATACTTGTCCCCAAACCGTTTTATTTTTATCTTATTTCCGCTAACCGGTTTCCAGTCATAAGTACCGAGTGAAGTGTCCATCCATCGATAACCTGTTTCAAGGCGATATTCCATTTCATCCTCATCTATATCAAGCACCTTGATTATAGAGCCGTCAACATCATACCACTCCTTAACTAACGCCTTCTTTAGATTCGCCTGATTGATGCCATTTACAATAAAGACGATGACAATAACGCACACAATTGCCGCAATACCCACTAATACACCCTTGGGAATCTTTTTATGCGTCTTCGTCTGTTCGCTTACTTCTTCTGATTCTTTCTGCGATGCATAAACAATCGCCTGCTCTTTTTCTTCTTCAATCAAATTAGCACCACAGTGAGGGCAAACAGAACTTCCATCCGGTATTGCTTCTCCGCATTTTAAGCAAAACATACAATCCACCTCCATCAATCATAATCCAACAAGCTCACTGAGCAAGAAGTTATCTTTGAGTTTTTGGTAACAGACAATCTAAAAGTCGTAGATTCTCCCGGAGCCAATCCTTCTGAGCCGGCTGCATATGTCCAATCAGTATCCACCACATTGCCGCTGGAATCCTTAAATGCTCCCTTCACCTCAATATATTTATATGTTTTCGTTCCATTATTTTTTACACTGCCTGTGCAAATCGTATATCTGGAGTTACTTGTAACACTGTCCACGGTAATTTTCAAAACAGAATAACCGCTTTCATAATTGTAACTCGAAGAATAACTTGAAGAATAAGAGGATCCTGCAGCGGTGGATGACCACGAACCACCTTTTTCGTAGATATCTCCATCGTACTTGATATCGCCGGAACTGGTGACAATAATGGATTTATAAGATGTATCCACAGTACCATTCTTATAATTCCAAGAAGTCACTTTGTAATCTGAATCATAGTCGCTCCCAAGGTTACACCATCTTTTATAAACGGTGTCTCCATCAATATGGATTTGGTATTTTGCCTTGTAGCCATCATACAGTGTATAGGTTCCCTGCAACGCAGCTTTCATAGCAGATTCAGATTCATATGTTGATCTACTCGACATAATAGCCGCATGTCCGACAAGAATCGCCAAAAGAATCCCAACAATTACACCGATTCCGATTTTAATATTTCTGCTTTTTGTGGCTTTTTCTTTTTCTTTTGCTTCCTGACGTGCCTTCTCTTGTCGGTCTTCTTCATTCTTATGGTGCTTGGCAATCAAATCGGTGATGAAATCAGCATCCGTAATTTGAAATATTGTATGCTTCTTTACCTCGCACCTTGAACAATCGCTGCGTTCAGCCGTGTTCCACCTCCCGCAACTACATAACCATCCATCCTCAAAATCCTGCGGTACGTATTTAGCATCAGCAGATACGATGTCTCTTATAGCCGCAACAGATTCTTTATCAGTGCCGTATTCATCAAATACATCAACATCAAACTCTCTGTCATCTTTACCGACATAACTTGTCACAGAGCCATCGGCATAGCAAATCTGACATTCCTCCAGTTCAAGACGGCGAATATCACCATTCGGTAATTTTGCCTTTAGATCTTTAGCTGTTGAATTTTTCTCAATGCTGATGTCTTGGATTATAAGAAAGAACCTATCCTTTCCTCCAATCTGAACAACATCACCAAAAGAGTTAAAGCCCCTTGCATTGAACTTTACGGCAGTAATTACCCCATAGCCAAGATTATCAAACGATATCAAAGCCTTTGAAGCATCTCCATCAGCCCCTATCGTACATGCAATGTTTGTGATGTGAGCATTCACATCAATAATAATCTTCTCCTGTTTCATATACATTCTCCTATCCTATATAGTTGCCGGTCCATCATTCTTTATAAATTCATTCAGCTCATCTGTATAAATTCCCATAACAGAGAGCAGTTTATCCGTTTCACTATTTTTAGTAAAAATCAATACAAGCGATAGAAACATATTCCAGGTCATTGTTTTCTTTTTTCTTTCTATCGTTGCGATTGTACTGCGGCTTACACCGATTTTCTCTGCCAAACCCTCTTGGGTAATTCCCATTTTCTTTCTAAGAGTAGGAAGGTTATCGGTCATATTTACAATCAACTCATTCCTTTTTTCTTCATTCACGTATCTTTCACCTCCCCAAAATTCCATCTATAATAATAGGATTGTATCACACAAAAAGGGTTCTGTCAATACATTATGCAGTAATAAATATCATGCAATTGCGCGTGTGTCAATATCGCACGCCGAGGAGCGCAAAAAAGCTGCTGCTACGGATGATACCGGAAGCCGGTTTGGGCTATGTCAGCAAAACTTTTGTGCTGTCACCAACCGAAATAAAAACACATTGAGGGCAGCACAGTGTTTGGTGCTGCCCTCAATGCCGGGATCGGGGCGGAGCTATTCAGCCAGAATATCCTCCACGGCATTCAGAAAATGAATCAATGATAGATCTCCGTCGTTGCACAGATCTGCAAAGCACTCTGCCTTTTGTTTGTCAAAAAACACATCCGAAAAGCCCGAAAGTATTTCTCCGTCCGAGCCGATCGCTTCAATTCCGTAAACCGTGTGTGCTTTTCTTTCCTCATCATGCATTGTGTCTGTTCTTACGCGATAAGTACATACCATTTTGATTTTTTTGTCCTTTTTTATTTTATGTTTTTGTTTTTTGCGACTGTTTTGCCGGGTGGAAATTCCGATCTTCACTTTATATAGTATGTCAATAATTCTTGATTTGTGCTGATAATTTTATCATAAATGTACAAATAATATTGACAAACTGGGCTGTCAGAGATATAATAAATAATATGGTTTTCATTTCAATTTTCTTTATTATGTAAGCCCCGAATCGTTTTCTCCAGCCTTTGCTCCCGACAAATTTATGATAACACACGACCGATAAAAATTCAATACGCAAGTTTGCAAAACAGATACCCGGATTTGCATCCCAAAAACCGAATTTGCGTCGAAAGGACCGCTGCACAACATATCATTTTTACTTTTACCCAACAGAATTTGCTTTTTTACGATCATTTTTATCAAGTATGGGTTCCGAAACCGGGATTTCAGACGCTGGAAGATAAGAATCACGCTTACGAACACGAATTTTAAGAAGGTGGATATCAAATGATAGAAAAGCTAAGACAATTGAAGAAAAAATCACATATGACGAATCAGCAGATAGCCGAAAAAAGCAACATCCCCGAAAGTACCGTTGCAAGGATTTTTTCGGGCAAAACACCCAACCCCACAATTGCCACTGTTATAGCCATGGCGCGGGCAATGGGAGGTTCTGCCGCTGCCCTTTTAAGCGAAGAGGATGTTGAAAATACAGAAGAGAGCACCGCGGGCGAGCGTGAATTCGTCGAAACATACAACGTAGCTGCCGAAGGCGCATATGCATCGGCTGCTTACGAAAATACAGATCCTGCCGCACGCGATCCTCAGCTTTCGGGCGGTGCCGCATCGCGCGATAAGATCTATGATGACATTATTAATATGTACAAGGCGGAGATCAGAAAAAAAGACGTCTGGATAACAAGGCTGTTCTGGTGTCTTGCAGGCATCATGGCGGTCATTTTGTTCGTATTGATATTTGATATTATGCACCCGACATTCGGGTTCGTGAAATACTCAAGCTTATATAAGTGGGTGTTAAAAAACTCAATTTGAGTTTTTTAACACCACCGACGATTTGTTTTCGGCGGCTGAACACCGCTGGTTTGCCGTCGATAAAACCGAAAAAGCACGGATACTGCGGGCAAAACCGACCAAGCTCGCATCAAAAATGCCGGAACCCTGCCCGGCATTTTTGAGAGGCTGTTAAAACATTGAGTTATTTAACAGCCCTATTTTTATCGCTCTGAGCCGGAGCGACCGATTCATTACAATGTGCGTCGCCATGCGCCGAAATCGGTACCGCTTGTACATTTCAACCGGTGAAATGAAGAAAACATCAAAAAAATGCGAAAAACACGAAAAAAAACGCCGATAACTCTTGACTTAAGAGCAAATACGTGCTATAATATTTAAGCGTTCAAAAAGAGAACGAAATAAAATAGGTATCTGGGTGTGGCGCAGTTGGTAGCGCGCTACCTTGGGGTGGTAGAGGCCGCACGTTCAAGTCGTGTCACTCAGACCAAAAAGCCTTCGGGTTTAGTGCAAAATGCACAAATTCGAGGGCTTTTTCTTATCCAAACAGCCTCTTTTTTGTTGGTTTTGCACAACGGATTCATTTTCGTTTCCGAGCGCGGGTCCGACGCCGCAATTCTTCTACGAATTTTCTACGAATTTATTCCGGAATCTTCTACGAAAAACCGTTTTGGAGCGTCCGGAAAGCTTCGTTTTCGGCTTTGTTTTTTGTGTTTTCGAGGTAAAATCGGGTGTTTTTCCGCCGCTTTCGCACCGCACGAGACCCCGAAAATTTTTTGACCATATGTTTGATCACAATTGGAACAGATGCGAAGCGTTTGGTTGCTTCTGCTACGGCAGATTTGCTTGTTTTGAATCGTATAACATAAAATGTTCCCGAAGGCGATGCCTTCGGGAACATTTTTCATTGTTTATTGCGGTGCTTTTTATATTGCTGCGGTTTTCATTTCAAGCTTTTGAAACCACTCGCAGGAACGAACGTCGTCATATATTTTCTCCGCAAGCGTTTTCTTCATCAGCTTTAAATTCATCATATTGTCACTCGGCGCATCCGCGACATCCCAACCGTACAGCATCGGATGCGCCAGTGTGTGATTTTTTACCAATGCCGATTTTTCACAACATTCCATGGCGCGTTCAAGATGGCGGCGCACGGTATCTTCATTTTTCCCGCTATCAGCTTCATATCCGGCAATTCCTTGATGGAGATTATACAGGTGCTGCAATTGTTCAAAGCCCATATCATCGTTCTGATATACAGTTTCAAATATTTTTGCCACAACCTCAAAGCATCTTTGCTTATAAGCATCACCAAGTTTTATACCGTCATCATTATCTATACGTGCAGCCATATAGAACAGTTCCTCCAAAAACCAATACGTGCAAAACGCAACATCGGAAAGCAGGTCATCACCTTCGTCAATCAACGCGCTGATTATTTCGGATGAATCAAAGATCGGTACAGATTTTAATGCCCATTTTTGTGCGGCTTCCATATCTCCTTGTTCGGCATAACATCGCGCGATCTGTGAAATTGCTTGCCCTTTATAATACATATTACAAGTTTGCCCATCTGCATCACTGCTGTAAATATCTGTTGCAAGTTCGATGAATTCACGGAAGTATTTGACTTTATCGGTGTCAAAATAGCTCGACATCAGCATTTCTTTTACATCGATATTATTCGGCATTTGCCGGTATGCCTCCTGCCAGACCGCAAGTGCTTCATCTCTTTTACCGACACGAAAAAGGTCGCCCGCTTTTACGCTATATTCTTCAAAAAGTTGGTCCTCATTCAGCTTTTCAACACATAAAAGCTCATCAACTGTTATGCCGAAAAATCTTGCTATATCCGGCAAAAGCGTAATATCGGGGTAAGAGTTTCCGTTTTCCCATTTGGATACCGCCTGAAATGAAACGTTAAGATACTGCGCAAGCTTCTCTTGGGAAACATTCCTTTTGCTTCTCAATTCTTTTAACTTATCTGCTAAATATAGGTTCATATTTTTCCTCCTGCAATTATACTTTGTAGCTACAATCATATTATAAAGGAAGCGCAGAGCAAACACAATAACCTGTCTGTTGAGTTGAAGTTGAACAACTAAACTTGTGGTAGAAGCATATCCGGCGGAAATCCAAAGAGTTATCGGAAAGTTATCCGCAGACCTGTATTGCAGAAAAATTCTACAATCAGTTGAGCTATGTCTATGTTGCGGTTATTGATTTTTCCCGCCTGATACCTTATAATTTACTCAGACGCGTCGGAATTAAAATTAAAACGGAGGGTAACACGATGGAACTAATGATCGGCGAAAAATTAAAGAAATTACGCCGTAGCAGAGATCTTACACAGGAAGAAGTTGCAACCCATCTCGGAATTTCATATCAGGCGATCAGCAAATGGGAGCGCGGTGACGGTTATCCCGATATCACGATGCTGCCTGCCCTTGCAAATTATTTTAGGGTATCTGTTGACGAGTTGATAGGCATGGACGAAATAGCTTCCGCAAGCAAACTTGATGAAATCAATCAAAAATGGGCGGAAAACAGGGCTGATGGAAAACACAAAGAAAATGTATCCCTTATGCGCGATGCTTTGAAGGTATATCCGGATAACGCGCTTTTGCTCATGCAGCTGTCCGCTTCACTTGAGAGGCTTGACGGAACCAAAGAGGAAAAAAGAAGGTTCTTAAAGGAGTCCATAATGATCCAAGAGCGGATATTGAATTACTGCGGTGATTCGGAGGTGAGAGGCGCTGCACTGTGCAATATATCCGATGCGTATTACAGATACGGCGATTACGAGAAAGCCATAGAATATGCCGGCAAACTACCGAATCTGTACAAAACAAGAGAGACCGCATTGGTGCGCATCTTGAAAGATAAAGCCGAGAAAACCAGGATCGCCAAGTCCGCCATAGAGCCGCTCGCTTGGCTTTTATCATATCATCTGACTGCTCTTTCAGAAGCCGAGGATGATCCCGCATACAAAGAAAAAATACCGAAGATATTGGATATACTTTTTGAGGGAAAAGAAAATGATTTTGTTCTCGGGATTCGAAAGAAAGCCAACAATTAGTGTTAAGTTTGCCCCGCTTCGACGGGGATTTCTTTGTTCCCGCATCATAAAATTTGCGATCTCAAATTTATTTCTGCCATTCAACTGCGTTGTCAAGAGAAACATTCTTATTACTTCTACGTGCTTTCTCGTTGGTGTGTGCAGAATATAGTTGCAGCCACCGGCAAAGCCGATGGCTGCAACTACACAAAAAGTTTTAATAATCAAAACTCAAGAAGTGCTATGGGAGCGAGCGGCAATTTGCGTGTGCATGACATCATTTTGCGGCAGTTGTTGATGATACTTATCAATTCACTCCGAAAAGATTCAATGTTATCGAAGTGTTCCAACAGACTAACCGCCACCTCGTTATATTTTGCTGCAGCAAGCAAGATTTTTTTGCTGCAGCATGTTCTCCTGAAAACATTTTTACCACAGCCAGACTGACATCTATCTCTTCATAGTCCGAATGGATGCTCTTCTCAAAATCATTTTGGGCTTCAATTTTAGTTTTAAGCACATCAAAAGAACTTAGCTCCCGATACTCAACAATTTTCTTATGAGCATCGGTTAATAATTGCCGGATATCCGTATCGATTGTGTTGCTTTCAAATAAAATTGCTCCTAAAGGATTGCTTTGTACATTGATTCGAGTGTCGTTTCCTGATGAATAGTCATATGAAATGCCATAATATGTCGACCACAAAAATTTGACACCAATATCAAGCAAGAATCCGACTTTGCGTAACGGAACGCTTTCAACAACTATCAAATAAAATCCGCGATCTTCTACAAGCAGGCGTTTGTTTGAAATCGGAATAAATCCCTCTCCTTTTAACGATTCATATATGATTTTCTTTGAAATTTGCAGATCCATAATTATGTTTTCTCCTCTAAAACTCAGACTATAATTGAATAATGATATCACGCGTCCGAAGATTTCTCTGCTGATGCCCGGTCCCGTTGCCGGGAGGATGGCTCACTTTCGATTGTTATTTTTTACTCGTCCCCGAAATCAAACAGTTTCGCCGTCTCGGGATTTCTGTACTCATGCTTTTCATAGTATCCAATCAACGTACCGTCCGCATCACGCAGGGCAACCGTGTAGACATCGCGGTTGTCTTTTTCGTTGTGGAATTCGTAGATGATGTTGTGCTCCGGGCTTTCGCGGAACCAAGCGACCGTTCTTTGGATAAGTTTCTGCGAGTGCGGGTTGTGACAGGCAAGCAGGCTCTGCCCGATTAGCTTTTCTCCGCCGCGCTTGGCATAGTTGCGGATGGCAGCGGGGTTCATGTAAAGAATCGTGTGATTAAGGTCGCACAGCACGACGGGTGCGCGGTCCTGATCGATCACACTTTTGAAAATACTGACAGTTCCATTTTCTTTCTCCTTATCAGCTGATCTGAGATATAATCGGGACAGCGACATAGCCCCGCGCCACCTTCGGCTTTTTCATCACGGCAAGCATGGTTTTGCACCGCGGGCACAGCATCGTTTTGCCCCTGTAATCCGGCTTTGCAACACTGACCGTCACCGTGGTTTTCTCTTTCGGGTTCGTGCTGTACAGAAGTGTTCTTCCACAGCCGTCCACCGGACAACGCGCAAGGGGAATACGTTTTATTTCTTTGCTCGACCATATTACCTCAATCCTTATATTTGCATATGCGGAACTTTTCAAGTGTTTAGCATTCGGTCACGAGAGAGATCAACGCCTGCCGCACTTTAAGGCAAGCAATTTTTTTATGTCTTCCACCCGATTTTTTGCGATACACGATAATGGATCCACCCTCCGTCATTGCAGGGATATTTGTTATCGATCAAAGTTCTTGCATACTCGCATAGATCGTCGTATGCGGCTGCAAATTGGGAATTATCCATTCTCAGCATAACCGTAAATGCATTGTCCTCGGGGAAAATGTTGCACATCAGTTTGCCTTTTTTTCGGTGCGAAAAGCACCATCCGTAACTGTTGCCATATGGAAATGTAACGGTTTCTTCTGTTGAAAATTCTGCAGCCATCCATTCGTTCAGCTGCTTGAAAACAGTCGCCATCTCACCGCAATATGTCATCATTTGCGTGAATGTCGGTTTTTCGTTCCGATTCAACATTCTCTCATACATGTTTTTGTCCTCGCTGTTTTTAGTTGTATCAATTGGTCGAATTACCGAATGAAAACAGAAGTCATGACCGCCATTCGGCACGGTCGGCGGTGTAAAAAATGCTATCATCCCTCGATATATTTTATCGCTTTTATATTGCCCCACAGCTTATCTGCCGCCTGTTCTATATGGCTTTTTTCGGCTTGTGACAAACTGCGGAAGCACTTGATTTCGAGCTTCCCGTTTTTGTTTTTCCATATCCCCGCCACATCACCGTCGATGAGCAATGGCGGCATAACGATACCTGCAAGATTAAAAACGCCGCGCAAATATTCAGGCTTTAAATAGATGCTTTCCTTTTTCTGATACCCGAGCATAAGCTGGTCGAATCCCGCAAGGAAAATGCAATGCGGAATGTCCCCATCGTATGTTTTCCCATTTGGTATGTAATAATATGTCCTGCCGCCGAAGTCAAATGACTCGACAGGCAAGTCCCGAAGCCAATTCTTGACCTCCGCCTGTTTTGCGCCCGTATAATACATAGCGTCGTGTATCGTAGCGGGTGCAATATTCGTAAAATACCGCCGCGCTATCTCAAATTTTGCTTCTTCCTCGGGAATCGGAGAGAACTCGGGCGAGGCGATATACTGCTTTTTCTCCTGCACCGTATAATTCATAAAGCCGCGCACACAAAGCTCTCTTATACCGCCGCCCCATGATTCAAACATACAATCCTCTTCGATTTTTGTCATCCCGTTTGCACGGCAAAGCTCCTTTAGCTCGTCGCGCGTGTATGCCCTTTCCGTGACTGCCGAGAGGATGATTTTCGCAAGATATTTCTGCCGTTCGGGCGTCAAAGCCCAGCACGGGCGCTGATTTTTCATAAAGGAATATCCCTGCCATTCGTTTTTGCGATAATCCGCCCCGTTATTGCACCGGATAAACAGCGGCAGATCGCTTTCGGCAAACACGTGAACCGTGCCGCGCACAGACCAGTTTTTCACAAGTCCCTCGGCAACGGTCTGCTCGTCATAGTCGTTTGTACGGATTTTCAGTGAGTGCAAAGCGTTCGTCATAAACTGCGCCTGCGCGCCGCAAAGGTCGCGCATCACGGTCAATTTGTCCGCAGGAGCGAGCAAATGCTGGTTTGTCAGTTGACGGATCTTTAGTTCCTCAAGCGTCATAATTTCTCCTTTCAGTCAAGCGCAGTTGTTCGTTTTTTGGTTGCTACGATATCATGTTTTTTAAGCCACTGATGAGCGGCGGCAGTGTGCTTTGGTCGGTCGTAAAGGTAAAAATCAGGCACTGTTCCATTCCGTCATCAAAAATTTTGCCCTCAACCTTGATATGCCCCTTTTTATCCAATGCCAACGATACATAGCTGCCATAGTACATTGCCGAGAGTGTTGCATTGAAACATTGAAACTCGTACATCTTCTGCAACTGCTCCACAAAGTCGTAAAATTGCTGTGTGGCACAGTCGCAGGAAGCGTATGCCTGAAATGTTCCTGATTTTACTCTCAACCAGACAGTGGCGTTGCACGGATATCCTTTATTGGCATCTTCACAGTAAAAAACACATTCTTCAATTGCCAAGTAGTTTTCCCCATATCTCAGCTCTGCCGGCGGGTATTCTGATTGTTTCATAAATGCCTCCTTTGTGCCTTTCAGACGATATCTTTGATGACCTTCAGCGCCACGCCCTGAATCGTCAGCTCTTTCGGGTGAATTACGCGCTGCTTTTCGGTGTAGCTGCTGTTTTCCGCGTACAGCACAGGCTTGCCGTTTTCGTAGCGCAGGCGCTTGAGTGTGTTTCCTTCTTCCGTAAGCGCAACGATTACCTGCCCGTCGGTTGCGACATTTGTTTTCTTGACCAGCACAAGGTCGCCCGCATGAACGCCGATATCCGCCATGGAATCGCCGTATGCTTCCAGCAGAAAGCATTCACCGTCGAGCCACTCCTCCGGAACGGCAAGGTATCTTGAAATATGCTCCTCCTGCTCGTCTGGCGTGCCGCACACGATCATTCCGACCACGGGAATACGGCGGGACATCACGTGCATTTTCTTCTGCAAGGGTGTTTCCAGCGTGTTTTTCCCCGAATAGGAAATGATGCCGCGCTTTTCAAGCTCTAAGATATGCCGATATGCGGTCGACTTGACCATGCCCATATATTCCATGATATCTGCAAGGCTCGGGGACTCCCCATTGTTGTCCCGCGCATACTGCTTGATAAACTCCGCGAGCTTTTGCAGTTTTTCTTCACTCATGACTCTCATAAACGCACCTCTGATAATTTCAGAACTCATTGTTCTGTTATTATACCATAGCAATGACGCGTTGTCAATAGATTTTCAGAACTTTTTGTTTCGCTATGTTTTTTCTTTGTTTCCTGCGGCGCAGATTCTGATGGCTTACATTGCCGTCAAAACGGTCGCACGCGCGATTTATATGTTTGCTTGTAAATTGCCCTTCGCTTGCATTCAAACGCGAAAGCGGGGCTGACAGTCTCGCTAACGCCGTTCCTTATTCAGTTATGCCGCATGGCTTTCTTGACTTCTTCGAGAATGCGAAGAAGGCTCAACATTTCGTCATTCGTACAGTCGTCGAGCAACTCTCCGATTTTCTCGTTTGCCACGGCGTATGTGCCGGGTGTGTTTGCCCGAAGAATCCAGTCAGTTGCCACATCGAGCGC
>CAKRTQ010000018.1 GCA_934402395.1 uncultured Eubacteriales bacterium | reverse complement strand
TAGCCGTGCTGTGGCACGGCTAAACGCGGCGGGGCAGTTGTACTGAAGCATCTGTATAAGCTTTATTCCCCGCCTACCATCGGGGTATGAAGCTAAAAATCTGATCAAACGCCACCCGAGCTTAAAAAAATGATATGTAAGGTTGTTGAGGCTGAAAATTTCAGAAATATTGAGTCGTGCCGGGTGGAGTTTTCACCCGGTGTGAATGTCCTTGTGGGAGATAACGCGCAGGGAAAGACAAACCTGATAGAGGCGATATATTTTGCCGCAATAGGCAGGTCTTTTCGCGGCGCACACGAAGCGGAGCTTTTGCGGTTTGATTGCAGGGAAGCCCGCACGCGGGTCACATTCACAGATTCGCTGCGCGAACAGACAATAGAGATCGGCTTCTCACGCGATAAAAACCGACAGGTGACGCAGAACGGCGTCAAGGTCGGGAGAATGTCGGAGATAGTGGGAAGATTCAGAGCCGTGCTGTTCTGCCCGGAGCACCTGAATATTATCAAGGAGGGACCGTCGATGAGACGGCAGTACCTTGACGTGGCAATATCACAGCTGCGGCCTTTGTATATGCGCTCGCTGCAAAAGTATAATCATATACTCGCACAGCGAAACAGACTGCTTAAATCGGCATGGGAACCGGACGGCAGAAGGGTGTTTGAAGAAACATCGGATATGTGGTCGGCTGCTCTGGCACATGAGGCAGCGTTTATTACCGCGTCGAGGATAAAGTATCTTGAGACAGCAGCCGAGGAGATAAGAGATTGCTTCGGTGAGATGACGGGAGGCAGAGAAGTTCCGGGACTTGAGTATGTGTCGTCCGCACATATGAGCGGGGATGTCCTTTACGATGTAAAACGCTGCGAGGAGCAGTATTATGAGAAATTCTGTGCCAACCACGAGCGCGAGATCGCCGCAGGAGCCACTTTGTGGGGAGTGCATAAGGATGACGTTGATATAAGCATAAACGGCAGAGCGGCACGTCAGTTTGCCTCACAGGGGCAGCAGAGATCGCTCTCGCTTGCGCTGAAGCTTGCCGAGGGCGCAATATCGCGCCGCGATACGGGCGAGGAGCCGGTTTTTTTGCTTGACGATGTGTTTTCGGAGCTTGACGCCGGAAGGCGAACATACCTGACGGGAAAAATGAAGAACAGACAGATAATTCTTTCGACCTGTACCGAAAGGGACGGAGAAAGCGCGGACGCATACGGAGACGCACGTGTCGTGAAGGTCAGAAACGGTGAATTCATAACCGGAGGATCGGAATGTATATAAATGTTGGAAATAACAGGAATATAAGGGTAAAAAATATTCTCGGCATATTTGATGCAGACGCCACTACCGTGTCGATGAACACGCGCAGATACCTCGGAACGGCAGAAAAACGGGGTGAGATAGATGAATCAGGCGACGAGATTCCAAAGTCGTTTGTGGTGTATCGTGTGTGCAGAAGAACGGAAATAAAGACCCGTGCGACCGATGGCGAACACAACACAAGGGTATGCTTTTCGCAGTTTTCACCGTCGTCGCTGCATAAAAGGATAGATGAAAAAAAGACGGATACACAGTGACCGTGTGTGACGACGGATGAAAAGAAAAATAAGATAATGAAAAAAATAATACTGTTTGTACTTATCGCGGCAACAGCTGTGATGCCGCTCTCGGCGTGTGGAAAAAACGCTCCGGAGCTTGATTCGGTGAAGTCTGAGTTCGTTTCGCTTATTGAAGCGTCACGTGAAATAAACGATATTTTCTTCGGCGAGGGATTGCCCGTGTACGAGCGTGCACCTTTCGGAAGCACAATGTCGTACGATGAGGCTTCGGGAGTTTACTATGTTTATTATGACGACCCGGAAGCGGGAATGATCCTGAAATATTACGACAAAACCGAAAAAAAGAATAAATATCTTGCAGTGCGCACATTTGAAGCGGGAAAAACGCCGGATGAAGGCTTTGTTTTTCAAAAAAACAATGATTATTATTACCCGACAGAATATACGGAGCCGGAAGGGTCTGCAATTTACGATTCAAATTCTCCCGTTTATTACGATTATGTGAGAGATGACTGCGCTTACCACAGCATCGACGATATAAAGGCAGCGGCGGAAAAGGTGTATTCGCGCGCTTATCTTGATGGGATATATCCTGCGATGTTTGAGGGATATGCCGCAGAGGGGATTGGACTTATCCGCGCAAGGTATATGTCGGACGAGAGCGGACAATCAACGTTCTTTTTGAAATCAAACGAATTCAAACCGCTTTTTGAAGAACAAACAAAGTATGATATTGATACAATGCGTGTTCTCGGAACAAGCAGGAAAAACCGCGTTGTTATTGAGATCGAAGCCGAGGGACGATACCTTGACTACGATACGCTTGAGGTGAAAACCGGAAAAAAGAAAAAACAGCTCACATTCGTTCGCCAGGACGGAGAATGGAGACTGGATACACCGACGTATTGAGAGATACCATGACCGAAAGAGGCTGTTAAAAACATCAGGTTTTTTACAGCCTCTTAAAAATGCCGGGACGCTGACCGGCATTATTGATACGATCCGCAGTGTTTTTTTGGTTTTATCGGCGGCAAAACCTCCACAATGTCATAGGCGGTGTTAAAAAACTCAAATTGATTTTTTTAACACCGCCTATTAATATTCCGGGCAGACTGCCCGTTTGATCTGCGTTACGGATATACGATCACTTTACAGCGTCCTTGGCTATCCATGTCAGAAGCTCGTCAAGGTGCGAAAACTTCGGGAAACCCGCTGCGCTCACCTTCGGGCGCTGTGCGTTCGTCATCACAAGTCCGGTTGCATAGTCGAGCTGACGGGGCTCATACTCCTCGTTTTCGCGCTGGCGCGTCCAGCCTGTATAGAACCATGATGCCTCACGTGCATCACGCCGCCACGGACGCGTCTCCCAGTAGTATGCGCGGAAGGGATCACGGTTGCGGTTCATACGTTCGAGCAGTTCATCGTGCATTTCATCGCGTACGGCGGCGTATTCGGGATCGTCTATCAGGTTTTTGCATTCATACGGGTCGTTTTCGGTATCGTAAAGCTCATCATCGGACAAAAGATTCAGCACGAGCTTCATTTTTCCCTTAACGAGGCAGCGCATGAGCTGAAGTCCGCCGTAATTGTCGTGATCGACTTCAAATCTTCCGAATTCAATGAGGAATGAATCATCGGCGGGCGCGTTTTTGTCAAATGCGGTGCGTAGAATGCTGCCGCCCTCAAACTGTTTCGGAATAGGAAGATCGAAATAATCCATTACCGTGGGGCAGACGTTGATGTGAGATACCGGCGCGCGGTCGTATACCTCGCCCTTAAGACCGCCCGGCATACGGACGATAAAGGGAATGCGGGCAACGTCGTCATACGCTGCGGGTCCCTTGGCGAAGAGACAGTGGCTGCCGAGAAGATCGCCGTGGTCGGATGTGTACATTATCGCGGCATCGGCGGGTGCGGCGTCAACGACCTTTCCTATGAGGCTGTCGGCATAGGAGTTGCAGCCGAAATAGTATTTGTTTTTGATTTTGAATTTTTCACGGTCGGGGTGCGGCTTCTGCGCAGCCCATATCTTTTGATGTATCGGCTTGCCCTCAAGTGTGTCGTAAACGGCGGGCGACTTGGGAAATTCATAGTCCTTGTACATCGAGGCATACGGCTGCGGGCAGAGGAAGGGTCCGTGCGGCTCGTCAAAGGACACGACAAGAAAATAATCCTCATCCTTATGCTTTTCGATAAAATCGAGCGCGCGCGTCATTACCCGCCAGCCGTATGTGAATTCGGGGGGAATATCCTCATAGTCCATTGACTGTGGCAGGCGCGATTTTATGCGCGTATTGTCATCGGGCAGCTCTTCAAGATAGCGGCGCATATCGTACCAGTAGTCGGGGTCCCACCCGTCGGGACATCTGCCGTTGCCGAAATAATCGCCGCCGTCAAGGTGCCATTTGCCTATGTAGGCTGTGTGTATTCCGTTATCATGCAAGCGCTGACCGATGGTGTGAACATTGTCGCCAAGCGGCATACAGTTTGCCCATGAGCCGCAAGACGAGGGGTAAAGTCCGGTAAAGAGTCCCGCACGTGCCGGGCCGCAGACCGGCTGCGTTGTGTATGCGCGCTCGTATCTTACTCCGGTAGACGCAAGCTTGTCAAGGCATGGGGTCGAAAGCCCTGTGTTCTTGTAGCAGTTTACCATGTCCCAACGCTGTGTGTCTGTCATTATGAATATCATTTGTTTTTTCATAAGGGATCATCCGCCTTTTCATTTTTATTACGTTTACATTATACCACACCAATCCCCGCAAATCAACCTTTTTATGCCGGGTGGCGTTGGATCGGACTTTTAGCTTTATTCACCGGGAATAGGCGGGGGATCCAGAAAAGCAGAGAATTTTCAGTCCGGTTACCCCGCCGCGCTAAGCCGCTTTGCGTCTTAGCCCGAAGAAAAGGTAAAAGCTGAGAGGGATCCAGAAAAGCAGAGAATTTTCAGTCCGGTTACCCCGCCGCGCTAAGCCGCAAAGCGGCTTAGTCAGAAGATAGAAGAAAAATTGATAATGTTCAGATGTAACTATCCGGCGACAGATAGGTATGAATCTGATGGTCTTCATTCTCGGGGTAAAAAGCTGAAAATCTGATCCAACGCCACCCGAGTATAAAAAAGAACTGCCGTCCCGTGCGGCAGTTCTTTTTTATTTGTCTCAGTCTTTGTTTTCAAGTATTTCGACCTTGGCATCGACAGCGTTTTTCTTCACCGATTCGATACCGTTGAGGCAGCCGGCTTTCGCCTTGTAGCCTTCGGACGTTGCGATGATCTCGCCGTTCTTTGCTTTCAGTCTGAAGCGGTACTCGCCCGCCTTGTCGGTGTACATCTCAAACTTCGGATGCTTTTCGGTGGCAAAGCCCTCAACGGTCTGATCTTCAACGTTTGCGATGGGGGCATTGTTCTTTACGGATTCAACGCCGTTCTGTGCCGATTTCAGCGCATTGTAGATCTCGGAGCTGGCAATTATTTCGCTGTTGCCTGCCTTAAGATCAAATTTGAAGCCTGTTTTTGTTTCTTTGATAACAAATTTACCCATAATGGTTCCCCTTTCGGACAGTATTATCTGTTACGTTAATTATAACACAAGGTTTATTGATTTTCAAGAGAAAAACCGAGAAAAAACGCGTTTTTTCTCGGTTTTTTGTGATTTTTCACTCAGGCGCGGGTTTATGCTCTGTCGTCGGGTCTGGGCGGCTCTTCACCTATTGCTATCACCGCAGCCGACGCATCGTCCCGGCTTCCCGCTATCCGTGCCATACGCAGTGCGCGCCTTGCGGTCTCGTCAAGATGTCCGGCGTCACAGGACGAAAGCAGATCGAGAAGCCATACATAACTGCCGTTTTCATCCTCATCGGTGCCGGCAAGCACGCCGTCGGATATCATAAGTATCATGTCTCCGGGTTCAACGGCAAATTCGGTCTTTCCCGCATCAAGCTCTCCGATGATACCGAGCGGCACACTTCGTGACGACAGCGAGTATATCCTGTCGCCGCGCCGCAGGTATGACGGCGCGGCGCCGCCTTTGTAAAGTGACGCCTTGCCGGTGAGCAGGTCGATCTCAAGAAGGTCTACTCCGGCGGAGCATTCGTCCCCGCCTTTGCCGCGGATCACGCTGTTGAGCAGTCTCAGCGAGGTTTCAACGCTGTTTTGCGCCGAGAGCATACGCTTGAGAAAAACTCCGCATACGCCTGCGGTGAATGCCGCTTCGCTGCCGCGTCCCATGCCGTCGCAGATGAATGCGTAAAAATAATCGGATCTGTTTTCAAGACGCATAACGGTATCGCCGCAAACGCCTCCGTCCGGCGCACCGCGTGCCGCCGCAAATGCCGCGCTCAGTCTCCGCCGTGCGCTCATGCAAAGTACAGGCTCGCCGCTGTCAAATTCAAATGCGGGATCGGTAAGCGGAACGCCCACGACTTCCTCCAGCGAGCGTCTTAGGTCGAATACTCTTGTGCGGCAGCGGGTAAGATCAGCCCCGCGCACGTCTATTCTCAGCTGACGTGACCCGGAAACTGTCACCTCGCGCGCCCTTACGCCGAGCTCCTCAAGGCGGCGTCGTACCCGCTCGCCGGCTTCTGCGTCCGGCGCGTGCTCGCGCCGGTTTGCCTCGGCTGCATCGGCTAAAATTCCCGATATTGCGCGGTAATCGCAGGCAAAAAGCGAAAGTCTTTCGTCTTCAAGTGTGCGCCGCAGCCCGGCAGCAGCCAGAGTACTCATTCTGTCGGCAATATCCGCCGCTTTGCCGCAGCGTGAGGGAAGTTTTTTTATTTCGGTCCGTACCCGCTCGCGCCCGCTGCCGAACACTCCGGCGGCAAGCGAACAGAATGCCGCAAGCGTTGAGTCGTATTCCATTTCCCAACAGCGCTTACGCTCGGGACAGTTTGCGCATATTTCATCGCTTGCTTCATCCGCTATGCGTCTGATTTCAGGCTCTCCCGGACGGCGGCGCACCGCCGCCAGCTCGGAAAATGCCGTTGAAAGCTCGCCGAAGGCATCCGAAAGCTCGCTCATTCGTTCGCGCGCGTCCTCAAGCGCGGGTATGCCGCCGACCGAAGTTACCTCGGAGACCCCCTTCCTTTTTGCCGCCTCTCCGAACGCGCGGACGGCGCAAAATGCAGCCATTCCCGTAAGTGACGCGGGCAGAATGACCAGAATTTCATTGAATCCGCCGAAAACGAACCCGAAAAGCGACAGTATCAACGCGCCGAGAGCCGCGCCGCCCATTTCAGAAATGCGCAGCATTGCCCAAGCCGCAAGCGCGGCAGTGCCATAAGCGGGAATCCAGATCCACCCCATTGCCGCGCCGACGGCAAGTCCGCATACCGCGGCGCGCGGCGCGGAGCGTCGTCGGGCTGCGGAAAGAGTAACGAACACGGCGAGGGCATGTCCGAGTGAAAGTCCCGCCGCTTTATCTCCGCGCAGTGACAGCAGTGCGCAGAATATAATGGCTGCGAGCGCGGTATCGAATCGCACATCAGCCGCGCCGAGCCATGATGAGACCCGATTCCATGCGTTTGCAATGCTGCCGCCGGCTTCATGCCGCCGCGTTACGGGCTGTGCGGCTGAGCTGCTTTTTGTTTTTTCCGCCGCTTCGCGCCTGAATGCCGGTTCAAATATTCCGGTCGCCAGCGGCGCAAGCACCATTGCCGCTATTGCTCCGCGCAGGTCGTAAAAATAGAATCCGCCTGCGACGAGCCGCCATATTCCGGCGGCAAATGCGGCGACAGATGACGTTGCCATGCGCAGATATATATTTTCTCCGAATGCGGAGCTTCCAAGTGCATTTTTGTTTTGCGGCGGATCGATAACGGCACGTACCACAAGGCGCACGGCGACCGTCATAAAGCTGACCGATGCCAGCATGACCCCCTCGCTGCCGCCTATCGTCAATGCCGATATCAGCATTCCCGCCACTATAAACGGTATGCCGTGCGGCGCCGCTGCCAACCACGCGAATCCGAACGGCCTTGCACCGATGATTGCCGCGCGGCACAAAAGAAATGCCGCCGCTCCCTCCAGCGCGCGTTCGGGCAGTACGGGGGTCAGTTCCCGCAGTGCCGCCGCTGCGCGCCTGTATGTACCTTCGATATTTCGGCGGAGCCTCCCCGTCGCCTTGGTCTTTTCCCTTCGTTCACTTCTTCCGTTCATTTTTGACTGTTCCTTTCTTTGCGGCTCTGCCGTTTTTTATGCCTGCCAACGGTAAAGCCGCGGTTTGAAAACATCGTGTCCCGGGTATGCTTTATTTGATTTTCAAACCTTATTCCTTGCCTTTCGTGACCACGGATGGTGATCTGTCATCTATTATAAGACAAGAAACAGGAAAAATATGTCATAATATGCGCCTGAAATAGGAAAAATTTAACTTATCACGGTATTTGAGATCAAATACTTTCTTTTTGCATTCCCGCAGGATGTGAATCAAAAGTAATAAATATATTAAATATAAACGGTTTGTCGGCGCGCGGCATTGCAAAAAACGTCAATTCGTGATATAATATCTCTGTATAAATCATGCACGTGCGCTTTTTGCGCCGTGTATCCGAAAGGATGCCCGCCATGTCTCTTACCAAAAAATTATCTCCGTCTCTTATGTGTGCGGATTTTTTGAATCTCGGCGCCGAACTCAAAACACTTGAGGAATGCGGCATTGAATATCTCCACATTGACATTATGGACGGTGTTTTTGTTCAGAATTATACTCTCGGGACCGATTTTGTGCGCAAGCTGCACGAATGCTCTCCGATTCCGCTTGATCTGCATCTCATGATCACAGAGCCGCACCTCAAGCTTGACTGGTTCGATCTTCGCCACGGCGATTATGTCGGTTTTCATGTCGAAGCAGAACCGCACGTTCAGCGCACTCTTGCCGCCATTCGTGACCGCGGCGCGAAGCCTATGCTTGTTCTCAATCCCGCCACGCCTCTTTCGGTGCTTGACGAGGTTCTTCCCGATCTTGACGGCGTGCTGCTTATGACTGTCAATCCCGGTTTTGCGGGGCAAAAGCTGATCCCCTCCACGCTCGACAAGATCACACGTCTGCGTCGTATGCTCGATGAGCGCGGCTACGAAAATGTCGAAATTGAAGTTGACGGCAATGTGAGCTTTGAAAACGCCGCAAAAATGAGCCGTGCCGGTGCCAACATTTTTGTTGCCGGTACATCCAGCATTTATTCCAAAGGCGGCAACGTCAAGGAAAATGCCGAAAGGCTTCGTTCCGTTCTTTGATCTCCGAGCGGGCACTGTTTTTCATACGAAAGGGTCTTATCTGTTATGAGAAGAAGTATTAACAAAGAAAGACAACTGCCGAATACCGATTACCTCGACAGCCGCGCGGCGGCAATTGAAGCCATAGCCCGCCTCGATGCGCGCCTCGATGCGGCGGCGGACGATGTTATTGCCCTGCTCGCCGACATTCCCGTGCGTTCGCGTCTTATAACCCTGACCTGTCTCAACGACGGCACGGTCGGTATCTATTACAGCTCCGGCGAAAAGGTGGCGCGTCTTGGCAGAAGCAGCAAGCGTTTGCCGCCTGCCGGTAAGCTGCTTCTTTCCCGTCTTGCTCTTATTGCGCGCACTTTTGCACCCGTGAGTGCGATAGATTCTGTGAGCGAGTCGGCTGTTCCGGTCAAAACGCGTGTATATTTCCGCTGCCGCGACGGTTTTCGCCGTGCGGAGTACGAAATGGATCACGTCAACGAATGCGGTGATGATATCAGATCTCTCGATGCCATGCTCAAGGATCTTCTGCGCATGATCCGCCGCAGCAAAGAACGGCGTTTTTAAACTCGGGTGGCGTTTTTAAACTCGGGTGGCGTTGGATCAGATTTTTAGCTTCATACCCCGAAAATGAAGGAGATCAGATTCATATCTTTCTGCCGCCGGATAGTTACATCTGAACATTAATTACTCCGCTATATTTGTGCTGAGCCGTTTCACGGCTCAGCACGAAGGTATTGTTTTGCAGCAGAAACGGATAAATATGAGCCGTTTCCGCTGCTCCGACCACATTTTTACCAAATAAAATCGGTGATCCTTATGCACTACAATAAAAAAACACACTTTTTTTTGCCACTCGCGGCTCTTTTTATTCTCTGTTCGCTTTTTTCCGCCCTGCTTGTATCCTGTGGAATAGGCAGAAACGGCGTTGACTCTTCATCGGATGTTCCGTCCGGCTCAACGGAAGGTACGGCAATGCCTGACACCTCGCACGGCGGTACAACAACGCCGTCCGGCGGAACATCTGCCGGAGCATCGGATACCGATGTGGCGTCAACGACCGAGCCTGCGCCATCGGTCGAAGTCCCCGTTAACGCCATTGATGCGGCTCAGGCGGTGATTTACGATGTTTCATCGGGGCGTGTGCTTTTTTCCCGCAACGGAGTTATTGACGGCAAGGTCTATCCCGCCAGCACGACCAAGCTCTTTACCGCGTGGGTGGCGTTGCAGTATCTTTCGCCCGATGAGGTGATAACGGCGGGCGATGAGCTTTCGCTGGTTGCATCCGATGCCTCGATTGCCTACATACGACGCGGTCACAAGCTGACCGCAGCCATGCTGGTTGAGGCGATGCTTCTTCCCAGCGGCGGTGACGCCGCATATGTGATCGCTGCCGCCGCGGGCAAAAAAATACGCGGTAACAGTGATATTTCGGCAAAAAGCGCCGTTTCTGCCTTTGTGGGCGAAATGAACGCCCGCGCGGGTGCAATGGGGCTTAGCGGAACGCACTTTTGCAATCCGGACGGCTACCACAACGCCGATCACTACACAACGCTTGAGGATATTGCCCGCATAGGTGCGCTTGCGCTTGATAACGACACGATAATGAAGTATGCTCGTACGCCGCAGGACAATGTTATTTATGCAAGCGGGCAGACGAACAAGTGGAAAAACACAAACGAGCTGATAAATCCCGAATCGGGATTTTACCGTGCGGATGCCATAGGGCTTAAGACCGGCTCGACGGACGAAGCGGGTTATTGCGTTCTCACCGCCACGCGCGACAGTGCGGGCAGATACTACATCATCGGCGTGTTCGGCGCTTCAACGGGCGATGCCCGTTTTGCCGACGCAGGCAAGCTTATTACGATCCTTAAGTCGTCTCTGGCGCAATAACGCCATATCGGTACCGACAAGGCAGTGTAAAAAAACAAAACGGTTTTTTACACTGCCTTTTTTAAAACGAATATATTGAAATATGCTTCCGAATGTGATATAATAATTAATAAGTGAATGCGCAAGCGGAGGAAACGTACATGAATTCAGGAGATAAATGTCCCAGATGCGGGAAGCCTGTTTTGCCGGACGACAAAATGTGCGGCAATTGCGGTACCGAACTTTATTTGGGTGCCGACGGTGAAAATAAAAAATCCCAAGCCATACGGGAAAACCTCTCACGGTACTGGAACGAGCAGGGCGAAAAATTCTACTTCGGCAATGGCGTGACGCAGGATTACTCGGAGGCGGTAAGATGGTTCAAAATGGCTGCGGATTACGGCGATCCGGAGGCGCAGTGCAGTCTTGGCTATTGCCTTGAGAGCGGCCGGGGTGCAAACCGCAACTATGCGGAGGCGGCGCGCTTGTATTCGCTTGCCGCGGAACAGGGGCTTTCGCGGGCGCAGAACAATCTCGGTGTATGTTACAGGAACGGCATCGGTGTGTCGGAGGACCCGGGCGAGGCTGTGCGTTGGTTCCGCGCGGCGGCTCTGCAGGGCAACGCGGAGGCGCAGTGCAATCTTGCGTTTTGCTATGAGAGCGGCGCCGGAGTTGATAGAAGTCATTCCGAGGCGATAAAGTGGTGCAGTATGGCGGCTGAAGCGGGCGTTGCCAAGGCTCAGCATTATATGGGGATCTGTTATCGTACCGGCAACGGTGTGCCGGAAAACAGCACGGCGGCGTTAGAGTGGTTCCGTGCGGCGGCTCTGCAGGGGCATTTCGGCGCGCAGTATGACCTCGGTATGTGTTATAAATACGGCATCGGCACAGCGCGCAACGGAGCGGAGGCTGTAAAGTGGCTGCGCATGGCAGCAGAGGCGGGGCATCCGCGCGCGCAGTATGAGTTTGCCGACTGCTGCAAGTCGGGCATCGGCGTTGCAGCCGACCCGCGCGAGGCTGTAAAGTGGTTCTACCTAGCGGCAGAGCAGGGCATGGCAAAGGCGCAGAATGCTCTCGGCGCCTGCTACAAGAGCGGTCAGGGCGTTGGTAAGAACTGCATTGAAGCCGTAAAGTGGTACCGTCTTGCGGCAGAGCAGGGAGATGCCGATGCGCAGTGCAATCTCGGCTATTGCTATGATACCGGGCTTGGGATAGCACAGAATTATTCCGAGGCAGTCAGGTGGTACCGCATGGCGGCTGAGCAGGGACACGCGCGGGCGCAGAACAACCTTGGGGTCTGCTATAAAAACGGTCAGGGCGTGACAGCGGATAACACCGAGGCGGCAAAATGGTACCGTAAGGCGGCAGAACAGGGGCATCCGTACGCACAGAACAATCTCGGTGTATGCTACGAGAACGGACGCGGCGTGCCGAAAAGCTATGAGGAAGCCGTAAGATGGTACACTCTTGCGGCGAATCAGGGACACGCCGCCGCATCGGAAAATCTGAGATCATGCCTCAAAAGAATAAAAGCGGGATCGGGAACATAATATAAGGAAAAGGGCTGTAAAAAAACTCAAAACGAGTTTTTTTACAGCTCTTTTCCGTTTGTTTGGCTTTTTCAGCCCTCTATTATGTATGTGCGGTAAACCAGTGTGCGGGTGGCACCCTCAACAAAGGTTCCATCGTGAGTGACCCAATACGGTGTCAGCATAAGCTCATCGCCGTTATTGCAGCCTGCGAAGGAATACTCTCCGCTCATGATCGGCGCATTGCGTGCAACCTTGCTGCCGAACAGCAGGCGTGCGTTCATATACGCGAACCGGTTTGTGTATTTTTCGACCGCGATACGTTCGCCGTTCACGATAAACCCGGTCTCGGCAAAATCTGTACCATCACCCTCTATCGCTGCCGCAAAAGACACGCCCGTAACGCGGAAGAGTCTTTGCCGCTGCTCGGTATACTTTACTGTCAGGTATGCGTTGCTCACGTATTTTGCGTACACGGTGATATCGGACTGTACATCGCTGAGATCAGCCGGTACGGTGAGCGCCTCATCGGCGTACCAGCCCGCAAAGACCATACCCTCGGCGCCGATATATTCAAGCTTACCCGAGATGCTGCCGCTCTTAAAGCTGTGCTCGGCGACCGTTTCGCCGTCATGAACGGTAACGGTGATTTTATTTTCCGGTTCCTCTCCGTCAAAGACAGCGCGTGCGCTGAGAAGCTTTGCCGGTTCAGCGTGTGTTGCGGGCGTGACGGATGAGCCGGTGGGATCATCTTTGATGTCAAGCATCGTTCCGGTCTGAGGGCATTTGCAGTTTCTTTCGGTGGTGCCGGTGACTCTTACGCCGTCAAGTGTAATCCAGTAGGGGGTGTATGTAATGCTGTCGGACTTCATTTTTTCAAACAGAGCATCCGGCAGTGTGAGCATCGAAACATAGCCGGTGCGGTCGGTGATATCGCCGCTTCCGGTTTCTACGGCGAGTTTGCCATCAGCCCCCGCGTAAAGTCTCTGTTTGACCTTTCCGCTTTGAGTGACATTCACCGTCTCCCAGACGGTATTGCCGGCGACCTCGAATTCCTCGCCGTCGATCACAAATCCGACCGACCTGTATTTCAGGCTGTCAACGGTGGAAAGCAGACGGACCGCAACGATAGTCTTTGTTCCGTCCCAGAGCGTAATGCTCTTGGGTGCGAGATAATTTGCGCTCACCTCGCGGAGGTAGTAGGTCGCATCTGCCTGCGGCATGAAGCATGTGGGATCGCCGTCAAGCTCGGCGACCTTGCTGTGGTCTGCATCGGCAAATGTTCCGCCGTACAGCATGCCGTCGGCAACGCAGGCGGCGATGTTAAAGTTCGGAGTCGCATCGTATTCATTCTTCGTGCCGTCGGTGTGGACGATCGTGAATTTGCCGCCGCCGTTGGTCACTGTGGTCCTGACGGTCATTGAGTATTCCGCGCCGTCCGCCTCGACCCATGAGAAGGTCCATGTAAGGTATGCCGTGCCGAACGCGCCGCCGAGCTTTACGCAGCGCGCTTCGGGATCGTATGCCGCAACACCGGTGTTGTCGGATACGCAGGAAACAGTCATTCCGCCGCCGTAAGCATATCCGGTAAAGAGAAGCGATGCAATGTCGGCATTGCCGTCGAATGTAAAGCTGTTAGTGTTGGCGGGAGTTGAATTTGAAAGGGTCGCGCTGTTGTTTTTAAGATCGTCGGTAAACCGGAAGCCTACCGGTACGACTGTGCCCGCCGCACCGTTTGTAAACGTTGCCGCCGCGCCGAGTATCGCTTCAGCCACGGTATTTACCGAATCGACCGCGCTGAGATATGTTACGGTGCCGTTGCCGTTGCCGCCGCGCGAGCCGCCCGTTCCCTTATATGCGCGGAATTTTCCGTTTTCATATACAAGATATTTGTCATCTGATATGCCGGATGCGGCGCCGAAGTGCATGGAAAGCTCCCACGGATCGGCGCTCCACACAGCGGAGGTCGTGTTGAAAGTGTAAAAGCCGTCAGCGCCGCCGGACAGGACGCTGTGCTGCGGCTGACTGTCGGTAAGTCCGACCGTCTGCTCGTTGCCAATATTGTAGTCAAATGCAACAAATTTACCGCTTTCGCTGTTACGCCAGTAGATCCTTGTGCCGTAGCCGTAGCGTACGAACACAGCGCCGGACAGCGCGTCGGTCATAACGATATACGGTGCTGCGGTCGTTCCGCGGCGTATAGCTGCGACATTTTGGGATATGCTGCCTCCGTTTACCGCCAGAAGATAAACGCTGCCGCGCTGTCCTACGGTATTTTTTATGCCGTTGCCGGAGCCGCTTGAGATCATCCATTTGCCGTTTTTCGGCAGGGAATTGGAAGCGACCCATATATTTTTGACAGACGCGCGGTTTTCGGCGGTGTCCTCAGTGCTGCCGAACCATGAGATGGGCACAAGGTCAGCCTCGGTCTGCATTCCGAGCGGGGAGGGGTGTACCTTGTCGGTCGCATATCTGTCATCGATCTGACCGCCCGCAAATGTTACGCCGCCGATCGTGTAGTCGGCGCCGACTGCGGCGGAGAAGGGAGCATAGCCGGCATATTTGTCGGTATTTCCGGCAAGCCAGGCGTTTACGGCTTCGCGTATGCCGTTGGCGTTTTGCGCCATATCAAGAGTCCAGTTAAGACCGCCTCCGCGCGTGTAGCCGAGCATGGGGTTGATATCGGAAAAATAAATTTCAACGCCTGCCGCATTTGCTTTGCCGATGAGCTTTTCAAGCCCGCCGATTATATCCTCTGCCGTGGGCGTATAGCCGTCAGGACGCGTTGAGGAATGGTTGTACCAGTCGGCAAGATCGCTGAGCATGGGGTGAAGGATATCGTTTGCACCGATTTTTACGAACACCTTTTTGACTCCCGCAACTGCGAAAGCATCGTTATCGATACGCGTGATGACCGCATCGCCCTCAAGCGGACCCTGAAGCTTGCCCGCGCCGTCCTGCAGAAGCTCGTTGCCCTTGATAGCGGAGGAAACTACCGAAACATTGTATATTCCCGCGCGGCGCAGATTTTCCTCGACCATGTCGGGGATCGAGTTGGTTATGGTGGAGTCGCCTATAAAAACGACCGAATACGCGTCGGAAGAGGCTTTTACATCAAGTTCTTCAACAAGCGGAAGCAGATTGTAGTCGCCCTCGCCCTCGTTTATGGAAACAAGGTTCGCTCTGTTGCCTATCGCAGAAAGAGTTTCATCTTTGCGGAAGTCTTTCGAAAGAATCAAACTGCTCTGGAACCACGCGGTACCGCCGGTGAGGGCAAAATCGCGGACAGAGGTTGTGCTTTCACAGTAAATATTGATGATGAGCGAGCTTCCGGCGGGGATCTCGTTCTTCATAGTGAAGAAGACCGTCTCGCTGCCGCCCTGCGGGATCTTGAAGCTCTCTCTGCCGTAGGCATTCTTCGCGTCAACACGCGTGGAATTATCCTGACTGCTGAGTGCATATTTGCCCTGCAAGGCAACGCTCACGCCGCCGACAGTGATATCGCCGGTGCCGAATTTGTTGCTGAGTCTGAGACGGAATTCCTTACCGCCGAGCGATGTGGCAAGCTGAATGCGGAATGTACCTTTTTTTGAAGGCGAAAGCGATTCTATGCTGTTTATCGCTTCTTCCGCCTGGCTGCCCTCGCAGACGTTAAGTATGCTGCCGTGCCATGCGGCGACCCAGTTGGGCTCGCCTTCGGCTGCGCCTGCGGGTACTGCAAAAACCGCAGCCGGCAGTATCATTGCAAGAACAAGAATGATCGCAAGTAATTTTTTTGTCTGTTTCATTTCGGATCCCTCGAATTTTTCAGTCCTGAGTTAGTTCAATATATCCGGCAGAGCAGAGCATCTGCGCGAATTTCAAAAAGGCTTTACGGGCGTCGGCTTCGGTCACGCCGCATTCGTGAGAGGTGCGTGCCGCGATCTCATTGATGCCGAGCCCCGACTCCATCATGCGCCAGAAATAAGCCCCCGGTTTGTTTATTTTGTTTACGTACGGAACCTTCCCGCGCGCCTCGCCCGTTGCGACAAGCATACTTTCATCGCACACAGTGGTAAGGACCACGCCGGGCAGGATCTTGTATTCGGATGTTGCCATCACACCGAAGCTCCTTTTCCGTAATTTTTTATTGTTTCGCGGCAAAGCGCGGCAGATGCCGTGTCGCCGCGGCTTTCAAGCCGCCATATCGGAACAGTGCGCAAAAGCCGATCTTCAAGCTTTGCCACCTCAAGTGCATGTTCACGCGATTCGGGCGTGAAAATGAACTGACGGAATATATCGTCCACTGCCTCGCCCATGTCGGCTAGCCGCATTGTGTTTTCGCCGCGTGAGAGCAGAATGATCCCGCCGAGCGGAGCGGAAATGCGCTGCCCCATGCATTCCTTACCGTTCCACGGCGATGGATGCACCGTAATTCCGCCTCCGTCATTGCCAAAACAGAGTATCGGTTTGTCGCCGTTTATCATTTCGATCTCATCGCCAAAGGAGAGCTTGAGGTTCAGATAAAGCGTGGTTTTTCCCACGCCGCTCGGCGCGGTTATAAGCCATGCCATGTCCCGGAACCGGAAGGCAACGCCGTGAAAAATCACCCGCCCGTGCGGTATAAGCGCATCGGAGACCGCAGCCGAAAGCACCATGTGCTCAATATAATGCGGCGTTGACTCCGGCGGAAACACCTGTCGCGCCAAAGCGGTTTCATGCGGATCGGCGCGCGCGGTCAGAAGCGGCGGTTCATCGGTGCTCCATGCGGAAAATAAAGGAAAATAATTTTTCCATTCAAGCACTATCTCCACCGGAATGCCCGCAAGTTTTATAGTAATTCTCATATTCTCCAAAAACCAGACAAGGGGGCTGTTAAAAAACCCGCTTTGAGTTTTTTAACACCCCCTGTATCCGGTCGGTCAGTTGACGTTCAATATGTTGCCGTGATCGTCAACGGTAACGGTTTTTCCGCCGGGAAGAGTGGTAGTATATACCGGCTCGCCGCCCGGGATCAGACTCGATACGGCGGCACCTCCGCCGGACGGTACGACTATCTCGCCGTTGCCGCCGACCAAAATATCATAGATCGATGCATCGTAAATATTAAAATCCTGTCCCATGTGTGTGCCTCCCTTCAGCCTTCCACCCAATAGGTGTGGTAGGTAAGCGTGCGGGTCTCGCCCATGACGGTGGTTCCGTCGGGTGTGATCCAATAAGGTGTAACGGTGATTTTGTCGCCGTTTGCCGAGCCATCAAATGAGACAGCTGCTGTCATCATGGATGAATCGTCGGCAACGCCTTTACCGAACAGCGCGCGTGTGCTCATGAACACGAGGTGGTCGGTATAGCTGTAACGGCTGACTGTGAGTTTTTCACCGTTTATAATGAAGCCTGTCTCGGCAAAGTCGTTACTGTCGACCGCAGATGCGAGGTAGATCCCGCGCACGCGGATAAAGCGGCGCTCGATGTATTTTACCGAGAGGAAAGAATCGCTGACATACTTGGCGTAGAGAGTGATATCGGAATCCACATTACCGAGATCCGCGGGAACGGTCATAGCCTCATCGGTATACCAACCGGCAAATACCTTGCCCTCGGAGCCGTTGTAGCTTACGGTCTCTCTCAGGTCGCCGTGAGCCACTCTCATTTCGGTAGTGGTATCGCCGTCAACTATCGTTACGCCGATCTTGCCGTCGCCGACAACATATGCAGCTTTTGCTCTGAGCATATTTGTAGCAGCCTTAGAAACATAGGTCGGTTCAACACCATTCGTCATAGAGCTCACTTGGACCGAATTCTGTTGTATTTCTTTGGGCTTATACTGGCAGGTGCGCGTGTCCTTGGCGTATACCTTTACGTTGTCAAGCGTTATCCAATAAGGAGTGAATTCAAGCTCGTTGGCTTTGAGCTTATCCACATTGACCTGACTCATGACGAGGTAGCCAATGTCGCGTTCTGTCGGTGCTGTGCCTCCGAGTGCGACCGTGAGATTACCATTCTGGACGTAAAGAGTCTGATAATCGGTGAGAACCTGATTTTTCCATTTCTTTACCGCAACGGTTTCATAGATCGTGGGAACGGGAAGCGGTGTTTTTGCTATGTCGTTGGCATAGCTGTACTCAAAACCGACTTCTTTATAGTTTTTGCTGTCTACCGTAGCAAACATATAGTAGCTGTAAAGCGCGCCGGTGGAATCCCACACGATGTAGTTCTTGGGCGCCAGATACTGCTCTCCTACCTCGTGCAGATAGTAGGTCTTGCCGTCTACGGGCATAAATGCAGTGGGATCACCGCCGTTGAAATCAGCAACGACCGTACGGTTGGCATCGCTGAAGGTCCCGCCGTAGAGATAACCTTTTTCAACCTTTTCGGTTATGTTGAGCTTTGAATCGTTGTACTTTCTCAGCTGGATCTGCTCGATCTTGCCGTCGTGTTCGTGAACGATCTCAAAATAGGGAATGTAGTATTTGCCGCTTTCGAAATGCTCGACAAGATTGTCTTCCGAATCGTATATTCCGGAGCCCGGCGAGTTGGTGTCGGTCTCTCCGCATGCGGTGCTGTTTTCGTCAAGTTCGATCTTTATTTCAAGTACGAGCTTTTTGCCGTGCGGCTGAGAACCCTGGTCACCGACCCAGTTTGCGCTGTAATCGAAGCCGGTCACGGTAACGTCTCTGCCCTTGCCATCGCTCTCTTCCACATTGACTTTAATGTTGGCATCCGTGACAGCATCTTTTGCCCAGCTGTTATTGCCCGCATATGTGTAGGTGTTGACTGTTACCTCGTAGTTACCGGTGGTTCCGGGAATGTAGAAGTCGCCTGCAACGATATCGCGGAGCGTGGTTGCGGTTCCGAGGTTCAGAATTTTCGCACCGCCGGTCTCCTGGCTTATCTTGTGGAATATACCGGTCAGGTCGGCGCTCGTTGTTACGGTCTCGCAGTAACGCATATCCGATACTGCAGCGCCGGGGGATGTCATGCTCGTCGCGTTCGGATAGTTAGAGGAAACGTAGTTCATGTACTTCCCTGTGTTGCTTGTATCCGAGGGATTGCTGCTGAAGCATCCGACAGTATAGACTGTGGTTTGATTATCCTTGAGTGCTTTTGCTGCGGTTATTGTGTCATTGGCAACGGCAGTCTGGAAGCTGCTGGATGCCGTGGGGTCACCATCGGTGAACATGATGACTACTTTCTTGCGCGTGCTTGAGGCAAGATCGTTCTGCGCCAGCTGCATACCGAAATCTGCCTGCGTTGCTCCGCTTGCTTCAAGCGCGGAGATCGCATTTTTGAGACCGTTGACATTGGCGTCTACCCGCGCAAGCTCATGCACGATCTGCGAGTAGTTGGACCAACCTTTATCGGTATTGCTGTCGTTATATCTGCCGTTTCCTACAGATGTGTTTTTATTTCCGGCAAATTTGATTATTGAAATACTGCTGTCGGGAGATGTTTTCAAGGTTGCGTCAATAAAACGCTTTGTCGCAATTTTCATTGCGTTGAGCTTGGTTATACGAGCTTTCTTAATTGTAAACGTGTTGCTTTCGACCTCAGTCCATCCTTTGGAACCTCCAATGTCTGTGGCCTTATAATATTCCCAAACTGATTTCTCGGAGTTGTATCGCAGTGGATAGTAGCCTGCAAAAAAACCAGCAATACCCTTGAAGTTTGCTTCGTATATACCTTCTGCACCGCCGTATACCGTGTCGAGATTTGAAAATTCGCTGTATCCATCTGCAACTTCAATGTATTCATCCATCGACCCGGAAACATCAAGTACAAATGCTATATCCACGGGTTCGGTGATGAGCTGTGTCTGGCTCTCGCCGGTGACATATGCTTCGAGTATCAGTTTGCCGGAGTCGGGATCGTACCTCTTTGACAGCACGAGTCCATCTACCGTCGATTCTCTGTCGTCTGTGTCCTGTGCTGCAGGTGCGCCGGCGAGCGGAGCATCGGCATCCTGTGCGGCTACCGCAAAGGAAAACATTGACACCGACAAAAGCAATGCAAGCACAAGCGAGACTATACGCTTTGTTTGAATCATTTTTTTCCCCCTCAAATATATTGTGATATTAGTTGTGAGCCGTGCGTTCTTATTTGTTTGGTTTGCACATTGTTTGCATCGCCGCACGTCACACAGGGATACGCGCATCCCGGAACCGTTGGGAACCCGGCGCACTCCTCCCTTGTAAGTGGAAACATTATACCACAAACCATTTTGAAAATCAAGCCCCTTTACCGTATTTTTGATGGAAAAAACTGTTTTGGATCAAATTTTGTGAAAAATGACGGTATTATTGCCCACGGAAAATTAAAAAATGTGTATACTGATGGAAACACTATCCTTATATGTATTGACAGAGGGTTTGCGTTTGTACCAATTGTGAACGGCAAACGTCATGATGTACCGATGTACCGAAATCGGTACAAACCGTTCAAGGATTTTTGTTGCTGCCTATCCTCGCCGGGAGGTCTGTGTGACGGAACGAATAAGTGCGCCGTCCCACCGCCATATGGCGAGAGAACGGCGCACCGTATCCGTTTTTGTTTTAAAGATTTGAAAGCAGCGATGCGATATGCGCTCCGTTTGCCGCGCTGCTGTCCGGAATAAAATGCAGCTCGGGCGTGATGCGCATATTCATCTTTTCTGCCATTCCGCGCCGCAAAAAGCCTGTTGCCGAGCGCAGTCCCTGTGCTATACGCTTCATTTCATCGGCATCATGCTCGCCGCCGAGTACCGAATAGTATATTTTTGCGTATTTGAGATCGGGCGTTACGTCTGCCGCCGTTATGCTTATAAATGCATCCGACACGCGCGGGTCTTTGACCTCGCGCAGAAGTTCAGCCATCACGCGCACTGTTTCTTCGTTTATTCTTCCGCGTCTGTAATTTGCCATTTGATTTCTCCGTTTCAGATTCAGTTGCCGTACGGGTCAACGGCAGTTATCTTCCCGTTATAAAAGTACCCGGTGTACGACTGCCTGCCCTCCTGCCACGTGTATGTCCCGTAGCCGTGCATATTTCCTTTCAGAAAGCTGCCGGTGTAGGTCTCGCCGGTCGATACCCATTTGTATACGCCCTCGCCCTGACGCATATCGTCCTCAAAATCGCCTTCGTAGCTGTCGCCGTTTGAGAATTTGTATAGTCCCTTGCCGTTTTTGAGTCCGAAGCGGAAGCCGCCTTCATATGAATCGCCGTTGCTCCATGTCATTTTGCCCTCGCCGTGCCGCAGGTCGCCGGAAAATCCGCCCTCGTAGACGCTGCCGTCCGCGTAGGTGTACTTTCCCGTGCCTTCTTTGACGCCGGCAATAAAATCGCCCTCGTAAATGTCTCCGTTGGCGAACCGGTAGGTTCCTTTGCCGGTTATTACATCGTTGTCAAATTCGCCCGTATACTCGTCGCCGTTTTTGAGCTTGAGCGTTCCCTTGCCCTGACGGTAAAAATCAACCATGTCGCCGAGATACACGGCGCCGTTTGAGTATTCTATCATTCCCGTTTCGGTGTTTATGCGCGCGGTCATGCCGTTTGAGTAAAACAGCCTGCCCGATATCGGGCGTTCATCGCTTTCGCGCACTCTGCCCACAAATCTTACTATCTCACCGTCATTGCGGCGCGTGGTGATGTACCGGTATCCGCAGTAATATGCCGCGACAATTGCCAGCAGAATGGCAAGGACCGCGCACATAGCCGCTATGAATACCCTCACCGATGTTTTCAGGCTGTGTGGGTGGCGGTAGCGTTTTTGATTTTGGGCTTTTTTGTTTCCGTTTCTTCCGCCGGACCCGCTGCTTTGCCGGCGCGGCGGTGTACGTTTTGTTTCTCTTTCCATTATATTCCTCATTTCCGCAGTCGGACAGCCGTCATATCCTCTCAGGCATCCGAACCGCCGACAAAGTTATCGAGCATTTGCAAAAGCTCCGGCAGAATGCGCAAAACAAGCCACAAAAGAATGACCGATGCAATAATGCCGAGCACAAGCGTTACCCAGTTTGTGCCCCTTTTGCTGAAGCGCATCTCTGCGCTGTCGCATTTATCAGCCGGAATGTAAAAGTGTGCGGTTGAAAGCTCGCGCTTGTACGGGATCTCGCGGAACGGCGGTAATTTTTTTCCGCTTTCGGCGGCGCGCAGCTCGTAAATACCGCGTTTTTTGAATGTTTCAGCCGAAAATTCGTCCTCCTCGACACATCTCACTGTTTTGCCGAGCAAGCCCCCCGATCTGAGCGATGAGCGGACGGCGGAATTTTTGAGAAATCCCAGTTCGCCGAGCGTTTTCGCGCTTTCGGGCGTTGTGCATCTTTCGTTTATCAGCACACGTACGAACTCGCCGAGCACCCTCTTATTGAACAGCGAAAGCAACGCCCCGACTATTGCGCCGACAAACAGTGCAACGATTATGCCGCGAAGACCCGCAAGCGTTGTTTCGCTGATGCCGAGATGGTCGTAACTGCCGAGATCCAGTGAAAAAAGCTCGTCGATCAGTTCGCGTATGGTCGGCATTTCGCTGTCGGTCAGCGACAGAAAGTTAAATAACCTGATCATTTTTATCTTTTTTTATTTTTCCGGAACGCCTGCGCGTCCGTTTTTTCGCAAATTCTCTTCCTATTAATGTATATAGTATATGCAATCATTCGCCGGGAATTCCGGAGTCGAAAATTTCTGTCCCGCAAAGCCTGGTAAGAAGCTCTGCAAGGTCGTCGGCGTTTTCGTAGTCCAGCTCAAGCCGGCGCTTTCCCTCGCCGCCGTCATTTATGCGCACGCGGCGTCCGAGCAGCTTCATTGTGCGCGCCTCAAGATCGGCATAATATGCCGCCGTTTGTTCATCACGCTGCGGCGCGGTTTTTTTCTCCTTTTTCGGTGCGTTGAGGAGCTTTATGAGTCTTTCGGTGCTTCGGACCGAAAGGTCCTCGGCAACGATCTTTTCCGCAAGCGCGATGCGTGATTCTGCCGATTTGTCATCAAGGCCGAGTATCGCACGCGCATGCCCCATGGAAAGTCTGCCGTCCGCTATCATTTCAAGCACTTCATCGGGCAGATCGAGCAGTCTGAGCGAGTTTGTGATCGTGGGGCGGCTTCTTCCCACCTTTTCGGCTACTTCGTCCTGCGTAAGACCGAATCTTTCGATAAGATCGCGGTACGCCATTGCCTCTTCGACCGCAGTCAGGTCACGGCGCTGGATGTTTTCGACAAGCGACACCTGCGCGGTCGCAAGCTCGTCCCCGGTAAACACTGTTGCGGGAATTTCGCCAAGCCCTGCCATTCGCGCAGCGCGCCAGCGGCGTTCGCCCGCAATTATGCGGTATGTTCCCGAGCCGTCCGCTATCTCTGTCACGATTATCGGCTGAAGTACGCCGAGCTTTGAGATCGAATCTGCAAGAGACGCCAGAGATTCTTCGTCAAAATCATGCCGCGGCTGCCCGCGGTTGGGCTCTATATCGGCGAGCGGCAGGCTGCGCACCGTTCCCTTTGATGTTTCAAGAAAATTATCTTCCAGCATGGAGTCAAATCCACGCCCAAGCCCCCTCTTAAGTGCCATTTTATGACCATTCCTTTCTTTGCATTTATGCCTTTCGGCTTGTGATATCCGACCCGAAGGGCACAAACGGAGTTTGGAAACCGTTTGGTTCCCGTATCAGTGCTGCCCGCCCCTATCCGGGACAGATTACCTGCTTATATGCGTTCGATCAGCTCGCGCGCCACGTCAATGTATTCCGCCGCGCCCTTGCTGTTTTTATCGTGGTAATATACGGGAACGCCGAATGACGGCGCCTCTGAAAGCCGCACGCCGCGCGATATTGCCGTGGAGAACAGCTTTTCGTAGTAGTGCTTTTTAAGCTCGCTTATGACCTGTGAGGTCAGAAGCAGTCTGCCGTTATACATTGTGATGAGTATTCCCGTCACCGCAAGCGAGCGGTTATAGCGCTGGCGGATCCTGCCGATGGTTATCATAAGCTGCGACAGTCCTTCGAGCGCATAAAATTCACACTGCATGGGGATCACGATCCCATCGGCTGCGGAAAGTGCGTTCATCGTGAGCATGCCAAGCGAGGGCGGACAGTCTATGATAATATAATCGTAGTCGTCGCGCACTGCATCGAGCGATTTCTTCAAAGCATATTCGCCGCCCTGAAGCTGAAAAAGCTCAAATTCTGCGCCCGCAAGAGCGATCGTAGCGGGAATGACCGATAAATTACGGAATTTCGTTTCGTTCGTCGCTTTTTTTGCGGCGTCCGGTGCCGCATCGGAGCAGCTTCCGTCGGTATTTACGGAAAAGAGCAGATCGCGCACAGACAGCTTGAGATTCTTTTTCATTATGCCTACGCCGCTTGTGCTGTTGCCCTGCGGGTCGAGATCGACAAGCAGCGCGCGCTTTCCGAGCACGCCGAGCGATGCTGCGACATTGACAGCCGACGTTGTTTTGCCTACGCCGCCCTTTTGATTTGCAAATGCGATGATCTTACCCATGAATTTTCCGTTTCCTTTCGCGTTTTCCCGTGCCGCGCACGCGGCGGGCATAAACAACCGTTACCATTATACATTATATCATTAATCGCATGCACATTCAACCCTTTTTGTTGAATTTGAATTTAATATTTAGTCCGGACGCGTAAAGTGACAATGTTCCACGTGAAACACCGCAAGGCGGTGTTTCACGTGGAACATTAGTATTGACGTAGTATCAGAGAGGCTTATTCTTGATCTTCCCGTACGCGCGCGGGTATTTTGCGGGTGTGGGCGAGGTTTTTTCGACTATCAGCAGCATTCTTTCAAGCGGTTCGTCGCTATCAGTCGGGCAAAGCGTGATTTTTTTCACCTCGCGCAAGGTTCCGCCGAGAACGGAAAGTGCGTTTTTGGCTTCGTCAAGCTCTTCGCCGCCGCGCGGTCCCTTCATTGCACAAAATATTCCGCCGATCCGGAGAAACGGCAGGCATAGCTCGCAAAGGATAGGCATGGCGGATACGGCGCGCGCCGTAACAAAGTCGAAGCGTTCGCGGAATGCCGGATCTTTACCGCCGTCCTCCGCGCGCATACAGCGCGGAGTCACGCGTGCCAGACCGAGTTCGCGCGCCGCATCCGACACAAATGCCAGCTTTTTGCCGGTGCTGTCGATAGCGCATATTCCGATATCCGGACGCACAATCGCAAGCGGCAGGGTGGGGAAGCCCCCTCCGCATCCGACGTCTGCTGTCTGTGCGCTTTGCGGAATAAGCCTTGCCACGGTCAGCGAATCGCAGAAATGAGAAAGTATCAGCCCGCCGAGGTCGTTGATCGCCGTAATGTTGGTGTGTGAGTTGAACTCAACTGCCATTCGCGCAAGGTGCAGAAATTTCTCCTCGTTGCCTTCGGTAAGGTCAAGAAGATCGTTTTTTTCGCACGCTGCATGAAATAACCGTATAAATTCCTCATCCGAGAAGTTGTTTTCAGGTTTTTTTGTTGTCATCGGCATTCTCCGCGGTGTTTTTAATCATTTAAGTCCGAGACGGATCAGAAGAACCGAAATATCGGCAGGGCTGACGCCGCTTATCCGTGATGCCTGTCCGAGTGTCATCGGACGCATGGCGGTGAGCTTTTGCATCGCTTCAATGCGCAGTCCCTTTACTTCTGCATAGTCGAGATCGGCAGGCAGAATGTAATTTTCAAGCCGCTCGCTCCTTCGTACCTCTGCAAGCTGACGTTTGATATATCCTGCGTATTTGATATTCGCTTCGACCGTGCGTATGACTGCGGGCTGCAGAACGGTCGGTGGATTCTGCGACAGACCCGTCAGGTCGGAATATTCGATACCGGGACGGCGAAGAAGGTCGGCAAGCGAAACGCCGCCGCCCGATGCCGGCATATCATGCGCGGCAAGAAACGCATCCAGCGCGTCCTTTTTGGGGTGTGTCGTTTCAAGACGGTCGATCTCTGCCTTGATCGCGGACATTTTTTTGCAAAAAGCGGCGAAGCGTTCATCGCCGATGAGTCCGACGCGTCTGCCGATGGGAGTCAGCCGTTCATCTGCATTGTCCTGGCGCAGAAGCAGACGAAATTCCGAGCGCGAGGTCATCATCCGGTATGGCTCGTTCGTTCCTTTTGTAATGAGGTCGTCGATCAGTGTTCCGATATAACCGTCAGACCGGCGCAGTATCATCGGAGGTTCACCGCGAAGCTTCAGCGCGGCATTTATGCCGGCTACAAGCCCCTGCGCGGCGGCTTCCTCATATCCGGACGTGCCGTTGAACTGTCCTGCGCCGTAAAGCCCGGCAATATTGCGGAATTCAAGAGTTGCCGAAAGTCCGGTCGGATCGGCGCAGTCATATTCTATTGCGTAAGCGTAGCGGGATATCACTGCATTCCCGAACCCTGGCAGTGTGCGCAGCATTTCATCCTGCACATCGGGCGGCATAGATGTTGAAAAGCCCTGGATGTACATCTCCTCTGTATCCGGTCCGAGAGGTTCGACAAACAGCTGATGACGCTCCTTATCGGCAAAACGGACTATCTTATCCTCGATCGACGGGCAGTAGCGCGGTCCTGTGCCGTGTATTTGACCCGAATACATTGCCGAACGGTGCAGGTTTTCACGTATTACCCGATGGGTTTCGGCATTTGTGTACACGATGTGGCACGGAATCTGCTTTATCGCCTGCATTTCCGCCTCATCGGTAAGTGCCGAAAAGGGCGTAATATGCTCTTCGCCGGGCTGCACTTCAAGCTGAGAAAAATCTATCGACGAGCGCAGAACGCGCGGCGGCGTTCCGGTTTTGAATCGCCTTATCGAAACGCCCGCTTCTGCCAGCGAGTGCGTAAGCGCGGCTGCGGGAAGAAAACCGTCGGGTCCTGCCGGATAATTGCGGTCGCCGACAAATATCCTGCTGTCAAGATATGTACCGGTTGCCATAATTACGGCATCGCATTCCCATTCTTCACCGATCGCTGTTGTGACTCCGCACACCCTGCGCCCCGTGCCTTCAGCCACAGTTTTGACCGCAACGATCTCAGCCTGCATCGGGTGCAGATGCGGTGTGGTTTCAAGCGTGTGCTTCATTATGCGCTGATAAAGACGCCTGTCAGCCTGAATGCGTTTTGACTGCACCGCCGCTCCCTTTCCGGTATTGAGCGTGCGCGACTGGATCGTCACAAGATCCGCCGCGCGTCCCATTTCTCCGCCGAGAGCATCGATCTCAAACACAAGATGCCCTTTGGCTGTGCCGCCTATTGACGGATTGCAGGGCATATTTGCCACTCCATCCATGGATATGGTAAAAAGAATGGTGTCTATTCCCATTCTTGCGGCGGCAAGAGCGGCTTCTATCCCCGCATGACCGCCGCCGATAACAGCGAGCTGAACTTTTTTCTTCATTGTCAAAAACACCTCCTTGCAGACCAGTGCCGCATCGGCGGCTCAGTCGGAAGTCTTTTCCTTCTTTATTTTCTTTAAAGCGATGATCGCGAGCGGAAGCATGATCAGGGCGTAAGCCGCAGCTCCGCCCGCCGCTGCCGCAAAAAATCGCAATATTGCCGCCCTGCCCTCAATAGCCGAGCGGACAAAATGTATCACGCCCAGACACGCGCCGCCGCCTGCTGCCATAAACGGCGCCGCATATGCCAGCGGACGCAGTGAAAGCGCGCAGTTGTGTCGTCGCGAGGTCGCAAAATTAAGCACTCCGTACACGAGCGTGGCAATACTGCACGCAAATGTGATGCCGGCTATCCCGAACCGCTGTGACAGCAAAACGCTGAACAGTATATTGCACACTATCGACGCCACGCTGTTTATCATCGGTCGGCGCGTGTCGCCGTAACCGTACTGGACTCTTCCGTACACTTCCTGCAATACCAAAGGAAGGAATGAAAATGAATATCCCGCGAGTGCTGCGGCGACGCCTGCCACATTTTTATCGGTAAATTCACCTCTGCCGAATGCGATATCGGCGATCTCCGGCGACAGCGCGAAGCAAATTATCGACACCGGCAAAAAGACAGCACAAAGAAGCGCCGCAGTTCTGTTTGCAAGGCCGGCGGCTTTCCCCTCATCTCCCCCCGCAATGGCGGATGTGACATACGAGAACATTATCGAGGCAAACGACGCAATAAAAGCGGTAACGAGATTGAACAGCACTGCGCCGTAGCTCAGCTCTGTCACAGACCCCGCGCCGAGACCGGAGGCGAGGCTTTTATTTATCTGCTGATTGACATAGTATGCGGAATATCCCACGAGCAGCGGTGCGGACATGGCAAGCAGCCGGCGCACAAGCGGGTCGCCGAATCCCGTTATTGTCCCGATGCTTTTTTTTGCAGTGCCGGAAGTACGGAGATATTTCCCCGCGAGCACGCGGAACCATACGGTATTGACGAGTGTGTATATCAGAAATCCGACTACTAGCGCATCGGCGCCGAGCACGCTGCCGCCGAGCACGATCACCGCTATCATTATCACGCTTTGAGGAATGCTTCGCGCTTCGACCGCGACAAATCGCTTGTTTGCGTTGAGAAGCCCCTGATTCACCGCCGTAAATGCAAACAAAACGACGAGCGGAGCGTATATCCTGAGGTAACGGGCAAGCTTTGCGGCGTTTTCGCGGTCATATGACGGAGCCAGAACGCGCGCAAGCGGATATGCTGCCGCAAGCAGGATCGCCGCCGCCGCAAAAGCTATCAGGCAGAATGCGCGTGTGGCATTTCGCGCGAATCGTGCGCCGCTCTCGCCGTCCGTGCCTTCGGTATTGATATACACCGAAATGAACGAGGTCATCAGCACGTGCGCCAGCACGTATTCTATATCTCCGGTCACTGTCTGCGCGATATTGATCATATCGGTGTCAATGGTTGCGCCGAACGCGCCCGATGCGACCATTTGCTTGATAAATCCAAGCAGTTTTGCAATAATTATAACCCCGGTGACCGAAAAGACCACCGAGGATAAGCCGCGTCCCGCGGTACCGGCAGAACGGCGGGGGGTCATTCCGACTCCCCTTCCGGTTTCGTGCCGCTCGTTTTCATCGGCATGGCGGCGAGCGTGAGTCCGAATCCGAGCACCGCGAGCAGCGGCACCGACTGCCATATACTGTTGCTTATATTTTCGCGCACGAAATATGCGCCGAGAAGAAGCAGTATTTCAGCCGCTCCGCGCGAGCGGCGCGCAGCGCGAAGGATCCCCGCGACTGCCACTACAAGCAGCAGAACCAGCGGCAGAGTGCCCACAATGCCGGTCTCGCACAGCATTTCGAGGAACATATTATGCGGGTAGACCTTATATTTTTCCTGAAATTCCCCCTGACCCATGCCAAACACGGGTGCGCGCAGAAATTCCGCAAGCGCGAGCTTATATATCGAGCCGCGGTCGCTTATGCGGTAGCCGTGATCAATTTCAATTTCATCTGTCTTTCCGTTCAGCACATCTTCGAGCGCGGCATCTATCTGATCCGAAATGACCGGGTCCTCGGTATCTGTCGTGGTAAAATCGCCGTCCTTGATGCCGTCAAAGAAGATATTTATGCGTTCGACTCCTTTCATTCCGGCGGGAGCCCACAAAAAAATATTTACAACGATGATTGCCGCCATCACGCCGGAGAGTATGAATCCGTGCAATGCGGAACGGTGCGAGAGCACGCGCCACAAAAATGCGGCGATGCAGAAGAGCACCACGGCAAGGTACGCTCCGCGTGTTCCGGATGAGATTATATCGACCCAGAATATGATAATGGCAGCGGCGCGGAACAGGTTTGGATGAGCCATCTCGCGCTCCGAAAACGGCATACGCATCGGTGCGTTCTCATAAAACCGCAAAACAAGGCAGATGAGCACCGGCACGAGCGTATACGCAAAGCTCATATAATTTATCGTGCCGAGGTAGGTTCCGTCTGTAAATATGCTTGAATCGAGCATCGACATGACGAAATATATCACGCTGCCGGGCGCAATGACGAACGCAAACCGTTCAAAAACAGCGCAAAAGCTGTCCTCTGTGCGCAAAACAGCGGCGCTGACTCCGCCCATGAAGGCGGGAATGCACCTCAGTGCGAACAGTGCGATATTATACGCACGCGAGTTGCCGGTACCGCCCCGCACGATCCCCATAGCAAAAAACACCGCAAAAAAGAGCAGTGCGAAAGCGGGAAGTACCAGCCCCCAAGCGGCGCGGCGGCTTTTTACGTTTTCCCTTACCACGTACAAAAAGCATATGCCGCAAACCAGCGCAAAAACGGCACAGCCTGCGGGATATATCAGGTCGTACGCGCGGTTTTCTCCATATGCGAGCCCGCAATAAAACAGGCAGAACTTATAAAGGTCGGCAAACACAAACGATATCGGAAAAAATACCGACCTGCAAAATCCATCAACAATTTTCTTCATTTTTTTATTCTCGGGTGGCGTTTGTGCAGATTCTGGACTGCATACCCCGAGAATGAAGGACATCAGATCCATATCTGTCTCACGCGTTATAGTTACATCAGAACATTTTTTTGGATTCGGGTGACGTTTGATCGGATTTTTAGCTCCATACCCCGACAGTAGGCGGGGAATAAAGCTTATACAGATGCTTCAGTACAACTGCCCCGCCGCGTTTAGCCGTGCCACAGCACGGCTAAACCTGAAAACAGGCAAGAGCGTATCCATATCTTTCTGCCGCCGGATAGTTACATCAGAACATTATCAATTATTCTACTTTGTTTGCGCTAAGCCGCGTGGATAAACCCAAGAACGGGAAAAGCGGCTTCATATCCTCATGTAGCCGGATAATTTCATCTGAACATCATCGTTCATTCCGTTGTATTCATGCTGAGCCGATTCGCCGCGCTGCGGCAGATCAAATACCCCGTCCGGATTTGAAAATTCCTGCGAGGCTTCCGGTCCCGTATGCGACATGGAACACAAAAAACAGCCCGCACAGCTTCAGAAATTCGCCGAGTCCGTCGGCAAGCTTTGCCGAAAACAGCACATCCAATGCAATGTACGCCGCCGCCTCGGCTGCGAGCAGCCAATAAAATCCTTTCCACAGCAGCCCGGCGAGCGGTAGCGCTATAAGCGACAGTACGAAAAAACAAGGCACGAAGTGCCGCAGCCGCATTGATCCGGGGCACAGCTTTGACGTAATGATATTCCACTTTCCGTTCTGGAACGCCATTTTCGCTATTCCCTTGACCGAATCGCGGCAATAATACGCCAGCTTTATCTCGTTTGAAAGATAGATCCTGCCCCCGTTGTGGATTATACGGTAATTGAATTCGCTGTCCTGGTTTCGCGTAAGTCTTTCGTCGTACAGTCCTATGCGGTCGAAGATCTCGCGCCTGAACGCGCCGAACGGTACGGTATCGACATACCCGTCCGCCGCACCCGTGCGGAATCCCGAATTGCCCACTCCGAATTTTGACGACAGCATTTTTGCTATTGTTTTTCCTATCGGCGTGCGTGCGCGCGTTTCTATCGCGCCGCCCACATTATCCGCGCCCGTGCGCTGCAAGACCCGCACGCAGGCGGAAAAATAATCCTCGGCATACACGGCGTGAGCATCGAGCCGTATTATGAACTCGCCCCGTGCGGCGCGTATGCCGAGGTTCATGGCATACGGCACGGTGCGGTTTTGGTTGTTTATTATATTTATGAGGTCGGGATATTTTTCGCGGTAGCCCTCAAGTATTTCGACCGTCCGGTCACCCGATTCTCCGTCCACGAAAAACCATTCCATCGCCTCGCGCGGATAGTCCTGTGCGAGCATTGAGCGTACGCACTCATCAATGTACCGTTCCTCGTTGTAAACAGGTACGATTACTGAAACAAACGGCGCGTCCTTCATCATCTGTCCCTGACCTTTCCGCTGTTTTTACACGTTGCCGTGTCTGCCGACCCCGAATAGTCCTTTCCCATGACAGCCAGTACCGTTCTCACCAGCGTTTTTGCTTCGCCGATAAGGCTGAAATTTTTTACCGAGGCGAGATTGTACTTCATTTTCATCGGCAGGATGACATTCACATATTCTGTTTCCGGATCGTCCGAACCCGCTATCAGCTCCGCCTCATCCTTGAATCTGATGCTTGCCTCCGAGGTTATACCCGCAGGCAGAAGCAATGTGGCGTACATTTCGGGAGTATACCGGGCGACAAATTTCGGCACCTCGGGTCTTGTTCCCACAAACGACATATCGCCGGCAAGCACGTTGAAAAGCTGAGGCAGCTCATCGAGCCGGCACCCGCGCAGTATCCTTCCCACGCGCGTTATCCTTCCGTCGCATCCCGATGTTACGGCGGGACCGCACCTGTCGGCGTCGGCGCGCATAGTTCTGAACTTTATTATTCTGAATTCGCGGCAAAATGCCGTTACGCGCGTCTGACGGTAAAATACGCCGCCGGGCGAATCAATTGCAACTGCGGCGGCGATGATCATCATGACCGGCGCAAGCAATATGATAAGGGCAAGTGCCGCTAAGATGTCGAATATTCTTTTCACAATGAGAGCGGCGCGGTGCTTCTTAAGTGCCTCACGGTACGGGCGCACCGCCTCGCTCATCATTTTTTCATTATTTCGATCGTTTATCATGCATTTTGGGCTGTCATTCAGACCTTTAGCGCCGGCTCGCTTTTCATGCTCCGCATTTTTTCGAGCACGCGTGTAAACGCGCCGATCACATACTCAACATCCTCATCGCTGAGCTTTGTATGCAGCGGAAGCGTGATCTCGTTTTCGTACTGTTTCATCGCGTTCGGATAGTCCGTAATGTCGAAACCGAGCCTGCGGTAAGCGGTCAGAAGCGGCAGCGGCTTGTAGTGGACGTTGCAGGCAACGCCCTCCTCACCCATGCGGACGATAAACTCCCTCCGTTCGGCATCGCCGAAGCCGGGTATCCGTACAAGGTAAAGATGACGGCTTGTCTCCGCTCCGGACTCAAAGTGCTCAAGCCTTTTTATGCCGAGCGGCAAAAGCTTCTCGTCATAACGGCGTATTATCTCGCGCCTTCTTTCGAGCAGCGCGGGGTACCTTTCAAGCTGTACGAGTCCGATCGCGGCAAGCGTGTCGGGCATATTGCATTTGTAACCGGTATAGATTATATCATACTCCCACGAGCCGAGCGCGTTTTTGTGCAGGGCATCCTTGCTCTGACCGTGAAGGGAAAGCAGCATATACTCCGTATACACCCGGTCATCGTCAAGCCCCGCGCGCGGCAGCCACGTCACGGCGCCGCCCTCGCCTGTTGTCAGGCATTTTACGGCATGAAACGAAAATGTGGTAAAATCGGCAAAGCCGCCGCTCATGATACCGCCGCGGCTTGCGCCGAGACCGTGTGCGGAGTCTGCGACCACGATCACCCGGTCCCAAAGAGCCTGAATGTCGTTTCGCGGGGTATAAAGTGACTTTTTCGATTCAAGCGCGGCGTAAATGCGGTCGTAATCGCACAGTTTTCCGCCGATATCCACCGGAATAATCACTTTGGTGCGTTCGGTTATGGCGTCGGCAATGGCATCGTAATCCATTTCAAAGCTGTCCGGTGCGCAGTCTATCATGACTATACGCGCGCCGACGTGTGCCACGACCTCGGCTGTGGCGGTGTAGGTATATGCGGGAACTATAACCTCGTCGCCGGGACCGACACCGAGCAGACGAAGAGTCAGCTCCGCCGATGCGGTCTGCGAATTGAGGCAGACTACGCGGTTTCTTCCGAGGTATTCGGCAAGGCATCGTTCAAACCGTTTGGTGCGCTCGCCGGTGGTTATCCAGCCCGAACGCATGGCGTCGGTGACTGCGTTTATTTCGGCGTCGGTAATGTCCGGCGGCGAAAAAGGAATATTCCTCTTTAAAATATCGTTTTCCATGATCCTTTGTACGGTTATCCTTTTTGTCTGGGTTTCCCGATTAGTTTAGCCAATTAAGGCAGGGATATGCAGTCGGCGGCGGTATCAGCTGCCGACAGCGGTTTTTTCTGACGAAAGATGTTCAACCAGGGCAAATATCACGACCACGAGCAGCTCATACGGCACCGGCACAAACTCCCCGGGGTTGAAGCATGACATTATCAGCACGCCGAGGTAGGATATACCGAGTGCGGCTGTTGCCGGCGTCAGTTTTTTCGTGACCGCCATCATGCGCGATATCGCCTGATAAGCATAGGCAACGACGCCGACCGAGCCGAGGCTCCCTATGAGCTGGAGCGGCATTGAATGATACCAATAAAACGCTCCCTTTTTGGGTGAATATATATCCGCATTTCCGGTATAACCGAGCCCGGCGCCGAAAACGGGATTCTTTTTGAATGATTCTGCCGCACGGATGAGCAGACGGTAACGCGGCTCACTGCTTGAGATAAATCCCGCGCCGCGCGATTTGAAAAACCAAATGACGAGCGAAACTCCCGCAATGCCGATAACGGCAAACGCGCATGCCGTTGCCGTTTTTGCCCCGGCACTCATCTTTTTTCCCGCCGTCATGAGCGCGTAAGCGATGAGAAAGGGTATCAGCACCGCGGCGGTTATCACCGCGCCGCGCGAATCGGACGCAAAAAGGCACACAAGCATAAGCGCCGCTGAGAGAAAGTGCTTTTTGTTGCGCCTTGCAAAATAAAACGGGAAGGGAAGCGCAAAAAGCAGAAATGTCGAAAAGTTATTGTGCTGCTGGATTTCCGGTATGCATCCGGTCCGTATTATCGGCTCAATGCGTATCAGAATATTCCACACCGACTCAAGGCATACAAAAATGCCCATGGTGTACATTATCTCGGCAAATTTGTCGGCGCGGTCGAATTCCGCCGGGCGTTCGAGCTGCGGACGTACGAGCAGATACACCGCCGCCATTCCGACGCTCAGCGAGAGGGTATAATAAAGGGTCATCGGCGCGAAATATTCGCGCGCGGTTATCGAACCGAGACCGCCGAGCAGCACAGCCGCCCCCGCCGCGATTATGCCCGGAAATGTTGAGCCGACAACAGGCGGCATTCTGTAATGAACAAAATGAAACACAAGTGCGCTGACAAGCGGGATTACGAGCCACCAGAAGCGCGAAAATACCGAAAATGAGTTGTAGCAGTCGCAGGCAAAGACCGATAAGATCAAAAACGGGCAAAGCACCGCCGTAATGTCATCGCACACCACAAGAATAAAGCAGATGAGCAGCAAAAATACGACAACACCGACGACCTGCGTTGGAGCAACGCGCGGCGCGTCGTATATATCGGACGGCGGAATGCCGAGCATTACCGAGCCTGAGACAAATATGAGCGTTCCGAGAGCAGCCAACAGCGCAAAAAAGCGCGGTGAAAGCAAAAAACGCCTTAATTTCACCAATGTATTATCAAATGACATAGCACCGCGCCTTTCGGATTTTTTGGGCGGAAATTACCGTTACCGGTTACGGACGACACAAAAGAGCGCGCGCAAAATAAGCAGTCGCAAAAAATTGTCCGACTGCCACGGCTGAAAGTGTCTATACAGAAGTATTTTATCATAAAAAGCGCGATAAGGCAACGGGTTTTTCAAAAAAACCGGGCTATATATATTGTCACACGAGATAATTTACTCTCGGTTTATGCTTATCGTGAACCAAATACACGGTTATGAAATAATTTATTCAAATAAGGTGATGGAATATCGTCCAAGCCCGGCGGCATAAAATCAAAAAAAAGGGGGTGTCTCGGCATTGCTTACATATTTAATAAATATATTATCGCGCTTTCTGCACGTCATGCTCGGCATTGGAACGCCGCGCGGGTTCCCGCCGCCGCTGACCGGTGAAGAGGAACGGGAGTGCTTCATACGTATGGGAAAGGGGGATGCGGATGCGCGCGAGCGGCTGATAGTGCACAATCTCAGGCTCGTATCGCACATCGTACGCAAGTATTACTCGTCAAGCAATATGCAGGAGGACCTCGTGTCTGTCGGTTCACTGGGGCTTATCAAGGCGGTCGACAGCTTTGACATCAACAAAGGCGCGCGGTTTGCGACCTATGCGGCGAAGTGTATTCAGAACGAGATACTTATGTTTTTCCGCGGGCAGCGCAAGCAGCAGTCCGAGGTCTCGATAAACGATGCTATCGACTATGACAGAGAGGGAAATCCGCTGACCTACATCGATGTGATAAGCTGTGAGGAAAATATGGCTGATGAACTCGATCTGCGCATAGACAGTGCGCGCGTGCGCTATTTTGTCGACACTGCGCTCGGCGAGAGGGAGCGGCAGATAATTCACCTTCGCTACGGACTTGACGGGCGGGCTGCGTTGACACAGCGCGAGGTGGCTGAGCTGCTCGGTATCTCGCGTTCGTATGTCAGCAGGCTTGAAAAGTCGGCGCTCGACACCCTCCGCTCTTGTTTTAAGCTCGTGTGACGTTTTTTAAGCTCGGGTGGCGTTTGTACAGATTCTGAACCGCATACCCCGATGGTGAAGAAGATCAGATTCATATCTGCCTCACGCATTATAGTTATATCAGAACATGGGGTTCTTATCTTCTTGTCCCAAGAATAGGCGGGGAACAAAGCACCTGTATAGCTTTATTCCCCGCCTATTCCTGGGGTATGTAGTTTAAATCTGCACAAACGCCGCCCGAGCTCGGGCGGGAATTTCAGCGCGGTGTAAATGGTGTAGCCCTGTTATCCCGCCGCGCTAAGCTGCTTTGCGTCTTAGCCTAAACAAAGTAGAACAATTGATAATGTTCTGATGTAACTAAATGGCGGCAGGAAGATCCGGATCTGCTTTTCTTCATTCTCGGGGTATAAAGCTCAAAATTTGATCTAACGTCACCCGAGTTTAAAAAACGTCACCCGAGCTTAAAAAACCTGGCCGTAGTAGGCGGAGATGCCGTGCTTGCGCTCGTAGTGCTTGTCGGTTATGTGACAGGGAAGCTTTTCGGGCGAATCGGTCATATGCTCGGTGAGAAACGCCATTTTCGCCACTTCTTCGGTGACGGTAGCATTGTAGACCGCTTCATCGGCATCCTTTCCCCACGCAAAAACACCGTGATGAGACACAAGGCAGGCGGGTATTCCTGCGGCATCCGTTAAAATTTCATTGATGGCAACGCCGGTGTTCCGCTCGTAATCGTCCGTCTCCTCGGCGCGAAGAACACGGGCGCACGGAATATCGCCGTGAAAATAGTCGGCGTGCGTCGTTCCGTATATCGGGATAGGACGGCAGGACTGCGCAAACGCAGTGGCGTAAGTCGAGTGGGTATGAACAACACCGCCTATGCAGGGGTGGGCGCGGTAGAGCTCAAGGTGCGTGGCAAGGTCTGTCGATGGGCGAAGACTGCCTTCGATGATCTTTCCGTCGGCATCCACCACCACCATGTCGCCCGGCTGCATATTTTCATACTTTACGCCGCTCGGCTTGATCACAATTAAGCCGCTTTCGCGGTCAATGGCGGATACATTTCCCCATGTAAAAAGTACAAGCCCGTTTTCCTTAAGTTCAATGTTGGCTCTGCAAACGGCTTCTTTCAATTTTTCAAGCATTGCTGCTTTCCTTTCCCCCGGCAGATGCAGCTGTCGGGTCTGCTTTGCCCGCAAGACGGCAAAGCGGCAGATATTTGCGGTATCCGGCAAGGTATGCCGCACATTTTTTGGTTTCGGAGGCATCCGCAGTCAGCGTCAGCCGGCGCGTGTCTGCAAATATTCCGTCAAGGTGATCGGCAAGCGAGCCGCCGCCCGCAAGCATAAAGCCGGCAAGCAGAGCTATGCCCCATGCGCCGCCCGCATCCGAATTTTCCATTACGGTAACGGGAACGCCGAGCATTGCCGAGGTTGCAAGTTGCCCCACACGCGCGGTCTTGTAAAATCCGCCGTGAGCGGTTACCGACCTGATCTTTGCGCCTTCGTCCTTCAGCGCGTCAAGTCCCAGCGTCAGTGCGGAAAGCGCGGAATATATCTGCATCTGCATGAAGTTGGCAAGCGTCAGCCTGCCTCCTTCTTCGCGGACGCAGAGCGGCGCACCGTGAGAAGTCCCTGCGAGCGGTTCGCCGGAGGTGTGATCGTAGCCTATAAGCCCGCCTACGTTGCCGTCACTTGCGGCGGCAGCTTCAAAAAGGCGGTCAAAAAGCACGTGCCTTGGCGGCTCGGCGCCGAAAAGCGCGGCGACCTCGCCGAAAAGGGATACCCACGCATTTATTTCGGAGGTGCAGTTGTTGGTGTGGATCAGCGCAGCGGCGCCGCCGTCAGGAGTTGCGATGACGTCCGTTTCGTTATGGCGGCGTGAGAGCGGACGATCGAGCACGAGGGTCAGATTTGCCGATGTACCCGCCGAGAGGTTGGCATATCCCGGACGCACCGAGGCGGTCGCTGCCATGCCGGTCTGCATATCGCCTTCGGGCGGACAAAGCAGGGCGCCAGGCTTCAGCGTGCCGGTGGGGTCGAGATATTCCGCGCCCTCGCGCGTCAGTCTGCCCGCAGGCTCGCCTGCCATGAGAATACGCGGCAAAAGGCTTTCCGCATCGGCGGTAAAGCCGTGAGAGTGCAGAAGAGAGTTGAAGATCCCCAGCATACGCGAATCGTATGCGCCGTCCGAGATGGGAAAAACGCCGCTGGCATCGCCGATCCCGAGCACATCCTCGCCGCTGAGCATAAAGTGGAGGTATCCCGCCAGCGTCGTCAGATGCGCCACGCGTCCGACGTGCTCTTCGCCGCGAAGCACTGCTTCGTACAGATGCGCACAGCTCCAGCGTTCGGGAATATTGAAGTCAAATGCATACGAAAGCTCCGATGCCGCGCGGGATGTGGCAGTGTTGCGCCAGGTGCGGAAGGGGACGAGCAGCCGGCGGTCGCGGTCAAAGGCGAGGTAGCCGTGCATCATTGCCGACACACCGATGGCGTCAAGATGCTCCGGAACGCCGCCGAATTCGGCGGAGAGAGCCGCAAAGCTCGCGCGCACGCCGTCCCTCACCGCATCGAGAGAGTATGTCCACCAGCCGTCCTCGAGCTTGTTTTCCCATGTTGATGAGCCGGATGCAAGTACCCTGCCGCGCGCATCGGTGAGGACTGATTTTATACGCGTGGAACCGAGTTCGATCCCGAGAATAAGTTTTTGTGACATATCTGCGCCCTCTTATTTCAAACGGAATTCAGCCGTTATCGCGTTGTGGTCGGAAGGATAGACCTTTCCGCCGTAAAGAGCGGTCGAAACGCGGTAGCTTATGATCTCTGTTCCTTTTGAGAAGAAAATGTAGTCAAGCACCGTGCCCATTCCTTCGCCGAGACGGTTGAAGGTCGGGTATGAGTCGCGCGAGGCGGCATCGGTGCGCGAATCGGAAAGCTTGCCGGTCATTTTGTCATAAACAGCCGAGGTCATATCCGAATTGAAGTCGCCGCAAACAGCGACCGGACAGTCGAATTGCGAGGCAAGGTCGAGCAGAACGCCCGCCTGCTTTACCCGCGCAGCCGACGAGCCGTTGTCGAGGTGGGTGTTTATAACGACAGTTTCGTTCCCTGTCAGTCTGTCGCGAAGCCGCGCGTATGTGGCGATCCTCACCCGTTTGGATTCGCCGAATTTCGAGCCTGCAACGGCGGGCGTGTCGGAAAGCCACACTGTATCCCATGTGACAAGCTCAAGGCGGTCGGTGCGGTAATAGATATTGTCGTAGGTATCAGCCGAGCCGCCCTCCGCGCTGCTTTTTCCGACCGAGGCGTAAACGCCGTCAAGCTTTGCGCCAAGGTAGATGAGCCAGTCGCTCTTTCCTTCCTGAATGCCGAAAACATCGGGCGAATTTTTGGCTATCACCCACAAAACGGCACTGCGCCGCTTTGCGATATCGGTGTTGCCGAGAATATTGAAGCTCATAAGACGCAGCGTATCGCCGGGAACGTAGGAAAAAGCCGTTTCGCCTTCCTTTATTTCAATCGTTCCGGTGCTGCCGAGCCACTCAGCCAGCTTTACCGTTGCCGATGCAAGAGAGCCGATGTCGCGCGCCACAAGCACGGCTTTGCCGGATATTGCGGTCAGCCGTGCGGCACTGTCGCCGAGGGTTGACGCGTATTCGGGAGATGCCACGATGGTTGTAAGAAGCAGCTCGCCCTCTCCGCTGTCGGCAAGTGCGGCGGTATAGCCGTATTTTTCCGATATTGCGGAGGCGAGAACGCCCGCCGCTTCCTTGATATAGCTGCCGCCGGCGGCGCAGCCGATGTTTATCCGGCGCATTTCCGTGCCGTTGAGCGTTACGGATGATATGGGATATGATCGCGAATATCCGAGCGCGTCATCCGCGCTTACGGTAAGTCCGTCGTGCGCCGATGCGAGATATTTGGAGACGAAGGCTTCCGCAGCGTTGTACACGGCTGTGTCGCTGCCGCCGAGAATGTATATTTTTCCGTCCTTAAGACCGACATACCAGTCGTCGTTGCGGTGCGCGGAGCTGTCGAAGAGTCCGCCGTCCCCGCGGGCTGTTCTGCCGACAACTATTTCGTGAGAAACGGCAGCTGTGCTGTCTGTCACAAGCTCCGGTTCGGCGTCAAGCTTCAGCCGGAAGGCATCGGCAAGCATTGCAGCCGCTTCGCGCTCGCGCGCAGTGGCATCCGTGCCGGTCACGATGACATATCCGCCGCTGCCGCCGCGTGTGAACGTCACCGTTTCGGGCGGCGCTGCTGTACTGCCGTCGTCTGCTCCGTCCGCCGGGCTGCATGATCCGGCGAGCATTGCCACCGCCGCAAGAAGGGCAAATATAAGGATCCTTTTTTTCATGACGAAAGATCACACAAACGACTTGAAGTACTGGTCGAGCTGCGTTGTGGGCGGGCGGAGAGGGTCACAGAATTTGCGCGGCCAGAGCGTGCCCGCCTGCCGTTCCTCCGCTGTGCGGCGCGCGCCGTAGGATTTGCACACCACGCCCTTTATGCGTGCGCCGGGAGTGATGCACTCGCCCGCCGCTATGTCCTCGCGGCGGAAAACGGCAAGCTGTATCTCCTTGTCGCCGTAGCGTTCCCGGTCGTATACGGCGTAGACCTTGCCGTCATTGTCCACAAAGGCGTCGGGATACGCCACCGACGACCGTTCGTCAAGCATCAGCACCTCGTCGTATGAGCGTCCCTCGTCGTGAGACAGCATGACAGCCATGTTGTTCCGTCCGGAGAAATTGTAATTGTGGATGAGAATGAATTCGCCCGTCGGCAGCTTGCCGAGGTACATTCTTGCCGAGGGACTGGGCACGCAATAGCGTTCCGCTTTGGTCCATGTCGCGCCGCCATCGTTGGACTCGGAGTAGGCGATGCCGTCCGAGAGGCGCATGAGCATCAGAATGCTGCCGTCGGCGCGCTGGCATATGCAGTTTTCGTCAAATGTGGTGTCGGGATGATATGCGCTGCCGAGATAGTTCAGTGTTTCGCCGTTGTCGGTCGAAATATATACATTCGATTTTTCAAATTCCGGCATCGAGCAGAAGCGCGTGACAAAATTGTGCCATATCGAAATAGGGAAAAGCCATGCGCCGTCATTCCGCACTATCGGTTTGCACGCCATAACGCCGTCCGCAAGGCGGCGCGGCTCGCTCCAGCGCGGCATATCGCTGTCGGGGTTAAGGCATTTTGAAGCCCATACGCCGCCGCGTCCGTCCCAGTACACGTATGACTGCGCCCAGAAGTGCCAGAGCGTGCCTGCCGGATCCACCCAGAGAATGGGCTCGTGCATACGGACGATCTTCGGGTGGTCGATTATCACGTAGTCGTTGCGCCATGTCAGCCCGTCGTCATCGCTGTATGAAATGCAGTTGTAGTTGTTGGGTCCTTCGTCAACGCCGCCGCCGCTGTAAGCGGCAAACAGTCTGCCCGAGGCGACCTTGGCTATGGTAGCCGCGCTCTGCCAGCGGCGGTTGTGGCGGTCAAAGCATTCCTCGGGATGGTCTTCATAGTGAAGAAAATCCGGCGGCAGCAGTGCTACATCCTTGTCCGGATCTATGTTATCCTTTGTAAAATATGTCCTCATTGAGTTGCTCCTTTCGGTATCGGTTTTATTATATCATAGGAGGGGTTCTGTGAGTATAAAAAAAGCACAATCGGAAGAAACAATATCACAAATCCCGGCGGCGGACTTCTGTGCCGATTTGTGATATTGTTTTCTCATAATGTGAGTTTGTTTCTTCAAATGTACGGGGGAGTGTTATAATATTACTGAAGCAAAAAGACGCTTTTTTTGCAAAAAACACAGGATACCGGAGGCATTCCGATGATACACACAAGCTATTTGAAAGACAAACTCAGTCAGAATCTCGTGGGAACGCATATTTCCATGACCGACAGCATAGTGAGCGAGATACTCGGCAGGCTCGGCTATGATTTTATATGGATCGACACCGAACATTCAGAAATGTCATACACAAATCTGCGCCAGCACCTTACGGCTGTCAACGCCGGCGGCACTCCCGCCATCGTGCGTGTATCGATGAACGATTACAACCACGTAAAGCGCGTTATGGAAATGGGACCCGATGGGATACTTTTTCCGATGATAAACACCGCCGAAGAGGCGCGCGCGGCAATGGAATTCTGTATGTATCCGCCCGAGGGCAGGCGCGGCTTCGGCCCGCTGCGCGCGGTCAGCTACGGAATTGACGATATGGACGCATACATAGCCGAGGCAAACGCCAAAACCTGCCGCTTTGTGCAGATAGAAACGGCTGAGGCGGTCGGAAATCTGCCCGAGATAGTAAAAAATCCGTATATTGACGGTTTCTTCTTCGGACCGTGCGATCTTTCCGGCTCGATCGGCGAGCTCAATCACGTGTTCGGCGAAAAAACGCAGAGCCTGATACGCCGTGCGATCTCAATAATAAAGAATGCGGGCAAGCCGGTTGGCGTATCCACGGGTTCGACCGAGAGCGAGGTCACGGAGTTCTGGCACGACCTCGGTATAAACATCATTTCAACGGGAACCGATTATGATTACATCATGCGCGGTGCGCGCTACAACCTCGCCACCATGCGCTCTTTTCATTAAGCTCGGGTAACGTTTTTTAAGCTCGGGTAACGTTTGTACAGATTTTTAGCTTCATACCCCGAGAATGAAGAAGAGCAGATCCGTGTCTTTCTGCCGCCATTTAGTTACATCAGAACATGGACTTTTTAATTTCGGGTGACGTTTGTACAGATTCTGAACCGCATACCCCGAGAATGAAGAAGATCAGATTTGTATCTTCCTGCCGCCATTTAGTTACATCAGAATATGGGGAGGTGGCTTCAGTAACGTTTGTACAGATTCTGGACTGCATACCCCGATGGTAGGCGGGGAATAAAGTCATATAGATGCTTTAGTACGGTTGCCCCGCCGCGTTTAGCCGTGCCGCAGCACGGCTAAACCTGAAAGCAGGCAAGATCGTATCCATACTTCCTATCTCCGGATAGTTTCATCAGAATATTTTCAATTATTCAGCTGCATTCGGGTCAAGACGCGTAGCGGCTCGACCAAAAGGGTCTTATCATTCCTCGGTATGTCGGAATAAAAAGCGAGGAGCTGTTAAAAACTCAGTGTTTTTTACAGCTCCTTAAAAATGCCGGGTAGTATCCCGGCATTTTTTATACAATCTAAGTTGTTATTTCCCCTCTGTAACTAAATGGCGGCAGGAAGATAGGCGAGGAATTCAACGTTTTACTGTTTGCGTTCCCCTCCAAACATATGCGTGTCTAAATCCCCATGTTCAGATGAAACTATCCGGCGGCAGGAAGATACGAATCTGATCTTCTTCACCATCGGGGTATGAAGCTAAAAATCTGTACAAACGCCACCCGAGTCTAAAAAATCTCTTTGTCGCTGGGACGGCGGAGATCGATCCTGTAGCCGTCGGGAATACGCGCGGCTTCTTCGACGCGGCGCGCGGTGTGATCCATACGCGATACGCCGAAGGGCGGACGCCAGCCCGAGGACTCTCCGGAAGCGGGCGCATCCGGAGTTCCGGTGTCAGCCGCAACATAGGCATCGAGCTTTGCCTTGAGATAGCGCACCCGCTCGGTGCCGCAAAGCTCGGAGTAAAGATCGTGCGCCTCGGGAGAACGGTCGAAATAGTAGTATTGGCGGCGCGGACCGTGCCATATCAGCTTGTCGGTCTCGCCGGCAGCCATGTAAACGCCCTTTTCGTGGCAGTTGTACTGTGAGTAGACCACATCGTGATTGCCGCGGAAAATATCAACGCCGTCAAATTCGGCGGGATCGTAGTCAACGCCAGCAAGGGAGAGAAGCGTCGGCGCAACATCAACGAGAGAAACGGGGTCGGAGCGTCTTCCGGCGGGCATTCCGGGAACACGCAGCATGAAGGGGATCGCCGATGCGGATGAAAGCATGGTCCGCTTGCCCATGTTGCGGTAGTCGCCGAGGCATTCGCCGTGGTCGGAGGTGAAAAGTATCACAGTGTCGTCATACATCCCGCGTCGGCGAAGCGCATCGAGAATGCGGGATATCTGGTAGTCAACAAAAGAGACGCACGCATAGTAGAAGTTTTTCAGCTTCAGCGCGTCAAGAGGGGATATTCCGAGGCGGTCTGTGTCAAATGTCTTGTGCAGAAGCGGCTTGAGGCCGGCTGTTTCGTCGGGAATAAACGGCGCCGGCAGCTCGTCCGATCGGTAAAGCTTGTTCCACGGCGCAGGCGGGCAGAACGGCGGATGCGGATGAATAAAAGAGGACATAAGGAAGACCGGCTTTTCGGGGGCGCATTTTTCAATGAATTCGACCGAGCGGTCGCCTATCCACTGCGTAGGGTGCGCCTCGGCGGGGAGCTGCGAGACCTGCGGTACATAGTACATCTCGCTGCGCTGACCGTTGTAGTCAAAAACGTAAGGGTAATTTTCTTCAATATATTTTGTGTAGTCGTCCTTGGGATGAGAAAGTTCCTCCTGCGTGTCGCGGCGGTCAAAACCGAGAGAACCGTAACGGTCCCATACATGATGCATTTTGCCGACGCAGCAGGAATTCATTCCCGCCTCGCTGAGCATGGCGTAAAAGCCGCGCCCGCGGTATGAGAGACCGGGATTGTTGTTGCTGTTGCCGTGGCGGTTGGCATACTGTCCCGAAAGCAGCGAGAGACGTGCGGGAACGCAGACGGGAGACGGCGTCACAGCGCGGTCGAATATCACCGACTCGGCGGCAAGCGCGTCAAGCGCCGGCGTCTGTACGTATGGATTGCCGTATGCGCCGAGCGCATCGGGACGAAGTTGGTCTGTCATAAGGATCAGAATGTGCTTCAATTGTGTGTTCCTCCGTGAAAAAATGTAGCCTGCCGGAAGGCGAAAAATCAGCCGCATATCTCGTATATATAATATATAATGAAGGTTTCCTGCATTCCGGGCGGTTTTTCAGATATTTAATCCGTATGTTTTCATGAATTTTTCAAGCTCCGCCGCAGTGGGGATCGACGGCAGCGCGCCGGCGCGCCCGACTGTCATGGCGCCGACGAGGTTTGCGTATTTTCCCGCGCGTTCAATATCGCCGCAGCGGAGGTACTCGAGCGTCAGCGCCGATGTGAACGCATCGCCCGCCGCAGTGGTGTCAACGGCTTTGACGTCGTAGGCGGGAAGGCAGAAATAATATTTGCCGTCGTATATGTAGGCTCCGCGGCTGCCAAGCTTGATGACGTAATAGTGAGCGTCCACTATGCGCGAGAGGGCTGTCGCCGCGCGCAGACAGGCATCGGGAGATGACGGCACAATGCCGGTGTACGCCTCGGTCTCTGTCTCGTTGGGGGAGAAGACCTCAAGGCGCGGCAGCTTTTCAAACGGAAAATCCGGCAGGGCGGGACCTGCGTCGATAAAAACGGGAATGTCACGCTCTGCGGCATAGCGCGCAGCGTATACGACAGCATCGGGGGAGATTTCAAGCTGCATAAAAAGCGCATCGGGACGGCAAAGCATTGCGCTTTCGATGTCATCCTTGCATATTGCCGTGTTTGCGCCGGGAAAAACCGTAATGCGGTTCTGTCCCGACGGTTCGACCGCTATCGCGGCAAGACCGGTCGCGCGTGCAGGGTCGGTTACAATAAAGCGGCAGTCAATGCCCTCGCGGGCGTAGATAGCGCGAAGCTCCGCGCCGTTGCGGTCGTTGCCGAGCCGGGTGCAGAAAACACTGTCTCCGCCAAGCCGACCGACGGTAACGGCGGCATTCGCCCCCTTGCCGCCCGGAACAAAACGAAAAGTGCCGTTGTCAAGCAGCGTCTCGCCCGCATTGGGAACGCGTGTGACGTTCATAACAAAGTCCATGTTGGCACTGCTGACGGTCAGGATTCTTTTTTTGATCATTTTTTGCGTCCTTTCTGTGCTGAAAAGATATTTTTTGAGCGCGAAAAAAAGGAATTTTATCTTATTGATATAATTATATCGCATCGCGCAAAAAAAATCAATAGGAAATTTGCAGCCCCGGCAGCGTCCCGAACACTGACATCATGGACTAATTGGGCAATATTGGATATTCCCAAAAAAAATAATTCCGAAAACCCGAAAAAAACCGAAAAAAAGTTGAGAAAAGGTATTGACAAAGGGGGATGAATGAGGTATAATATGAAAGCTGTCCGCGAGAGCGGCTGC
>CAKRTQ010000017.1 GCA_934402395.1 uncultured Eubacteriales bacterium | reverse complement strand
TTCCGGCGGACGGTCATTTTCCATCGTCGCCTGCTGATTGTAGAACAGCTTTGCATATTCTTCGCGGCGGATAACGGTATCCCAACCGCCGATATGCTCTCCCTGATGCTTGTCAATCCCGGTATAGGACAGGCTGGAATCCTCATATCGCTTGAATTTGAAAATCGCATCATTCATCAGACTTGCATTGAAAACGCCGAGCGAACAGAGCAGTTCAAAGTCTTTGACATCCAACCCGGTTACCTTTTTGAAAAGCCCTGGTTCCAGTTGCGTGATTACATCGCGGAGCGACCGCTCTCTGTAATCGGTCAGATACATAAATACCGGTACGCGTGTTGCGAATTTGATGAGTTTTTCCTGAATCTGCTTGCGCATGGATTTGTATTCTTTTTCTTCGGCGGAAATTTCCTTCTTTTCCTTCGGCGTGAGTTTTTCTTCGCCTTCTTTTTTTGCCTTTTTCACCGCTTCGGATTTGTTGATGATGGTCTGAATATCGCTGTTCAGGGAGCGGAAGCCCTCTATATTCATCAGCGCATTAAGTGCCTCTTTGCTTGCCAGAAGGCGGCTCAGCGTACCGTTGTCCACATTGACAAGCAGTGCAGACTCCCAACGCTTGGCAAGCAGCGTTGCACTGGTACCCGCCATTGCAATATCCAGCACATCCTGCGCGTTGATCTGCCGCATGGTGCTGCCGTCGTAAGCAAGAACGGGCAGAAACCCGATGAATTCCGCCACCTTCTTTTCGGGATTGGATTCATTGACATCCAATCGGCAAGAGTAATCGGAAATCTGACGGAGCGCACGGTCAAGCGCAAAGTCAAAAACGTAGCACTCCTGCTTCATAATGGTTTTGTTGCCCGCCTCGTCGGTGATTTCCCACGGGGACTGCACACGGAATGCAGTCTGAAAATAGGTTTCGGGGGATTTGAGATTGCGGAGCATGAAAACGCCCGTCCACGGCCTGACCGTGACACCTGTCGTCAGTTTTCCGCAGGAGAGTGTGATGGTTTTGGTCTTCAGCGGATCACCCATCGACTTCAGCACAGGTGCAAGCGCATCCAATCCGATCCCCGCGCGTGTTCCGGCGCAGACATTGATCCTGTAATCGTGATAAAATGCGTTCTGCTTCTGCATGAGCAGATTGTACATAGCAAAACAGGCGGCAACATTCGGCAAAAACCACAGCGTGTGCGACAGAACATTCAGAAGGCGCGTATCGGAATACGGCATTGGCGGACGCCGATCCTGACCGAGCTTCATATCGTCTACATTGGAAGGCAGGTAGGATCCGCGAATGAGATCCAACCACTTCTGCACCTCGTTTTCGTAAACAAACCGTGCGTCTTCCCCCTTGCCCTTGGCGGAAAAGAAAACATTCAGGTCAAATTCATTGAATTCCCCCTGCATGGCGATCTGGCGGATGCTGTCGGGAATGCGGTAGGTCAGCATGACCATGCGCGGCAGGGACAGATACGGATTGCCCGAACCTACCCAAGTTTCCTTGGCGCGTTGCTCGTCGGAATAAGTCCAGTTGAAGATCTGATCTTCGATGAATTCGCCCGAATTGATGGCGCGGAAAGGCGTACCCGAGAGAAACAGGTAATAGCTTGTTGTAATGGGCAAAAAGGTTTCATTATAGGCATTGCCCGCTTCTTCCATGCTATATTTTTCGGCATCGAAATCGGCAGACTCCTCTTCATCCGGATTTTCAAAGAGTTTCTTTGCGTTCTCACGCCACGCGCCGAAATGATACTCGTCAAAAATCACCAGATCCCAATTGGTGGTATGGATAAATTCATTTTTTGCCTTGATACCGCCCGCCTCGTTGGTACCGAGCAGATCCTGAAAAGAGCCAAACACCACGATGGGACGGGACTTGTCCGCCATTTCATACTGCCGATCCATATTCATGTCGCCCATATGTGCGTCCTTGTTGGAAACAAACTGCCAGCCGTCAAAATCCACATGTGTCACAAGATCCTCGCGCCATGCCGACTCAACTGCGGGTTTGAAGGTCAGAACAAGGATTCTGGAAAGTCCCATTTTCTTTGCCAGCTCGTAGGAAGCAAATGTCTTGCCAAAACGCATTTTGGCGTTCCAGAGAAATTTCGGGACTCGCCCCGGCTCGTCCGACTTGGCTTTTCTGAAATAATCCGCAGTGCGCTCCACGGCACGCACCTGTTCGGGGCGCATACGGAAGGTCGCTGTGCGCTCGCCGTCTGACCGGATTCCGGTTTTCAGCTCGGTTATCGCCGCCCCGACATCCTCAACCTTGCAGTTAAACCACTCGTTGCGGTCACTTCCTGCGTTCAGCCGACGGAATCCGCGGCGCTCCAGAATACGGTGGATATCGTGATCGGTAAAACAGGAACCGTCGGGACACATGGCAGACTCACGCAGGAGAATCTGCGCCTTTACACCGCTCGTGTGCGTCTGCTCATAAATGCGTTTTTCAACATCCCGTTCGGTATATCCGACTTTGATGTAGCCGGTGTGAGACGCAACTCCGGGAAGCGTGTAAACATAAATTGTTGGGGTAACAGCGGGGCGTTGGACGAAGAAATCAGTTGACATGGTCGTCCTCCCGCGGGATCAGCTCCCAACCGCGCACGCCCTTTGAAGTATCCAAACGATATTTTTTGCTACAAGCATCACAAACAATGTACACATCGTGATCCCGAAATCCCGGGATATTGTCGTGTTCCTCAATGATCTTTCCTTTGCCACAGGGACATTCATATTCATATCGTTCAGTATCACCACTCCCGGCGCCATAGCCGATATGATCTTCTTGACTTGAACAGATTAACTTGGTGCGCATTTAATATCCCCCTTTTCAATCAATACTTTCAATTCTTGAATCAATATAAGACCATTCTTCATCTGTAATATTCCACAACTGTCGCAAATAGTCGTCTGTATACTCGGTCTTATACACTTGCAAATCAGGAATAAAGCAATAGTTCTTTTTTGTTACATCTTGCGATACCACGGTTTGCAGCAAAAGAAATCGAACTATTTTTGAAAAAATATATGATTTATAAGACAATACTTCTCTCTCAGTCTCAAATGCCCCGGCAACTATCCATGATTCCGTGCAACATTCACCTGGTTTTGCTATTCTCGTGTTTTCACTATAATAGAATGCTACGGGTTTAGAAAAATCCGTTTGACCTGCGATGGGCGATTTGGGAACAAGAAATTTCCACTTTTCCAAATATCCCTTGGAATCATCGACATCATTTTTATCAGCAAACTGTAATCCGATTTTTTGTATGTACCAGCATGGAATGCCTTGCGACTTTGGTATGTAGTTTGTTTGTAACCCAAATGGCTTTCTCGCAGATACTCGTTCATCGAGAAAATGATTATACCCATTATCGATCTTTTTAACTATATTAACAGCCAAATTTTGACGAATGAATATATCGTATTCATCAAGCGGTCGGTGTGAGATTATTGATCCGTTGGTGCTGAAATTTTCCACTTCACAATTTCCCTCATAATCTCTATCCCAAAGAAAATAGCAAGCACCACCGGCAAGATCAACTCCGGGAAAGACATCCTTAAAATTTTCAAAGTCAACTAATTTGCGTATTCTGTGATCTGTTAGCATGGATTGTCTGAACTCATCCAATCCTTTTCCCCCGGTAAACCACCTTGAGGGAATTATCATGCTCAAATATCGAGGATTCATCCTTTTTGCCGCAGCAACAAACAACTGATATATTGGCTTTGCACTTTTTCCGTTTCCCCCATCACTCAACTGATACGGCGGGTTCCCGATAATCACATCAAATTTCATCTTGAATATTTCCTCCGGATTTTGCGTATGAATCCATTCGTATGCGTGTGTTTCCAGTTCTGACGAACGGTCGTATTCGCTCTTAGACGCGCCGCACCAAATACAAGACGCTTTCGGCTTTCCGTTGCTGTCGTAAGTCGTTTTTCCCCATGTATGCGGAATGCGTTTATAGCGGATATTCCCCTGTGCATCGTCAAAGCGGCTCACCGAGAACTCGCTGTTCGGGTATTTGGAGCAGTACACGCCGCGACGGGAAAGCAGGCTTGTCAGTTCGGTAATGGCAATGCCGTAAAGTTGCTTATGGAAAATATGGTCGACCCGCTCCTGCAGGTCGGGAATCTGCGCTTCCAGTCCGATAATCAACCGCTTGGCGATTTCGCGCAGGAACACCCCGGTTTTGCACGCGGGATCCAGAAAGGTCGTATCGGGATTGCGAAACAGTTCCTGCGGCAGCATGTCCAGCATTTTGTTGACCACATCCGGCGGGGTGAAAACTTCATCGTTGGAAAGGTTTGCAAGGCAGGACAGCACATCGGGATTGTAGACATTTTCAAACAGTGCATTACTCATGGTCGGCAAGCCTCCTGTAATTTGTGACATACTGCTTCAGAAATTTTCCTTCTTCGTCAGGTCGCACCGTCTCTCCGAACAACGACAGTTGCCCGTCCTCTGCGGGTGGTTTCTTTTCGTCTTTTGCATTGACCAATTCGTCAAAGGTGTAGTCTTTGCGCTGAATGCGCCCGTCATTGAACGGGAAAGTCCATTCCGAAAATACGATCGGTTCAGAAGTGTCCTTGCCGTTTTCGTCTACGCACATAAGGGACAAAGCGTTGCCGCAGACAATATTGCGGGAGAGAATGAATCTTGCAGCCGCACGCGTATCGTCGTTGCACTCCTTTTTGCAGACCTTATGATATTCCTCCTCCCACAGTCCGTACAGCCGCTCACGACAGGCTTCGCAATTGTCCGCGAGGATATCCACCCCATACAGACTGCCGAGAGCGAGCAGTGAGTTGCGCTCCCAATCGTAGCTGCTTTTACGGTACTTTCTTATTTGCTCACAGGCAAGCTTACGGGTAAGAATCTCGGCAAGAAAATTGCCGTCCCCGCAAGCAGGCTCCAAAAAACGGGAATCAATGCGTTCGGTTTCGGGTTTTACAAGATCACACATCGCTTTGACCTCCCGCTCAGCGGTAAAAACCTCGCCGTGCGCGGCAACCCGCTCTCGGGATTTGACCTGTTTTTTCTCCATCCGACACTCCGTTCTGCGCCGAATATAACATTCGGTACATAATAACATACTTATATACTTCATTATAGCACATTGCAAGGCTTTTTTCAACCCGAAAAAAGCACTTTCGGGGCGCATTTTACCAAGTTTTGGTTTAAATGCGCTCCTTTCTTTTTGCCTTTTTGCATCGAATGTTATATTCGATGCAGTTTTGTTCTCAAAAAAGCTTTTCCAATTTGTTCATGGCGGCGATTTTCGTGTCCATCATACTGTGCGCATAACGGTTGAGTGTGATGGTTGCGTTTTTATGCCCCATCAATTCCGAAAGGGTTTTGATATCCATTCCACATTCCAGTGCGCGGGTTGCAAATGTGTGTCGCAGTGCGTGAAAGTTTAGCTTTCGCACCCCCGCCTTTTCGGTCAGGCGTTCAAACAGATATTGATACGAGCGGATCGACATTCGCTCGGCTTTTTTGTTTTCTATCACAAACTCGCTCCGCGCGCCTCTTCTATAGATGCGTAAATCCTCTGCAAGATAGCCCGGCAAAGGAACCATGCGCTCGGATGCGGCTGTTTTCGGTCGATCCACAAATAACTGCCACTCACCCGCAGCATTCTTTTCACGGTAGACCGTCTTTCCGATGTGCAGAATGCCTTTTTCCATGTCAACATCCTGCCACTCCAATCCAAGCAGCTCCCCGATCCGCAGTCCGGTATAAAGGCAGAGCCGGATGCCGAACAACCGCCTGTCTTCCCATGCCGCAATGGCTTCTTCCAATCGCCGCTGTTCCTCACGCGTAAACGCTTCCACCCGCGACGGCGGACCGGGTACACGCCGGATGCGGTCACAGGGATTTGCCGGGAGTAATTCCATATCGCACGCATAGGTGAATGCGGCGTTCAGAACGGTCAGCATCAGATTGGTACTGGTCGCCGAAAGTGCCTCGCCGCGCAGGTTCCCGTCCGCCTGATGTGCGATCAGAAATTCGGAAATCTGCCGCCTGCCGAGATTGTCAATCTGCGTGTCGCCAAGTTCGGGCAGGATGTGCCGAACGATCAATCCCTTATACCGGCTGTATGTCCGCGGCTTGACCCTTTTCCGTTCGCATCTGTCCAGCCAGGCTGTCATCAATTCGTTTGTCGTCATTTTTCAACGCTCCTTTTTGCTTTTTATTATAGCCTCTTCCGGAATTTTTATGAATGTCTCAAGGGAACGAAAGAGCGACACCCTCCGGAAAACCGGCAAAGTATCGCTCTTTTAAAATGCGGCGTATATTGAACAGTGTATTGTTTCCTCCCCATGCTCTTGCTCCCTTCCGTACCTGTAAGTACAATACCATACCACAGAAGGTCGGAGAAGTCCAGCAAAAATCCAAAGAAAAAAGATGTGTCGGAACAAATTTGCGGCAGGTTTATGGATTGCCCCAAGATCAGCTGAAACATTCACTCTCATACCGATATCATTCTATTGAATTTCAAAAAATGTGTTTTTTGCTCGCGGATTTCAAAGAAAAATGTGTTGAATTTCTCTTGCAAAACTTCGAAAAATGTGTTATACTATATCAGACGGAAAAAGGAGGGATCGTATGAAGCGAAAAGCGATTGAAGATCTGAAAAAATGGCGTGATGACCCGGAACGCAAACCGATGGTATTGCGCGGTGCCAGACAGGTCGGAAAAACCTGGTTGATGAAGGAATTCGGTCGGGTGTATTATGAAAACTGTGTATATTTCAACTTCGACGAAGAAGATGAGCTGAAATCAATCTTTGAAGTCAACAAAAATCCGGCACGGATTGTCGAGCTTCTCTCCATGATCGCCGGAAGCAAAATTCAACCGGATAAAACGCTGATAATTTTTGATGAAATACAGGAGTGTCCGGAAGCCCTGAATACGCTGAAGTATTTCAGAGAAAAAGCCAATGAATACCATGTCATTGCCGCAGGAAGCCTGCTCGGCACACTGCTTGCCCAGCCAAAATCCTACCCGGTCGGCATGGTGAATCTACTTGATATTGCCCCACTGACTTTTGACGAATTTCTTGATGCGACCGATCCCGTTCTTTTTTCATACTATGACAGCATTGAGAAAGGGCAGATCATTGAGGAAATCTTTCACAACCGCCTGACCGAGGCATATAATTACTACCTGATTATCGGCGGAATGCCCGAATGCGTGGCATCGTGGATCAAATATAAAGATCCGGAAAGGATCTCTTCTATTCAGCGTGAACTGATCGAAATCTATGAAAACGACTTTTCAAAGCATAACGGGAAGGTCAACAGCGGTCGGATTCTGATGGTTTTCCGTAGCATCGTTTCCCAGCTCGCCAAACCGAACGAAAAGTTTATGTACGGCGCTGTCCGTGAGGGTGGCAGAGCGCGGGATTTTGAAGAAGCAATTGAATGGCTCGTGTCGGCAGGAATGCTGAACCGTGTCTGTAATGTATCCAAAATGGAGCACCCGCTGTCTGCATTCGATAAACCCGATCAGTTCAAGCTCTTTGTTTTTGATACGGGGTTACTCAAGCACATGGCAGGAATCGATAATGCCGCAATTCTTTTGAAGGCGGATTACCAGTTCAAGGGGCCGCTGACCGAAAATTATGTTTTGCAGCAGCTGCGCGGGCAATTTCCCGTAGAACCGCGATACTATACCGATAAAACGGGGGAAATTGATTTTGTTCTGCAAAACGGAATGGAGATCGTGCCTGTGGAAGCAAAAGGCGGGGAGGACAAATCAGCACCATCCTTCAAACGCTACATTGCCGAACATCATCCGAAAAATGCGATCCGCTTTTCGAGGCGCGGTTACCGCAAAGACGGCGAATTTACCAACCTTCCGCTTTATCTTGCCTGTAAGACAAAAAACCTGCTTTAAAATTGCGTGCTTCCAATCAATATGTCTATAATGTCGGGTAGCCAATAGGAATAAAAATATGTGTCTTCTAATACTTTTTCTAATATTTCATTAGAAACCGCATTAGAAAGCTGATGCTTGCGGGGAAAAGATTTTGCGGCGGTTCGAACAGAAAAACGCCAAAATCCCCGTCAATACAGGGGTTTTGGCGTCACTTATCGTCTGTTAAGTTGCGGTAAAGTCCGGAGAGGCAAGAAATCTTGAAAACCGTTTGACAGCAATGTCACAAGGGTTCGAATCCCTTCCTCTCCGCCAAAAAATAACGGCAACCTTGGGGTTGCCATTATTTTTTGCCGGAGGAACGTAATAATTCGAACCCTCCCGGAGCCGGAAGACGGCTCCGGAAAGACCGGCGCATATGCTGAGACATTTTTTCGGTGATCGGACAGCAAAGCTCTTGACATATTATCCCGTTGGGAATATAATATATGCGGGCGCGGGGATGATCCCGGCGGGAGATCTGTCCTGCGCACGAAGATAAAACATCATAACAACATACAAAAAGGAGCCTTTTTGAAGTTTAATATCAATTTTTCTTCGGATATAGTGGCGTGACCGGGAGGTCGGCAAATCCACTGTAGCCGTTCCTCCCGGAGAATGCAACTATCTCTCGGAGGAAAACAAATGAACCGTGAAAATAAACGGAAACAATACGTAAAAGGTTATTTCAAAACTCATCCATGCAATGATACATTTATCTGTAAGGTGTGCGGCAGAACGGTAACGCCCGATGACGCGGGCAGTGATCACCGCAACCATTGTCCGAACTGTCTTTCGAGCCTGCACGTTGATATCGAGCCCGGCGACCGCGAATCCGATTGCGGCGGTATCATGGACCCGATAGCGGTATGGGTGCGCGGTAAAGGCGAGTGGGCAATAATCCACAGATGCCGCCGGTGCGGCGCGCTCAGCTCCAACCGCGTGGCTGCGGATGACAATCCGATGAAGCTTATGAGTATTGCAATGAAACCACTCGGTGCGCCACCGTTCCCGCTTGAGCGCATTGAGGAGATGACTGCTCTTATGGGCGGGGATGGAAAACTGAAGTGACCTGAATGGGGCTGCCGCGCCTATGCGCGGCAGCCCCATTCAGGTCGGTCGCGGGGGGACGGACGGACAGAAAAGCGACACTTCTTTTCAAAAAAATCTGCAATGAAAATTAAAAAATCAATATTTTTTCTTGCGTTTTCATATGCTATAATGACCTTGTAAAAGAAGTGCCGTAAATCAAATGCGGTGCCTGAAAAGAGGTATATCATCATGAAACTGTTTATTGATACCGCTAATGTTGACGAAATACGCGCGGCGGCTGAGCTGGGCGTTATTTGCGGAGTCACGACCAACCCCTCGCTCATTGCACGTGAGGGCAGGGATTTTATCAGCGTAATAAAGGAGATAACAACCATCGTTGACGGTCCGATAAGTGCCGAGGTGGTGGCTGCAGATGCTGCGGGAATGGTCGCCGAGGCGCGTAAGCTTGCGGCAATAAATAAAAATATCGTTATCAAGATCCCCGTTACAGCCGAGGGACTCAAGGCAGTTCACATTCTTTCCGGAGATGGAATACATACAAACGTTACACTTATATTCAGCGCGGCGCAGGCTCTTCTGGCAGCAAGAGCGGGAGCTACATATGTAAGTCCGTTTATCGGCAGACTTGACGATATTTCAGACAACGGTATGTCTGTTGTCAGCGATATCGCGGAAATATTTGATGTACACGGCATTGAAACCGAGATCATTGCGGCAAGCATACGCGGACCGCAGGATGTGACAGATGCCGCAAAATGCGGCGCTGATATCGCGACCGTTCCGTACAAGGTGATAATGCAGATGCTGCATCACCCGCTGACAGACAGCGGCATTGAACGTTTCAATCACGACTGGGCGGAAGCTTTCGGCAATAAAAAATAAGGCGTGTCGATCATGCCGTAAACAGAAATATCCCGTTTGTGTGCTACGCGCATCAAACGGGATATTTCTGTTATTTTCGGAAATGACTTTTTATAAAATCAATACGCCGGGCTATACCTTCATGCGTTATATGCGCATTCTGCGCAATATCGTACCCGTGAAATGTTCCTACGGTCTCGCACAGCGTGACCGATGCGCCGGCGCGCGAAAGGCGGTCGGCGTATTCTTTTCCCTCATCGTGAAGGCAGTCGAACTCCGCAAGTTCAATGTATGTGTCCGGGATCTTCTGCGGCAGTCTTGCCGTCATCGGGGCGGCATCCGACGTTTTGGCGCCGGGTAAATACAGCTCCCACATGGTTTTATTGCATCCGGAATTCCAAAGCGGAGTGTCGTTGTATCTCTTCATTGAATCGCTGTCTCCTGCCGCACTGCATACCGGATATATGAGCATCTGGAATGCAAGCATACCTTCGGCATGAGCGACGGCGTATGAGGCAAGAACCGCTCCCGCGCTGTCGCCGCCGACGGCAACCGGTACGCCGGGATGGTTCTGTTTTATCCACTCAAACGCGCGGTTGCAATCGTCGCGCGCGGCTGGATAAGGATATTTCGGCGTCAGACGGTAATCCGGGCATACCACGCGGCAACCGCTGCCGCACGCGTATAATGCGGCGAGTCTTTTGTGATACGGCGCAGCCATGTAGCCGAATCCGCCGCCGTGCATATAAAGCAGGCATGGAAGGTCGCAGGCGGCATTTTGCGGTTCAAATATGTCAAGGCGCACATTCCCGGCGTATTCCGTGCGGTGAAGCACGCCGCGCGGGACACGTGTGGCAGCATACATCAGCTTCATCGCCGGGCGTGCCGGGCGCAGTATCGCCGGCGCAAAAGGCATCGCAAGGCAGTAACGCCTGAGCTCCGGGTCGATATTATATTTCATCTTCTTCGGTCAAAGGGTTATTTGGCATAAAATACGCGTCCTTCACGCCGCGGGGCGGCATCGGGCAGGGGGCAGTCGGGATATCCGATTATGCAGTTGCCTATACCCTCGTAGTCGCCGTTGACACCGAGAGAGAGGAGTATCTCCTTTCCTTCGTCGGTGTCAAAGACCTCTCGTGCGCGGTGGATCCAGCAGCTCCCGAGCCCCGCTTCATGCGCCGCCAGCATCATATTGCCCATTACAAGACTGCCGTCGTAAATGTGTGTGCGGCAGCTTCTGTCGGCAAGCACAACCAGCACCGCCGGTGCTCCGTAAAACGGGTCGCCGTCAGAACCCATTACTGCCGCATTCATGCGGGAAAGCCGGTCGCGAAGCTCACGGTCAGTTACGGCAACGATTATCGGCGACTGCATATTTCTGCCTGTCGGCGCGTAAAGGCCGGCGGTGATTATGCGGTCTATCAGTTCAGCCGGTACGGGATCGCTTTTGTATTTGCGTATGCTCCTGCGTGTGAGAATATTTTCGTATGCACCATTACCATTCATCGGTGTCACCTTCCTTTCGGTTATATTTTATCACAGCGCACGAAAAAAATCAAGTGCGCGGTCCGCAATTGACAGCCGTAGCGTGTTGTGGTATAATCATACCATGGATATTCTGAAAAAATACAATGCAAGGATAATAAAAAGCGACAGGCGCACACTGGCAATTGAGATCGGACGCGATCTTTCTGTCACCGTGCGTGCTCCTCGCGCGGCGACCCGGGCGGATATTGACAGATTTTTGATCGGTGAGAGCGGATGGATCGACGAACACATTGCGCTCATGCGGCAGAGAAATGAGGAGGCAGAGCAGAGGCGTGCCGAAAATCCGCCGTTTACCGCCGCAGAGATAAAGGCGTTTGCGGACCGTGCGCTTGAGATAATACCGGAGCGGGTCGCGTATTTCGCACCGCTTGTGGGCGTTGATGTGAACGGAATAACGGTAAGAAATCAGCGCACAAGATGGGGAAGCTGCTCGGCAAAGGGAAATCTGAATTTCAATTGTCTGTTGGTTCTGGCACCTCCCGGGGTGCTGGATTATGTCGTTGTGCACGAGCTGTGCCACAGGCTTGAGATGAATCATTCGCCGCGTTTCTGGCGTGAAGTCGAGCGCGTTATGCCCGATTATGCCGAGAGAAAAAAGTGGCTGCGCGAAAACGGCGGAGTACTTATCGAAAGACTGAGACAAAAATAAAAACGTGAGTGTTTGCGCCGGGACGTAGCACTCACGTTTTTTGTTTTACCGGGCTTCATTTTTGGGGGATGCCCGTTTGCTTACCCTCCGAGATATGCACGCTTTATCTGGTCGCTTGAGGCAAGCTCGGCACCGGTGCCGGAAAGCACTATCCTTCCCGATTCGCAGACGTACGCGCGGTCGGCTATGGCAAGTGCCATTTCCGCATTCTGCTCAACGAGCAGAATTGTCGTTCCCGCTTCATGGAGCTCCTTGATGATATCAAAGATCTGTTGAACAAGTATGGGGGCAAGTCCCATCGACGGTTCATCGAGCATGAGAAGCTTCGGATGGCTCATAAGCGCGCGTCCCATTGCAAGCATCTGCTGCTCGCCGCCGGAAAGTGTTCCCGCGATCTGATTTTTGCGGTGCTTAAGACGCGGAAAACGTCGGAAAACGTCGGCTATGTCTTCTTTGGTCCCGCTTTTGCGCGTGTAAGCACCCATTTCAAGGTTTTCCGTTACCGTCATCTGCAAAAAGATGCGGCGTCCTTCCGGAACGTGTGCCAGCCCTTCGGAAACGAGCTTGTACGGTTCTGTGTGGGCTATGCTTTTTCCGTTGAACGATATATCTCCCGTTCTGGAGCGTAAGAGTCCAGAAACGGTTTTGAGGGTCGTGGATTTTCCGGCGCCGTTGGCGCCGATAAGAGCGACTATCTCGCCGTCTTTTACATTGAAGGAAACATCCTTCAATGCATGGATATTGCCGTAGTAGACGTTTATGCCGTTGACTTCAAGCATTTTCGCCGCCCTCCTTTTTCTTGCCGAGATATGCTGTGATAACAGTTTCGTTGTTCTGAATGTCATCGGGTGTGCCCTTGGCGATCACCTTGCCGTGGTCAAGCACGCATATGCCCTCGCATATGTTCATGACCAGTCTCATATCATGCTCGATCAGCATAATGGCAATGCCGAAGGTATCGCGTATGCGTATGATGTTTTCCATCAGCTCCTCGGTCTCGTGCGGGTTCATGCCCGCCGCAGGCTCGTCAAGCAGCAGTATCGCGGGGCGCGTGGCAAGAGCGCGTACTATTTCAAGGCGCCTTTGCGCGCCGTATGGGAGGCTGCCTGCCTGCGCGTCCGCTATGTCAGCCATGCCGAAGAAGTCAAGCAGCTCGAGCGCGCGGTCGTTGGCGCGTTTTTCCTCACCGCGATAACCGAATGTATGAGTTAAAGCGGCAAGAAGATTCTCCTTCATTGTGTTGTGAAGTCCGACTTTTACATTGTCAAGCACACTCATGGCACTGAACAGGCGGATGTTCTGGAATGTTCTTGCTATACCCATGCGGTTGACCTGAGCTGTGCTTTTGCCGGCTGTGCTGTAACCGTTAAGCATAATGTTTCCGCGCGTGGGCTGATAAACATTTGTAAGCAGATTGAACACTGTGGTCTTGCCGGCACCGTTGGGACCGATAAGTCCGGCGATCTCGGTGCGTCCTATCACGAGCGAAAAATCGTCAACGGCGTTAAGTCCGCCAAAGCTGACTCCGAGGTGTACGGCTTCAAGCACAGGCGAGGTCTTGAGATCGCGTTCGGGGATAAAAGCGTTCGTGGGGAGCGGCACAAGGGGAGATGCCGATTTGCTTTGCTTCAAAAGGTTCTTTACATCCCGATTCATTTTATTTTACCGATCCTTTCTCTGCGCTTTTTTTATTCCGGCGAAGGAACATGATGAAATTCTTTATCGACCACTGTCCTTTGAGCGAGGCGAATTTCGGATTTGCATTGAGAAGCATGATGGTGATGAGAAGCAGGGAATAAATGAGCATACGGAAATCGTCAAGTCCACGCAGTGCTTCGGGAAGCACGCGCAGGATTATTGCGGCGATTATCGAACCGCTTATATTGCCCATGCCGCCGAGTACTACGATGACAAGTACCTCGATCGACATATTGTAGTCAAAACCGGACGGTGAAACAACAGCGAGCGTGTGGCCGTAGAGCACGCCGATCGCCCCTGCGAAAAACGCCGCAAGCATAAACACCATGAGCTTGTAGTAGGTAACGTTTATGCCCGTCGATTCGGCGGCGATGCGGTTGTCGCGTATTGCCATTATCGCGCGTCCGTGACGTGATTTTTTCAGATTCATGACGGCGATAACGCTGATAAGCACCATGACCGCTGCGTAAGGAAGCAGGGTCTTTGCATCGGAATATACGGGCTGGGTGTTGAGTCCGAGCGCACCGCCCGTCACCTTGAGGTTGAGAATGACCGTTTTTATTATTTCACCGCAGGCAAGTGTGACTATTGCAAGGTAGTCGCCTTTAAGACGAAGGGCGGGGAGTCCGACGGCAAAGCCGACGGCAGCCGAAGCAATGCCACCGAGCAGCATGGCGAGCGGAAGCCGTATATAAAGCGGCACCGACACCGTAGCTATCGAAAACAGACAGCCGGAGAAAAGCCCCACAGCCATAAAGCCCGCGTGACCGAGCGAAAGCTCGCCCAACAGTCCGACGACAAGGTTCAACGACACCGCAAGCACGATGTAGCAGGATACCGGAATGAGCATTGAAGAAAGCTGACGCGAGGTCGCGCCGGTATAGAGCATGGTACCGAGCACCGCATAGACTATTACCACGACGGCGACGGTGAGTGTGTTCTGATTGATGATCTTACGCACGGAGGCGTTTTTTGTGTTGGTTCCCATTGTGTGCCTCCATTCAAACTTTTTCGCTGATCTTCTTGCCGAGAAGTCCTGTGGGCTTGACGACGAGAACAAGAACAAGAACGCCGAAAACTATTGCGTTAGTCCAAAGGGTGGAGATATAACGCTGCGAGAGCTGCTCGATTATGCCGAGCAGTATGCCGCCGAGCATAGCGCCGGGGATCGATCCTATACCGCCGAAAACGGCGGCTGTAAATGCCTTTATGCCGGGCATTGAACCGGTCGTCGGCTTGATGTAGGTGTATGTCGCGCCGTAGAATATACTGGCGACTGCTGCAAGAGCCGAGCCGATGGCAAAGGTCATTGTTATCGTGCGGTTTACGCTGATGCCCATAAGCTCCGCTGCGTCCTTATCCTCCGACACTGCGCGCATTGCCTTGCCGAGCCGTGTTTTGTTTATGAAAAGAGAAAGGGATACCATTATCAGCGCGGTTACGGCAAGAGTCAGCAGTGTCATGCCGTCTATTACTACCTCACCGAGATTTACCGACGGGATCTCTATGATCGTGGGGAATGCCAGAGGTTCGGATTTGAAGATGAGCAGTGCGACGCTCTGCAAAAAATAGCTTACGCCGATGGCAGTGATAAGCACGGCGAGCGAGGGCGCCTTGCGCAGCGGGCGGTATGCGAGGAATTCGATCGTTATGCCGAGGATAACGCATACGACAACGCTTACAGCCACGCCTACAATGCCGGGCATTGCGGAGAGCGATACTGTGGATATCACAGCATAAGCACCCACCATGATAATATCACCGTGGGCAAAGTTCAGCATTTTGGCTATTCCGTACACCATGGTGTACCCCAGCGCCATGAGAGCGTATATGCTCCCCAGCCGCAGACCGCTTATCAGCGTTTGAATTAATGTCGTCATAATGAGTTTATCCTATCCCGGCTGCCGCGCCTGTGCGCGGCAGCCTTTTTTATTGCTTATCTTATATTTCGGAAGACTATTTTGTGTAGAGGACTGCTGTGCCGTTTTTGATGACCATTGCCTTGGCGTCCTTGGCGGTTTCGCCGTCGGCTGTCCATGTCATTTTACCGGTCACACCGTTTACGGTGGTTTTGGTCATTGCGGCAACGAGGCGGGATGTAAAGTCGTCTTTGTTGTCGGATGTGATGCCTGCGGATTTCAGAGCTTCTGCGATGGCGTATACCGCATCGTAACCGTCGGCGGCAAACTGGTCGGGTGTTTTGTCATAAGCCTTTTTGTATGCTTCGACGAAAGCTTTGACATTGGCATCAACAGCATCGGCGGCAAAGGGAGTGAGAAGCATTACGCCCTCGGCATCGGCTTTGTTCGAGATCTTATCAAGAATGCCGTCAAGTCCGTCGCATCCGAAGGGGATCATACCCTCAAATGCCTTGGTCTGGGCTGCCTGGGTGAGTATCTTGGCTGCGTCTGCCGCGTAGATGGGTAGGAAGACCAGCTCTGCGCCCGATGCCTTGATAGCGGATATCTGAGCGGAGAAGTCGGTGTTGGTGGTGTTGGTGTAGGTCTGGACCGTGACTATATCAAGTCCCACGGCTTCGCATTCGGTTTTGAATGTGTCGTAAAGTCCCTGGCAGTAGTCATTGCTGCTGTCGTAGAGAACGGCGATCTTTTTTGCAAGGTCAAAGTCTTTGATATACTTTGCCGATGCGGTGCCCTGCGAGGGGTCGCTGAAGCAGACGCGGAATGCTTTGTCATTGCCCGCTATCGCGCTTACCGATGAGGCGGAGGGGGAGAGAAGAAGTACATCGTCTGCCTTTGCTGCGGCAACGATGGAGGCATTTTCGCCCGAAAGCGTGCCGCCGAGGCTGACCTTCATGCCGAGGTCCATGAGCTTGCCGTATGCGGAAACAGCCGATTCGGCGCTGCCCTGCGAATCCTGGAAGCTGAGAACGAGTTTGAATCCGTTCACGCCGCCGGCAGCGTTGATCTCGTCAACGGCGAGCTTGGCACCGTTCTTTACAGAGTTGCCGTAGTTGGCGTTTTCACCTGTTGTGGGACCGATACCGCCGATAAGCAGCTCGGTGAGTCCCGTTTCTTTGTCAACGGGCCATTTTTCGTTTGAACCGCATGATGCGACAGACATGAGCATAAGCACGGCTACCAGCGCGGCGGCAAATGCTTTTGCGAATTTTTTTGTTTTTGCGAGTGAGTTTTTCATTTTGATTTTCTCCTTCAAAATAATATTGACTTGAATTTATGTATTAATTCCGTCGGGCATTCATATGCCTTGCCTTGCAGGAGCCTTCATTGACTGATAAACGAAAAAGCGATCCTGCCGGGCAAGACCGCTTTTTCGGAATGATTTTGCCGAACGCCCTTCGGAAATAATCATCAGATCATCCCGTTCGGTATTTTACGGCAGAACCATGGGCGGCAGCCCGTTTTGTTCTTTATTATAATAAGTCGTATGAGCGAAATTATTACGGAAACGGCGATTACAGCTACGGGCATAATAATTCGTACGGCAAGAAGATATACGGATACGGCGATCACGCAAAGAGAAAAAGACACCAAGGTAAAGGTGTCTTTTTCAGAGCGTATTACGGAGGTATTTTCATGTGTCGCGGAGTTTTCGGAGAATGAGCGCGCAGAGAAAGAACCCGCCGCAGTCGACGAAGTGCAATATGCTGTTTTCGCATAATTGTTTTTCATTCTTGCAAAACTCCTTGAAAATGATGCTATAAGTATACACCATTCGGGCTTTTTTTGCAATAGGCAATGTGCAACAAAATCAAAATTATATGACGAAAAAGTGCGTCGAAATAGACAATAAACCCGTCGGATAACGGCAAAAGGCAAACTTTACGTGGGCGTTTGCGGCATTTCGCGTCACCGCCGGTCTTCCGACGCATATTGCTTCCGGAGGGCTGTTTCAATCTTGCAAAATTGCAAAATCGGCATTTTGACTGTTTGAACGGACAATGGGGGAGGAAGCCGGCGGCACCCCAAAACTCATTCCGTGTTTTGGAGTGCCGCTGCCGATATTGGTCCGGGGAGTTTTGCTCCGCCGTTCCGAACATTATATATGACAGTGTGCGCAATGTGCGCAGTCGGGGAACCGGCTTTCGTCGTAGGCGATACCTTTTTTATCGTAATAATCCTTGACTGCTGCTTTTATCGCTTCCTCGGCAAGCACCGAACAGTGGATCTTATGTGCGGGCAGTCCGTCAAGCGCTTCGGTGACTGCTTTATTGGTAAGAGTGAGCGCCTCGGACAGCGGCTTGCCCTTTATAAGCTCGGTCGCCATTGAGCTTGACGCGATCGCCGACCCGCAGCCGAACGTTTCGAATTTCACGTCCGTGATTATATCATTGTCTATTTTGAGGTATATTTTCATTATGTCGCCGCATTTTGCGTTGCCGACCTCGCCTACGCCATCCGCGTTTTCTATCATGCCGACATTGCGCGGATGCATAAAGTGATCCATTACTTTTTCGCTGTAAAGTGCCATTGTTTTATTTCCTTTCGTTTTTCATTATCAAAGCAGGAAGGGCTTTTCGCCTTCGCATTTTTCCCTCCATAGCGGGGACATACCGCGCAGGTATTCAACCACCTCGGGAATCGCCGTGAGCATATATTCGATCTCCTCGGGAGTGTTTGTTTCGCATATGGTGAGACGAAGCGAACCGTGTGCGATCTCGTGCGGTCTGCCTATTGCAAGCAGTACGTGACTGGGATCGAGTGAGCCCGATGTGCACGCCGAACCGGATGAGGCGCAGATACCGCGCACATCTAGCATCAGCAAAAGACTTTCGCCTTCGATCCCTTCAAAACAGAAGTGAACATTTCCGGGCAGGCGGTTCACCGGGTCGCCGTTCAGTACCGAGTGCGGAACGGTCGAAAGTCCGCTTATCAGCCTGTCGCGCAGGGACGAGACATACGCCGCGTTTTCCGCCATGTGCTCGCACGCTTCGTCGAGCGCTGCAGCCATACCGACTATCGCCGGGATGTTTTCGGTGCCTGCGCGCCGTCCGCGTTCCTGGGCGCCTCCTTCAATGATGGAGGTGAGAAGTATCCCCTGCCTTGCGTAAAGCACGCCGGTCCCCTTGGGACCGTGGAACTTGTGGGCGGAGAGGGAAAGCATATCTATATTCTGATCTTTTACATTTATCGGAAGGTGACCGGCAGCCTGCACCGCGTCGGTGTGGAACAGCACGCCCGACTCGCGGCATACCTTGCCGATCTCCGCTATCGGCATTACAGAGCCTATCTCGTTGTTGGCGTACATGACGCTGACAAGACAGGTGTCCGGGCGTATTGCCGCCCTGACCGCTTCTGCCGATACGGTCCCGGTGCTGCCTACGGGAAGAAGCTCTATCTCAAAGCCCTCTTTTTTCAGCTTTTCAAGAGTGTGAAGTACGGCATGATGCTCAAAAGCGGTCGATATTATATGTTTTTTTCCTTTTTTCTCGCCGAGCCGCGCGGCAGAGATCAATGCCTGATTGTCTGCCTCGCTGCCGCCGGATGTAAAAGTGATCTCGCGCGGCTGACAGCCGAGACGTGCGGCTATGCGTGCGCGCGCGTCGGCGAGTGCTTCGGCAGCGCGCTGACCCACGCTGTGAAGGCTTGAGGGATTGCCGTAATTGTCCTCCATGTACGGAAGCATGGCGTCGATCGATGCGCGGCTCATTTTGGTTGTCGCCGCATTGTCTGCGTATATCTGCATTTTTGTTTTCTCCCAATGATCAATACCCACTTTTCTTGTAGGTTGATTGTATTATAGCACTGATTTCCTACCTTGTCAATAGGATTATCGTTTTTTTCTTGCGGATGATCATATTTTTTTATCATCAAGAAGGTCGGCAAGCGTCACGCTGTCAAGATACCCGTTTATAAGCTTGTCAAGCTTTTCCCACATCGGCAGTGTCCGGCATCCGCCCGCTCTGTCGCATTTGTTGGGGGAACACTCAAGGCAGGAGACCGGCGCAAGGGTCCCCTCTGTCATCCGCAGGATCTCGCCTACGGAATATGAAGCGGCTGGTCTGTTGAGGCGGTATCCGCCTCCCTTGCCGCGCAGAGCATCCACAAGCCCCGCTTTGGAAAGCACCGATATGATGCTTTCAAGATATTTCTCCGATATTCCCTGGTCGGTGGCAATGGTTCCGAGCGCGGCGTATTCGCCTTCCGGTCGTTCGGCAAGCTCGAGCATAACGCGCAGAGCGTATCTTCCCTTTGTTGAAACAAGCATAGCATTAAACCTCGATTCAAATTCCTACCGTAATACTATACTATAATTTTTGTGGGTATTTGAAGCGTATTTTGAAAACAATCGGTTAATTGAGCTCGTGACGTAGGGGGTATATTTTTCTTTGTGGCGGGAATACTGGAAGTACACCGGCGGTTTTGGCCGTGATCCAACAGGAGGATTTTTTAATGTCTGATAAAAAAGAGGGCGGCAAGTCGCTTGCCGCCGAGATCTACAAGAATACAAAAATGGGAGCCGATTCGATAACCGATCTTATCGGTCACGTGAATGACGATAAGCTGAGAGTTGAGATGACATCCGAGCTTGACCGTTACGAGGAGCTTGCCTCCCGCGCGGCAAAGCTGTCGCGCGATCGCGGCGAGGAGCCGAAGGAGGAGGGCGCGTTGGCGAAGGCGGCGGTAAAAATGAGCATGGCTGTGAATACAATGACCGACTCATCCGCCTCGCACATTGCCGAAATGATGATTCAGGGCGCGAGTATGGGCGTTACCGATCTGCGCCGCGCAATAAGCGCGGAAGAGCGTGCCGCCGAGCCGGACGGCGAGGCTGTGTCGCTGGCACGCGAGACGGTGAGATTTGAGGAGAATTCCGCCGAAAAGCTGAAGGCATTTCTCTGATCCGCGCCGGATGCGCCGGCACGTGAGCCGTGATAAAGAAGGGAAGAGCAGATGAATATAGGAAGTGAAAAATACAAAAAATATGCCGATGCGCACGCGCCGAAAAGCAGGGTGATGTACAATTCTCTCATGGCGTTCCTGTTCGGCGGGCTGATATGTGCTGTGGCGGAAGCGCTTACGCATCTCTGGACCGCAATAGGAATGGAAAAGGATGACGCGGGGCTTCTGACCTCTGTTACCCTGATCTTTGTTGCGGCAGTGCTTACCGCAGCGGGCGTTTTTGACAATATTGCCAAGGTCGCGGGCGCTGGGACGCTCGTGCCGATCACGGGTTTTGCCAATTCTGTCGTGTCCTCGGCGATAGACAGCCGCGACGAAGGATTTGTGCTGGGTCTTGGCGCAAAAATATTTACCGTTGCGGGACCGGTCCTTCTGTACGGAACGCTGTCGGGCGCGGTATGCGGCGTTATATACTGGATAGTCACCCTTTTCCGATAACGTCGGCTGCCGCTTTCTGCGCAGCCTCGTTGTCGGCGCACATTACCGCTACGACATACCTTCCGTATATCATTACCGAGAATGCTGCTTTTCCGCCGCCATATGTACGTGAGAGCAGATCGGCGCGTTCGCAGCACATCATTGCCACATCTGATGCCGAGTCGGTCGAGGCGCATTCAAGCACTGCCATTTCAAACGGCAGCTCGCGTACGGTAAGATATATGGCGGCAGAGTTGGTCAGTCCGTATGCCGGATGCGGCGCGCCGTTGCCCCACAGCACGGCGGCAAGGTCGCTGTCGAGCGCATCGGGGACGCCCGCTTCGGCGCGGGATGAATAGACCGTTCCCGTCGGTACCTCTGTCTGCGATGCCAACGCGGCGGAAAGTATGTCGCACACGTCGGTACTCCGGCGGCATCCGACCGGAAAAAGCAGCATCGCCGCGAGCAGCAGGACTGCCGTGGGGCGCGAGAAAGCTCTTTTCATGACGGTCTCCTTTTCGTTTTTCGTGTCCGTTACAGAGAATATCTATGTCTCGCGGGTGAGTTTTATGCGCGTCGGATGCATCCGGCGCGCATTTTTGGCTGTTTGCGGGCAAAAAAACAATGAAATTCAAAAAAAAACTTGCTTTCGGCTGTGTTTTGCATTATAATATAATGTTAGAATAATCTATTGCAGCACCGCACCGTATGCGGATGGAAAGGATGAAAACAAAACATGGCAAAAACTATCAGAACAGCCGGGACCGGGTCTTTGTCCCTTAAGCCGGATCTTATCCGCCTTGAAATGACGATATCCGGTACAAGACGCGAATATGATGAGACGATGCTGCTTTCGGCTGAACAGAGCAGCGCGCTGTGCGGATGCTTCCGCAGCATCGGCTTTGACGAAAAGGCTGTAAAAACCTCAAGCTTCAATATCAGCTCCGAATATGAAAACCGCCGCGATGATGAAGGAAACTACAAGCGTGTTTTTGTCGGCTACGGCTTCAGACAGGAGCTCCACGTGGAATTTGATGCGGATAACGCCTTGCTCGGTCGCGTGCTTACGGCGATCTCCGGCTGTTCGGCAGTGCCGGAATTCAGAATAGAATACACCGTGCGTGACCGCGAGACAGCGCGCCTTGAGCTGCTCGACCGTGCGGTCGCAGACTCAAAACTCAAGGCGGAGCGTCTTGCAAAAGCCGCCGGTATGCGCGGCATACTTGTGGCTCAGAACATAGTTTCCGACGGAGATGTTCCCGATATGTCGGTACGTCCGCTCGGCGGTATGATGCTTGCAAAGTGCGCCAACGAGTGCGCAGCTCCCGACATCACACCGGAGGATGTAAAAATATCCGACACGGTTTCCGTCGTGTGGCAGATAGTTGACTGACCCGACAGATCATCAATAGATTTTTTTGAACCCGGAGGGCATTTCCGATGCGTATTTTGATCCAGAATGCACTGATATACAATTCTCCCACGCGGTCATTTTTTGAAGGTGCGCTGCTTATAGGCGAAGCGGGCGGAGACGGCAGAATAATAGACGTGTTGCCGGAGTCAAGGCACGCATATGCACATCTGCCAATGCCTGACCTGCGTATTGACGCCGGCGGCTGCCACCTTTTGCCGGGATTTGTAGATGTACATACGCACGGCAGAGTATGCGAGGATTTTAATTTCTCGGATACGGCAGGTATGCGCCGCGCCGCGGCGTCCTATGCGCGCGCCGGTGTGACATCGCTTTTTCCCACGCTTGCCTCGGCTCCGCTCAACGAGCTTTGCAGCCAGGCAGAGCTTATAGCATCCCTCAAGGGAACGGGCGGAGGCGCGCGTTTTCTCGGAGTTCATCTGGAAGGGAGATATCTGAATCCCCGGCGGCGCGGAGCGCACAATCCCGAATATCTTTCGGCGCTCGATCCCGCCGAGCTTGACGGTTTTATCGGGGCATCGGGACTGCCTGTGCATATCACGGCGGCGCTTGAGCTTGACGGCGATGCTTTCGCCCGCCGCGCACGCGAGCTCGGAGCTACGCTCGGACTCGGGCACACCGACGCCACATACGATGAGGCATATTCGGCGTGGGAAAAATACGGCGTGAGCTTTACGCATCTTTACAACGCAATGCCGCAGATACACCACCGCGAGGGCGGTGCGGCTGCTGCCGCGCTGATGAGCGGAGGCTTCTGCGAGCTGATATGCGACGGACTTCACATTGCTCCGCACATGGTAAACTTCACACTTGAATGCATAGGGATCGACCGTCTTGTGCTGATAAGCGATTCAATGGCGGCGGCGGGTGCGCCTGACGGCGAATATATGATAGCGGGAACGCCGGCGCATGTAAAGGACGGTATAGCGCGCACGCCGGACGGCGCACTTGCCGGCAGCACGCTTGATCTGCACCGCGCTGTCGAAAATCTGGCGCGTTTCTGCGATATACCGATATCTGATGCCGTGACAGCTGCGACTCAGAATCCCGCAGCCGAGGTCGGACTTGAGGGGGAGGTCGGCGTTATAGCACCCGGCGCTGCCGCCGATCTGCTTTTCTGCCGCGTTGACGAGGGCGAAAAGAAAATAGACATCTCCCGCGTTTTTGTGGGCGGCAGGGAGATCGCGTGAGCAGCCGCATAACGCGCGCCGCGGCGCGCAATGCCGCCCGAAGCATATGCAGGCGGTCGCTTGATGTACTCGGTGCGCCAGGGGTGCGGCTGTCAATGACGCTTGGTACGGTCTTCTGCATGACGGGAGCCGCTGCCGTGCTTCTGATCCCGAACGCTATTTGTGCGGCGGCATACGGAATAAGCGAAGAACCTCCGTGGCTCATGCCCGCCACGTGGTGCGTGGCATTTCTTTTGTTGTCGCCAATGCTTGCGGGGTTCATGAGAATGGCAAAGTCGGCTGCCTTCACTTCGTCTGCCGGGCTGTGGCTGCTTTTTGAGCCGTATTCGTCGCCCGGTGCGTGGCTTGCCGCGTGCGCGGGTATGCTTCTGGTCGTTTTGCGCTGGGTGATGCCCGTCCTGCCTGCGGTTTATTTTGCGGCAACAACGGGAATGTCATGGCGGCTGTGGCTTTCAATACCGGCGGCGCTTCTTTGGATGAGGTATGCGCGCGTTCTTTCCGTGGCGGCTCACAGGCTTATGACGGACGGATTCGGTGCGCCGCGCTCCGGGGGCGGCAACATTTTTGAGCGGACATTCCGCCAAAGGCGTATATATGCGGCGGTTGCGCTGCGCGGGATCCCGCTCTGTCTCCTGTCGGTTGCGTCTGTCCTGACACTTTTTGTGTTTCATACGATACCGCTTTTTGCCGTAAGAACGGTAATGACCGAATGCGGCGACGCCGCTGTGCCGAACGCCGAAAACGATAAAATACTATCCGTATCAACTGAAATGATATAAGCTTGAAAACAAAATAAAAGCATACCTGAATGAAAGTTGTTTGCAGGCAGCACTTGTGCCTTCGGGATCGTAAGTTATGATCTGGATTTAAAAAAATAGAAAAGCGGCACAAATGCAAAGAAAGGAATGAAAATAACCAATGAACGAGAACAAGAACAGCTATTACATTACTACCGCTATTGCCTATGCATCGGCAAAGCCGCACATCGGCAATACCTATGACGCTATCATGGCTGACGCACTTGCGCGTTACCGCCGCAAGGCGGGGTATGACGTATATCTCTGCACCGGTGCCGATGAACACGGTCAGAAGATACAGGATTACGCCGAAAAAGCCGGTATGGAGCCTCAGACATATGTTGATAAGATCGCGGGCGAGATACGCGGCGTATGGGACCTTATGAATGTTAAATACGACCGTTTCATCCGCACGACCGAGGACTGCCACGTAAAAACGGTACAGAAGATATTTGAAAGATTCCTCCGCCAGGGCGATATCTACAAGGGAAAATACGAGGGCTGGTACTGCAAGCCCTGCGAATCCTTCTACACCGAGACACAGGTCGTTGACGGCAAGTGCCCCGACTGCGGCGCGCCCGTTACACGTGCCTGCGAGGAAGCATATTTCTTTGATATGAAGAAATACGCGCCTGCCCTCATAGAGTATATCAATACGCATCCCGAGTTCATTGAGCCCGAGTCGCGCAAAAAAGAAATGCTCAACAACTTCCTGCTCCCGGGGCTTCAGGACCTCTGCCTCTCCCGCACATCCTTTACATGGGGAATAAAGGTGCCGTCCGACCCACGCCACGTTGTTTACGTCTGGCTCGATGCGCTCACAAACTATATAACCGCCATCGGCTACGACCCCGACAAGAGCTACGAAGAACAGTCCGAACGCTTCCGCGAGCTGTGGCCCGCATCGGTCCATATCATCGGTAAGGATATCATGAGATTCCACGGCGTTTACTGGCCGATATTCCTTATGGCGCTGGGTCTTCCGCTGCCAAAGAAGATATTCGGGCATCCGTGGTTCAACTTCGGCACCGGTAAAATGTCGAAATCCAAGGGCAACGTTGTGTATGCCGACAAGCTTTCCGAGTATGTTGGCGTTGACGGCGTGAGATACTACGCTCTTGCCGAGATGCCCTACGGCTCCGACGGTTCGATCACATGGGAGAGCGTGCTGGCGCGCTACAACACCGATCTTGTAAACAACCTCGGCAACCTTGTAAAGCGCACGCTCGATATGCAGAAAAAGTATTTTGACAAAGTAATTGCCGCTCCAGTCTGCCGCGACGAGCTTGACCGCGACCTCATTGCGACCGCCATTGCTTCCGTCGGCGATTACCGCGAGGCAATGGAGGGCTTCCGCATTGCCGACGCGGTAGAGGCGATACTCACGCTTCTGCGCCGTGCGAACAAATTCATCGACGAGACACAGCCGTGGGTCCTTGCACGCGACGAAGCATCGCGCGAGCGCCTCGGAACGGTGCTCTACGATCTCACCGAAGCCATAAGATGGGCTGCCGTCATGCTCGAACCGATCATCCCGGCGTCGGCTGAGGAGATATATTCGGAACTCGGGACCGCCGAGACCTCGCTTGATTCGATAGGCACGGCCGAGCGCTTCGATGGAATGAAGCCCGGTGAGAGCGTTAACGATACGCGCGTGCTTTTTGCCCGTATAGATGAAAAGAAGACGCTTGAGACGATCTATGCGGAGATCGAAGCGGCGCACAAGGCAGCCGAGGCTGCGGAGAAGAAGCCCGAAAAGCCCGAGGGCTGCGCCGTTATCGGATACGAGGACTTTATGAAGGTCGAGCTGCGCACGGCGGAGATAAAGACCTGCGAGCCTGTTCCGAAAGCCAAAAAGCTGCTCAAGCTTACCGTTGACCTCGGATACGAGACGTGTCAGATAGTATCCGGCATTGCAAAGTTCTATAAGCCCGAACAGCTCATCGGCAAAAAGGTTATAGTTGTCGCCAACCTCGCGCCCGCCACGCTTTGCGGAGTGCAGTCCGAGGGAATGTTGCTTGCATCCGGTGAGGATGAAGTAAGAGTGGTGTTCCTTGATCCCGCAACGCCCCTCGGCGAGAGAGTGAGATAAAAATGGGGGATAAACTTTCCCCGCGCGGCGTGTTTGATACGCACGCGCACTACACCGACGAACGCTTTGCCGCCGAATTCGAGGGCGGTGCCGATGCCGCGATACGCAAGTGCTTTGCGGACGGTATGGCAGGGATCATAAATGTCGGAACGAACCTTGATAACTCCCGCCGCGCCGTGATGCAGGCGAAAAATTATCCGCTTATGTATGCGGCGGTCGGAATACACCCGTCGGACATCGGTATGTCCGGAGGGTTTGACGAGGAAATGTCGGCACTCTCAGAGCTGCTCGGCAAAAGAAAAGAGGACGGGATCGTCGCTCTCGGCGAGATAGGTCTTGACTACCACTGGCAGCCGTATGACCGGGAACTCCAGGCAAAATATTTTGACGCTCAGCTCGCACTGGCGCGCGATGCGGATATTCCCGTAATTATCCACGACCGCGAGGCGCACGGCGACTGCTTTGAAGCGGTACTGCGGCACCCCGGCGTGAGAGGGGTGTTCCACAGCTACTCCGGCAGTGCGGAGATGGCACTTGAGCTTTGCCGGCGCGGCTTTTACATCTCGTTTTCGGGCACCGTGACCTTTAAAAACGCGCGGCACGTCCGCTCGGTCGTCGAGGAGGTCCCGCGCGATCGTATACTTGTTGAGACCGACTGCCCGTACCTTGCTCCCGAACCGTTCCGCGGCAGGCTGAATTATTCGGCATATGCCGCATACACTGCCGGAATGATAGGCGAAGTGCTGGGGCTTTCTCAGCGCGATGCCGCAGAGATGACGTGCAAAAATGCCAAAGAGCTGTTCGGATTGCCGAATGAATGACCCAAAAAGCCAAAAACAATAAATCTGACGTAAAAAAGTACGTTTTTTACGAGCAAAATGTCCAAAAAACTCTTGCAAAACCGCGTGTGTTATAGTATAATAATAAATGTGGCTGTGTTATTCGGCACATTTTATTGACAGCAGTACTTTATCGCGCCGCGCATTACCGGCGTGTCGAACGGCGGAATATACCCGTTCATCTGATAAAAATCCATATATTACGAAAGAGGAATCACAATGGCGAAATTTGAAACCGGCAACATTCGCAACATCGCCCTGCTCGGACACGGCGGCAGCGGCAAGACCTCTCTGGCAGAGGCAATGCTTTATATAAGCGGAGGGACAGACCGACTCGGTAAGACTGCTGACGGAAATACCGTCTGCGACTTCGATCCCGAAGAAGTAAAGAGAAGCTTTTCAATCTCAACTGCGATCGCCCCCGTCATCTGGAAGGGCTGCAAGATAAATGTTCTCGATACCCCCGGCTACCTTGATTTCGTCGGCGAGGTAAAGCAGGCTCTCCGCGTTGCGGGAAGCGCTGTTATTCTTGTTGACGCCAAGTCCGGCGTTGAGGTCGGTACCGAGCTTGCATGGGACTATGCGAGCGAGATAAACGTTCCGAAGGTTTTCTTCATTAATAAATATGATGACAACGATGCGGACTTTGACCGCGTTTTCGAACAGCTCAAGGACAAGTTCGGCAGCTCTGTCTGCCCCATAGTCGTTCCCGTAAAAGCGGGCAAGGACATCCAGTTTGTCGACCTTATCGATATGAAGGCTTTCAAGTGCGATGCCAAGGGCAACAAGGTAGAGATTTCTATGACTCCCGAGCTTGAGGCTGCTGCCGAGAGCCACAAATCCGACTTCAACGATGCCATAGCAATGGTAAACGAGGACATAATGATGAAGGTCCTTGAGGAAGAGGAGATCACCCGCGAGGAGGCTGCCGCCGCTATTCACGACGGTATCGTTTCCGGCACCATCGTACCCGTTTACTGCGGTTCCTCCACGACTCTTGCCGGTATCACCGAGATGCTCGATTCTGCCGTGAGCGCATTCCCGAAGTTCACCTCGCGCGGAACCGCTGAGCTTGAAGACGGCTCCACAACAAAGATCGACCCGAACGGTCCTGCGGCGATATTCGTATTCAAGACCGTTGCCGACCCGTTTGTCGGTAAGATGTCTTACTTCAAGGTGATGAACGGCACTCTCAGAAGAGATGCTGTCCTCAAAAACATAAACACCGGCGTTGCCGAGAAGATGGCTCATATATACACTCTTAAGGGCAAGACCCAGACAGAGGTCGATGAGCTTGCCTGCGGCGATATCGGTATGATAGCAAAGCTTGCCAACACCAATACAAATAACACTCTGCGCGAGAGCGGTGAAGAGAAGTACGCTCCCACAGTATATCCCGTTCCGAATATGACTCAGGCGATGATCCCCGAGACCGCAAAGGACGAAGGCAAGATCTCGCAGAGCATTGCAAGAATGGTCGAAGAGGATCTTACCCTCAAGTATGAGACCGATCCCGATACCAAGCAGATGCTCATTTCGGGTCTCGGCGATATGCACCTTGCGATACTTGCAGCCAAGCTGAAGAACCGTTACGGTGTTTCGATAAAGCTTGCCGCTCCGAAGATCGCATACCGCGAAAAGATTACAAAGACCGTTGATATCCACGGCAGACACAAAAAGCAGAACGGCGGTTCCGGTCAGTTCGGCGATGTCTGGATCAAGTTCTCTCCCGGAGAGGCAGAGGGACTGACCTTTACCGTATCCGTTGTCGGCGGCGTTGTTCCGAAGAACTTCAACCCGGCTGTCGAAAAGGGTCTGCTCGAAGCAATGACAAAGGGTGCTGCGGGCTTCCCGATGACACACCTTGCCGCCGATCTGCACGACGGTTCTTACCATCCCGTTGACTCGGATGAAATTTCCTTCAAGACCGCAGCTCAGCTTGCATACAAGCAGTGTCTGCTCGAAGCTGCTCCCGTTATCCTTGAGCCTGTGGGCGACCTCGATATCACTGTTCCCGAATCACTGGTCGGCGACGTCATGGGCGACCTCAACAAGAGACGCGGCAGCATCATGGGCATGGATGCAGCCAAGAAGAAGGGATACACCGTTGTTCATGCTATCGCTCCCAAGGCAGAGATCATGGATTACCCGATCGCTCTGCGTGCTATGTCACAGGGACGCGGCTCGTTCACATTTACCGTAAACGACTATGCGACGGTTCCCGCCAACATCGCTCAGAAGATTGTTGAGGACTACAAAAAGTCCCAGGATGCCTGATCGGTATCGTAATATCAATAAAAACATCACCGGGAGGCGCGTGTCGCCGCCCGGTGATCGCGTAGAAAAGATAATGAATAAAAAAGAAATAAAAAAGCAGTTCGGCGGGCGCAGCTACTGGCTGAATGTGCTGGCGATATCGGTTCTTCTGGCGCTCGGCATTATTTCCGGATCCGTGAATTATCTTGCAGGTGACGGCGGGATCACGTTTGCAAACGTGTTCTGGTCGTTTATTCATCTTGCGGCATGGGGAACATGGGGATGGTTCGCAATATCCGGACGTGCGGCGGGGCATCCGTCGCGGGTGCTTTATTCGGTGTGGTTTGCACTTCCCGCAGCTTCGGCAACGGCATTGCTGGTGGCATCCTTTATCCCTGCAAGCGCGGACCTTTTTGCAACCGCTGCCGGCGGAACGATCGCTGCCTGTCTTGTCGCCTGCTGCCTGCCGATGGCGGGATTCGGATTCTTTGGAAGCACCGGATACGTTGCTAACGACATCGTTATTCTCGCCTTGTCGCTCCTTATGCTTTTGCTGCCGCGCATTGCCGCAACCGCGCGCAGCCGCAAGGCGAAAAAACGTTCGTAATCAACAGCCGCCGGGCGGAATATTATTTATTACCGAACGAATGAAAGGCGGTAATAAATATGTCCGAAAGAATGACTACCTGCGAGCTGCGGGAAAAGGACGTTATAAATCTGTGCGGAGGATCAAAGCTCGGTCATGCGTGCGATTTTGAGTTCGATCCGTGCGATGGCAGGATATGTGCGCTCATCGTGTCGCGTGAGACGGGTTTCCTCGGCTTCGGCGGGGAGGAATGCTTTGTCATTCCGTGGGAAAGAATAGAGTGCATAGGCGAGGATGCGGTTCTTGTGAAGGTCCCGGGAAATGAGCTGTGCTCTTGCGAACGTGACCGCAAGAAGGAAAAGAAACGAAAATAAATGTAAACAAATTGTAAAATCGCGCATATGGGTTGAAAAAGCTAAAATAGTATGATATAATACATCTGTTTGTGCCGAAAAAAACAGGTGAAACGGCGCAAACGGGTATTTTGCGCGGAAAAAACGGCAAAAACTCAAAAACACACACGCCGTAGAATGCGGTCGGGTGCCGCCGGAGGCGGTTGTCCGCAAACAGGGCGGCGTGGTGGAAAAACCAGAAGGAGGACATAAAAATGTCTGTTATCACCATTAAACAGCTTCTCGAAGCAGGCGTCCATTTCGGACACCACACCAGAAGATGGAACCCCAAAATGCAGGAGTACATCTACACCGAACGCAACGGTATTTACATCATCGACCTTCAGAAGACCGTAAAGAAGTTTGAAGAAGCGTATATGTATGTCCGTGAGCTTTCTGCCGACAATAAGAGCATTCTCTTCGTCGGTACCAAAAAGCAGGCAGCCGATGCCATCAAGGAAGAGGCTGAGAGATGCGGAATGTACTACGTGAACGTACGTTGGCCCGGCGGAATGATGACCAACTTCAAGACCATCAAGAAGTCCATCAACCGTCTCAACACTCTGACCAAGATGGCAGAGGACGGGACCTTTGATATGCTGCCCAAGAAGGAAGCAGCCGCTCTCCAGAAGGAAATGGCTGACCTTGAGAGAAACTACGGCGGTATCAAGAACATGAACGACCTTCCCTCCGCGATATTCGTGGTCGACACCAAGAAGGAAGCCAACGCTGTTAAGGAAGCAAAGAAGCTCGGTATTCCCGTTATCGCTATCGTTGATACCAACTGCGATCCCGATGATGCCGATTATATCATCCCCGGCAACGATGACGCTATCCGTGCCATCAAGCTTATATCCTCGGTTCTTGCCGATGCTGTCATCGAAGGCAGACAGGGCGCAGAGGCTGCCGACGTTGACGCCGACGCCGAAGCGAACGCCGAGGCTGAAAAGACTGCCGCAGAGGCAGAGGAAGAATAATTCCGACCGTCTGAAAAAAAGAAAAGGAGATATAAAATGGCTGCTATTACCGCAAAAGATGTTGCTGCCCTCCGTGCAAAGACCGGTATCGGTATGATGGAGTGCAAGAAAGCCCTTGTTGAAGCAGAGGGCGATATGGAAAAGGCTCTTAAGGTTCTTCGTGAAAGAGGACTTGCAGTTGCCGCCAAGAAGGAAGGCAGAATTGCCGCCGATGGTGTCGTTGAGATACTGAAGGACGGCGATGTGTCCGCTATGATCGAGGTCAACAGCGAGACCGACTTCGTTGCCAAGAACGCAACGTTCCGCGAATTCGTTGAGTCTCTTCTCAAGACCATTATTGCCGAGAACCCCGCCGATATCGACGCTCTTCTCGCTGCAAAATATCTCGGCTCCGACATTACCGTCAACGATAAGCTGAAAGAGATGATCTTCCAGATCGGTGAAAAGATCAACATCAGACGTTTTGTTGTTGTTCACGGCATCACCAGCACATATGTGCACGGCGGCGGCGTTGCCGGCGTTATCGTCGGATTTGACACCACTCCCGAAGTCGCTGCGACCGAGAAATTCGCAAAGATGGCAAAGAACGTTGCTCTTCAGATCGCATCCGGTAACCCTCCCACATACATCAAGCGTGAGGACGTTCCCGAGAATGTTCTTGCCGAGGAAAAGGCTATCCAGATCGCCGCTATGAAGAACGATCCCAAGAACGCCAACAAGCCCGAAAACATCCTTGAAAAGATCGTTGTCGGTAAGCTCGGCAAGTACTATGAGCAGGTCTGCCTCAACGAGCAGGAGTTCTTCCTTGATGACGGTGTGACCGTTGGCAAGTACATCGCCGACACCGCCAAAGAGCTGGGTGCTCCCATCACCGTAAGAGAGTTCCACCTCTACGAAAAGGGTGAGGGCATCGAAAAGAGAGAGGATAACTTCGCAGACGAGATCGCGAAGCTCACTCACCAGAACTGATAGATCCGAATACAGCAATGGGCTGTCGCGCGTCAGCGCGACAGCCCATTGTGATTTTGGCGTACCGAGAGGCTTTTCTCGCCCGTTCAGGGAAAATTAACGAAAAAAAGCGGGAAAAAGTGCAAAAATATCGTTTTTGGTGTTTACAAAAACGCGAAAATAATATAAAATATAAGTGTATGTGATTTTGAGTGAGGAGAGGACATTCATATGTTTGAACCTAAATACAAAAGAATACTTCTGAAGATCTCGGGCGAGGCTATTTCCGGAAAAGACGGGATAATTGATTTTGATTTCCTTGACCGGATCGCCGCAACGCTCGTTGAAATATCGGCAGCCGGAGTTGAGACAGCAGTCGTCTTTGGCGCGGGCAACATCTGGCGCGGCAGGCAGGGCGGCGGAATGAACCGTGTCACTGCCGACCATATGGGAATGCTCGCTACAGTTATCAATGCGCTGGCAGCTTCCGATGCGATTGAACGCGCCGGCGGCAAAGCGGCAGTCTTTACATCGACCGACATGATGCCGTATGCCGAGTATTACAGCCCTGAGCGCGCGTTGGCATCTCTTGCCGAGGGAAAAGTGGTCATTTTCGGCGGCGGGACCGGCTGTCCGTACTTTTCGACCGATACTGCGGGTATGCTCCGTGCGATAGAGATAGGAGCCGACGCCTTCCTGCTTGCCAAGAACGTTGACGGAATATACGACAGCGACCCGCGCAAAAATCCCGATGCGCGCCGTTTTGACGAGATAGGCTATTCCGATATGGTGAAGCGGGACCTTCGCGGTATCGACCTCACCGCGTCGGCAATGGGAGCGGAATTCGGTCCTCCCGCAGTGGCATTTCTGCTTGAAGATGTCGCCGACATAAAGCGCGCCGTTGAAGGTAAATGCGGCGGGACTGTGATAGTAAGAAAATAAATTAACATATAACATAATACAGGAGGAACTGATATGAAACTCGACACCAAAGCATATGAGGAGAAAATGAAGAAGTCGATCGCGTCGTTTGAGAGCGATCTTGATGTTATCCGCGCGGGACAGGCAAATCCGCAGCTCGTTAACCGCGTGACATTTGAATACTACGGCGCACCCACGCCTATAACAAATATGGCTGACGTTAAGGCATCCGATGCCAAAACGGTAACGATAGCGCCCTACGATCCTTCCACGCTCAAAGCAATGGAACGCGCCATACTCGCATCCGATATCGGCATCACTCCCGTGAACGACGGACGCGTTATCCGCCTTGTCTTCCCGCAGCCTACCGAGGAAAGACGCAAAGAGCTTGTCAAGCAGGTCCAGAAAATGGGCGAGGAAGCCAAGGTCGCCGTCCGAAACATACGCCGTGACGCAAACGATCTTTGCAAGAAGATGAAAAAGGATTCCGAAATGACAGAGGACGAGCAGAAGATGTCCGAAAAGGCTGTTCAGGATCTGACCGATAAGTACATCAAGGTCGTTGACGATGTAGTCGCAAAAAAATCCAAGGATATCATGTCGATCTGAGGACGGAGGTCTTCCGATGGCGGACAAAAAAACGAACTCCTCTGCGGGTAAGACCGCAGAGGAGCATGGCCTGCGTCATATTGCCTTCATAATGGACGGCAATGGCAGATGGGCGAAAAAACGCGGTCTGCCGCGCAGCGCGGGACATGTTGCCGGAGCAAGAAAATTCCGCGAAATAATAAATTATTGCGGCGATATCGGCATAGAATGTGTTACGGTATACGCATTTTCAACCGAAAATTGGTCGCGTCCCGAGGATGAGGTGCAGTCTATTATGAAGCTGTTCCGCGATTATCTCAGGGAGTGTGAATCCACAGCTGACAAATATGACATACGTATGCGGTTTCTCGGCGATATCTCCTGTCTCGGCGAAGAACTTGAAAAACGCGCCGAGGCACTTGTTGAGCGCACAAAAAACAACCGTTTGCTGCTCAACATAGCGCTTAACTATGGAGGAAGAGCTGAAATAGTGCGCGCTTTCAATCTTCTTGCCGCTGAAGGAAAGACCGATATCACCGAGGCGGATGTTTCCGGCGCGCTTTATACCGCAGGACTGCCCGACCCCGATCTTATCGTGCGTACAGCGGGAGAAATGCGGCTGTCAAATTTTCTTTTGTGGCAGTCGGCTTACTCGGAATATTACGCTACAGATGTGCTGTGGCCGGATATGACGCCGCGTGATGTTGATCTTGCGGTAGAGGAATTCAAAAAAAGAAAGAGAAGATTCGGCAAGGTCTGAGTCTTTTGTCACGGACAATGTTAAAAAGAACTGTAACCGCGCTTTGCATGGCGGTAGTATTGGTGCCACTTATGCTCTGGGGAATGGACACGGTGTTTTTCCCTCTTTTGTTTGCCTTCATAGCTGTGGTGGCGGAGTTTGAGCTTTTGCGCTGCTTCGGACTTGAAAAAAACATATTGATGTCGCTTCCGCTTTATGCGGCGGCGTGCGCGGCGCCGTTTGCGGCGCGCTATCTCGGCAGGGAAAGGTTCCTTGCCGGTGCGTTGGCAATAATAGGACTGGCGCTTCTGGTCGATCTTACTGTCTTTACTTTCTCGAAGGGAAGTGTGAGTCTTGAGGCGGCGTGCGCCGCGGGGACCGTCGGCAGCTATATCGTTCTGGCGTTCACTTCTATAGTTCTGCTCTGCGACAGCGGCAGTTCGGGGCATTATATCTGCCTTCTTATATTCATAGGCGCGTGGTCGACGGATATTTTTGCGTATATCTGCGGCAGGCTGTTCGGAAAGCACAAGCTCATACCGACGATAAGTCCCAAAAAGACGGTCGAGGGATCGCTTGGCGGAATATTTTTCTGCGCCTTGGCGTTCCTTGTGTACGCACTTGTGATAGAAAGGTTTGCCGACGCCAGACCGGATTATATCGTTTTCGTGGTCGGAGGTATTTTCACTTCGGCTGTGGCACAGGCGGGGGATCTTATCATGTCGGCGATAAAGCGCAGCAAGGGCATAAAGGATTTCGGCAAAATACTGCCCGGACACGGCGGTATGCTTGACCGTTTCGATTCGGTGATGGCGGTGTCGCTGATACTGCTTTTCCTTGAATCGTTTTTCGGGCTTATGCGCTGAACGGCATTTGAAAGGCTGATGACAATGAAAGAAAAAAAACTGATCCTGCTTGGCTCCACCGGTTCGGTGGGGACGCAGGCGGCGGATGTTGCACGGGCACGGGGTTATACTGTCCGTGCAATTTGTGCAAAAAGCAATGTGCGCACGGTCGAAGCACAGGTGCGCGAATTCAAGCCCCGCGCGGCTGCAATGTCTGATCCCGCAGCTGCTGCCGAGCTTAAGACCGCGCTTTCGGATACAGGTGTGAGAGTGTATTCCGGCATCGGTGGTATATGCGAAATGATCGCGGATTCGGATGCCGATACCGCGATAAATTCAATAATCGGGTACGCCGGACTCGATCCCACGCTTGCCGTTATCGAAAGCGGAAAGCACCTTGCGCTCGCGAACAAGGAATCCCTTGTCGTTGCCGGCGATATAGTCATGCGCCGCGCACGCGAGCGCGGTGTTGATATTGCGCCTGTGGACAGCGAGCACTGCGCTATCGACCAGTGCCTCCGTGCGGGAGAACACGGCGAGATAAAAAGCCTCATTATAACCGCATCGGGCGGTCCGTTTTACGGCAAAAAACGTTCGGAGCTTGATGGGATCACTGTTGCGCAGGCTCTGGCGCACCCTACGTGGAGCATGGGGCAAAAGATAACCATAGACAGCGCCACGCTTATGAACAAGGGCTTTGAGCTTATCGAGGCGGCGCATCTTTTCGGCGTCGGCGCCGACAGGATACGCATAGTCGTCCATCGTGAAAGCATTATTCATTCGATGGTCGAATTTGCCGACAATTCGGTCATAGCGCAGATGTCGGTCCCCGATATGAGGCTTTGCGTACAGTATGCGCTGAACCGTCCCGTGCGCGATGCGGCGGTGATCGACCGTCTTGATCTTTGCAAAATATGTAAGCTCAGCTTTGCGGAGCCGGATGAGGATACGTTCATTCCGCTGCGGCTCGCACGCGAGGCGCAACTGGCGGGCGGTGCATCGGCTGCCGTGCTCAATGCCGCAAATGAAATAGCCGTATGGAGCTTTCTTGATGGAAAATGCGGTTTTACCGACATAATCGACACACTTTGCTATGTTACGGGCGCGTTTGCGGCGACTGCGCCGTCCGTTAAATCTCTTGAGGGGATAAAAGAGGCGGACGCGGCTGCACGCGAGTGCGCACGCGGGTATTTATCGAAACTTTGACGGCGGGACCGCATCTTTGGCTCCCGCGTCGTGTTGGGTGAACAAATGGGAATACTTTATTTTCTTCTTACCATATTTATTTTCGGCATTCTTGTTTTGGTACATGAGGGCGGACATTTTCTTGTTGCCCGCGCAAACGGTATCGAGGTGCAGGAATTTGCAATAGGCATGGGACCTAAAATACTGAGCCGTGTTTCTAAAAAAAGCGGAATCAGGTACTCTCTGCGGCTCTTCCCGATTGGGGGCTTTGTCAGCATGACGGGCGAGGACGGAGAGGACGAAGGTGCGGATGACGGCGGAGTTGCCGACAACCCCAATGCGTTTTGCAACAAAAGCGTGTGGCGGCGTATGCTTACGATACTTGCGGGACCGCTCACCAATATACTCATCGGCGTGCTTTGCATGCTTATACTCGTGTGCGCATCGGGACCGCTTGCCTCTACCGTTGTGGCTGATTTCGCCGAAGATGCAAAAAGCTCGACGTGGCTCAAGCCCGGCGACAGGATCGTATCTGTCGACGGTGTTCCGGTCCACACCGGCAACGAGCTGGTCTACGAAATAATGAACAGCGGATACGAAGCCATTGACGTCACCGTGATCCGCGACGGTAAAAAGATCACGCTTGAAGGTGTGGAATTTCCCACCTTCACCGAGTCCGGAGCCACATTCGGCGATACGGATTTCAGGTCATACGCAGAGAAAAAAACTGTCGGCACGGTGCTGAAGCACGCATTCTTCCGCTCGCTTTCGACGATAAAGATGATATGGGATTCAATCATCGACATGATACGTGGAAGATACGGTGTTGACGCGGTGTCGGGACCGATCGGTATCACCGAAACGGTAGGGACTGTGGTCAAAACGGGCGGATTCCTTAATCTGCTTTATCTTTTCGTAGTGCTTGCCATGAACCTCGGCGTGGTAAACCTGCTGCCCATACCCGCGCTTGACGGTGGAAGATTCTTTTTTCTGCTGATAGAGGGGATAATCGGCAGACCACTCAACCGCAAGGTCGAGGCATATGTGAACGGCATAGGACTCATCATTCTTATGGGGCTTATGGTGCTTGTGGCGTTCAAGGACATTCTCCATCTGGTGAAAAAATAAAATGGAACGTAAAAATACAAAAAAAGTAACTGTCGGCGGTGTCCCGATAGGCGGGGGCAGCCGCATTACCGTGCAGTCGATGACAAACACGCCGGCAGCCGATGCCGAAGCGACATATGCGCAGATAAAGCGTCTTGAACGCGCAGGCTGCGACATTATCCGCATTGCCGTGCCGGATATCGGGGCGGCTGAGACTGTGAAATATATAAAAGAGAAGGGAATATCCATCCCGCTCGTTGCCGACATACATTTCGATTGGCGTATTGCCGTCAGGTGTGCCGAGTACGGCGTGGACAAGATCAGAATAAACCCCGGAAATATCGGAGATGCCGACCGCGTAAAGGCTGTGGCTCATGCCTGCGCGGAAAAGGGAATCCCGATACGCATAGGCGTGAACAGCGGATCGCTTGAAAAGCCGCTCCTTGCAAAGTACGGCTCACCGACTGCGGAGGCACTTTACGAAAGTGCCATGGGGCACGTGGGACTTCTCAACCGGTTCGGTTTCGATGATATCGTGATCTCGGTCAAATCCTCGGATGTCCGTGCGACCGTTGCTGCGTACAGGTATATTTCCGAGCGGTGCGACTATCCGCTTCATCTCGGCGTGACCGAGGCGGGCGGCAGCCGCATGGGGATAATCAAAAGCGCGGCGGCGTTCGGCGCGCTTATCTGCGAGGGGATCGGAGATACCGTGCGCGTATCACTGACAGACGATCCCGAACGTGAGGTCGAGGCGGGGCGCGACATTCTGCGCGCTCTCGGATGCCGGGGACACGCGGGACTCAATATTGTCAGCTGTCCCACCTGCGGGCGGACAAAGATCGATCTTTGCCACCTTGCGGCAGAGTTTGAGAGCCGCGCCAAAGACGAAGGGCTTATGTCGCTGCCGATAAAGGTCGCGCTTATGGGATGCGTTGTGAACGGTCCCGGCGAAGCGCGCGAGGCAGACATCGGCATTGCCGGAGGTTCTGGCGAGGCAGTCCTTTTTGAGCACGGCGAGATCGTCGGACGGCTGCCAGAGGATTCGATAATTGATGCGCTTTGCGCGAGGATAAAGGAAAAATATATGTGACTCCGCAGAAAAGGAGAAAAAAAGTGCGTACGCTTTGCGAGCTTTTTTCAAAATATAAACCCGGCAAGAGGGAACGCGAGTTCTTTGATGCCGTAACGGAATACACGGTAAAAAGGCATAAGGAAAGACCGATATTCGAGATATCGGTAAAGCTTGACAGATTATTCGACAAAGAGACCATATACAGTGCCGAGGCGGGGATCGCCGGGGCGTACGAGGGGTATACGGTAAAATTCATGCCATCATATCCCGCCGGACTGCTTGACAGTGACTACATCCCCGAGATCCTCACCGAGGCTGAGCACGTGGGCTGCGTGGCGCGCGGTTTTTTCGGTGGTTGTGAAATGCACCTGAGCGATGAAGGACTGGATATCGCCATCCCTTTTACCGCCAACGGCGTCGGATTCGTGAATTATGCAAAAACGCCCGAGCTCATCGGAAATATCATCTTTTCGGAATTCGGCGTAAGAATACCCGTTACCGTGCGCGAGCTTGAGGGCGTGCCGCTTGTGCCGGACATTTCCCGTGACGCCCTCTTTGAGGAGATGGACCGCCGCAGCGCGGAGGCAGCTGTGAGATACGAAGCCGAGAGCCGCCGCAGAAGTGCGGCGGGAGACGACGGCGGAAAAAAGCCGGATAACGATGCTCCCGCGGCTGATGCGGTTGAGTACAAAAGAATCTTTTCCGCATACGATGAGGATGCTGAGGCGGTCACGGAAGACGGGAGGTGCCGCATAGGTACGGCGGTATTCGACATATCCGCGCCCGATTACATAATTGGCGAACCGTTTGAAATAGAGCCGCAGTCGATATCCTTGCTGCGTTCGGCACGAAGCAAGGTAGTTGTTGTAGGTGAGGTGTGCTCCTTCAAATGCGAGGAAGCACGCGGAGGCGGCGGAATGTTCATCACCTTCGGGATCTTTGACGGCAATGCGACCATTGAGGCGCGTACCCGCAGGCTTGAGGCTGAGGATGCCGCAGAAATGTCAGAAATAATATCCAACGGCATGATAATTGCCGCCAAGGGCGATGTCAGACGTGACAAAAACGCTCCCGATATGCTTTTCTACTACACCAGTATTGCAAAAATCAAGCGGTTCCCGCGTGAGGATACAGCCGACGAAAAGCGCGTGGAGCTTCATCTGCACACAAATATGTCGGCGATGGACGCCATCATTTCGCCCGCCGAAGCTGTAAACACTGCCAAAAGGTGGGGGCACAAGGCTGTTGCCGTTACCGACCATGCAAACGTACAGGGCTTTCCCGAAGCGATGATCGCCGCCGAAAAGGCGGATATGAAGGTAATATACGGGCTTGAAGCGTACTTTGTAAACGACAGCGCCAGTCCGCTTTTCGGTGACTGGGCACGTCCCTTTGCCGATGAGGTGGTGGTTTTTGATATAGAGACGACAGGTCTTTCCGTTGTTACCTGCCACATAACCGAGATCGGTGCAGTAAAGATAAAAAACGGCGAGGTCGTTGACCGTTATTCCACGTTTGTAAATCCCGGCTGCCATATCCCGGATGAGATAACGCTGCTGACATCGATAACGGATGAAATGGTAAAGGACGCGCCGCCGATATCTGTCGTACTGCCGGAGTTCCTTGCGTTTGTCGGCGACTGCCTTCTTGTGGCGCACAATGCGGATTTCGATACCGGATTTATCCGTTATGCAGCCAAGGAGCAGGGAATACCCTTTGAAAATCCTTATCTTGATACCGTTGCGCTTTCGAGATATGTCAATACGGACCTCAAGGTCCACAAGCTCGATGCTGTGGCAAAATATTTCGGGCTCGGAGATTTCAATCATCACCGTGCGGTAGACGATGCCGAAATGCTCGGCCTCATCTATCTTAAAATGCTTGAAAAGCTTGAAAAGTTCGGTATTGAAGATTACGGCAGACTGGTTGCCGAGATACGCGCCAACACCGACCCGCTCACGCTCAAGACTTATCATATGATAATTCTTGTAAAAAACCTCGCGGGACTCAAAAACCTTTACAAGCTCGTGTCGCTAAGCTATCTAAAGTATTACCGCCGCGTGCCGCGCATACCGAAAAGTGAACTTGACAAGCTGCGCGAGGGACTTATCATCGGTTCGGCGTGCGAGGCGGGCGAACTTTTCTCCGCCATTGTTGACAACCGTTCCGACAATGATATCGAAGATATCGCGTCATATTACGACTATCTTGAAATACAGCCGGTCGGGAACAACCACTTTATGATAGACGAGGGCAAGGTGCCGGATGAGGAGGCGCTGCGCGACTACAACCGCCGCATAGTAGCGCTCGGCGAAAAGCTCGGCAAGCCGGTAGTGGCGACCTCGGATGCGCATTTTCTCAATCCCGAGGACGAGCTTTACCGCCATATTCTGCTTGCGGGTATGAAGTTCAAGGATGCGGACAAATCATGCCCCATATATTTCCACACGACCGATGATATGCTGCGTGAGTTTGCATATCTCGGCGAAAAAAAAGCGCATGAGGTGGTCATTGACAACACAAATGCCATAAACGACATGGTTGAAAAGATCCGCCCGATACCGGAGGGATCCTTTCCGCCGCATCTTGACGGCGCGGAGGAAGAGCTTACCGAAAAGTGCTGGACCCGTGCCCACAATATGTACGGCGACGAGCTGCCGGAAATAGTTTCGTCGCGCCTTGACCGTGAGCTTGGCTCGATCATCAAAAACGGATTTGCCGTGCTTTATGTGATCGCGGAAAAGCTGGTGCATTTTTCGGAAAGTCAGGGCTACCTTGTCGGTTCGCGCGGCTCGGTCGGTTCATCGTTTGTCGCAACAATGGCGGGAATATCCGAGGTGAACCCTTTGCCGCCGCATTATTACTGCCCCAAGTGCCGGTACAGCGATTTCTCCAATCCCGACGGTGTCGGCTCCGGCTTTGATATGCCCACGCGGATGTGTCCCGTGTGCGGCGAAAAGCTGGCGCAGGACGGTCAGGACATTCCCTTTGAGACATTTCTGGGCTTTTACGGTGAAAAATCGCCGGATATCGACCTCAACTTCTCGGGTGAGGTGCAGGGCAGAGTACATAAGTTTACAGAAGAACTTTTTGGCGCCGAAAACGTTTTCCGCGCCGGAACGCTCGGCACGCTTGCCGACAAGACCGCATACGGTTTTATTGCCAAATATTTTGAATCCAAGGGCGAGTCGGTCTGCCGCGCCGAGATCGACCGCATAATTGGGCACTGTGTGGGAGTCAAGCGCACGACCGGTCAGCACCCCGGCGGCATAATAGTTGTTCCGCGCGAAAAAGAAGTGTATGACTTTACGCCGGTACAGCACCCAGCCGACGACCCGAAATCGGATATTATCACTACGCACTTTGCGTTTTCGTATCTGCATGATACGATACTCAAGCTTGACGAGCTGGGGCATGATATTCCGACCAAGTACAAGTTCCTTGAAAAGTACAGCAACATATCCGTAATGGACGTTGCTATGAACGACCGCACGGTATATGAGCTGTTTGCTTCTACCGAGTCACTGGGGATCCCTCAGATGGACGTTACCGATAAGGAAACGAAGATGCTGGGGCTTATGATAGGTACGCTCGGACTGCCGGAAATGGGCACGAGCTTCATCCAGCAGGTGCTTGTTGACGCAAAGCCGAAAAACTTTGCCGATCTAATGCAGATATCCGGACTTACACACGGTACCGATGTGTGGCTCGGTAATGCGCAGGACCTCATCAAAAACGGGATATGCGATATTTCCCACGTTGTGGGAACACGTGACGGTATCATGCTTGACCTCATCCGTTACGGGGTGGACAAAAACCTGTCGTTCAAGATAATGGAGCTTGTCCGTAAAAACAAAAAGGGCAAGCCGCTGCCGGAGGATATGGTGTCCGCCATGCGGGAAAAGAACGTTCCGGAGTGGTACATCGACTCGCTGCGTAAGATAAAATACATGTTCCCGAAGGCGCACGCAGCCGCGTATGTTATGTCGGCGATCCGCCTCGGATGGTACAAGGTGCATCAGCCGGTCGCGTTCTATTGCGCAATACTGACCGTTGCACCGGACGGATTCGACGCTACGGTCGTTGGACGCGGAAGAAATGCCGTGGTCGAAACAATGCGGGATATCAACGCCCGCTGGAACGAAGCCACGCAAAAGGAAAAGGATCTTTTCGGCGCCATGCAGTTTGCCAACGAATGTATGCTGAGGCATATAAAGTTCCTGCCGGTCAGCCTTGAGCATTCGCACGCCAAGGAATTCCTGCCCGAGGGCGGCAACATACGCATGCCGTTTATGGCATTGCCCGGCGTTGGCGAAAACGCAGCTCTTGCAATAATGAACGCGCGTGAGGATGCACCGTATTTCTCGGTGGAGGATCTCCAGCTCCGCGCCAAGCTGAATAAATCCGTTATCGAAATACTGAGAGCGAACGGCGTGCTCGACCGCCTCAGCGAAACCGCACAGATATCCATGTTCGACCTGCTTTGATCAACAAAAAGGAGTTTGACCTATGAAAAAAACAATCAGATCGCTTTCTCTCGCTCTTGCCGCCGTTATGCTGCTCGGCAGTACGGTGCTCATGTCATCCTGCCGCAATAACGGCGGCAGTGAGGCAAGCGGCACGGCGGATGCTGCCGTGACCACCGAAAGCAATGAACCTGTTGCTCTGTCGTTGGGAGGCAGCGGAATATACCGTATAGTGCGTCCGTCGAATCCCACAGACCGGACGCTTGAGGGTTTTAAGTCGCTCATACATTATTTCAATACCGATCTCGGCGCCGGAATGGAGGTCGCCGACGATTGGCTTATGCCGGGGACCGATGCCGCGCCGCTCAAGGAAATTCTTGTTGGCAATGTTGATCGTGCGGAGTGCCGCGAGCTTTACCCTGACGTTCCTTTTGACGGCTATGCGATAAGATCCGTAGGGAATAAGATCATAATTGCCGCGCACAATGACGACACGCTTGCCGAGGCGATAGCGGCGTTCAAGACGATGGTGGAGAAAAAGGAAAACGGTGATATCATGCTCGTCACCGTTTCGGCGCGTAAGGACGGAGCGGGAAAATTCCTGTTCGGCGGCGATGTGAAGCTGGAGGATTACCGCATAGTTTATGCATCCGGCGGGTCTGATAAGAACGCAAAGCTTCTGGCATCCAAAATAAAGAGTGCATACGGCGTTGACCTTTCCGTGGTGAATGATAACGAGGCGCCCGGCGATTGCGAATTCGTGATCGGTATAACCAACCGAAGCAAAGCCGGCGATCTCGGCGGAATGAACGGCGTTTACTCAAAGTTCGGGTACAGATTCACTGTGCGCGACAAACGCATATACATTACCTGCGGTGACGACGCAGAAGCCGAAAAAACAGCGGTGGAGGAATTCATAAATATGTACGTGACGCCGAAGCTTTCGCCCGTGTTCAATTTATCTGCCGATCTCAGCGTTGACGGTCTCGGAGGAATGAAAGGGGATACCGGACTCATTGAAGGAGCCGATACCCGCATAATGTCCTTTAATATACTGTCCGAGGAGTGGGACCCTGCGGCTGTAATGACCGGACGCGACTACCGCGTTGCGGCAACGATACTCAATTTTTCACCCGATGTTGCCGGAATTCAGGAGATATCGGAAAAATGGTATTCGCGCCTTACGTCTCTTATCGGCAGCGAATACGACTTTGTGGGCAAAAAAATACCGTCCGGTCAATATAACTATACCGGACTGATATACAACAAAAACAGAATACGCGTGGTTGACAGCGGAATGACCGTCTACTCGGTCGGAAACAGCCCGCGTCTGCGTCTGCTCAACTGGGGCGTTTTTGAGTCGATCGGGAGCGGCAAAAGATTTATCGTGTGCAACACGCACTATGATGCCAACCACACGGGCGATCACACGCCGATAAGAATAAAGCAGGCGACAGAAATGGCGGAGCTTGTAAACGGTCTTGTGGAAAAATACAAGCTTCCGGTCTTCTGCTGCGGTGACTACAACTGCAACGAGGAGAGCGAGCCGTTCAATACATTCATGACCCTTACCGGCTTCAAAGATCCGAAGTATACGGCAAAGAAGATCGACAATCAGAAAAAGACAACTCATAAGCTCGGAGAGCCCGTGACTAACAATACCAAGCTCGGCATTGACCACATAACCTGCTCGCCCGACACTGAGATCCTTTATTACAACACCCTTATCGGCAGCTTCTGGGACAATGTGTCCGATCACTGCCCGATATATATTGAATTCAGACTTAACAAATAAATCAACCCCGGTCTGCCGCGCACGGCAGACCGGGGTTGATCGTTATTTCTTTTTTATAATTGTGGGCAGGTCAAAATCAAGAACGAAGCCGAAAAAGCGTTTGTCGCGGTATTTTTCAAGCATGATGAATATCCATTTTGCAATGAAGAATGCGATAACCGCCGAGATGCCGCCGATCACTATACCCGCCATGACATCGGAAGGATAGTGAGCCATGAGATAGCAGCGGGAAAATGCCATAACGAGAACATAAATGTAGCCGAAGAGCGCTGTTTTGCGGCGGCATGAGAGGCAAAGCGCGGTCACACCCGCCATTGCCGCCGTGACGTGCCCGGACGGGAATGAAAAACCGTCCTCGGCAGGGGAGCCGACAAAGCTCCACCATGCGGTATATGCCTCGGTCGTCAGCGGGCGGGGGCGTGCTATGAGATCCTTGAGAATTATGTTCCCGATGAGCGCGCCGCAGGCTACCGCACCGAACAGACAAACTCCTGTACGACGCGTCTTTTTGAACATGACAAGCAGAAGCGCAAGCGCAAAAAAGATAATCCCTTTTTCTCCGATAAAAGTTATTATGCGCGAGAGCGGAGTGAGCAGAGCTCCCGCACTTTCGGCGGCGGAGTGCAGCGCACCGAGTATCGATGAATCAAACGCTGAAAAAATGCTGTTTATGCGGTCTGAAATTACAGTCAGGGTCATTTTGGGTTTCCTTTCTTTTTGCGGTGCAATAATTATACAACATTCGCGCGCGCAAAGCAATATCGCAGGCGATTTTTTTATTGACAAGCAGTCCGCAGTCGTTGTAAAATAAGGTGATGAATTTATACGGGGGAATGTTATGAACCAGATATCGGTATCAAAACTTTGTTTTTCTACGCTCGGCTGTGCCGGGCTGAGTCTTTCCGAGTCGGCTCGTCTCGGCAGGTCGTACGGAATGCACGGAATAGAATTACGCGGTATTGGCGGCAAGACGGATGTACGTGAGATTCCGGACCTTGCGCCTTGGCGCGCAGCCGAAAGCCGTGCGGTGCTGGATGCGGCGGGGATCGTCCCGGTCGTTCTCGGCACATCCTGCAAATTTCACGATCCCGCAAAGAGGCGCGCGGCACTTGACGAAGGTCTTGCGGCGGCAAAAGCCGCCGCAAGACTCGGGATCCCGTTTATCCGCGTTTTCGGAAACGATGCAAAGCCGGACGCCGCAAGTGCCGTGCGCTCGGTCATCGACGGGATCGGCGAGCTTTGCGCCGCCGCCGGCGACACCGCTGTTCTTCTTGAGGTTCACGGCGATTTCAACCGCTCCGAAACGCTCATGCCCGTGATCGGCGCGCTTGACGGAAGCGGCGTGTGCAATTTCGGACTTATATGGGACGTGGCGCATTCCGACCGCTCATACGGTGCGGATTGGCAGCGGTTTTATAACGATATCGCGCCGTGGGTACGTCACGTCCACATAAAGGATCATGTCCGCATTGCCGAAGGGAGCGGCACCCGGGGCTTTCGCCTTACTTTGCCCGGCGATGGGGAGATCCCGATACGCGATATTGCAAGACGTCTTGCCCTTGACGGTTACAGCGGATATTTCTCGCTTGAGTGGGAGCGTATGTGGCATCCCGAGCTTCCGCCGGTCGAAGACGCGCTTGCGCGCTTTATTGAAATAATGAATTTCTGAAAAAATATTTTTTCTTACCCAACCTTTCTTTACTCCGGCTTGTCATAAAGACAAGAAGATCTTCCAACGCAAAAATGAAAGGAGAACGCATATTGCTTTACGGAAACGAAAACGACGAGACGCTTGTCATGCTTACGCTCGCGGGAGAGCAACGGGCATATGAGACGCTCGTCGTGAGACACCAGAAAAAGGTGATGTCGGCGGCGACGTCGGTCGCGCGCAACGCATTTGTTGCCGAGGATGCGGCGCAGGAGGCGTTCGTGACGGCATGGATGAAGCTCGATACCCTCACCGAACCGCAAAAATTCGGCGCATGGGTGGCAAAAATAGCAAAAAACTGCGCGCGCAACGCCGTTATGCGCTATCACGAATTCATTCCGCTCGATACAGTCGAAAATCTTGAAAGCTTTGCCGACTGCGATGAGAATCCCGCGGAGCTTTATGTGCGCTCCGAAGAAAAGCGCGAGCTGCTGGGGAGCGTTCAAAGACTCCCCGCGAGGGTGGGCGAGATAATACGCCTGCACTATTTCGAGGGGCTTTCGGTAGCCGAGATCGCAGACAGGCTGCGCATTTCGGTGGGGACGGTCAAGTGGCAGCTGAGCGACGGCAGAAAGAGGATAAGAAAGGATATGTGCGCTATGAACGAAAAACCGGACGATACCCTGACCGTGAAGGTGATGAAGAAGGTCGAGGAGCTGAAGCTTTGGGACCTCAGAGAATGTAAGGACGGCTTTGACGAGATATACGCCGACACACTCGGCGGCGTTGAGAGCCTGCCCGACACAAAAGACAAATTCCATGCGCTTGCCGACGTGCTCGTGCGCGGCGTATGGTGGCTGCCCGGCAAGGGCGGCGACGAGGTGCTGGCACGCGTTAAAGAGGCGGCGATACTCGGCAAAAACGAAGAGGTGATGCAGTTCATCGTTTCCCGCGAGGACGGCAACGCATCGGGCTGTGCGGGAAAGATCAATTTCATTAAAAAACACCAGATACCGGAGCTTGAAAAGCTGGGCTTCCGCGCGACGCTTGCCCATGAATGGTTCTGGCTCGGATATTGGTATTTCAGAGACGGCAAGCCGGAGGAGGGCAGGGCGGCATATGAACGCGTGCGCGAAACAGCCGAGCCTTCCGACCTCTATTACGCGATGGTTCCCGGCGCGCTGATGACCGAAGAACGGCTCGCCGGTGAATTGGGGGACAAGAAGGAAAACAAATACTCGGTCGGCAGTAAGGCATACCGCCTGAAGCGCTTAGGCACGGTGCTGGCGGGCGTTAAAACCGCCTCCTGCTACAATGGTTTTCTTCAGTCATATGACAGGTATATCCGCGATCTGTTCGGCGTCGCCTCGCGCTGTGACAGCAGGTTCTTTGACAGTGCCCTTGCGGTCGGCGGCAGCATCATCGGGTCGGACGGCACCTGCCTTACTTATGCTTCGGACAGTGAGACCGTGACCGTGCCCGCCGGAACATTCGAGGGCTGCTGCCTATGGGAGGCAAGAGCCACAGACAATGACGCCATATCGGTGTACAGGGTGTATTACAAAGAGGGCGTGGGCATCGTGCGCATTGCGCATTCGATAAACGGCGTGACTGAGGAGCGGCTGCTCAAAAATTATAACATCGTCGGCGGAGAGGGACTTCTTCCGCTTGCCGCAGGCAACGTTTGGGAGTACGTGGGCGGATATGCCCCCGAGGTCATGAGGGCTGATTCCCGCTACGAGGTCATGTACGCCGACGGCGACAGCGCAGTTGTGACGGAAACGTTTGCGACAGAGCGTTTTTCGTATGATAAAAACTCATGGTCGGATACCGTTCAGGAGATCGCAAACGAATACTTTGACGGTAAGAACGTCTGCGATGTTTCGGAAGCTGTCGGGCGTGCCGAGACTTTGGCAAAGACGCCATACGAGCTTGCATACACACGCGCAGCCTGCTCTGCCGCCCGACGCATAATGGAGACGAATCAGAAGTTCAACCCCGAATGCACCGCAACGGGACACTGGAATTTCTTCAGGAGCAATATCGTTACCTTCAAGGGCGGCGAGGCTAAGCTGTCCGGCTATAACGGTCGGTGGTGCTTTGAGCTTAAAAGTTTGGATGGTACCGCGGCATCGGATCCGCTCCTTTACAACAATATCCTCGGGTTGCTTCAGGATGCGACAAACTGCATATGGTCGGATGGCTGGCTTGCGGGGACCGAACAGACGCTGGAATACAACTGGTATGGCGGCAGACCGATAAAGACAAAGATCGTATGCACCGCCTCGGACCCGATAACCACCAAGGCGGGAAGGTTTGAGGATTGCATAAAGCTCTCGCTGGATATCGAAGGCTTCAGCGACGGTCTCGGCTATATCGCCGGTCACAAGGAATATTACTTTGCACGCGGTGTGGGCATCGTACGTACCGTGAACGTCTTTTGCGAAGGCATCTGCCGCGCGGTCTACGAGCTGACGTCATACGAGGGAACAGGGGAGGGCTATATACCGCTTTCCGATGGACTCCGCCGCCGCTATGATGCGCAGGGACTCACCGACGGATATGTCGGTGCGGTCGAATACGAGTGGGTACGTGACAGTGACGGTCAGCTTATCGTAATTGCCGACCAGACCGGTATACGCGTGCCGCCTCCCGCCATAACCGATTATTCGTCGATGCGCGACGAAATAACCGAGGATAAGCTCTGGGATGAGAAAAAGTATGATGAGAGCCGTATGCGCAATGATGCAAACAGCTTCCGTCTGCTTGCTCATTTCATAGATCGCGACCATCGCACATGGAAAAAGGCGGAGCGCGGCGTTGCGTGGCATAAGTATACCATTTCGATCATCGAGTCATTCCGTGAGGACGGAAAGCTGCCGGACGCATGGCTCGGAAGGTACTGGTGGGCGCATTTCATTACCGCCTGCACGCTTTTCGGCACCAGAAAGCATAAGGAAGAGGGCTACCGGTATCTTGAACGCGCCTTTGAGCTTTATCCGGAGTGGGCGAAGATCCCAGCGGGCGAGGCTCTCCCCGTGGGACGCGAAGAGATATACGGCGGCGTAAAGCTCATCAAGGGCAAGGATATGATCGAGCTTCCCGATGGCACCCGCGAGCCGTTTGACGCGTGGATCTTCAACCGTTCGATGGGCAACGCTTACTACGGAATGACCGCGGAGCGCGGCTGGGAGTGGTTCAACTCTGTCCGTGACGAGGAGCTTTTCGGTGAATATATCGAGCGCGCCCGCAGGTTTATGGAATCGGAAAAAACTGATGCCACAAGACCGTGAAAGTTTTGTTTTGCAAAATTAATTAATAATACAAAGAAGCCTTCCGCCACGGCGGAAGGCTTCCGTTTTTCGGCTTTCAGTCTTTGTAAAATGATGTGATACCGAAGTATTCCTCAAATGTAAGTCCGGATGCCGTTATTGCTTCAGCAAGCTCGACTCCGAGAAAACGCACGTGCCACGGCTCGTAGATGTATCCCGTTATCGCTTCCTTGCCCTTCGGGTATCTGATTATAAATCCGAACCGCGCGCAGTTTTCAGCTATCCATTTGGCTTCTTTTGTATATGCAAAGCTGTCATCGACCGAGTTGAGGTCCATAGCAAGTCCGCTCTGGTGCTCCGAATATCCCGGACGCGCCGAGTAGCGGTCCGCTTCAGCCTTGCCGTCCTTGGCGACATATTTGTTATAGAGTGTTTCCTGTCTCGTGTAAGAACGGTATCCCGAAACTATCGTCAGCTTTATGCCGTCCTTTGCCGCAGCGTTCTGCATTTCCTTGAACGCTATCTCTGCCGTGTCAAGCAGACCGCCCGGTGCGTAATCGCGGGGCAGAGGATATGTTTTGTTTGCAATAAGGATTCCGTCAACATACCATATGCCGTCTATCTGCTCCACCTTGTGCTGAGGCTTCGGTTCTTCGGTCGTGACATCGGGAACTGTCGTGGCGGATGGTTCCGTGACGGGAGTTGTTATATCCTCCGTAGATGATATCTCGGGCGGCGTTACCCGGCTGTCGCTCGGTACGCCGCTGTCCTTGCCCGGAATGCCGGATACGGTGTCGTTTCCGTTGCCGATCATTCCGCATGATGCGAGCGCCGCGCTTACCATGCACAGAGACGCGATACCCGCACCGAATCTGATAAATTTATTTTTATTCTTCATTTTTATTGTCGTTTCCTTTCGGCGGCTGTTACTACAGAATACATTATATCCCCGCACGATCATTTTGTCAAATTTTTTTTGTTAAGTTTTTTTGAAATGGCAGAATATCGCCTCTTATATTTGACAATCTCCGCCATGTGATGTATAATAGGAGTGAAAAAAACACCATGGAGGTCTTACGTGGAAAATCAAAGACTGATAGGAACCGTGTCGCGCGGAGTGCGCGCGCCGATAATACGCAGCGGTGACGATATCGCCGCAATAGTCGCAGAAAGCGTTCTGGCTGCGGCAAAAAGCGAAAATATACCTTTTCATGACCGTGACGTGGTCGCGGTGACAGAGGCGGTGGTAGCCCGTGCGCAGGGCAACTACGCCACAACGGCGCAGATAGCAGCAGATGTGCGCCGCAAATTTCCGGGCGGAAACATAGGCGTCATTTTTCCGATACTTTCGCGCAACCGTTTCTCGGTATGCCTTTGCGGTATCGCTGATGGCGTGAAAAAGATCACGCTCATGCTTGCATACCCGGCTGACGAGGTGGGCAACCATCTTGTCGATATTGACGCTCTTGACCGGGCAGGCGTCAATCCCTACACCGATGTTCTTACCGAGGCACGCTTTACCGAGCTTTTCGGCAAGTCAAAACACCCGTTTACCGGCGTGAACTATATCGATTTCTATAAAAAACTGATCGAAAGCCGCGGGTGCGAGTGCGAGGTGATACTTGCAAACGATCCGTGCGCCATTCTGAACTACACAAAGGATGTGCTTGCCTGTGATATCCATTCGCGCGAGCGCACCCGCCGTAAACTCAAGGCGGCAGGAGCTGCCACTGTCTACGGACTCGATGAGATTCTTACCGAGTCGGTAGACGGCAGCGGGTACAATGAATTTTACGGTCTGCTCGGCTCAAACAAAGCAACGGACGAGAGCGTAAAGCTTTTCCCGCGCCGCTGCTTTGCTGTGGTGAATGATATAAAGGCGAGGCTTGATGCTGCAACGGGAAAGAACATTGAGGTCATGATATACGGCGACGGTGCGTTCAAAGATCCTGTGGGAAAGATTTGGGAGCTTGCCGATCCGGTAGTATCCCCGGCGTTCAGCGAAGGGCTTGAGGGAACGCCCAATGAGCTCAAGCTGAAATATCTCGCCGACAATGACTTTGCCGACCTCAGCGGAGACGCGCTTCGCGAGGCGATAGCCGAACGCATACGCGCAAAGGAAGGCAATCTTGTAGGTCAGATGGCATCACAGGGAACAACCCCTCGTAGGCTTACCGATCTTATCGGCTCGCTTTGCGATCTTACATCCGGCAGTGGCGACAAAGGAACGCCGATCGTCTGGATACAGGGCTATTTTGACAATTACACAAACTAATCTGTACAAAGGAAAGAAGAAAAAACATGGAAAACAAAAAATGGGTAGCCGGTTGGGGTTGCTGTGAGGATGTAACGGCGCAGATGATCGCCGATTATATCGAAGATATCACCTTCAGATATGTTATATATTCGACACTTGATGCAAGCGCACTGAGACTTCACTTTTCCAATCTTCAAGGCACCGAGCCGATCAGCGTTGAAAAAGTTTTTGTTGCGCGTCGTGACAATTGGAAGGCGGCTGTTCCGGGAAGTGCGCGCGAGGTGCTTTTTGAGGGGGATTCCGGGTTTTCGCTTGCACCGGGCGCCGATTGCGTCAGCGATCCGGTCGAGTTTGTCATCGGTGCGGGCGAGGAATACTTTGTCAGTATGTATATAAAGAAAAAAACCGAGCTGCGCAGCGGACACTCCAACAGCGGAGCTTACATAACAAAGTATTTTGCACGCGGCGATTACGCAGCTGCGGATGATATCCCCACTCTTGTTTACGGCGACGGCGGTCCTTACGTGTTCATTCATACAATAGATTATCTTACCGATGCCGATTGCAATGCAGTCGTGGCATTCGGTGATTCGATAACCGCCCAACCGTGGCCCGATTGCTTCGCCCGCCGCCTTGTTGAGCTCGGCGTTAAGCGCGGAGTGGTCCGTAAAGCCATTGGTGGTGGTCGTGTGCTGCGTGACTATGCCTGCCGTATAAAACAGCACTGGGGACCCGCCGGTATAAAACGATTTGAACGCGATATCACTCAGGCGGGCGTAGACCGCGTTTTCATCCTTCACGGTATCAACGATATAATCCATCCCGGTATAAATAATCCCATATGCGGCATGAATGAGCTTCCCACGCCGGAAGAGCTTATCGACGGCTATAAATATTACATTGAAACGGCGCATAAGCACGGCATAAAGGTCTATCAGGCGACCATTCTGCCTTGTCCGCGATGCATGAACGATGACGGCATCAAAGAAACGATCCGTTGCGCCGCCAACGACTGGATAAGAAATTCCGGTGTTCCGGACGGCGTGATCGACTTTGAAGCGGCTGTGTGGCAGGAAGAAGACCATAAAAAGATGATTCCCGAGTACGATTCAGGCGACCATCTGCACCCCTCATTTGCCGGCGCGAAGCATATGGCTTACTCCGTTCCCGAGGAGTTTTTCAGATAAAAACGTATTTTTGCGCCGATTTTCCGACGAAAAAAAGAAAAACTCAAAATTTTTTTGCTCCCCGTATGCGTCATTCGAACGCTGCGGGGAGCGAGCTTTCTTCCATTATAGTGCCTTAAAGGAAAATACAAAGTCAAATTCAAATATAAAACTCAAAAAACCCGAAAAAAACTTAAAAAAAGTTGAGAAAAGGTATTGACAAAGGGGGATGAATGAGGTATAATATGAAAGCTGTCCGCGAGAGCGGCTGC
>CAKRTQ010000016.1 GCA_934402395.1 uncultured Eubacteriales bacterium | reverse complement strand
AAGAATCTACAGTCTGCTTCCCCCGCCGCGCTAAGCCGCAAAGCGGCTTAGCCTGAATACGGTGCATATTAAGAATCGACAATCTGTTTACCACGCCGCGCTAAGCCGCAAAGCGGCTTAGCCTGAATACGGTGCATATTAAAAATCGACAGTCTGCTTCCCCCGCCGCGCTAAGCCGCAAAGCGGCTTAGCCTGAATACGGTGCATATTAAGAGAATCGACAGTCTGCTTCCCCCGCCGCGCTAAGCCGCAAAGCGGCTTAGCCTGAATACGGGAAACAGCTAAACGTCACCCAAGCTCAAAAAAATCGCCGAAGGTAAGGAGCATGGGATGATCCTTTATGGGGAGATTGTGGAATATCCATCTGCCGTCGCCGCGCGGCTCGGCGATGCTCTCGGGGAGAGAATAAACGCTGCCGTCAAGCAGATCGACAAGGCGGACCTCACCGGGACAGCCGGCAGCGTGAAGTGTGACGGTCGCCTCGTATTCGGAGGTCATAAGGTCGGAGGCGTGCCAGTAAACATACGCACGGCTGCCATTGGGACGCAGGAATCCACCAGAAAGCGTTTCAAAATCGTTGACGTCGGTGCCGAAAATGCGCTTTGAGGCATCGGGACGCGGCATTATGGGCAGATCCTGCACCTTCCATTCGTCTGCCAGCACCGATGCGAGCACCTGAAGCGTACGGTAGGACATTTTAGGCTTGTAATCGCCGATCGCAAAGCCGTTTTCATCAAATTCCGCGCCGAGAACGCCGAAATAACCGTAGTCAAGCCAGCTGGCAGTGTCGCCGTTTTTACCGTTGAGCGCCTCGATCATATCCATACAGGAGAAATAGGAAGCAAACTCGGCGCCGCCGAGAAGATCGATAATGAGATGGCGCGCCATATATTTTGCCTGTCTTCGCTCGCTCCAGACGCCCTGCTTGAGCGCACCGTTCCCACCGCTGCGGGACTGCGTTCCGGATTCGCCCTGAATGACCGGCATTCCCGGCTTATAATAGTCGCACAGCGCGCGCATGGAGCGGATGCTGTCTGCCATCACCTTGTCGCTCGGTGTGTAGCAATGATATGTCAGCGCATCGCAGACATCGAATGCTCCCGCCTCTGCAAGGCCGGCAAAGAATACCATGTTGGCGCGGCACATCGAACCGAGAAGCGCGCGCGCATCGGGATCGGACTCGTGTATAGCCGCAGCCGTGGGAATGGCAAGGCGCGCGTAATCGAGCGGGTCGGCACCGCATTTCCATGTGCCGCGACCGTCTGGTTCGTTCCATATCTCGTAATCGCGCACTCTGCCGCGGAAGTGGATCACCAGAGCGCGGACGTAGGCGATCCACGCATCAAATGCCTCGTCGGAGAAAAGCGGCGGGCAGCCGACCGCGCCGTATGCCTCGGCGGCACGCTCATCGTAAAGCTCGTTGCCGTAAACTATGTTCATCCACGGTATCATGCCGTCGGCAATAAGACGGTCAACAATGCCGTCAAGCCATGAAAAATCGTATTTTCCCTTTTCGCGCTCGGTGCGCTGCCAGCCCGACTGGATCCGGACATATTTTACACCGATCTTTGCGAGCGGTCCGTATGCCTTTTCGGGATCAAACACCGCCCGGTCGAGCTTTTCAAAGCCAATGCCGAGCCTTGATGTCTTAACCTCGCGCGCACTCTTGGCACGCACGTCACCGATTTTTGTAAGTCTGTCCATTATGTATCCTCCCGGCGCAGTGCGCCACTCTTGTTGAATACTATTATACCATCCGCCGGGCGCGCGGTATATATAAATAGTACGATTTTTTAAGAATTTTATCTGTTTTTTCGGCTGGCTGCCCGGAGCGATGCAGAAAGAAGAAAAAAATCTGCATTTTTTTGAAATTACCACTTGACAAAACGCCGATACTGTGCTATCATATTACCATACTAAAGTGGTTGAGCAAAAAACAGAATAAATCGCAGCAAAACCGCACGAAAAAGCCCTGCGGGCGGCTCATTCCCCCGCAAAGAAAAGAGGAAAAAATGAAAAAAATCAAAATTACAAAAATACTGACGGCAGTGCTTGCCGCACTGATGCTTGTAGCGAGCGTGGCTCTTGTGGGCTGCTCGGAAGACTCGGACGATCTCGCCTACATAAAGAAAAACGGCAAGCTCGTTATCGGCATTACCAACTACCCCCCGATGGATTATCAGGAAGAAGGCTCCTCCGAATGGATCGGGTTTGACGCCGATATGGCAAAGGCATTTGCCAAGAGCCTCGGCGTTGACGCTGAGTTTATCGTCATTAACTGGGACTACAAGATAGGCGCCCTCAACAGCAAGACAATAGACTGCGTGTGGAACGGCATGACGCTTACCGATGAGGTGAGCGAGGGCATGGGAGTTTCCGACAAGTACTGCAAAAACGCACAGGTAGTCATACTCCCCGCCGACAAGGTAGATTCGTATAAGACCGTGGAAAGCCTCAAATCCCTCAACTTTGCCGTTGAAGCCGGTTCGGCAGGCAAAGATCAGCTCGATGCTATCGGCTGCAAGTATACCGAGGTAGGCGACCAGACCAAAGCCGTTATGGAAGTAGCCGCCGGGACCGCCGACGCCGCCGTAATAGACCTTCTGCTCGCGGGCAACCTTATAGGCGAGGGGACCTCCTACTCCAAGCTCGCGCTCGGCATAAAGCTGAACGAGGAAGAATTCTTCGTGGTCGGCTTCCGCAAGGGTTCGGTGCTTGTCGAAAAATTCAACGAATTCTGGAAGAACGCCTCCGCCGACGGCTCGCTTGAAGCGACTGCCGCGAAGTACGGCGTGCAGGAAGCAATAATCAGAAAATAAACCGATGAGGGTCGCCGCGCTGCGGCGCGGCGGCCCGGGTACCGAAAAAGGATACATATGCTGACACAGGTTTTCCCCTCGCTCGCCGAGGGATTTATAAAAACACTTGAAATATTCGTTCTGACCCTTGCGGGCTCGCTTCCGCTGGGGCTTTTGATCGCTTTCGGCTCAATGAGCCGACTGCGCCCGTTGCGCGCAGTCGTCAAATTCATCGTCTGGATCGTGCGCGGCACTCCGCTCATGCTCCAGCTTATCGTCATTTATTACGGTCCGGGGCTTTTTCTCGGCAACAACATATGGGGAACGGGCAGCCGCGGACGCTTTATCGCGGTGCTTGCGGCGTTTATATTCAACTACGCCTGCTATTTTTCCGAGATATACCGCGGCGGGATCGAAAGCATACCCGCCGGACAGTACGAAGCCGGGCAGGTGCTGGGGCTTACACGCCGCCAGATCTTTTTCAAAATCGTGCTTTTGCAGGTCATAAAACGGATAATCCCGCCTATGAGCAACGAAATAATCACTCTCGTCAAGGATACCTCTCTCTCGCGCGTCATTTCGGTCTACGAGCTCATATGGGCAGGCGAGGCATTTATAAAGTCGAAGGGTATCATCTGGCCACTGCTTATGACAGGACTTTTTTACCTTGTTTTTTCCGGCCTTCTCACTCTGCTTTTCGGCAGGATCGAGAAAAAGCTTTCATATTTCCGTGCATGAGGTGCCGAAATGTCAATACTTGAAGTTAAAGATCTGAGAAAACGCTTTGGCAGAACCGAGGTGCTGCGCGGCGTATCGTTTGACCTTGCCGCCGGCGAGGTGCTGTCGGTGATCGGTTCGTCCGGAAGCGGAAAAACCACTCTCCTGCGCTGCCTCAACTCGCTTGAATTTGCCGACAGCGGCAAAATATCGGTCGGCGGGCAGATAATATTCGACGGGAACGAAAAAAACGAGGTAGGAGAGGCGGAGCTGCGTCGGCGCAGGCTGCATTTCGGGCTTGTGTTTCAGTCGTTCAACCTTTTTCCGCAGTATACGGCAATTGAAAATGTAATGCTTGCGCCGGGACTCACCCGCCGCTCCGCGCCCGATGAAAACCGCCGCCGCGCCGAGGCGCTGCTTGCCGATGTGGGACTTGCCGGAAAGATCAACAACTATCCCTGCGAGCTGTCGGGCGGTCAGCAGCAGCGCGTTGCTATCGCGCGCGCGCTGGCAATGGACCCGGAAATACTTTGCTTTGATGAACCGACATCTGCGCTTGACCCCGAGCTGACAGGCGAGGTCCTGCGCGTGATACAGTCGCTTGCCGAGCGAAAAATGACAATGATAGTGGTCACGCACGAAATGAGCTTTGCACGCGACGTCTCTGACCGGGTGCTTTTCATGGATGAAGGTGTGATCGCCGAGGAAGGCGACCCGCGCACCATGTTTGCGGCGCCGAAGACCGAACGTCTGCGCACATTCCTCAGCGCGTACAATAAATAAAGTGCCGGGGTATAAAAAAACTCAATTGAGTTTTTTTATACCCCGGTTTCCATTTTATTTGCACACTTCCATGAGCCAGCCCTCGGGGGCAGGTACGGTACCCATCTGAATACCGCGGATAGTGTTGTACAGCCGCTCGGTCACGCTGCCCATCTTCTCCATCCCGGACGGAAGATATATCTCTTTGCCGTGGTCGGATATCATTCCGACCGGAGATATCACCGCCGCCGTGCCGCAAAGACCGCACTCGGCGAAATCCGCGACCTCGGAAAGCGCCACCGGACGCTCCTCGACCTTCATACCCAACATATGCTCAGCCACATAAAGCAGCGAGCGGCGGGTAATAGAAGGAAGTATCGAATCCGACTTCGGCGTAACAAGTGCGCCGTCCTTTGTAATGAATATCAAATTAGCACCGCCCGTCTCTTCGATATACGTGCGGGTGGCGGGGTCAAGATAGACGTTTTCGTCAAACCCCTGCTCGTGTGCGTCAACTATCTGATAAAGGCTCATAGCATAGTTGAGTCCCGCCTTGATATGTCCGGTCCCGTGCGGCGCCGCACGGTCGTAATCGCTCACGCGCAGGCGTATCGGTTTTGCGCCGCCTTTGAAGTATGGTCCCACGGGCGTGGCAAAAATGCGGAATTCAAATTCGCGCGCCGGTTTTACGCCCACAACAGCCGTAGTGCCGAACATGAACGGCCGCAGATAGAGCGATGCACCGGTGCCGTACGGCGGTACATATGCCGCGTTTGCCGCAACGACTTCTTTTATGGCATCAAGGAATTTTTCCTCGGGGAAAACAGGCATTTTCATGCGGCGGCAGGAGTTTGCCAGCCGCGCGGCGTTCAGATCGGGGCGGAAGCAGACTATTCTCCCGTCCGCCGTTTCGTACGCCTTGAGTCCCTCAAAGACAGTTTGTGCGTACTGAAGCACGCAGGCACTCTCGCTGAGTGTCACATTTGCATCGCGGCTCAGTTCTCCTGCGTCCCACGCGCCGTCCTGCCAGTGTGCCACAAAGCGGTAATCGGTGGGAATATACCCGAACCCGATGTTTTTCCAGTCAATATTTTTATGTTCGCGTTCCATAACGAATGCCTTGCCTTTCGGGTGAGATAAGATCTTTAACGCATGATATTTTATCACCGTTTTGGGATTTTGTCAATATCAAAATTGCAAAAATCAAATTGCATATCAATAGTTTTGTTTGTTATATCTGATAAAATGCAAGATTTGAACAATAAAATTGCAACGCATATCACGATTGCAGATTTCTTGGCGGCAAAACGGCACCACCGGACCGCCGAGAACAATGCCGACGGGGATGCTAAAAAACTCATTTTGAGTTTTTTAACATCCCCATTGCGGTCACTTTTTCAGATCGGTACCCCAGCTTCCCACCTGCGCACTCATAGAGGCGCCCTTCGGTCCGGGGACTCCGTGCAGAGCGGCATCCTCATAGCGCCGCCACTGCTCCCAGAAAAGCCTGCCGAATTCGTTTTTCTCGTCCTCCCACTCATCGCGAAGCCTGAACAGCTCGCGGCGGAGGCCGGCGGTTATTTCATCGTAGCCGGGTGCGTCAAACAGATTGTCGCGCTCCCACGGGTCGGCTTCAAGGTCAAAAAGCTGCGTGAGCTTGAGATTTTCGGTGCGGTACTCAATGAGCTTATACTTCCCCGCTATCACGCCGCGTATGCGCGCCTGAAATGCCAGATACAGCGATTTGCGCGGTGCCTCGCCGTCTCCGCGGATGACTCCCGCAAAGCTTTTGCCGTCCACCGATCCCGGCACGGGAATTCCGAGAAGCTCACAAAGCGTCGGAAAGATATCAAGCAGGTAAACATAGCTTTCGTCAATGCGTCCCGCCGGTATGCCGGGACCCGAAATAAGCAGCGGCACGCACACACTGTGCTCATACACATTCTGCTTGCCCATAAGCCCGTGCTGACCGATTGCAAGCCCGTTGTCGCCGCACATAACGATAACGGTATTGTCAAGCTCTCCGCGTTCGCGCAGTGCGTCAAGCACCCTGCCTATGCAGTCGTCAAGATGACTTATCATTGCGTAATAATCCGCGATGTGCTGTCTGATCTTTTCGGGACGGCGCGGATACGACTCGGTATTTTCGTCGCGCCCCTTTGCCGCCCAGCCGAAGGAAACCGCAGGCATTGCGGCATAGTTCGGCGGCAGCGTTATCTTTTCCGGATCGTACATATTGCGGTATTTTTCCGGCATGGTACGCGGATCATGCGGCGCAAGGAATGAAAGATACATAAAAAACGGCGCACTTTCGTTGTAATTGCGGATATAATCGACCGCCGCATCGCAAAACAGCTCGCTTGAGTGAACGCCCGCGCTTATTTTTTCCGCGCGGACCTTTACCGGCGTTTCATTTGCGGTAAAATTGGGGGTAAAATCTATCTCGCGCGTGTATTTTCCGTCTGCGTGGTAATCGTTTACGGGAACGTTCCAGTGGTCCCACATGCCGCCGAAAAACACCTCCGCGCCGCCGTCAAAGCTGCGCGCGTAGCTGCCGACCCCGTTATGCCATTTTCCTATTCCCACCGAATGATAACCCGCGCCGAGAAAGCATTCTCCCATAGTAGTATCGCCCACCGGAATGTTTTTGCCGCATTCCTCAAGGTGGAAAAGAGTCCTGCCCGAATTCAGCATCGCGCGGCTCGGCATGCATACAGCCGAAGCGGTGCCGCCCGGTATATGCGCGCGTGTAAACGCCATTCCGCGCCGCACGAGCTCATCAAGGTTCGGCGTGCTTATTTCGCTGTTTCCGAGTGCATGGATCGTGCCGTAACGCTGATCGTCGGTAAGCAGAAAAAGCACATTGGGACGTTTTTTTGCCTCTGACATCGCCGCCTCCTCAATATTCGGTCTCGACCGAAATACCGCCGTCGGCGGTAAGTCTCATGACGCAAAGACCGCAATCGCTGACTATGTAATTGGGTGTGCCAGCAGCCGCCAGCCTTTCGGCAAACACCGTCCACGGCGCGTCGTCACTGTCGGATACAAGCACGCGCGCGCCCACAGCTTCGGTCCACTCGGGAGTATTGGAGGTGAAAACGCCGTGGTGGTTGGTCTTTGCGGCGTCCGAACGCAAAAAGTCGCCGAGCCGCGCCACAAGCTCATGCTCGCGGACAGCGTAAAGGTCGCCCGCTGTCAGATAGCTTACATTGCCGAATATAAACTTCATACCGACCGAAATATTGTTTACACCGCCGTCGTTCAGCTCGGTGCCGGACGGTATATCAAGATCCTTTTTGTTCGGATTGAATATCTTTATCGTCACTCCGCCTATCTCAAGCTCGTCGCCCTCGCAAAGATCGCGCCGCATCACCGTGCCGTGCCGTTCAAGCAGACGCGACAGCTTGCGCTCACCGGTTTTGTATTCAAAGCCGGAATAAAGATATGTCCCTATCCCGCCGCCCTGCGAAAACAGATATTCAGCCGCCTTTGAAGCCCCGCCGAAGTGGTCGCCGTGCGGATGCGACAACGCAAAATAGTCAAGCTTTCTGATCCCCGCGCCCGCAAGCAGCTCCACAACATGGAACCAGCACGGCGGCGCGCCGGCATCTATCATCATAGTCTCGCCGTCGGGGAAAACAATAAGCGTGCAGTCGCCCGATTTGCCGTCGTATTCTTCGACTGTGAGATCGGGGGTAACGACATACATCGAACCGTCTCCGCCCGCGCGGATTATATCCCCGATATGCGCGGTCATCGCGTCATAGCGGCGCGTGTTGTCACGGAAGGAAAAATGCGCTCCGATGACGGATGCGTTGCCGTGCGACGATCTGCCCACGCGCACACGACGCGCCCATTCTACTGCCGTTCCGGCATATCTGATCTCACTTACGTTCTCGCTCTTTATGAACGCCTTGAAGTCCACCGCACGCAGGCTTGACGGCAGATCGAGCCACCGCAGCTTCGGACATTTTTCAAACGCCTTGGGACCTATCACACGCACGCCCTCTCCGAGCGTGACGGTGGTAAGCGAACGGCATTCGCCGAAGGCGCGGGAGCCTATTATCTCCGCACTGCCCGGCACGCGAAGGTGCGTGATAGCGGAAAAACCGCCGAACGCGCAATTGCCGATCGCCCTTACGCCATCTTCGATAATAAGCTCGCGCACACTGTCGCGCAGTGCGGCAAAGGGCGTCAGCGCAGGGTCGGTGTAGTTATCCATAACGCCCTCTCCGCTGACACGCAGCACACTGCCGTCAAATGTAAAGACGACGCCCGCGCCGCATTCGCCGGATACCGTTTCGTATTTCTTGTCTTCCATGCGCCGTTACCTCCCCGCTCCCGCCGCGTCACAAATAATACGGACAAGAATATCCGCTACCTTGCGGAGCGATTCGACCGGCAGATATTCAAAGCGTGAATGGAAATTCTCGCCGCCGGTGCAGAGATTGGGACAGGGCAGTCCCATATAGGAGAGACGTGCGCCATCGGTGCCGCCGCGTATCGGGGATATCACAGGCTCAACGTCCTCGGCGCGCATTGCAGCCACGGCACGGTCTACCGTGTACATATGCTGTTCTATCACCTCGCGCATATTGCGGTAGGAATCCTTTATCGTGCAAACGGCAGAGCCTGCGCCGTATTTACGGTCGATGAACTCGGCAGCAGCGGCAAAAACGCGCTTTCTCTCGTCAAATTTCGCCGCGTCATGGTCGCGGATGATATATTCGACACGCGCATGCTCGACCTCGCCCTTTATCATATCCAGGTGATAAAATCCCTCGTAGCCCTCGGTATGGGCGGGGTCCTCGGCTGCGGGAAGCAGCGACACGAACTCCGCCGCCATAAGCGCGGCATTTTTCATATGTCCCTTGCCCGAACCCGGATGAATGGCAACACCGCAGAAGTCCACGCTTGCCGACGCCGCGTTGAAGCACTCGTATTCAAGCTCTCCGAGCGCACCGCCGTCAACGGTATAGGCATAGTCCGCGCCGAATGCCGGAACATCAAAATGATCGGCTCCCGCGCCTATCTCCTCATCGGGCGTAAAGCATATCCTGACCTTGCCGTGCGGAACGTCCGAACCCGCCAGTCTCTCGACAGCGCTCACTATCGCAGCCACGCCCGCCTTGTCGTCCGCACCGAGAAGGGTGTTCCCGTCGGTGACGATAATATGACAGCCGAGGTAGTTGCGCAGCGACGGGTAATCGGACTCGCGCATAACGATACCCCGCGCGGCGTTGAGAAGAATGTCCCCGCCCCGATATTCGACAATACGCGGAACTATCGGCGAATCGGGAGCCTCATCGGAGGTATCCATGTGCGCAATAAGCCCGATGACCGGCGCGCCCTCGCAGCCCGGCGTCGCGGGCAGCGTTGCGCTGACGTATCCGTTTTCATCCATAAGCACATCGGAAAGTCCTATCCCGCGCAGCTCGTCCGCAAGATATGCGCCGAGCGCTTTCTGCTTTTCTGTACTCGGGCAGGTATCCGAATACTTATCCGACATGGTCGGATAGGAAACATATTTTAAAAATCTTTCGGTTATATCCATATCATTATTCTCCCGTGATGATCTCTCCGGCTGAAAGCAGGGGCTTTCCACCCTCGCCGAGAACCGCCTCAAGGCTCGCCCGGCTGCCCGGATATTCAAGCTTTTTCACCGATTCGCACCCGATGAACGCCTGATTTTCAACCGTTTCAAGCGATGCGGGCAGCGACACCGCGTCAAGTCCCGCACACGCGCCGAAGGCGCGGTAGCCTATGAACGTAAGTCCTTCGGGCAGCGAGAGCGATGTGAGCGCGGAGCAGCCGTCAAAAGCGCGCTGGGCTATCGTGCGTATACCGCTGCCGAAGCGCACTGCCGTAAGCGCCGTACATTTACCGAAGGCGTATTCTCCTATTTCGGTAAGCGCATCCGGAAGCTCTGCCGCAGTAAGCTTGGGGCATTCGTAAAATGCGCGCTCGCGTATCACTCGGACAGACGGCGGCAGCGAGACCGAGGTGAGAAAATCGCACCTGTAAAACGCACGCACCGCAATTCCGCGCACCAGCACACCGTCAAAAACATCGGGCACCGCAATATCTCCGCCGCCGCGGTAGACCTCGGCATCGAATTTCAGTATCCCTTTCTCATCGTCGTCGGTGTCAAAAGAGAACCACGGCATATCAGCCGATGTGCCGGTAATAACATCGTCGCGCCCGGCAAGCGCGCGCGCCTGCTCGAGAATGCACTTCTTCACATACTCACGGCTGTCACGGTAGTCGCCCATTGCGTCAAAGGCATCCATTGCCGCAGCATATTCGCCCGCATCGTAAAGATCTACGGCGTTTTTGTATCTGCTCTCCGGGATAATGACCCGGCTTATGAGCAGAACGAGCCCCACGGCCAGAGCCGCAAATGCCACGCCGGCGGCAGCCGCAAGAACGATGATGCGGCGGCGTTTCTTTTCTTTGGCGGATGCCTCGGCGCGGCGGCGATGCTCGGCACGCTCGCGGTAAAGCTTTTGCCGTTCTGCGCTCGTCAGGTGTCTGCCATCGTTCTTTTCCGGCTCGGACATTACGCCTTTACCGCCTGTTCTTTCTTCACATATGTCGGTGCAACGGGTCTTTCGGGACGCGGCAGGATCTTGCAGTCAACAAATATCGGGCAGTGGTCGGAAACATCCAGTGCCTCCTGCTCGGTGATAACGTCAAATACACGCACATCAAGCTGCTCTCTGCCGTAAACAAACATATGGTCTATGGCGTTGAGGTGGCAGCCGCGCGGCGCGGGAGCATTTTCAAACTCGCCCGTCTCGGTATTGAGCGTGCCGTAAGGATGATGTGTGTTGGAGCGGCTGGCGTATTCGACCGCCGCCATACGCATATCCATAGCTCCGGTGGAAATGAGCTCGTTGTAGGCAGGTGCGCCGATGCGAAGGTTGAGGTCGCCCATTGCGACCACAGGAACGCCGTATTCCACCTGCATCCAGTGAGCGTATGCCGTCATCTGCTTGGCATCGTAAACGCGCGCAAGGTCAGACTCGGGTCCCGCCTGCCACCAGTAGTGAGTGGAAATAACGCCTATCTCCATACCGTCGTCAAGCTTTTTGAGGATCGCCCATGCAAGGTTCTTGCTCTGGTGATTGTTAAGACCGTCGTAGATGTGCCAGCCGCACTTTACAACATCAAAAACGCCACGGCGGATGAATATGGGCGTGTTATCGACAAGTCCGTGCGTGTCGGGCTTGAGAAGCTCGTATTTTTCGTTAAGCAGATCGCAGAGGCGGGAAGCATACACCTTGGGCGTCATCTCCTGAAGCCCCAGCACATCGGGCTCATAGCGGAAGTAAATGTCGCGCATATGCAGATCGCGGTTGTATACGTCACTGCCCCAGATATTGTGAGACATTATTCTCAGGTCGGATTTCTTTTCGTAGCTCATGATAAGTACCTTTCCTTTCGGATTTGCGCCGCAGGGCGCAAAATTTCTTACAGATAAATATATTTTATCACATCGGCACGGGGTTGTAAATAGGCGGGTCGGAAAATTTACACCGTAAAAATAAAAAAATCACTCCGGTCGCCGCGCCGCCGACAAAGAATAAGGCAAAACCATTGCAAGCCGGGGGCCGAAGGCACAAAAAGTACTTTCTGGCGCCGACTTTTTGTGTATTCCACTTGACCGGATGAAAAAAATAAGATATAATATAAGTTGAAAACACAGTGCGGTTCCGGCAAATGCCGGATCAGGGGGAAGTTCGGTGAAATTCCGTCGCAACGACCATTACCGTAATTGAGCCAAAGTGCCCATAAGTCGGAATACCTGCCGCACCGATAATAACCACGCATCATTTTTGGGTAAGAAAAATGTCGTTTACAGCTTCTTTCCCCCATCGGAAAGACCGCTCGGAAAAAGTGCAAAAAACGCACTTTAGCCGGGTCTTTTGAAGTTGCACTCGAACTGCTTGCCGTAAAATGGCAGGCAGTCTTTTTTTACCGTTTACCGCTCAAAGGAGGCAGTCATGGACTACACAAAAGAGAGCTGCATTTCAATTCTCCGTGAAAAAAGCCGCGAACTCGCCGCCGCAGGCGAGGAACGTCTGCCGCGCCGCTCGGATTTCAGCGATGCCGAGGTGTGCGCCGTAAAGGCATATCTCGGTCCGTGGCCGCGTGCGCTTGAAGCGGCAGAGCTGAAGCCCCCGCGCGGAGACGACAGACTGCGGCTCAACCGTGAAAAACGCATACGCTCCAAACGCCACCGCAATGCCGCCCGCAAAGCGGAAAAAACTGCGGGCAGCCCCGCCGAAGAACAGTAAAACCGCGCATGGTCCATCAGGCGCGTTTTATAAAAGAAAGGAAAAAACCATGAAAAAGAACAAACTCACCCCCATCATCCTCACACTCGCACTCGTAATGATGCTTGCGGCATCCGCAGTGCCTGCATACGCCGCTCAGTCTACCACCGTATACGTGACCATATCCAACGGCTCGCTTATGCTGACAGAAAGAGCAATCACCGTTACCGACATCGATGGAGATGGTGCTCTGACGATAAACGACGCCCTCGTGATCGCACACAACGAGGCATATGAAGGCGGCGCGGCTGCCGGTTATGCATCCGCCGCCGGCACATACGGACTTGCCATTACCAAGCTCTGGGGCGTTGAAAACGGCGGAAGCTACGGCTACTACGTAAACGACAAGTCAGCAATGGGACTTACCGACCCCGTAACGGTCGGCGACCGCCTGTACGCATTCGTTTACACCGACACCGCAAGCTTTTCGGACGTTTATTGCTATTTTGATAATTTTGATGTTTCCTCAGCCGCCGGTGACAAGGTGACCCTTACGCTGCTCTCGGCAGGATACGATGCCAACTGGCAGCCCGTTACCAAGCCTGTCGAGGGAGCCGCGATCACCATTGACGGCACAGCCACAGGACTCAAAACCGATGCCGAAGGCAAAGTTACCGTGACCTTTGACGCCGAAGGCAATCACATCGTAAGCGCCGTTTCCGACACTGCACGGCTTGTTCCTCCGGTCTGCACGGTAACCGTATCTGCAAAAACCTCGCCCGCGACCGGCGACGGCGCGATAACCGTTGCCGGAGTCGGTGCTGCGGCTCTTGCCCTGCTCGGAACGGCAATCGTAACACGCCGCAGACACGATGCCGAATAATTTAAAACGGGCGACGTGCGCATTTTTTGCGCTGTTACTTGTGTTTTTTGCATCGGTTCCGGCTTTTGCAGCCGAAGAAGACCCGCTGTCAGCCGAGATCGATGCAATTTTTGAATTTCTCATAAGCCATGACGGAGCCGACAGTGCGCAGTCATGGCTTGACAGCACGCTCACCGACGGCGCCGGGAACGGGACCGAATGGTATGTCATTGCTCTGCGGCAGTACTTCAAAGACCTTGACTATACAGCATATGCCAACGCGCTTGAGGCAAAAATGAACGCCGGAGCAATACGCGGAGCGGTATCGCGCCAACGCTGTGCTCTGGCGCTTGCCGCCTGCGGGCGTGAAAAAAACGCCGCCGCGTGTCTCGCAGCCGATGAAACGCCGGGCGCACAGGGGATCATGAGCCTGATCTTCGGGCTTCATCTTTTGCGCGCCGGCGTTCCCTCATCCGTCCACACGACCGATGAGCTTATCGGCGCACTGCTTGCCGCCCGGCTTTCCGACGGCGGCTGGGCTGTTATGGGCGGCAGGTCGAATGTTGATGTGACTGCCATGGCGCTTCAGGCGCTTGCGCCGTACACGAAGACAGACAGCACCGTGCGCGAAGCAACAGATACCGCGCTCGGTATTCTTTCGCACGAACTCCGCGAAAGCGGGACCTACCAAAGCTACGGAGCGGAAAATCCCGAATCGGCAGCTCAGGCAGTCATAGCACTTTCCGCTCTCGGCATCGACCCCGCCGCCGATGCGCGTTTCATCACGGCTAAAAATGTCACCCTGATCGATGGTATCAACGCCTTCGGACTCGCGGGCGGCGGCTTTTGTCACACATACGGCGGAGGCTTCAACGCCACGGCGACCGTTCAGTCGCTTCTCTCGCTTATCTCGGTGCGCCGCCTTCGCTCGGGCATGAGCAGTCTGTATATTTTTGATAACGATACAGATGCTCCGCAAACGTCCGCGCCGCCGACCGATACCTCTGCCGCGGACTCATTTTCCGTCACCACTGCCGCTGCCGTGACCTCCGCAAGCACACAGACAGAAGCCGAAAAAACGTTCCCGGTCAAGCCGGCAGTCTGTATTTCGATCGCGCTTGCGGCATTTGCAATATGTATTTTTATCTGCATCCGCGGCGGGTGGAACAAAAAAAGCAGAAAAAGCATTATATTCATTGCGGCAGCCGCCGCATTGGTCATCCTCTTTGTCGCGCTGACGAGGTTCAGCACGCCCGAAGGATACTATTCGCCCGACACCTCCGATACACGCGCGAGCGCCGGAACCGTCACAGTTTCGGTGCGCTGCGACACCGTATCGGGCAAGACCGCTTCGCAGGATATCCCCGCCGACGGCGTTATACTTGACACCGTATCGCTGCCGATCAATGAAGGCAACACCGTTTACGATCTTCTTATTGCCGCGGCACGGCAGTACGGAATACAGGTCGATCACTCCGGGTCGGGCAGCATGGTGTATATTTCGGGGATAAATTATCTTTACGAATTCGATTTTGGCGAGCTCTCGGGCTGGATATACCGCGTGAACGGCACAGAGCCTTCGGTCGGCTGCGGCGCGTACACGCTGCACGACGGCGACCGCGTTGAGTGGATCTATACCTGCGCCCTCGGCGCGGACATAAAATGAGGTAAAAAATGCACGCATTTGCCGATTTCAATCCTTTTTTGCAGCTTATTTATTTTGCATCGGCAGCGGGGATCGTCATGTTCAGCCGCAATCCCGTGATCGCGGCTGCTGCATTTTCAGCATCGCTTGCGGTAAGAATTGCAAAAAGGCGCGGCGGGACTGCGTTGAGCGCGGCGATAGTCATCGCCTCGGCGGTCATAAACGCGCTTTTTTCGCACAACGGCAAGACAGTGCTATTCTTTATGAATGACACGCCCGTAACGCTTGAAGCATTGCTTTACGGCGCCTCGGCGGGCGCCGCGATCGCCGCAGTGCTTAATATTTCGCGCACATTTGCCGAGGTAATGACATCCGACCGCCTGCTTTACATCTTCGGCAGGCTGTCGCCGAAAACCGCGCTCATGCTTTCGATGACGCTGAGATACATTCCTCTTCTTTCGCGCCGCACGCGCGAGGTACGCGAAGCGCAAGCCGTCATGGGCGGACACGGAGACGGCAGTCTGCCCGACCGCATCCGCGGCGGCGCGCGTGTGTTTTCGATAATGCTCACATGGGCACTTGAGAACGGAGTCACGACCGCCGACAGCATGACGGCGCGCGGCTTCGGCGTTGCACGGCGAACGTATTTTTCTCCCTTCCGCTTCCGGCGCGCCGATGTGCCGGTGCTTGCCGCAATGCTTGCCCTTGCCGCGCTCACGGCGGCACCTGCCGCATCGGGCGCGCTTGACTTCGGATTTTATCCGTCGCTTTCCGCCATTCCCGCATCAGCGGCAGCGCTGACGGCATACGCGGCATATTCCGCGCTGATACTCATTCCGCTTGCAGCCGATACAGTCGAGGTGATAAAATGGAACTGCTTGAAATCAAAAATCTGAGCTTCCGATACGCGGGCGGCAGCACGCCCGCTCTTAAAGATATATCCTTTTCGGTCAGACGCGGCGGCTTTTTGGTGATCGCGGGAGCCACAGGAAGCGGCAAATCAACGCTTTTGCGGCTTATAAAGCGCGAGCTGTCGCCGCGAGGCGATACGAGCGGCGGGATATTTCTTGACGGAGCAGCCTCCCACGCGCTTTCAGACCGCGATGCAGCGGCACGTATAGGTTACGTTGCGCAGCGCCCCGAGGAGCAGACCGTGACCGACCGCGTATACCACGAGCTGGCGTTCGGGCTTGAAAACCTCGGCACTCCGCCGGATACGATCCGCCGCCGCGTTGCGGAAACAGCGGCGTTTTTCGGCATCGAACGCTGGTTCGACCGCCGCACAGACGAGCTTTCGGGCGGCGAACGCCAGCTTCTTGCGCTTGCATCGGTCATGGTGATGCAGCCGGACATACTGCTGCTTGACGAGCCCACGGCGCGGCTCGACCCGATAGCCGCCTCGGATCTCATTTCGGTGCTCGGGCGGCTGAGACGCGAACTGGCTCTCACCGTAATAATTGCGGAGCACCGGCTTGAGGACATCCTGCCCGTTGCCGACAGCATGGTGCTGCTTGACGGCGGCAGGCTCGCAGACTTCGGTGCTGTGCGCGACGTTGCCGCGCGGGTCGGCGAGGCATCCCCCGTATTCGGCGCAATGCCGGCGGCGGTAAGACTTCACCGTGCGCTCGGCAAGGCGCTCCCCTGCCCGCTCGATGTGCGCGAGGGACGCGACCTCATTGCCGGCAGCTGCAAAAACGGCATCCGCGCACTGCCCGATAACACGGGCACAGATAAAAAAAGCGGAGATGGTCCCGCCGCGCTTGAATTCTCCGATGTTTTTTTCCGCTATTCACGCAACGGAGCCGATGTTCTGCGCGGCACGACCTTCAGGGTCCCGGAGGGAACGATATACTGCATCCTCGGCGGCAACGGGTCGGGAAAATCCACCGCTCTTGCCGCCGCGGCGGGAATACGCCGTCCGTATGCGGGCAAAATACGCTTTTTCGGCAAAAAGGCGTGTTCCGGCGGCGTTGCAATGCTGCCGCAGGACGTTGAAGCGGTATTTTTGCGCGACAGCGTTGCCGAAGAGCTGGCAGACGCCGGCATCGGCGCGGACAATATGCCATTCCCGCTCGATCTTCCGCCGGAACGCCACCCGTACGATCTTTCGGGCGGTCAGCGTCAGCTTCTGGCACTGGCAAAGGTGACGGCGCGGCGCCCGCGTCTTGTTTTGCTCGATGAGCCGACCAAGGGACTTGACTCTGCCGCCCGCGCCGATTTTGCCGCGGCTCTGAGACAGCTCACCGGGACAGGCACAACGGTCGTTATCGTAACGCACGACCCGGAATTTGCCGCAGAGGTAGCCGACCGCTGTGCGCTGTTCTTTCGCGGAGAGGTGGTGTCGGAGGACGAGCCGCGCCGCTTTTTTGACGGCAATGCGTTTTACACGACTCCCACGGCGCGCATGACGCGCGGATATTTCGACCGCGCCGTGACCGTAAGTGATGCCGCCCGGCTCTGCAGGCTGAATGCGTCATCCGGCAGCGGCGGAGGCGGCAATGCTTGAAATAAAAAACGCCGCCGCAAGGCGAACGCTCGGTATACTGATTCCTTTTTTGCTGATACCGGCGGCAGTGGCTGCCGGAGCATGGCTGATACCGCCGAAATATCATGCCGCCGTGTCGCTTACGGTGGCAGTACTGGCAAATGTGCTGTTTATCTGCGGTTTTGAGCGCAAAAAAACGGGCGCGCGCCGCCTTGTGATAGTTGCGGTCACGGTCGCGCTGTCGTCGGCAGGACGGTTCATTCCGTTTTTCAAGCCCGTGACCGCGCTTACCGTGCTCAGCGGAATGTACCTCGGCGGCGAGGCGGGCTTTCTTGTGGGCGCGATGTCGGCGATCGTATCGGATATTTACTTCGGTATGGGTCCGTGGACTCCGTTTCAGATGCTCGCATGGGGAATGATCGGACTTGCCGCCGGCGCAGCCTCCCCCGCGCTTTGCCGTTCGCACCGGCTCACATTGGCATTCGGAGCGATATCCGGCGTAATATTTTCGCTGATAATGGACGTGTGGACGGTACTGTGGTATAACGAAGGCTTTTCGCCGGCACTGTACCTCGGCGCGTGCGTCACCGCACTGCCGCACACAGCCCTTTATGCCGTGTCAAATATGATCTTTCTTTACTTCCTTGCCATACCCTACGGCAGAAAAATGGAACGCATAAAGCTTAAGTACGGAATTTGAGAAGCAATGGGTGTTAAAAAACTCGGTTTGAGTTTTTTAACACCCATTGTTATTCTGAAATGCCGCACAGACAGCCGCCGGACATTTCATCAAAGCTCGAAAATATCTTCGTATGTCGCATTCAGGATCTTTTTTATCAGAATGATCTCATCGGGGTACAAATGCCGCTGCCCCACTTCGATCTTTGCGACCGCGCTCCGCGTTATATCGCAGCCGTGCAGCTGCAGCTGCGTTGCAAGCATCTCCTGAGTCATATCCATATTCTCACGCAGGGTCCTGATATTATTGCCGATCCTTGTTTCTGTTTCTTTGTTCACTGTTACGACCGTTCCTTCCTTTGCATTTGTACCGTTTTTCTTTACCCGCAAAGAAATTTTCGATCATGATATTCGGCAGGCACAAATACGGTTTGAAAACATCATGCTCGCAAATATGCGTTCATTTTGTTTTCAGACTTTTTTTCTTTTCTCTTTTATAAAAAAGGTATTGACATTAGTATACATACGTGATATAATAATTTTGCACCCATATAGGTGCAAAAGTTAAAACTTTAGAGGAGAATTGAACATGAAAAAAATAGCACTCTTACTGACCCTTGCTGTTATTTTGTCCGGGGTGGCAATGCTGGCGACAAGCTGCGGAGGCGGAATTTCGGGAAAGTACACAAGCGAGTTTCTCGGCGCTACCGTTGAATTCAAGTCCGGCGGCAAAGTGGTTTGTACCTGCGAAACGCTTGAAGTCGATGGCATCAATATTAACACAGTGACCATATCAAGCAAAGGTACTTATAAAATCGAAAACGGAAAGATCGTTTTTGAAATGGACAACGATAAATGCATCATCAACAGCGAAAACAGCTTTGAGCAAGGCAAAGATTATGTCAAAATCGACGGCTTAACGTCTACCAAAACAAAGTGAGCGCCGCTTAAATAACTTAACGCCCACAAAAAATATAAAAGGAGAAACCACCATGCCCTATATTCTTTCTGTGTTTGCCGGAAAAAAGACAGCCGGCGGATACATCCGTATTGACGGCGGAACTCAGATTCAACTTCAGGACGGAAGGGTCGATTACATCAGCGAAGGACTGCACCATATCAGCTTTTCAAGCATATCAGGATTTCAGCGCGGACTTAACAAATTCAATTTATATACCAATGACGGAAGTTTTATCGGTCGCGCCAACGCCACCATGGCAATAAACAACGAGATGAAGGCAGTTGACGGCGAGATCACCGAGACCTTCTACCCCAACAGCATGCTGGTACTGAATATCATTTCGGACGGATCATGCAATGTTATTTCGCTTCCTCAGTATGAGATGCGCGAGCTGAATGACGAAGAAATAAAAAAGGTAGAAGACGAGTACCGGAGACAATGTGAAGAGGTCGATGCCGCATATGATGCCTACTTAGATTCCGCCAATGTGACAGAATTGCTGCTTTGCCTGTTTCTCGGCGGTTTGGGTGCTCACAAGTTTTACCGTAAAAAATACGGAATGGGCATTTTGTATCTGTTTACTGCCGGTTTGTTCGGCATCGGCGTAATCGTCGACCTTATATCCATTATTTCAAAGCTTATAAAAAAGGATAAACGCGAAAAGGAAAAATCCTGAGCTCCCGCCGCGCAACAAAAAAGCAGCCGACCGGCATTCCGGCAGCTGCGGGACAAATGGTGCCGGGGGTTGTAAAAAACTCAAAATGAGTTTTTTACAACCCCCGGCTTTATTTCACTTCTTTTTTATTTGAATGCTTCGGAGATCTCCGCGAATACGCCGTTTATGTATTCCTCGTTCGCCTTTACCTTGACCACCCACGACTTCTCGCCGTTTATGACGCTGTTGCGGAAGAGTGCCACCGCGCTGTTTGCCCAGGTGAAGTTTCCGCTGTAAAGACGCGCCATGTCAACGTAAACATTCGACTTGATTATGTCATACATACGCGCATCGAGCGGGTCGTTTGAATACACGCTCTTGAACACGACCTCAAACAGTGTCGGAGAGGTGCGGCGGTAGCTTTCGGACGCCAACGCCTCAATGACCGCGCCCGACATTGCCTTTTCGGGCGCGTTCTGCGGCACCGAGAAGTTTGTATACGCAAATCCCACGTTGGTATGGTATCCGTCAGAATCGCTGTCGATCATCGGGAACGGCAGGATGCCGTACACCCAGTCGATATCGCGGAAGCCCATTACGGTCGATCCCGCACAGGTGCCGAACAGAGCGTTGCCGGATTTTATCGAATTATAGCCCTTGTCGGGGTCGTAGGACACCTCATTATTTCCGTTTATCCAGCTTCCGAGCTTTTCGACGATATTCACCATCCGCTCGCCGGTAAAATCATCATTGAGAACGATATTTCCGTTGTTGTCCCATTTTGTCATCTGCACACCGGATGCGGCAAGGAAGGAATCGATATGCACCTGCGTGAATATGACAAGTCCGAATCTGTCGCCGAAATCGGCTTTCTGCGAGCTGTTGAGGTCCTCATACGCCGGACGGCACATCTCCATCATGGCATCGAGCGTCCAACGGTTCTCCTCCGCAAGCACGCGGGGGTCCTTCAGCCCCAGCTCGTTGAGTCTGCCGAGGTTGACCACCATAAAATACAGGTTGTACAGGAACTCGTTTGAAATGTCGCCCGTGGCAAAATAAAGCTTTCCGTTTATCTCGGACGACCGTGTGATCGACTCGGGCCACCAGGGTTTATTCATGTCGATATGATCGACCGTGTAGAGGTCAGCAAGCAGTCCGCGCTGCGCCATAATGCCCGAGCACATACTGTAACAGCCGATAATATCATACTCGCACGCGCCGGAGCCGACAGTAGCCTCTGCCTGCGTCACAAAAAAGTCCTTGTTCGGATTGTCACCCTTTATCAGATTGAACTTGAGTCTGACGCCGAGGCGCGATTCAACATTTTTGTTGCGTATGTAAACCGAATCGTTTACACGGTCCTCGGAAAGCTCTTCAACGAAAAACTCATTGCGCGATGTCTCCCAACCGAGCACCCGCACGTCGGAATTGAAATTCAGCCCTTCGGGAAGGCTGTCGCGCAAAAGTCCGTTTTCGTCATAAAGATGCGATGTGTCTTCGGCGGTCGTTACCGGATCGGTGGCGGCTGTGGTGTCCTTGCTGTCCCCATCCTTGCGACAGGCGGCAAGTACACAGAGCGTCGACATTATCAGCGCAAGTGCGAGAATCGCCGACAGGATCTTCTTGTTTTTCATTTGTTTTCCCCCTTTTTATTTGTTGTGCATAAATGAGAATTCAACGTAAACTGCGCGGTGATCGGAAGCTATCACACTGTCCTCAACACGGTAACGGCGGACATTGAAGTCGCCCCGGCTCACGTAGCAGTAGTCGATTATGTTGACCGCACAGGTGTTTTTATCGTCGCGGTCGGAGGTAAGATACTTTGAATCGTTCACACCGCCAGCTGTCATATCCGAATAATACGGTGTACCCGGCGCAAAGTTGAAGTCCCCCGTCACGGCAGTGGGCAGCTCCTGCCGTGCTATTGCCGACAGCAGCACCTTGATCTGCGGCGAACGCGCCCCGTCTTCGTATGAAAGGTGTGTGTTTATGTGGATCCATTCCCTGCCGCCGTCAACGCAGCGGAAATGTGCCAGTGTGTACACGCGGTACTGCGAGGACGCCTCGACCTTAGACTTTTTTGAAGGCGTGGCGGAAAGCCAGCGTGTTTCGGTCGAAACAAGGGTCAGTCTGTCGCGGCGGTAGAATATCGCGTTGCGCCACCGCTGACCGTTCTCATCGTTGATCTCGCCCACCCAATCGTAGCTGTCGCCAAGCCCGCGCACAAGAATATTCAGCCATTCCTCGGTGACCTCCTGAAAGCCCACGCTGTCGGGCATATAGCTGCGCACGATCCCGACTACCTTGTCGGCGCGCGATGGATCGTCCCTGAGATTGCAAAGAATATTGAAGCTCATGACAGACAGCCGCGGAGTTTCATCGCGTATCACACTGCCGGCGATCCTTGCGTGTATCGGCGCGCCGCTGCCCGGCTCGTGGGCAAAATCCACATCGCAAAGACGGGCTGCCGCATATCTGAGATCGTACACGTCCCCGCCGGTGATGCGGATATCTTCGCCGTCGGCGGTGATTGCCGTCTCTCCGGACCTGCCGCCGACCGCCAGAATAATGCGCCTTCCCGACGCAACCTTGCCGTCCGCCATGCATGACAGGCGCAGCCCGGCACTCTCGGCAAAATACGCGCGAAGCTCATCGGCTATCATGCGTATGTCGGCATTTCCCGAGGGGTAAATCAGGCAGAACTCGCGCAGATCAACGCCGTCAAGCGTAACTTCCGGCACATCATAGCTGCCATCCGTGTGCCTGCAATGGGATCTTTTGATCGTTACAGCCCCACCGGCATCGGCAGAGATCGCCGCCGCAAGCTCGCGCGCCGCCGCAAGAGTCAGCTCTCCGCTGCCTCCGAGAACGACAAGCTTGCCGCCCGACACCACGATCTCGCTGTCGCCGGTACGCAGCATACGGCTTACGGCAAGACTTTCCTCGCGCGATGTCTCGCCCACAAGTATCTCATGCTCGCCGGGAAGTATCCCGCGTTTTTCGTTTGTATAATCGTCGGATATCTCAAGGCTCACGCCGCCTGCCGCCGCAATTGCATCACGCAAAAGCTCCGCCGCCTCCGTTTCGGCGCGCGATGCGCTGCGGGGAATGATAATCCGCCAATCGCTCGCTCCTCCCCGCGCGATCTCAAGCAACGAATCATCTGCCGGAGAGGCGGGAGCGCACGCAATAACAGCCAATGCCGCAAGAAGCAGCACCGCCGCAAAAACAAACATTTTTTTCATGATTTTATTGTATCATCTGCCCTGTGAGCTGTCAATGAAAAAATCAGATAAAAAAATGCAAAAACATGATATAAAACACGCAATGCCACTTGCGCCGACGCGGATAATATGCTAAAATATAATAAAAAACATACCCAAGGAGGCAAGCCCGAAATGAAGGACTACGCCGAAAACGGTTATTATCTGTCCGGCAGAGTCACGCACTCAAACCCCGGATGGCAGCATCGCCGCCGCCAGTCGCGCTCGCGCAGCGACCTCATAATTGCATACAGCGGAACGCTTCATATATATGAAAACGACCGTAAATATGACGTAAAAGAGGGTGAATTCCTGTTTTTGCAGCAAAATGCCCCCTCGGGAGGCTATCATCCCTCCCCGGGAGCTGTGGAATTTTATTATGTACTTTTCGACGGAGACGTGCCGTCCGATATGCCCAAACACGCAAAGCTCACCGACCTGACGCGCCCGCGCATGCTTTTTGAGCTGATGGAGCATTACAATTCGATGCCGGAGATACCGCGCGGCGTTCTGTCGAATCTCGTTCAGGTACTTTTTTGCGACATCCGGATGCAGTGCGAAAATCAGATTTTTTCCGGAACGACCGTTGTCGATTCCGTGCGCGCATGGATAGTCCGCAACCGTGCGCGCGCGCTCACGGTGTCGGATATCGCCCATCGCTTCGGTTACAGTGCCGAGCACCTTTCGCGGCTTTTTTCGCACGAATACGGCATGAGTCTTAAATCCTTCATAAGCGACAAAAGGCTGGATTTTATTGATTCCCTGCTCGCCGATATGCGCTACACAGAGTCTGACATTTCCGCAATGGCAGACTTCACGAGTGAAAATCAGCTTGCCAAATATTATAAATATCACCGCGGCATCACGCCCGCGCAGGCAAGAAAGAATCTTTTGCAAAATCTCTGATCAAAATACCCGAGGGGGGTGTTAAAAAACTCAAATTGAGTTTTTTAACACCCCCATTTAACAGTGTATTCTCCTCGAAAAATCAGATTATCCCGAACTTTCTGAGCGAATCAAGGAACTCGGCAACGTCATTCACTGCTTCCTCGGGCACAACATCGTACTCGGCGCAAAGCGCATCGACAAGCTCGCCCTCGTTCTGCGCACCGGGAAGCGCGTCCCAGAGCAGCTCGGCGCTTTCATTAAGCGTGATAAGCCCCTTGACAGCCAGAGATGTGTTGTCGATCGGAACAAGAATCACCTCGTCCACGACTTTTCTTTTCACCATGTTTCTTTTGATTTCCATTTTATCCTCCGTTCCGCCGCCCGATGACGGCACAAGCAGCCTTTAAATTCTCCTGCCCTCGCACCGGACCGCGCGCGACACCGGCGCATCCGGATACAGGCTGCGATATGATTTTATTTTCCGATACGGTCAAGCTCGCGCGCAGCAAGCTCCACCGATTTGGCAGTTGAGCGGCAGATATGCTCGGGCTTGCCGTCAAACCGCCCCGTTTCGCACATACACGCGGCAGCGCATACGTGGCAGGCGTTGCGCATACTGCAGGTCAAACACTCGGCAGGAAGCCTGATTTTTGCCGTTTCTGCCTTTGTGTATTCCCACGCCGCGTCAAACCCGACCTCCGGGACCGACACGGCGGGCGCGTTCATCATTCCGCAAGGCGTCATCTCGCCGCGCCAGTTGATCCAGAACGTGCTGCGCCCCGCGCGGCACTTTACGCCGAGGTCGGGCGAACCCTCGCATTCACCGTCGGCGGGCAGGTGGCAGCCGCGCACCATGGCCTCGGCGCGGATGCGGAATTTTTCGCTGTCAAACCGAAGCCTGTCCCACTCCAGCCCGCACTCTGCCTCCTCTTCCGGCGAAAAGCGGTCGCCGCCGCCGATGCAGGATTCGTCGCGGCGCATGGGCGGGAACATATACGTTGCCGCCTGAAGCGGAACCTCCAGTTCGTTTGAGATGTTCCATATATCGGCAAGCTCGCTGCGGTTGTACGGCGTCAGCGACAGATTGAGCTTGACGCCCACGCCCATATTTTTGAGCGCGCGAATGTTATTTTTGACCTTGTCGCACACTTGCGAGCCGTGCGGCGCGCCGCAAAGACGCTCATAAGCCTCATTTTTTGCGCCGTAAAGCGAAATATTGAAGCGGAAAGGCGGTTCTTTTTCAAAAAACGCAAGCCATTCGTCATTGATAAGCGACGCGTTGCTGTTTATCGAGATCATAAGACCCATCTTTTTGAGTTCCGAAAACAGCGGTTTGAAGTCGTCTCGGATCAGCGGCTCGCCGCCGGTGAGAAGCAAAAACAGCATTCCGCGGTCACGCGCGGCTTCGGCTATTGCGAGCCATTCGTCCGCCGTAAGCTCCCGTCCGGCAGCGCGCTCGTCCTCGGCGCTCATCCGTACATAGCACATACGGCAGGCAAGATTGCATCGCGGCGTAAGCTCGAACGTCCCGGACACGGGAACTCCCTTTATTGCCGCCTTTGTGTGCAGATATGTTGACAGGCGGGGTTCGACCAGATTACTTTCCATTTTTATCAACCTCGTCAAGATATTTTCTCAGGTACTGCGCCGCGCTTTCATCGGGAAGGCAGGAAAACCGCACGACCGGCACGCGGCTGACAAGATCGGCGCAAACGGCTGTCGCCGCACCGACCTCACGCGGATTTTTGGTATCGTAAGTCGTCTGCCCGAGAACAGCGGTAAATGCAACGATCGGCGATGCGGGGCGCACCGAATTTGTCTCTCCGTGCGAAACAAGGGCGATAACGCGCACCGGCGCGGTCTCATTGCGGCAGATCCCGGAAGTTCCGCACCAGATTATCCCGCAGGCATCCGCGCCGCCGTCGCGCAGCGAAATAAGCGTCCGGTCGCCGTTTATGACCTCGGCACCGAAGGCGCGCCGCCACTGCTCAGCCTGCGTGCTTTTGCCCGCGCCGCTCGCGCCGCTGAAAATCACCGCAGCACCGTCCGACAGCACAAATGAAGAATGCAGAACTATGCAGCCGGCGTCAAGCAGTATGCCGACCAGCCCCGCCGCCTCAAGTATCACGCGCGCGGTGATGCCGATCTCCGCATCTCGCGCAAAGCCGACCTCGGTGTGCCTGCCGCGGCGCACGGCAAAAGAGTAAGGAACGCGCCGGCAGTTTATATTTTTGCAATAATAGCGGACGCACATCTCGCTCCCGTCAACGGGGTCACGCCACGCGGTGTAACGCGCCGACTCTGCCGCGCCATCGGGCGGCGCCGGAAGCTCAGCGGTCCGGGTCACGCGGACGGTAAAATCGGCATCGGCGGCGTTTTCGCCGTCCGGAACGGCGAAATCGACGGTGTACTCCGACTCCTCAAACGGAAAATCGGAAATGACAGCCAGCGTTCGCCCGGCAAAGCGGTAATATTTTGTGATCATGTCGTCCTCCGTGCGAATAAATGCGAAAAACGGGCAAAGCCCTGCCCTTTCGGGCAGGGCTTTGGGGGATCAGTTATGAGGTATAGACCGCACTGGTATCATTAGGTATATCATAACACGGCTCTTCGTTATCGGCATATGCCGCATAAGGAGCATTACAGTTGATTATGAAAATATAATCATCACCAATTTTAATTTTGCACGCAAAAAGCTCGTGCTCCGATATCAATGTGCATCCTTGCGCGATGTTTGTCGAAAGTTCAAAGCTTTCAAAGCCCATCATGGGCTTAACGTATGTTTTTTTCATCGTCTTATGACCTCCCGATCAGTTGAATTTTCCAACACCGGGCTTGCCGGTCAGCGTAGACTTGTGAGGCTCGCTTGCGACGCCCTCCGCGTTGAATGCCACGATGTCATAATCTCCGAGCCGTGCATCGTTACCGTAGGTCACGGTAAACATTTTGCACTTTACGAGCTTGCGGTTCCAGCCGGAGCCGACAAGGGTCACGGAGTAGTAGAAATCGGGGATCTCTTTACCGTCAACGGTGATGTGGTCAACATCGGCAGATGTGCGGACGGTCAGAGTGTGAACGCTTCTGCGGAACAGCTTTACGGTGGTCCAGCTCGCTTCAATAAGCTCGGGCGTGAACACGGGCGGCTGGATCATTTCAAGAAGCATCGCTCTTGCATATGCCACGACCTCGCTGTCAACAGAGTATGTCGCCTCTACGCCGGTCGCCTTGATGGTAGTGATCGACAGGATAGCAGCGCTGTTCACATCATTAGCGATAACGACCTTTCCGTTTACTGCTTCTATCGGGTAGTACATATCGGTAGCGGTCGAAATCTTTACCGGCTCACCGTTGATGACCATAGTCACTTCTCCCGCAGGAGCTTTGGCACCTATAAACAGCTTGGCATTGCCGGTAACCTTGAATGCGATCGCCTGACCGGGCTTCAGATAGACCTCGTTATTGGGACCGTATTTTTTGAAATCATCAACGCTTCCGGTTTCGTTAAGACCGTCTATAAACACGGTGCCGGGCTTTGTGATCGTTGTATCGGCAGTAATTTCTCCAAAGTCATTGCCACCGATAAGAATGTCGCGCACCTCGTTGAACATGGGGTTGTTCTCGCCGTCCTTTTTATAGTCGGCGTATGTCTCGCCGAGGGTGTTGTAAATGCGGACACCGTCAATGTAGAATTTGTATCTGCCGTCTCCACTGTGATCAAACGCACCGGAATAAACGACCTTGACCGTTACGTCATACGTACCGTAGTCAACAGTTTTGCTCATTACGGGGATCTGATAAAGCGTACCCTTATCATTGATCTCCCAGTTGTACTCGTAGATCTCATAGCTTGTGGCGGTCACGTTGATTTCCTCACCGGCTTCAGTATTAGAGGGAAGCTCTTCAACATACTCGCGCTTTACGTGCCACATATTGTCGGTTCCCTTGGTCCAGGTGTAGTGGATGTACTTGTTGGTTTCAGCCTGCTTTACACCGTAGAAGGTATCAACAAACCATGTGTGCTTTTTACCGGTCTTTTGGTTGACAGCCTGCACGAAGATAACACCTGTCGTTGTGTCGGTCACCGACACAAGATCAAAGCCCGTACCGGTGAAGGTGAACTTCGCGGTTGCGTAAGGAGAAGCCGGGGTTACGGTAACAACATGAGCCGAGCCGGCAGAGAAGGTAGCATCGCTATCGTAAGAACTGTCGTAACCGTATCTTATGTTTGTTCCATCCGCCGTTCCAAGCTCGTGAGTGCCCTGGGTTCTGTCGGTAGCAGGAGCTTCACCTTCAGTATCCCACGCGCCATCAGTATACTCTATGAAACCGTCCTCGTAGTAAACAGTAGACGCGGGGATGATATGCGCGTTGAAGAGCTTTACTGCTCCGTCAGTGAACGTTACATACAACGGGATAGTTGCTTTGCCCGTGAGAATTTTGTTAAGCCTATATGTGACTTTCGACCAGTCATTCGCAATGATGGCTGTTCCGAACGTACCGGTTTGCTCCGTGGTTATTCTGCCCTTTTCGAGCGACACAGAGGAAATGGCATGAAGTTCAGTAATTTCAAAGTCAGAAGCTTTTATAACAAGCGGAAGTCCAAAGTCAACAACATATGTTTTTTGATTATCGGCATTCTTAAGATTAAAATGCAATTTAAGCGTCTTGCCATCCTCAGAAATCTCAGCCTTCGAATACTTATACATACCGCTGAGGTAAACGCCTGTCACTCCGGGAACCGTACTTATTTCCTTGTTGAAGCCCTGATTTGCCCCGGACGAGTTGACAATGTAAGCGTTATCATCGAGCGTGAACTCGCCAACATGAACCGTACTGCTCTGCTTAATTTTCAGGAACGTAATACCATTGTCAACAACGATCGGAATCGGCATCGGATTCGTCGTGATCTGTGCGTCAGCATTGTCATCCCAGTAGATAACACTCAGTGTGTCTTCGGTCTGGACAACTTCGAGGTAGATAAGGATGAGTGCGGCGTTCTTCTCAGGAGTCAAGTTAAGTCCGAGTGTTTCACCATCAATCATTGGAATTTCGCTATCGCCAGCTTTCCAATATGTGGTCTCCTTATACCAATCATGACCAGCAGAGTTAGTCTCTTTTTCCCACTCAACGCCCCAATCGGTACCGTAAGTCCCAGTTTTGTTTCCGACATACCAGTTATCGCCACTTGTGCCTAATTTATTCTTGCCCCAAGTCAAGGTAATCTTCGAAATCTTATATATACTGTTATTTTCAGCATATATAGTTCCGATATTAGTAGTTGTGCCTCCCCAGAAGCCACGAATCATACCGGTCTCATACATTTCCTGTTCAGTACGACTTAATGTACCATCAGGGTATACGACCGCGAAAGCAGTCATGTTATAGCCATTTCCACTGGTATTTCCGGGGTGAGCCGTCGGCGGGTTTCCGTAATGCTGAGTACCAGTTGTGATTTCATTGGAGACATTATTCAACTGTAAGTAGTACGCAACTATAGTATCATCTGTAACAATGGAAGTCCATGTAATTCCGTTCAGATACTGCCACGCCCCATTCCAATAGCGGATTCGTAAAAAGGTATCTCCACTGTTCGAATAGTCTGTACCCTGCTGAACAGGTTTTATTCCATTATGTAATGCAACGCCTTTCCAATATGTAACACGAACTGTATTGCTACCATCTTTCTTATAACCGGAAGCTGGTACAAACTTACTCAGTAACACCCCTTCTTCTTTGTATGCGGACTTCGCAGCCACATTAACGGTCTGGAGTGACGTCGGTGCTGAATCTGCGCCAACCCACGTGTTGGTTATCCAGAGCTGAACAGGCAAGGGGGCGATCGCATCAAAGTCTATGCTACTTACCGTGATGTTATATGTATATCTTGCAGTTACCTTGCCACCGGCATTCTTTACAACAGCCTCAACCGTTGCGTTTCCATCTGTCTGACCGGCGGTGATCTTTGTATTATTTTCAGTCAGAGTTACGCAGTTCTCGCCGGAAGTAATTTGGGCTTCCGCGCCGCTCGGGAGACTGAAAGAAGTGCCATAGGTAAGCGCTTTGGACTCAGTGAACGTGGGCGCAGTAACCTTGATATTATAGGTCACATTTCCGACCGTGACAGAGGTGTCGCCTTCGCCTGTTCCGGTGATGGTAAGAGTGCTGTTGCCGGAGGAAGCTTCAGTGATTTCGTAGAGTGTCCATTTACTGCCAGCATCGGTAGGCTCATCATATTGTCCCGTAGTATCTCTCCAACCGCCAGCAATCGTGCTGCCACCAAGGTTATTTAGATAATAGCCATTATACGAAATATTCCAATATTCATCATCGCTATTATATGTAAAGGTCAAATTATATGGTGTTGTTCCAGTGAAAGAAGTATTATCGCCAAGTGTCAAGTACTTTGAAGTATCACCATTATATGCAACTATATATCCACTGTTAGTCTGCGTGATTTCCCACCAATCAGTACTAGTAGCACTCGGAGTTCCGGCTAATTGAAGACCAGTCCATCCGCTATCAGTATTATAGGTAGACGTAAGTAGATTATTTAATCTTTTGTTTAGGATTAAATACTTCTTACCGGAAGTAATTTCATTGACCGCCTTATACCCAGCCGCCTGAGCTACTCCCTCCGTAACACTCGCAGTCGCTATATACTCATTTTCAGTAGCTTTATCGCCTGCCACAATATCAGAAGCAACATCAAAAGTCTTACTTTCGCCGACTTTAAGCTCAACATTCTTCGTGGTCGCTTCGGTCGTATCAGCAGTAACCTCGATAGTATAAGAAGCAGTTAATTTGTTCTCATCAGTAGCCGTTACAGTAGCTGTACCTACACCAACAGCTTCAAGAGACACGCTCGTTCCAAACACGCTGTTGGAAGATATGAGTATAACTCCGGTTTCGGGTTCAACACTCCATGTAACACTTCTGTCAGCCTTGAGAGTGAACTTTGTCCCATTGACTACAGAAGCAGGAACACCAGAATCGTTATCAAGCGTAATCTGCGGCTTCGTCTTGATATCGTTCGGCCAGTAATGCTCAGCGAGCTTTTCGATCTGATAGAGTGCGCCGTAATTCACATTTTCGCTGATAACATCGCTGTCAGTCAGGTAGCTGTCCTGTGATGCGTCGCACCAGATGCAAAACATAGAGCCCTTGCTATCAGATATTGTGCTTCCGTAACCCGGATTTCCGTCAAAGTACTCATTTATTCCGACCCACTTCTTGTCCATCTTCTCAGCTTTCATAACAGGAAGCTCAACAGAAACAGCAGAACTGTTCACAGTTCCCTGCCAATACTTAGAGCCTATCTCGCTGTTCTGTGCGGGTTTGATAACATAATACCAACGACCGTGAGTATTGATCATCTGATATCCGTCATTTGCTAATGCGGAAGCAGTCTTGCTTCCACTCTCCTGATGCCAGTATGTGATCTGTACACTTGTCGGCATCGTTGCAACATTCGTGGCGTCATTAAACGCACGAGGAGTCATTCCAGCGTCAGTGATAACCTTTGCACAACCAGTAAGGAATTTTGTCATATTGTCTCCGGTATAGCCCGACTCATCCGAGCCAAAGTGGAAGAACTTGCAGCCCTTACCTTTAAAGTAATCCACATACTTCTTCAGAAGTGCACAGCCATAATTTCTGGCAGTTTCATTATTTACATTGAGATTTCCACCGCTTGCATAGTCAGTGTCATACACAATTGCCGTCGCGTGTCCCGGCATATTGAGCATCGGAACGACCTCAATATTTTTACCATTGGCATAGACTATGATCGCGTCCATGTCATCCTGTGTAAGAGACCTTGTATCGCCATTGAAACTATTATTACCATTAGTAATATTAGTCTTTACAGAATCGCTCGACATTGTGACGCTGCCAAAAGACAGACTCATATCGTCCAGCAGGAATCTGCATCCACCGTTGCCGAACGCAAGCTGGAGCTGATTATAACCATACTGCGCCATTGTATCGATCAGCTTTTTGATATTCTCAACACTGAAATACTTACGCCCGCAGTCCAGATGGACAATGCGATACGGCGTCGCAGCCTCTGCCGCAGAAGCGGGGAAGGCGATGATCGGCGCAACAGTCAGCACCATCAGTATTGCAAGCAACACTGCAGCGATGCGCGTCATTTTGTTCTTCAAATGTGACATTTCACACCTCCGAAAAAAATTTACATTTGTTTTTTATTCCGATCGGGCACGGGACATGCTGCGCGGCGCGTTTTTTCGGCTTTTTAAGCCGATATCCGGCGTTTTTTTGCTTTTTTCAGCCGCCCGACACTATCGGATAATACTGTATAGTATTTTAACACACTTTTTTGTTCTTGTCAATTGTCAAAAACAAAAAAATTGCCTTTTTATCGGCAATAATTTTTCAGTCATTATTCAGTAACATTTGAAAAGTGGATATCCGGAGGCGGGGATGCAGTACAGTACATATTTTACAGGCTGCTTTTCCACGCATATGCCCGGGGCTTGAAAGCAAGGACTCCATATTCTGATGCAACTATCCGGCGGCATGCGATACGGATCTGCTTTTGCTGTTCTTGGGTTTAGCCGCGTTGCGGCGCGGCTAAACGCGGCGGGGCAACCGTACCGAAGCATCTATATAATTTTATTCCCCGCCTATTCTCTGGGTATGAAGTCCAAAATCCGATGAAACGCCACCCGAGTTCAAAAAACGCCACCCGAGCTTAAAAAACCCGCCGAGCCGTGTAACCGCCGATTGGAAACCCTGCCGAGCAAGGTGGGATCTTATCTCGGGCTTTACTGCTCCCAGCATCCCCGGCGCGAGGCAAGACAAGTCAATTGCGGTCGCGCCGGGGGAGGTCTGCAAACCACCCTCGAATCCATATTTCAGATCCCTTGAAAGTAGTGTCGGTTCCGTTTAGACGGTTATCACGAACTAAGCAGGAAGAATTTCTGTTTTTTTACGCGCTTATTCGGCGTCGTAGTCGATTTCGGCGTCGAAGGCTTCGTCAAATGTCGCGGCAACACGGTCGAACTCCGCATCGTCTTCGATCTCGATAAGCTCTTCCTCACCGGCGTCATCCTTTACGCTTTTGAGGATGATGTACTCGGTAAAGCCGCCGTCATCATCGGCAGAGCCCGCCGGGATCAGCGCAAAATACTGCACGCCGTCTACCACGCAGCCGCCTATGACTTCAAATTCTATTTCGTTATTGTCTTCGTCGAGCAGAGTGACGGTCTCAGCCTCAAACAGCTCTTCGTTTTCGTTTGCGTTCTTTTTATTTTCCATGTCGTTACCTCGCATTCTCTGATAATATTGTAACCCATAAAGGGGCGTTTGTCAATGGAAAGATAGTGAAAAAAATAAATTTTCCGCCTGCGCTCACTTGCCGCTCACGCCAAGGTCAAGCACGCTCGAAAGAATGTAGTTTGACACGAACATTCCGTTTGAGGTGAAACGGTAATTTTCACCGTCGCATTCAACAAAGCCGTCCTTTATGTATTCGTCAAGCAATACACCGTACTTCTCTCTGAAGGAAACGCCGAAGCGCGCGTCAAATGTACGGATGTTTACGCCCTCCTCAAGCCGCATTCCGAGCATGACGTATTCATCCATGCTCTCGCGGGAGCGTATCTTGTCGCAGCTTGCGATAATGTTGATGTCGGAGCCGATTATCTCAAGCCCGTCGATGTAATCGCGCACCACGCGCGTGGCGGAAAACCGCTCGCGCCCGAAATAGGAGTGCGCGCTTGCGCCGAGCCCGAGATATTCATCGCAGTGCCAGTACTTGAGATTGTGGCGCGATTCAAAGCCCGGCTTTGCAAAATTGGATATCTCATATCTCTTGTAGCCGCGCGCGTCAAGATAATCCACCGCGCGCATATACATTTCGTACTCGGCATCCTCGCCCGGCAGCGGAAGCGTTTCGCGGCGGCGGGCAAAGGGCGTTCCATCTTCTATTTTAAGCGCGTAGAGGGAAATGTGTTCCGGCGCGCGGGACGAAGCAAAGGAGAGCGACTGCATGAAGGAATCGACAGTCTGTTCGGGAATGCCGTACATGAGGTCGATGTTTATGTTTTCAAAGCCCGCGCGGCGCGCGTCATTGAACGCACGCTCGGCATCGGTGACGCTGTGCGCCCGTCCCAGAGCCTTCAGCTCGCCCGGGACCGCGCTCTGCATTCCTATGCTGAGACGGTTCACACCGAGCCTGCGTATGCGGTGAAGCGTCTCGGCATCGACCGTGGCAGGGTTGGATTCCATTGATATTTCGGCGCTCTTTTTTACCTTGAAGTTACGCCACACGCCCTCGATGATGCGCTGAAGGTGCGGAAGATCAAGATATGTGGGCGTGCCGCCGCCGATATATACAGTGTCTATCTCGTAGGGGCGGCACTTGTCGCGCCAGTCCTCCATCTGAAGCAGGAGAGCATCGGTGTAATGCTCAACGACCGCGTCGTTGTTGGGAACAAATGAGCAAAAATCGCAGTATTCGCATTTGCTGCGGCAAAACGGAATGTGGATATAAAGCCCCAGCGGTTTCTTTTCCTTTTTGCCGAAAATATCTGATATTGCCATCGTGTTTTTCCTTTCCTCGGAAATTATTTCGTATCGTCGCCAAGCTTGAGCACCGCCATGAACGACTCGGGCGATATCTGCACCGAGCCGAGCCGACGCATTTTCTTTTTGCCTTCCTTCTGCTTTTCAAGCAGTTTTTTCTTACGCGTGATGTCGCCGCCGTAGCATTTGGCAAGCACGTCCTTGCGCATAGCCTTTACGGTCTCGCGCGCGATTATGCGCGAGCCGATAGCCGCCTGTATCGGTATTTCAAAGAGCTGGCGCGGGATGTTATCCTTGAGCCGCTCGGCGATCTTGCGGGCACGCGCATATGCTTTTTCCTCGTGAACGATAAATGAAAGCGCGTCCACCTTTTCGCCGTTCAGCAGGAAATCAAGCTTGCAGAGCTTTGAGTCGCGGTATTCAAGAAATTCGTAGTCAAGCGACGCGTAGCCGCGCGAGCGGCTTTTGAGCGCGTCAAAAAAGTCGTATATGATCTCGTTGAGCGGCAGTTCGTAATGAAGCTCGGCGCGTATATCGTCAAGATATTTCATGTCGATAAAAACACCGCGGCGGTCCTGGCAAAGGTCCATAAGTCCGCCGACATACTCAACGGGTGTGATGATGCTTGCCTTGACTATCGGCTCGCGCGCGACCTCGATCTCATCCGGCTGCGGATAGCTTGCGGGGTTGTCGATGCGCACGGTGCTGCCCTTTTTGAGCTTTACCTCGTAGATAACGCTCGGCGCGGTGGTGATGAGGTCGAGATTGAACTCGCGTTCAAGCCGCTCCTCGATTATCTCCATATGCAGAAGCCCGAGGAATCCGCAGCGGAAGCCGAAGCCGAGGGCAATGGACGTTTCGGGTTCAAACGAAAGCGCAGCGTCATTAAGACGCAGCTTTTCAAGCGCATCGCGCAGGTCGCCGTAGCGCGCGCCGTCCTCGGGGTAAATACCGGCATAGACCATCGGCTGCACCGCCTTGAAGCCCGGCAGCGGTGAATCGGCAGGGCGGGACGCAAGCGTTACGGTATCGCCGACCTGCGTGTCTCCCACGCTCTTTATCGACGCGGTGATATATCCGACGTCTCCCGCGGAAAGAAGTTCGCGCTTCTGGAGCCCGAATGGCTCCATGGTACCGACCTCAACAACATCGAAGGTCGTTTTTGTGTTCATGAGAAGTATCCGGTCGCCGGCGCGGAGTGTGCCGTCCTTTACGCGGACGTAGACCACAACGCCGAGATAGCTGTCGTAATACGAATCGAAAATAAGGCATTTGAGCGGCGCATCCGGGTCGCCGTCGGGCGCGGGAATGTCACGCACGACAGCCTCAAGCACCTGATCTATATTCAGTCCCATCTTAGCCGAAATAGCGGGGCAGCCCTCGGCGGGTATGCCGATGACCTCCTCTATCTCATGGCGGCAGGCATCCGGATCGGCGGAAGGAAGGTCGATCTTATTTATCACGGGGACTATCTCAAGTCCCGCATCTACGGCAAGGTAGGCATTTGCCAGCGTTTGCGCCTCTATGCCCTGTGTGGCATCGACGACGAGCAGCGCGCCCTCGCAGGCGTTGAGCGAACGCGAAACTTCATAATTGAAGTCCACGTGACCGGGCGTGTCAATGAGATTCAGCTCATACACGCCGCCGTCGGGAGCCTTGTAGTCAAGCCGCACGGCGCGCGCCTTTATGGTTATGCCGCGCTCGCGTTCAAGGTCCATATTGTCAAGGACCTGATCCTCCATATCACGTTTTGCTACGGTTCCGGTCGCCTCAAGCAGGCGGTCGGCAAGCGTGCTTTTGCCGTGGTCTATATGTGCTATTATTGAAAAATTTCTGATATGTGTGCGGTCGGATCTCTCCATTTGACCTCCGTTGCCTTTCGTAAAAAGTACATCTTTTACTATATTATATAACAAACTCCGCGCAAACACAATAGGGGAGAAAGAAAATTTATGTTAAGGCATTCCGTCCCATGCGGCGGGCGCGGCCGGCGCTTTCCGGCTCAGGGCTGCGGATAAGCTGCCTTTCGGTCTTTTTCGTCTCCTTCTTCGCCGATCACATATGCGGTCTCGTGATCCGGCGCCAATCCGTCGGTCGGATTGGTTATCTTCCCCTTGCCGAGAGTATACATATTCTCCCCACGCAGCATAGGATCGTTCGTGCGCCTCATCCAGCCCTCCAGTGCCGCCGCATGCCGTGCGTACTCGGCACGGTACGTCCCGGAATTCTCAAGTCTTCCTCCCTCAAGCAGGTTCACCCTCTCGCCGGGGTCGGCTGTGAGATCAAAAAACATTTCGCGCGGCTTCGGCATATGCGAAAGCGGTGTGCTGAAATATGCGTCCTTTGCCGCGCTTTCGTCGATATTCGGAGCTTTTTTCAGCTCGCCGCCGTCAAAAAAGCGTATGAGCTTATACCCTTTGCTCCTCACGCAGCGCATCGGTTCATACGTTGCGTGGAATGTGACCTCCGAATACACGAATTCGTTTATCTCATCCGCGCTGCCGTCAAGCAACGGCAGCATTGACCTTCCCTCAAGCCAATCCGGCTTCCTCACTCCAAGAAGGTCGCACACGGTCGGGAAAAGGTCGATCTGCGAGCACAGCGCGTTGCAAACGGCGTGCTTCTGTCCCGGGCGGCGCAGGATGAACGCCACGCCGATGCCGCTGTCGTACATATTGCACTTCGCGCCCGGCATGGCAAGCCCGTGGTCGGTTGTAAACAGCAGCGCAGTATCATCCCAGAGTCCGTTTTCCTTCAGCGATTCCATGACCTCGCCAAGGCACGCGTCGGCGTGCGAAAGGCTTTCGAGATAGTCGCAGTAGTCGCGTCTCGTTTCGGGTGTATCCGCTACCGGGTACGGCGGCAGAACATAATCCGGCTGCGGATCGGTCGCCTTCGGCCACGGTCGGTGCGTATTTCGCATACCGAACGACAAAAAGAACGGCTTACCTATCTCCCCTGCTCTGCCGAAAAACTCCTTTACCTTTTCAAGATGTCCCCGGTCGGTCTCGTCATTCCCCTTGCCCGCGCGGTAATACCACTCCGAATACCCTATCGGTGCGGCATTCTTCTTATCGCACTCATGATGGACACCTATAAGCGCGGTATGATAACCCTGCGTGCGCAGGTAATTTCCGATATGCTTCGAATAATCATTCAGCATCCAGCCGCGGTGGGCAAGCCCCAGCATACCGCACTCGTGCGGCGTCATGCCGGTGAGCATCCCGGCGCGGCTCGGTGAACAGGTCGGCGCGGTACAGTACATTTGTCTGAATATCGTACCCTCTCGCGCAAGCTCCATAAGTGCGGGGTTTTCTGCCGCATATCCGTACGGCTGCATGACCCTTCCGCTATCATGCGTATGCACATAAACAAAATTCATTTTTTTATACTCGGGTGGCGTTTCATCAGATTTTTATCTTCATACCCCGGCAGTGAAGCGAGAGCAGATCCTTATCTGCTTCCTGCCCCATAGTTACATCTGAACATGGTTTTTTATACTCGGGTGATGTTTTATCAGATTTTGAGCTTCATACCCCGGCAGTGGAAAAAATCAGATTCATACCTTTCTGCCGCCGGACAGCTACATCTGAACATGGGCTTTTTATACTCGGGTGGCGTTTCATCAGATTTTGAGCTTCATACCACGACCGTGAAGCGAGAGCAGATCCTTATCTGCTTTCTGCCCCATAGTTACATCTGAACATGTGGCTTTTTATACTCGGGTGGCGTTTGTACAGATTTTTATCTTCATACCCCGGCAGTAGAAAAGATCAGATTCATACCTTTCTGCCGCCGGACAGCTACATCTGAACATGGTTTTTTTATACTCGGGTGATGTTTTATCAGATTTTGAGCTTCACACCCCGGCAGTTGAAAAGATGGATCCTGATCTTCATGTACCATTACATTTACATCGGAACATAAGTGTTTGGACTCACACGTTTTTCAGGCTGAGCCGCAAAGCGGCTCAGCGCGGCGTGATAAACGGACTGTAATATATAAATCTTGCTGAGTTTCCCGCCTGTGTTATCAGTTTTTTATTTCCCCACGCAGAACTTTGAGAAGATACCATCCACGATCTCGGCGCATACTCCGCGTCCGTCAATGGCGCGCAGTGCGGACAGTGCCTCCTCCAGGTCGATCCCCGCGATATCGGGTGAAAATCCGCTTGTCAGCACCTCGGCTGCATCGTCGAGCGCGCCGACGGCGCGGCACACCGCGTCATGCTGCCTTTCGTTCTGCACAACGGCATCCGTCTCTGTGGATATCGACGCATCAAGAAACATTCCACCTATCATAGCGGCAAGCGCGTCTGTTCCCTCTCCGCTCTCCGCCGATATCGACACGCGGTCTGGAAAACTCTCCCACAGCCCGCGCGCAGCAGGCACCGCGCCCGCAGCGCCGCCCGTGATATCGGATTTATTCAGCACAGCGACCACTCTGCCCCATTTGCGTTCCGCAAGCCCGGCAGCAAGCCCGCGTTCGTTTTCGTCCGGCTCGCGCGAACCGTCTATCACGAATATGACAAGCTCGCTCGATTCTATCCGTTCTCTCGCGCGTCCTATCCCAACGCGTTCCGCCTCGTCGTGTCCCTCGCGTATGCCCGCCGTATCCGACAGGCGCAGCGTGACCCCGCCGAACGACACGGTTTCGGTCAGCACATCGCGCGTCGTTCCCGCCTCGGCAGTCACGATCGCGGATTCCTCGCCCGTCAGCCGGTTGTAAAGCGTGCTTTTTCCCGCGTTCGTCCTGCCGCATATAACGGTTGGTATGCCCTCCGCTATCGCCCTGCCGGTCGAATATGTTGCGGCAAGCCTTTCGGCATCCGTATATATTCCTCTCACGCGTTCGGATATCTCCTCAACGCTCAGCTCGCCGAGATCCTCGTCCGGAAAATCTATGCGCGCGTAAATATCCGAAAGCACTGCGGATATCCTGCCAGCCAGCTCTTCTGCGGCGCGTGTGACCCCGCCGCGCATTCCGCCCCGCGCAAGCCTCAGCTGTGCGTCGGTACGCGCGTCAAGCAGCATTCCGAGCGACTCAGCCTCAGCAAGGCTGAGCTTGCCGGCAGCATATGCGCGGCGTGTGAACTCTCCCGCCTCCGCCTGTCTCGCTCCCGCCGCCAGCGCGGCGGAAAGCACAGCCGCGCTGACCAGCACGCCGCCGTGACAGCTTATCTCCACAGTGTCCTCGCCGGTAAACGAATGCGGCGCACGGAATACTACGGCAAGTCCGGAATCCACCGCGCCCGCACTGCGCGGGTCGTATATATCCCCGAATACCGAATACCGCGCCGGTGAATCGGATAATTTTTTTCCGTTTTTCGGCTTGAATATTGCGTCGCCTGCCGCAACGGCACCCGCGCCGCTTATTCGTATCAGCGCCACGCCGCCCTTGCCGCGCGGTGTTGATATCGCTGCTATCGTGTCAAGCATTCCGTACCACCCCTTTTCCAAATACCACAGCGGGGACTGTCACACCGGCGCGCAACAGTCCCTCTGTATCAAATAAGCTCAGTTGTTATCTTTTTTGCCCGCGTCCTCAAGGAATATCACAACCCTGCGGTTGTTCTCGCTGCCGATAGAATTTGTGGACACGCCCTCTATCCCCTGTATCTCCGAATGTATTATGCGGCGTTCGTAGGGGTTCATCGGCTCAAGCACAACGCTTCTCTTGTATTTGAGCACGCGCTCTGCCTGACGGCGTGCGAGAGCACGGAGAGTCTCCTCTCTCTTTTCGCGGTATCCCGCAATGTCAAGCGCGATTTTTACGTATTCGCCGCGCTCGGCACGTTCGCCGTTTTCGCCTATCTCGCGGCGGTTCGCGGCAAGTCCCGCAAGATACTGAAGCGCATCAAGCGTCTCGCCGTGATGTCCGATAAGCGTGCCGGAATCATGACCCGTCACCTTGATTATCAGAGCGCCGTTTTCGCCGTGCTTTGTGCTTATCTCGGCTTCTATCCCCATATCGGCAACAATGGTCTCGATAAACTCAACGGCATTTTTTTCGCCCTTTGAAAGCGGCTCATTGTCCGCAGCGGCATCATCGGCGGCAGCCGGCTTCCCGGGCTTGACGGTGGCAACGATCTCGGCGTCAACGGCGCCGATACCGAGGAATCCCTTTTTCGCTTCGGTCGTTACGGTATATTCAAGCTCCTCTATGTTTACGCCAAGCTCCATCGACGCCTTGAGCAGCGCCTCACTAACGGTCTTTGCACTGACCTTAACTTCCTTATTATCCATAGGTTCAATTTACCTCTCAATCGTTATTGCGGGTAATCACTCGGCGTCGCCGTCTGTCCCGTCTTTTTTGTCGCTTTTCTTTTTCTTCTTTTTTTCCGGTCTTTCGGGTTTGTCTTCCTTCAGCGGAGCGGTCTCGACCACTCCTGTCTTTTCGGCTGCCACACGGCGCTCGGTGTCAAACATTTCGTCATCCTCCGGCGGGGTATAATCCTCATCGTCGATATGGAAAAGCGACTTCGGATTGTCCCGGTTGGCGTCAAGGTCAAGCTTGCGCTTTTCCTTTGTCGCGGACTTGCCCGCATATTCGCGTTCTGCCGCCTTGTATTCCTCCTCGGTAAATGTGGGAAGAGGCATTACGCGGCTGAGTATGAACTGCTTTACCGTTCCGAGTATGCTCTTGAATATCCAGTATACGCCGATAGCGGCGGGAACGACAAAGGTGAAGTATACCGACATGAGCGGCATGGTGATGTCCATAAAGGTGTTGGAGCAGCCCATCTGCTTTTCGGTCTGACCGTTTGAAGGCTGATAGGTAAACTTACGGGTAAGCCTCATGCTGAGATAGTAGACGGCAAACGTCAGCACCGGGACAAGCCACAGCCAGCTCGGTTTTTTGATATCGGGTATCTCGCCGAGGTTTATTCCGAAAAGGCTGAAATCGGGAAGACCGCGGCTGACCGCCGTTTCAAGCTCGCCGAGCACAGACGATGCGGTGGTGCCAACGGGCATATCGTATCCGCCGCCTTCAACGAACGCGGCAAATCCCGACTTTATCGCCGCCCAGTTGTCGCGTATCGCATCGATGAGAACGATGGTGCCGTTGGATCTGCCTATCGTCATGCCGAGTCCGCCTGCATCGACCGTTGCGGTAACGAACGCCTGAAGCGCCTTTATTGCCTCGCTGCCCACGCCCATAACGTAATGCAGCGGGTTGATAACGACCTGATAAAGCGCGAGAATGACAGGCATCTGAAGCAGCATGGGGAGACAGCCCGCAAAAGGACTGTAATTCTCCTTCTGATACATCTCCTGTATCTCCTGCGCCACCTTCTGCTGTGTCACCTGGTCATTGCGTCCCGCATATTTCTTGCGGATAGCCATTTCCTTCGGGCGCAGACGCGCCTGTTTTATTGAAGTTTTCTGCTGCTTTATCGCAAGCGGCAGCAAAATAAGCTCCACAACAAAGGCAAATATGAAAAGGGCAAGCGTATAGCTGCCTGTGGTCTTGTCGAGCCAGCCGAGAAAAGAGCCGATCCAACAAAGTAATTTGTCAATCATTTTTTCGTGTTGCCCCGCCGCATCTGTGCGGACAGAGGCGATACCTCTCGTTAATTTTGTTTTTTCCGTTTCTTACGGATCCTTTTCGTCGCCGTCCGTTGTGTCGAACCGCGACAGTCCCCCCGCCGTGTCAATATTCCGTTTTTTGTTTGTAAGACCGTGTTCCGGCACCGGGTCGTAACCGCCCCGGCAGAATGGATTGCACCTGAGTACCCGCCATACGGTTAGTACGAGTCCCACAAAAAAGCCGCGTTTCTGAAACGCCTCAAGGGCGTAGGCTGAGCATGTAGGCGTGAACCTACAGCACGGTTTCCGTTTCAGCGGTGAGATAAAACGCCGGTAGAATTTAATGAGCAGGATCGCAATATGCTTCATGTCCCGCTCCCGGACGCGCCCGGCTCGCCGTCCGTTTTGCCGTTGACCCTTTGTTTACCGTGTGCTGCGGAGTCGTCCCGACCGAGAATGCCGACCGTGCGGAACGAGTGCATAAGATCTGCCTTGACCTCTCCCATGGATGCCCCCACGATCGCGGTACGCGCCGCAATGACCACGAGCCAGCCCCGGGAAAGCGCGCCCTCCGCATCAATGGCGCGGTACGCCTCACGCATGAGGCGTTTGGCGCGGTTGCGTTCCACCGCTCCGCCAAGCTTTTTGCCTACGGTAAGCCCGAGTCGGTTGCGCACGCCGCGTCTTTTATCGGCACGCGCTATCTTTTCCGCGGCATAATCGCGCAGAACGTATACCGCCGCATATCTGCCGACGGCACGCCGCCCCTTGCGGTACGCTTTGCCGAAAAGATGATTTTCGCATATCGCCGTATTTTTCAACGTCCGTGCCTCCTCCCGATGCTTTCCGCCGAGATCCGCCCACCGGTCGCTTCCGCCCTGATGGGATAGGTATCTTTTTTAAAAAAACGGCGACCGACAGCGTAAGGCAAGGTTCGGTCGCCGGTTCCGGGGCGTTTCTCCCCGGCTATTCTGCTGATTCCGTGAAAAATCAATAAGAAAGACGTTTTCTGCCTTTGGCGCGTCTTCTTTTCAGTACGTTTCTTCCGTTCAGCGTTTTCATTCTTTTTCTGAAGCCGTGCTCCTTCTGACGCTGACGCTTTTTGGGCTGATAAGTTCTGAGCATTTCTTGCACCTCCCTCGAATGTGATATCCGGAAGCGTTGTCGGATCCTGTCGGCAATTATCCCGACACACAATAACATCTTATATTATAATCTAAACACGGGTGCTTTGTCAAGGGATAATTAAAATTTTTTCCGCCGTGAATGCTTTTTTTGCATCTTTTTCTCCCGTTTTTTCCCCGCAGGCGGGATTTTGAACGCAAGTTCACGCAAAATTCTTGACTAATACGATTTTTGGGGTTATAATATACACAGATTACCGTGACCGGAGGACTAAAATGCAGCTTTACCATAAAATGAAGATAGCGGGGCTCGATCGCGCCCTGCCGCTCTGCCCGCTCAACGAACACGTATACATAGGCGCGTTCATTATTTTCGGCGATCCGGAGCTTACCACCGCCTGCGCACGCGAGCTTCTTGACCGCGCGCCCGAGTACGACTACATTATAACCGCCGAGGCAAAGGGGATCCCGCTTGCACATGAAATGGCACGCCTTGCCGGAAATCAGAGATATTTCGTTGCCCGCAAGGGTCCCAAGCTCTACATGACCGGCGTGCTTGAGGTGGAGGACCGTTCGATATCCACCGCGCACGCGCAAAAGCTCTGCCTTGACACCGCCGACGCCGAAATAATGAAGGGCAAGCGCATTCTTGTGGTCGATGACGTTATCTCGACAGGCGGCTCGCTCCACGCGCTCGAAAAGCTCGTGACCGAAGCCGGAGGCATCATCTGCGGCAGAATGGCGATACTTGCTGAGGGCGATGCGCAGCAGCGCGACGACCTCATATACCTCGAAAAGCTTCCTCTTTTCAACGAAAAGGGCGAAATAATAGGGTAACACATGACCGGCTGCGGCAAGGACCGCGCCGCGTAGTGATATTACGGCACGGGCTGACGCATTTTTGTGCGTCAGCCCGTTTCCGTATGACAGGACAGTTATTTCAGCTTTTTTTCAAGAAAGAAATCAAGTGCGGGAACGATATTGTCCTCCCAGAACTTCCAGCTGTGGCTTCCCGCCGACTCTGTGAACCTGAAATCGAACCCGCAGCCCTCGATCCTGCGGCAGAAATCAATGTTGGAGCCGTAAAGACTGTCCTCGGTGCCGCACGCCGCAAACAGCCGCGGGCGCAGCGCGTCGGGATGTTCGCGGTATCGGTCAAGCAGATACATAAGGTCGCTGTCGGTGCCGCGCGCGGATGACGCAAAATCCTCGCCCCATATTGCGGTCGCCTCGCTTTTCCACGGGCAGTCGTCAAGACGCGCGACAATGTCAAGGCAGCCGGAGAGCGACGCCGCAGCCGAGTACTGCTCAGGCTTTGTAAGCGCCAGTCTGAACGCCCCGTAGCCGCCCATAGAAAGCCCCGCGACAAATGTGCGCTCGCGGCGGCGGCTGAGGCGAAAGACCTTGCGCGTGTAGCTCACCAGCTCCTCGGAAACGAACGTGTAATGCTTTTTGCCGTACTTCATATCGGTATAAAATCCGTTCTCGCCGTCGGGCATGACTATTGCCAGCCGCCGCTCGGCAGCATATCTTTCGATATTCGACTTGCGGCACCACGATGTGTGGTCGCCGTGCATTCCGTGAAGAAGATACACCGTGGGGATATCCTCCTCGGCGCAGCCCTCAGGCAGAACGATGTTCACAGCCGTCTCCTGCGAAAGTACCGCCGAGCGGAAGTTTACTGTCATAAGTGCCATTTTGATTATTTCCTTCCCGTTTTATTTTACATTGCCGCCAGATGCTCCCGCGCCGCTTTTTGCGGTGAGCGCAATGATAAGATCAAGATCGTCCGGCTGATTTTTTGCCTCATGCGCCGTGCGGCATCGTTTCAGCGCGCCGCACCTGACGCAGCGGTGAGTGATGATATATCCGCGCCGCGCATCCGGCTCGGCAAAGACCGGTTCCATTTCGCCGCCGCACCCGCAGGCACGGTCGCCGGGATTTTCATCCACGTGCAGCGACCAGAGGCAGAACGGACAGTGATTGCGTGATGTATATCCGAGCGGCTCCACCTGCCTGCCGCAGTGAGCGCAAACAAAGCCCGAATCGTTTTTTGAAAATCTTTTTGCTTCCATTTTATAACACCGTGCGCGCCGCAAGTCAAACTTTTTTGTAAAAAAGCGCGTTTTTTTACGTCGGGGTCTTTATTCCCGGCGATTTTTATTGTATAATATGATCAATGAAGTATATTATACTATCTTTTTTTGAAATAATCAAGCTCCGGCGCGAAAAAAGCGCCGCGATCGCATAACATACCGAAAGGAAAGGCAGAAAAAATGGCGCTTAAGCAAAGATACACCGTTACGGTAGCCGGGTACGAAATGAACGTGCGTTCGGACAACTCTCCCGCCGAGGTGGAGGAAATAGTCGGCGCGCTTGACCGCGGCATACGCGATGTATGCGCACGCAACCGCAATCTGCCGCGCAACGAAGCAATAATCCTTTGCGCGCTTGACGCGTATTCGGAAAAAAGAAGATCCGCGCAGGCGGCGCGTGAGCTTGAGGGCAAGCTCGCACGCCTCGAACGCGAAAACGAGCTTTTGCGGGCATACATCGACCGCAGAACGGCGCATTCCGGCGACGGCACAAACACGGACAGCGACGGCGCGAACGCGGACGGTGACGGCAAATGAATCCGCTGCTCGAGCTTCTGGCTCCCGCCGGGTCTCCCGAAGCGCTGCGCGCCGCAGTCGCGGCGGGAGCGGATGCCGTATACTTCGGCGCTTCCGGCTTCAACGCGCGCGCCGGTGCGCGTAACTTTTCGGATGACGAGCTCGTGCGCGCCGTCGGCTTTTGCCACGAGCATGGCGTGCGCGTGTATCTGACCCTCAACACGCTTGTGTGGGACCGCGAAATGCGGGACTGTCTTGCCGCAGCCGGACGCGCGTGGCGCGCCGGGGTGGATGCGCTGATAGTCGCAGATATGGGCGTTGCGGCGGCACTTCGCCGAACCTTTCCCGACTTTGAGCTCCACGCTTCGACCCAGATGTCGGGGCATTCATCGGCGGCGGCTGTCACGCTTGCCGCGTGCGGATTTTCCCGCATGGTGCTGGCGCGCGAAATGAGCCTTGCCGACATATCGGCATTTACCGCCGCATCGCCGATAGAAGCGGAGGTGTTCGTTCACGGCGCACTTTGCGTCTGCCACTCGGGACAGTGCCTGTTCTCATCTATGGTAGGCGGCAGGTCGGGCAACCGCGGCGAATGCGCGCAGCCCTGCCGGCTGCCGTACAACGGCGGCAGATATCCGCTCTCGCTCAAGGACAACTGCCTTGCCGCGCATATCCCGGAGCTTATCGACGCCCGCGTCGCCTCGCTGAAGATCGAGGGCAGAATGAAGGGACCCGATTACGTCGGCGCGGTAACGGCGGTCTACCGCCGGCTGCTCGACGAACGCCGCGCCGCCACGGCAGACGAGATCCGCTATCTTGCGGGAATATTCTCACGCTCCGGCTTTACCGATTCGTATTTCGTCGGCAAGACCGGAAGCGATATGCTCGGCGTGCGCACCGATGCCGACAAGCGTCGGTCCACGGTCGTCGCGGCGCCGCAGACAGCGGAAAGAAAATTGCCGCCGATCACAATACAGCCGCGCAGCGGCTGTCCCGAGGATGGATATTCACCGGTAAGACCGCAAAAAAAGCCCGTCCGCAGAAAAACAGCGTATATGCACCGTGCGGAACAGCTCACGCCCGGGGCGCGTAAATTTTTCGATCTGTGCTTTCTGCCGCTTTACACGGCGGCGGGACGCGATATCCCGCGCGCGGACGGCGAATGCTTTATCGGCGCGGCGCTGCCGCCGGTGATATTTGATTCCGAGCTGCCCGAGGTACGGCGCATGCTTGCCGCCGCTGCCGGACACGGTGTGCGCGACCTGCTCGTCGGCAACGTGGGACATCTTGCGCTCGCGCGCGAATTCGGAATGCTCGCTCACGGCGATTTCAGACTCAACATATGCAACCGCGAGAGCGCGGCGGCATACGAGGCGATGGGCTTTGAGGATCTCATACTCTCGCCCGAGCTGACTCTGCCCCGTCTGCGCGACATCGGCGGGCGAACGCTCGTCACGGTGTACGGCAGGATCCCGCTCATGATAACGGAAAAATGCGCAGGCATCGAGTGCGGCGGCTGCCGCACCTGCCGTGAAGGAAAAAACTTTCTCACCGACCGGCGCGGAGTGCGCTTTCCGGTGCTGCGTGAGCAGCGGCACCGCTCGCTGATCGTCAACAGTCTGCCCACGTCAATGTCGGACAGACAGCGTCAGCTTGACGAATACGGCGTGCGCGGCGAGCATTTTATATTTACGGCAGAGACCCCGCGCGAGGTCGATGGCGTGATACGCGCGTTCATCTCGGGCACGCCCGTGTCGGGCGAATGCCGCCGCATTGCGGCAAAATAACCGGAGGCTGAATATGAATCAGAAATTCAAAAGCTTTACCGACGGACTGGCAATTTTCCTTGCCGTCCTCATTGCGATATATCTTTTGACGGGATATATCAAAACCGACAATCATAAGGGCGATCCGCTCACGATGTCGGAAAAGGTGGAGAAGCTGTTCTCTACCTCATCCTACCGCGTTTACCTCAACATACTGCTGCTTCTGGCATTTTCAGCCGCAGTGGGAATAATACTGCGTCGGCTGCCGTGGCTTGCGGTGCCGGTCGCCGCGCTGCCGCTGTTTTATGAGCTTTTTCTGCTCACCGAAAAGCTGCTCACGAAATATCCCACCGGAGTCATTCTGCTCACCGCCGCACATACAGCCGGTGCCGTGGCATATGCGGCATATTGCGACAAAAAGCGGCTGACGGCATATTCCTCCGCCATAGGCGGCTCGCTCGTCGCCCTCTTCGGTTCGGCATTTGCGGGCTTTGCGGCGATACTCTGCGAGCGAATACACGCATTTTCGGATACACTTGCCCTTTTGCGTGCGAAGGGGATCATTGTCCACGATGCGGTAAAGCCGTTGCGCGGTGCCATAGGTAGGATATATTCGGTTTATCTCACAGAGGGCAGCTCCGCCGCGCGGTCGCTTTCGTCGGATTATTTTGAAACGCTCGGCAAATCGGGCGCACGTTCGGCGTTTCTCGGCTCTGTTTCGGGAGACGAAACACGCGCGTACGCCGGTGTCTGCGTGCTGTTTTTCGGCGCGGCGGTGCTGGCTTTCGTGCTGTCGGTGAAAAAGCTTTACAGGCTGTCGTTTGCCGTGTCGGCGGTCCCCGCCGTTGCAATGACAGTACTGCTCATAAACGAAAAGCTGAGCGCGGGGGGCGTTGTTCTGCTTGCCGCCTCGGTACTGAGCGCCGCCGTATTTGCCGCGCCGATGGCGGCATGGCAGGAGGACGGTGCCGAAGATGAGTCCGCCGACTGTGACTCCGACGCGATCGAAGAAGCAAAATAACATTTAAGGGTCCGCCGCGCAGTGCGCGGCGGACCCCTTTAATTATAATTATGTACCTTATTGCGGATGGCGGTCAGGAGATCATTTTCTGCATCGTTTCGATATCAACGTCGCCTGCTGTCTCCGTCATCGTGATATTAACAAGATATTTGCCCTCAAAACGAATGCATATAGCCTGCTCGATTTCGATACCGTTTACGGTAAGCGTAGCGTCAAGACGGCGGAAGGTGTGCGAGCCGAGAGTCACGTCCTTATCCTCACCGAAGGTGTAGGTGTACCCGCTGTTTTTTACCTGATCGGTCATTGCATCCTTGATGTACTTGATATAGTCATCCATCGAATTGAGCGCAATGGAAAGCGCGTTCTGCTTTTCGACCGTCATGACAACGTTGGAGCCGCCCATGCTCATTGCCTGGAACTCCACCGTGGATGCGACTTCGGAAACGTCAAAGCTGTCGCCGTCCATTGCAAGAGCTTCAGCGCCGATACCCATCATCGCCGCTATCTCCTCATCGGTCGAAAACAGCCAGTTGCCATCGGGGATCGTGAATGTGAGGTCGGCAAAGTCGCTGTGATAAGTTTTGCCCTCGGTTTTTCCGCGGGTATATGCCTTGGGTTCTTCGCTCGGCTTGCAGGCGCAGAAAACTGCGGCAAGCATAAGAACGGCAACGATAAGCGCCGTAATTCTTCTGATCTTCATAATGTGGTCCTGACCTTTCTTTATTGGTAAATCAATTATACATAAAATAACCGATCATGTCAAGTGGAAATGTACATTTTGCATGAACGGACTTGACTTTTATCTGCTGATGTGATAAGCTATTAAAGCATAATATTACATCCCGAAAGGCGATAATACCCATGGCACTTGCAAAAAACGGATCCACCGACAGACTTTTCCGAAGCATTCTCAGCCTTGAAAGCATTGACGAATGCTATGAATATTTTGAGGACCTCTGCACCGTAAAGGAGCTTATTGATATGTCCCAGCGGCTCGAGGTCGCAATGAAGCTCGATGAGGGTGTGTCATATCAGAAGATACAGGAGGAAACGCGCGTCAGCTCAGCCACGATAGGCAGGGTCAACCGCTGCCTTTGCTACGGCGGTGGCGGATACAAAAAGATCATTGACCGTATGCGCGACACAGAAAACGAAAATAAGGAATGAAAAATATCTTTTACTTCCTGCGCCGGCAATCGCCGGCAAGAATAATCGCCTTCGGCTTTGCGGCGGTGATACTTGCGGGCTCCGGGCTTCTTATGCTCCCCGTGAGCGTGCGTGACGGTGTAACGCTGCGGTATATCGACGCGCTGTACACCTCTGCAAGCGCCGTGTGCGTAACCGGGCTCATTGCAGTCGATGCAGCCGACACCTTTACCGCCTTCGGGCAGACCGTGATATGCGTACTCATTCAGATGGGCGGTCTCGGAGTTACCTCGATAGGCGCCGGGATAATCCTTGCCACGGGCAGGCGCATGAATCTCAAGGAGCGCACCGTCGTGCGCGAGGCACTCAATTTTGACTCCGGCAGCGGCATACGCCGCCTTGTGCGGGACATATTCATCACCACGCTGATAATCGAATTTGCGGGCGCGGCGCTCAGCTTTCCCGTTTTTCTGCGGGATCACCCGCCGCTGCACGCTGTCGGAATAAGCATTTTCCACTCAATCGCCGCGTTCAACAATGCCGGCTTCGACATTCTCGGCGGCGGGACCAACCTCATTCCGTACAGCGACAGCGTGCTGCTATGCCTTGTCACCGCAGCCCTCATATTTTTCGGCGGCATCGGTTTTCTCGTTATAAGAGAGGTGCTTGAAAAACGCTTCCGCTGGCGGCGGCTTTCGATGCATACGCGTGTGGTGCTTTCAATGAGTGCCGTGCTGCTTACGGGCGGAGCCGTGCTGCTCAAGCTCAGCGAGGGCAGCAGCCTTGACTGGCTCGGCGCGGTGTTTTTCAGCTTTTCGGCACGCACGGCGGGCTTTTCGACCTCGCCGCTTTCCGGATTTTCAAATGCCGGACTTACCGTGCTGAACATTCTCATGTTCATAGGCGCGTCTCCCGGCTCGACCGGCGGCGGCGTCAAAACCAGCACGGTATTTGCGCTGATGCAGGGAATAAAATCCGCAGCCACCAACACGGGAGAAAAAGCGTTTCACTACTCTGTCCCCCGCACCGCCTTCCGCAAGGCGGCGCTGATAGTGCTTATCGGGATCGTTGTCGTTATGACGGGGACATTCCTCATCTCGCTCGCCGAGCCCGATGTTCCGATGCGCGATGTTGTGACCGAGGTGGTCAGTGCGTTTGCCACGGTGGGACTTTCCACCGGCATAACCCCGACGCTCGGCGTGGCGGCAAAGCTGATATCGATAGTTATTATGTACATCGGCAGACTCGGACCGATGACGATAGTCACAATGTGGTACTTCTCGCTCGGCGAGCGTGTATCGTACCCCGAAGGAAACCTTGTTATAGGATAAGATAAGATGGCAAAAAAGAATCAGAAAAAACAGGAAAAAACAATATACGGCATTATCGGACTCGGCAGATTCGGCTACGCGCTGGCAACTGCGCTTGCCGCATCCGGCGCGGAGCTGATGGTGCTTGACAACGATGAAGAAAAGGTGCGCGAGGCGCGCGAGTATACCGAAAACGCCTTTGTCGTTCATTCCCTCGACAAAAAATCGCTTGCCGAGACCGGGATAGCAAGTTGCGACGTGGCTGTGGTGTGCATAGGCGAGCAGATGGATGTTTCGATACTGACGACCCTCAACCTCGTAAGTCTCGGCGTAAAAAAGGTCATAGCCAAGGCAAGAAGCGCCGAACACGGCGAAATACTCGAAAAACTCGGCGCGGAGGTGGTCTATCCCGAACATGATATGGCGCTCAGGCTCGCCACCAGACTTGAGACCTCAAAAATACTTGACTATATGCAGCTCAACGAACAGCTGAACATTTCAAAGCTCGCCATTCCCGCCGCTCTCGTGGGAAAAACGGTCATTGAAGCAAATCTGCGCGGCAGGTTCGGCATGAACATAGTCGCTATCGAAAACGGCGGCGAGGTCATCGACTTTATAAAGCCCGATTACGTTTTCCGCGCGGACGATGTGCTTATCGTGTCCGGCAGAAAGGAAGGCATACGCCGCCTTTCAGAGCTTTCGGAGCCGAACTGACGAACGCAATAATTACAATGCATATAAATTAAGGAGAAAAACAATGAGACTTTCAATGGAAACACTAAATCTCGGGCTCTCTTACGGGATCCGCGAGGCATTGAGACTTATGAAGGAAGCGGGCTTTGATGCCGCCGACCTGACGCTTGACAAGATCAACCCGGACGACGATCTGCTTCACCGCCCGGATATGCGCGAATTTGCCGTTTCGCTGCGCGAATACGCCGACGGACTCGGCATTGCCTTTGCGCAGGCGCACGCACCCTTCAAGGTAGTATACGGAGATGCCTTCGACACATCCTGCCCCGCATATGACGATATCGTCCGCGCACTTGAGCTTTGCGGGATTCTCGGCATTCCGCAGGTGGTAGTTCACGCGATAAAGACCCCGCGCGAGGACATTACGGTCGACTACAAGGAGTACAACCGCCGCTACTATCTCTCGCTGCTTCCGTATTGCGAAAAATTCGGCGTGAAGATAGCCGTCGAAAACCTCTTCTGGAAGGATAAGCTGCGCGAATGCTACTACGGAATATTCCCCACGCCCGGTGAGATGACCGAATTTGTGGACAGCCTCGGCAGCCCTTACTTTGTTGTATGCTGCGACCTCGGTCACGCCGCAATAACCGGTCTTGCCCCCGAGACATATATTCGCGGCATGAAGGACGGAAGACTCCTCCAATCTCTGCACGTTCAGGACACCGACTTCAAGGGCGACCGTCATGTGCTTCCCTACATGGGCAAGCAGGACTGGGACGCCGTATGCCGCGCGCTTGCCGAGGTAGGCTACTCAGGCGATTTTTCGTTTGAAATACTCCATTACATCGACAAATACCCGCACGAGCTGATCCCCGCCGCGCTGAAATTTGCCGTTGCCGTCGGACGCTCACTCATAGCGCGGGTCGAAAAATACCGCGCGGAGATCGGCGCATGATGCGGCTGGCGACCGAAACGCGCGAGCACGCGCTGCGGTTCGGCATACGCAATGCGCTTGTTATGCTGCGCGACGCGGGCTTTGACGCCGTTGACCTGACGCTCGGAAAGGTCAATCCGGACGACGATCTGCTGCGCCGCCCCGATATGCGGAGCTTCGGCGTTTCGCTGCGCGAGTACGCGGACAGCCTCGGCATAGGCTTTGTACAGGCGCACGCGCCCTTCCGTGTGACATACACCGATACGTTTAACACTTCCTGCCCCGCGTATGACGATGTTGTGCGCTCGCTTGAGCTTGCCTCGGTCATGGGGATCCCGCGGGTGGTAGTGCACGCGCTGAAAACTCCCGCCGACGACCTCACCGTTGACTACCGCGATGTCAGCCGCCGCTATTACCTTTCACTTCTTCCGTATTGCGAAAAATTCGGCGTGAAGATAGCTGTCGAAAACCTTTTCGTGCGCGATGTGCGTAACAAAACTTATTACGGACTTTTTCCCGACCCGCGCATAATGACCGAATTTGTGACGTCGCTCGGCAGCCCGTATTTTGCGGTATGCTGCGACCTCGGACACACCGCCGTCACCGGGCTCGCACCGGAAAATTACATACGCGGAATAAGTTCCGACCTGCTTTGCTCGCTGCACGTGCAGGATACCGATTTCAGAGGCGACCGCCACATGCCGCCCTACATGGGAAACCACAACTGGGACGAAATATGCCGCGCGCTTGCGGAAATAAACTATTCGGGCGACTTTTCACTTGAGCTGCCGCGGTATACGGAGAGATTCCCCGACGAGCTGCTTCCCGCAGCAATGGAGATAGCGTGCCGGACGGGCAGATTTCTCATCAGCCGCATAGAAAAAGAAAAAACCGCGCTCGGCAACGCGTAGGTTCCGGCATTTTTGATGCGAGCTTGGTCGGTTTTGCCCTCAATGCCGTTGTTTTTCGGCTTTCCCGGCGGCAAAACGGCGGCGTTCAGCCGCCGAGAACAAGTCGTTTGGGGTGTTAAAAAACTCAATTTGAGTTTTTTAACACCTCTTCAAAAATGCCGGTCAGGGTTCCGGCATTTTTGATGCGAGCTTGGTCGGTTTTGCCCTCAATGCCGTTGTTTTTCGGCTTTCCCGGCGGCAAAACGGCGGCGTTCAGCCGCCGAGAACAAGTCGTCGGGTGTGTTAAAAAACTCAATTTGAGTTTTTTAACACACCCTATTTTCATTTCCTTTTCATTCATTAAAAACCGTTGCAATCGCACCTATTATGTGGTATAATGGATTTGTGTGCGCAAACGGCGCGATAAAAGGAGAATCATGTCTGCATCCAGTGTAAAAACCGCCCCGCCGAAACGACCGTTCGGCAAAAAACTTGAACTCGATATGACCACGGGCAGCATAGCAAAAAATCTGCTCACATTTGCCATGCCGCTGCTTGTCGGCAATCTTTTTCAGCAGCTGTATAACATGGTCGATACATGGGTCATAGGTCAGACCGGCGTTGCCGGCGACTATGCAGCCGTCGGCAGCATAGGTCCGATCATAAATATTCTCATCGGATTCTTTTCCGGACTCGCCAGCGGTGCCGGCGTTGTGATATCGCGTCACTTCGGCGCGAAGGATGAGGACGGCGTACGCCGTGCTGTACATACCTCTATCGTTATGACGCTCGTGCTTGCCGTCGCTTTTACCGTGCTCGGCGTTATTCTGGCGCCGGAAATGCTTGACCTTATGCTTGACAATGAGCGCGAGGGCTTTGACGAAATGTATAAGGCAGGCGAGTCGTATCTGCGCATTTATTTTGCGGGCGTAGCGGGACTCATGCTTTACAACATGGGCGCGGGCATACTGCGCGCCGTGGGCGACTCTCAAAGACCGCTTTACTTTCTTATCGCCTGCGCGATAACCAACACACTGCTCGACCTGCTTTTTGTTTTCAAATTCGGAATGGGCGTTGCGGGTGTGGCGCTTGCTACCGTTATATCTCAGCTTCTTTCTGCCGTGCTGACATTTATCGTGCTTTTCCGCACCACGTCATGCGTACGCGTCAGACTTTCGTGGCTGCGCGTTGACCGCGCGATGCTGCGCAGGATCATAGGCATCGGCATCCCCTCGGCAATACAGATGGCGCTTACGGCGTTTGCCAACGTGTTTGTACAGTCCTACATAGCCGGCACCGAGGGCAACATGACAATAAACACCGGCGGCTGGACGACATACTCAAAGGTCGATCAGTTCATCTTTCTGCCCATGCAGTCGCTGGCGCTCGCGACCACCACATTTGTGGGTCAGAATCTCGGCGTAGGAAATGTGGAACGCGCCAGACGCGGCGCGCGCATGGCATACTTTATGTCAACGGCGTGCTCGGTGATAATAATGATACCGGTAATGATATTCGCCGCGCCGATCGCGGGAATATTCAACTCCGACCCGAAGATAGTGGAAACGGCAACGCGGCTGCTTCACGTTATCACTCCGTTTTACCTTTTCTGCTCGGTCAACCAGGTGTTTTCGGCGGCACTCCGGGGCGCGGGCAACAGCCGTGTGCCGATGATAATAATGCTTTCCTCATTTATCGGAGTGCGGCAGATCTATCTCTTCATCGTATCGCGCTATATTTCAAACCAGCTGATACCGATAGGCATGAGCTACCCCGTAGGATGGTTCATCTGCTGCGTGATAACTCTCATTTACTACCTGAACTTTGACTTTTCAAAGGTAAAGACAGTAACTCAGGAAAACAGGGACGACGCTGTCGCAAATGCGTAAGCTCATATATAAAAATGAAGGTGTTAAAAAACCCGCTTTGAGTTTTTTAACACCTTCGTTTGCGTTGACTGTTATGCAGCCGCTTCGGTCATTCGGCGCCCTTTTCTATTTTGGCTATCAGATAGCGTCCGGTCTGCACCATGAATTCAGCTGCCCGCTCAAGATAATCGCTCGGGAAATTGCGCAGGAACGAATCTGCCTCATATGTGAATTCACCCTTGTAGTCAATGTCGTGAAGGGCGGCACATATACCGTTCCAATCCATAAGACCGATACCGGGAAGCGTATGGGTGTCCTCGCGGTAGTTGTTGTCGTGAACGTGCAGCGCGCCGAGGCGGTCATGGCCGAGGATCCTTACGGATGCGGCGGCATCCTCGCCGACAAGCCCGCAGTGACCGAGGTCAAGGCAAGCCGTGATCCACTCGCTGTCAAGCTCATCAATAAACGCGGCAAGCTCCTCGGGATGCGCGGCAACGTCATACGAAATTATTTTGCGCTTGCGCTCGTTCTGCCACATATTTTCAACGGCTACCTGTATGCCGTATTCGCGGCAGTAAGGTATCATTGAACGGTAATATTCAAGGTTGAGCTCGTGCATTTTCTGCTCGTGTCCCTTGTACTCGCAGTAATGCAGGGGATGCACCACAATTATTTTAACGCCCATCATTGCCGCGATCTCGATCGAACGCAGCACGCGCGGCTGAGCGATCTCCTCGCGCACGGCGGCGTCGTCCCAACGGAACGAAAACGGAGCGTGCGACTGGTTGAATATTATTCCGTTGGCGTCGGCAAATCTGCGCTGCGCCTCAACATATCCGCGCCAGCCTTCGGTAACGTAGGGGGAATCGTTGCGCGTCATTGAGAAAAGCGAAAAATCAAGCGCATCGTAACCCGCGCGGTGCAGGGCAAGTATGCCCTCCTCAAACCCGAGACGGGCAACCATATGCGATGTCTGTGTGGATAAAAGCATGGTGTTCTTCCTTTCTTTTATATCTTCAGACGACCTCAAAAAGAACGTCGCCCTCACCCGTGTAGCGGCAAAGCTTTACATCGGATGAAAAATACTTTTCACCGTCGCGGTCGGTGTGTTTTTCGTAAGAGAAATAGTAGTAACCGCCGCCTATCGAATACACACCCGTCTGTCCCTTGGAAAAAGTGCAGTACCATATGCCGTTGGCATCGTCATGACCGCCGAGCGGCTTGAGAGAGAGCATTTTGCCCTTGATGCCGAGTCCCGGAACATCGCGCTCACACGGTGCCGCCGCACCGTCTATGAGGAACATGGGCGGATTTTTGAACTGCGGCTTTTTGCCGAGGTAAACGGCAACTATCCATGCGTCAAGGTATAAGTCGTACTCAAGATTCTGCACGCCCCACGTCGTGTTGCCGGTGTAGAGGAAGAACCTTTCCCCGGACATGACGCCCGAATGGTGCGGAGACGTCTGGGAGAGCGGCTTTGCCGCCGCGCCGAAGCCGCGCCAGTCGAAGCAGAGAATGACCTGATTGTCGTTGTCGGTGCGCGCGTTGTCGCCGTAGATCCCGTACGCAACAAAGAGCATATGGGGCGAGCCCGCCGGAGAACCCGGAACGGGACCGAAGCCGGTGCCGTCAATACCCGAACAGGCAAAGCGGTGGTCTGTCCCGTCGGGATTTTTTGCGGAGTAGTCATCGACGACCTCGGGAAGGTAAACGGCGGTCATAATGCCGTCGCGCTCGGCATCCATGCCGATGCGGTCGATCTTGTCGACGTCGAATATTGCAATGTAGAAGGCGTCCTCGTCGGCAAGAGTAATGCCGGTACGAGCCATTATGCCCTTTCCTATCGAATCGTGCTTGTATTCAATGGAACCGTAGACCTTTCCGTCGTCGCTGTTGAAGGAAATGCAGCCGAGATGCCCGGTAAGCCCCGTGACCGTGCCGATAACGTTGCCGTAAAGATCGGACTTTACAAAAACGGTCGTAAAGGAATAATATATGTACTTGTGTTCATCGTCAACGGCAATGCCCTGAACGTGCCCGGCGGGAATTTCCGCACTCGGAATAAGATGAGGAAGCTCCGGCGCCCGGCGATCTTCATTTTCGATCATGTGTATATCCTCCGTGATCTCAATAATCGGTTAAAAAGATTATACCCCCAAACAGATGAAAAGTCAATAGAAAAACTGCCACTTGAAAAAACACGTGAAAAAATGTATAATAGGGCGGGGGGATTCCGTAAAACATTAATCTAAAGTCTTTTTTCCCCCGCCGCGCTAAGCCGCAGGGCGGCTTAGCCTGAACTATCCGCAG
>CAKRTQ010000015.1 GCA_934402395.1 uncultured Eubacteriales bacterium | reverse complement strand
AAATAATGCATGGAGCTTTGCCGGCAGCCACTGTCGTGGTGTGAAGTCTGGAATTATATATAACAAAACCCGAGGACAAAAAAATGACGGAAATATATCTTATACGGCATGGCGAGACCGAAAACAATCGCCTTTATAAATTCGTTGGCAGCACAGACCAGCCGCTCAACGACCGCGGCATGGCGCAGGCGCGTTCGCTTATCGAGCCTATGTCGCACGTTCCGCTTGACCGCATCTGGTCAAGCCCCTACAAGCGCACCATGATGACCGCCGAGTGCGTGCGCGGCGGACGTGATATCCCGCTCCTTACCGACCGCGGACTGTGCGAGATCCACTGCGGCAAGTGGGAGGGTCTCGGCAAGGAGGAGATCGAGGCGCGCTGGCCCGGTCAGATCGACCTCTGGGAGAATAAACCGGATCTGCTTCACATGGAGGACGGCGAGACATTTCTTGAGGTCCAGGACCGCGCTGTCGAAGCCTTCTGTCGGATCGCGCGCGAGGAGGACGGAAACAAGATCGCCGTGGTGTCGCATATGCTGACGATCCAGCTCATCATGGCAAAGCTGCTGAATGTTCCGATACGCGACGTATGGCAGATGGTGCGGCTTGAAAACACATCTATAACCACGATGCACGTTCATCCTGACGGTCATTTCAGCGTTGAGCGGTGGGCAGACGATTCCCACCTGCCGGAGGAGCTTAAAAATCCCAACGTCAAGATCGCCGGCATACACAACACCTCGTTCACGGCAAAATATACGGTTGCCGATGTCGAGGGCGAGCATTATTTTGAGGGCTTTCGCGCTCTCTGAATGAAAAAAGGAGTCATCCGATGAATAAAAATCTTCTTGAGGGCCGCACAGCGGTCGTTACGGGCGCCGGTCAGGGCATCGGCGAGGCAATAGCACGCAGACTTGCCGATTTCGGCGCGTCGGTGATAATCACCGATATCAATGCGGAAAAGGGCGAGGCTGTCGCCGCGTCTATCAGAGCCGAGGGACAGAACGCCGAGTTCCGCCGACTTGACGTGACCGATTTTGACCACCTGCGCGAAAATATTTTCGCTCTGCGCGAGGTCTATGGTAGGATCGACATCTGGGTAAACAACGCAGGCATCACCGGCACGGCGCGTGTTGACGAGATCACGCTCGATGACTGGGACAGAATGCAGACTCTTGATATAAAGAGCGTATTTTTCTGCACCCAGGCAGTGTATGAGATAATGAAGGAGCAGAACTACGGCAAGCTCGTACATATCTCGTCTATGGCGGGCGAGCGCGGCGGACGTTCTTCCTCCTGCGCATACAGCTCCGCAAAGGCTGCCGTGCTCAATATGTCAAAGTGCTTTGCACTTTCGGGCGGACAGTACGGTATCACCTCAAACTGCGTCTGCCCCGGCAGAACGCTCACAGCCATGGCAAAGGGACTTTCATGGCTCACCGACCCCAAGGACGACCCCAAGCTCACCATTCCGATGGGACGCTTCGGTACCCCCGACGACATTGCAAACGCCGTGCTCTTCCTTGCCTCCGACCTCTCATCCTATATAACCGGCGACGTCGTTGACGTAAACGGCGGACTTTATATGAAATAAGGTCCTGTAAAAAAGTGAACAGGTGCGGTAGCTTTTTGCACGCAAAAAGCTACTCACCTATTCACTGCTGTTCTTGATTTTGACCTATCTTCTTCTCACACTGTCGTGCTCTGTCAGCACGGGCGGAAAGACAATGCATTTCGGCGGCTTCTGCGGCGCTCCGGCGCGTTCAAGCATCAGCTCCGCAGCCGTTTCACCCATCACCTCCGGGTCCTGCTCGTATGTTGTAAAGTCGATCGGGCACGGCATATAGTCCCGGCTGTAATCGTCGCTGCATATCACCGAAACATCTTCGGGAACGCGCACACCGTGTGCTCGCAGGCGGTCGACCATTCCTGCCGCCATGACGCCGGTCGTTGAAAATACTGCGGTAAAGCGCGTGGCTTCCGGCATTGCCGCTATTTTTTCGCCAACCTCGCAGCCGCTTTTGTAGCTGCGGTCGCCGTAAAAAATGCACTCACGGGCGCCGGGATCGATCCCCGCGGTGCGCAGGGCATCGCAAAATCCGCGTTCACGGTCGCGGCAGGTCATTGAAGTGCGCGGACCCGCAATGTGGGCTATCGAGGTGTGACCTCGATCGGTAAGATATTTGGTAGCAAGATAGCCTGCGCGGTAATTGTCTACGGTTACCACATCGCAGTCGCGCGAGCGCGGGTAACGGTTGACGAATACCACCGGCGCGGATATCCCGTCAAGCAGCGTGAGCAAACGGTCGCATTCGACCGCGTTCAGCATGAATATTCCCGAAAAACTGTTGCGGTCGGCATACTCAAGCATATCGCATTCGGTGTCGGGGCTGTAATCGCTCAGCGTTATTACGGTCTTCATGCCCGCAGCCGAAAGGCGGCGGCGTATGCCGTCAATAAATCCGAGGGTTATCGGATTGTGCAGCTGCGCCACGATTATCATTACAGTGCGGTCGTTGCGCGAACGCGCAGACGAGCGGCGCGGCCGCTTGCGGTAGCCGCATTCTTCAAGCGCAGAAAGCACACGCTCGCGCATTTCGGGCGTTACGCTGCGGTCGCCGTTCAGCACGCGCGATATCGTAGCCGATGAAACGCCGATCTTTTCAGCAATTTCAGACATTGTAAGACTCATGACTGACCTCCGGGATGATATTACATATAGTTTATCATGAAATTACCCGGAAATCAATATGTAATTTCAAAAAAAGGAGCCCACCTATGCAAGAAAATAAAAAAAGACGCCTTCTTGTGTTCTCGGTAGACGCACTTGTGTGCGAAGACCTTGAATATCTCTCAACCTGCCCGAACTTCAAAAAATACCTCGGCGGAGGCGCACGTGCGGAGAAAATGCGGTCGATATACCCGTCCGTGACCTATCCCGCGCACGTTTCGATGATGACAGGCTGTTACCCCGAAAAGACAGGGGTCGTCAGCAACTATTCATTCTCGCTTGACAGCAAGGAGGACAGCTGGCAGTGGTTCTCCGATGTTATACGTGTAAAGGATATCTTTACCGCCGCACATGAGGCGGGCTACACCACGGCGTCGGTATTCTGGCCCGTTACCGGCTGCCACCCCGACATCGACTGGCTTATCGACGAATATTGGATGCCGAAGGCAGGCGATACGCTGCGCTCATCCTTTGAACGCGCCGGCTCAAAGCCGGAGGTGATCGACATAATCGAAGCGAACAGCTATCTGCTGCCGCCCTCGTACGTAAAGACCGGACGCAAGAATTTCTGCATCCATCCCGCCGTTGACGATTTTCTCGTAAAGTGCTGTTGCGACATCATCCGCAAGTTCCGTCCCGAAGTGACATTCGTCCACAACGGCAACATTGACAGTGGCAGACATACAAACGGCGTGTTCGGCGACTGGCTCAAGCCTGCGCTTGACATAGTGGACCGCTCCATCGGGGACCTCGGAGAGGCTCTTGAAGCGATCGGCGAGCTTGAAAACACCGATTTTATACTTGTCAGCGACCACGGTCAGCTTGACATCAAGCGCACGATAAAGCCGAATCTGCTGCTTGCACGTATGGGACTTCTCAAGGCGGACGCCAAGGGAAATGTTACCGAGTGGAAGGCATACTGCCGTTCAAACGCAATGTCCTCGCTCATTTATCTGCATGATCCAGACGATAAGGAGACCTACGATCACCTCTACCGTGAGCTTCTGCGCCTGCGTGACGAGGGAATATACGGTATTTCCGAAGTGTTCACGCGCGAGGAGACCCGCGAGCGCGAGCATCTTGACGGCGATTTTGCCTTCTGCATCGAGAGCGACGGCTACACATCGTACTCGGACAGCTGCCGCGAGCCGCTGCTGGCGCCTCTTGACCTTACCGACTTCCGTTTCGGTCATGCCACACACGGATACCTGCCCGAAAAGGGACCGCAGCCTGTGTTCTGCGCCAAGGGACCGCACATACCGAACGGTGTAAACCTCGGCGAGCACAGAATAATCGATGAAGCTCCCACATACGCCGCACTTCTCGGCGTGTCGCTGCCCGACGCACAGGGCAAATCAATGCTCTGATTCTGTTTTGATATCACCAAAAAGGGACTGTTAAAAACTCAATGTTTTTAACAGTCCCTTAAAAAACGCCGGTCGGGATTCCGGCATTTTTGATGCGGGCTTGGTCGGTTTTGCCCGCAGTATTCGTGCATTTTTCGCTTTTAGCGTTTATTGGCGGCAAAACGGCGATGTTCAGCCGCCGAGAACAAGTCGTCTTTATTCAATTTATTGCTCGGAGTCCGAAGGAGCTGCGGGGGGTGTGGAATCGCCGGCGTCGGTGAGGACGGCCGGCTCTGCGGGTGCAGCGGCGGGGAGCTTTTTGAGCTTCACGGCGGCGACCGCACCCATAATAAAGGTCGCAATGACGTATGCGTGGATCGCAAGGTCGAGGATCGTTGAAAAGCTGAATCCGACGGTGAAAAATACAAGCCCGAGATATGCGAGCGTATCAACGGCAAAGAGCGCCGTTGCGGTGATGAGCCATGCGACATTGAAGCGAACGGTCACTATGCCGTCGGCGTTTTTCAGCTTGCTCTGCGATGCAAAAAAACAGACGGCATAAAGCCCGAGAATGACTGCCGCCACCGCAATGGCAAACCAAAGAAAGGCTTGGGGCAAAAACACTATTTCGTCAACGGCAACACCGTCATATGCCGAATCGGGCATACTGCCGGAATAAAGAGCCGTAAAGAAGATCAAAAAGTACGGTACGCTGGCGGAGAAGAGAAAATATGTGTCTACATCAAAGAAGATAAGCGCGGCGTTCACAACGGTCAGTATGATTATGAGGATAATATTCATTCGCGCGCCGGCTGCGCGGCGAGATAGCTTTTCGCAGTCGTTCATAGGCTGATTTGTAAATGTCTTTCCGAAATTTCCTGTCATGGTGCTGCTCCTTTCCTGTGTGTGGTTTATATTTCGGTTATTGATTCGATCACAACGGGCGTGCGCGGAACGTCTGCAAAATATCCGTAGCGTCCGGTCTTCACATCCGCGATCTTGTCCACCACATCGAGTCCCTCGGTCACCTGCCCGAAGGCGGCGTACTGCGAATCGAGATGCGGCGCATCCTTATGCATAATGAAAAACTGCGACGAAGCGGAGTCGGGGTCAGAAGTGCGCGCCATCGAAAGCGTGCCGCGCGTGTGCTTTTGCGTGTTGAGCATCCAGCCGTTGGCGGCAAATTCGCCTTTTATGGGATCGGCGCGGCGCGGTGTGAATTCCTCATCGTAGCCGCCGCCCTGTATCATAAAGCCCTTTATGACGCGGTGAAAGATAAGCCCGTCAAAAAATCCGCGCTTTACGAGAGAGAGGAAATTTTCCACCGTTTTGGGTGCGTTTTTGGGGTAAAGCTCGGCACGTATCGTGCCCATATCGCGTATTTTTATCTCTATTTTGGGGTTTTCGGACATTTTTATTACCATTCCTTTTTCATTCGTTTTTTTCGTTGTATGCGAGCGCAAAAAGCTCGCGGGCGCGGGCTTTGCCCTCTTCTCCGCCCAGCCACAGCCAGCCGAAGAGAGCCTCAAGCCCGGTAGCGCGCCGGTATTCGGCAGGACTTGCCGAGCGCGGGGTGTTGGTGTGTCCCACATTGCGTGCGCGGCGGTATACCGCCGCCTCGCGTCCGTCAAGCAGCGGAAGCACCCGTTCTGTCGCTTCCGACTGCGCGGTGGCGCGCACATATTTTGCCGCCGCCGCGTTGAGCCGCGCCGAGTCGGGAATGCCCGAGCGCACCAGCCTCTCGCGCGCCATCACCTCAATCACACTGTCCCCGAGGTAGGCAAGCCCCGCCGGGGTCAGCTCATCGCGCGGGTCAGTCAATTTTCACTCCGCCGATATGAAGAGCGCGGCGGATCTCGGACTCAAGCCCCGCAGCCATAAGCGTAAAGCCGAGGTCGTTGGGGTGAACGCCGTCCATGGTGCATTCGTTTTCATATTTGCCGAGGAAAAAGCTTTCGCCGTCCACATAGTAAACGTTATTGTCGCCGGCATCGCGCGCGGCGCGGTAGGTGTCGATAACAACATCCTTGCGTTCCATTGCCGATGCGCCGTTGGTGGCGACATTGGGACGCGTGACCATGATTATCGGCATATCCGGGTGTGCGGCGCGTATTTTTTGGTATGCGGGCAGGTGTGTGCGGCGCAGATGCTCGGGATTCGGCGCGTTGTGGTCATAGTCGAGCACAAAAAGCAGCATATCCTGAGACGCGATGTAGTCGATTATGGCATCCTCGCCGAGCGCTTTGCCGGAAAAGCCGAGGTCGATCACGTTCATGTTAAGGTAGCGGGAGAGGATGTTTGTGTAAACAAGTCCGGGGCGCGTTGCCGCCGAGCCGTGAACTATGGATGAACCGTACACGATTATCGGCTTTTCGTTGCGGTATTTCAGACCCGCGCCGAGCACGGCGCTTTCCTGAATGCCAACATAAAGGTCGGATACGACCGAATGTATCGGGAAGTTGATGGTAAAATGGCGCATACGGCGGCTGCCGAAGCGTATTATCTGCTCATAGCCGTCCTCCATATCGTAAGGGGGCATAAACACACGGTGATAGCGTGATTCACCGCTCTCGTAGTCCTCGTAAAGGTCAAAGCCCGCGCTCATGGCAAGCGTCATATGCGAGTTTCTGCCCACAACGGGGATCTTTGCTTTTATCAGAATGTACTGAGAATCGGTCGAAAAGCGGACTCTTCCGCCTGCCGACTCACGGCAGAGCTTTGCAACGCCGGCAGAGGTCGCCTTGGCTACATCCTCGGGCAGACGGCGGAAAATGGGCTGCCCCTTGGGATCGTAAAAGTTGTAAAGCTCAAAGGGCTCCTCGCGCACATTGTAAAAGCGCACGTCTGTCTCGGGAAAGGATGTTTCGATTATAAGGTTCTTATCGACCTCAACATACTGTTCTTTTTTTACTTCTTCGGGCATTTTTCCGTCCTCCTTGGGTTATATGCCGCGGCGCATGGCGCGGCGCAGGATCCTGCCTATGGCATCTGCCATCTTCATGAATCCGAGATCGGTGGGGTGGTCAAGGTCAACGGTGCAGGCGTCAAGCTCCGCGCCGCGGTAAATGCCCTCGCCGTCAATGTACCACACACGTGTGTCGCCGTTTGCGCGCGCATAGCGGAAAGTATCCTCAATAACGCGGCGGCGTTTTTCCGAATCACTTTCCGCGTGCGAGGCAAAGTCGGGGCACGAAAGCATTATGTAGGGAATGTCGGGATTTTTCTCTCTTATCATCCGGTACATACGGCAGTGCGTGTTGGCAAGATGCTCGACCGTAGGTGCGTTGTGATCGTAGTCGCTTACAAACGCGCTCATGGGGAGCTTTGCCATATATTCGACAATGGAAAGCTCGGCTCTTGCATTGCCGGAAAATCCGAGGTTGATAAAGTCAACGTCAAGGCGGCGGCTGATAACTGCCTGATATGCAAGTCCCGGACGCGAGGCGCACGCGCCCTGCGTTATGGACGATCCGTAAAACACCACCGGCAGGCGTGTTCCCGTGTATTTTCTGCCGCCCGAGAGGGTCGCATCGGCGTCAAGTCCGATCTCTACCGACGCCACGGGGGAGTAAAGCGGAAAGTTCAGCGTCAGTGAACGCTCGCGGCGGCAGGGCAGGGTGAAGGTCGCCTCAAACCCGGTCGTTATATCCATTGACGGCTTGTAAACGCCGACATAGCGCGAGCCGACATCGGTATCCTCGTAGATATCAAATGACGACGATCCGGTGAGAGCCATATGCGCATATTTTGTGACATACGGCATTGATACGCGCAGCGCAATGCGTCCGGAATCGGTCGTAAAGCGCACTCTGCCGCCTGCGGTATGGCGCGCGTTGCGTTTTACACCGTTGTTTGTGGCGGCGGCAACATCGTCGGGCATACGGCGGAAGTCGCCGTCGGCGCACGGCTCGTAAAGTCCGTAAATTTCAAACGGGGCGTTTTTTATGCTTCGCCACACAAGACCGTCTGCGTCCGGCGTGCCGGACATCATGTTTTTGTCCACCTCGGCGGGAACCTGTCCCGCGGTTGTTTTTTCACTCATTTTTATTACCGTTCCTTTATATGCATTTGTACCGTTTTTTCTATGCTTGCATCTGAGCTTCGGTCCGTGACATCCGGTGCCGGGCTTCTTTATTTATTTCTTCAGTTTTATCGCGTTGTGTATGACTGATATCTCCACCTTCCCGCCGCATTCGGCGCGCTCGCCGTCAAGCGTCCACGGCGTGCCCGCCGGCAGCCGGAAGCTCACGTTCGACGTGCGGAAGAAGTCGATCATTTTGCAGTTGAGGTTTGAAGTCAGCAGCGCCTGGACTATCTGGTTGAACTCATCCACATTGCGCGGGCGCTTTATCAGCACCACTTCAAAAAGCCCGTCGTCCAGCTTGACCACATCGCCCTTGAGCTTTACAAGTCCGCCGACCGACATTGAATTCGTCACGCCGCCGAAAACATAGTCGCCGCGCAGCACCCGTTCGCCGCCCTCGCATACAACCTTTATCGGTTTTATCCTGAAAAATTCCTTGATCCCCTCTATCACATAGGCGAGGTAGCCCATGTTGTTCTTGACATTCTGCGGTGCGGAGTATGATGCCGCCGTAAACGCGCCGAACGAGGCGATGTACGTAAAGTACCGGTCCTCACCGAAGCGTCCTATGTCAAGCGGTATCGAGCTGCCGCTCACCGCTGTCTCGGCTGCGGCGGCAAGGTCGGCAGTGGGAATTCCGAGGCTGGCTGCAAAATCGTTGGTGCTTCCGGCAGGGATATATCCTATCGGCAGCGCGGTTCCCGTGCCGGAGGAGATAATACCGGAAATGACCTCGTTGAGCGTTCCGTCTCCGCCGCAGCAGACAACGCGCGAGTAACCCTCGGCGGCTGCCGCAGCCGCAAGCTCGCGGGCGTGACCGCGATATTCGGTCAGCTTTACAGTCGGCGTGTATCCGGCGGTGTTTATGCGTTCAAGAATGTCAAACATCGATGCCCGTGCGCGCAGCCTGCCCGATACCGGGTTGATTATCAGCAGCAGCCGCCGCGAACCGGCGGCGGGAGCGGTCCCGGCAACGGTCCCGCAGGGCTTCTTTTTGCCTTTCATAAATTTCATTATATGCATCCTTAAGATAGTATAAATCTACAGTATAATTATATCCTTATATTGCCGAATTGTCAATAGCGGGATCGCGCAGCTGAGTTTTTTTGCATACGCCGTTTATTTTGACCGTCTGACGGGTAAAATAGGAATGAAAAAAGCTCCCGCGCGGTCTGCGTACGGGAGCAAATGCAAAGAAAGAAACGGTTAAAAAGATGAACAGAAAAACAAGGTACGTATTGATATTTGCCGCAGCTGCGGCGCTGCTTTCGCTTTCGCTCGGCGCGGTCGCGCTCACTGCGGCGGCGGTCGGAAGCGGAAGCATACCGGATGCCGCTGCGCGGACAGGCGCATCCTCTGGCGCTGCGGGAAGCTCGGGAACAGCTTCCGGCGCCGGTGATTCCATTGTCGGCGCCGTTGTTGCCGTAATAGTGGTAATTGCGATAATACTCGTCATAATCGCTCTCATGCCGCGCAAATCTTCTTAATATCGGGGGATGCGGCTCAGGACCTGATGAAACGTCACCCGAGCATTAAATCCTGTCGATGGTTATGACGCCGCAGAAGGTCGGGTCAAGCTCACAAAGCTTGAGGTTGGCGGCGGCGCGTATTTCCGCATCGGTCATTTTCTGCTCGAAGGGCGCGGCGATATCAAATATCAGATTCGTGTGCGTGCGTCCCTTTACCATGCGGAAGTCATGTATGCTGAAGCGCGGGTCGATCTCCTCCATTTTTTCCTGGACCGCGCGCCGCGCGGCGCCGACCTCGCTGTCGTCGGTCACGATCGGGTCAAGATGTATCGTTGCCGATATTCCAAGCTCATCGCAAAGTCTTTTTTCGATGTTGTCTATCATCTCGTGCGACTCAAAAATGTCAGCAGAGCCGTCTACTTCAACGTGAAGCGAGGCAATGCTTCTGCCGGGACCGTAATTGTGTACTATCAGGTCATGGACTCCCAGTACTCCGGTGTAGGAATTTACGATATCCGTTATGTTTTTCACCAGCTCCGCATCGGGGGCTTCGCCGAGAAGCAGGTTTTTCTGCTCGTTCAGTATTTTCACGCCTGCCCACATTATCAGCAGCGAAACCGCCACGCCGAGGTATGCGTCGGCGTTCATTCCGGTAAAGCGCAGAATAAGCTGCGCCGCCAGTACGCCGCCGGTGGCTGCAACATCGGAAAGACTGTCGGCGGCGGTGGCGCGCATTACCGAGGAGTCGATCTTTTTTCCGACATTGTGGTTTATGAGCGCGAGCCACAGCTTTACCGCTATCGACGCGGCAAGAACGGCGACCGAGAGCCATGAAAATTCTGTCTCTCCGTGCGAGAAGATCTTGCCCGCCGACTCGCGCAGCAGATCAAACCCGATAACAAGGATAACAAACGACACAGCCATTGACGCTACATATTCGATACGCGCGTGGCCGAAGGGGTGCTTTCTGTCGGCGGGTTTTGCCGAAATGCGGAAGCTGACGAGCGATATGAGCTGCGAGCCGGCGTCCGAGAGATTGTTTATCGCGTCCGCAGATATCGAAACCGCGCCGAAAATGCTGCCCACGGCAAATTTCCCGACAAAAAGCAGAACGTTCATCGCGATGCCGATAATGCTGACAAGCGTCCCCCAGCCCCGGCGTACTGCGGGGTCATGGGTGCTTTCGCTGTTTTTTATAAATAATTTTCCGAGAAGCTCTGTCATGCTGCCTCCGTTATTTGTTCTTTTTTTTCTCCGCGCCGGTAAAGCGTGCCGGAGTCACCCCCATCGGCGGGAAGGATGCGTTTTCAACCCTGTCGGTAAGCGAGCGGCGGAATTCGCCGGGCGAACAGCCGCGAAAGCGGGTGAATGCGCGGTTGAAGGTGCGCTGCGTGTTGAAGCCCACCATGTCGGATATTTCGGTTACGGGCAGCTCGGTGTCGCGCAGAAGGCGGCAGGCTCCCGACACGCGCAGCGCGTTGACGTAGTCGTTGAACCTGATCCCGAGTTTGCTTGAAAACAGGTGCGAAATGTAGTATTTGTTGATATGAAGCTCGCGCTCAAGCACCTCAAGCGACAGATCAGCCGTGTAGTTCTGCGAGCAGTAGTTCACCACCTCGCGCACTGCGCGCGAATCGCCGAGCTTGATCTCGTCAAGCGTGATGTGCGGCAAAAGCAGACCGAAAAACGCCGTCATGTATCCCTTTTGCACCTCGGGGAGGTACTTTTCGCTTTCCGTCGCATCGCTTATTGCGGCAAGACCATCCATAAGTTCGGTAAGGTGTGGGATCGCGCGGGCGTTGCGCACCACCGGTGAATGCGGAAGCGTGGAATTGAATATTGCGGTGAATTCCGGTATCATATCCGGGCTGATTATGAAAAGCAGATATTTTTCAGGTGTGTCCGAGGCGCGGCGGAAGCGGTGGATCTGATTCGGAAAGGCGATCATAAGGTCGCCCGCCTCAACGGTGTGCTCAACGGAGTCGACCCATACGGTCACGCTGCCATCGAGCAGGTAAAAAAATTCAATATGGTAGTGCAGGTGCGGTTTGCAGCTGAGTGGCACGGTGCCGCCGCGGTCGCTGCGAAAGGAGAAATCGGTACGTCTTTCCTCGTACCGCGCCGCGTTTTTGCCGTCTTTTTCGTTCATGATATTATATGCATCGGGAAGGTGGCGAGTTATCCCCAGTATTTGCGGTCGAGACTGCGCAGCTGTATAGCCTCGGCAATATGTTCGGCTTCGATCGATCGGGAGGCGGCAAGGTCTGCGACCGTGCGCGCCATCCGCATAACGCGGTCGTAGCCGCGCGCCGAAAGCCCCATGCTGTCATACGCGGCGCGCAAGAGAGCCGATGCGTCGGCGCTTACGTGCGCGGTGCGGCGAAGATCGCCCGCATTGAGCTGAGCATTGCAGCGAGCGCCGGCAATGCCGTCTTCCGCCATTCGCGCATGGGCAAATTCGCGCGCGCGGGTCACGCGAGCACGTATCTCCGCCGAGGTCTCGGCGGGTGTGCTGTCCGACGCCAGCTCGTCAAAGCTCAGCGAGGGCAGTTCGACCTCAATGTCGATGCGGTCAAGCAGCGGACCGCTTATTTTTGAAATATACCGCTTGACATCGCCGGGCGAGCAGGTGCAGGGGTGGGTCGGGTGACCGTAATATCCGCACCGGCAGGGATTCATTGCCGCCACCAGCATGAAAAAGCAGGGATATGTAACTCTGCCGCTTGCGCGCGTTATGGTAACGCGCCTGTCCTCAAGAGGCTGGCGAAGCGTATCGGTGACAAGCTTCGGAAATTCCGGCAGCTCGTCGAGAAAAAGCACCCCGTTGTGCGCCAGCGATATCTCGCCGGGCATGGGGTTCGTTCCTCCGCCGACCAGAGCCACAGCCGACATCGTGTGATGCGGCGCGCGGAAGGGTCTTGCGGTGAGCAGGGATACCCCGTCGGGCAAAACGCCGGAGACCGAATGTATTTTGGTGGTTTCTATTGCCTCGTCAAAGGTCATGGGCGGCAAAATTCCGGGCAAACGCTTGGCAAGCATTGATTTTCCCGTTCCCGGAGGACCGATAAGCAGTATATTGTGACCGCCCGCGGCGGCTATCTCCATTGCGCGCTTCGCCATTTTCTGACCTTTTACATCAGCAAAGTCAAGTCCTGCCGAAATTCCCGTGTCGTCGAGCGTGCGCACATCGCCCGCCTGCGGCTCAAGCGGCGTCACTCCGTTGAGGTGATCCACCAGCTCGCGCATCGAGCGCACACCGTAAACGCGTATGCCTTCCACGGCGGCAGCCTCGCGTGCGTTTGCGGCGGGGACGAAGATCTCGCTCATTCCCGCTTTTTTCGCTGCCGCGCACATACAAAGAGCGCCGCGCACCGGCCGCCAGTCGCCCGAGAGCGACAGCTCGCCCACAAAAACGCTGCCGGAGAGCGGGACGGTCCGCTTTATCACGCCCGCGCAGCGTAAAATACCCACAAGAATCGCCGCGTCAAACGCCGAACCCTCCTTGCGGCGGTCGGCGGGTGCGAGATTTACCGTAAGCCCCAGTTCGGGAAAGCGAAAGCCGCTGTTGAAGCAGGCGGTACGCACACGCTCCTTTGCTTCCTTTACGGCGGCGTCGGGCAGCCCCACCAGTTCAAAATAGGGCAGGACCGGTGCCCCGTTCACCTCCACGGTGACAATAAAGCTGTCAATGCCGGATAGCCCCGCGCTGTATATCTCAGATAGCATGCCGATCCCTCCATAAGTTTATTATATTAGTATACCACATAACGCGGGCGAAATAAAGAGCCGAATTGAAAAAAACAAGCAAAAAGATTATTTTGCCGGGAGAGGGACGCAAAATTCACACGGTTTGACTTGAATTGACACACACGTTATGGTATAATTATCAGGTCGGATGATATCGCATTCAAAACGTGAGATCTGCGGGGAGGGATATCGAAAATTGAATGATTCAAACCGTCCCGGCGATCACCGGGTTTACATAACCGAGGAAGGGCGAGGAGGTCAGAAGCCCCCGCACAACGAACCGCGCGCGACTGCGCGTGCCGGCGGACAGGCGGTGCGCGACCGTTCGCTCAACATGATGCTTTTGTTTGCTTTTGTGCTGTTCGGAATATTGCTCATAACCTTTATCACCGTTTTTGCGGTGTCGGCGGGCGGCAGACGCAGCATGCCGGATGTAACCACTGCCCCGGATATGAGCGCAATGGTGCCGGTCACCGAGCTTACCGAGCCTCAAACGGCGGCGATCACCGAGCCAACGGTCACCACCGCGCCGCAGAACGTGCGCGAGGTCAGAAATATAATCGGGATAAATTCCCTCTATGCCGTGCTCATGGATGCGGAGACCGGCGAGCTGATAGCAGCCAAAAACGCAGATGAGGTGATGTACCCGGCGTCCCTTACAAAAATAATGACGCTCATCGTGGCACGCGAGCGGATAGCGGACCTTGACAGCCGGGTGACGTTCAGTAAAAAAATGCTGTATTCCCTTGACCTTGACGCAATGAAGGTCGGGTACGCGATAGGCGAGCGCGCTACGGCGATCGACCTGATGTACGGAGCCATGCTTCCATCTGGCTGCGACGCCACGGTGGGGCTTGCGTATATGTGCGCTTCGGATGAAGAAGCATTCGCCGTGCTAATGAACGAAAAAGCGGCGGCACTGGGACTCACGCGCACGCATTTTGCCAATTCATCAGGACTTCACGACCGCAACAATTATACGACAGCGCATGAAATGGCGCAGATCTTCGGCTACGCTCTCGGCGATGAGCTGATGCGGAAAATAATCTGCACCGACAGCTACACCACGGCGGGCGATGGGGCAGATCCTGCCACAAAGCATAAGCTGACAGACCGTCTTTGGCTGAATATGAAGGAATATGACGCGTCATACGGTGCGGTCAAGCTCAGGGGCTACACTATGCTCGGCGGAAAGACCGGATACGTAGACGAATCGGGGAGCTGTCTTGCGTCATACGCAATGTCAGACGGGGGACACCGGTATATCGTGGTCACAGGGAGCGCGCGCAATATGGCGGAGGTCCTGGCGGATCATTATAATATTCTTATGAAATATGCAAAGTGAAAAAGGGCGGCAGGATGCCGCCGGGAACAAGTCGTCGGGGATGTTAAAAACTCAATGTTTTTAACATCCCCACAAAAATGCCGGTCGGGGTTCCGGCATTTTTGATGCGAGCTTGGTCGGTTTTGCCCGCAGTATGCTTGCTTTTTTTCGGTTTTATTGGAGGCAAAACGGCGGAGTTCAGCCGCCGGGAACAAGTCGTCGGGGGTGTAAAAAACTCATTTGAGTTTTTTACACCCCCCATTTGGTATATCGCTCACATACGGGCTTGCGGCGCACGCGGATCTTCCGCCGTGCCGTTTTTTTTCTTTATTCTTTCGGCGTTCCGTCAGCCGGATCGTGTGCGGGTACGGGCTGTTTTTCCGCACCGTCAGCCGATGCCGGCGCTTTTTCGGGTCCGGTGGGACGGAGCGGCGCGGTATTCGTATCTGCCTTCTCCGGCTCTGCCGGCAGAAGCACTTCGACCTTGAAGAGATCGCCGTCCGCTTTTACGACAAGGCAGCCGCCCTGCACCGCAGCCAGTCCCGCCGCTATCGAAAGTCCGAGCCCGCTGCCGTCGCCGGAGCGCGAATTGTCGCCGCGTACAAACCGTTCGGTCAGCTCGTCTCCCGTTTTTTCAAGCGGCTGTTCCGAAATATTGCGGAAAACAGTGGCAATATAATCGCCGCGGCGTTCGAAGCCGATATAGATGCGCGTTCCGGGCATGGCGTATTTGCATATATTGCCGAGAAGATTGTCCCATATGCGCCACACGAGCCTGCCGTCTGCGCGCACCATCACCGGTGCGTCCGCTCCCGTTACCACAAGGCGCAGATCACGCGCGGCAAAACGTTCTGAATATTCGCCGTCGGTCTGTCCCGCCATTACCGCAAGGTCAAGCGGCGCGGGGTGCGCCTCAATATTCCCTGTCGATGCCTTTGACGCTTCGATGAGGTCGTCGATGAGCTTTTTCATGCGCGAGGACTGCCGTGACAGCACCCCGACATATTCGGCGGCGCGCCCGTCAAGCTGTTCGCGTTCAAGCAGCTCAACATAATTCACGATTGAAGTGAGCGGCGTTTTTATATCGTGGGACACGTTTGTGATAAGCTCTGTTTTGAGTCTTTCGCTCTTGATCTTTTCATCAAGCGCGCGGGAAAGTCCCTTGCCCATGTTTCCTATCTCGTTTCCGAGGCAGCGCAGCTCGTACGGCATATGCCGTGTGTCAGCCGGCGTTCCGAGCGCACCGGCTGACATTTTTGCGGCACTGTTTTTAAGTCTTGCCACCGACACCGCGTACCAGATGACGGCTGCGGCAAGCGCGATATTGAGTATGAAAAGGGGAACGTATGAGTGAGAAAGCGCGAATACAAGCTCAGACAGCACGACCGCGACAATAAACAGCACCGTGCGCCAGATATATGGGAGCTTGCGCCATACCGATGCAATTCCACGCCATACAGCGCAAAGAATGCGCCATATAAGGTGTAAGATCATAAAGATCAGTGTGTTTTTCCACCACCCGCCCGCTTTTATGCGCGCGGCAACGGAGACGGGGATCCACTCGATCGTCAAAAGAGAGAGCACTCCCGTGAGCGCGGCGATTGAAACGCCGAGCGGCCACACAAGGCGCGGGTCGCTGTCAAGCGTAAATACGACAAGGCTTGCCAGTCCCGCTGCAAGGGCGCATATCACCGCTATTGCCAGATCGAGCGGCACACGTGCGGGAAAACGCAGGTGTATTTCGTCATCGTTCGGTCTGCGCCCCGCGCCGGTGCAGAGAAAGATCCACGAAAGCATAAGTATCACAAGCGACACGACCGCCATGAGATACACCGAGTAGCGTTGTCCCCATGCGATCTCGGCGGTGCGGAGCGCCAACGAGATAAGGTCCCCCACGCCCTCGCAGAGAGTTATGCTGATTGCTATTCGTGTTATGTCGTGCGCGGGCTCATCGGTGCGCCGGTCGCCGGACTTGGGACCGACCCACACGCTGCCGTCTGCCGATATTTCCATGTTGAGGACGTATATCGCATCGCCCGCAGGCGCGCGGTCGGTAATGACCGTGCCTGCCGGTTCGCCGGCGGAGTAGCGGACTATCTTCACGCCGCAGCAGGCGGTGTCGTAAAAGGGAAGCAGGCTGTTGCTGTTGTATGCCGCCGTCCGGCGCGCAGCCCATGCAGCCTCGCGGAAGCTTTCAAGCTCGCCGACTTCATCCATGCGCTGTATCAGAACGAGCGCGTATGAATATCCGACCGGGCGGTACAGCGATTCGCGGTAGCTATCGTCGGTTTTTGAATATGCATCGGTGGCAGAGAGCCAGCCTATGCACGCCGCTTCAACGGCTATCGACAGCAATGCCAGAAAGCATATCACCGCCACTATTGCCTTTGCCCATCCTTTTCTGGTGAGTGATTTCATTTTTATGACTGTTCCTTTCTTTGTGTTTGCGCCTTCCGGAGCGGATGATCGCGATCCGAAAGGTGCTGTTGCGGTTTGAAAACAAATGCCCGAGGGTCTTGCATTTATTTTGTTTTCAACCTTTGTCCTCCAATCTGTAGCCCTGACCCCACACGACCGTAATATAACGCGGCGACGAGGGGTCTATCTCAAGTTTTTCGCGCAGGTGCCTGATGTGGACAGCCACCGTTCTCTCATCACCGCAGGAATCGCCGCCCCACACGCGGCGGTATATATCCTTTGGTGAAAATACCTTTCCGGGCGACTCAAGCATGAGCCGCAGTATCTCAAATTCGGTCGGCGTCAGCATGACTGTGTCGCCGTCGAGCTTCACCTCGCGCCGCACAGTATCGAGCGTAATGCCGCCTGTGGTCAGAATGTCCGGATCCGCCGCACCGCCGCCGAGCTGCATATAACGCCGCAGCTGCGAGCGCACGCGCGCTATCACCTCGGCGGGATTGAACGGTTTTGTCACATAATCGTCAGCGCCCATGTCGAGACCCAGTATTTTGTCGCCATCCTCGCTTTTTGCGGTCAGAAGTATGACGGGAACGTTCGATTCCCGCCTGATAGCGGCGAGCGCGGTAAGACCGTCGGTGCCGGGCATCATTATGTCAAGCAGACAAAGACTTATCCCTCCGCGCCGCACGGCGCGTATCGCATCCGCGCCGTTGTACGCCTCAACAACGCCGTACCCCTGCGCGTTAAGAAATATGCGCAGCGCCGATACTATGTCTTTTTCATCGTCGCAAACAAGAATTTTTACCATGTCGTCCCTCCGGTCGATTGCTTTGCTGCTATTATTATCGCATAATATTCCTTAAAGTTCAATAGGCAAACGCCTTAAGATTTTATTAATATTGCACCGGGACGTTATGATAATATTTCCTTTTCATATTAAATAGGAAGAAAACCGTATTGACAAACACGGGGTTTTGTGGTACAATATCATACGTAAAAATGTATGCACCGGGCGTCCGGCGTCCGGTGCGGAATTTTTTCATAAAATAACTTTAAGAAGGAGGTGCAATATGGAAACAAAGATAATCGTAACTGCAATTATCGCCGCGGCAATTGCTCTTGTTGTGGGCGTCGGCGTCGGTATCCTTTTCGGCGTGCTTCTGCGCAAGCGCGTTGCCGAGAAAAAGATCGGTTCTGCCGAAGAAGAAGCCGAAAAGATCAAAGCCGATGCGCAGATGGCGGCATCGCTTGAGACAAACCGCATGATGGTGGCTGCTCAGAAAGAGATCAACCAGCAGAGAAGTGATTCCGAGCGCGAGATCAAAGAACGCCGCGCCGAGGTCACGCGTTCCGAGCGCCGTCTGGCGTCAAAAGAGGAAACTCTTGACCGCAAGACCGAACAGCTTGACCGTAAAAACGACACGCTTGACCGCAAGCTGAAAGAAAACGAAGCTCTGCGCGCCGAAATAAGCGCCGCGCTTACCGAACAGCAGAAAAAACTTGAAGCGATCGCCGGTCTTACGACCGCCGAGGCAAAAAGCGAGCTGATGGCAAGCCTTGAATCCGAGGCGAAGTACGATTTTGCCCAGCGCATGGACGAGCTTGAGGCTCAGTTCAAGGACGAAGCCGAAACAAAGGCGCGCAATCTTATATCGCTTGCTATCCAACGCTGCGCTGCCGATCAGGTCGCCGAGGCGACTGTTACCGCAGTCCCGCTGCCGAGCGAGGATATGAAGGGCAGAATAATCGGACGCGAGGGCAGAAACATTCAGAAGCTCGAAACGCTTACCGGCGTTGAGCTGATTATCGATGACACGCCCGAGGCGATAACCCTTTCAGGATTCGACCCCGTGCGGCGTGAGGTTGCCCGCATAGCTCTTGAAAAGCTTATAGCGGACGGGCGCATCCATCCTGCCCGTATTGAGGAAATGGTGGAAAAAGCAAAGCGTGAGGTCGAGGCAAGCATAAAGCAGGCGGGCGAGCGCGCAACATTCGAGGTGGGCGTCCACGGACTCAATCCGGAGCTCATCAAGCTGCTCGGCAGACTGAGGTACCGCACAAGCTACGGTCAGAATGTACTGCGTCATTCGGTGGAGGTCGCGTTCCTTGCCGGAATAATGGCAGAGGAGCTTGGCGAGGATGCCGCCGTTGCACGGCGCGCGGGACTTCTGCACGATATCGGAAAGGCGTTCCCGCATGATGTTGAGGGCACGCACGTTCAGATCGGCGTAAATGCCGCAAAGAAATTCAAGGAAAGCCGCGAGGTGATCCATGCTATCGAGGCGCACCACAACGATGTTGAACCCACGACGGTGATTGCCGTACTGGTTCAGGCTGCTGATGCGATCTCGGCTGCAAGACCCGGCGCCAGACGCGAGGATCTCGAAAATTACATCAAGCGTCTTGAAAAGCTTGAGGAGATCGCGGTAAGCTTCCCCGGCGTTGACAAGGCGTATGCGATCCAGGCAGGACGCGAGATACGCGTTATGGTCAAACCCGAAGAAGTCAATGACGCGGGCATGAAGGTGATAGCTCGCGACATGGCTAAAAAGATCAAGAACGAGGTCAAGTACCCCGGACAGATCAAGGTCAATCTCATCCGCGAGAGCCGCGCGGTTGACTATGCCAAATAATCGGCTGCAACTATTGTGATTTTACTCACCGTCCTCCCTTACGGGATTTGATATATAATTAACATAAAACCCCTTGGGCTGTAAAGTCGGCAGTGCGCCTTGCGCACGACCGCATGAGTATAAATTAATAGTAGAAAAAACGGGGATGTTAAAAACTCATTTTGAGTTTTTAACATCCCCGTTGACTTGTTCTCGGCGGCTGAACTCCGCTGCTTTGCCGCCGGAAAAGCTGAAAAACAACGGCACTCGGTGGCTGTTGAAAACTAAAGGGCTAAGCCGCAAAGCGGCTTAGCCTATAAATAAGGTAGGTTATTTCTTTCTTCTGATGGCTATTGCCGAACCGAATATAGCGGCAACGGCAACGGCTGCAGAGGCAAGAGAGGAGCCGCAGCCCTTCTTGGTGTCGGCGGGCTTTGTATCGGCTTTTGTATCTGCGGGTTTGGTCTCTGCCTTTGTGTCGGCAGGCTTGGTTTCGGGTTTGGTCTCGGGCTTTGTCTCCGGCTTGGTTTCGGGGGCAGTGGTTTCTGCCTTCTTTGCAAAGACAGGCTCAACGGTCGCCTTGCCTGCGGTGGCGGTATAGACATCGCCGCACTTGTACTCGGTGCCGTTTATCTTAAGACCTGCAAATACCATGCCTTCTTCGGGTGACCAGATGGGGTAAAGCATAGAGTCAACATCGTCGGCTCCGGGGATGGTCACGGTCTCGCCGGCTTTGTATTTGTAGTTCTTGAGGGTCAGCTTCTGCATATCGGTGAGCGTGCCGGGGGTGGGCTCTGCATACATCTGCATAAATGCGCCGCGGCGGATATCGTATGCGTGCTCTTTGTTGGAACTGGCGGAAAGAATCTCGGCTCCCTTGCCGTAGTCAACGGTGAAGTTGTAGGAGTAGTTTGCCATTGAGGACATACCCCATGTGTTGAAGTCAACGTTGATCCAGCTTACAAGGTCCTCGAATTCACGGTAGGTCTTTTCATCATAAATGTTGATGTAGCCGTACTTGCCGCTTCCATCCTTGGTTGTTTTTTCGGTGTTGGCAGCAAGGTTGAGCATATCGCTGTACTTGGCAATGCCGTAGGAACCGCAGCCGGAGTTCTTCAGGTTGAAGTTCTTGTCATTGCCGCCGTGGGAAGTGTTGGAGTCACCGTCAAATGCAATGACCTTAACATTTGCGGGGATATTCCAGAAGGAACGGAAGTCGTCTATGGAAAGACCCTTGCCCTCGTTCCAGTCCTTGAGGTATGCTTCAAAATACATGCACCATACAACGACTATTTCGCCCGGCTCGATAAGGCAGGTCTCGGGGTTCTTGGGCAGATTGCTGAGGTCGCAGCAGTCCTTGCCGTCGGTGGCGGTGTAAGGAAGAACGGTCCCGTCAAGGTAGTTGCCGGGCTTGTCTTCCCACTGGTTGTTGGTGAGGAAGGGGGTGATCTCAACTATGGCATTTTCATACATGGCGTTGGAAGGAGTGTTGCCGTTGTATGTAATGCAGTAGTCGTAAAGGTTGAGGGTCAGATCCGAGTTGTTGTAGATCTCAAACATCTCAAGCGGGTCTTTGCCATCATTGTATCCGCCGATGCCGTTGCCCTGGGTGTCGGGGCAGAACTCGGTTATGATGAGATCGGGTTCGGTGGTAGTCCACGCGGGCGCGGGCTCCGTGGTGGTCACGACAACGGCTGCGCTCGCAAGCGTAGTCATTGAAGACAGGATAACAAGTAAGGAAAGCATTAATGCGGTGAGCTTTTTCATTTTAGTACCTCCATAATTTATGCTCGTGACTATTATACAACATATACATAAAAAAGTCAAGGAAAGCACCGCTTTTTTGTGCGTAAATATTTGAGCCGTTCGCCGCACGTCCGGATCTGGTGCATTTTTCGACTTAAAACGGCGGAAGATCGCACGCAATAAAAAAGAAAACTCAAAAACTTGAAAGATTTTTTATATAAAACTATTGACAAGTTATATAAACCGTGCTATAATATACGCGTAGAAAAAGAAAAGGAAGAAAAGCAAATGGCAAAAAGAGTATATTCGCTGGTGCTTTCCGACGAGGTCGTAGCCGAGGCGGACAGACTGGCGCGCAGGCTCGGGGTCAACCGCTCCGGGCTGATAAATCACATCCTTGCCGAATATCTGGCGTGCGGCACGACCGAATCCGCTGTGCGTGAGATCTTTTCGGCGGTCGAGGAGCTGCTCGGCGCGCGTGACGTTTTCCGCGTTGACGGCAGCGACACGCGGCTTTGCCTACGTTCCTCGCTTGACTACAAATATAATCCCACCGTGCGGTACACGGTCGAGCTTGACCCTGCCGGCGGTGAGTTCCGTGCGGGTCTGCGCACGCAGAATTCGCTACTCGTGCTTTACATGAGCGAATTTTCAAGGCTTTGGGCGTCGCTTGACGGCGCGGAAAGCTCCTGCGGGGAAGACGGCAGCTTCCGCCGGCGTTTCGGCGGCTCGTACAGCGACCGTGATGCCGCTGCGCGCCGCATATCGGAGTATGTCGGAGCGTTTGACGGCGCAATGAAGGCGTATTTCGCCTTGCTGAGCGATCCGGCTGCGGCAGAAGCGGAAGTAAGAAAGATACACAGCAACATAAAAAGCATAAAAACAGATGACTGAGTCCGAAAGAGGTGAAACAAATAATGAATCTTCAGAAATATACGCAAAAAAGCATTGAGGCGCTCCGCGCAGCGCAGGCGGATGCTACCGATCGCGGCAACAGCCGCATAGAGCCGGCGCACGTTCTTCTGGCACTTGTATGTCAGGAGGGCGGTCTTATTCCCGAGCTCATCAAAAAAATGGGAGGTTCTCCCGACACCGTAGCCTCGGGGCTTGAGGCGGCACTCGCAAAGCTCCCCCGCGTGAGCGGTCCCGGAGCCGAGAGCGTTTATATCTCCCGCGCCTGCGAGGAGGCGCTGAACGCCGCCGAGAGCGAGGCGGACGGCATGCATGACGAGTATGTCTCGGTCGAGCATATCATGCTCGGTCTGTTCGACAAGCCGGACGATACTGTGCGCGATGTCATGCGCCGCGCGGGACTTGACCGCGCTGCCTTTCTTGACGCGCTCAAGGGCGTGCGCGGCAACCGTCAGGTGACGAGCGATGACCCGGAGGCGACCTACGACGCGCTTAAGAAGTACGGTCAGGATCTTGTCGCGCTGGCGCGCGCGCAAAAGCTTGACCCCGTTATCGGGCGTGACGACGAAATAAGAAACGTAATACGCATCCTTTCGCGTAAGACGAAAAACAACCCCTGCCTTATCGGTGAGCCGGGCGTCGGCAAGACAGCCATCGCCGAGGGACTGGCGCAGCGTATCGTGCGCGGCGACGTGCCCGAAAATCTTAAAGGACGCACCGTTTTTTCGCTTGATATGGGCGCGCTCATTGCGGGCGCAAAGTTCCGCGGCGAGTTTGAGGAAAGACTCAAGGCAGTGCTCGGCGAGGTCAAAGCGAGCGAGGGCAGAATAATTCTGTTCATCGATGAGGTCCACACCATTGTCGGCGCGGGCAAGACCGACGGCGCGATGGACGCGGGCAACATACTGAAGCCCATGCTGGCGCGCGGTGAGATTCACTGCATAGGCGCCACAACGCTTGACGAATACCGCAAATATATCGAGACCGATGCGGCACTTGAACGCCGTTTTCAGCCCGTTATGGTTCCCGAGCCCTCGGTCGAGGACACCATTTCGATCCTCCGCGGACTCAAAGAGAGATACGAGGTTTTTCACGGTGTGAAAATCCACGACCGCGCGCTTATTGCCGCGGCAACGCTTTCAAACCGCTATATCTCCGACCGTTTTCTGCCCGACAAGGCAATAGACCTTGTTGACGAGGCGTGTGCGATGATAAAGACCGAAATGGAATCGATGCCGCAGGAGCTTGACGACACCCGCCGCCGCATAATGCAGCTTGAGATCGAGGAGCAGGCGCTCACCAAGGAGACGGATAACCTTTCCCGCGAGCATCTTGCAAAGATCCGCGAGGAACTTTCGGGGCTTCGCGAGAGCTTTGACGCGATGAAGGCAAAGCTTGACAACGAAAAATCGTCGATAGAGCGCGTTCGCGCACTTCGCGCCGACATCGAAAAGACAAATGCCGATATCGAGCGCGCGCAGAACGAGTATGATCTCGGCAAAGCAGCCGAGCTGAAATACGGCAGACTTCCCGCGCTTCAGAAGGAGCTTTCCGAGCTTGAGGAGACCGTTCGCAAGAACGATGGCGACAGCATTCTTCGTGATGAGGTCACTGACGATGAGATAGCGCGAATCGTGGCTCGCTGGACCGGTATCCCGGTATCCAAGATCATGGAAAGCGAGAAAAAGAAGCTTCTCGGGCTTGAGGACGTGCTCCATCACCGTGTGATCGGTCAGGATGAAGCTGTCAAAAAGGTCAGCGAGGCTGTCCTCCGCTCACGTGCGGGCATTCAGGACCCGAACCGCCCCATCGGTTCGTTCCTCTTCCTGGGTCCGACCGGTGTCGGCAAGACCGAGCTTGCAAAAGCTCTTGCCGAGGCACTGTTTGACGATGAAAAGAGCCTTGTCCGTATCGACATGAGCGAGTATATGGAAAAATTCTCGGTATCGCGCCTTATCGGAGCGCCTCCCGGATATGTGGGTTACGATGAGGGCGGACAGCTTACAGAGGCGGTGCGCCGCAAGCCCTACGCCGTGGTGCTGTTCGATGAGATCGAAAAGGCGCACCCCGATGTGTTCAACATCCTGCTTCAGGTGCTTGACGACGGCAGGATAACCGACAGCCGCGGCAGGACCGTGGACTTCAAGAACACCATCATAATCCTGACCTCCAATCTCGGCTCCGACCTGATCCTTGACGGCATCCTGCCCGACGGAAGCATCTCGGAGGAAGCGAGACGCGGCGTGAGCGACATACTGCACCGCAACTTCCGCCCCGAGTTCCTCAACAGGCTTGACGAGATAGTGTTCTACAAGCCGCTTACAAGAGACAACATCGGCGCCATAGTCGATTTGCAGCTTGCAGATCTTGCGCGACGTCTTGAGGAGCGTCAGCTTCGCGTGAGCGTAAGCGATGCGGCAAAGGCGAAGATCGCCGATAACGGATATGATCCCGTTTACGGCGCACGTCCGCTCAAGAGATATATCCAGTCTGTCATTGAGACGCTGATAGCCCGCGCTGTGATAGCAGGTGACCCGATGCCCGGCAGCACGGTCACGGTAGATGCCGCCGATACCCCCGAAGGCTTCACTGTCAGATGCGAATAATAAATAAAACCGTATGCAGCCGCGCAAATGCGCGGCTGCATACGGTTTTATTTATTATTCGTGCTGTTCCCGCAGCCGATAACATTTTTACGCCACAATACCGCAGATGCGAGGGAAAGTAATATTCCCGCCGCCGATATTGCTATCCATACGCCTATGGTGGCTCCCCAGCCGTGAGCTTCCTTTATGCGCGCAGCGCCGTAGGTCGAAAGCGCCGCGCCGATATATACGGCGGAGTTGACTATCCCCGACACCGTGCAGACGTGCCCGAAACGCTTCATGCGCTGCGGCACATAGGCGGTAAGCGCAAGGTTCGAGCCGTGCATCACCGCCGCGAGCAGCGAAATGCATATGACGGAAAGCGTCATATTTCTGCCGTTCGCAAAAAACAGCGACACGGAGAGCAGCACGGCTGCCGCAAAGACCGAAGCGCAGAAGGTCAGCTCATTACGGAAAAAGCGGCGGTAAATATACGTGGCAAGGACGACGCACAGACAGCTGAACAGCGCAAGCATAACGCTGATAAGTATCGAATCCTCCGCGCCGCCGCCAAAGCTTTCCTTGATGAATGTCGGCATCCATGTTTCCACGCCGTCGCGCAGCATTCCGACCGCTACAACGTCAAGAAGAATGAGCGCCAGCGTTATTACGACAGCGCGCGGGAATGCCGCTTCTTTTTTTGCTGCGGGAGCGTCGCTCTTCACGGGCGCCGCATCCTGCTTGCCGATAAAATCACGGCGGAAGCTGTAAAGCGACCACGCAGCGGCGCACAGTACGACGATCGCTGCTCCGACATAGAACACCGCGCGCCACCCGGCTGCCGAGAGCACGGCGGGAATGTAAAGATATCCCGTTACCGTCGCCAGCGATGCGCTGAGGCTTACTATCATTGAAGCCGTGCCGTATCTTGCGCCGGAATAGGTGTAGATCATGATCTTGGATATCGGCGGCCAGAGCATTGCCTGCGCAAAGCCGTTCACTCCCCATACCGCGCACATTGCGGGCACGCCGTTGCACAGGGGAAGCACAAAATTGCACGCTGCTGACAGCAGCATTCCGCCCGTAATGAGATACTGCGGCGGCAGGCGGTCGCCGATCGCGCCGTTTACGGTCTGACCGATCCCGTATGTAATGAAAAGACAGACCGGCACTGCGGCGATCGCGGAGTCGGAAAAACCGGTCGCCTCGGTTATTGCGACCAGAGCGATAGCAAAGTCCTTGCGTGTGAGATAGCTGCAAAAATAAACAGCGGCGCAGAAAAATGCAACGGCGAGACTGTTTTTTGAGGTCTTTTCCGTTTTTGCTTTCATGGTCCGACGTCCTTCCGTTTGTTTGCCGGGTGATTTGCGCGGAACCGCGCACGCAGACGACATATTATACCACATATCGCCGTTTATTTCAACTTAAAATGCAGGATCGCAGCGTTAGAATAGATATGATACGGCGGGGGGAAAAGCAGCAGAGCCCCGATAGAACGGAATTGCTCCCGGCTGTGCGAACTTTACGGTAAGCTGCGCTGCGTTTGGCTGCGCAGGCTATTCTGCCGGACAAGCAGGAATTTATCAATCTAACGCAACAAGGTCAGACTTTTCATAACGATTGTGTCCTTGCAAGCTTTTTTTATATTTCCAGCATGTAATAGCTTCATTCAAACTTCTTCCTTGATTATCTTCGAAGAAATCTCGGATGTATGTATTATATTCAAATTGCTTGTCAATCGTGGTTTTCCCCTTTTTCTTTTCTTCCAAAATCTGATAATATGCATTGATCGCATCACCGTAAGTTTTTCCGGCATTGCTCTTTAACCATCTTTGAAACAAAACATTAAAAGAAAAACTTTTACCTGTTTTTTCTCTAAAAAAGGCTCTGTGCTTTTCAGAACATACTATATTTGATTCAATCAGTGTATTCTCTGTAATTGATCCGACATCTCTCGCAGCTTTTCTTTTTGCAGAAGCCTCCGACACCTTTCCCGTATCAAGAAAACAGGCGATCCTATCGGTAAGCTCAACCTTTCCGCCAGAAACGGGCAGATCGTTTTCTCTGCAAAAATCAACGAGTTCTGCTTTCAAATAATAAAAAGTTCTAAAGGTTTCTCCATCTAATTTCTCATTCAGATCCGGTCTTTCACTCATTTGCATTCTCTCCGTCAACTTCCGATTTGCCGCCGTCCATTCGTCCGCCATCTCATTGAGCTGCGGCAGATAAGTTTTATCTAATTTAATAAGTTTCAGCATAAGGTCCTCCCCCGGCTCGGAAGCTGTGATTTGCAAATTTGAAAATGCAGATCCGACAATTTTGTTTTCGGGAGAAGAAAATTCATCATACTCGCCGTTCGTATATTCCGAAATCACTTTTTTCGGAATTTCTGCGCCGGAATAATATTATCCCACTGCGATACTTTCCGACCGCTCCGGTGTTTATAAAATATATGAAAGGCGTCAGTTTTTCCGACTTCCTCGCGGCGATATTTATCAACAGGAATGTGTCTGTTTCTCCATTATATAATTTGTAAGTGCAATTCCGCAACGAAAGACTTCTTGCTTCTTCACTACGCGATATCCGCGCCGCAGAAAAAACGGCTTTGCGGTAATGGAGGCATGTGTGGTGATGCACTTTCCGTTTGCGAACTGTTCCAACTTATCACAAATCGCAGAAGCAATGCCTCTTCCCTGATAGTCCTTGTGAACATACAGCCTGTTCAGGTGACCGGTCTCCTCCATATCTCCGAAGCCGACGATCCTTCCGTCCTCCACGGCAACGATCGTTTTGTTTTGAAGAAACGATCGGTTCCATTCCTGTATATCTGTTGTGCCGGTAGCCCAAGCATTCAGCTGTATGGGGGTGTAGTCTCTTGCATTTACGGTGTGAACGGTCCCGTAAAACAGCTCTGCCAGCTGTTCGCAGTCGGATGCTTTGTAATTTCTGAGATACATTTTCGCTCCTCTCTGAATTCAGATCCTACAATGCCGGGGATGCGCGCCATCTGTAAACGCGGGATATTGTCTTTGCGTCCGCCATTTCAAGCACAAAGTTGCCGTATACCGTATGCTCGCCGCCTGCGTCCCGATAAAGCAGAAAGTACCTTGATGTGATATATCCGTTGTAAAAACGCGCGTCGTATATGTTGACGCAGAGAAGTTCAAGCGGACCTTCCGCTACCACCTCGTTCAGTTCAAGTGCAGATTCGACTATACGCTCCGACTCGCGGTCAAATGCGGCGACGGCGTCCGCTGCCGCACGGCGCCGGGCGTCCATGCTGGGATAGCTCCCGTCGTCCGACGGGCGGACGTTTTTCAGCGCCGCAAGGATCGCGGGATGCTCTGAGGATGATAGGGGATCGCAGCCCGCGGCTTTCATCGCGTTTATCATGAGCGCGCCGGTGTAATAGCAGGATATTCTGACCGGGAGCAGTTGCTCCGGCTTCATCACCGCCGCACGCATACGTTCCTCCAACGTTGCCGCCGCGTTTCCGTCGAGCTGCCTGAGCACCGCCCACTCAACGTATGTTGCGCTGCCTTCGATCTCCTCTACCCTGCTTTCGTAGTCGAATTCGTACGGATATTTTTCGCTGCGCAGCCTGCGGTGCGACAGCAGCTCGCGGTATGCCGCGTCGTCGAAGCGATCGAGCAGGCGCAGCAGAAGTTCGTTTTCGCGCAGCCTGAGGCTCAGCGCGTCCGCGTTATATTTATATCGGTAAAGGGCTTCGGTCTCGTCAGCCCAGCAGTTCCACTTCTCGCGGGTCTGTACGCCGTGAAACATTTCATGTACGATTTTTGATGTCAGCACAGGTATGTCCGGCTCGCCGTCTACCTTCCAAATTGCGATCTGCTCGCCGTTGTAAACGATCGAGGTGTTCGCGCAAAAGGCATCGGTCTTTTCGATGTATGCGCCGTCAAAAAAGCATTTTTCATCGTCATACAGGGCGAATTTCAACGGTCTGAAGCCGGGACGTATGCTTTCGCAGTCAAGCGACGAAACGGCTTCGGCTATCCTGCCGTACAGTTCATCAAGTTTCATATGTGTGAACTCCTTGGTGTTATCATGCGCTTTTGTCCGTCAGACAAAGCAATAGGGTCGATGTTGCTCCATCCAAACCTGAAATCGTCGAAAACAACGCTTCCGAAAAGCCGGATACGGCGGAGATCGCCGCCCAAAATATCCGAGATCGCATATGTATCTTTTTTATTGAATCGGGCATGCCGCAAAGCTCCATCCGTTTTTTGTGTTTGCTTTCATATTATACACCGATTCTTTGCGGAAATCAACAGCAAAACAAATCGAACAAAACAAAGTCGGTTAAAGATGAAATAAAAAGGGATATCCCTTCGCGCCGCAGGCGCTTTACAGATCCCGCGTGGGATTTGTTTTTCAAAATCGAGCCGGGCTATTTTGTTTTTGGATAGACCTCTCCCTTGGTGAAGCAGGGGCTGGCAAGTGAGGGCTGTATTCCGTGCTGGCGGAACCATGCTTGTAAACGAGCTTATGTAGCGTCCATCCTTCCTTTCCATGAAAATAAGCCAAACGCCCGGCTGAGTAGCGTTTGGCTATGTAGTTTATTAGGTTGGACAAATGGGAATTTGTCTATTCACTTATGCTTTGAATATAAATATCCAGTTGTTTCTGATTTTTAATTACAACCGCTTTATCCCCGTATTTTGAAATCAAACCTTTATATCTCTCTTTTTCATGCTTGCTTCTCCCATCCCACAATAACCATTTAACGAATGCCATGTCAAACTTTTCATTACATCCTTCTGCCATATCGGGACGGGTTGTGTTTTTGTATCTGATGTATCTGCGATATGCACGATATAAACACGAAAACCTATTAAACAGGAGAAGAATTATAATATCGGCTTCCTCCATACGACGCTCATAAAACAACTTGGCGTAATTACCGTCGATGACCCAGGAATCGTGTGTATCTAAAAAATTTTCCGTTATTCTCTTTTTCTCCTCAGCGCTACGTATCTTCCAATCGGGCAGAAACTGCACGGTATCAAAATGCAGAACATCGGTTTGATATTTTTGGGCAAGTTCCCGTGCCAAAGTAGATTTGCCGGAACCGCTATATCCAACAATTGCAATTTTCATTTTTTACTCCCACTGAATCCCGATTTGTCGATATCGTATTATACCATCTATATAATAAAAATTGCTTTTCGCCACAGCGAAAAGCTACCTCACTTCTTCACTCTTCACTATAATTTATTACTTTCCAAAAACCTTCTCGGACGGATTTAGTGAAAAAGTGAAAAGTGAAGAGTGAAAAAGTAAAAACCTTCCCGAACTTCGTCCGAGAAGGTTTTTGGCAGGGGCAGAAGGATTCGAACCCACGACCAACGGTTTTGGAGACCGCGACTCTACCAGCTGAGCTATACCCCTTTGACCTGCTTATTATATCACATCACGCACGATAAATCAATAGTTTTTTCAAAAAAAATTCGGCAAAACCAAAGAAATTCCCGAAAAAAATAAAAAAACCCTTGACATATCACCGCCGCGATGCTATAATATTTTTACCTCTGTCGGCAGGGCTTTTTTGTCGTGCTTTTTGCGCGCCCGCCTCTGCCCTGCGGTCACCACATGCCGCACAGCACGGAGGGAGGTACACCGACCGAATGGTCAAATAATCACAAAACAGGAGGTGCCGAAAACATGGCCAATGAGCAAAGAGTCAAGGTTACTCTCGTTTGCACCGAGTGCAAGCAGAGAAACTACGACACAAAGAAAAACAAAAAGAACACTCCGGACAGGCTTGAACTCAAGAAATTCTGCAAGTTCTGCCGCAAGCACACTCTTCACAGAGAATCCAAGTAAGGAGGAGCCGTAATGACATCAGTAAGAATTTTCAAGACCCTCGCCGCATTCATGGCGTTGGTGCTGATGCTTTCTCTCTGCTCCTTGAGTATTTTTGCGGACGAACCCGAAGCGACCGCTCCCGAGGGTGAGGCTACCGCCGCGCCCGAGACGACTGCCGCCGCAGGTGACGAAACGACCGCCGCTCCCGCCGAAACGACTGCTGCCGCCGATGATGACGCGCACGATCACGGCTTCCCGTGGGATGCCGTTATATCGTTCGGTATCGTCATTATCGCTATTGCTGTTCTGCTTATCATCTACTTTGTAAACCCCAAGTTCAAAGAAAAGGTGCAGAACTTCTTCCGCAGCATAAAGAGCGAGCTTAAAAAGGTCGTCTGGTCGTCCAAAAATGACGTCAAGAAGAACACCATCGTCGTTCTTATTTTCGTTGCGGCGTTCGCCGTACTGATCGGTCTGCTCGATTTCCTCTTCTCCAAGGGCATTATTGCTCTGGGCAAGCTCTGGTGAGCAATGAGCGACATAAACGAAATGAACGTTGGAGTACGTTGGTATGTGGTGCATACGTATTCCGGATACGAAAACAAGGTGATGACCAACCTTGTAAAGATCGTTGAAAACCGCGGTCTCGGTCACCTGATATTCGATGTGCGCGTCCCCGTTGAGACGATCGTCGAAAAGAAGGGCGACAAAGAAAAAGAAGTCGAAAGCAAAGTATTTCCCGGTTATGTTCTTGTAAAAATGATAATGACCGAGGAAAGCTGGCACGTGGTGAGAAATATCACCGGCGTTACGGGCTTTGTTGGTCCCGGCTCGCGTCCCACACCGCTCCTTGACTCTGAGGTCGAGGCGCTCGGCATCGATGAAAAGAAGGTCAAGCTCATGCTTGCCGTCGGCGATGAAGTGAAGGTGGAGGGCGGTCTGTTTGACGGCTACCAGGGTACCGTTCAGGCGATTTCCGAAAATCAGAAAAAGGTCACTGTCCTTATCAAGAGAGGACGGCGCGATATTCCCGTCGAGCTTGACGTCGAAAACGTCACCCCGGCAAACTGAAGCGACTTTTTTCAAGTCGCGTGGGAGGAAGAAAAATTCTTAAATTCTTCCGCAACTAACCACATCTGGAGGTAATTTTAAAATGGCAAAGAAAGTTCTGGGCTACATTAAGCTTCAGCTTCCCGCCGGCAAGGCAACTCCCCAGCCGCCCGTAGGTCCCGCCCTCGGTCAGTACGGTGTTGCTATCCCGGTATTCACCAAAGAGTTCAACGAAAGAACCAAAAACGACATCGGTCTTATCATCCCCGTGGTCATCACGGTGTATGCCGACCGTTCCTTCTCCTTTATCACCAAGACCCCTCCCGCACCTGTGCTGATCCTTAAGGCAGCCGGTATCGAGAAGGGTTCGGCGACCCCCAACAAGACCAAGGTAGCAAAGCTCACCAAGGATCAGGTCAGAAAGATCGCCGAAACCAAAATGCCCGACCTCAACGCCGCTTCTGTTGAGACGGCAATGAGCATGATCGCCGGTACAGCCCGTTCGATGGGCATTACCGTCGAGGAATGAGACGAGGAGGTACAGTGCAATGGCTAAAAAAGGTAAGAAGTATTCCGATAGCGTAAAGCTCATTGAAAAGAGCCGTCAGTACGACACCGCCGAGGCTATGGGTCTTGTCTGCAAGACCGCCAAGGCTAAATTTGACGAAACAGTTGAGATCCACGTCCGTCTGGGCGTTGACTCCCGTCACGCCGACCAGCAGGTCCGCGGTGCTGTTGTTCTTCCCAACGGTACCGGTAAGACCGTCCGCACCCTTGTTTTCACAAAGGGCGACAAGGTTCAGGCAGCTCTCGACGCCGGTGCCGATTACGTTGGCGATCAGGAGTACATCGACAAGATCACCAAGGAAAACTGGTTCGATTTTGACGTTGTTATCGCAAGCCCCGATATGATGGGTATGATCGGTCGTCTCGGTAAGGTCCTCGGTCCTAAGGGACTTATGCCTTCCCCCAAGGCAGGCACCGTCACCCCCGACGTTGCCCGCGCGGTCAAGGAAGCCAAGGCAGGTAAGATCGAATACCGTCTTGACAAGACCAACATCATCCACTGCCCGATAGGCAAGGTATCCTTCGGCGAGGATAAGCTCCGCGAGAATTTTGACACTCTTATGGGTGCCATCATCAAAGCGAAGCCCGCTTCCGCAAAGGGTCAGTACATCAAGAGCTGCGTTATCGCCTCTACGATGGGCCCCGGCATCAAGATCAACCAGGCAAAGCTTGGCTAATTAATACCAAACACAGGGGTGTCGTGCAAAAGTGCGGCACCCCTGATAAATTTCATTGCGGCGAATCGGCTGCTGATATAAAAAGGTGTTTTATGAATACATTCCGTTCCCCCGAAATAAGTGATATCCCCATGCTTGCACGGGCTTTTTCCGATTATCGCGGCGAGCTGTGCGACATGACTCCGGCAAATGTGGTCATGTGGCGCGGCTATTACGGCACAGAGCTTTCGTGGAGAAGCACCCCGCGCGGCGGGCGGCTGCTTCTGATCCGCTACGCGGTCGATCCGGACATCGACCCCGACGGCTTTCCGGATGCACGTGCCAGCGCATACGCTCATTCATACGCTTACGCCTGCCCGAAGGTCTTTTATGACGGCGATGTGCCATCCGGCGGTGCTATCGCGCATACGGATGAGGTGAAGGAAGCTCTTCTTTCGCTCATTGCGGACGGCGCGCGTTTTTTCTGCTGCATTTCGTGGGATGAGCGGGCGCTTATTCTGTCACTTTGCCCGGGTGCGGAGGTGTGGCAGGACCGCGACTGGAACGACTACGTTTACGATGCCGAAAAAATGATCTCACTCGGCGGCAAGCATCTCGCCGGACAGAGAAATCACATAAATAAATTCAAAACGCTATATCCCGACTGGCATACCGAGGAGATCGGAGAGGACAACATCCCCGCTGCCCGGGCGTTTCTGGACTCATATTACGTAGGACTTGCCGCTGAAGGACGGACCGAGGCTGTGTTCGATGCGGAAAGGCGCGCCGCAAACGAGGTGCTGGCGCACTGGCGGGAATACGGACAGGAAGGGATCCTGCTTTATGCGGGCAACACTGTGGCGGCATTCACCTTCGGAGAGGTCACGGCGGGAATGCTGGATATTCATATCGAAAAGGCGGACCGCGCGTTTGAGGGTGCTTATCCGATGGTGTTCCGTGAGTTTGCCGCCCGCTTTGCCGGGCGCGTGACGACGGTCAACCGCGAGGAGGACTGCGGCGAGCCGGGGCTGAGACAGTCAAAGCTGTCTTATCATCCGATAAGGCTCGCGGAAAAATACAATCTCGTCATATAACCGATAAACACAACGTGCTGCCGCGCATTAGCGCGGCAGCACGTTGTTTATTCGGTCACGATCGTGATCAGACCTCGGGAACGTTGATTTCGACCTCGTGGCCGCACTCGGCAGAGCGGGCGATACCGTCGATGATAGCCTGATTGTAGATGATCTGGCTCGTGGGTACCGGCGCGGGAGTGCCGTTTTTGCAGGCGTCAAGGAAGGTGCGGATCTTGAGATCGAACAGACCCTTCTTCATTGTGATGACGGGTATCTCTGTCTCGACCTGCTCGCCGCAGACCTCGTGATATATCTTCATGGGTCCGCCGACGGTGCCGTTCCAGCACTCGGTGGAGGGGATGCGCAGACCGCCCTTGGTGCCGAGGATGATGGTGTCGCCGGGGGTGTCCATATTCATAGCCCACGCGATACGGAAGTCAAGAACGATGTCGCCCTCGAGACGGATGAACGCGGCGGCAAAATCATCGACCTGGAACGCCTTGGCGTACTCGGCGCGCTTGTCGGCGCGGTAGCCGGAGTAGTTCGGGTCCTTGCCGAAGAAGGCGGACTTATAACCGGTGACGGTCAGGGGCTTCGGGTAGCCGATGGCGTTGAGCACCATGTCAAGGGAGTAGCAGCCGATGTCGCCGAGCGCGCCGATGCCGGCGGTCTCATCGGCGATAAAGGATGTGCCGTAGGGGGTCGGGATGCCGCGGCGGCGGCCGCCGCCGGTCTGGATGTAGTAGATCTTGCCGAGCTCGCCCGACTGAACGATCTTCTTTATCATCTGCATATTGGCGTCAAGTCTCGGCTGGAAGCCTATGGAGAGGACCTTGCCGCTGCGCTTTTCAGCCTTCATTACTTCGACCGCCTCGTCAAGAGTTACGGTAAAGGGCTTTTCAAGCAGAACGTTGATGCCGTGATCGAGCGCGTAAATGGCGGGGGCGGCGTGCTGACGGTTGTAGGTGCAGATAGACACTGCATCAAGGCGGAGCGATTCGTCATCGATCATTTCCTTGTGCGATGCATAGTCGGTCTTGACGCCCTCAACGCCGTATTTTTTGAAGAATGCCTCGGCTTTGCCGGGAACGAGGTCGGCACCTGCCACGATCTCAACATCGGGCTGATTGAGGTATGCCTTGATGTGCGAGCCGGCTATCCAGCCGCATCCGATAATACCGACGCGCAGTTTGCGGGTGGTGTCCACCGCTTCGGTGGTCTGGGCGGTAAAGGTGTTGAGTCCGTCCATTGATTTGTCTGCCATTGTTTTTTCCTCCGGTAATTTATTGGGATTAAAAGTTTACTGATAGTTTTTGTTCCACACGCGGACCTTGTAAAAGCCTCCATCGGTGGATTTTACGCTTGTGCGGGCAAATTCGCCGCCGGTGAGTATGTAAAAGTCGATGTCGGCGCCGGTCCACGACTTAAAACCGCCGTCCGGCGTGATAAGCACCACGCTGCCGTCCGCGAAATTGCCGATGCCTTTCACGTTTTTGCGCGTAATCTTGGCGGCGCCCGTGTAATCGGTCAGGAACTGCTTGGCGTTTTTCGAGTAGACGTACACGGCGGAGCCGGTCGTGACCCACATAAAGTCCGTGTTGCCGTAATACGGTTGAAGATCGTGCGCGCCGCCGGTCGGGATGATGACCCGCAGGTCGGTGCGTTCGGTAACGGTGATGTGCTTGCCGCTGTTTGCGACCTCGTAAGCGGTAAGCACCGATCCGCCGACAGCCCAGATAACGTTAAGGGTGGGATCCCACAGAAGCCCGTGTGCATCCGCAAGCTTTGCCGAGACAAAGGCTTTGCCATCGCCCGCCGCGTCAAAGAAGCGGATCTCACCGCCGTTTGAGGCGGCGACCGCAATGACGCCGCAGGGAATGAGCTCGCAGGCGTGTGGGTTCTGCGCGGTCGAGTCGGTGCGCCACAGCTCTTCTTTTTTGTCGTCAAAGGATACCATGCTCGCCGAGTTGCCGCCGAAAGCTGCAAGAACGACCTCGCGTCCGTTGTATTCGCGCAGGCGCGTGTCGGCTATGTTGTAAAAATCGTATTTGCAGCTCCATAGCGAATCGGCGACCGAAACGCTGCCGCCGGTAAGATCGCATACGCGCACGGTGGAGTTTTTCTGGTCGGTAAGCCCCACAAGATAGCGCGCCTCAGAGACTCCCGAAAGCGCAAGAACCGATGCATCGAGCAGCAGCTTGCCGTCGTCGGTCTTTTCCGCGCCGGCGAGGACATCGGAAAAAGCCTTCATCGCCGCGGCAAGGGCGAAATCGGAGCCGCCGGAGATGAGTATTTTGCTGCCGGATACGCTTACGCGCCATTCGTTTTTGCCCAGTCCGTCGGATGAGTTTCTCCCCTCCGGGCGGTTGGGCGTACCCACGAGTATTTCGGGCAGCGCAGCTACGCGCTCGGAGTCATAGTCGCCCTCCTGAAGCCAGTCGTCGGCAACGCTTACGGTGATGCCGAAGCGGTCCCTTATGTCGTTGCGCAGATCGCGGAACGCGTTTATGACATAAGCCGAGGTGCGTTCGGAGCGGATGAGGGAATAAGACGCAATGTCGATGCGGGTGTCGGGCGCATCGGTCCCCGGGGCGGCGGAAGTATTGGTGTCTCCGCCTTTTTTCGGAGCGCAGCCTGCCGCCGCGAGCGCACAGGTCATGATCACGGCAAGCAGGGCGGCAATAAGACGGTGCCGCCGACTCATACGCCTATCGACTTAAGATATTCGCGGCTTTTGGCGGCGCATTCCATCGGTGCAAGACCCATGGAGGGCTGATCCTGCTCAACAACAAGCCACTCGCTGCCGGCGTCCTCTGCCGCCTTGATTATTTCGGGAATGTTCTGGAGCCCCGCGCCGAGGGGGCGGAATTCAAAGCCCGAGGGACGCTTGGGAGCCTGACGGTCTATGCCTATGAGCTCGTACATATCGTCGCTCTTTTCGCCGAAGAAGTCCTTGAGATGGACCACAGGGGCGCGGCCGGTGTACTTGCGGAGGTAAGCCGAGGGATCCTCGCCGCCTACATTGACCCAGCAGGTGTCAAGCTCGGTCTTGAGAAGGTCTGCGGGAACGGTGTCGTAAAGAATGTCGAGGGCGTACTTGCCGTCGAGCTTCATGAATTCAAAGTCGTGGTTGTGGTAAAGCATCTGAATGCCGAGCTTCTTTGCCGCCTTTGCGATGATCCCGATGAAGGCGACGACATACTCAAAGTTGGGTGTGCCGGGGCGATGCTCGGGTGAGAGATAAGGAACGGCAACGTACTTGCAGCCTATCTCGGCATACTGAGAGAGAACGCCGTCGGGGTTTTTGAGCATATCGACAAAAGGAACGTGAGCGGAGATGGGAGTGAGCCCGAGCTCGGCGCAGAGCTCGCGTATCTCCTTGGGGGAATTACCGTAAAGTCCGGCAAATTCAACGCCGTCGTAGCCCATTTCGCGCAGCTTTGTGAGCGTGCCGCGAAGATCTGCTTCGGCTTCCTTACGAACGGAATAGACCTGAATTGCAACGGGAAGTGACATGTGTTTCACCAATCCTTTCGGTCGGCGCGTAAAAAGATATCGGGGCGGTGGTGCCTCTGCGCCGAACTATATTTGTTTAGTTATATTATAAGACAATTAATGCGAACTTTCAAGACATTTTTAGTGAAAAAGCGGACAATTATTGAGAAAGGGCAGTGTGGGCGCAAAAAGTCAGCGCGGGCATGAATAAAAAAACCGTCGGATTTTAAAAAAAGTATTGACAAAACAGTGTGCGGCATGATATAATTAAGACTACGCATCGGATCGCTCCGCCGTCTGAGATTTCAGCGAAGAAAAACGGACGCGACGGGGCGGGTATCATAAAATCGGAGGACACATAAATGACAGTTTTTGAAATCGTTATGGGCATTGTTCTTCTGGTCATGGCTCTCTTTCTTGTGGTCGCCGTGCTTCTTCAGTCCGGCGGAGACAAGCGGCTTTCCGGCGCAATCGCGGGCGGTGCCGACTCAACAACATTCCTCGGCAAGAAAAAGGGAAGCAGACTTGACAATCTTCTTAACGTTATCACACCTATCGTTGCCGCCGTTTTTGCGGTCACGGTCATTATCATGTACGTTATAGTTTCCTGAGCTGAAACCAATCAAAAAAGCGGACGGTCATGCGTCCGCTTTTTTGATTATTTGTACATAAATAAAGGTTGACACAGACGCCGGAGTCGGTTATAATCTAATGTAGAGAATCAAAGACGGCTGAATGCACGAAAAAATACGCACGAACGAGGATCAGCATCTATGAAAACCAAAAAGAATCTCCCGGCACTCTGCCTGCGCTCGGTGTCGGCAGTGCTTGCCCTTTGCATGGGACTGCCCTTTTTTGCAGCCTGCGGCAGAGACCCTGGCAGCAATGACAGCACCGCGGACACCGGGGCGGAGTCGCCGGAGCGCGCTGTGGTGATAGCGGACGGAAAATCGAAATATTCAATACGCGCCGACAGACTCGTAAAGACCGGCAGCGCTTCGGATATCGAGTCGATGAACGATCTGTTTTTTGCCCTTTACGGCGCGCGGCTTGAGCTTTCGGATACTGCCGAGCCCTATATCGAACTGAAATACGATGGCGAACGCACCGATTATTCGGTGGATTTTGACCCCGATACCGGAAATATCACGCTGACGGGCGGTCTCGACGATGCTCTGCGCCGCGCGATATATGCCTTTTGTGCTTCCGCCTGCTCGGGCGCGGCGGCAAAGACCGGCGGAGAACTTACGGTCGGGGAGGAGATCGGTATGTCCTACACCCATAAGACCGACGCCACCGACAATTCATCGCTTCTTTCATACATTCCCACAGACAAGGTAAAGCTTGTCGCGGGCAACGCGTCGGGCAGCATAATGACGCCCGAGTGGGTGGAGTCGCTCGTGATGGTCGAGCTGCGGCCGGACACGGCGTCTATCGGCGGTACGCTTGAAAAATCGCGTGCGCTGGTCGATTTTTACGCCAACATCGGCGTAAACGGCATCTGGCTCGTGCCGATATACGAGCGCAGTGCCGGCGGCAACGGCTACGGAAACACCGGACCGGACAGAGTCGATCCCGTTTTTTCGGGCACAGACGGCGACGGCTGGGACGCCGTGCGTGATTTTGTCGATTACGCGCACTCAAAGGGCGTTTATATTTTCCTTGATATAATCACATGGGGCGTTATGTACGACACGCGCCTGACGGTCGAACACCCCGGCTGGTTTTCCGGATCGCTCTGGAACAACGCAGCTTTCAACTGGAAGAATGCCGAGCTGCGCGAGTGGTTCATTTCCACCTGCGTGGAAAATATCATTAAAACGGGCGCCGACGGCTACCGCTGCGATTGCGAGCCGGGCATTACCGGGTACGATATTTACGGCGAGATACGTTCCCGCCTTGCCGCAAAGGGGAAATACATCATAATCATTTCCGAGGACGGCAGCGACCGCTCGCGCACATACGATTTTGAGCAGGACGGCGTGCTGAAATACTCAGCCATGACGCGCGGCGGGTACTATCAGAACCCGGTGAACTTTTTCACCGACGGCTACCTTGATCTTGTAACCTCGGTAAAGACCGGCGAGGGACTTGGCTACGAAGGCGGTCAGAAGGATGCCGCCACGGTCGGACGCGGCAAATATTACACCAACTGCATCACAAATCACGATTTTCAGAAGCGTTCGGTCAAGGGCAGCCGCGCAAAGATAGGCTATGCCGCCATTCTTGCCCCGTTCATACCGCTCTGGTATATGGGCGATGAGTTCAACGCATCGTGGAAGCCGGCGGTGATTTACGATCTGCCGGTAAACTATTCCGAGGTCAATAACCCCGAAAAGGCGTTCTTTCTTGAAGATGTCAGGCGGTACGTGAAGATAAGACGTACATATTCGGATATTTTTGAGTATTGGGCTGACGATCACCGTGACTCCAACATCACTGCTGTTACAACGGAGGGATTCGGCACGCTCGGCGCATATGCGCGCTACGCGGACGGCAAAGCCGTTCTCGTCGTTGCAAACAACGATCCCGCAGGCATCGCGGCGGGCAGCGTGACGGTGCCGTTTGCCGAATGCGGTCTTGGCGAAGCGGAAAAATACACGGTGACCGATCTTATGAGCGGCAAGGTGATAGCCGCCGGGACCGCGGGCGAGATCGGGACGTTCCGCGCAGTGCTTCCGGCAGGATATGTTGGAGTTTATCTTGTTGAAAAAGCGTAAAGGTACAGGTAATAACAATGCAGGACATCACAGCACCCTACGAATATGTTGTAGCAGAGAAAAAAACACCCAAGCTGCGCGCACGCCGCGCGGGACTTATCGCGCTCTACATTCTTTTCCCGATAGCAGCGCTTGTCATAACGTCAATGTCGAAGGCAGGACCGCTGCTTGCGGCAATGTGTACATTCCTCGCCATTGCCACATGGATGCTCGTTTTCTTCACATGGCGTTACGTGTCGGTCGAATACGAATACACCGTGGTTTCGGGACGCGTGACCTTCTGCAAGATCTACGGCGGACGTTCGCGCAAGAAAATGCTTGAATTCATGATAAAGGATGCCGAGCTTATCGCGCCGAACGACGACGCAAACCGCGGCAAGATTAAATATTTCGAACCCGAAAAGACATACAGTGCGCTTTCCGCAGAGGATGCGGAGGATGGGTACTTTATGCTTATCCGCAACGAGGAGAAGGAAAAATGCGTGTTTTATTTTGAAGCGACCTCTCAGATGCTCAAAATATGCCGCTTTTACAATCCCGGCGCGACCGTGATGTCAAAGGTGAGGTACTGATATGTCGGAAAAAATGCCGCGCATTCGCAGCTTTGCGGTCGATCACGACCGTCTTGTTCCCGGGTTATACGTCAGCCGCGTTGACGGTGACGCGGTGACATATGACCTTCGTATGCGCCGCCCCAACGACGGCGATTATATGACGCCTCTCGCCATGCATTCGCTTGAGCACATGCTGGCGACATATATGCGTTCGGGCGCGATGGGCGGGCGTGTGATATATGTGGGTCCGATGGGCTGCCGCACAGGCTTTTATCTCATCGTAAGACAGGAGCCGGGCGAGAGTTCGGATGCGCTCAACGCGGCTGTCCTCGACGCGTTGAGCAGGGCGTTGGTGGCAATTTCGGAGCATACGGGGGCAGTCCCCGGCGCGCACCGGCGCGAATGCGGCAATTACCGCTGCCTTTCACTTGCCGCCGCAAAAAGCGAGGCAGAAAAATATCTTGCGGTGCTTGACTCACACCCGCAAAGCTTTGAGTACGAAAAACAGGAGAGCGGACTCTGATCCGGGGGATAATATGATAGCAATAATCGGCGCAATGGATTGCGAAATATCGCTGCTTCTTTCGGCAATGACCGGGGTTGAAAGCGAAAAAACGGGAAAACATACATACTATACGGGCAAAATAGCGGGGCGCGACTGTGTTCTTGCCCGGTGCGGCGTGGGAAAGGTCAACGCCGCGACCGCCGCAACGGTGATAATTGAAAGGTACCGTCCCTCGGTGATCATCAACATCGGCGTCGGCGGCGGACTTGCCCCGGACCTTTCGGTGGGCGAGATGATAGCGGCAACGGCGCTTTGCACACACGACCTTGATTACGGCATTATGGGAGACGCGCGCGGAACGGTATTTTACCCCGATGGCGAGGAGCTGATCATGCTGCCGACAGACAGAGCGGTGACCGATCTGCTTGTCAGCACCGCCGCCTCTCTCGGCATTGCCTGCCGGCGCGGGATAATCGCCTCGGGCGACAAGTTTGTGTCGAGCAGTGAAGCGCGCGCCGATATACGCGGCGCGTTCGGAGCCGATGTGTGCGAAATGGAGGGCGCGGCAATGGCGCAGGTGGCGTATGCCTTCGGCGTTCCGTTCGCGGTGCTCCGCTCGGTGTCCGACCTTGCCGACGGCTCGGCTCCCGAAAGCTTTGACCGGTTTGCCGAGGAGAGCGCCGACCGCGCGGCAAAGCTTTTGCTCGGTGCAATTGAAAATATAAAGTTATAAGTGACAGATAGCATTTGTTCCGGCGCGTACCGGGGCAGACAGCGATCATCCGGAGGTTCGTCATGCCAAAGATAAAATACCATGAAAGCAGAAAAATCGAAAATATCCGTTCCGCGCTGCGCGCCAGCGAACGCCTTTACGGCGAACGCCCGGCGTTTATGCAGAAAACGGACGGCGAATACAAGGCTGTAACATATTCGCGCTTCCGCGATATGTACGAGGCGCTCGGCACCGAGCTGTGGGCGCGGGGGCTTGCCGGACGGCGCATAATAGTTACGGGCGATAACTGCCTTGACTGGGCGACCGTATATATTGCGACCGTTTCGGGACTCGGCGTGATAGTGCCGGTGGACAAGGAGCTTCCCGCCGAGGAGCTGTGCAACATTGCCTCAATATGCGAGGCTGGAGCGATATTCTATTCGCCGCGACTTGCCGCGAAGGTATCTGCCCTGCCTGAGGACATTCAGAAATATTCATTTGACGACATTGCCGCGCTTATTGATGCGGGGCGCGAGCGTCTGCTCAACGGCGAGAGGGAATACCTGCGCTCATACATCGACCCCGATGCCATGACCGCTCTTATCTTCACCTCCGGTACTACCGGAACGTCCAAGGGCGTAATGCTGTCGCACCGCAACATCTGCTTCTGCATAAGCGAGGTTGCGCATATGGCATATATCGGACCGGAGGAGGTCTTTCTGTCTATTTTGCCGATGCACCATGTGTATGAATGCACCTGCGGCTTTCTCTTCCCGCTCACGCGCGGCTGCTGCGTGGCGTTTTCGGAGGGACTGCGCTACATTACGCGCAATATGCAGGAGGTGCGCCCGACTATCGTCTGCTGCGTACCGATACTGCTTGAAACGATTTACCGCAAGATATGGATGAATATCCGCCGAAAGGGGATCGAGAAAAAGGTCAGAAACGCGATAAAGCTCACCCGTCACGCGGGACTGGGAATGAAACGCCGCGTGTTTGCCGAAATACACGATTCTCTCGGCGGCAGGATCAGAATGTTCATCTGCGGCGGAGCCGCCGCAGACCCCGAAGTGATGCGCGGACTGCGTGATTTCGGTCTGCTTGCGATCCAGGGCTACGGACTTACCGAGTGCTCTCCGCTTGCCGCCGTCAACAAGGACGACTATTACCGCGACGATTCGGCAGGTCTTGCCACGCCGAACGGCGTGCTTGATATATACGATGTGCAGGACGACGGCACGGGCGAGATACGCTACAAGGGCGATAACGTCATGCTGGGATATTTCCGCGCGCCGGAGCTTACCGCCGAGGTCATACGCGACGGCTGGTTCTATACGGGGGATCTCGGATATATTGACAGCGACGGGTTCCTTCACATAACGGGCAGAAAAAAGAATGTCATTGTCACCCCCGGCGGAAAAAACATCTTCCCCGAGGAGCTTGAGACATATCTCTGCCGCAATCCGTATATTGCCGAGGCGGTCGTGGTCGGCTATTTCAACGAGTCGCGCGGCGCGTGGGATATCGTGGCGATACTCCATCCCGACGATGCGGCGTTCGTTGAGACCTACGGCAAGGGTTACACGCAGGGGCAGATCGACGCTGAGTTCACCCGCGCGGTGGATGAGGTCAACAACACCGTTCAGCATTACAAACGGATAACCATGTATATCGTCAGACCAACCGAATTTCCGAAGAATTCCTCACGCAAGATCAAGCGTATGGGCATAGCCGAGGAAGCCGAGGCGGAATATCGCCGTAAGCTTGCAAGAGTCTGAGTAGGGGGATGGGAAAAGGGGGTGTAAAAAAACTCAAATGAGTTTTTTTACACCCCCGACGACTTGTTCTCGGCGGCTGAACACCGCCGTTTTGCCTCCGATAAAACCGAAAAAAACACAGATACTGCGGGCAAAACCGACCAAGCTCGCATCAAAAATGCCGGAACCCCGACCGGCATTTTTGTGGGGGTGTTAAAAACATTGAGTTTTTAACACCCCCGACGACTTGTTCCCGGCGGCTGAACACCGCCGTCAGCTGTCGCCGGAAAGCTCGCCTATATATTCTTCAAGCTCGCTTTTTATCACCGACACCTGCGGACCGTAGACCACCTGAACGCCGTCGCCGCGCCTTATCACGCCCGCCGCGCCGCTTTTTTTCAGCAATGCATCGGTCACAAGCTCCGCATTTTTCACAGTCACGCGCAGCCGCGTGGCGCAGGCGTCGATGTTATCGATGTTTTCCCTGCCGCCGAGACCGCGCAGGATCAGCGATGAGGTGGATTCAAGACCCACATCAGCGTCGGAAAGCTCCGGCTCGGCGGGCGGAGCGTCACCGGCGCGCCCCCCGGCGCGATGCTTTTTGCCCTCATAGTCGGCGCGGGTGTAAAGCTTTACCTCGCTGCCGTCAAGCTCGCGTCCCGGCGTTATAAAGTTGAACTTCTTTATCATGAATCCGAAAAGCAGGTAGTATACCGCAAAGTATACGATCCCGACCACGGGTATCATTATCCAGTTGGTTTTTTTCTGTCCCTGAAGCACGCCGAAAAGCAAAAAGTCGATTATACCGCCGGAAAAGGTCATTCCGACTCCGACGCGAAGAACGTGCATGAGCATATACGACACGCCCGCGAGCAGCGAATGTATGAAATACATCGACGGCGCAACAAACAAAAAGGTGAATTCAAGCGGCTCGGTAATGCCGGTCAGCATCGCTGTCAGCGCGGCGGAAAGGAGGAGTCCGCCCGCTGCCTTTTTCTTTTCCGGGCGCGCAAGGCGGTACATCGCAAGTGCCATTCCGGGAAGTCCGAAGATCATAAACGGGAATTTTCCCGCCATAAAACGCGTGGCTTCGACCGAAAAAACACTTGTTGAGGGCGAGGCGAGCTCGGCAAAGAAGATATTCTGCGCACCTGCCACAAGACTGCCGTCTATCATTGCCGTGCCGCCGAGTCCGGTCTGCCAGAAGGGAAGATAAAAAACGTGATGAAGCCCGAAGGGAATGAGTATGCGCTCAATGAACCCATACACGAGCGTTCCGACATAGCCGGAGCTGCGCACGAGCCCGCCGAGGGCGTAAATGGCAGTCTGGATATACGGCCAGACAAAAAACATAAGCACGCCGACGGCGGTGTACGTTACGGTCGAAATTATGGGAACGAACCGCGTTCCGCCGAAAAACGATATCACGCCAGGCAGACGTATCTTGTAAAAGCGGTTGTGCAGCGCGGCAACGCCGAGTCCCACGATTATACCGCCGAAAACGCCCATTTCGAGCGAGGTTATGCCCACAACATCGGATATCGACCCCTCGGGGAGCGAGTTGTCGTTTATTCTGCCGGTGATTTCAAGCAGCGAATGGATGGTCTCATGCATGACAAAAAACGATATTGCCGCCGCAAGCGTTGCGGTGGCTTTTTCATTTTCCGCCATGCCGAGGGCAACGCCCATGGCAAAAAGGATCGGCAGATTCGCAAAAATGATCGACCCGACGTCCGAGAGCACCCTCAGCACCGAGCCGAGCGGCGTTCCCTCGCCGAGTATCGACTCAAGGTGATAAGCCGATATCATTGCCGTGTTCGTAAGCGATGAACCTATGCCGAGCAAAAGTCCGGCTATCGGCAAAAGGGCTATCGGCAGCATAAACGAGCGTCCCACGCGCTGAAGCACGCCGAAAAGCCGTGAGTCGCGCCCGCGCGCGGGCGCGTTGGCGGTTGAATTCATTTTTGTTTTTTCCTTGCCTTTCTTTTGTATGTCAGCACGGCGCTTCTGCCGCCGGTAACGTTGCCGAATTTTAATTTTACGCCGTCAAGCTCTTCGCTGTTGGCAACGAGCACCGGCGTTACGGCGGTGCATCCCGCCGCGCGGATAATTCCGAGGTCGGCGCGTGCAATGGCATCTCCGGCATTTACGCGGTCGCCCGTGCCGACAAGGGGCAAAAATCCGGCGCCGCCGAGCTTTACCGTGTCAACGCCTATGTGGACGAGCACGTCAAGTCCGTCCTCCGAGCGTATTGTGTAGGCGTGGCGTGTGTCGGCGACTCCCTCCACCACTCCGTCAACGGGACTGTATATCGTCCCGCCCGACGGCTCTACCGCAAAGCCTGAGCCGAGCATGCCCGAGGCGAATGCTTCGTCCGGCACATCGGCAAGCGGGATCGCGCGTCCGTCCGCGACCGACAGAAGCGTGCCGCGATCTTCTCTGAATAATGACATTCCGATACCTCTCTTTATATTGATGAACGTATTTTTTCTTTTATCTCCGCAACATAGGGCGTGGAGACCGACAGCTCGTCCACTCCCGCATCGAGAAAGCGCGCGGTCATGGCGGGGTCGGCGGCAAGCTCGCCGCAAACGCCTATCCATTTGCCGCCGCCCGCACGGTGGACGGTTTCTGCCGCGCTCCGTATCAGCCGGAATACCGGTTCGGTGTTTTGTGCGATAAGCGGTTCAAGGCTTCCGTTCTGGCGGTCGGCGGCAAGCGTGTACTGGCAGAGATCGTTCGTTCCTACCGAAAAAAAGTCGCATTCGGCGCACAGGGTGTCGCACATCAGCGCGGCTGCGGGCGTTTCGAGCATAATGCCGAGCGGCATTTTGGCGTCAAATGGATATTCCTCAAACCGCAGCTCATTTCGTACCTCACGCAGCAGTGTGCGCACGCGCCTTACCTCGTCCGCACACACTACCATAGGAATCATCACCGAAAGCGCGCCGTAAGCCGATGCGCGGCAAAGTGCGCGAAGCTGAGTGCGGAATATTTCCTCATTGTGAAAGCAAAAGCGTATGCCGCGCACGCCGAGCGCGGGGTTTTCTTCGTCTTTCGCAGGCAGTGCGGCGATTTTTTTGTCGGCTCCGATGTCAAGCGTGCGTACTATCACCTGCCCGTGCGGGAATGCGTCAAGGGCGCGGCGGTATGCGGCAAGCTGTTCCTCCTCGCCGGGCAGATCGGCTCGTCCGAGATAGAGAAATTCACTCCGGAAAAGCCCTATGCCGTCAGCCCCCGCCGAGGCTGCCGCGGCAGCCTCGGCGGGAGAGCCGATGTTTGCCATCATGCGTATGTGCTTGCCCGAAAGGGTTACGGCGGGCAGATGTGCCGCTGCCGCCAGCCGCTCGCGGCGGCGGCGTACCTCCGCTTCGTGCGTGGCAAACGCTTCAAGCTCTTCAAGCGACGGATCGACCGTCAGTGTGCCCTTGCCGCCGTCAAGCAGCGCGTCTCTGCCGTCACAGTCGTCCGGAATGGTTCCCGTCATCACAACGGCAGGAATACCCATTTCACGCGCAAGTATTGCGGTGTGCGAGCTTCGCGAACCGCCGAAGGTCACAAAACCGAGCACTTCGGCAGGGTCGAGCTTTACGGTCTCGGCGGGGGAGAGGTCCGGGGCAACGATTATGGATCTTGCGCCGCTTCGCGTCCCGGGACCGCCGGCTGATCCGGAGCAGCCCGGTTCAAGACAGTCGAGCACGCGCTCCGCCACATCGCGCATATCGGCGGCGCGTTCACGCAGGTACTCGTCCTCCATACCGTCAAAAACCGCCGCAAGCCGGTCGCCGGCTGCGGCCACAGCCGATGCGGCGGTAAGACCGCTTTCGATCCCGGAATATACCGAGGCAGTAAAATCCTCGTCGTCAAGCAGCATTCCGTGGATCTCAAATATCCCCGCAGCCTCCTCGCCCGCCCGGCGGGCGGCAGCGGCGGCAAGCTCCTCGATATCGGCGCGTGCGCGTGCGCGCGCAGCTTCAAAGCTTTTTTTCTCCTCATCGGGAGAGCGGGAGCTCATTTCGTTGCGCGTCGCTTCGCGGCGGCGGCGGAACGAAAGTCTGCCGTGCACCGCGCCGGGTGCGGCGCCGATCCCGCTGTATATTTTTTTGTTCGTTTTCTGATTCATGCGGGTCATTTTCCTTCTCTTCGGATCATCAGCCTATCTCGCCGGCAAAAGCGCGGTCAAGCGCGGCAATTATCGCACCTGCGGCGGCTTCCTCGTCTCCGCCGTTTATTATAAAGTCAAGCTCATCGCCCTCGCGCGCACCGAGGCTCATAACCGAAAAAAGCCGCTTTGCATCGGCGTCGCGGTCGCCTTTTCTGATTTTTATATCCGAGGAAAACCCTTTTGCCGCGTTAACGAGTGCGCCGGCGGGGCGGGCGTGCATTCCGTTTTTTCCGTTGATCTTGTAGGTAAATGTTTTCATGTGCCATCTGAAGCGCAAAAAACCTGACGCGTTAGGTTTTTTACTTTTCCTTTCCGACCTTATTATTTGCCGCGGCTTTCTTTTTATTCTCATCTGTGCAAAATCGGCGGTCCAAATAAATTTTTAAGCGGATTTTTTATTGCCGTACTTGCTTTTTCGCTGCGTTGGCTATATAATATAAAATGTAGATTTGTATTTTTCGGGAGGAGCCGGATCGTGAAAAAAGTCAATACGGACAGTGTGATCCGCCGCTATGCCGGAGATATACTTGCTTCCGACGGAATGCGCCGCGAGCGCGGATTTATGCAGCACGGCTCGGTCAGCGTTTACGAGCATTCCCTTGGCGTGGCGCGTATGTGCGTGAAAATGGCGCGGCGGCTGCCGTTTCGGGTGGATGAACGCTCGCTCGTGCGCGGCGCGCTTCTGCACGATTATTTTCTTTATGACTGGCACGTGCCGGACAAGAGCCACCGCCTGCACGGGTTCATTCACGCCGCGCGCGCCGAAAAGAATGCCGCACGCGATTTCGGACTGAACCCCATCGAGAGCAATATGATTCGCGCGCATATGTTTCCGATGAACGCGGTGCTGCCGCGTTACCGCGAAAGCGTTATTCTTTGCCTTGCGGACAAGATATGCGCTGCGCGCGAGACACTCACACGACAAAAAAAGAAAAGGAAGCTGTCAAAATGAAAAAATTTATCGGAGATGACTACCTGATATCGAACTCCGTGGGGCTTGAGCTCTGGCAGTACGCGTCGGAGCTTCCGATCGTGGATTATCACTGCCATATAGACCCGCGCGAGATATTTGAAGACCGCCCCTTCGGCAGCATCACAGCCCTCTGGCTCGGCGGCGACCACTACAAGTGGCGTCTCATGCGCACTGCCGGCGTGCCCGAGGAATTTATTACGGGAGATGCGCCGGAGCGCGAAAAATTCCGCCGTTTTGCCGAGGTGCTTCCGCTTGCGGCGGGCAATCCGCTTTATGCGTGGTGCCACCTTGAGCTTCGCCGTTATTTCGACTATGACGGCGTGCTTTGCGCCGACACCGCCGACCGTGTGTGGGATATCTGCGCCGACAGGCTTGAAAACGATCCCGATCTCACGCCGCGCGGACTTATAAAAAAGAGCCGTGTCGTTATGATCGGCACGACCGATGATCCCGCGCGCGGACTTGAGTGGCACGAGCGGCTGGCGGCGGACGATTCGTTTGACACCGCCGTATGCCCGACCTTCCGCCCCGATCCTGCGCTTGAACCCGCAAAGGCGGGATTCTCCGGTTATATCAGCCGTCTCGGCACCGCCGCGGGCGTGGAAATAAATACGCTTTCCGACCTTGAGCGCGCTCTCGTGCTGCGCATGGATGCCTTCGGGCGCGTCGGCTGCCGCGCCGCCGACCACGGTATGTGGCGTCCGGTCTGCCGCCGGGCGTCGCGCACCGATGTCGATGATATTTTCCGCCGCGCCATAGGCGGCTGTGCGCTGTGCGGCGAAGAGGTCGAAAAATACAAGACATATATGCTCGCCTTCTGCGCGTCCGAATACACGCGCCGCGGCTGGGTCATGCAGATCCACTTCAGCTGTGAGCGGAATCCGAACAGCAATGCCTACCGTGCGCTCGGCGCCGATACAGGCTTTGATTCGATCGGCGTTGCCGATGCCGCAGCCGATACATACCGCCTTTTTGATATGCTTGAGAGCAATTCCGCACTTCCGCGCACTGTGCTTTACAGTCTCAATCCCGCCGATAACGCGTGGCTCGACACGCTCGCGGGCGCGTTCGGCGCTCCCGGCATTCCGGGAAAGATCCAGCATGGCAGCGCATGGTGGTTCAACGATCATGAGGACGGCATACGCGAGCAGCTCGCCGGAGTTGCCGCGCACGGCGTTCTCGGGACTTTTATCGGTATGCTTACCGACTCGCGCAGCTTTTTAAGCTATGCGCGGCATGAATATTTCCGCCGCATTCTCTGCGATATGCTCGGCGGTATGGCGGAGTCGGGCAGATATCCCGCCGACATCGCGTCATTGCGCAGTATAGTGAACGGCGTGTGCTATGAAAACGCCGTGAAATATTTCGGACTTAAGGAGAGACACTGAAACAATGAAGCTTTCATTCCGTTGGTACGGGGCAGACGACCCCGTGAGCCTTGAATATATTTCTCAGATACCCGGCATGCACTCGGTCGTGTCTGCGGTTTACGATGTAAAGCCGGGCGGAGTGTGGTCGCGCGAGAGCCTTGCCGCGATAGCGGAGGCATGCCGCGCACACGGTCTTGTATTTGACGTGGTGGAATCGGTCCCGGTGCATGAGGACATAAAGCTCGGCAGACCGGACGCCGAACGCCTTACCGACGTTTATTGCGAAAACATCCGCCGCTGCGCCGAGGTCGGCGTAAAGTGCATCACATACAATTTCATGCCCGTGTTCGACTGGACGCGCACCGAACTTGACCGCCGTGCGCCCGACGGTTCGACCTCGCTCGTGCTTTATTCCGACAGCCTTCGCGGGCTTGACCCGCTGCGCGAGGATATCCACCTGCCCGGGTGGGATGCAAGCTATACACAGGACGAGGTGCGCGGGCTTATCGCGGCGTATTCCGAGATCGGCGAGGAAGGACTCTGGCAGAACCTCGAAAAATTCCTCCGCCGCGTGGCGCCGGTAGCCGAGGAGGTCGGTGTGAGAATGGCGATCCACCCCGACGACCCGCCGTATCCGATCTTCGGGCTGCCGCGTATCATCACCTGTGAGAAGAATATCGACCGCCTGCTTGCGATATACGACAGCCCCGCAAATTCGCTTTGCTTCTGCACGGGGTCGCTCGGCTGTGTGCCCGAAAATAATGTTCCCGCCATGGTGCGCAAGTATGCCGCACGTGACCGCATTGCGTTCATGCACATACGAAACGTAAAGATAATGCCGGAAGGCTCGTTCGAGGAGAGGGCGCATCTTTCATCGGCGGGAAGCCTTGATATGTACGAGGTCGTGCGCGCGCTTGTCGAATGCGGCTTTGACGGGTATGTTAGACCCGACCACGGGCGCATGATATGGGGAGAACACGGCAGACCCGGTTACGGTCTTTATGACCGCGCACTCGGCGCCGCATATATAAACGGGCTTTTTGAAGCCTGCACCAAAGCACGTGAAGGAGAAAAAAACAAATGAAAAGCAATGTTCTTAATACCGATCTCAGCGGCAAGGTCGCCGTTGTAACAGGAGCCGGCGGCGTCCTTTGCGGCGATTTTGCCAAGGTCTTGGCACGCGCGGGTGCATCGGTTGCGCTTCTTGACATAAATGAGGCGGCAGCGCGCCGTGTTGCCGATGAAATAAACGCCGAGGGCGGCAGGGCTGCGGCATTTGCCTGCGATGTGCTTGACCGCACCGCGTGCGAGGCTGTGGCTGTTCGCGTTGCCGAGGAACTTGGTGGCTGCGACATACTTGTGAACGGCGCGGGCGGGAACAATCCGCGCGCCACCACCGATAAGGAGTATTACGAGCCGGGGGATATCGACAATGAGACAAAGAGCTTTTTTGACCTTGACCCCGACGGCGTAAGCTTTGTTTTCGGGCTCAATTTTCTCGGCACGCTCATTCCCACTCAGGCGTTTGCACGCCAGATGGTAGGCAAGACGGGCTGTTCCATACTCAACATTTCGTCAATGAACGCATTCACGCCGCTTACCAAGATCCCGGCGTATTCGGGCGCAAAGGCGGCGGTTTCAAACTTTACGCAGTGGCTTGCCGTTCATTTTTCAAAGGTCGGAATACGCGTGAACGCCATCGCGCCCGGCTTTTTCTGCACCAATCAGAACGCCGCGCTGCTTTTCGATAAGGACGGCAAGCCCACGGCGCGCACGGGAAAGATCCTTGCCGCCACACCGATGGGACGCTTCGGCGAGCCTTGTGAGCTTGAGGGCGCAGTGCTGTTTTTGCTGAACGAAGCGGCGGCGGGCTTCATTACCGGCGTTGTGCTGCCGATAGACGGCGGTTTTTCCGCTTATTCCGGAGTGTAAAATGGAAAGGAAGATCAGCAAAATAGCCGATATCGGCATTGTTCCGGTCGTAAAGCTTGAATATCCCGGCAGAGACGCGCTGCCGCTTGCCGATGCGCTTTGCCGCGGCGGAGTCCCGCTCGCCGAAATAACCTTCCGCGCCGAGGGGGCGGAACGCGCCATTGCCGCTATGAAAAGGGCGCACCCCGAAATGCTTGTCGGCGCGGGTACGGTCCTTTGCGAAGAGCATATAGATGCCGCGCTCGATGCGGGGGCGGATTTTATAGTGACTCCGGGGCTTGACCGGGACCTCGTACATTATGCGGGCGAGCGCGGTGTGCCGATATTTCCCGGCTGTACGACAGCCACCGACTATCACGCCGCATACAGACTGGGGTTGCCGGTGCTCAAATTCTTTCCTGCGGAGCTTTCGGGCGGTGTTGCGAAAATAAAAGCGCTTGCCGCGCCCTTTCCCATGTTCCGTATAATGCCGACGGGCGGTATTTCACTTGAAAATCTCGCCGCGTATATCTCATGCCCGGCGGTGTGCGCCTGCGGGGGAAGCTATATGGTCACACCCGCGCTCATAGGCGGAGGCAGGTGGGATGAAGTGACCGCACTCTGCCGCCGTTCGGTTGAAATTATTGCGGAGGTGCGTTCAAAATGAGCCGTGTCGTGACGTTCGGCGAGCTTATGATGCGCCTTCAGCCGCCGGGATACAGCCGTTTTGTACAGACGGAAAGCTTTGAGGTGAGCTTTGGCGGCGCCGAGGCTAATGTTGCGCTGGGGCTTTCCTGCCTCGGCGATGACGCCGCATTCGTGACAAAGCTCCCTGCCCACGCGGTGGGCGACGCCGCGGTGAATTCGCTTCGCCGCTATGGGGTCGATACACATAATATCATACGCGGCGGCGGGCGCATCGGAATATATTTCAACGAAAAAGGCGCAGACCTGCGCGGCGGCGTGTGCATATATGACCGCGCAGCTTCGGCGGTCTCATGCCTTTCCCCGGAGGAACTCGACTGGGACGAAATAATGCGCGGAGCGGAAATATTCCATTTTACCGGGATAACCCCCGCGCTCGGCAGACAAATGCCCGAAATATGTGCCGAAGCTTGCCGCGCTGCGCACCGCGCGGGCGCCGAGGTGTCGTTTGACCTCAACTACCGCGCAAAGCTGTGGACCGAGGAGGAGGCGCGTCCGGTGCTGGCGGAGCTTTGCCGGCACGCCGATATGCTCGTAGCCAACGCGGGACAGGCGGCGGATCTTCTCGGCGCGGGCGTGTCCGGAGACGTTTGCGGATCGGATGAGCTTTCGCGCACGATCGCGGAGCGTCTTGCGGAAAAATATGATCTCAAATATGCGGCGCTTACCGTCAGAAAGAGCATCAGCGCGTTCGATAACCGTATATGGGGACTTGTCTTTAACAGAAAAAGCGGAGAATGCACTTTTTCCCCGCGATATGACGTTCATATCGTCGATCGCGTGGGCGGCGGCGATGCTTTTGCCGCAGGCTTCATTCATGCCCGCCTTGCAAAAATGCCGGATCCCGATGCTGTACGCTTTGCCGTGGCGGCGGAGGCACTCAAGCATTCGGTGGAGGGGGACGCAAATCTCGTCACCGCCGCAGAGGTCGCATCTCTTGCCTTCGGCGGTCGCAGCGGCGAGGTGAAAAGATAAAAAAACGGGGTGTTAAAGAACTCAACGCGAGTTTTTTGACACCCCTTGCCGCAGCCGGCTTTCTCTGTTATTTTCGGACCGTATATCGATGCGGTCCCGGCAGCTTTCAGCCTATTTTGATAAATGCCGATGCCGTGTTTTTCAGCATTCCGCCCACGGCGTCAAGCGTTTTTCCGGTGCGTTTTACCATCCGGCGCACCTTCATCGGTTTGGAATTGTAAGCGGCGATCCCAACGCCCATCACGGCGCCCATCATGACCGTTCCGGCAGCTATTCCCGCTGCCGTTTTCATCTGCTTGTCTGTCATCGTTGTGACTGTTCCTTTCTTTGTATCATAAATACTTCAAAAAGCTGTTTTTCTGTGCGGTAATATTTTTTCCGCAGGGGCGGATTTTATACATCCAGCACATCCGGTAAAAACACAAAGCAGACGGTATTGCGGTCTTTGCGCTACACGCGGCGCGGACCGTTTTTTGCGCTGAGCGCACGCGCGGCGACCGCAAGGGCGCGCCGGCGCAGCCTGAAGGCTCCGGCACGTGAAATATCGAGCATTTCCGCACATTCCGCTACCGGGATCCCGCGTATGTAGTGATAATAAAGCAGCATTCTGCCGGTCTCTCCGCAGCCGAGCGACGAAATAAAGCTGCGCACCGAACACAGCCGCGCCCGTATCAGCGAAATGTCGGCGTCGTCCGAGCGAAGTTCGTCGGCGTCGCGTTCCGCACCGCCGCCGAAAAAGTCACGTGCGTATTTGTCTGCCCGCAGCATACGGCAGCCGTGGCGATAGCTCTCAAGATATTCGCGCGCGGCTTCAAGTCCGTCGCAGGCGGGCATACGCTTTGTTTCGCGGTCTACATCGTTTTCACTCATTTTGGCTTCCTTTCATTTTGCCTGTCGGCATAGTATTTTCTTTCGCATACACGGAATATTACGTATTTCGCACTCTGTAAAACGCCTTTGCTTATTGCACACTAAAAAACACGAATAAGGCGTAATTTTCCGCTTTTTTCAACCGTTTTTCGCTTGACAAACCGACTTTTTTATCATATAATATACTTGTCATCCGCCGGTATAAATGATGCACGGTTTTTGTCTGACTGCATTATATCACATTTGCATAATGCTGTCAATAGGTATTACGCAAAAACATAATATTTTTTACTGCTACCGTTCGGATGAAGCAAAAAAGCAAAAGGAATTCCGTAATGGACTATCAGGCACTTGAGCGGCTTATCGCCGCAAATAAGACCACGGTTTACCGCGTGGCAAAGGATACGGGAATATCAAATTCGTCATTTTCGGACTGGAAGCGCGGGCGCAGCTCGCCGAAGCCGGACAAGCTGCGCATACTTGCCGATTATTTTGACGTTCCGGTGGAAACGCTCATGGGTGCGGGGGGCACGGGGCGCAGCCGTCACGGTATGTCGCGCACGGCGGCAATAGCCGAGCGTATGGTTCCCGTCATCGGCGAGATACGGGCGGGCAGTCCCATTATTACCGAGGAGACGCTTATGGGTCATGAGGTCGCCGATGTTCCGGATGTGGACGAGTACTTTTATCTCCGCGTGCGCGGCGACAGCATGAAGGACATCGGCATGATAGACGGTTCTCTGGTGCTTTTTCACAAACAGCAATACGCCGAAGAGGGGCAGATAGTCGCCTGCCTTGTCGGCGGCGAGTCCGCCACGGTGAAAAGATTTCACCGGCGCGGAAAAAACATATATCTCATGCCCGAAAATGAGGATTATTCACCTATCCCGCTTTCAATAATCGATTTCGAAACGGGCGATGCGCGCATTCTCGGTGTGGCGTGCGAGATCAAGATCAAGCTTTAAAAAGGTAAAAAATGACCATAATCAGTGTAAACGGCCTTTCACTTTCATTCGGACCGAAGGATATTCTTAAAGATGTGTCCTTCGCCCTCAACGAAAACGACCGCCTTGGCATCGTCGGATCAAACGGGTGCGGCAAATCAACGCTTTTGTCGCTTCTTCTCGGCAAGACCGAACCGACGTCGGGCAGCGTATATATAAACCAGAATACCACAGTGGGCATTCTGACTCAGGACAGCGCGTTTGAAATACTGCCCGAGAGCGGCGGTACCGTGCGCGAACAGATGTGGGCGGCTTACCCGGAGCTGCTTTCCGCCGAGGCGCGTATGCAGAAGCTTACTGATCGGATGAGCGAGCATTCCGACGAGGCGGAGACAGATGAGTATCTGCGCATGGCAAAGGAATATTCGGCTCTGCATGACAGATATGTTGCCGGCGGCGGGCTGACATACCGCTCGCGGTGCGATTCAACGCTCGGGCATATGGGTTTTTCCGAGTCGGATGCCGCGCTGCCCATCGGCGCGCTCAGCGGCGGTCAGCGCACCCGTCTGGCTCTTGCGCGGCGTCTTTGCCGCGAGCCGGATATACTGATGCTCGACGAGCCGACGAACCATCTTGACGCCGATACGCTCGGGTGGCTCGAAAACTATCTTGCATCCTACAAAAAATGCCTTATCGTGGTGTCGCATGACCGTTATTTTTTGGACCGCGTGACCGGAAAAACGCTTATGATAGAGCATGGCACGGCAAAGCTCTACCGCGGCGGGTACACGGCATCTGCCGAGCAGCGGCGTATCGACCGCGAAATTTATGAAAAGCATTACCGTGAACAGCAAAAGGAGATCGCTCGGCAGGAGGCGTACATCGCACAGCAGCGCCGGTGGAACCGCGAGCGCAATATCATTGCCGCCGAAAGCCGTCAGAAGCTGCTCGATAAGATGGAAAAGCTGGAGGCTCCCGTATCCGAAGAAAAAACGGTCCGTATGCGGTTTACGCAGGGGATCCCGAGCGGAAACGATGTGCTTACAGCGCGCGGGCTCGGTTTTTCGTATCCCGGCGGCGCGCCGATCCTTCACGGGCTTGATTTCAGCATCAAGCGCGGAGAGCGGATATTCATTGTCGGACCGAACGGATGCGGCAAGTCCACGCTCATCAAGCTGATAATAGGCAGGCTGCGTCCGACCGAGGGCGCACTTGATCCCGGTCACAATTTGCAGATCGGCTATTACGATCAGGAAAATCAGAATCTTTGCGAGTCAAATACCGTGCTTGAGGAGCTTTGGACGCTTTATCCCGATATGAAGGAGCATGAGGCGCGGGGCGCGCTCGGGGCGTTCCTTTTCCGCGGGGACGATGTTTTTAAAAAGGTGGAGGTGCTGTCGGGCGGCGAACGCGCAAGATTGACGCTGGTAAAGCTTATGCTTTCCAAAATGAACACGCTGATACTTGACGAGCCTACAAACCACCTTGATATCGGTTCGCGCGAGGCGCTTGAAGCGGCGCTCGCCGAATACGACGGCACGCTTATCTGCGTGTCGCATGACCGTAAATTTGTCAGCAATGCGGCAACGCGCATTCTCGGTTTTGACCGTGCGGGAAGGCTTATAAGCGTTCCCGTTATGCATCGCGGCTCGGCGTGGGACGAATGGGTAGCCGAAAGCGAGCGGCGCGCGTCACCGGCAGCCTCCGGCGAGGCGGCGGAAAAAACCGCGCAGCTTTCCGCAAAAGAGTTATATCTCAAAAACAAAAAAGAAGCCGCAGACGCGCGGCGTGCTGCGGCAAGGCTTGACAGGCTCAAAAAGGAGCAGGCTGAGCTTGAGGACGAGCTTGACCGCCTCAACACCGAGCTTTACGGAGATGCGGCGGCAGATTACGTGCGTGCCGGCGAGATCACCGCACGCGTGGGCGAGGTCGAAGAGAGGCTCATGGAAATATACGAAGAGCTTGAGAATGCCTGATCCTCAATAAGTATTGGTAAAAGGAATGTGCTGTCGCGCTTTGGCGCAACAGCACATTCCTTTTACCTGGTATATTGCGTTACATAAACAGTGCTCTGCCGCGAAGGAGAACGAGGATAAGGTCAACTATCCAAATGAATGCTGCACCGGGAAAAACGGTAAGTATGCCGAGGATGGTGAAAAGCAGGTTTTTGTCTGCCAGACCCTTGCAGATCCTTGCAATACCCCAGACGATATCGACTGCGGGGATGCAGAGGATGACTTTGATAATGAGAGGCAGACCGTTCAGTTCATCAACCAACTGTTTCATGATGGTATGTGCTCCTTGATTGAAATGTTCAAGCTATATTATAATACTTAATGCCCCGGCAGTCAATAGATTATCCTAAAAAACAGTCGCAAAAACGTGACGTATAAACAACGTGTGCTGCCGCGCAAAGCGCGGCAGCACACGAATGTTATGCAATTATTTGCCGAAATATCTCTTGAGCATTCCCTCAAAGCCTCTGCCGTGGCGGGCTTCGTCCTTAGCCATTTCGTGAACAGTGTCGTGAATGGCATCGTAACCAAGCTCTTTGGCACGTTTGGCAAGCTCAAATTTGCCGGATGTGGCGCCGCATTCCGCCTCGCTGCGGAGCTTCAGGTTCTTCTCGGTGGAGGGAGTTACGACCTCGCCCAGAAGTTCGGCAAATTTGGCGGCATGCTCGGCTTCCTCATAGGCAGCCTGGAGGTAGAACGCGCCGATCTCGGGATAACCCTCGCGTATCGCCTGGCGGCTCATTGCGATATACATACCGACCTCGGTGCATTCGCCCTCAAAGTTTGCTTTGAGACCGGCGTATACTTCATCGTCGATCTTTCCCTTCGCGCCGACGCCGATAACGTGCTCGCAGGCGTAATTCAGGGAATCCTCTTTGACTTCTGTGAATTTAGAGCCGGGAACGCCGCACTGGGGGCACTTCTCGGGCGGGTTTTCACCCTCGTAAACATAACCGCAAACGGGACATACAAATTTTTTCATGATTTTTTCTCCTTGTGTTCTGATAGATATTTTAATTTATTTTTTCTTGTTGCATTCACGGCAGGTGCCGTAGAAAATGAATGAATGCGACGCAATGCTGACGCCGTATTTTTCTTCGAGCAGACGGTCAATGCCGTCCGTCTCATCACCACCGATGTCCGAAAGACTGTGGCATGAGGTGCAGAAAAAGTGATTGTGATCGCGCGTTTGCGCATCGTAACGGACAGTTCCGTCGCCGATGTCGAGCCGTATTGCCTGCCCGCACTCGCAAAGAACGCCGAGGTTGCGGTAGACGGTGGCAAGGCTCATCTGAGGAAAGTCCTTTTTAAGCTCGCTGTGCAGCCACTCGGCACTTGGGTGGCAGGTCACACTGCCGAGCAGTGCCAGCAGTGCATCGCGCTGCTTTGAATGCTTGAGGATCTGATTCATTTTATCTCCAAATTGATAATGACTATTGTTATCGTTATTATTATAGCACATCAAATCCCGTTTGTCAACCCTCCGGGAGCATATTTTTAAGTTTTTTCGCGGAATTTTTATCCGATCGGCTCAAAATCGTCGGCTCCGTGCTTGCATAGCGGGCAGATGAAGTCCTCGGGCAGGCGGTCGCCCTCGTAGACATAGCCGCAGACCTTGCAGACGAATCCGCGCTTGCCGCCGGCGTTCGGCTTCGGCTTGACATTTTTGTGGTAGTAGGCGTATGTCATGCTCTCGCGGTCGGAAATGACGTGTGATTCGGTGACGTCACAAATGAACATTCCGTGCGTTCCGAGGTCGACATACTGCGCAACACGCAGCGATATGCAGGCGTTGATGTATTTGTCGAGAACGGCAAGTCCGTTTTCACTGCGTGCGGGATCGGTGCCGGCAAATTTATCGGTGTCTCTGCCGCTGTGAAAGCCGAACCGCTCAAACACCGAAAATGGGGCGTCGACGGTAAGACAGTTGACGTTCATTACCGAGGTGCGTTTTATCACATCGTGGGAGTAGTTTTCTTTGTTTATGACCACAGAGAGACGGTTGGGCGTGCTCGTGATCTGGGATACGGTGTTGACGATCAGCGCGTTATCGTGTACGCCGTCGTTTGAGGTCACTGCGTAAAGTCCGTAGCCTATGCTGCGGAGTGCCGCGGGATCGGTCATTACCTCAGCCGAGGCGCGGCGCACGAGCCAGTCCTCGCAAAGCTCGCGAGCCAGCGCATCGACGGCTGCAGTGCTTTCTTCGTTCATTGCCGACATGATACGCACGGTGTTTTCGGCAAAGTCGATGTCGCGGGCGGCTGAAAGCATATCGCGCATCACCTTGGCGGCGCGCGGCGCCCACGAGCCGTTCTCGATAAGACCGACTTTGCGGCGGCAGAAGCCGCGCTCGGTCAGGTGGTCGATGAATTGGCGCATATACGGGAAGATATCCGAATTGTAGGTCGTGGTCGCCAGCACGAGCGTTCCGTACCTGAACGCATCGGCAACGGCGGCGGACATATCCGACCGTGCAAGGTCGTAAACGGCAACGGCGGGACAGCCGTATTCGCGGAGCTTATCGGCTATCAGCCGCGCGGCGCGTTCGGTGTTGCCGTAAACCGAGGTGTAGGCGACCACAGCACCCTCTTCCTCAGGCTCATAAGATGCCCATGTACGGTAAAGACCGACATAGTATCCTATGTTGCGGTCAAGGACCGGACCGTGAAGCGGGCATATGACGCGGATGTCAAGTCCCGCCGCTTTGTCGAGCAGGGCGGTGACCTGCTTGCCGTATTTGCCAACGATGCCGATGTAGTAGCGGCGCGCTTCATCGCGCCAGTCGGACGAAGTATCGGGCGTGCCGAATCTGCCGAACGCATCGGCGGAGAAGAGGATGCCCTCGCTTGACTCATAGCTCAGCATGACCTCCGGCCAGTGGACCATTGGAGCGGTGACAAAGTTGAGCGTGTGGCTGCCGAGCGGCAGGGTGTCGCCGTCACGCACGACAAGACGGCAGGATGAGAAATCGGTGCCGAAGAACTGACGCATCATGCGGAAAGCCGCATCGGTGGCGACCACAGTGGCGTCCGGGTAAACGGACATGAAATTGCGCACGTTTGCCGAATGGTCCGACTCCATGTGATGAACGATAAGGTAATCGGGACGGCGGTCGCCGAGGGCAGAGCGGATGGAGGCAAGCCACTCGCCGCCGAAATGCGCGTCAACAGTGTCGAGGACCGCGATCTTTTCGTCGATTATAATATAGGAGTTGTACGACATTCCATCAGGTACGCGGTACTGACCTTCAAAGAGATCGACCGCGCGGTCGTTTACGCCCACATAAAGTATGCTGTCGGATATTTTCATGGTGTTTTCTCCGTTCATTTTTAAAAGTTAATAACAATAGTGATAATCACTATTGTTATTATATCATAGCCGCTTCGCTTTGTCAAGAGGTTTTTGATTATTTTTTGCGGTGTGACGGGGAAATATTCCGGCTGCGGCGAGACCGCAGCCGGAAATTCGTATCGGACCGCTCCGTGAGGTCCCGACGCTTGGTGAAATGAAAAAAAGCAGCTGTTAAAAAACTCAATGCGAGTTTTTTAACAGCTGCTCAGCGCACCTTATATTTGGGTGGAAGAGGGATATCTTCGCGCCTTGACCCAAAAGAAATGTGTGAGCGCAGCCCCATGTTCCGATGTAACTATCCGGCGTCAGGCGATATGAATCTGCTTTTCTTCACCGTCGGGGTATGCAGTCCGGAATCTGCACAAACGCCACCTGAGCTCGGGAGGGAAATTCAGCGCGGTGTAAATGGTGCAGTCCGGTTATCCCGCCGCGCTAAGCCGCTTTGCGGCTTAGCCTGAACAAAGTAGAATAATTGATAATGTTTTGATGTAACTATCCGGCGTCAGGAAGATATGAGTATGCTCTTCTTCATTCTCGGGGTATGCAGTCCGGAATCTGCACAAACGCCACCTGAGCTCGGGCGGGAAATTCAGCGCGGTGTAAATGGTGCAGCCCGGTTATCCCGCCGCGCTAAGCCGCTTTGCGGCTTAGCCTGAACAAAGTAGAATAATTGATAATGTTCCGATGTAACTATCCGGCGTCAGGCGATATGAATCTGCTTTTCTTCACCGTCGGGGTATGCAGTCCAGAATCTGCACAAACGCCACCTGAGTCCAAAAAAGATAATGTTCCGATGTAACTATCCGGCGGCAGGAAGATATGAGTATGCTTTTCTTCACCGTCGGGGTATGCAGTCCAGAATCTGCACAAACGCCACCTGAGTCCAAAAAAGATAATGTTCCG
>CAKRTQ010000014.1 GCA_934402395.1 uncultured Eubacteriales bacterium | reverse complement strand
AGTCCTCTTGCCTTGTGCGCCGGGCGCTGGCAGATCATAAACTTTTCGCCCTCCCAGATGAGAGCCGCTACTACTTCGATCACAAAAATCGCCTCATTTCATTGCTTGTCCTGTTTCAGAATGGCGTCAAGTAATGCCGTGCAACCTTCGAAAATATCCCGATATGCCACATCAAAGCGCTCGGAATACCACGGATCGGCGACATCACCGCCGCGGTCGGTGAAGTCCATCAGTTTATGCACCTTTCCCGCGGGATCACCGCCGAAAACACGGAGCATATTGCGGATGTTGGCGCTGTCCATGCCAATGAACAGATCGTATTTGTCATAGTCGCTCTTTTGCAGTTGCACCGCGCGCTTGCTGCCACAAGACAGCCCGTGCCTTTCAAGCTCAACTTTCACCGGAGGATAGACCGGATTGCCGATTCCGTTCCAAATTTCTTCCGTGCTTGTGGCGGAAGAAGCGACTAAAAAGCGATCCGCCACGCCTTGATTTTTGGCAAGGTCTTTGAAGATAAACTCTGCCATCGGACTGCGGCAAATGTTGCCGTGGCAGACGAACATGATTTTACAGTTTTTGCTCACTTTCATTTCGTTATGTTGCAAATCTTCCCTAGTTCATTATTTTGAGCAATATATCACGAATGATCTTTTGATTATCAGCAGAATAAGCATGACAATCATAAAAGATATAGATAATGTTCCACACCAAAAAACTTTTTTTACCATATCGACAGAAACTACTGTAATGCAAATTGACATAATCGTAGCGATCAGAGAAAGTACCGTCGCAGATATAATAGAGACAAAGGTTTCTTCTATGATTTTCTTTTCGATACGGTTTGCACTCTCACTTTTTCCCATCAATATTGTTGCAAATCCAAACAGAATTGTGAAAATCAGAGAAAAAACTGTTGTCAATGTTTCGGCAACTGTATCTTGCAAATTAATCCGAAGAGCAAAAATTAAAATTGCTGATAAGATAATTGGAAAAAGTAAAAAGCACAATAAGTCCCAGAAAGAAATTTTTTTGCTTTTGTCATTTGTAAAAACCTTAAATTGCTGTCGGATCAATGATCCAAGTCTTACTTTGCGATTGCAAAAAAACATTATAAATACTATAAGTGCCGATATGATAGCCCATATTAAATCGGTCATTCAATCGCCACCTCCATCTCAGATTTTATCATTCGATAATATTTATCCGATTCTTCCGATAACACTTCAACAAAAGGTCGTTTTCGATTTTCCGAAGAATTTACAGATACAGTAATATCATAGCTGCCGATCGCGCTATCAATTTCATTCCACCGTACAGTCTTCCTTCTTCCGCCAATGCGAACTTGGATCTCGGCGTCATTATATTCTTCACTTCCGTTGCTTTCTGTTTTGATTAAAGCAAAAGCCTCATCCTTTTCAATTTTTCCAAGCTGCAAACTTCGCACAATATCTCTTATTGAGCTATTCTCGCTCGCTTCCAAATTAAGCCCCAGTTCTCTGATAACTGTTTTCTTCTTTCTTCTTTTTAGATTATCTGCAATATCGGAAGTTTTTTTGCCCTGAACCACCTGCAGCGTGATTTTGGATGGGCAAAAATTTATTTGCATTTGCTGATTTGGAACATATAAATCCATATTCATTACATACCCTTTTGTTTTTAGCATGTTATTAGCCGTTTCCATAAAAACGCTTTTGCAACCAGATCCGTTTTCGCGATGAAAAATTGCAATAATAAAACTATGACAATCGTATATGTAAACATGATGATCATAAAGTGCCGCGCTGTCGGAGTTGAAATTGTATTCTTTTGAAAGCGATGGTTTATATACAGTGAGGGGTTTCCCTTGCTTACCCGCACGAGGAACTAAATGCCATCTTTTAACACCTTCGGACAAGTCTATAGAATGTGTATTATCCCCGGACAATATAATTCCTCTATCCGAGTTTTCGCCAACTGCCATTTTGCTTGTGCTATCAATATAGTCGGCAATAAACTGTTGAAAGGAATATTTCGGTGTCTCTCCCGCATGTATATTATCTTTTTGTTCTTCATAGTGTGGATTATTTCGCTCCATATACCGAAAGCTCAAAACATACGCTGTAAGTGTTTCAGATCTCATTTTTATTCCTTTCCTAACTGTTAATCATTAACGGTCATTTAAATTATCATTGGTGGTAAATCATTTTATTCGATATTCACAAACTTTCGTTCCTGTGTTGTAAATACCACATCTCTGTGATACTCGAGGTTGCGTTTTAAATCGTCCGATACTTTCAAATCAAATGTATCTGTGACGCAAATGTGCAATTTGCTAATCACTTCCGCCGATAGCTGTGATGAAATCAATATCTTTCCGATATTCGTGAAAGAGATTAACCCACAGTCAAACAACTTATCAAATGTCGGACTCAGTAATAATCCGTTCTCAACGCTCAGGCGTTCTGCGTTTGAACATACCGCCCACGGCTTAATGTGACTAGCAATAAGGAGTTTCTTTTCATTGATACCGGTAACAACACAACGTCCGTGATATTTGTCAATAAGTGATTTTCTGAATATTCCTTGTCCAATTCGGGACTTCACCAATGCACTGCGTTCCGTCTCCTTGAGCTCTGCATAATTTTCAATGGCACCCATAACTTCGCTTTGATTGGCAACATCGAAGTTTTCGACATTTCTGAATAACCTATACTGTTTCAGAGCATTGCTGTACATATTGTTTCCGGTTCGGTTTTTTATCGTGAAATCCGGATCATTTAAAATCAAAGGTATAAAAATGTCAAGTTGCAGAGTAGACATTACAAGAAGGTTGCTCGCAATCACTCCCTTTTCCTGCATTTCATTTGAGATCGTATTTACAGCCCGCGTGTATTTATAGATTGAACTGTCGGACAATTCGGTATTCTCTTTCATCCACTCTGAAAAATCACTCAATGATACCACACTATCACCTCCAAACTACTATCGCATTATTTTTATAATTCTTTCAGCTACCCTTTTGACTACGGGAACGCAAACCGTATTTCCACATTGCTTATAAGCATCTTCAATTGTAATCGTATTAGGAAAATAAAAGTCTTTAGGGAATCCATGAAAATCAAGACATTCACGAAGCGTTAGCTTTCGAATCCCGTAATTATCAATTACAAGTGGGACTTGATCCCTTTGCGTCCCCATTGAAGCAGTCAATGTTGGACACATGTGGTTTTGTGTAATTTTTATACTTTCATGATACACACGATATATAGATGATTGATCTGTTACAATTTCTCGCACTTTTGCGAAAAAAGGATCATTTTTCTGATAATAGTAGACCCGGTTCTTTTCCTCATGCCTATTAATTATATTATCAATTGAAACTGTTAGTGGAATTGTATCGGGAAATTTAAACACATCACAATCAGCAATATCCTTAAATGCCACAATATAAATACGGTCGCGGATCTGCGGGACATTGCCATACTCAGAAGCTCTCATAACGCGGTATCTGATATAATACCCGTTTTCGACCAACGCATTATGAATCGTGATAAATGTTCTGCCGTTGTCATGCTCTTGTAGGTTCTGAACATTTTCAAGAAAAATAACTCGTGGCTGAATAGCTTGTACAAAACGGATCACTTCATAAAACAGATTGCCGCGGTTATCGCAAAAGCCACGCTGCCGACCAGCAATCGAAAATGGCTGACAAGGAAATCCGGCGGCTATAACATCGACCGTAGAAAGAGAATGAGGATCTACATTGCAAATATCTGCCGCAATCAGCGGGATTTCTTTATGGTTATGCCGATATGTAAGGCAACATTTGTGATCCTTTTCTATCGCCCATAGAATTTGAAATCCTGCTTGAGCGAAACCCAGTTCAATGCCGCCTATTCCCGCAAACAGGCTCGCAACCTTTAGTGCCATTTGCACTCAATATTCATTACAGAAACTGGCGTAGAAATAAATTGAACATCGAACTTTAAACTCGGTTGGACTACAGTGCTTGCACTATGAATTCTAAAGCTGAACGCCCAGCCGTTGTCCATATAAATTTCCACAGTAGTATTACTGTTTTTCTTAAACCTCATAGCAATAATTTCTGTAGGAATATCTGCTGTTAAGACTTCAAAAGCAGATACTTTTACTGCACTTGGTTGATTCAATGTGCCGTGAAGATTAAAAGTATGTATTAGGGTCATCTTTTTGCTGTCGTGACTGACAATCTTGTGGTAATCTTTCACTCCAACCAAATACTCAAACATTTTTACAACTATATTAGGATTCTCTCTATATGCCCGGGTCACCTCGTTCAAAAAAGCCTGAAGCAGCGGCACATAAACGTTTTCTTCTTTTTTATCCAGATCAGCCCATGCAGTTTTTCTGTCTTTCTCGCATTTCAATAATTCAAAAACCGGATTAATATCGTTCCAATAATCATGACTACAAGGAACGCCATACCACTCCTTACCGAAGTCTAATACATGACTCAACCGGCTGTGTTTTACTGCATCGTGATTATGCTTTATGCTCAATCCAATTTCCCAATCAATATCATCTCTGTGGATAACTATGTCTCGAACATCGCCATTCTCTCCAGCCTCATCCTTTTGAAATTCAAGAAGCAATGTGTCTACCGAATTTTCATCCATCATTGGCTCTAACTCAACAATTGTATTCGCAGCCGCATTAGCCGAAGTAGTGTACAATTTCTGCTTTTCCTGACTTATTGCATTCCAAGCCCTTTCGTTTGCCTCATAGCTCGAATTATATACTACATCTGTTTTTCTTAACGGTTTAAGAAGCTCAAGCAACGCAGTCATCCAAGCATATTCGTATGCTCGTCCCTGGTTATTACTATTAACACTCATGTATCCCATTCTCCTTCTTTAGTGATTATCGAAAAATAATTGTTTCCAAAGTATTCTTAATTGCAATCGCAATTTCGTATGCCAAATTAACGGGGACTGCATTTCCAATCATTTTATAAGCATCATCGGCATCCTGATAGATAAATTGAAAATCATCAGGAAATCCCTGCACCCGGGCAACCTCACGAATTGTCATGCGCCGATATAAGGATTCCTTTCCTTCAACAAATCGACAATCGTTTTTTCCGACCTTAATCATTTTGGGTGCTTGCGGATGAAGCTGACACTGCCGTCCGGATGCTTGAACAGTAAACGCTTGCTCATCCCATGACTTAACGCGATTTCGACTCATAAATATTGGCGAGAATGCACCTGTAAAATATTCATTATTATTGATCGCATCAGGATTGTGTTTGTTATGTGGGGATGTCGGGACTGCCGTATCCTGCAAGTCCCATATAATATCGCGCAAGGTAAGCTTTTTTTCATTATCGACCGTCGATCCCTCTGGAAATCTGAAATTTATATGCAAGTCTTTCCTGAACCCAATGTAGAAAACACGCTTTCTCTCTTGTGCCACACCGTAATTTTTTGCATTTACCAATGTCAGTGTAACATCATAACCGCAATCTTCAAACATTGCAAGAATATTTTTCACGGCTTCCGAATGGCGGTTTGCAAGCATACCGCTAACATTCTCGGCAAGGAAGAACTTCGGCTGCTTTTTTCGCAGAATTCGTATATACTCATAGAACAGCTGACCTCTCGCGTCATCTATCCCTCGAAGTGAACCGGCTTCCGACCAACTTTGGCAAGGCGGTCCGCCAATAATGCCGTCGATTTCATCCGGAAAATCATCTTCCGCAATATTGCGAATATCGCCTTCTATCAGATGAGTATTTGGATGATTCACCTTAAATGTTTCATATATCTTTTTATCGTATTCGTTTGCGATCGGTATCTCGAATCCGGCTTTTTCAAATCCGAGATCCAACCCGCCGCATCCGCTGAATAAGCTCAGTACAGTCATTGCTGTTTTTCCTCAGTTTCTACTACCATTTTCAGATGGTACTATCTCCATTATATCATCCATCGTGCAACCGAGTGCCGTACAGATCTTCACGAGCACGTCGCTTGATACGGTTGCGCCGTCTTTTTTCATTTTTGCGAGCGTTGCCGGGCTGATTCCCGCCTTTGCGGCGAGCTCCTTGCTCTTCATCTCGCGGTCAATCAGTAGTTTGAACAATTTTTTGTAGCTTGCAGCCATTTTCCACCTCATGCATGGATATATATTTGTACTTATCCATTATACAATATTTTACGACAAATTGCAAGGATAAAGCAGAATAAATTCAATGATCATCGATTTTTTTGCGTGCTGATGCTCTGATGAAGCTATAAAAGCCCAAAGCGCGGGAATAGAGCGCAACACAGATATTTATTTACGTTAATCCATCCTGCGGGTTATCTTCTTAACCTCCCGATTATTTACATTACCGTATGCAGGATGTATAATATCCCAAATAACCATTCAACGAATCTATTCCATGGAGTATATCTTTCATGTGCAAACACACACCTTATCAAAACAATTCCGCCAAGCCCAAAATCATACATAACCGCGGTCGCTGCAAACTATGCGGAGACATCATTGAATCGACCGACCGCCACGAATTTGTCACCTGCCGATGCGGGGCTTGCTCGGTTGACGGAGGACATGATTATCTCAGGCGGTGTCTCACCTCACCGGATTGTTTTGAAGAATTGTCAGTTATAAAGCCTTGTGGCGATAGTTGCGAAAATAATTGAATTCCAAATCCCTTTTCTTTGTCTACTGCATCGCAAAAACTGATTCTTTGGGCTATGGATTTGACCACAGTTTGTGTCACAGACAGGTTTGAAACAGGCTGGCGGCATATACAATGAAGAGCAGTTGACCACAGGGCTGACCATTTACAGATTTTTGAGTGCGGCAGAAAAAACTCTATTCTTTTTCTACCGACAAAGCACGCCCGGAATCCGCGCCAAAGGCGGTCTGACCACAGTTTTTACCACAGACAAATACGGAACATGCGGAAACAGTGGACAAAAAATGCCCCAAGAGCAAGTGCCCTGGAGCGGAAACGGTATGAAAGCACGCAAAGCGCACGAGAGGACAGACCCACGTCAGTTGGGGTGGTAGAGGTCGCACGTTCAAGTCGTGTCACTCAGACCAAAAAGCCCTCGAGTTTGGTGCAAAATGCACAAATCCGAGGGCTTTTTCTTATCAAAAACGCCTCTTTTTTGTTGGTTTTGCACAACGGATTCATTTTCGTTTCTGAGTGCGGGTCCGACGGCGCATTTCTTCTACGAATTTTCTACGAATTTATTCCGAAATCTTCTACGAAAACACTCTTTGGAGCGTTCGAAAAGCTTCGTTTTCGGTGCGCTTTGACCGTGTTTTGCGCGAAAAATTTTTTCGATGTTTGCGCGCTCTCTGTGTCCCTATACGGGAATTAGTCTCCCATCGCGGAGTGTGTTCTGTTTATCTCCATTCGGTGGAAAACTATTACTCGGAAATAGTTGGTTTTTGAAGTTCGGCTACGTAAGTTTTCGGGCTTTTTTTGTAAAAATCTTATGATTCGGAGGTGCTCAGAACTGTTTGGATATCCTCCGTCATGCGCTCCGTTTCGTCGGGGAGATACCGCCGGGGTTCTCCGTCGGGAGATGGATATATCTCAAAGTATGGTATGGGTTTACTTTCATGGTACATATGTCCGAGCTGACTGTAAGCGTCAAAGTACACCGAAACTTGTTTGCCGTTCTTCTTTACGACAACGCGGGTCAGGGCTCCGCCGAACGGCGGGATAATATATACATCCCAATCGCTGTCGAAATGCAGCGGAGGGATCTTTCCGCACCATTCGCGCCACTTCTCTTGTTGTTCTATACGGCTCCGAAGGATATATGATGGTTCATTCATCTTCTGTTTCCTCTTTTGTGGGATAGATTGGACGAATCTCTGGGGTGGGAGGGAAATCGGATAGATTTTCTTCTGTTTCGTATACGTAGTGTTCATACCTAACCCTCATAAATTGCTTGAACCAAGTTCGAGGGTCATACCATATGGCCGCCCGAAACACTTTCACGACATAAAATCTATTAAGTGCGGTCGATACTCTCAGCAATTCGTTCAGATTTGCTCTCGTGAGTCTAAGTTCAAACTCATCTCCGGGGTGTAATGTATATCCACGCACTTTATCGTAAGCGGCAGAGGATTGAGTTAGCATTTTGAAATATTTATTCATCTTCCGCACTCCCGTATCTTGCCGCCGCATCTGATGACCTCGCACCATGTGAACACTTCCGCCATCACGCGAGGGCAGATGCCGTCCGGACACCCGTATGAAAAAACAAATTTGTCGCCGGTCTCAAAACCGAGCCGGCAGCGGGAGGCTTTTCCGTCTGTTACCGTCAGTTCAAATTTCCAGTCCTCCGTGATCCATTTCTGCATGTTTTTTTCCTCGTTTTATTTATTTGCACTCAATTTCATTAATATTATAGCATCCGGCTGCCGAAAAAGCAAGACTTTGCAAGAATAACGTCTAATTGTGCGCGGAAATGGGCGAGGGGGAGGTTTTCTTTCAAACCGGATGCAGCCCGGCGCAATGTACGACACAAAAAAGCAATATTTTGCAGTGTTTTTTGTCAAACGCATTGACAGCGCTCATAAAATATGGTATTATAATTACAATAGGATATACATTTGTATGCAGCGTAATTCATCGGGAGTTCAGGGCGGATCGTTCGGGACTTTTCCGGACACGAATGTGTATTGGCATTACTTTGAAAGGAAGCCTTCCGCAAGGAAGGCCGGTGCGGGGAATGGAACTGAAATTGATCGATCTCACCAAAAAATACGGTGAAAAAACTGCGCTTGACGGTTTTTGCTATGACTTTCACGAGGGTATTTACGGCATCCTCGGAGCAAACGGAGCCGGCAAGAGCACCATGATGAACCTCATCACCGACAACCTCAAGCGTACGGGGGGGAGCATCATGTTCGACGGCACCGATATCCTCAAGTCCGGTGTGGAATTCCGGCGCAAGCTCGGATATATGCCCCAGCATCAGGGGATATATGAGGGTATGACTGCGGAGAGCTTCCTTGCATACATAGCGCGTCTCAAGGCGATACCGGGGCGCGAGATCGGCGGCGAGATATCGCGCGTGCTTGAAATGACAAATCTCACAGATGTAAGACATCAGAAGGTCAGCGCGTTTTCGGGCGGAATGAGGCAGCGCGTTCTGCTTGCGCAGGCGCTGCTCGGCGACCCGAAGGTGCTTATACTTGACGAGCCGACCGCCGGCCTTGACCCGCGCGAGAGGGCAAGACTGCGCGATCACATATGGCGGCTTTCAAAGGACCGCATTGTTCTGCTTGCTACGCATATCGTCAGCGATATCGAGGCGATAGCCGACGATATCCTGCTCATGCGCTCGGGCAAGCTCGTGCGCTCCGGCAGCGTGTCCTGCCTCATAGACTCGCTGCCCGAAACATGGCAGCCGGTCCTCCACAGTCTGAGCCTTGAGGATGTTTACCTCTACTACCTTGGAGATGAGAAACATGAGTGAGCTGTCAAGGATACTGGCTGCGCGAAGACGCAGGATAATACTCATCGCGATCCCGTTTTTGTGTATGGTTTTGTTTTTGTACACCAAGTGCGGCGGAAAATGGGGCTCGCTTCTTGCCGATGCGCGTGAGTACCGCGAGATCCTTTCCTCATATGAAGGAAAGAACCCCGCCGAAATCGTGGAAGACATAAATGCCCACGAGCAGGAGATGATGAAAAAATTCGGGTGGATATCTGCCGAGGAGAGGCTCATAAGAGCGCAGGCGGAGCACGTAGGCGGCTATTCCGCGTATCTCAAGGGTGTAGGCGAGCAGGCCCGGAGGCAGAGCAACTCATCTCTGTTCGGAAAAAACAAAAACACATTCATCTACCGCAATATACAAAAAACGGCAAAGGATTTTGCCGGCATCGGGGATATCACTGCCGTGATGGGCAACGACCGCGCCATTGAGGGATGGCTCGATTTTGACATTGCCGATATACTGTTTGCGGTTGCGATCATCATTTTGGTGATGTCGTTTTTCGACGATAAAAAGAACGGACTTTGCGCCGTAGTGCGCGGATGTCCGCGCGGGCGTATACGGCTCGGCGTGACCCGATTTGTGCTGCTCGTCTGTTTTTCGGCGGTATTTACCTTGCTGCTTTACTTTTTGCCGCTCGGCGTGTCATTCATTATCGACGGCGGTATCGAGGGTCTGCTGCGTCCCGTCCAGTCGCTCGTAAGTATGAAAAAGTTCACCCTGCCGCTGTCGATCGCAGGCTGGCTTGGCATGTTTTTTGCAGTCAAAACGGCTGTGGGACTGTTTATCGGCACGCTTTTGTGGTTCCTGCTCGGTTTTCTTGAGCATATGCAACTCTGGCTGCTGCTTTCCGTGGCGGGCGGTGCTGCAGAGTGCTCGCTTTACAGATTCATTCAGCCGCAGTCGGTGTTCAGTCCCTTCAAATACGTGAATGTTTTTTCGTATGTTTTTACCTTCCCGATGACGTGCGAGTATGTCAACATCAACTTTTTCGGCTATCCGGTCGGAATGCGCACGCTGCTTCTGATCCTGCTCGCCGTGCTCGTGCCGGTGCTCTCGGTGTCTGTCCTTTTGATACAGGCGCACAGATATCCGTTCGGCAACCGCGATCTGCTCGGCGGATTCATAGGGCTGTGGAACAGGGCGTTCGACGTGATACGCCGCCGCCTCACGCTTTTCGGGTTTGAGTGCTACAAGCTTTTGTTCCTCGGCGGCGCGTTGATATTCGTGCTGGCGGGCGTGTGGATATCCGGCAAGCTGGTATTTACATCGAATGCCTACTACAAGTTTGATGAGTATGTTTACCGCCAGTATATCGCTCAGGTGTCGGGCAAGATAGATGAAAATACATACCGGTACGTTGAGGAAGCGAAAAAGAATCTTGAAGAATATCAGGGCGACAAGAGCGAGTTTATAATGGGAATGTCAATGCTTGAGGCGCGTATCAAAAAGCTCACGGAGCGCGCCGTGGCTGACGGGTATGAGGCGTGGATAATAGATCAGACCCAGTTTATGAATGTGTACGGTCCGGATGGCGATTGGCTGCAGCGGCGCAACGCGCTGGCTGCGCTGGCTGTGCTTACATTCTGCCTTGCATCGGTTTTCGCAATAGAAAAGTCATCTGGCACGCGCCGCCTCATAATGTCAACGGGCGGCGGCAGACGCAAGCTGTTCTTTGAAAAATACGTGCTGTCTGTCGTCATTACGGTGGCTGTGTGGGCGTTGGTGTACCTGCGGCAGTATGCGTATGCGGTAAAACAGATGGAAAAGGGCGTGCTTGACGCTCCCTGCCGCAACATGGATCTTTTTGCGGGGCTGCCGAAGGGAATGACGGTGCACGGTGGAATGATACTTTTCGCGCTGATGGCACTGGCGGCGATGCTGATCCCCATGCACATATGCCTGCTTGTAAGCGCATATGCCGATAATTTTGGAAAGTCTGCCGTTACGCTGACGGCAGTGATGCTCATGCCGGCGGCAGCGTTCAGACTGGGGCTCGAAGCGATATTCCCGCTCACTGTGCTGCCATATATGGCAGAAGCGAATATCAGCATTGCGTCCGCCGGAGTGCGGATAGGCGCTGCGGTATGGTTTGCGCTCTCGCTTGCGGCTGTATGGCTGGCGTACCGCAAGTGGACGGTCCCCGGCAAGCAATGAACGGATATATATATTGTGGCTGCCACGCTTTAGCGTGGCAGCCACAATATATATATTATTTGAAGTCTCTGAAAAAGCTTATTTTATGCACTTCGGGCTCGCGGTAGCTGGAGTCGTTGAAGTAAATATAAAAATCATCTCCGTTGTGGAACACCGTTTCGCTTTCCATTGCCGAGTAAACGGTAACGTTGCGCAGGTGATTGCCGTTCCAGTCGTATATCTGAATTATATTTGTGCGCTCCGTTGCCGTGCTCGGCCAGCTCTGCGGCAGGTAGAGAAAGTCGTCGTCCGCGTCAAGTCCCTGACCGATAAAGCCGAAGTCCATTATTGCGGCTTCATGTTTCACATTGAATTCGGAGTCGGTGAATTTGAACCATCCGCCCGATGCAATGACATAGCTGTCGGTTTTGGCATTGTAGGCGATGGCGTACGAGCTGTACGGGAGCACGCGCGATTCGGTGACGGTAAGCGTTTCGGGCGAAATGAAGGAAATGCGGTTTTCAGCCATATGAACGAGCACAAGCAGCCCGCGCTTTGAGTCGTAGGTCATGTCGTTGCCGTGGTGCGTGGCAAACGGCTCGCTCGTCTTGACGAGCTTCCAGTCTGACATACGGACCTTCTTTATAACGCCGACGTCGTTTGTGATGTAGGTGAGGTAGATGTACTCGCCGTCGCAGGCGCCTCCCTGCGCAAAGCGGTAATCTCCGCCCGATGCCTTGAAAACGCGGCTGTCAAGGTTGGCGGTCACGGCTGTGTCCCGGTCGGTACGAAGGAGGGTGGCTCTTTCGGCAGAACCGACCTTGTTTTTGACCTCAAGCCCGACGGGGAAGGCGAGCGAGCGGGTCTCTGAGTCGGAATGCTCGGAGTATTTGCACATCTCAACAAAGAAATAGCGAAGAGCGGCGGCGAGAGCATTGCGGTCATATCCAACGATAACTATCTTGCGGTCGGTGACGCGTATCATGTATTCATCGGCGGTAAGCTCGCCCCGGGCGGCGCGGGTCTCATCGCGGTCAACATCGCCCACAAGCAGCTCGTAGCTTTCGGATATGGGCGTTGCGCCCGGAACAGAGGGGCTGTACCAGTCGTCGCTCAGCGTGAACTGCGCCTTGAAATAGTTGTTGAGCTTGCTGCGCAGCGCCTTGGCAAAGCGGGTCGTCACTCCGGAGTCCGACTCGGGACGGATTATCGTCAGCTTTGCTTCGGTTTTATCGACCACTGTGAGAAGCTGCGGCTCGGGTGCCGTTGTGGTTTCTGCGGGGGTGGAGGAAGATGCATTATCTCCGTTGCCGCCGCTGCATGAGCAAAGCAGGCAGGCGGGCAGCAGCGCAAAAAGAAATGCGCGGGAGAGGGATCTCAATATGTTTTTCATGGTACACCTCTGATTCTGTGATATATAGATTATACATCACGAAAGCTGTAAATTCAAGTGCCGCGGCGCAACTTTTCTTTACTTTTTCCTGCTTGCGCTGTAAATGAAATGAGGCATATCCACACCACGGCAATGCTTTGCCGGGCTGTGGGTGCGCGTCATGCCCATGCGCCGGAAACCGCGGCGGAACAGATATCCGGCTTCAGCCATGCGCCACCGGTATCTTCTGCTTGGTACAGTATGACAGTCCGGGACATAAGTTTGCACTGCACCGCTTTGTGCTGTCAGCACAAAGCGGTGCAGTGCATTTTGTTTTTTTACAGTTACGATAAAGTTTATGTTGCGGAATGCGCTTCCGCGACTATCTCTCGTTTCGCCGCCTCTGCGGGGGCGGGATTGTTTGCGTGCTTTTTCATAAATGCGGCAAAAAGGATCGCTGCGCATATGCTGCATATGATATCGGCGATCGGAGTAGCCCACACGATGCCGTAGGTCGGGTATATGCCGTTAAGCACAAACATGAGCGGAATATCCAGCACGCCCTTGCGCAGAAGCGCGAGGATGAGCGATTTTACTCCGTGTCCCGTTGCCTGGAAGAAGGAGATGACCGCATACGCGCAGGCGGAGAAGGGTGCGCCTATGCAGAGGATGCGCAGGAAGCGGTTGCCCCACTCATGCGATTCGGAAGCTTCGGGAATGAACAGTCCTATAAGCTCGCGGGCAAACAGGAGGCAGACTGTCATGCAAATGGTCGAAATGACGATCGAGATCCCGGCGGATATGTAAACGGTCTGGCGCATACGTTTTTTGTTGCCGGAGGCGAAGTTGTAGCCTATGAGAGGAAGTACGCCCTGCGACATACCGCGCACGATGCAGTGGGCAAGCATATTGACCTTTTTGGCAACGCCGATGCCTGCCTGCTGTGCGGTCCCCGCAAGCGACATGAGGTTGTCAAGTATCGCGTAGGAGATATTCTCGCACAGCGTCATGAGGCACGCCGGAATTCCTATGCTGATGACCGCCGACGGGATATTGTGCCCGAACATGGCCTTTTCTGGCTTTGCCGAGAGCACGAGCACCTTACGGTTCTTTATTATTATAATAAGGAAGTAAATCAGTGCCGCAACATTTGAAAGCATAGTGGCAAGGGCTGCTCCGATGACCTCGTTCCCGCGCGGAAGGATAACAAACATAAAGAGAGGGTCAAGCACCATGTTGAGGATCCCGCCGAGCATGATGCCGGCACTTGCCTGCATGGAGCGTCCTTCGGCTCTTACAAGGTGCGAAAACAGTGTGTTGAGTGCGGTGACCGCGCCGCCTATAACGACTGCAACGAGCATATAGCGGCAAGCCTCGCGGTGTACCGCTTCGTTGGTTCCGCCGCCGAGAAGGTTTACAAACACATCCATGAACAGCCACGCGCCGAACGCATAGAGGATCGACACGGCGGTACATCCCCATATTGCGAACGCCGAGGCGCGGCGGGCATCATCCTTGTTGTGCGCGCCGAGAAAACGCGATATAACGCTCGCGCCGCCGACTCCGAACAGGTTGGATATTGCCGAAAGGAACATAAATGCGGGCATACATACGGTCACTGCCGTTATCATTTCGTCACTGCGTGTAAGACCCACAAAAAATGTGTCCGCCATATTGTAAATGACAAGTATTATTTGTCCCATTATAGAAGGAAACGCCAGCTCGGCTATTGCCTTCATAATGGGAGTTGATTCAAAAAGTTCTTTTTCCTTTGCCTGAGATCTCATGTTGCCTTTGTCTCTCTTTCTTGTTTTATGTAGTTTTCGATCGGGCCTCTCGCACACATTTCGGCTGCATACGAACGCTGAATGAGCCCCAAAAGCTCGCGGCAATCCTGCCGCCGTCGGTAAACGAGCCGTATGCTTCGCGTCATGCTGATGCCGCGCAGCGGGACCGTTACGATCCTGCCCGATTCCGCCGCAGCTGCGCACGCCTTGCTTGAAAGCACCGAAATACCGTAGTGACCGCTCACGAGTCGGATTATCGTGTCAACCGATTCGACCTCCATTATGACCGTGAATTTCTCCGCCGGTATGCCCGCGCCTTCAAGAGCCGCGCTGAACAAGCGTCCGGTGCCGGATTCCTTCGGCTTCATTATCAGCGGCTCGCTCTGCAGCTCGGGGAGCGTAATGACGCCGCGCTGCGCATAATCGCTGTCGGGTGGGACGACTACGCACAGATGATCGGTGTCGAGCATGACCTCCGAAAGACCCACGGCGGGGTAGCTACCTTCGATCACGGCAAGGTCGATCGCATAATTTTCAAGCTGCTCGCACAGCTGCGGGGCGGTGCCCGTGGTTACCGCCAGCTGCATTGTCGGAATGCGGTCGGTCAGCTTCTCAAGCACGCCTGTGAGCGCAATGCTCATTGCACTCGGCGTTACCCCGACGGCGAGCCGTCCGAGATTCTTTTTTGAAAGCTCCACATCATCCGACATGCGGCGGCACATCGACTGTATCTTTTCAATATATTTTACTATGACCTCGCATTCGCGTGTCGGAACGAGCCGCCTGTCGCCGCGTTCAAAAAGCACGGCGTCAAGCTCGCGTTCTACCGAGCGCACCTGCTGCGCGACTGCCGACGGCGTGAGCGCGAGCGCATTTCCCGCTGCTGTGTAGGAGCCCGAACGGTAAACTTCAAGCAGGGATTCATACCGTCTGTCATAGTGTATCCGGTCAAACATTGCCGTCCTCCTTTCCCGGCGGAGCACTCCGGCGGTTTTCGGTCGGGAAAACGTCAGAGCGGTCGGTGCTGCCTTCGGGCGCTGCTGCCGCACCGCCGTTGGCGGGGCTGCCATCACAGTCGCTGTCGAAGTCGTCAAAGTCGTCGTCGCAGGCAAAGCTTCTGTTTGAATAGATCCCCAATGCCGCCTGCATCGCAAACGATACGGTGTGGATGAGAAGCCCCTTGCCTGTACCCGAAGTTCCGTTCATTTCTGCCTTCCTTTCCCGAAAAAAATTATCGGAGGGCATACGGGTTTGATTTTTCCCGCTGTCCCTCTTGATTTTTGTGTCCGTTTGTACTATAATTATAGCTGCAATTCCGATAATGTCAAATTATAATTTGATGTAACCCAATAAAATTTCGTTATGTGAGGTCCGAAATGATAGATACAAAGGTGTATTCTCTGCTCAAGGTCAGCGAATGCGGAAGCTTTGCGGCAGCGGCAAAGCAGCTTTCGATAACCCAGCCGGCGGTCAGCCAGCATATCAAGGCGCTTGAGGAGGAACTGGGGGTAAGAATATTTGAAAGAAGCAGCGGAAAGCCCGTTTTGACCAAGCAGGGCGGGGAAGTTGTGAAATATGCTCTCAAAATGGTGGGGATCTATAACAGCCTTCTTCAGAACCTTTCGGACGGCAAAAGCCTTACGACGCACCTTACCGTCGGGGTGACGCATACCGCCGAGAGCAACCCGATAGCGGAATCACTGGCAAAATATTGCTCGCAAAATGACCGCGTTAACATTAAAATGATTACAGACACTATAAGCAATCTTTATAGCATGCTCAAAACATACGACATAGATATCGCAATAGTGGAGGGGAGAATAAACGATCCCGGCATAAAATACCTGCTTATGGACACCGACTATCTGATACTTGCCGTTTCCCCCGATCACCCGTTTGCAAAAAAGAGCATGGTAACGCTTGCGGAGCTGAAGAAGGAACGCATGATCCTTCGCCTTCCGAACTCCGGTACACGCAATCTTTTTGTGGCGCACCTTGAGAGCAACAATATGAGCATAGACGACTTCAACGTGATACTTGAGGTGGACAATATCGCAACCATAAAGGACCTTATCCGCCGCGATTTCGGGGTGTCGATACTTGCGCGCAGCGTCTGCCTGGATGAGCTCAAAAAGGGTAAGATCGTTGCTCTGCCGGTGGAAAATCTCAGTATGATGCGCGAGATAAATATAGCGTATCCCGCAGATTTTACGCAGTTCGACATACTCCGGGATATAGTCAGAAGCTACAACGAAACGCTGCGGCTCTATAAATGAGCCTGATCGTCTTCCAATTTATATAATGAGCGTAAGTTATACACGGCGGAAGCAATTGCCATGAATAAAAAGCAGAAAAAAATCGAAACAACTATTGACTTTTCGCGGTCTGTGATGTATAATGATACTGGAAGTTGTACTGTCCGTTTTGTCTGTTGCGTGTCGGTAGGTTTCTGATGTTTTTTGTACGCTTTTTGAAAGAAATATTCAAAAAACTATTGACAAGCACACGAAAGGGTGGTATAATTACTCCATCCTTATAGTATTTGGCTGACGAATTTGCATATGGCACCCGCAGGCGAGCAAAGCCGACGTTCGCGGGTAGGTGACAGGTGCCGGTTCGCTCGGATCAAAGCTTCAAAATCAAATTACAAAGAGAGGATTATGAAGAAATGAAAAAAGTAGTATCAGTAGTCTTGGTGGCTCTGATGGTTCTCGGACTGAGCGTTACCGCATTTGCTGCCGACGGTAAGATTACCGTTGCTCCCGACAAGACCGAAGCCAAAGCAGGTGATACCGTTGTCCTTACTGTTAAGGGCGAAGGTTTCAACGATGTGGGATCTCTTGCTATCTCCGTAGCTGTTGATGACAAGCTTGAGCTTGCCAACGCAGGCGAATGGCTGCTCACCGGCGGTTCTCTTGCCGCTCCTCTTGATGAGCAGGGCAATGCTGTATTTGCTGCCGAGAAGGACTTCTCTATCAACACCGATCTCTACAAGCTCAGCGTCAAGGTAAAAGACGGAACCGCTGCAGGTACATACGCTGTAAAGGTTACTCTGACTCTTGACAACGCCACTTCTGAGTTCACCGCCAACATCACTGTTCCCTCCGCTGAGGCTCCTCACGAGCACAAGTACGGCGAGTGGAAGAAAGTTGACGACAAGAACCACGAGGCTGTTTGCGAGTGCGGCGACAAGAAGACCGAAGCTCACACCTGGGATGCCGGTAAGGTAACCAAGGAAGCCACCACCGAGGCTGAAGGTGAAAAGACCTTCACCTGCACCGCTTGCAATGCAACCATGACCCAGGTCATCCCGAAGAAGACCAGCCCTGTGACCGGTGACAATGCCGTTGCAGTTGTCTTCCTCAGCACTCTTGCTCTCGTAGCTGCTTGCGGTATCGTTGTTGCTTCCAAGAAGCGCGTCAACGACTGATTAAATAGCTGAAAATAAGATCGCCGTAAGGTGATCGGAATTTCCAAGGCTGTCACGCTTAGCGTGACAGCCTTATTTGTTGTCCGGCAATCCCGCATACTCCCGCCGCCGGTATCATAATATAGACTGAGATTCTTTTTTGAAGGGATGGAAGACCAAAATGAATACATACCAGAACAATTTCAGTCAGAACGGCAGGGAAGCGGGCACTGGCGCGCGTATTCAGACGCCGCTCATGGCAAGAACGGTAACGGAAGAGCTTACCGATGATTTTTCGCTCCCCGAATACAAGCCTGAAATAAGGCGTATGCTTTCCGTAACCGCCGAGGCATTGCCTGCGGCTCACTATCTCACCCCGGGACATGCCGAGTTTGCGGGCAGCATCAGGTATTGCATATGCTACGAGGGCAGCGATGGGGGCGTATGGTCGGCTGAACTGCCATCGGAATACGATTTTGACCTGCTTCTTGACAACGATCCCGCATTTGACACCGACGGAATGACCGCATATGCCGACGTTACGTGCGAATCGGTGACCGCGCGCGTTACCGCGCCGCGCCGCATGGCGCTTCGTGCGCGTGTACGTGCCGATGCCACTGTGCTCGGAATGCGCCGCCTTGATGAAAATGTGAGCGGCGGCGCGGCTGTCCCGGAAGGGGATCTGTGCCGTCTCACCGAAACGCGCGAGACTGCGCTCATTGCCCGCGAGACTGCCGATGCAGCCGATTATTCCGAAACTTTTTTGCCCGACGACGGCGGCAACGGCGAGCTGCGCGTCATTCTTTGCCGTGCCGAACCGTTTGTCGGTGAGGTGGGTACAACGCTTGAGGGCGTCACTGTGCGCGGTGAACTGGTCGTTAATACGCTTCTGTGCCGTGATTCTGAGGGCTCGCGCCCGTTTGCCGTCTCGCGCCGCATTCCTTTTTCCGAAACGGTGCATTTCGATTCCGCGCCCGACCGTGCCGCAGGCTGCCGCGCATGGGGGTGCGTCACGTCGGCAGTTGCCGAGCCGGATGAGAACGGCGGAGTCGCCGTTACTGTGGGGCTTGTGCTGACAGCCGAGGTCGCCACTCCGGCAACCGTTGCATACACAGCGGATATTTATTCACTTTCCTCCGAATCATCGACCGTGACGCGCGAATGCGGGTCCGCACTGATGAAAAAGTGCATAAACTCAAACCTGACAGTCACCGGTTCGGCTGAGCTTGCGGCTCTGGGACTTGACGGCGGCATACGTGTCGTAGATGCGTGCGCGGATGTTGTGCCGTCTGCCGAACGGGCGGCGGAAGGTGAAAAGTTCTCCGTTTGCGGCAAGCTGCGCGTTCACGCACTGGTCGATAACGGTGCGGAAACGAGCGGGAAGGAGTTTGAAATTCCATATAAGTACGAGCCGGACATTCCCGGCGGCGAGCAGCCGTATTCGGGCGGTGGGTATTCGGAGTGGAACCTGAGCGTGCCGGTCTGCCGGGTGAGAGTTGACGGAGAAAAACTGACCGCCGATTGCGAGCTGGCTGTCTCGGCGCGCATATGCAGCCGCCGGAAGCTTGAATCGGTCTCCGAAGTCAGGGTCGGCGAGCCGCGCGCCGCCCGCGGCGGGAATATTACCGTGTGCTATCCCGAACAGGGTGAAACGCTTTGGAATGTTGCAAAACGGTACGGTATTCCGTCGGCTGACATTGCATCGGAAAACGGGATCGAGGGAACAAAAAAAGACACCGACAGCCTTGACGGTGTAAAATATCTGCTTATCAGGTGAAACATAGTGGCTGTTAAAAACCCGATGTTTTCAACAGCCACCGGGGAAATGCCGGGCGTGATCGCGGCGTTTTTGATGCGATCTTGGTCGTTTTTGACCCTCGGCGCCGTTGTTTTTTAGCTTTCTCGGAGGCAAAACGGCGGTGTTCAGCCGCCGAGAACAAGTCAAGGGGCGGTTAAAAACTCAAATGAGTTTTTAACCGCCCCTTTATTTCTTCGATTTATTGCTATCGGATCAGTCTTCCCACGGGAACTTGTACTGGGTAAGTCCAAGCTCATCGCGGACAGCAACGATCTCTTTCTGAACAGACTCGTTGATCGGCACACCGTCCTTGCGGGCGAGGCGGACGAGATGCTCCTTCTCACCGGCAGAGTAAATGCGCTCGGCACCGGGAGCCTTCTTGGAGTTGCGGACAGAGCGGATGATCTCGCCGGCTTTCTTGCGGCAGAGCTCTTCGCCGAGGAAGTGGTTGGTATCGATGGCGATGAAGAAGTGACCGAGGTGATAGGGAACCTTCTCACCGTTGGGGCCCTTACCGTCAAGAGCCTTACCGTAGTTGCCGTCCTGAAGAACAGCGGAGAGAAGCTCAACGACCATGGCGTAGCCGTAGCCCTTGTAGCCGCCGAGGTTTTCGCCGATACCGCCGAGAGTGGTAAGAGCGGCTGTGCCGTTGCGGATCTTCTTGAGGGCGACGCCTGCATCACCGGAAACGGGGTTGCCGTCGATGTCGATGATGGTGCCGGGATGTACATCCTCGCCTATGCGGGCGTAGTATTCGATCTTACCGTTCTGGGTAATGGAGGTAGCGCAGTCGATGAGGAAGTCGAAGTCCTCGTCGGTGGGGATACCGATGGTCAGGGGGTTGGTGCCGAACATACCTTCAACACCGAAGGTGGGAGCAACAGAGGGACGGGCGTTCGTACCGGTCATACCGATGCAGCCTTCCTTGCAAGCCATCCAGGGGTAGTAGCCGGCGATACCGTAGTGGCAGGAGTTGCGTACAACGACCATGCCCATGCCGTACTCTTTTGCCTTTTTGATGGCAAGCTTCATCGACTTGTAGCCGATGACCTGACCCATACCGTCATGACCGTCGACAACGGCGGTGGTGGGGGTCTCTTTGATGATCTCGTAGTTGGTAACGGGGTTCTGGATACCGTCCTTGATGCGGTCAAGGTAAATGGGTTTGAAGCGGTTTACACCGTGGGACTCGATGCCGCGCTTGTCGCTCTCAAGAAGAACGTCAGCACAGATCTCCGCGTCCTCGCGGGGAATGCCGTAGCCTACAAAGCTGTCAACGACAAAGTTTGTAATTGTTTTCCAATCGACAATGTTTCTTGCCATGATTTTATACCTTCCAGTAAAAAATATTTTGACTTGCGGCGCAGGCGCTGCACCTGACCGCTATACGATACTATTATATCACAATATGCGGAGATTTGCAAGATGAAGATGCAAAATAAAAATCAAATTGTTAAATAAAAAACAATCTCTTTTCCCGCCCGAATATGTCAGTGATGAACAATTCCGCGCCGGGTGCTGCTCAGACCATGATATAGTTGCTCCACGCGTGGTTGCCGTCGGCGTCTGTCACTTCGGCGCGCACAAAGCGGTCGCGGCGCATGTCTGCGGATGACACGGTGTACTCGGCGTGTGTAAGCCCGTGACCGCGCGTGACCCGTCCCGCAGCCCATACGGTGTTTGTAATGAAAGCAATTGTCTCGGCGGGCGTGCAGTCGATGTAAAAGCGGTCGCCATCGTGCTGCAGATGCACTTCGGGTCCCTGCGAGGCGTAGAAATCGCCGCGCTTTATCGCGCCGATAATGTCTCCGTCCGGCGCGGAGGCGCATATGAACGATCTCGCCGCATCGGTTCCGTCATAGTAATGGGCATCATCGGTGGCAAGCAGCGGAAAAGTCACGCCGCGGCAGGCGAGCAGATCGCAGAAAGCGCCGGAATCCGGACGGAATGAGGCGTGTACGCCGGAGACCGTGTTGTATATTTCGGTCGCATCGAAAAATGTCTCGTGTGCGACCGTTGCCGGATCGTTGAGCGACCATGCCGGGTGAGCGAGCACGGCGAGCCCGCCCGCTTTGTGGATGGCGCCGGCGATCTCTGCGGGGACCATATCGCGCGTTATTTCGGGTTCCTCGGCGCATCCGAGAGCAACGATGTGATAAACGCCGCCGTCGCAGGGATCCGAGCCGCCTATGTTGTATTCCGCGCCCGAGATGAGAGTAAGTCCGCCGAGCTCGCCGGCACCGTGCCACGCCCAGTGGTCGGTCATGGCTATGGCGTCATAGCCGGCTTCGCGGTATATCGCGGCAGCTTCGTCCGGCGTGCGTCTGCCGTCCGAGCGCGTTGTGTGAATGTGGAGCCCGATCTTCAGACGGTCGACCCCGAACATATCCTTGAACATTGAGAGGATACCTCTTTTCGATTTTATTTTCGCCTACATTATAGCACAAAAAGACCGCCCGGGCAATCAAGGCGGCGCAAAAAAAGTATCAAAAAACAAAAAAAGACTTGAAAAACGCGCCGCCATGCTGTATTATATATACAGGTGTGCAGACATATCTGCATAACATACCGGGACATCCACCGGATAATGAAAGGAAACGTCTGATATGAATGATGTAGTACGCATTGGTATAATCGGATGCGGCGGAATAGCAAACGGCAAGCATATGCCCGCCCTCGCAAAGCTGAAAAACGTAAAAATGGTCGCGTTCTGCGACATAGTGGAGTCCCGCGCTCTCAAAGCGCGCGAAAAGTTCGGAACGCCCGATTGCGCGGTCTACACCGACTATAAAAAGCTGCTTGAGGACAAGTCGATAGACGTTGTTCACGTGCTGACGCCCAACCGCAGCCACAGCTTTATAACCGTTGATGCACTTGAGGCGGGCAAGCACGTTATGTGCGAAAAGCCTATGGCTATCAACTCCGTCGAGGCGCAGAAGATGCTTGACGCCGCCGCACGCACCGGCAAGAAGCTGACGATAGGCTATCAGAGCCGCCAGCGCAACGATGCGATATATATCAAAAACGAGGCGGACGCGGGAACGTTCGGCGACATTTACTATGCCAAGGCGACCGCACTGCGCCGCCGCGCCGTGCCCACATGGGGCGTGTTCCTCAACGAATACGAGCAGGGCGGCGGTCCCCTTATCGACATCGGCACGCACGCGCTCGACCTTACGCTCTGGACTATGAACAACTACAAGCCGAAATACTGCGTAGGCACTACATATCACGCGCTCAACGACACAAAAGAGCAGGGCAACGCATGGGGCAACTGGGATGCGTCTAAATTCACCGTTGAGGATTCCGCGTTCGGCTTTGTCGTGATGGAAAACGGCGCAACGATCAATCTTGAGGCGTCGTGGGCGATCAATATGCTTGACACGCGCGAGGCTATAACCACGATATGCGGCACAAAGGCCGGGGCGGATATGCTTGACGGCGTGCGCATCAACGGCGTGCGGCAGAATCTGCAATATGTAATGAAGCCGGATATGAACGCCAAGGGCGCCGCGTATTTTGACGGCGTAAAGGGCGAAAGCCCCGCCGAGCGCGAGGCGCGCCAGTGGATAAACGCGGTTGTCAACGACACCGATCCCTGCGTGCTGCCCGAGCAGGCGATAGTCGTCACCCGCATACTTGAGGGCATTTACACCTCGGCAAAGACGGGAGATATCTTCCGCTTCGATAAATAAGGAGAAGAGAAATGTGCGATATAAACGAGATCAAGGAAGCCATTGACGAGCTGAACGAAAAGCTTGACGATCTCTGCGATTCGATAGAGGACACCGTTGAGAGTGCCGTGCATGAGGCGGTAGAGGATGCGGTGGAGGGCGCAGTGCAGGATGCTGTGGAGGATGCCGTGCAGAATATGGATATGGGCTCCGGCGGTGCGGTCATGTATGTGCTGTCGCAGGACGGTAAGCAGCTCGTTCCGTTCGTGCGCGCGCAGGCGTACCGCATAAAAAAAGGCGAGGAGCCGTATGCAATAAGCGTTTCGAGCGGCAATATGCAGACGCGGGTCGGAAAATACGAAAATAAGGCGACTGCGCTGGCGGAGATGCGTAATATCATGGCGGCGCTCCGCAACCGCGAGGATATTTACGAGGTCAAATAAATCCAGGAAAGGAACAGATAAAAATGAAACTCAGCGTACTTGAAAACCTTTACGCAGCGAAGACCCTTGAGGAATCGCTGTCCATAATCACCGGTCTCGGCGTACATACCGTCGAGATGGGCGCGGGCGGATATCCCGGGAAAGCTCACTGCAACCCCGAGGAGCTGCTTGCAGACAAGGCAAAATTCAATGCTTTTGTCGATACTTTCAAAAAATATGATGTCGAGATCTGCGCTCTTGCCGCACACGGCAACCCGCTGCATCCCGATGCAAAAACCGCCGCGGCGTATGACGCCGACTTCAAAAATGCCGTCCTACTTGCCGAAAAGCTCGGCATCGACACGGTAGTCTGCTTCTCCGGCTGCCCCGGAGACAGCGAAGGCTCAAAATACCCCAACTGGGTCACCTGCCCGTGGCCGGATGATTTTCTTAAGATCCTTGACTGGCAGTGGAGCGAAAAGCTCATTCCTTACTGGAAAAAGACCGCCGCGTTTGCCGAGGCTCACGGCGTGACGCATATTGCGTTTGAAATGCACCCCGGTTTCTGTGTTTACAATCCCGAGACCATGCTCAAGCTCCGCGCCGAGGTCGGTCCCGTGCTGGGCGCGAACTTTGACCCCTCGCACCTTATCTGGCAGGGCATCGATCCCGTGGCTGCTGTGCGCTACCTCAAGGGTGCTATCTATCACGTACACGCCAAGGACACCAAAATCGACAAGTACAACACCGCGCAGATCGGCGTGCTTGACACCAAGCATTACAGCGATGAGCTGAACCGCGCATGGGTCTTCCGCACCGTGGGATTCGGCAACGGCGAGGGATATTGGAGAGATTTCGTCTCCAATCTGCGTCTCTGCGGCTACGACCGCGTGCTCTCCATCGAGCATGAGGACAGCGTTATGACCATAGACGAGGGTCTGCGCAAGGCTGTTGAGTTCTTAAAGCCCATCGTAATGACCGAGGATAAGCCCCGCACGATGAGCTGGGCGTAATAAAACGCATAATTACAATAGCATACAGCCGCCCTCCCGCTGCCTTACGGCAGCGGGAGGGCGGCTGTTATTCTTCCGGATAAACGTTCACAGTCGATCCTTTTATTGCCGGAAGCGAGGCGCGTATTGTCGCCATTGCGTCCGAAAAGCGGTCGAAGAGTGTTTCCGAAAGCTCCGGGTTCTCATCCGCCGCAAGCATAGCGGCAAGATAATATGCCGCCGGATGCGCGAAGCGCGCGGAAAGGGGAAAGTCATCGTCGAGCCGGATGAGAATGCCGCATGACGGAAGCCTCGGCGCGAGCCTGTTCGAGCGTCGGTATTCGTCGTCCGAATCCCCCATCTCCGATACCGCCGCGGCGAGAATGTACGGGGCGCGGTCCTCAAATTCATCGGCAGCCGTCGCGCTGCCCGAGCAGGGGGAGGATGTCCCCGGCTCGGCGAGCAGCTTGCGCGCGCAGGTAAATATTTTTCGGCAGGTCATGCGTTATCACGCTCCCGCGGAAACGCTGATGTCGAGCAGTACCATCTCATTCGGGTATACGACCTTTGCGCCGTAAAGATGCAGACCCTTCACCGCATCGGCAAAGCGTTTTTCGGGGCGGTATGCATCGACCTCGCTGAGCTGCTCTGCAAATGCTATGGCGCGCTTTGAACGGGCAATGCACTTGCAGTAGCTTTTTTTGTCGGTGGAGTCGGTAGCTGCGGCTATGTTGTTGGAAACGTAAACGCGGCAGCCGGCAACATTTCCGATGCATCCGCTCTCAAGGATCTCATCGCCGACATAGGCAAGCTTGCCCTTGAAAATAAGAGAGGCAACGGCGGGGGAGACTTCAATCACAATGTCGCCGGGATCGGTAACATTCTTTTCGAGGAGCTTGGTGCGGGCGTCAATTATCGTATCGAGAATATTCGATGCGGTGGCTGCTGAATTCTTCACGGTCGCACCCGCATCGGAATAAAGCGAATAAACATACTTGTCGGCGGCGGAGGCAAGCGCGGCGGCAGCAGTGCGCATAGCCTCGTTCATGAGGCGGGGATTTGATTGCGCAAGGTCAACGTCGTCTATCTGAAAGTTGAAAGCCTTCGCCTGATCGATGACAAGAGTTTTTTCGGAGTCGGAGAGGGTCTCGGCACCGGAAGAAAAATCGGTGTTTTTGGTGTAATTGAAAACGGTAACGGGTCCGACGCCGCAAATTTTTACGCGGTCGCCGCGGTTTCGGATGTCGCCTTCAAATTCGCGGTTGCAGTTTGCAACGCCGATGTACTTTTCGGAGAACGCACCGAGCAGGCTCTCGCTCCATACGGTAGAAATAAAGTTTGAAATAGCCATTTTTAAGATCCTTTCGCTTTTTGATTTTTATTTTTGCAATGCGGCATAAGGCTTTTCAGCTCCAGTGACGCATTGATTCGCGTATGCGGTCAAGATTTGCCCTGACCTCGGCACGGCTCATTGCACGCACCTCGGAGGGCGAGAAAAGGGAATCGTCGGCGCCGGTAAGACCGCCGGCGGACGGGACCGGGGCGCGCGGGGCGCGGCTTGCTTCGGATGCGGTGCGGACCGTTCCGAGCTCATCGCGCATACGCGCAAGTTCCTCTCTGAGCTCGGAAAGACTGCGCAGAAGCACCGCTTCCTCGCTTTCCGGCGCCGCCCGGTTCTCCGGACGCTCCGGAGGCGCGGCGGAAAGGGCTTCGACGCCCGTGTTTTTGATCTCATCTGTCATTGTTTTTTACTCACTTCCTTTTTCTGCGGCGGATGTCCCTGCCGCCGCTTCTTCGTTTTTGCGGGAATCCATAAGCTTTGCCTTGCCCGGCAGTATCCCGTCCGGCAGACGTTCGAGATACTCTTTAAAGGTGATGTGTCCCGAGTCGAGCAGTCTGTCAAGCACCGACTGCGTTACCGACAGCGAGTATCTCGCGCATTCGGATATCTCAACGCGTGCATGGAGCAGAGAGCCGCGCAGCAGCGAAAAATCGATACAGGAAACACCGTCTGCGGTGCGTGCTGTGCAGATATCGGGACTGTATGCGCAGCTCATGTCAGCCCAGATGTCCGCCGTCTCCTCAATGCAGCGGTACAGCGAGCATCTGACCTGCTCCAGCGCGGCGGTCGCTCCCTCGCGCAGCGCAAGGATTGCGCTTGCGTTGTTGGGCGCAATATTGCCGAGAGCGGTCTCGGTCGCGCCCGCTAACTCCTTGGTAGTGGTAACGGCATTGTTGATAAGGTCAAGAAAGCCGTCCTCAAGCTTTCCGGTGCCTACGACCGCAACGGCATCTCCGATATTTCCGCCGCCGGCGGCGCCGATAGCCTCGCCGACCTCGTTAGACCATTCCGGTATCCTTGTCCGGTCGTATATGACCTTTGAAAACGCCGAATCTGTCATGTGCTTCATCACCATTGCATACGCACGGTTGATGTATTTCTGATTCGGTATCATCGAGCTTACCGGAGACGTGCCGTGAAAGCTGTTCTTTGCAGGGTACCAGCTGAAATAAGATATCGGGTAAAGCCTGCACTGTGTGTCGGCGCGGCGGATAATGCATCCGCGCGTTGATTTTTCGAATCTGACTCTGCCGTCCTCGCGCCAGAATTTTACGAGATATGTTGCCTTCTCACTGCCGTCGCAGTCAAGCTCGGCGGCGTCGCCCTCGCCGTCGGGAATTATTTTTGCCACCTCGCTTTCGGGAACGCCGCAGCGCCTTGCCTCATTTCTGAGCGAGCTTACCGTGGCGCGGCAGGAGATGATAAGGTATTCCTGGCTCTGAATATCTGCACGGTTCACATCCGACACAAACAGGTTGGTGTTGTCCACCGTGCCGGTGGCGATTCCGCCCCTGCCGTCCTCCGCGTCCGGATCCCACCACGAATAAAGAATGCCGTCGCCGGTTATGGCGGCATCGGATATAAGACGGTAAATGAGGCTGTTCATATGCCTCTGCTGCCAGCGGTATGCCGTGCTGCGGTTGAAGGCGTCAACACCCGCAGCTATCGTCTCAGCCTTTTTTCGGTCGGAAACGTAAGGCAGATTTTCGTCCGTGTAGGTCACCGTAAGGTCGCCCGAGGCGATGTTGCATATAAGGTAATCCGCAATACGCCTTACGATGTTGAATACCGGGCGCGGCAGACCGCCGCCGTCGGCGCCGCGCCATTGCTCGCCGCGGTAAAAGCGTTCGTTGGTCCTTACCGTTTCGTAAAGACCGATACGCCGTTTGTATTCGCGTCCCGCTTCGTACTGCCGCCATGCGGCGGTTTCCGGAAATACTTTCATTTTTGATCGTGTTCCTTTCATATGATAATATCAGCCGCTTACCTGCGCACGGTCATACTGACGCCGAAAACACGAGGACGCGCCGCGCCGGAGACGCTCACCCGATATCGCAGACTGTGAAAAACGCCGGTATTTATCCGTGCGGCTGCAAATGTGGGTACACCGCTGTGTATCTCGGAGGCGCACACGGAATCATGAAAGAATGCTGTGGCGCTTCTGCCCGAATCGGCGGTCACGGTGAGATATGCACCGCCGCCGCGCACATCCACTCCGGCAAACTGCAGCCGCTTGCGCGTTGACGGCTTGCCAAAGTCGAAAAACGGAGATTCAATGTACCCTGTTATCGGCGTGACCTTTGTGCCGGAGGTGCCGTTCGGTTCAATGTCGCCTCCGGCGGCGGGATCGAACATATAAACATCTCGTCCGCGCAGAAAGCCCATGCGGTCGCCGAGCGCAAACAGAGCGTCGGCGTACGCGCCGGTGAAGAATGATATATGTCCCGAGGCGGACGCAGCCCCGCCGCGCACGTTTATTACGGCAAGCCTGCCCGCCGTGTCATCGGGAGAGCAGAACCATACCTCGCCGTGCCTGCGGCAATAGCACGCGACGCTGCCTCCGGCAGTGTAATTACCGGTAAGCTCCGGCGGAAGCGCCGTGGGAGTCCCCAATGCATCGCAGACGTATATCCTGCCGTCGCGCGGGAATGCCGCACCGAGGGCAAATCCGGCGGCAGCGTTGCCGGCTGCAAGCCCGACGCCACAGCCCGATGGCTTGAGAGAGGGAAGCGGCGAGCTGCCGAATGACATCCGGTAGGTCTCATCGGGCGTAAAAAGCAGCGCACTGTCGCGGCATGGCTCTATTCCGGTCACCGGGCTGCCGCCGTCGCCCACGGTCATTCTTCCGTCAACAGGAAAGTAAAGACTGCCCGAGTCCTGCGATACGCGCCGTGCTTCGTCGAGCGCCGATGCCGATACCGGCAGCGATGAAAACACCGCTGCGGGATCGGTGCCGCCGTAGCAGCATATGCGCGCCGCGCCGCCGTCCCCCGCCACGGCTGCGGAAACGCAGGATGTAAGCGCAGAGCGGTCCACCGCATCGTCGGCAAGCGTTGCGCAGATGATGACGGAGCTGTTAGAAGTTAGCCCGTTGGTATCGATGTAAAGCCCCGTGCTGCCGAGCTGCCAGCCGGTCGCGCCACCGGGCAGCTCTTGCTGCCCGTTGTACTCAAACGAATCGATCGATGCCAGCCTGATGCCTGTGCGCAGCCGGTGCGAGAGCTCGTCAATGCGGTAATGAATGCGTATTTTGTGTGAGAGAAGATTGACCGGTTCGTTTATCTTTCCGAAGCTTGCGGGGTCCCAGTCCTTCCCGTAAAGGGGAATATACCCCGCCGCCGCTTTGAGCGTCCCGCCCTCAATCTGCCAAAGCTCGCCGCCGTCAAGCAGGTATATGCTGCCGCCGAAGCGGAAAAGCGATGCTTTTCCGCCCGACGACGTGAGAGTGGCAAGCCGCGTGCAGCTTCCGGCGTCGGGGTCGATGATGTAAAGACCGTTTCCCGCCGCCGCGTAAAGCTTTCCGTCGTCGTCGCCGCTGCCCTCAAGCACCGTGCGCGGTGCTGCGGGAAGCGTGCATTTGTAAACAAAGCCGCACCGCAGCTCTGCCGAGCCGTCCGGCAGAACGCGCATATTTTCCATTGTAAAGCCGCCGTCCGGGGAGGAAAAGCCCATGTCGCACCGCGCGGCGATCACGGCGCGGGATGAAGTATCGTTTTTGATCATTTGTGTCCTCTTTTGTTTTCTTGTCCGTTCCTGACGTTTTGGCATATCAGTCCCATATTATCGGATTGGTCGCGGGCTGTCTGTTGAACCTGAAATTGCGGTAATCCCACACCTCCTCTGCCGGTGCGGGAGGCTGACGGCTCATGACGGCATACCGCAAAGCCTCGGGCGCATGAGTAACCGAGTGCGGCTCGTCGGAGGCATCCTCGGCGCGCTCGCGGTCAAAAAGCAGCGCAGGCAGACAGCGCACGAGCTCGCGGCAGTTGCTGCTTATCCGCAGCCGCCCGCCCGCGAGATATTCCCGCAGCACCCGCCAGCCGGGTATTCTTCTGTCGTCGGCGGCGCGCATGGGCGGCATCCCGGGTACTGCCTGCATGATCTCAAAGCCGCTCATGCCGCTGTCCTGCCGGCGGTTCCAGAGATCGGGTGAGGCAACTGCATACGAGACACCGGTGCCGTCCCGGAGCGCGGCAAGTCCGGCGACCTGCCGCGCAGCTTCCGAAAGCGTCAGTCCGGGGCGGCATATCTCCGCCTCAACGGTAAGACTGCCATCGTCGGCAACGCCGATAAGCAGCGCGGCGAGCATGTCGAACCCGTAGTCAAGGGCAATGAACCGGCGCACGGGAACGCCCGCGTTCTCCGGCTTGCATACGTGCCGCCCTGGGTCGAATTCGGGGAAGAACTGCCCTTCAAAAACATCCCACCGACCGAAAAGCCACGCATCGCGCATTCGCGGCGGCAGCCCTTCGAGCTGCCGGACATAGTCGGGGGCGGAACGCATAAGCACCTCGTTGTCATAAACCGTCGCAGGTATAAAAACATAGTCGTCGGCATATTCGCCCTCGCGGTAGTCGCGTTCGATAAAAAGCCGCCGTACCCATGCGTGTCCGATGCCTCCGGGGTTGCAGGTCAGATATATACGGCGGGGAAGCTCCCCCGTGCCGCGCAGACAGGCTTTGAATACCGAAAATTGATCCTCGCTCAGCTGCGTTGCCTCGTCAATGGCAATAATGTCGTATTCCTGCCCCTGATAGCGCAGAACATCGCGGTCGGCTGAGCAGTAACCGAAGTAAATTGCCGAGCCGCCGGGCAGCGAGAGCCGCCGTTCGGATCCGCTGTACGTCACAAGACCGCCGTACTCCGAAAGCATCGGACGCAGATGGTTCGCACGCAGCTCGCCCAGCGAGCGGCGCACGATGAGGCAGCGTATTCCGGGATAGCGCAGACACATAGCTACGAGCTTGCGCCGCAGTGCCCATGATTTTCCGCCGCCGCGCGCACCTCCGTAGGCAATGAATTTCCCGCGCGCCGCAAAGAATTCCGCCTGGCGCGCGCTCGGCACGCCGCCGATGCGAAGCACGCCGTCATTCGCCATCGTTGAGTACGTCATGCTGAAATACCACTGTCACGGGCGCATCGTCCGCATCGCGCTTTTCGCTGTAATCGAGCCTGCCGCGCATATAAAGCGTCAGCACCGAGGCGGGAACATCCGAGTTGAGTGCCTCATCCTCAAAAACGGCGCAAAGTGTGCCGTAAACGTCCGGGTGCGACCGCCGAAGCCCCTCAAATTCCCCCACACTCACACCGAGCGAACGGCAAAAGCCCGCAATATTGGGCAGCTGCGATCTGCCGCTGTTGCATTTTATGTATTCGGCGGCAAGCCGCAGGGTGGAACCGTCCCCGGCGGCGCGTATAAGTCTTCCCGGTTGCGGCCGTGCGGCGCGGCGGCTGCGGGAGACTGCATCTTTTTTTATTCCGTTTGAATCACCCCCTTCGCACCGCATCTCCCGCGGTGCAGGATAATTCTAACCCGCGGTGGATTCGCAACAGTCTCACAGAGTCTCAGCCGGTATCACGGAAAAAAATTCTGCGCGGTACTTGACATAGCAGGTAAGGTGTGATAAAATTAAACCAGTAAATTATCTATTAATAAGGAGAAAAATAATGGTAACAGCAAACATCCGACTGGTCACAATATCCGATATACGCGATTTTGTAAACATCGCCGCAAAGTACGACTTTGATATTGACCTCAAATCCGGCAGATATGTGGTTGACGCGAAGTCGATAATGGGAATATTCAGCCTCGATCTTATGAAGCCCATCGAGCTTACCGCAGAGATAGAGAATGCCGACGAGCGTGCGGCGTTTGAGGCGGATATCGCACGTTTCCGCGCCTGATCGGGCAGAAAAAAATGATTCGGTCGCCCATCCCGTCTCCGAGCCGGGCGATCGGATGTTATGGCATCTTCCGCGAACTGAATTCCGAACATATTTTTAGCTTTTGGATAGTAAAGGGCTAAGGTGCCAGATGGTACACTGTCAGTCACAGGGTCAAGGCGCAACGCGCCTTGACGGGGCGAGGTAACCAAGCATACAGATTAGAAGTAGCTTCATTCCTCGCCCTCTTAGCGAGCGAGGAAACATAACTATAGCTTCTTCTATAAACTAAATTCCGAGCATTTTTTCGGAAATAATTGCTCAAAAGTGTTGACAAAACCGTTAGTCGGTGATAAAATATATGAGAAGATGGAGTATAGGGCATTCCTATACCCAATCGGATCCCGGCGCGAGCCGGGGTACATAAAAGGCGCACTGGCAAGTGCGCAACGGTAAAACAGAAACAATTGGCAATTCGTATACCCGACGAGCCTGAATTCAAGCCGCTTCAGCGGTTACCGGTGCAGTCGGTATGCGGATCCGTATATATCCGGAGAAGACCGGTGGCTGAACCTCGTCGGCTAAGTTCCCGCAAGGGGATTTGAGGGAAGGTCGAAGGTCGGAAAACGCAGAGAATTCTCGTCGGCTAAACGCCATGTGCGTTTGAGAAGGATCGGCGAACTCCGTATATGCGGAAAGTTGTCATTGTATATAAGAATTTCAGGAGGAAAGACAAGAAATGAAATCTGTTTCTAATCTCTCTCATGCCAAGGCCGTGCATGCGGTCAAAAGCATAGGGAAAGTATTGCTCCCTGTAGCTCTGCTGCTCGCGGCAATACTCTGTATCGGCGTAGCTGCCGGTGCTGCCGATAAGACCTACACGCAGATTCCCGGCACGGATATGCACGTAGAGACCGACGGCTCCAACATGGAGCTCAAGGCTTGCGACTTCAAGGGCGCAGCTTGTGCCACCGTTTGGAAGTGCGTCTGCGGTAACACCAAGGCTCACACTCCCGATGAGACCAAGCACGTTGCTGCTTACATCGTTTCCAAAGAGTATGTTAAGGGCAACATTGACAAGTGCCTTAACAATTCTACTCTCTACAAGAGCTGCAAAAACTGCGGTAAGACCCTTACCGACACCTTCAAACCCGCCGATGTCACCATCGTAAAGAATGAAGGTCACAGCTTCACCGTATCCAAGAAGGATGCGAAGTACCTGGTCGCTGACCACAAATGCAACACTCTTGTAACATATTATAAGAGCTGCGCTTGCGGTGTCTCCTCCGAAGGTATCACCAACGAGACCTTTACCGATGAGACCGCCGTATGGCCGCACAATCCTGCTCACTACAACGGTGAGAAGGATGCCGACTTCAAGGCTAAGGGCTGGACCCTTAAGGTTGCCGACCTCCAGGCAAACGTTTCTGCCTGCAACGGCAACGGAACCTACTACGACTACTGCAAGGACTGCGGTGCCGTTCTGAAGGATTCCACCTCCGAGTACACCGGCGGCACAGGTCACACCTGGGTCGTTTACAAGAATGCTGACCTCCACTGGAAGGCTTGCAAGTACTGCGGCACCACCGACGGTACCTTCGAGGCTCACGTATATGACGTCAATGCCAAGCCCACCTGCAAGGCTGCTGTAAGCTGCTCTGTTTGTGGTTACGCTGTAAAACCCGCTGCCGCTCACACGCTTGAGGCTGTTGCTGCAAAGGCTGCCACCTGCAATACCGATGGTAACATTGCGTACAACAAGTGCACAGTATGCGGCAAGCTCTTCAAAGAAGACGGCAAAGAGATTAAGGCTGGTGCTGAAGTCGTAAAGGCTACCGGTCACAAGATGACCGCCGGCGCTCCTCTCTGCAACCCCGGTAAGTGCGAAAACTGCGGCGACACCATCGCTCCGCTCAAGGCGCACACCTATGCCAAGACCGCTTCCAACTACATCGTAGATGCTGACGGTAATGTAACCGATAAGCTCCTCTGCACCGCTGTCTGCTCCGAGTGCGGCGCCAAGGCTGATGCCAAGGGACACAACTACGAGACCAAGATAGTAAACCTTCCCACCTGCACCAAAGACGGTCTTACGATCGTTGTCTGCTCCAAGTGCGGCGATATCAAGGAAAGCAGAAAGGTTCTGGCTCTCGGCCACAAGCTTGATGCTGTTGTCAACTGCTACCAGTCTGCCAAGTGCAACGTCTGCGGTATCACCGTAAGCGGTCAGCACACCATGCCCGAAGCTCTCAGAATTGCTATTGAGGGCGGTAGCTTCAAGTGCACCGACAGCTACAAGTGCGCTGTCTGCGGCATAGAGCTCGTTGGTCACAACCAGCACGTCATCGAGACTGTTGCTGCTGTTGCTGCCACCTGCACCACCGACGGTATCACCTCCGGTTGGAGATGCACCGACAAGGTCGTTATCAACGGTCTTGAGTTTGAATGCACCATGCACTACGGTGCTGAAAAGATCGAAAAGAACGGTCACACCTGGGGCGAATGGAAGGTAACTGCTGAAGCTACCTGCATGAGCGCCGGTAAGAAGGTCCGCACCTGCACAGTCTGCGGCGCGACCGAAGAAGTTGCTATTGACAAGCTCGATGCTACCAAGGCTGAAAGCCACAAGCTCAGTGCCGGCTACAAGACCAGTGAAGAAAAGCATTGGCAGTACTGCACTGTTCCCGGTTGCACCTACGTCACCGAGCCTGCTGCTCACGAATATGGCGATAATGCTGTGACCTGCACCAAGAACGGCGTCTGCATGGTTTGCGGTTACACCGTAAAGGCTACCGGTCACCCGGCTGCCAAGATCGTTTGGAAGAACGACCGCACCAAGCACTGGAAAGAGTGCTCCGTCTGCGGCACCAAGATCTCCGGTACCGAGGCTGCTCACTCCATCACCATCTTCAAGAACAGACTTGAAGTCAACTACTGCAAAGACGGTTACGAAGAGCACTACGCTTGCGAGTGCGGCTTTGCTCCCGATAAGGTAGTTATTCCTGCCGATCACGACAACCACAAGTGGGGCGCATGGAAGTATGCTTCCAAGGCAAACTCCACCACCAACAGTGGTAACGCCAAGAACTCGTATGCATATCGCAAGTGCGATGTCTGCGGTAAGATCGATTCTCACAAGTGCGCTCTCAAGGCCGGTTCTCAGACCTGTCTCGAGGATGGCGTCTGCAAGATCTGCGGTCTGAAGCTCATCGACAAGAACGGCAACCCCACCAAGAAAGCTACCGACCACAAGTTCGGTGCTCTTGAAAATGTTGACGGTCACACCTTCACCGCTACCTGCTCTCAGTGCGGTCTGATCGTAAAGACCATCAAGCACAGCATTGAAGGTCCTGCTTGCCAGGATCGCAAGTGCACGTTTGACGGCTGCGATTACGTTGTAAAGGCTTCCTCCGATCACGTACCGAACACTCAGGTCGAAGCTGTTAAGACCCCGAGCGGACACGGCTTCACCTGCGCTACCTGCGGCGAGCAGATCGCCAACGAGCCTCACAAGGCTGACCCGATAGCCGACTGCACCGAAAACCTTGTTTGCAAGATTTGCGGCTACGTCATGGCTGAGGGTAAAGACCAGCACGAGTGGGTCCTCGTAGAGGGCGTTCCTGCCACCTGCACTGCAGAAGGCAAGACTTCTCACTTCAAGTGCAAGAACTGCACTGTTGAAACCACCTATGATGTGATCGCTAAGACCGAGCACACTTGGGTCGAAAAAGAGGGCAAGCCCGCCACCACTACCGAGACCGGTTATACTCCTTACAAGGAGTGCTCCGTCTGCGGCGAAAAAGTAGGCTATCAGGAAATCCCGAAGCTTGCTGTTGCTCGCGGCGACATGAACGGCGACGGTAAGGTCAACAAGGACGACGCTATCTACCTCCTGAAGGCGAAACTTCTCGGCACCACCGCTTACCCGATCAACCAGTCGGGTGACGTCAACGGTGACGGCGCGTTCGATAAGAACGATGCTATCTACCTGCTGAAGAACGTCCTTCTTGGCGATGCTAAGTATCCCCTTAAGTAAGGTTAGTTCAATGCAATCCTCTCACAAACGGTGAGATAAAATGCCGGCTGTCATGCAGTGGCAGCCGGTAGGATAAATCAACTGCATTCCTGAAATCCTGTGGGTACCGCGCTTGCGCGGTACCTGCGGATAAGGGTTTATATACTCGAAGATATTCTTCCGGTATAAAAAACGGAGCTGTTGTTTTTGCAACAGCTCCGTTTTCATTGTTTGGGAGGTTATTCGGGCATTACTGCGTTGTATTTTCTTACACCGCGCACTGTATCGCCGTCTATCTGAAGGGCGCACGGCTTGTCAAATTCAACAGTGATATTTTTTCCCGTCAGCACGGTCACGATTTTCTTGTGCTTGACGTGCGAACCCGAAAATATACCGGGAAAGACCGCCAGTGTGTGCAGTCTGCCCGAATCGTGCAGCACTACACAGCTCATGACGTCCGATCTTCTGTCCTGGTCCGGCGCAACCATCATTCCGCCGCCGTAGTACCGTCCCTTCATGGCAGATGCCAGCCATACGCGGCGGAACTGCATTACTCTGCCGTCTACCGTGACCTTTGCATTCGGGCATTTGTATCCGCCGAGGCAAAGACCGATCGATATTTTTGTGTAATTGATATCCGTCTCACCGCGCAGCTTTTTGTCGTCGGCAACCTCGCAAGCCATGCCGTCAATGCCGTAGCCGATCCCGTTTACAAATTTCCGTTCGATATCGTTAACTCTTACCGTGGGAAGCCCGTTGAGGTAGTCGTTGACTTTCATGCTGTCTCCGCCCGCTGTGCCGCCGATATCTTTAAGAAAATCGTTTCCTGTCCCCGCGCCGAAAAGCCTGACAGTGCAGGGAAGCTCCTTGCCGTGAACATCATCCGCAAAACGGCTCAGTGTTCCGTCGCCGCCGCAGACAATGACTTCATCATCGGCAGCAAGAGTGTCAAGAAAGCCGCAAACGTCAAGCCCGATAAGATCGATAAGCTCCGCGTGCGGCAGCTTTTCCTGCTTCAGCCTGGCAGCCGTTGCTTTGCCCTGACTGTTATTTGCCAGCGGATTGAAAAGTATGTAAGTCATATTTTTGTGCCTTTCGGTGTGGGTTTTAGAACAAACGTTCGATATATTTATTGTATCACATATCGCAAAAAAAATCAATAGAAAACGCGAAAAATGTCGTAAAAACCGCGTAGCAGGGCAGATATCCGACAGCAAGCTTGACATATTGCTCCCATCGGTGTATAATAATGCCGACATAGGAGGATAAAAAATGCAGATAAATGATAAAACCCTTCCGGAGGGACTTGCAGTATTTGAATACACGGGCGCGGGGTACGAACGCACGATGCATTACGGTGAGTGGCGTGTGGCTTTTCTGAACTGGGCTGAAAAGTTCGATGCCGCATCCGACTTCCCGCCCGAACGGCATATGCTGACCGATGAGGTCTTCGTACTGCTCGCCGGCAGTGCCACACTTGAGATCGGCGCATCCGGTGAGAAGGTTAGCTTGCAGCCGCAAAGACTGTACAATGTGCGCGCCGGTGTCTGGCATCGCGTCAGAGTCAGCCGCGATGCATGCCTTCTGATAGTTGAAAACCACACGACCGGCGCCGAAAATTCCGAATATATGTATTGATAACAAGTGGCTGTTAGAAAACTCATTTGAGTTTTCTAACAGCCGCTTATTTTCATATTTTCACCGTTTTCCCGACAGTTGCGTTGTCGCTGACGGTAAGCGTTCCGCTGTATTCCACCGTTCCTATGTTGCAGCCATCGCCGATCACCGCATCGATCGCACGAACCGTTTGCGCTTCGGTGCATTCGATTTCAACCTTGTCGGCTTCAATCGAGGTCGTGTGCAAAAAGATACAGTACATATATTTGCGCATTCCGAACACCATGCCGCCCATTTTGCGTTTTACGGTTATGCTTCCGCCTCCTATCGATCCGATGTCGCATTCGGTATTACCCCAGCCGACCGAAATATCGGCGACCTCGGCATTCAGAAGCCCGCGTATCTTGGCAGAACCGCTGATAACGACTTTTTCGGCTGAAAGCCCGCCTCCGATCGATGCCGCGCCGCTCAGCTGTACCTCGCGTGCATCCATGTCATCGGATACTTTAAGGCTGCCGGAACACCTGGCAGTATCCACGTGCAGGCTGCCGTTCACCACAAGAGATCCGGACGACGCAAGAGCGCCGCTGCAATCCATCATGCCCTTCACATGGGACGACCCGGATGATGCAAAATCATCGCATTTTATATTGCCATCTACCTTTGTCGAGCCGGACGCGGCGAACGATCTGCATGAAATATCGCCATTCACATGCCCCGAACCGCTGATTTTTACGTTGTTATATTCGCCGCCGCTCACCGAGCCGCTGCCGCTGATCTTGATATCATTCATTTCCAAAAGCCTCCGTAGCAATTTTTTGAATTTTTTCGGTGATGTCCACCGTTTCGCCGACCGAACTTATAAGGTAAATTCCGTCGATCTCATCCATGCCTATGTTTTTTTCTCCGCGCTGCCAGACAAGCTTCAGCGTCGGCTGCGCCATCCGCCGCTTCTTTTCGGGTAAACGGAAGTGCTCGGCTATCTCGTCAAGCGAAAGTGTGTCCTTCATGGCGAGAATGGCTTCGATCCGTTCCGTTATCGCGGCGCGGTCAAAATATGTTTCCTGTCCAGTGGCGACCGAACGTTTGATAAACCAGTCCTCTGGTATCAGCCCCATACGTTTCCATCGGTAAAGCGCGCCGTATGATATCCCATATTGGGCAAGCAGATCTTTTTTTGTTATAAGATCGTCGTCCATAAGCTTCTTTTTATCCTTTCATCTCGCAGATCGTAAACGTAACTTTGTTACGTAACAATGTTATGGTAATATTATAGCATAACATTGTTACGTTGTCAATAGGTCAAACGACCTTTTTTCAGTTTTTTTCTTGATTTTTTTCACCGGATTTGGGCAAAATAATTTCAAACTCGGAAAGGGAACGCGGAAAAAAAGATGAAAAATAAAATGGCAGATTCAAAAAAATGGTTCATTGTTGGTATTTCAGTGCTTTTTTTCGGGGTTGCGTCTCTTGTCGCGGCGATAGTCATGATGTCCGGCGCGCGGTCTGCGGCAAGACGCAACACCGAGCTGCTTCGTTCGCTTGCGCTTGCGGACGCGCGTGAGAGGATCGGAGCTGCAACGGAAGCACTGCGCAGCGCCGAGGAAACCGGGGAGGACGACACTGTGAGCCCGGCTGCGGCAGTTCTTGACAGTCTGGCGGGGGCGCGTGCCGCACTTGCCGGGGCGGGCTTGTCCGGGGCGGAGGGCAGGATATTCGAGGTCCTGGAGTGGTGCCGCGCGGCGGCATTGGAATATATCAGCGGTACGTCCGACAGACGCGCCGAGCTTTCGGCGATTCTCGACCGCCTTTACGTTGCGCTGGCGTCATCGGACAGTACGGAAGAGATCGCCGGTATAGCTGATGAGATCGCCGCCGGCGTGGCGGAAGCAGACCGCGGATTTGCTGCGCTTAACTCGTCGCTTGCGTTCACGCAGGCATCGTTGCGGGCTAAGGCTGCGTCATACTTCGGAAAAAACGCAGTGCTGAATGAGGCAGGCGGCAACGGATTCCCGCCCGCGCTCGTACTGTGCGGCGAAAACACCTTGGTTGCCGTTTCACGTGCACGGGGTGAACTGCTTGAACTTTACTTTGACCGCCCCGCAGGCGAGGAAAAGCTGAGCGCGGAGGATTGCGCCGCCCGTATTGCCGATTTTCTGACGCGTGAGGGGCTTCCTTCGGAAGCGGTCACAGCCGCCGGTATCGCGCGCGACGAGCTTTGCGGCGCGTACTTTTACTGCCCGGATGAAGAGGGTGGCGGCATTTGTGTGGGCGTGAGATGGGATACCGGGCGCATTTGTTATTTCAATGCATATGAATATTACCGTTGAACGGTGCCGATATTGGCAATCTTACCGGGACAAATGCAAAAAAATCAGAAAAACTAAAGAAAAATCAAAAAAAATATTGACAAAACGAGCCGTTTGTGATATCATATATAGGCGCGATAGAAATTTGACTCATTAGCTCAGACGGTAGAGCACTTGACTTTTAATCAAGGTGTCCGGAGTTCGAGTCTCCGATGGGTCACCAACAAAAAATGACGGCATTTATGCCGTCATTTTTTGTTGCCGAACCGACTGTACGACCCGAACTCCCTCAAGACCGCCGAGCGGTCTTGGTAAGGTTTGCGCAGGGTGAAGTATGAGATCTGCTTGTATTTCATCGCAAACCCGAGTTCAGAGTCTCCGCCGGAGCTGCTAAAAAACTCAAAAATGAGTTTATGCCGTCCCAGATTACTGACAAAGCCCATCTCAATCAAGAGATGGGCTTTGTCAGTAATCTGCCTCCGCCCGGTGGGCGGGGGTTATTTATATTAATACAAAACTAACACAAGAGCCTCAACAGTATTTGTTCTTCCTGCAACGTTATAGAACTGTTATTTTGAATATCAACGCCTGTAAAGTATCTCAATGAAGACGGCAGTAAAGAAGAATTGACAACCAGTGATCCGCTAATACCACAATATATCGGAACTATTTTATTTGTGAATGTGGATGGCGATTTTTCATATTCGTACAGTGCATATTCTAATTCACTTCTGCAATATACGCTGGCCAGCGAATTTGGGGAAATAATAGGGATAAATATATTGGCTTCTGCTAAAGCTTTCTTATGCTCAAAATCCCCCTGATAATCAAGAGTTTTGAACCTAATGACATCAAAATTATTTTCTGCAAGCACATTCTCGATAACATCACCCAACCTTGCGTCAGGCAACCCATGGGAGCACGAAACAAAGATGCGGTTCTTTTTAACAATATCAGCTATTGATTGAAGCAACTGCACCATTGTTTCTCTGAACGGCAACGAAATATCTATCGTAAATAGCCTTTTTGAATCAAAACTTTTGATATACTCAAGCTCCTTCTGAACCCATGCAGATTTTTCTGAATTATTACTTTTACAATAAATAAAGATGTTTCTTGCTTCAATCTCTCTTTTAATGAATGATTCCAAGTTTGTATTGTCATCATCCAAACACTTTAAATAAAAAAGTAGTGGTTCATAATCGAGCATTTCAAGTATATCCCGTATTTTCCGCACCTTTTGTATGTCTTTGCTCGAATGCGACAAAAACGCCGTTACCCGACTCATTAACGTAATTCCTCCATTAAAAAACAGCCGCAAGGAATCCCTGACGGCTACTGCGGTTCTTCGCCTTATTGGCGGAGAGGAAGGAATTCGAGCCCTTGTGGGTTTGCACCCAAACGGTTTTCAAGAACGCCTCGTTATGACCGATTCGATACCTCTCCATGCTATTCCGTTGCATTTTGCGGGGCGGAAAACGTCCCCACCCCCACTATAATAGCATAATCCCCGCCCAATGTCAAGCGCTCGGACAACTTTTTTGTATTTATGCTGTAGTGTTACAATTGATGTGAGACCGAAAGAAAGAAAAAAGGTCAAAAGTATAGAAAAAGTGATCGAGATCTGATAGAATAGAATTACCCCTAACTCAACTCACCAGAAAGGCCTCGATCACCATGAAAGATTATAGCACAAAAAAGCGATATTGTCCACACGAAATCACAACAAAATTGCTTTCAGTTGAGCTTTATCGTAAAACAGGGGATATATCATATGTCTGCCGAAGGTATCATATCTCAAAAGCGTTGTTGATGCGTTGGAATAAAGCATATGACGGCACAAAGGAATCTTTGCAAAACAAGTCTCACAAACCGCATTCGCCGCACCCCAACGCCTGCTGTTCAGGCAAGGATGGACAAAAGTATCGTCACGATAGCAAGCTGCGCAAAAATGCGCAAAAGTACAAACAAAACAAATAAAAACAGAAAAACGGCATGGCAGATTGATTCTGCCGTGCCGTCTCTTTAAGCACCGCCCGGGACTGCCTGCTTTATCGCAAGTGCGCCTTATGCCGTCCTTTTTTGTTTTCGAACCGGCTGTACTGCGCGAGCGGTTCTTTTTTGTTCTTATGTATTGAAATGACATATGTTTTTTATTTTTATCATGAAAATTGCTCACATTTTTGCGCAAAACACATTGACAAGAGCCCTGTATATGTGGTACAATATGAACAACGGTCGGCAGAACGCATCTGCAACGTTGCAGTGACATCGCCGGCGATCAAACGGAGGAAAACACATTATGAAAATGACAAACACTCAGAATGGAAAAAAGATTCTCAGGGTCACCGCATTCGTTATGACGGCGATCATGCTTGCTGCGCTGCTCACTTCCTGCGGCGGTCTTTCGGGCAAGTACACCAATGATACGCTCGGTCTTTCGCTTGAGTTCAAATCCGGCGGCAAGGTGATCATTACATACCCCAATATCACCCTTACCGGAATCAAAAGCACGACAAGCGAGGGCACATACGAGTTAAACAAAGACAAGACCAAGATTACCATGACCTTCGGTGATGAGGATGCCAAGTCATATGGCGGCGAATCCGAGTTTGAAATGGGCAAAGATTATATCAAGGTCGACGGTCTCACATTCACAAAAGACAAAAAGTGATAATCTGCTTAAAATGCCCGGATAGCATTCAGCCATCCGGGCGTTTTTGTGACAGCTCATATGTTTGTGATAAAGTTTTGGATCAATGTGATATGTTTCTTTATGCGTCGGAACAGTGTGTTATAATTACACTGTAATATTGCGCTATGGCTTATTGCAAATAAACGGAGGATACAGAGTCATAATGAAAAAAATCAAAAAGATAGCGGCGATGCTGCTGGCAGGTACGTTCATGCTGTCCGCACTGTGCGGATGCAACGGAAACGGAAGCGGAGACGATTCTGGCAAGGTTGATACCACGAATACCGTGACCGACAAGGCCGAGACATCCGACGCGCCGGATGATACATCCGCCGAAGCCGCAGGATCGACGACGATGCCCGAAACATCAGCGCCCTCTCCCACAGTCGCGCGCGACCCGTCGGGAAAATACCGCGTGCTGTTTATCGGCAACAGCTTTACCTACTATAATGACATGAATAAGCCGAACGGCATTTTCTACAGTATCGCCAAAAATGCGGGATACAATGTCATTGTTGACAGCGTTTACAAGGGTGCCTACGCGCTCAGACAGTTCCTTGACGAAAAGGATACATACGGCAAGCAGGTGCGCGCAAAGCTTGGCGCAAACAAATATGACATAGTGATAATTCAGGAGCAGAGCTATCTGCCGATATCCGATCCGGGCGATTTTTACGATTCGTGCCGTGAATTCAAAAAGCTTATCGAGGCGAACGGCGCCGAGATGTGGCTTTACGAAACATGGGGATACAAAACAGGACATTCCGCGCTTGCCGCATATGGCAGGAGCACGGCGGATATGGAAATGAAGCTTCGCGCGGCTTATGCTGCGATAGGGGATGAACTCGGCGTTCCGGTCATGTATGCCGGCGCGGCATTTTCAAAGGTTTTTGCCGAAGATCCCAAGATCGAGCTTTATCACACGGACAGCAAGCACCCCGGCGTAAACGGCAGCTACCTTATCGCATGGACGATCTTCGGAAGTACATTCGGTGTCGATCCCGCATCGCTTACATATAACGGCATCCTGAACGCAGGTTATGCCGCTACTCTGCGTGCGGCTGCATCCGAGATCGTGCGCAACGGCGCACCGGTGGATGACGGCTACTGCACATCGTCGGTCGGCGTGGTAAGGGTGATAAAGCAATCTTACGTTGACGCAGCGAAAACCAAAATGCTTACATCGGCACCGTCATCCCCGATAATATCGGTGATCACGCGCGATTCTGCGGTCGTGGGCGATGGCTGGATGAGGATGAAGAGCGATGCCGGTAAGACATTTTCGGGTATACGCGGCGACAAGGATAAGGTCGCATCGCCCGAATGCTCCGACACTGCGCTGAGCGATGCCCAGCGCGCGGATATAGCCGACATCGGCTACGGTGTTTCCGTTATCGGTATCACGCATATGGATTCCACCAAAAAGGGCGCAATGACCACCGCGACCGAGGCGGGAAACACGAATTCGGTAATGAACCTTGTAAACGGTCATTGGGGATCATCCTATATGGCGGCTATGTTCTTTGACGAGGATATGTACCGTATTACCGGCGAGATGGACAACAGCTCGCATTATACGGGGCTTATAACGCTCAATTTCGGTTCAAAAATGACCTTCGATGCTATCGGATATATGTCGGGCAGTCTCAAGGGCTTCCCGCAGGCACAGGACGTTTTTGTGAGCGACGACGGAGTAAACTGGACCAAGGTCGAATCTGCCTGCTATGATGTGCTCGGAACGCCGCTCAAGAGCGTGAGCGACAAAGCGCGCGACCCGTGGAACAATAATAATCCCACGGTCGAAGTCCTTTTCTCAATGTCGGGAGTGTCGGGTAAATATATCCGTATAGGAATTTACCGCGGCGGAGAGGTGAACGGCAACACAACAGGGCTTGATGCCATCAATACCCGTGAGCTGGTCGTTCACGGCAAAGCAGCGGAATGATCTGCCGGATAGCAAATATTCTCAGGAGGGCTGCCGCGATAGCGCGGCAGCCCTCCTGAGAATAAAAATAGCCGGGCGGCAAAATAACGGTGTTCTGAAAATAAAAAAGGAACTCACAATGTGAGTTCCTTAAGTGGTGGAGACAATTGGAATTGAACCAATGACCCCATGCATGTCAAGCATGTACTCTAACCAGCTGAGCTATGCCTCCGTCCAACGTGTGATATTATATCACATTTTAAACGAAAATGCAAGCCCTTTCCGGGATTTTTTTTAAAAATCCCGGATTTTTTTATTGTTTTTCGGTCGGTACGGGTTTGATCTCGGCAAAAACGGGGGATGCAATGAGTCCTTCTTCAAGCAGACGGTATTCGTAGCACCACGAATCTCCGCCGGTGCGCCATGCCGAAGGTGATGCGTACGAAAGATTTCTGTCGGCGCAGTGGACGTGGCCGAACGCATTCGTGCGCGAAATATAAAGCTTTACTTCAACGCGGTGGCTGCCTGCGGGAACCCCGTTCCAGCGCACCGAGTAGGGGGCAAACGCACCCACGGTAGGTTCTCCGCCGTCAAGTGAGCATTCATACACTGCCGCGCGGTACTGGGGCAGCCGCACGGAGAGATCGCCTCCGGTCGTGTTTACGTCAAAGAAATAGCTTACGCAGCCGCTGAAGAAGGGAAGTCCCTGTGTCGTTATCGTGTCGAAACCGAGAGTCTCCGGCAGTTCTTCGATAACGGCGCGCGAGCCTGTCACGCGGACTCCGAAGCTGCCGATGAGATAGCACCACTCGATGGCGGTGCGGGTGCCGAAGGGCATTTCAAGCTCAAGCACCGACATGCCGGCGGGAATTGCGGGGAGCGGGACCGTTTTGATCGCACGGTCTGTGAAGTACCCGTCAACTGCCGATGGGACCGGTGTGCCGTTCAGGGTTATTGCGGTGTCTTCTGCCGCTTCAAGTGCGAGATGCGCGCCGTTTACGGGTATTTTGCTTTCGATCACGAAGCGCAGCTTTACCGTGTGCTCTGTCGGTTCGGCGGGGATGCACCACGGCTGATTGGAGCTGCCGCCCCACGGCGTCCAGCCGAGCTTGCGGCGCAACAGCGTGTCAATGCGCAAAAGCTCCTCGGCAGGTTCAAAATCGCCGCCGTCAAAAGAAAATTCTGCGCGGTCGAGCAGCAGCGCGTTCGACTCGGAAAGCGAGAAGGGGACGCATTCGGGCGCTCTCAGCGGCACTTCAACCGTTTTCGGCGCGGGTGCGGGACGCCATGCGTCATCCTCGGCGCACGTGTCGAGCCGCAAAAGAAGGCTGTCGTGCATCCACAGCTCGGAGGTTATCACAGTCATGCCGCCGCTGTGCGAGAAGCGTATGGGCTTTATTTCGCCGCTCATGGTGTCGTAGACAGTGGCGGAGTAAATGCCCTTTACCGATATTTTTATCTTCTGCTTGCGTGATATGTCCTTGTTGTAGGGCAATTTTCCCTGCGCCACAAAGAGCCACAGTCCGTCTCCGTCGCGGCGCAGCTGATGCACAAGTGTGTTTGTAAGCTCGCCGTTTGCCTGACGGATGTCAACGGTGCGGTCACAGGCGAGCGCGCCGAGCAGCGCGCCGCGCGAGAAGCCGACGTGCTCGGAGCTGTTGTAAAGCGCGGCGGGAATATCGGACGGCACGGCGTCAAGATATTGCGGCGCATCGCCCATGAATATCAGTCTGCCGCCCGCCTTGCGGAAGGCGCTGAGGCGTTCGCAGGTGGTGGCGCGAAGCGTTTCACAGCCGGGAACGATAATGACATCGTAGTTCATTTTGCCCACGCTCAGCGGAGCGCCTCCATGCTCGCAGAGAGAGGGCAGGAGCGATTCGGATATGTAGTCAAAGTCCACAGAGCCGAAAAGCAGCCACTCGGTCACATTTGAGAAATTGGTGTCAAGAGTGTCGCGCTCAAGCGCGGTCTGCTCGGCGGGGCCCCAATGCAGCCAGTATGATTCGACCGGGTGTATGACGCCCACGCGAATGTCTGGCGTGCCGCGCGTCATCGCCGTGTTTACGCGCGCAAAGTGGTCTTCAACATAACGGTATTTCGCGTGCCACGGGGACTGGTAGTTTATCGAGGCGGGGTAATCGCGCTTTGCCTCGCCCTCCATGGATACCCACGAAAGGTGCGGAACACGCACGGTAACCCCGAGTGCAGCCTGCCAGTCGCCCTGAAGTTTGTGACCGCGGAAATCAAAATCCCAGTCGGTAACGCCGTAAAGCTCGCTCATGACGCCCTCGCGGCCGTACTGATGAGCCACCGACGCCGCCTGCTTGGCGGTGGTATATTCGCGTCTGTCGGCAAGCATATCTATTCCGGGAATGGCAAAGGCGCGCAGCGAGCGCATAGCCTCGCCGACTGCCGATGTCTGGGAGCCGAGAGAGGGCTCTCTCATCATGTGCCCGGTAAGGGCGATCCCGTGGGCGTCGCACCACGACCCTATCGTGTCGGCAAACGCTTCGGCAAACCGCTCGCAGGCGTGGTCATGATAGTGATATCTCGTTGCGGAAACGCCGTCCGGCAGCTCCCATATGAGCTCGGGAACGCGGTCGAGCACCGAGCTGCCGTAGGCGGCGCGGAAGGTGTCGTCAAAGTCGTCCGTCCACGGCAGGGCGACATCCTCAAGCGAGGAGGCGAATTTAAGCGTCTGCTTGTGCGTGAACTGCGGTTCGTCGGTAAATATCGCGGGAACGACCGAGCCGAAGCGGTCGCCGACCTCGCGTAAGTACGCTTCGTGCGTGACTTCGACAAAGCGTTCGATGGCGGCTTTGTCCATAGTGTTGACATATGTGTAGCCGTTGTAACGCGGCGACGTGTGCGGGGATTCAAGGTATGCGTAAAAGAGCCTTCCGCCCTCGTCGGGTCCCTCGCCGTCTGCAAGGCGGCGGTACGATGCAAGGCGGCAGTCGCCGTCAAGCGTCACCGAATAGCGGGCGATGAGCCTGCCGAGTCCGCTGCGCAGAGCGGTCGCCTGCTCGTTGCCCGTTCTGATCTTTCCTCCGACCTCTTCGTAAGAGAAGGGGGTGAAAAGCAGGTAGCGGATGCGGTATTTTTCATCCTTCGTTACCATGCCGCCCGCAAATCCGGAGGGCCAGCGGTCCTCGTCATAGAGCCATGCGAGCATATGGCTTTTTTCTGCCTTGTCCACACAGGCGCGTATGAGGGACATGAACTCATCGCCGAGGTAAGGCGTTGCCATGCCCGAACGCACGTGCATATGATAGCCGCCGAAGCCCATTTCGCCGAGGACCTCTGCCTGGCGAAGCAGCTCGTCGCGCTCAAGACGGCAGTTCCACGCCCAGAAGGGCGCACCGCGGTATTCGCAGGTGGGAGCGGAAAAAAGCTCCGGGGAAAGTCTGTCTTCTTTGTTTTTCGGGTAAAGCATATTGCACCTCGCTTTTTATTTGCGGGACGACAGAACGTCGCGCTCGTATTTTTTTACGGCATCGAGCCAGCTTCCGTCTGCGGGAACGCCGGCGCGTGTGCAGTATTCCTCCCAGACGGCACCGAAGGGCAGCGTCTTGAGCTCCTCATGCGCCGCAAGCAGCTCAGTGAAGCGTCCCTCATCCTGAAGGCGCGCCAGCTTTTCGTGCGGTGTAAGAAGGGCGTAAAGCAGGGCTTTTTCAAAATTGCGCATACCTATGACCCATGCCGCTATGCGGTTTATGCTTGCATCAAAGTAGTCAAGGGCGAGATATGTACGGTCGAGCGCACCGCAGCGTACCACTTCTTTGGCGATCTCGCGTGTTTCATCGTCAAAAAGGACCACATGGTCGCTGTCCCAACGCACACCGCGCGTGACGTGCAGCGCGATTTTGTCGGCAAACAGGAGCATGGAGGGTATCTTGTCGCTCACCACCTCTGTGGGGTGGTAGTGACCGTTGTCCATCAGCGGGACCAGCCCGTTTTTCGCGCTGTATTCAAGGCAGAATTCGGCTGAACCTACCGTGTAGGACTCCACGCCGATCCCAAATACCTTGGATTCGAGCGAAACGTCAACAAGGTCACGGTCGTAACCCGCGCCCAAAATGCGGTCGAGCGAGTCTGCAAAGCGGCGGCGCGGACCCTGACGGTCGGCAGGCGTATCCTTGTAGCCGTCCGGTATCCAGATGTTCATGAGGCACTTTTTGCCGGTCTCGCGGGCAAAATATTCCGAAATGCGCAGGCAGGCAATGCCGTGGCGTATCCAGAACCCGCGCACCTTCTCATCGGGGTTCGAGAGGGTGAGCCCGGATGCAGCCATGGGATGTGAGAAAAACGTCGGGTTGAAGTCAATGCCGAGTCCGCGCTCGTTGGCAAACTTTACCCATTCGGCAAAGTGCTCGGGACGAAGGGCGTCGCGGTCGGCGCGCTCGCCGTCGCCGAATATCGCATAAGAGGCGTGAATGTTTATGCGGTGTCTGCCGGGAATGAGGGAAAGAGCCATGTCGATATCCCGCATCAGCTCCGCCGGCGTGCGCGCCGCGCCGGGATAGTTGCCCGTAGCCTGAATGCCGCCGTCAAGAGACGTGGCGCCTTCAAAGCCGCGCACATCGTCTCCCTGCCAGCAGTGCATTGAAACGGAGGTCCCGAGAAGGGTTGCGATAGCCGCCTCGGTGTCGGTCCCTATTGCGGCGTAACGCTCGCGCGCCGCCCGATAGATCATATTTTCATTCATAACTGTATACCAGCCTTTCAGTCAGTTTACTGAGACTATTATACAGCATTTGGGGCTGTGTTGCAATAAAAAAATCGCTTTTTTTGTATTATCGGCAAAAGAAGCGGCAAAAATCCGAGGGTGGAGGGATCGATATGGAGAAGGTCATGTCTGCGGCGGCAAAGGCTGCGCTGGTGCTGCTCACCGGTGGAACGGTATATTGCGCCATTGAAGTCGCGTGGCGCGGGTATACGCATATTTCAATGGCGATATGCGGCGCCGTGTGTTTTTACGTTATGTATATAATGGAGGGATCTCCGCGCTTCCGCGTGCATCCGCTGGCAGTGCGCGCATTGGTCGGCGCGTGTATCGTTACCGCCGCCGAGCTTGTAACGGGATGCATAGTGAATCTCCGTATGGGACTTGGCGTGTGGGATTACAGCGGCGTGCCGCTGTCCCTTTGGGGGCAGATATGCCTGCCGTACTCCGTGCTGTGGTTTTTGCTCTGTTTTGCGGTCTTTCCGCTCTGCGATGTGATGCGCAGGCGGATATTCGGCGGCTGAGACTCATTTTTGCGGTGCAGCCGGCATAAAATTATTCCGGAATATTTTTTTACGAGGAAAGAAAATGCCGGAAAAGGAACAGAGCAGGGCGGGTGTGCTCATATACAATTCGCTTCTCATGTCTTTGGCTGCAATAGTGATGCGTACCGTCGGCGTGAGCTTCAGCGTGTGGATATCAAACCGCGTCGGCGCGGAGGTAATGGGACTTTACTCGCTTTGCACCGGCGTGTGGGGCTTTGCACTGACGCTTGCCACATCGGGGGTCAATCTTGCCGCAGCGCGCACGGTAGCCGAGGCGTTGGGAGTCGGCGAGCGGGAAGGCGGCGGCACGGCGCGCGCCGCTTTGCGGCGTGCGCTCATATACGCGGCATCGTTCGGCAGCGCGGCGGCGATCCTGCTGATAACGTGCGCCGGGGTCATCGGAACGCGTGTGCTTTGCGACGCACGCACGGTGATGCCGCTGCGCCTGCTCGGAATATCGCTGCCGGCAATATCGGTATCGTCTGCACTTTCGGGATATTTTTCGGCGGTCAGGCGGGTCTGGAAGAGCGCACTCACACAGGTCGCGGAGCAGGCTGTGAAAATCGGCGCGGTGTCGCTGCTGCTGATGCGTCTTTTGCCGCTCGGGGCGGAGTATTGCTGTACAGCGCTCGTACTCGGCGGAGCGATATCCGAGATAGTCTCCTGCGCCATAGGGTATGCTCTGTATAAGATCGACCTTGCACGTCATATCGGCAAGGGCAGGTCGCGCATAAGCGGACGCGAAAGCACAAAAAGACTGCTTATGACGGCTGTTCCGGTGTCGCTCAGCGCATACGTGCGTTCGGGGCTTACAACGGTCGAACACATCCTCATTCCGGCGGGACTTGAAAAATACGGCGCGGCGCGCGGTGCCGCACTTGCCGAGTACGGAATGCTCACAGCTATGGTCATGCCGGTGGTCATGTTTCCGTATGCGGTGATCTATTCGTTTACGGGACTGCTCATCCCCGAATTTACCGCTGCCGCATCGCTGGGACAGAGGCATCGTATAAGTTATATATCGGGGCGCGTGTGGCGGCTCACGGTGATCTTCGGCGTCGGAGTGGCGGGGCTTCTCATCTGCTTTGCCGATGAGCTCGGACTTGCGCTTTACGGCTCGGACGAGGCGGCGCGGCTCATCCGCCTGCTCGGACCGCTCATGCCGGTCATGTATCTTGATACCGTTACCGATTCAATGCTCAAGGGACTTGGCGAGCAGGTGTACACGATGAATGTCAATATAGCGGATGCCGCATTGTCGGCATTGCTGGTCTATCTGCTTCTGCCCGAATTCGGACTTTCCGGATACATAGCGGTGCTTTATATAAGCGAGATCATAAATTTTGCGCTCAGTGCCGCGCGTCTTTTGCGCGTCAGCGCAATGCGGCCGCGCATTCTGTGCTGGATATTCTCACCCGTTTTGTCGGCAATAGGCGCGGCTGCCGTTGCAAGGCTGCTGCTTATGGTCCTGCCTGCGCCTCCGGCAGGGTGCCCCGCTGCCGTCACGCTTGCCTGTCATATGGGACTTGATCTTGTATTCTTCGCCGCATTCCTGCGCGCCACGGGCGGTGTAGACGGCGAGCTTTCCGGGTGGATCAGAAGGTCAATAAGAGTGCATTCCAAATAAATAAAGCAGGGCGGTGTTAAAAAACTCAATTTGAGTTTTTTAACACCGCCCTGCTGCCGGAATCAGCGGCGGCGAAATGAGTTTTTAGCGTATCCGGTTCAATACAGCTTGTATTTCAGCCGCAGATTGTCTGCGATCATTGCAATGAATTCGGAGTTTGTCGGCTTGCCCCGGTTGTTCTGGATTGTGTAGCCGAAATATGAATTCAGCGTTTCAACATCGCCGCGGTCCCACGCGACCTCTATTGCGTGGCGTATAGCACGCTCGACGCGCGAGGTGGTGGTCTGATACTTCTTTGCCACTGTGGGGTAAAGCACCTTTGTCACCGAGTTTATCACGTCATTGTCCCGCACCGTCATAAGTATTGCCGTGCGCAGATATTGGTAGCCCTTTATGTGCGCGGGCACGCCTATCTGATGAATTATTTTCGTTACCTGGGTCTCAATGTCGGGCGTGCGGTCGGGATCGACAGAAGATGCGCGCCCCTGCGATGCTGCGGATGCCTGTATGCTTCTTATGTGATCGGCAAGACTGGTGCAATCGACCGGCTTGATAAGACACATCTTGGCGCCTGCGTTCATAGCCTCAACAAAAACATTCTGATTCGGTACTGCCGAAAGCACGATGAATGCGGGCGCGCTGTCCGGCGCAAAGTTCATTGTCCGCGCGCCGCGCACAACACCTATGCCGTCAAGCTTTGACAGCCAAACGTCCACCAACGCCACTGCCGGATGAACGCGCGAGATGAGCTCCAGGGCTTCCTCGCCGTTCGAGGCTTCATAGACAGCTCCGAATCCTGCGCGGCGCAGACCGTCGCACATTGTTTTGCGCATTTGCGCGTTTTCATCCGCTATTATTATCTTTGTCGTGTTATCCATTCTTCTTCCTCCGTTATGTACTGGGATTTGACAAGAATATTATACCAAATAATTCCAAAATTTGTAACAATAAAAGAAGAAAAAACTGCACAAAATTCAAGTGCTCCAACTGTTGATATTTACCAAAAAATCTATTAAAAAACTCTAAATGTGCCGTTTTTTGAAGTTCGGAACAACAATATGTAGTGTTTTGCCGTTTCATGACGAACCGGAGCGCGAGCACTGTCCGCGCATATTAATTATCATGGAAATCATAATTCATCAAGGGTTCATAAAAATAGATTATAATAGATACTGCCGCAGTGTGCGGCTTGAAAGGAATATCAATATGTCGGATAAAAATGAAAAAAGCCGTGCCGCGATAAAGACATCAATCGGCGGTCAGGCACTTATTGAGGGCATTATGATGCGCGGTCCTGCCAGAACCGCAATGGCTGTGCGCCGTCCCGACGGCAGCATTTGCCTTGAAGAATGGCAGAACAAGCAGAATACACGCCCCCGTATCACCAAACTGCCGATAATACGCGGCGTGTTCAACTTTGTCGATTCAATGATCGCGGGTTACAAAACTCTCATGCGCTCGGCTGAGATCGCGGGACTTGACGGAACTGCTCCGGAAGCCGGAAATGAGGCGGAAGCGGGCGAGGAAGAGAAGAAAGCCGAAAAGGAAGAAGTGGGAAAAGAAGAAAAAAAGGTCGGCGGGATATCCTCTGGCGCCATGACGGCGCTTATGACCTGCTCCGCGATAATCGGCGTGGTGCTGGCGGTGGTGCTCTTCAAGGTCATCCCCGAGACTCTTTACGAGCTTCTCACGCGTGCATTCCCCGTGCTCGGCAGCTCCGGGTACGGCTGGTCGCTGATACGCGCGGCGTTCACGGGCATTCTGAAGATAATTATTCTCGTGGCTTACATGGCCCTTATCTCGCTGATGAAGGATATAAAACGTACATTCATGTATCACGGCGCGGAGCATAAGACCATTTTCTGCTATGAAAAGGGGCTTGAGCTGACCGTTGAAAACGTGAGGGAGCAGCGCCGCTTCCACCCGCGCTGCGGAACATCGTTCCTGATACTTATGGTGCTCGTTTCAATATTCATTACCATGTTCATACCGACGCATCTTGTTGACAGCCGTGCGCTGAACGTTGTGCTTCGCTCCGCTATCGGGATCCTGCTGCTCCCGCTCATAATGGGCGTAGGCTATGAGCTTCTCAAGCTTGCGGGCAGACATGACAATCTGTTCACCCGTATCATCTCCGCGCCGGGAATGTGGCTCCAGCATATAACCACACGCGAACCCGATGACAGCATGATAGAATGCGCCATTGCCGCCGTGAAACAGGTCATTCCCAATGACGGCAGCGACAGATGGTGAATAGCAAATAAACTGAAATGGGTGTTGAAAAACTCAAAATGAGTTTTTCAACACCCATTCGCCGTTGGTCGTTTTGCCGCCCCAAAAACCTGAAAGCAATGGGCTGCCACGCGTTAGCGTGACAGCCTATTGCTTTTATGCTACGGTGTTCTGGTGCGCCGCAGGTATACCCTTGAGTATGGGAGTGTTATCCATGGTGTCCTCCCAGGCATCGGATCCGAAGTTCATGGCTGTGGATGCGCCTATGCCGATGTTGACCTCGGGGGCTCCGCAGGCGGGAACGGTGGCGTTCGTGTTTTCGGTCTCGGTGTTCCAGATAAGGACTTTGCCGCTCGCGTAAACGTTTTCGGCGTAATCGTCGCCGCTCTTGGTGGAGCAGCTTGCGCTGAGCTCACGGGAATCGGGAGACATAACGTAAACATTGCCCGTGCTGTAACAGTTCTTTATCACGCAGGTGAAACCGTCCGGCGCAGTGTTCATTCTGCCTATTATGCCCGCTATTGCGCTGGTGCCGTTGTTGGCGCCGGCGTTGCAGCTTATGACATCGCCCTTGTTGTAGCAGTCGATAACGCTGGCGTCTCCGCCGCTGCCGCTCATGACTCCGGCAATTCCGCCGATGATGGCGCAGCCCTTTTCGGCGTATGATGCATCGCCGACTATGCCTGCCGAAACGGTGCCGAAGTTGGCGCAGGACTTGACCTGTACGCCCACGATGGCGGGAATTATGCCGCCGACATAAAGTGCATGGGATTTCTTTGTGGCGGTGACGTTGCCGTGATTGACGCAGTTCTCGATCGTAAGGCGCGCGCTGGCGGAGGAGGCGTATTTGCCTGCGATACCGCCGACATAAGCGTTGCCTATCACGTTTGCGTAGTTCACGCATCCGCGGATGATATTGCCCTCGCCGTCAAATCCGCCGAAGAATGCGCCGACGTTTGAATCGGCAGAGCAGATAAGACCTTCGCCTATCACAAGATTTTCGATAACGGCACCGTTTATGTAGCCGAACATACCGGTGAATTCCGGACCGAACACATAAAGACCCGTTATCACATGACCTGCGCCGTCAAAGCTTCCGGTAAAGGGAATTACCTGATTTCCTATCGGAACGAAAGCGTTTTTGGGCTGGTTGTCTATCGACCATTTTTCGTAGCCTTCGGTAAGGTTGAATTCGATATCGGCGGTGAGAACGTACTTGCCGTCGCGCGGACCGTTTGACGATATCCACATGAGATCATCCACAGAGCCGATCTGGTAAACGCCGTCTATCTGCGCGGGGGCTTCGATTGCGGGAGCAGCCGTTGTCTCGGGGGCGGTGCTTACCGCAGGGGCTTCTGTCGCGGGCTTTTCGGTCACCGGGGACGTGGGTGCATCGGTCACGACATCCGATGATGATGCCGCAGGTGCGGGAGTGGTTGCTGCGGGGGGCGAGGAACCGTCACCGCTGCCGGTCGTATTGCAGGCGCAAAGCACCGCGAGCATTGCCAGCACAAGCGTTACGGCAAAAAATCTTTTTGTCTTCATTGGTATCTCCTTTGAATAAAATTATTTCAGTCCCTGTCGGTGATCTTATCGCCGACCTTGAAGGGAAGGGTAACTGTGTGTGTTTTCTGCGCGTTGAGGCAAAGCGCGCCAAGCGTGTTTGCAATGTAGTTGTCCGCTTCGTAATAATATGTGGTGGTCTTGCCCGAGGACTGATTCTTCTGTTCCGCTTCCGATGTCGGCCAGAAGGCGACGGGGGCGTGAACCTTTGCGTAGAGATTCAGCTTTATGCCGTCATAGCCGTGGTGTGCCACCTGCATTATGTCGCAGCGCAGGAAATCCTGCTCGGTCCCATCGGCATTTCTGATTTTGGCATCCGCATATCTGCGGTACATACGCTCCGACGCCTTGTCGTTCGAGTCGCCGAATATCATTATCCGCTGACCGGCAAGCTCCATAAGCGTGACCATGGAGGTCTCGTTGAAATATCGGATTATATTGGGGTAGCTGTCCTCATGCGTGTAGAGGCAGGTGAGCGCGACATTGCGTATGTAATATTTTTGCCCGCAGTGGATAGTGTATTTTTTGCCTATCCCGGCAGCCTCCATTGCCTCGGGAAGCTGCTTTTTTACATAGTAGTTCGGGTTGTTGGCATTGTATACCGCACTCTCGGCGGGTGTGTTGAGATAAAAGCCTTCTATCGTGACCTTTGAACCGTATGTCTGACAGAACTTATGGAAGAGGGTGAAGTGGTCCCAATGCTCGTGCGTCAGCAGCCAGCCGGCTATGACTATCTTACCGTCGGGACGTTCGTTGAGAGTGCAGAGCAGACGGTAAAGCTTGTCGCAGTCGTTGCCTTTGGTCCCGCCGCCGTCAATAAGGAGAAAGCTGCCGTCCTCAAGCGTGAAGATATAGCACATGCCGAAGTTCCCTGCGGCATAGTCAAGCGACATCTGGGTCATTTTCGGTTCTGTTATTTTTGTTACCTTTTCCGGCTCAAATGCGGGAAGCTCGTAAAGTCCCCTCGGGCAGGAAATGATCCTTACCGCTCCCTCGTGCTTTATGTAGTATACATGAAGCATACCGTCCTTTGACACGAGAGTGGTGTAAAGATTTTCGCCTATTTCGTTTTCCATCACGCGGGTAAAGCCCGCGCCGTCAAGCTTTGAGAGATAGGCGCGATACTCATCGGGCGTTGTTCCGGTGTGGTAGAATTCGGTGTTGCCGTAGCCGGCGTCATAAAGTCCTGCCGGTTTGCCGCCGTCGTAGGCGGGGAAATCAATGTATCTGTCGGCGGATATTTTTGAGACATAGCGCGCTCCGTCAACAAGGGTGAGCGACTGCGTGCCGGAGGTGAGAAGTCCGCCGATGTTGCTTACAAACATATCCGCAGCCAAACCGATATCGGTATCAGACCAGCCGGCGATAACTATTTTGTTCCCCATAACGGCGTATCCGTATTCATCATAGGCGAGCGTCGAGATGAAATTGCGGTACTCATCGCGGTCGACCGCTCCGACAAGTATTTCGTGTATCGGTGAAGCATCGGTGCCCGGCTTCAGCCAGTCATCGGATATGCCGGGTCTCTCGCCGAGCCGGTCGGCAAACAGCGAGCGTATCTCGCCTGCCTTCATCACAACGTAGTCGGTCTTGTCCTTGGTGTCGGATGTTTTTGAGGTGCTGTCAAGCCCCTCGCGGTAAACTATCGTGTAGTCGCACCTGCCGTCCTTGACAAGGTTTGCCACGGGAAGCGGATCGCCCGCGAGGAAGAATCCCTCGTCAAGCTCCAGCTTGCCGTCCGAGGCGGAGGGCAGTATGGAATCGAGAAAATACTCGGTGCCGAGGATCACGGCGTCCTCATTGGTGCCGTTTATTACTATCTTGTTTCCGCACACGGCGATCAAATACTGTGCGGAGTCGCCCGTGTCGCCGAGCTTTGCCAGCATTTCCGCCGACTGCGGACGGTTGGTCGAGCCTATAAGTATCTCCCGCGCCGCGCTGTCGGGCTCCTGCCCGGGCGGCAGCCAGTCTTCTTCTATCACGGCGTTCGGATTGATGGCATAAAGCGACTTCCTCAGATTTATCGCGCTCGCGCGCAGACGCGCCGAGGCTTTTTCGGGACGCACCACCTTATATTCGGCAAGGTCGAGCGCCACCTTTACCGCCGGCGGGTCATCTTCCGTCTGCCGGCAGGCGGTAAGCGATGAAAGCATAAGCACCGCAAGAAGCAGTACGGCAAGATAGGATAAGGCGTATCTTCTTTTCATTCTGTCGGATATTTCCTTTCAATGATCTTGCGTGCGGAATAATCATGCCCCGGAAGGGAATAATAATAATACCGCGCCGCATGGCGCAAATAATTACGTAAAAGAGGAACAGAAAATGCAGTTAACTCAAAAAGAAACCGGGCTTCTCAAGGACCTCAAAGATCAGGAACAGCTTTGCGTTGATAAATACCGCCGCCACGCCGAGTCGGCGCATGACAAGGGACTTTCGGGACTTCTCAATTATATCGGAGGTATCGAAAGCGAGCATCTGCGTGTGATCAACGAAATGGCGGCGGGCGGAAGTCCCACCCTCGCGCCTGCCGGTGCCGCTCCCGCTGTCGCGGCGGCGGAAGGCGTCGATGCCGAGGGCAAAAAATGCGATTCTTTTATCTGCTCTGACCTGCTTGCTACCGAAAAGCACGCCTCGCATCTCTACGACACCTGTGTTTTTGAGTTCGGACAGCAGGAATACCGAGGGCTGCTCAACAGCATCCAGAAGGAAGAGCAGGAGCACGGCAAGCTGATATATGATTATATGAAAAAGAACGGAATGTACTCGTAAGCGAGCCGTTATCAGTATACCCTGACCTCGTAGACCGTGATGTCGGGCGCACCGTTGGTGGCAATGAAGCGGATCTCCACTTCGTTGCAGCCGGCGGGCGTGAGCGGTACAGTGTTGTGGCGCTGATAGTTTCCGCGCACTTCGGCTCTGCCGACCTCGCGGCCGTCAAGCTTCAGTATCACATCATAGTCGCGCACGAGCTCTGGCGCAACGCCTGTGCGCTGCTGCGCCTGGCGGTTTGCCGACATGGTGACGCGTATGGGATACGCAAAGTTGGAGTCGAAGGTGAGATCGACCTCCGATACGGTGTGGATGCCGTCAAGGGTAAGGGTGAGTGCCTCGCCGTCGGGCGAAATACCGTCCGAGACCCATGCGTTGCGGTCGTCGCCTATCTTGCGGGACACACCGTTTATCACGTTTGCGGGTTCGCCGCCCTCAACGCTTGACGATGCGCTGACGGATGCGGCGCGGGCAAGGTCGGCACTGTCGCTGTTTGCGATGTTGGGCAGATAGCCGTCGTCGCGCAGTATCATCTGCTGAAGCTCGCCGATGTGGGGAGCAAGCGCACGCGGCTCGCAGCCGTATTTGCGGCAGAGAGACGCCGCCTTGCCGACAGCCTCGCCGCCTATGGCGCAGCAGCCGATTATGCGGGTAGAGGCAAGACCGAGTTTTGATGTGCTTATGTCACGTCCAGCCATGTAGAGGTTCTTTATATTTTTTGAGTAATAGCAGCGGTAGGGAATGGTGTAAACGCCGAGGAAGTGATGGCAGTCGGAGGGGAGCAGATCAAAGTCGAGCAGACCGTGTGCGGCGTGCAGGTCAACGCACCAGCCGCCGTACGCTACGGCGTCGTCGAACATACGGTGCTCAAGAATGTCGCTTTCCGTCAGCACATAATCTCCCATAAGTCTGCGGCTCTCGCGCATCCCGGGCAGCGCGCCCACCCACTGAAGCGCGTAGTTTTCCGCGCCGTGGTCGCCGCCGTTCTTTATGTGGTCCCATATGCCGTAGGCATAGGCGTAAAGGTCGTCGCGTATCTTCTCGTAATCAAGGATTATATCGTCGCCGTCGCCCATGAGCTCAAGCCACCAGTAGCCGTAGTCTACCGCCGCGCAGCTGCAAGCCGAGAGGCGCAGCCATTCCTCGGGGTCGGGAGCCATGCTGGCATCCACCTTCATTGTTTTGGAATGCACGCGGTAGCGCAGCTGATGTTCGGTCAGCTTCTTCGCAAATGAGGGCGGTGTGAATTTGACGGGATGCCCCATATTCACAGCCTTCATGAGTATGGTGTTGCCCATGCGCTCATTGTTGGCTTCTTCCGGAGCGTGCGGCTCGCCGTATTCGTACTTTGACTCGCTGCCCTGCTTGAATTCGGCACCCGCAAAGAAGCCGAGCGTGCCGTTGCCGGTGCAGTCGGCAAAGATCGGAGCCGACAGGCGGTATCTCATTTCGGTAGTTTCCTGGAAGCAGCGTATTGCGATTATGCGGTCGTCGGCGGTCTCGACATCATACATGACGGTGTTGAAGTAAACGTCAAGCAGACGCTCCGCCTTTGCCTTTTCAAAAAGCACGGTATCCCAGTATGAATAATTGAAGTTGTCGTTGTGAGCCTTGTTTTCCGACATAAGCTCGTAAACCAGACCGCCCTCGGCGTAATCCGGCTGCTTGAGGCTCTGGTCGGCGCCCGAAATATGTATCCTTATCTCGCTGGATGCATTGCCGCCGAGGACCGGGCGCGCGTGTACGAGAGCAGTGCGCGTTCCGTGCCGTGCGGCGGTTATCGCGGCGCAAAGCCCCGCCATTCCTCCGCCGACGACAATGAATTCATAGTTTTTTTCTTCGTAGCGTATCATTTTGCTGTGTGATCCCTTTCCGCAAGTACCGCCGCGCTGTTTAAAGCCGCACAGCGGCATATTATATTTATACATTATTATTATCTCATATTCGGCGGTTATTGTCAAGCTTTTTCGGGTATTTTCACGCGGCGGGGTTGACAAATAATCTTTACGATGCTAAAATACATGATGGGGCGGATCACGCCGCCCGGCAATCAAGATCTGAAAGGGATACATTCCGGATGATGAAAAAAAGAATTATATCGATCGTGCTGTCGGTGACGGCGCTTCTCGTTATGTGTACGCTCGCGTCGTGCCGCAGGACGGGAGACGGTGACGATACGGTCATAACAACAACGGCGCCGGACGCGACAACAGCCGATCTCAGCGCCATAATCGGAGTCAAACGCACGGTGACGGGCAAAGAACTCGGATGCACGCCCTTCTCTGCCGACTCGGGCGATGCTTCGGTGGTCGAAGCGAGCGTGCTTGACCGCGAGGTCGTGCTTACCGCAACGGGCGCGGGCAGTGCGGCGGTCACGGTAAAAAATACATACGGTGAGGAATTCGTGCTGAATGTCACCTGCGATCCGTCCGGAAGCATTGATGTTTCGGGCAAATATGCTCCCGCCGAGGGCTCGGTCAACGTAAAGGACTTCATGAAGTCGGGAGAGCAGGATGCCGCGGTGGCAATACAGGCGGCGATCGATTCGCTGCCGAACGGCGGTACCGTGTATATTCCGCGCGGAGTTTATATAATAAGCCAGATACAGCTCAAAAAGGGTATCAGACTGCGCCTTGAGGGGATCGTGCGCGACTACACCAAGGACTATTCCAAGTCCGGTGCGCAGAACGCCTATACGCGCGGCGATTTTGCCGTGCTTCGTACGGTCGGCAAGGGCGATATGTTCTTAAACCATGAAAACCACGCCTTCGGGCGCAACGGCTGCTCGGACTTTGAGATCACGGGCGGTGTGCTCGATATGCAGGGCAAGGTGCGCTGCTTTATCTGGTGCTGCGCCGACGGAGTTCTGCTCAAAAACGTGATACTCAAGGACTGCCCCAACAATCACGCCATACAGGTCACGGGCAGCAAAAACGTCACCATAACCGAGTGTATGTTCGTCGGCTACAACTACGGGACCAACAATACAAACGCCGAGGTCATTCAGGTCGAGCAGAGTCATCCGGGTGCTATCGGCAGCGGCGACAACCCTGCCGCCAAATTTGACGCCGGCGAGTACTATACCTGCTCCAATGTTGAAATAAGCAATTGCTATTTCGGCAAGAGCGACCGCTTTGACGCTCCCACATATGCGATCGGACATCACGGTCAGGTGCACCGGTCTGCTGTGAGCGGCATAAAGATAAAAGGCTGCGTGTTTGACAACTGCCGTTGCTCGGCAATAAGATATCCCGGCTTCAGCAATGTTGAAATAAGCGGAAACACCTTTATATCAAACCGCGCAAACAGCGTATCGCCTTATGACGTCCCGAGCCAGATATACCTTATACTCAAGAATTCCGACATTACCGTAAAGGTGAAAAATCAGAACGGCGGGACCGTCAGCGCATACTATGCCAAAAAGTTTGCCTGCGAGGGTTCGATAAATACCGTCATCGAGAACAATGAATTCATCTTCGGCGCGGCGTCAAAAATGCGCGCGGCTGTCGTGGCAAACTCAAATACGTACGACTTTGATGCAACCTACGAGACCGGCGCAATGTATGTAAAATGGTATACCGAAACGGCAAAGATGTATCGCGGGTACCGTCTGGTGCAGAACCGCATCGAAAATCTTACGGTGCGCGGCAATAAGATAACGGTGGACGAAAAATACGCGGGCACAGGCTACTTCTTCCAGTTCTCGGGCGTGAACGGACTTGCCTGTGAGAACAATACGGTCGAGGGCAAGGAATACAATACTAGCGGCAACGCAAACGGCGTAAAAATGATGTATACACGTGCATCGGGCTGCACGCATATGTCACAGTATCAGAAAAAATACAGCATTTCGGCGTCAAGGACCTGCCCGGTCGACATCCTGCTTGAAGGAGAGGGCGGAATGACACTGCGCTGCACCGCGACCGGAGGAGAGCAGCGGCTCAATATCAATTCCGACGGCGGCAGACTGGTGCTCACTACCGATGAGAACGGTGTGCTGCATATAACTCCGGTGGCTGACGAGGGCAAGACATTTGCCGGATATACCGTCGCAACGGGTGAGCTCAAACAGAACGGTTCGCGCTATGAGTTCGGCGCCAGCGTGACCATAAGCGCAAACTTCAAATAACAGACACATCAAAAAGTGGGTGTTAAAAAACTCAATTTGAGTTTTTTAACACCCATTTTTTTAGTCAAACCGTATCTTACCGTTCGATTTTGTGGTGTAAATGCACCTTATCAGGCAGTTTGAATGGTCATACCCGAGCGTTATGAGAATGTCGCCGTTTTTCTGCTCAAGCAGAAAATATGTGCGGTTGTTGGCTTCGTTCCGGCAGAGAAATGCACGCACGGTGCTTTTTTGCAGCTTTGCAGCCGAGTTGCCGTCCGACCATACGAGAGTGGAGAGCATAGCTTCAAGGTCATACGCTGCGGGATCGACCTCTGTCAGCTCTCCGACGCAGGTATACGGACCGTTGCCGATATCGGTCGTGTAAAGCATATCGCCGGAAACAATAAAGCGGACGCTGAGCCCATTCCTCGTTGGTTGACCGTGAGAGTACCAAATGGATGAAAATCTGCCGTCGTCATATATCAACCGGTCAAGCACCAGCTCGGTGTTGCTGAACGTATACAACGAGCTTATGTAAAGGTCGATATACGCGGAGTAATGCTTTTCGGCGGCACCCGAGGAGGTCAAGGTGAATTCAAAACGGTATGACCTTTGAGGGTCAAAATCGTAACCGCTTATGTCAATGGCGGTATGCTGTATCGCCTGTGGATCGGGAGATATCATGAACGGTGCCTGTTTTGCGACTTCTTTTTTAGGTTCGATGAGCTTCCCATCAACAGAGACCGAGGGTACGGGATCAAAAATGAGCGATTCGCCGCTTGCGTTGACGAGGTCGCAGACGATATTTTGTGTATTTGCCGATCTGACCGTGACGGTGAAGCCCTCGCATTCGGAGCCGGATGATATACTGCCGATGACGCTGTCATCATTTTTTACGTGCATGGGATCGGTGAGCAGACATATTGCCGCAGTCACACAAAGCACTATGGCAAAGATCATCACCCAAAAAGCGGGCTTTTTGTAGTTGAGAACATTTTTTACCCGTTCCTTGACACCGATCTCGCCGAAGGCAAGCGGACATACCGCAGGCACACGACGCCCTGTGTTTTCATCGAGCAATGCCTGCGAGTAGCGGCATTTTTCGTCAAGGTCAAAATTTTTTATCACCCTTTCATCGCACGCCGCTTCAATGTCACGGCAGAAAAGAATATATCCGAGCCAGCAAAGCGGATCGAACCAGTGAACGGCAAGCACAAGGTAGGCGAGCGGCTTCCATACGTGGTCGAGACGCGATAAGTGCGCGCGTTCATGCGACAGAACAAGCTCGCGTTCTTCGGCACCGATATCGGACGGCAAGTAGATCAGCGGCTTGAAAATTCCGAGGATAAACGGCGATGAGATACCGTCGCAGATCCGTACACGGGTATCGTGTTCATCGCCCGGAATGCTCATTGCCACGCGGCGCGAAATGCGGAGATAGCTTATAAGCGCATAGATGAGCATGGCGGCAATACCGATGATCCATACCGCTGCCGCTGCGGGAATGATCACCTGAAGCGGGTTGGCAGAGTCGCCGGCAGCCGGCGTGAGCGATGCCATTGCGGGATTCACGATGCGGTCTATCGCTTCAATGCCGCTGTTTATTTTCGGTTCGGGAGAAAGCGCGATCTCTGCGCTTATCGGCTCGGCGCTCGGAACAAGACTCAGAATACATTCAAAGCCTATGGGGAGCATCAGCCTCACGCCGGCTATGGACCACAAAAGGCAGGTTATGACGCGCGGCGCACGGCGCAGGATCAGCCGCAGCACGATTACGGCAAGTATCACGAGCGAGGAAATAAGACTCATGTTCAGTACTCCGATAAAAATATCGGAGACGATACTCATCAGGCGGTCCATGTCATTCCTCCCTTGCTTTGTCTATCATGCGCTGTATCTCGTCTATCTCGTCCTTCGTCAGCCGTTTCCCGGCTGAGAATGCGGCAAGAAACGAGGGCAGCGAGCCTTCAAAAACATCGTCAACAAAGCGCGCGCTTTGCATGGCGTGCAGGCGGTCGCGCGTGATCAGCACGGTCACGGTGCCGTTCTCCATGCAAAAAATACCGTTGTCACAGAATTTGTGCAGAGCGGAATATACCGTGGGACGTTTCCAGTTAAGCTCAGCGGCGCATTTTTTAACAAGCTCGCCGGTGGATATGGGAGCATTCGCCCACACTATGTTTGCAAAACGTGCATCAACTACCCCGAGTTTCAGGTCATTCATGAGGTTCACCTCGCTGTTTTTTTGTGTGTTGGTAATCTACCGACAATAATAGTTTATAGCCTACCGACACGTTTGTCAATCCATTTTCCGCAAAAAAGATCCGAATTTACAGTGCGTTCATAAAAAAGGACTGCCGCGCAGATGCGCGGCAGTCGGGGGAGATGAGGATGCAGACCGAAAACAGCAAATCGGAACCTGCGTGTGCCGTAAGGCGGCAATGTCATGGTCCGGCGGAACAAATCTGCGCCGGACGATGCGGCTTTGTGCCCGTTTCACCGCCGTGGCGTGATAATGTTCCGATGGAACAAACCGGCGGCAGGCGGTGGGAATCTGTGCCCG
>CAKRTQ010000013.1 GCA_934402395.1 uncultured Eubacteriales bacterium | reverse complement strand
TGCACAAACGCCACCTGAGTCCAAAAAAGATAATGTTCCGATGTAACTATCCGGCGGCAGGAAGATATGAGTATGCTCTTCTTCATTCTCGGGGTATGAAGATAAGGATCTGCACAAACGCCACCCGAGCTTAAAGTAACCGGGAGAAGGCGTTCATGCGGAGAGAGCGTTCGAAGGGAGCGGCTGCGGGGACGAGCACGATGCAGACCGCAAGAAGGAGAAGAAGCAGAAGAAGCGGAGACAGACCGTGATATCCGACTGTGACGCTGTACGCGTAATATTTGGCATAGAGATGCTTTATCAGTTCGGGCAGGGCTGCATAGGGCAGACAAAGGGCAGGGATCAGGGACATCAGCCATTTGTTCGGCACCGTGAGCCGCAAAAGGAACTTGCAATTGAGTGCCGTACTGCTATCGGGAGGAACGGTGACGGCGATAACAGCAAGCGCAGACGCCCATATGCTGAGGAAAAAGGCAATGCCGAGTCCCGCACGGGCTGCCACAACGCATACGATCGCCCGGCGTGCAAAGCTCATGTCGAGAATATCCGGATCGTCGTCGCGAGAGAGCCGGTCAAGACGCTCGGTGGCGATCTTGTAGGTGGAAGCGGCAAGCGTGCGCGGCGACTGGCGGCGCTTCACTTCGCCGTCAGCCACAAAAAAGACCGACTGCGCCGTAAGGTAAAAGGCAAATGTGATGACCGCGATAAGCGGCATGAGGTATTTAAGATATACTAAGGTTCTTTTCATTCCGGCTCCGGATGTGCTTTTCTACGCGCCCGAATATCATTTCAAGCGCAACGAGATTTTCACCGCCCTCGGGAACAATAATGTGGGCGTATTTTTTGGAGGGCTCGACATACGCCTCGTGCATCGGTTTTACCGTTTCAACGTACTGGCAAAAAACAGAGTCAATGCTTCTGCCGCGTTCTTTGACGTCGCGCGAGAGGCGGCGCAGGATGCGTATGTCGGCATCGGTATCAACAAAAATGCGTATGTCAAACATATCGCGAAGCGTCGGGTCGGCAAATATGAGTATTCCCTCAACGATCACAACACTTGCGGGAAGAACGCGGAAGGTCGCATCCGAGCGGTTGTGAACTGTGTAGTCGTATTGCGGACAGTCGATAGCCTGTCCCTCGCGCAGGCGTGCAAGATCGCGCACGAGAAGCTCGGTCTCAAACGCCTCGGGACGGTCGTAGTTCTGGCGTGCGCGCTCCTCAAGTGAAAGCCCGTGCTGTGCGCGGTAGTACCAGTCGTGGCAAACAACGCTCACATCGGTGCCGAAGCGTTCGCTGAGTCTGCGCACAAGAGTGGTCTTTCCGCTTCCCGTGCCGCCGGCAATGCCTATCATCAGTGTTTTTTGGCCCATTGTGAGAATTCTTCCTTATCTTGCGCCCTTGTCGTAGGGAATGCCCTCAGCCTTCGGCGCACGTGATTTTCCAGCCGTAAATGCCAGCACCACAAGCACCGCCACGTAGGGGATTATGTTGTAAAAATACATCGGCATATTTAGGTCCTTGAGGAAGAATACCTTTTCTCCGCCGACAGTGAGAAATACCTGGTCGTAAATAACGCCGAGACATTTGAGAAAGCCGAACAGGAGCGACCCGAGTGCAATGCCGAGCGGCTTCCAGTTGCCGAAGATCATGATGGCAAGCGCCAGAAAGCCCATTCCCGCGACCGCGCCGGATGCCGTGCCGTTGGCTACGGTGGCTATGTAGATATATCCGCCGAAGCCGGCAAGCGCGCCCGATACGGTGGTGCCGATGTAGCGCATACGGTAAACGTTTATGCCGACGCTGTCCGCTGCCTGAGGGTGCTCGCCGCAGGCGCGCAGCCGCAGACCGTATTTGGTCTTGTAAATGAATACGGAAAGCACAATGAATACCGCAATGGCAATGTAGGTCGAAATGTACATACGGTCAAACAGAATTCCGGCAATTCCTTTTGCTTTGTCATTGAGAATAACATAGCCGAAGTCATGCAGCTTGCCGTCGCCGCCGAGATTGCGGGTCATTTCAAGCTCATCCTTGTGGAATATCAGCTTTATAAGGAAAAGCGAGATCGCAGGAGCCAGCATATTGAGGGCTGTGCCGCCTATGGTCTGATCTGCCTTCAGCTTTATTGCGGAGAAGGAGAGAAGCAGGGAGAAAAGCGCGCCGCCCAGCGCCGCAACGAGCATTGCGATAACGAAGGCAATCTGGTTGTGGTCAACGAAAAACGGGGACTTGCGCAGGAATGTCGCGCACAGCGCACCCACAAATGCGCCGAATATCATAATACCGTCAAGGGCAATGTTGATAATGCCGCTTCGCTCCGCATACATTCCCGCCAACGCCACAATAAGCAGGGGAATGGCGTATACAAGCGTCTTTTGAATCAGAAATACCATTACACACCGTCTCCTTTTGTGTTGTCCCCGCCGTCCTCGCTGTCATCATCGGCGGCGGAATCGCCCGCGTCCACAATGTCAAGCGCGCCGAGAGGGGCTTTTTTGGATTTTGCCGCGCGCGCGGCGAAGAATTCTTTTGTGAATTTTGAAAATCCGGAGAAGTAGATTATCATTGCCACTATCAGCTCGGAAACATACTCGTTGAAGGGGGTCTGTGCCGACAGATTGGAGCCGCCGGCGCTGATATAACGCAGAAAGATCGAGCTGAAAATAACTCCTAGCGGGTTGTTTGAGGCAAGGAGCGCAACGGGGATGCCGTTGAAGCCGTCGGCGGGAAGCGAAAGATAGGTGTTCCAGCCGAAGTCCTGATGACCGTTAAGGCACCAAAGCGATGCCCCGGCGGCGGCAAGACCTCCCGCTATCGCCATTGAAAGCACAATGTTGCGCCTCTCGTTCATGCCGGCGTATTTTGCCGCGTTGCGGTTGAAGCCGCAGGCACGCAACTCAAAGCCGAAGGTGGTTTTGTTTATCACGATATAGGCGACGACCGCAAAGGCGATCGCGATGAAAATGCCTATGTCCATGTATGATCTTATGTCGCCGTTTGAAAACAGCCGGTCAAGCCCCAGCGTGGGGGTGGTGACGCCGTTCGTTACCGTTTTGCGGATGAAGTTCATTTTGGTCTCGGCGACGTTTATGTAACGCTCGCCGGTCGAATAAAATACCCAGCTCACAACGTTTGCCGCTATCCAGTTGGACATTATGCATACAATGACCTCGTTTACGCCGAGCATAGCTTTGAAAAGTCCGGGAATGCAGCCCCAGAGGATGCCCGAGAGTATTCCGGCGGCGAATGCCAGCAGCCACACGATCCACGCGGGGACCTTATCTGTCGGTATCGACAGCGACACGAGCAGCGTGGACATGGCGCCCATGAGGTACTGTCCCGGCGCGCCTATGTTGAAAAGCCCGGTCTTGAAGGCGAGCGCGACCGAAAGTCCGGTCATGATGAGGGGCGTTGATTGGAAAAGCATATTTCCGAACTGGAACAGTGCGCTGCCGAGCGAGCCGCTCGAAAACGGACCGCCCAGTATCGTGGCAAGTCCGGTGACGGCATCCGTCACCGAAACATCTTCAATGAAAACAGAAAGCAGCAGAAGTATCACAAAGCCTACAAGCACGCCGCCCAGAATGCACATAACGGACGCCATTACCGAGCGCGGTCCTTCGCGCATTGCGAGAGGGAGCTTTTTGGGGTCTTTACCCGCGGCGCGGGTCGGTTTTGTATCTTTACGCATTGTTTTTCTCCTCCCGGACAGCGGTGCGTTTGGCACCTGCCATGTAAAGCCCAAGCTCGCGCACGTCTGTCTTGTGCGGGTCAAGCTCGCCTGCTATCTCGCCCTCGTACATTACGAGTATGCGGTCCGAAACATTCATTACCTCGTCAAGCTCAAACGAAACAAGCAGCACCGCCGCGCCTTCATCGCGCGAACGCACTATCTGTTTGTGAACAAATTCAATGGCGCCTACGTCAAGCCCGCGCGTCGGCTGAACGGCAATGAGCAGCCGGTGGTCGCGGTCAAGCTCGCGCGCGATTATTGCCTTTTGCTGGTTGCCGCCCGACATCGAGCGCGCCACGGTTGTCGCGCCCTGTCCGGAACGCACATCGTATTCTTCTATCAGCCTGTCTGCATATTTGCGCACATTGTCGCCGAGAATAAAGCCGTGGCTTTGAAAATCCGGCTCAAAGTAACGCTGAAGCACAAGGTTCTGCTCAAGCGTGTAGTCAAGCACAAGGCCGTGCTTGTGACGGTCCTCGGGAATGTGACTCATCCCGTGCGTATTTTTGTAGCGTATGTTTTTGTGCGTCACGTCGGCGCCGCAAAGCGTGATTTTGCCTGCGTGCGAACGCTGCAGCCCGGTTATTGCGTGTATCAGCTCGGTCTGACCGTTGCCGTCGATGCCGGCAATGCATACGATCTCGCCCGCGCGGACCGAGAATGACACATTCTTTACCGCGTCGTTTTTGTGTATCGGGCTGTGCACCGACAGACCGCTCACCTCAAGCACCGTCTCGCCCGGCTTGGCATCGTCCTTGTCAACCACGAACTTTACGTTTCTGCCCACCATCATTTCGGAGAGCTCCTCTTTGCTCGTCTCGGCTATGTTGACTGTGCCTATGTATTTTCCCTTGCGCAATACCGTACAGCGGTCGGCGACCGCCATTATTTCGTTCAGCTTGTGGGTGATAAAGAGTATTGACTTGCCCTCTGCCGCCAGACCGCGCATGATGTTCATCAGCTCATCGATCTCCTGCGGGGTAAGCACCGCCGTGGGTTCGTCGAATATCAGTATCTCATTGTCGCGGTAAAGCATTTTCAGGATCTCGGTGCGCTGCTGCATACCCACGGTTATGTCCTCGACTTTGGCATCGGGGTCAACGCCGAGACCGTACGATTCGGAAAGCTCCATAACGCGCTTCCGTGCCGCACGCCGCGACAGAAAACCGGCGCGACAGGGCTCAACGCCGAGTATTATGTTGTCAAGCACCGTAAAAACGTCCACCAGCTTGAAGTGCTGATGCACCATGCCGATGCCGAGCGCGTTTGCATCGTTGGGGTCGCTTATTTTGACCTCAACGCCGTTTTTTAATATTTTGCCCTCTTCCGGCTGGTAAAGACCGAAAAGCACGCTCATAAGCGTGGATTTCCCGGCTCCGTTTTCACCGAGCAGGGCGTGTATCTCACCGCGGCGCAGACAAAGATCTATCCTGTCGTTTGCCACAATGCCGGGGAATACCTTGGTTATCCCGCGCATTTCAATGATGTACGGCGATGCCGCATTGTTGTTTTCCATAGCTCTACCGTTCCTTGCAAGACGTTTGGTTTTTGTATCCTGAAGCCCACGCCCCATAGCGCGGGGGCTTCAGCGTATAAAAACGAAAAAGAAAGGGACGCTTGCCCTTTCGGAAATCAGCGCGGGGGCGGCGGGCAAGCCGCCGCCCCCGTTGGTCAGTATGTATGAATAAGATTATTATTCAAACTCAACTGTAACGTTGGTGAATCCTGCCTTTTGGAGCCAATCTGCGTTGTTGGCGTTGGCGGGAGTTTCTGCGTTGGGAACGATCTCGCCCTTTTTGATCTTCTCGAAGACAGCACGGTACTGTTCAACGGTGAAGTTCTTCATCGACCATGTGTCGGTGGGCAGACCGGTGGAATCCTCAGCTGCGCCGAGGTTCTGGCATTTTGCGGAGAGCTCTGCATCCCATTTTCCGGCGTAGAACTGGTCAAGAACTATCTGAACAGACTTGGCAAGTCCCTTTACGGCACTGGTGATGACCTTTTCGGACTCGCCGGACTGGTCGTTGTCAACGCCGATGATCTTTGCGCCGTCATTTTCGGTGGCTGCGCTCTTTACAGACTGGAACATGGATCCGCCGCAGGCAAATACGACCTCTGTGCCGGACTTGTACCAACCGGAGATCTGTGTCTGAAGCTCAGAGGAGGCGGAGAAGGTCTCGCCGTACTTGTAGGAATACTTTACCGTAACGTTGACGCCCTTTTCCTTGGCGGCAGCATCGGCACCCTGGCAGAAGCCGAAGCCGAAGCGGTTGCAGGCGGGGTTGGTTCCTCCTCCGCCGCCGGTGTAGCCGAGCTTGGTGAAGCCTTCCATAACGGCAGCATAGCCGGCGAGGTAGCCGGATTCCTCTTCCTTATAAACTATGGCAGTAACGTTCTTGAGCGGCTGACCGACATCTGCGCCCTTTTCATCGGCTTTGTCGGTGAGCACCCAACCGTCAACGAAAAGGAACTTTACGTTGGGGTTGGCACTGGCAACGGTGCGCATTGCGGTCGCCTGAAGGAAACCGGGGGCAACGATAATTTCCGCGCCGTTGTCGACTGCACTCTGCATAGCGGTGATACGGTCGTTGTCGGTGGCGTCGGAGCCGTTGGCGGGCTGATAATACTTAACGGAGATCTTGTGGTCCTTACCGTACTGCTCTGCTCCCTCCCAGGTGCCCTGGTTGAAGCCTTTGTCCATAAGCTGACCGACGTCGGTGACGACGGCGATCTTGTAGGTCTGCTTGCCGCAGGATGCAAGTGTCAGGATCGACAGAAGCATGGTAAGACAAAGAACGATGCTGAAAAGTTTTTTCATTTCTTTTCTCCTTGAATGTATTTAACGGGTTTTACCCGTTTTGCGGAAAGTCGGCAAACGCCGTATTCCTTGATTATTATATAATAAAACCGCACAAAAATCAATAGTTATCGGTCGTTTTTTTCACATTTTTGCCCGTTTTTTTGTCGGCAGTGTGAAGAATCCGCGCCTCCCCTTGACAACGCGTCCGCGCCGTGGTATCATTAAAAAGAAAAATATCACGCAAAGGAAAGGCTGCTGCAATGATACGTCACATAGTAATGTGGAAGTTTGCCGACAACGCTCTCGGCAAGACCAAAGAAGAAAATATGGCTCACATCCGCTCTGCCCTTATGGCTCTCGTCGGTGTTGTCCCCGGACTTACGCGTATGGAGATAGGTTGCGACATTTCGCACACCGATATGTCCTACGACATGGTGCTCATAACCGAATTCGAAAGCCCCGAGGCGCTTGAGGGCTATCGTGTTTTCCCGGCTCACCGTGAGGTCCAGACATACGTAAAGCAGGTCCGCACTGCACGTGTGACCGTTGATTACGAAATATAAGGCGGTCGTGATGGATTTCAAAGTCGAAATACTCAAGCATCCGACCGACGCCGACTGGCTCTGGTGCAAGACCTGCACCCTCAACACCGTCGGCAAGACCTCGGCAAAGCTCCCCACCGATGAGTGGAAGCGCAGGCTCATTGCCGCCGAGCACAGTCCCCTCCGCGAGCTTTGGTTCGGCATAAAAATGGAGATCCCCTACTGGGTATCGGTCCATTTCGTGCGTCACCACATCGGTGTCAACCACTATGTCCAGTCCCAACGCAACGACAGGCAGGACAAATACGACCGCACCTCCGCGCCTCAGGATGCGCCCGTTTCTCACATCATGTCAATAAACGCGCAGGAGCTGGTATTTATGTCGCATCGCCGGCTCTGCCGCCAGGCGTCGCCCGAGACCCGCGCCGTTATGGAGGAAATAGTGCGCCAGGTCAAGGAGCTCAACCCCGAATTCGCCGAGGTGCTTGTCCCCATGTGCATTTATCGCAACGGCAAGTGCACCGAATTCACCCCCTGCGGTTTTTATAAGCTCGGGTGACGTTTCATCAGATTCTGAGCTTTATACCCCGATAGTGGAAAAGAGCAGATTCATATCTTTCTACACCCATTCAGTTACATCGGAACAGGATATCAATATCATTCGGAAATGGGGACATCGGATCCATATCGCCTGTCGCCATACAGTTACATCGGAACATGATACCGTGCGATATTTGGGGACACCTGATCGCACTCTTCGGATCCGACACAGTTACATTTGAACACGGACAAACGAATATAAAATAGCGGAGCCGTTCATTCCGACACCGCATTAAAAGCACCCCGAAACAGGGCAGGTATATGATTTTACCTACTGCTGTATTCGGGGTATCTTTTATGTTTTGATGTAACTATGCTTTGACGTGACTATCCGGCGGCGGAAAGACAGGCAGGGAAATTCGTATGTCGTAATTTTGCGGTCCGCTCAGCCCGAACAAAGTAGAATAATTGATAATGCTCTGATGCAACTGTATGGCGACAGGCGATATGGATCCGATGTCCCCATTTCCGAATGATATTGATATCATGTTCTGATGTAACTGAATGGGTGTAGAAAGATATGAATCTGCTCTTTTCCACTATCGGGGTATAAAGCTAAGAATCTGATGAAACGCCACCCGAGCTTAAAAAACAGAGGTGTAGCCGTCGTGGGCGAGCGTTATGGGCTTTGAGTGAACACCGGCTTTCAGTATGTCCTCAAGCGCGGGCTTGCCGGGCATCGGATCGTAATAATGATTTACGATTATCTGCTCCGCAAGGCAAGCTTCAAAGCGAGGCATGATGACCTCGGGCTTGAAATGCACGAGCTCGGACACCAGCATTGACGACGGCTCGGACATAACCGTTTCCGGGAAATCGGCTGCGTCGGACTGGTGCATATCACCGGTAAAGATGACTCTTTTGCCGCGGTCCGCACCCGCGCCGTCGCCCGTGGCATCGATCACGAAGGCATAGGAGGGATGCGCCCCGTTCATATGGTTCGTGGGGATCGCGCGCACGGTCACGGTATCGTCGGAATACACCTCGCCCGCGCCGAAAACGTGCATTCTCACGCGGTCGTCGGCTGTGCTGTCGAGCGACGCGCGTATCATCATATGTATCGCATCGATGCATATCTGCTCGGGCAGAAATATATCGTAATCCGCGTTTTTGTAGAACCATGTCGTGATATTGACGAGCATGGGCAGCCCGAAGGTGTGATCGCTGTGGCGGTGCGTGATAAAGACTGCCGAAAGCCCGTCCACGGGAATGCCCCAGGCGCGCATTATATCGACCACAGGTGCGCCGGCATCTATGAGATATCTTTTTTTGCCCACTTCAAGCAATGTTGCGGAGCAGTGACGGTCGGGCGACGGCACACCGTGTCCCGACCCCAGAAACGTGATTTTCATTTGATTTTCTCCCTTCCGTTGTCCGGAATTATCTTTATGTAAAGATTATATCCCATTACGTTTCCCGTGTCAACAGCCCGAAAAGGATTTGTCCTGATAATTCCCTTTCTACATAATATTTAAACGACAAAATTCACCGAAAACCCTTTACAATTCGCCGTGAAAGCTGTATAATATACTATGAGTCATTTTGACAACATAAAAAAATTAAAATAAAATATATCGGAGGAAAAAGCAAATGGCAATTAAGCGTCCTAAGCTTTCAATGGACGGCAACACCGCTGCGGCACACGTTTCGTATGCCTTTACCGAAGTTGCCGCCATCTACCCCATCACTCCCTCAAGCCCTATGGCTGAGATCACCGACACATGGTCGGCTACCGACAAGAATCTGCTCGGCAAGCCCGCCCGCAATATTTTCGGTGAAAGAGTAAAAATGATCGAAATGCAGTCCGAGGCGGGTGCTGCGGGTGCTGTACACGGCTCTCTTGCCGCCGGCGCTCTCACCACCACATATACGGCATCCCAGGGTCTGCTTCTCATGATCCCCAATATGTACAAAATGGCTGGCGAGCTTCTCCCCGGCGTTATTCATGTTTCCGCCCGTTGCGTTGCCTCTCACGCGCTGAACATATTCGGCGACCACTCCGACGTATACGCATGTCGTCAGACCGGTTACGCAATGCTTTGCGAGACCAACCAGCAGGAGATCATGGACCTCGGTGCCGTGGCTCATCTTGCTGCCATAAAGGGCAGAGTTCCCGTACTTAACTTCTTTGACGGCTTCCGCACCTCTCACGAGATCCAGAAGATCAACGTCTGGGAGCTTGAGGACCTCAAGGAGATGGTCGACTGGGATTCCATCAAGGCGTTCCGCGCACGTGCCCTCAACCCCGATCATCCCGTTCTCCGCGGCTCTGCCGAAAACGGCGATATCTTCTTCCAGCACCGCGAGGCATGCAACCCCTACTACGAGAAGTTCCCGGCTATCGTCGAGGAATATATGAATAAGGTAAACGAAAAGCTCGGCACCGACTACCGCCTCTTCAACTACTACGGCGCACCCGATGCGGAGCGCGTTATCGTTGCCATGGGCTCGGTCTGCGACGTTGCTGAGGAAGTCATCGATTACCTCAACGCACACGGCGAAAAGGTCGGTCTTGTAAAGGTAAGACTTTACCGTCCCTTCTGCGCGGACAAGCTCGCAGAGGCTATCCCCGCCAGCGTAAAGAAGATCGCAGTGCTTGACCGCACCAAAGAGCCGGGCGCTCTCGGCGAGCCTCTTTACCTTGACGTTGTTGCCGCTCTCTCCCGCGAGGGCAGAGGAAACATCGAGATCGTCGGCGGCAGATACGGTCTCGGCTCCAAGGACACCACTCCCGCATCGATCTTTGCCGTTTACGAGAACCTCGCAGCCGACAAGCCGAAGCAGGGCTTTACTATCGGCATCGTTGACGATGTGACCGGTCACTCGCTGCCCGAGCACGCCGTTCCCGACACCGCGGCTGCCGGAACTATATCCTGCAAGTTCTGGGGTCTCGGCGGCGACGGAACCGTCGGCGCGAACAAGAACTCCATCAAGATCATCGGCGACCACACCGACAAGTATATTCAGGCGTACTTCCAGTACGACTCCAAAAAGACCGGCGGTATCACCATTTCGCACCTGCGCTTCGGTGACAACCCCATAAAGAGCCCCTACTACATCACCAAGGCAGACTTCGTTGCCTGCCACAACCATGCATACCTTGACAAGTACGACATGGTGCAGGATGTAAAGCCGGGCGGCACATTCCTGCTTGACTGCGCATGGAAGCCCGAGGAGCTTGACGCTCACCTGCCCTCCGCCGTCAAGAAATATCTTGCCGAAAACCACATCAACTTCTATATCATCGACGGTACCGGTATCGCCATCAAGCGCATCGGCAACGCAAAGGTAAAGAACACCGTTCTCCAGTCCGCGTTCTTCGCACTTGCCGGCATCCTTCCGAAGGATGAAGCGATCGAGTACATGAAGAAGATGGCGTACAAGTCCTACATCAAGAAGGGACAGGCAATAGTTGACCTCAACTACGCCGCTATCGACGCCGGAGCGGATGCAATGGTCAAGGTAGACGTTCCCGCAGCGTGGGCAGACTGCGCTCCCGACGCTCCCAAGCCCGAAGCCACCGGCGACCGCAAGGATCTGGTCGATTTCGTCAACCGCATCGTTGAGCCCGTTGACTCGATGCGCGGCGACTCTCTCCCCGTTTCCGCATTCAAGGATTGTGCCGACGGTACATATCCGCAGGGTGCAGCTGCCTTTGAAAAACGCGGCGTTGCCGTTTACGTTCCCACATGGAAGCCCGAAAACTGCGTACAGTGCAACAACTGCGCGTTCGTTTGCCCGCACGCCGCTATCCGTCCCTTCGCCATGACCGAAGAGGAAGCTGCTGCCGCTCCCGCTGCGACAAAGTTCGCGGCAAGACCCGTTATCAAGACCAACTACAAGTTCACCATGGCAATAAGCCCGATGGACTGCATGGGCTGCACGCTCTGCGTAAAGGCTTGCCCTGTTACAAAGAAGGCGCTTGAGAACGCCGCAAAGACGGTCGCTGCCGAGCATCCCGAGTACGATCCCAAGACCGCTGCCAAGGAGACCGCAAAGCTCGCCTCCGCAAAGAGTGCGATCGAAATGGTCCTTCAGCCCACTCAGCTCGACCAGCAGGCTCCGTTCGACTACGCCGTAGCATACGTCGCAGAGAAGCCCGAGCTTATCAACGCCACCGTAAAGGGCAGCCAGTTCAAGCAGCCGCTGCTTGAGTTCTCCGGCTCCTGCGCGGGTTGCGCCGAGACCTCCTATGCGAGACTTGTAACACAGCTCTTCGGTGAGAGAATGTACATTTCCAACGCGACCGGATGCTCCTCCATCTGGGGCGGCTCCGCGCCTGCGACTCCTTATACCGTCAACCGTGAGACCGGCAGAGGTCCCGCGTGGGCGAACTCCCTCTTTGAGGACAACGCCGAGCACGGTCTCGGCATCTACCTCGGTCAGAAGACCATCCGCGAGACTCTCCGCGGCAAGGTAGAAAAGCTTGCCTCCATCTGGGCGACCGACGACATCAAGGCAGCCGCTGCCGAGTGGCTTGCAAGCTATGACGACGGCAAGACCAACGAGGCTGCTACCGAAAAGCTCATCGCCGCGCTTGAGGACGGTATCCTCACCGCCGACGAGGGCATTGAGTTCCTCTCCTCCGAGGCGGGCAAGGCTCACTTCGGTGACAAGGCGGAAGAGATGCTCACTCACATGAAGGAGCTGAAGGCTGCCGGCAAGAACTGCGACTGCGAGGCTTGCACTCTCGCCGCAGAGATACTTGCGGACAAGGATTACCTCTCCAAGAAGTCGGTATGGATCTTCGGCGGAGACGGCTGGGCATACGATATCGGCTTTGGCGGACTTGACCACGTTCTTGCTTCCGGCGAGGATATCAATGTCATGGTCTTCGACACCGAGGTGTATTCCAACACCGGCGGACAGGCGTCCAAGGCGTCACAGATCGGTCAGGTCGCACAGTTTGCCGCCGCCGGTAAGGCGATAGGCAAGAAGAACCTTGCCGAGATAGCAATGTCCTACGGCTACGTCTACGTTGCGCAGGTAGCTATGGGCGCAGACATGAACCAGCTCCTCAAGGCTCTTACCGAGGCTGAGGCATATCACGGTCCGTCGCTCGTCATCGGTTACGCTCCCTGCGAGATGCACGGCGTAAAGGGCGGTATGCAGAACTGCCAGGATGAGATGAGACGTGCGGTCGAAGCCGGTTACTGGCAGATGTTCCGTTACAATCCCGTTCTCAAGGCAGAGGGCAAGAACCCGCTGACCGTTGATTCCAAGGCTCCCACAGCCGACTACCGCGCATTCATCACCAGCGAGACCCGTTACAGCAGACTTGCTCAGCAGTTCCCGGAGCGTGCGGAAAAGCTCTTTGCCAAGGCAGAGACCGCAGCCAAGGAAAAGTACGAGAGACTGCTTAAGTACGGCAGACTTTTTGACTGAAGGCTCGGAATTCAGTAAAAAATCAAACCATTATTTCGGTTGCCTCGCCCGCTAAGGCGCACCCCTGTGCGCCTTAGCCTGAGTTAGGCGAGAATTAAACCATGTTTTGATGTAACTGTCCGGCGGCAGAAAGGTATGAATCTGCTTTTTTTCACCGTCGGGGTATGCAGTCCAGAATCTGCACAAACGCCACCCGAGTATAAAAAAACATAATTTCGGTTGTCTTGCCCGATAAGGCGCACCTCTGTGCGCCCCGGTCCGGAGCGATGAGCGAAATTTGATACAATACAGATATGGGCTGTCGCGCAAATGCGCGACAGCCCATATCTGTATTGTTGTCCGATGATTATTTAAGGAATGTGAGGTTGCGGATGATGGCAGGCTCTTTGGCTTTGCCGGAGCAGATCTGGAAGAAGCATATGATCTTGAGAACAAAGAATGTTGCGACCAGAATGGCATAAGCTATCGGAACGATTATCGTCCAGCAAAGAACAACAGAGCAAATGCTCGCAAGTATGGTGCAGACTGTGAACTTGAGTGACTGTCTGATGTGGAATCTGACATATGCTGAGTTCTGGCTGGCAAGCAGCGCAATGATAATACCGACAGAGCCGAGCAGGTAAACGAGCATTGCTATGACCTTGTTCTCGGAAATGTCTTTGGAATCAAATTCGGCGGTGTGATCGAAAGGATCGGGTGCGCTGGGTTGCTGATTGGTGGCAAAATTCGTGCCGCAGTTGGGGCAGAAAGATGCGTTGTCATCAATCTGAGTGTTGCAGTTGGGGCAGATCTTCATGTCGATGAGTACCTTTCATATAGATTTTTTCAATAATATGCGCCGCGCGGTATCATGATTCCGCACATCGCATTTATTTTATTGCAACGGGATTTCTGCGGCGGTTTTGACAGATCTATGTACGCGACCGCGCGCCGTTATGCCCGCTGTATCTTTATTATAACATATATGTGTTCACAAATCAAGAGGAAAATATCTTTTTTTTGTCTCGGGTGACGTTTGTGCAGATTCTGGACTGCATACCCCGATGGTGAAGAAAAGCAGATTCATATCTTCCTACCGCCATTTAGTTACATCAAAACATTATCAATTATTCTGCTTTGTTTAGGCTAAGCCGCAAGCGGCTTAGCGCGGCGGGATAACCGGGCTGCACCATTTACACCGCGCTGAATTTCCCGCCCGAGCTCGGGTGGCGTTTGTGCAGATTCCGGGCTGCATACCCCAACGGTGAAGAAAAGCAGATTCATATCTTCCTGCCACCTGATGGTCACATCGGAATATGGGGTTCGGACACGCGCATATTTCAGGCTAAGCCGCAAAGCGGCTTAGCGCGGCGGGGCAAGCAGACTGCAAAATATATGCCACACTGAATTCCCCGCCTGCCGCCTGATGGTCACATCGGAATGTAATCGCCGACCGGGGTATGATCTGCGGCGCAGCGGGCGGCGGCGCAGCCGGCTGCCTCGCCTATCGCCATGGCGGTCGCCTGTACACGCAGCGTTGCGTGTGCTACTTCATCGGCGCAAATCATTCTTCCCGCCGCGATCAGATTGTCGCAGTGCGGGGATATCATGGTGCGGTACGGTATCTGTCCCGGTTTATCAAATTTTATCAGCCGCTGTTCGCCGCCGTCGGTGCGGTGGATATCGACCACATGTGTGGTAAAGGCAACGGTGTCGGGGAATTCCGTGCCGCCGAGTATATCATCGCCGGTGAGCCGGTATACGCCTACAAGGTGGCGTCCCTCGCGCACGCCGGCATTTGCGGCGGTAGATGAGATGACCGCATTGGCGAACTCGGGGAATCCCTCGCGCCAGAGCGCAACGATGCGGAAAATATCCTCGCGCATTCTGCGCTCCGCAGCCCCGTAGGCGCGGTTGTCAAGCACCGAGGCAGGATCGCGCGTGACGTTTACGATAAGCCGGTTCCCGTTCAGCTCGGTATTGAACCACGGACCGCCGAACAGCGGCGCCTTGCCCTCTTTGTATTTTTCGTTCAGATAATCGTGCAGAATCTGATTCTGCGATGCGGGGATCTTTCCGTTGTGATGTATGCAGTCGCGGAGAAGCGGGGTGGAAGTGTCAACGCCGGTGAGCTCAAAGCAGTATGACAGCGGCTGCGGGTGTTCTTCCACAGTTGTGGGAATGCCCGCCAGCGCGCAAAGATCGCCGTCTCCCGTGGCGTCGATAAAGTAATCGCCCTCGATCGCTTCGGTGCCGTTTTTGTTTGCAAATGCAACGGCGCTTATGCGGCGTCCGTCGCATATTGCGTCGGTAAGATATGAATTCGAATAAATGTCCACGCCCGCCTCGCTCACCATACGCTGGATTTCAAGCTTACAGTATTCAATATCGACAGAGACGTGTCCGCGCGGATATTCCACCTGCGCTCCGCCCGCGGCACAAAGCCGCTCTATGTATTCCCATGCGATGCCGCCCACCTTGCGCTCGCCGTTCTTGAAAAATCCGCTTATGGGGATCACATATCCCGCTGTGCAGGCGCCGCCGAGAAAGCCGAATCTTTCGATCAGAGCAACGCGCCTTCCGGCGCGGGCTGCCGCAACGGATGCGACCCAACCCGAGGGACCGCCTCCGCATACGACCACATCATACTTCCCGACCACGGGAACGCTTTTTGCTATGCTTACGTTTTTCATTCTGCCACCGCCTCTATCATTTCCGAAATGCGAGCCATTGCGACATAAAGCCGTTCAATGCGCTGTGCGTATGTAAGATTTTCGTATATTGCAAAGCCGCCGTCATACACGCGTACAAGGTGCGGATCGTGCGCCGCAGCCATGCGGCTGATCGAAGCGCGCACCTCATCGGCGGTAAGTCCGGGCATTTTGCGGAAGCTGTCCGAACTGACCTCAGCGCATATCTTCCGGCGCGAATACGGGCATTTTGCCAGCGACGCGGCTATTTCTTCCCACGGCGCGCAGCCGTCGAAGGGGTAAACATGAAGGTCGTCACGCCCGTTGTTGTCCTGAAGATGTGTGGCTGCAAGAATGTCGCCGAATTTACCGAGAAAGTCCTCCTGCGGCGCAAATGCGTTGCGGTGACCGCTGTCAAAGCAGTGCCCGATCCCGGTATGCCCGTGAAGCCGCTCCATGACGGCGTAAAGGTACTCGGGATATACCGAATTTTCCAGAGCCAGCACAAAGCCGCAGCGCGCGGCGCAGTCGGCAATGCGCTCGTAGCGGCAAAGAGCCGTTTCGTTCACCGGCGGAACGGCGCGGTGTCCCCATGTTACGTGAGCTATGCCGGTTCCGACGCCCAGAGAGGAAACATATTCTATTTCGCGGCAGTAACGGTCGGCGATAGCCTCGCCCTCGTCGCCCTCTTCCCAGATAAGCGTGGTTTTTGAGCCGGTCAGATGTACATTTTCGACCGGAATGTCCAGCCGTTCGCAAAGCGCGACCGTGGCGGCAAGATCGCCGTCGGCGTACGGAGTCGTTCCGAGGCAGACAAAATCAAAGCCGGTGGATTTCATTATTCTGAGTCTTTCTTCATCGCTGAGAGCCGCATCACGCAGCAGATACATACCGAGTTTCAACATTTGGATGCTCCTTTTCGGTTGTTGGGATCTGTTGTCACCGTGCAGCTTTCAATACCGTAGTATTCAAAGCAGCGAACGGCATCCTTGTCAATAATTTCGCCCGAGACCGCGATCGGGACCGCAGGCGGACATCCGACGCTTGTGTCGGCAAGCACGCGTCCCTCCGCATGACTGACGGGAACGCTTTCGGCGGGTGACATTATTGCCTCCCTTATCCGCATCGCGGCACGCGGCGTGCCGGGCAGCGGCGGCAGAATGTCCTCCGTAGGACGGCGCGGCAGCGCCGCAAGTATTTTTTCGAGACGCGAAAGGTCCGATGCGCTGTTTGAGGGAGAGAGCATGAGAACAAGATAGTCGGGGTCATAAAACTCGGGAACAACGCCGCCCTCATAAAGCGCGTGCGCGATCTCGGCTCCCGTGTATCCCCACGGGCGCGCGGCGAGCGTCAGCTTCATTTCCTCATCGCCGCAGAATTCAAAGCCGTGCGCGGTAAGCTCTTCGCGCAGAGCTGCCACACGGCGGGACATATCGTAAAGCCGTGCGGGGAAGTCGCCCGCAAGCTCGCGGTTTGCCGCATCAAGCGACGCAAGTATCAGATATGACGGGCTTGTTGACCCGAAAAGTGCAAGCGCGCGGCGCGCTCCGTCAAGAAATCCGCGCGGTGCGCCGGGAGAGATGTGCAGATAGGCGCCGCCTGTCAGCACCGGCAAAGTCTTGTGTGCTGAGTCGCAGCACGCATCGGCGCCGAGGTCGATCGGGTGGCGCGACCGCGGCAGAAAGCGCAGGTACGCGCCGTGTGCGTTGTCTACGAGCAGCGGGATTCCGCGGCTGTGGCAAACGGCTGCAAGACCGGCAATATCCGATGTGTTTCCGAGGTAGTCGGGTGAGGTTATGTAAACGGCATCGGGTAGCCTGCCCGATGCATCGAGAGCCGCGCCGAGCTCATCCGGGGTCACGCGGCATGAGAGATATGACCCTCCCGCCGGCGGGTAAAGCCACATGACGTCAATATCAAGCAGCGCAGCGGCGGAAACAAAGGTCTTGTGGCAGTTGCGCGCGGCAAGAACGAGCGGTTTTTTTTCTCTTTCGCGCGCGCCGAGGCAGGCAAGATACAGCATTGCGCGAATGGCAAGCGATGATCCCTCTGCGGAATAAAAGGTAGGGCAGCCGAACAGCCCCGAGGCATTTTCCTCGCTTTCGCGGATGATGCCGTGCGCCTCGTAAAGGCTGTCCGCGCCGTCGATCTCGGTTATGTCCGCGCTCTCAACGCCGAGCGATCCGACACCCTTGTGCCCGGGCATATGCAGACGCACGGCATTGCTTTTTTCGTACCTGCGTACAAAATCAACTATCGGAGTTGTCATTTCCGGCATTTTCGCACGCGTCCTCATCTGCCTCCGCCGCGCGGAACGCACGGTCAACGGCGACCATTATGGCGCATTCCATGCGCTTGCGGAAAAGCTCGCAGCCGTATTTGTAAACGCCGGTGACCTTTCCCGTTGAGTGGTATGCGTTTGCGGCGCAGCCGCCCGAGCAGTAAAGACGTGCCCAGCAGTCGCGGCATTCGGGATGTGCATAGACATTGCAGGCAGCAAATTCACCCTGAACGGCTGAGTTCGTAACGCCGTGCCATATGTCGCCGAGACGGAATTTTTCCTCGCCCACGAACTGGTGGCAGGGGTAAAGATCGCCCCACGGCGTGACAGCCATATATTCGGTGCCCGAGCCGCAGCCGGAAATGCGCTTGTATATGCAGGGACCGCCCGAAAGGTCTATCATGTAGTGATAGAAGGTAAAGGGCTTGCCCTCGCGGTCGCGTTTTATCATCAGCTCCGCCAGCTTTTCGTACTGGTCGAGCACCACGGGCAGATCCTCCGCGGTCAGCTCTGCGGCATCGCCCGGCGCGCAAACGACCGGTTCCATGCTCAGCTCGGTAAAGCCGAGATCGAGCATCGTTTCGATATCCTTGAGAAAATCCGGGTTCGCGTGCGTGAAGGTGCCGCGCATATAATAATTTTTGCCGCCGCGCGCCGCTACGAGCTTTTGAAATTTCGGAACGATGCGTTCCCAGCTCCCGTGACCCGCATAATCGACGCGGTAGCGGTCGTGTACCTCGCGCCGCCCGTCAAGACTCAGCACAACGTTGCTCATCTCGCGGTTGGCAAAATCTATCACGTCATCGTCGATGAGCATTCCGTTCGTGGTCAGCGTAAAGCGGAAATTCTTGCCAGCTTCCTTTTCAATGCTGCGCGCGTAGGCGACAAGGCGCTTTACAACGTCAAAATTCATAAGCGGCTCGCCGCCGAAAAAGTCGACCTCAAGGTTGTGACGGGTGCCGGAATGCTCCACAAGAAAATCAAGCGCCTGCTTGCCTACCTCGTAGCTCATAACGGCGCGGTCGCCGTGATATTTGCCCTGGCTTGCAAAGCAATAGGAGCAGTTTAGGTTGCAGGTGTGCGCCACATGGAGGCAGAGTGCCTTTACAACTCCGGCGGTGCGCTCCTTGAGCTTGCCCGCCATAGGCTCAAAGGTGTCGGGCGCAAAAAGATTGCCCTCGCCGGCAAGCTCTGCGACCTGGTCGTAGCATTCTTCTATATCGGCATCGGATACGTCCGCGCCGTATTTATCCTTCATGGCGGAAATGACTTCCCCGCGTGTGTGTCCCTCGTACATGGGAATAATGTCGTATGCGACGTCATCCACCGCGTGAACCGAGCCGGAGCAGACATCAAGAACTATGTTGTATCCGCCGAGTTTATACTGATGTATCAAAACAAAAACCTTCCTTAACCGTTATAAAAAAATTCGGGGGTGTCGCTTTTGTACGCGGCACCCCTCGGGTCTTTTATTTGCTTGCCTTCGCGCTCTTGTTTTCGCACTTCTGGTTGGCAATACCGCAGCTGGTCTTGCAGGCGGACTGGCAAGAGGTCTGGCATTCGCCGCAACCGCCCTTGTTTGCGCTCTCGCAAAGGTTGCGGGTCTTTATGGTTACAATGTGCTTCATTTTTGTTCCTTTCCTGGCGGCGGATATGCCGTCATCAGTCTTTAATCCGATTAATTATACCACAATTAATATCGGTTGTCAACACTTTTTGCCCTATGCGTGGAGGCAAGCCGTCAATTTTTCGCGGCAGTCGCTCCTGCGGCAAAAAGCTGCTTTATATCATCAGCACCGACATCCGTTCTGCCGCTGAAATATTCGAGAATGAACTCGCTTATGAGAGGCAGAGCTTCCTCGGTTATTTCAAATCCGTTATCGGCGGCAACGCGCTTTATGCCGTCGGCAAGACGTTCCGCGGCGCCGTTGCCGCCCGCGAGCGCATCGTTGACCTTTTCCGCCAGCTCTGCGGCAAGCTTGTCGCTTTGGTCGGTGACATTCCCGGTCATTCCGAGCTCATCGCCGACATATGAGAGCCATATGTTCAGCGCATAGTCCGAAAGCGGTGCAAAAAGGCGGCTTTTTGCCACTATTGCGCGGAACTCATCCACCACGCCGGCAGCCAGCAGCCTGCCGCCTATGTCGTCGGCATCCGATGCGGTCAGAATGTCTCTGCGCGCGATGAGCAGCTTTGCAAGCTCGCCGACAGTACCTATCTCGCTGCCGAGCTCATCCGGGGTTATGTCGGAAACAAGCTCAAGAAAACGGTCGAGCACAGGCATGGCACGTGCATCGAGACGCGGTTTTGCGATCCCGATAAAATCGCCGCCCGCGAGCCATCTTGCCGACATACCGCGCAGAGAGTCTGCAAGTATATCCTTTATCAGGTCATCGTCCGCAAATGCGGCGGCAAGTCTGTCGATTGCCGCCGACTGAGGCGCGCCGTAATTTTTCGGGTCTTCGGCAATGAGAGGAACGGCATTTACCGCCGCGCGTGTAAGCCCCGGCAGCTCCGCCGAAAGCGCCCGCCGCTCGCCGCGCACCATGACCGTTGACATACGGTCAAAAAGGTATCTGCCGCCGCAGCGGGACAAAAATCCGGTAAACCCGTCCTTTGCAAGCGGCGCCGCAATGTTTTTACAGATATCGCATGCGGCTGTGTACTCCTCGGGCATGCGGTAAGAGTCCTCCGCAGCCTCCGCAGCGCATTTTTCTGCGGTGTCGGCGGCATCGGATGCGAGTCCGGCAAACCCGGCGATCGGAATGCAGATCGCCGCAATTATGATGATCCCGCGCACCGCGCCGAATATAAAGCCGCACAGCCGCGATACGGCGACCTCGCCGGATGCATCGGTTTTTTTGACCGAACGCCGTTTGACAGCCCACATAATGACCGCCGCAATAACAGAGAACGCCACAAGCGCCGCAATGAATACCTGAACAAAGATCACAGGCGCCAGAAGCGCCGCAGGCAGCTCTCCGGCGAACCTTGCAAGGGCGGGAATGTCCCGCATGAGCTTTGTCGTCTCATCGGTCGCGACCGTTTCGGTCAAACGTTCGGCAAGTCCCGTAGCACCTTCGGCGATCGGCACCGATATTAAAAATGCGGTGAGAAGAGCAAGAACTGCGGTCCCTATATGTATCGCCGCGCGTTTGCCGCCGCGCGCAAGTCCTATAAGCCCGCCGACGGCAATAAAAACGCAAGCCGTCACGGTTATCGATAACGATATCAGTTCGCCGGAAATATTCATACAATCGCCTCCGCAGTTTGTGATGTGTTTTTGCAGGTATTATTAATAAATTATATCGCGCATCCGTGATTTTGTCAATAGAAGAATATCAGCTTCCCGAATATCTGTAAAGCATGCTCGGTCTGCCGCCGGTCTCGTAGTTCATTCTGCCGCTTATTCTGCCGCATTCTATGAGATAGCTCATGTACCGCCTTACCGTAACGCGGGAAAGTCCCACACGGTCGGCGATCTCCTCGCCGGTCAGCTCCGCGCCGCCCGAGGCACGCAGAAAATCGCATATAGTGGCAAGCGTCTGATCCTGTATCCCCTTCGGCAGCTCGCCGGAAGAGCTGTCCGCGAGCTTTGCGGCACCGCCGAGCATGAGGTCAATGTGCTCCTGACTCAGCACCGGCAGGTCGTGCAATACCGCGGCGCGGCTGTGAAAAGTATCGAGCGCACGTGCAAAGCGTTCGGCGGCGAAGGGCTTGATGAGGTAATCCACCACGCCGAGCTCAAGCACCTTTTCCACCGTTGCGCCGTCGTTTGCCGCTGTTACCGCTATAACTGCTATATCCACGCCGCGCTCGCGCAGGCGGCGCAAAAGTTCAAGACCGCCGATACGCGGCATATAAAGGTCGAGTATCATAAGGTCGGCGCGGTTCCCGCCCGAGGTGAGATATTCAAACGCCGCCTCGCCGTCCCGCAGCACGGCAGCCACGTGAAAGCGTCTGTCCGCCGAAACGTACCCGCGGTTTATCATTGCGACCATGGGGTCGTCTTCTACAATTATGACATCGTACATTATCATGCCTCGCTGTTGTCGTCGGTCACGGTAACGGTAAATGAGGTCCCGACACCGACCTCCGATTCGACCGTCACTCTGCCGCCGTATTTTTCGACTGTTTCCTTTACGATATAAAGACCTTTGCCGCGCCCCTCGCCCTTGGTCGAAAAGCCGTCGCCGAAAATGGCGTCAAGCCTGTCGGGGGCAATGCCGCCGCCCGTGTCGTCCACATTGATGAGCAGTGCGTGCGGTTCGGTGAATATTCCGACGGTCAGCTCGCGCGCCTCGCCTTCGGGCGCACGGTTCATTTCCTCCATTGCGTTGTCGGTAAGATTCCCGATAACGGTCACAAGATCGCCCGACGGGATGTAGATATCCGCGCGGGAGAGGTGACTTCCCGCCGCAAGTGTAAAGCGGATATTAAGTTCGGCTGCGCGGGCGTATTTTCCGATGAGCAGTGCAGCCACAGAGGGATCCTCGATATTTTTCACAATGTTGTTTATAACCGTCTGCTGGATCGAGGTCACGCCCATGATGTATTCGCAGGCGCGGTCATATTCGCCCATGCGGATAAGCCCGAGTATAACGTGAAGCTTGTTTACAAAATCGTGGTTGTTGGCGCGCATGCTTTCGACCATGTATCGCACGCCGGAGAGATCCTCCATGAGCTTGGTGAATTCGGTCCTGTCGCGCAGAATGCAAACGGCACCCGCCGAGCCTTCCCCGTCAGTGACCGGGGAAATGTCGGCTATGACCTCCGCGCCGCGTCCTAGCCTTACAGGAACGCCGCCGGCGCGCTTGCCCGACGCTATCACCTCGCCGACCGGCAGAGAGGAGGGGCTTTCGCCGCCGAGGATCGTCCGCGCCGCAGAATTGAGATACACGGCTTTGCCGTTTTTGTCAAACGCCGCAACGCCTTCTTCAAGTGATTCGAGAATGTTGTCGCGCACTCGGAACATGGCGCTGAAAACATCCGGCTCGTAGCCGAGCAGACGGCGTTTTATCCTGTCCGAAAGATGTGCCGACAGCAAAAGCGCGGGCAGGATAACGAGCACGGCGGCGGCAAGGTGCACCATAGCCGTGGTAAGGATAGTACGGTTTATGTTCCGGCGCAGCATAACGGCAAGCACAAAGCCGCAATAGCTGCCGTCCTCGCCGTATATCGCCGCGTAAGCGCGCCGCTGCGAGCCGGAGGGTCCCGTGTCGCTTGTAACGAGCAGCCGTCCCGACGAAAAGTCGGGCATCGTACCGTCATATACCGTGCCGGTAAGGGCATGGTTGGTGTGGTAGCGGCGCACACCGTCCGCTCCGACGACAGAGATCACGTCAATATTTGAAAGCGCGCTCCCGAGCGAATCAAGATAGGTGGTGATAAGTCCGTCGTCCGCCGCCGCGCGGGAACGCGCCACCGCCTCTGCGATATTCTGCAGGTTCTGGTCAAGCCGCGCTCCCTCGGTGTGAACATTCACTATTATGCTTATTGCGGCGATTATCAGCGTCACCGCCGTGGCAAGCGCCATAAGAGTGCCGAATATCTCGCGTCCTATACCGCGCGCGGCGCGGTCCTTTTTGTTCTTCATTCCGTTCCTCCGGACAGTTTTTTTGCTTCATTATAATGATATCATATTTTCGGGCTTTTGAAAATACGCAGCGGCAAAAAAACGCGGCTTTTGAAAGTAAAAAAAGCGCGGCGGCGGCTTTTTCTGTTCATTAATTTCAAATGGATTGCCTTTTTTTCGCATCGGGTGTAGAATATCGTCGTAATAAAAAGCAGAACGCAAGGAGCATCTTAAAGATCATGGACACATTCGTAAGCATTATGGAAACACTGATGGTAGTGTGCTTTGGCATTTCATGGCCGCTCAATATCGTAAAAGCGTGGAAGTCGCGCACCGCACGCGGCACGAGCCTTCTCTTTTACACATTTATCTGGGTCGGCTACCTCTTTTCAATGGCGGGCAAACTTGCTCTCATAATATCCGCCGCGCCTCAGCCGTGGTATGTCACCGTCAGATGGTACGTGCTTTTCTTCTATGTCGTCAACATTATAATGGTAACCACAGGGATCGCCATTTACTTCCGCAACCGTGCGCTTGACCGCCGCGCCGCCGACGGCGAGAACGCCGAAAAGGATGAAAAAACGGTCAAAACGATAAAAAACAAAGCCGCAAAAACAGCGGCATAAATACAGAGGGGGTCATAAAAATGAGCACAAATACCGAGCTTTACCGCAGAGAGATCAAAGAATACCGCGCTCTCAACCGCGTGGCAACGGGTGGCGGAGTCGTCATTTTCGGTTCCACATTTGCAAAGGAAATGCCTGTTTGCGAGCTTAAACAGGCGTTCGGCATCGACCGCAATATCTATAACCGCAGCTTTTACGAGCTTTCGGTGTTTGACGCCCCTGCGGTGGCAGCCGAGTGCGTCATCCCGCTTGAGCCTTCAAAGGTGCTGCTGAACCTCGGCGAGACCGACCTTATCCGCGGTCTTCACAGCGTCTCCGAGATAGTTGACGCATACGGCAGGCTGATAACTGAGCTGCGCCGCCGTCTGCATTGTGAGATAGTCGTGGTGTCGGTCTGCGGAGATGAGGAAGTACGCCCCGCCGAGCTGAACCGCCGTCTCGAGGAGCTGGCAAAAAAGAACCGCTGCACATTTGCCGATATCGCATCGGCAGCCGCCGCAGAGGAGCCGGAGCTTGACGCTTTTGCGGGTCTTTACTGCTTCATGCTCGACCGTATAGGATTTTCCGACGCGCTTCGCGCGGGCGTCTGATCGGCGCTGTTGCTCCAAAATCAGCCGCGTCATATGTTCAATGACAATTTTTGTCCCGAAAAAGCCCACTTTTGTCTTGAAATTCAGCATAAATTGTCTTATAATGTATCTAAGGTAAAGAACATTGGCGCGGCGTGACGCCGCCCGAAAGGAAAACTGAAATGTCTGATTCCGAGATTAAAAAAACAAACGGTAAAAAAGGCTGTGCCGTTATCGGCTACGGCGGAATGGGCGGCTGGCATACACGTCACCTGCTTGAAAGCGATGTTGCATACCTCACAGGTATTTACGATATAAAGCCCGAAAGATGCGAGCTCGCGCGCGAGAACGGTATCTATGCATACCCTTCGTATGAGGCGGTGCTCGCCGATCCGAAGGTGGATTTTGTCACTATTGCCGTGCCCAACGAGCTGCACGCTCCGCTTGCCATACAGGCGCTTCGCGCGGGAAAACACGTGATCTCGGAAAAGCCGGTAACGCTGTCGCTTGCCGAGCTTGACTCGGTGCTTGCGGTCGCCGATGAGTGCGGGCGGCTCTTTACGGTGCATCAGAACCGCCGCTTTGACGTTGACTACCTGATGATGAAGCAGGTATACGCCTCGGGCGTGCTCGGCGATGTTTTCGGCGTTGAGTCGCGCTATCAGGGCTCGCGCGGTATTCCCGGCGACTGGAGAGGCAAAAAGGAGCATGGCGGCGGAATGCTTTATGACTGGGGCATTCATCTTATCGACCAGATGCTCGGAATTGTTTATGACCGCAAAATAGAAAGCATTTTCTGCCGTCTTGAGCATATAACAAACGATGAGGTCGATGACGGCTTCAAGCTTGATCTTTACTTTGAGGGCGGTCTTGACGCCCGTATCGAAGTGGGCACATCACATTTCATCAGCCTGCCCCGCTTTTACATGACGGGCAGACGCGGCAGCGCCGAGGTGAACGACTGGCGCGACCGCACGCGTATTGTGACCTGCCGCGAGTGGCATGAGGACGATGTAAAGCCGGTCGTTACATCGGCGGGGCTTACCAAAACAATGGCGCCGCGCGATGAAAAAACAGTCGATGAGAGTTGGCTTGAGCGTCCCGAATCGGATGTTCACGATTTTTACCGCAACTTTACGCGCGCAATTGACGGCAAGGAGCCGCAGCTCGTGTCTCACGCCCAGATGCGCCGTGACCTCCGTATAATAGAGGCGGCGTTCGAGGCTGACAGGCAGGGACGCATCATCCCATTTGACGACAGTGTGAACTGAATATAAAACCCACGGGACGGCAGATATTTGTCGTCCCGTGTCACATTTTGCGCGGGCATGGCATAATATAATAGTGAGGACGGCAAAAAGCCGCCCGAAAAAAACAAGGAGGGTATGTTATGAACTGCCTTTGCAACTTTTTTGAGAACAACGAATGCCTCATCTGGATAATCATCGCCCTTATCGTGCTTGCCAGCCTGTCAAACGGCTGCGGCTGCGGCTGCGGCGGGACCGAGCGCGGCGGAAGCGGCTGCGGCTGCGGCTGCGGTTGCGGCTGATACCGCCTGCGGATGTGAATGAAAAGGGAACAGTCGGCATGAGCTGAAAAAAACGGGGACGTAAGGGACTGCCTCGCATCGGCGCGGCAGTCCCAAAAACGTGGCTGCTGCTGTCGGATCATCCGATGTTTTTAACGGCAATCCGGTAAAACGCCGCCCGTTTTCGTGATTGAAGGTTCCCGTCCGCCGCTCTCTGCCGGCTGCCGCATTGGTGCGGCGGCGCCGGACAAAAGAACAAGCAAGACCGGCTGTCGCGCATTTGCGCGACAGCCGGCACAGTTTATTCCTCTTTTTTCTTCTTGTCGCAGTCCGGACATTCCGGCAATCCTGCGAGGCTGGTGAGCATCGAAAGTATGCCGGCGAGGGCGGAGGCGGAAGCGACGGCGAGCCAGTTGACGTCGCCGAGCACGGCGGAGGTCCCGATGGTCGCCACGGCGGTCTGTGCCACCGTCTTCACGGCGCGTATGCCGGCTGCCTTCAGCCAGCGGACGAGCTTTTCTTTTTTCATCTTTATTACCTTTCCTTTCCGGGGATCTACATCCCCAAACGTGCAAGTATGTACGCCGCAAGCCCGGCGGCAAGGGCAAGTATGATCTTGTCCACTACCATCTCCCAGCGGCGCGCGGGCTTGGCGGCAAGGCTCTTGACGTCTGTCTTTATCTCCTTGATGTCCACATCCATCGTGTCCTGCCGCTGCGCGATCAAGGCAATGGTGTTCAGCATCTTTTCGTGCTCCGCCTGATGGCGCTCAAGAGCGTCTATGCGGTGGGTGTTCGACCGCGACCGGCTGTCCACGGCTTCGAGCTTTACGGCGATGTCTTCGGTCTCCATCCTCTCACCTCCGCGGGATGATGAGCACGTCGCCGGGATAGATCGCCGCCTCGGTCATGCCGTTGGCACGCACGATCTCGCCGTAGCGGATGCCCGCGCCGAGGTACTCTTTTGCGATCCGCCACAGACTGTCACCGGGCTTGACCGTGTAGGTCACAGCCCCGGCTCCCGGGATGGTCAGCCGCTGCCCGGGGTAGATGAGGCTCGGGTCTATAATGCCGTTCGCAGTCACGAGCGTGCGCCAGTCCACGCCGAAGCGCGCACCGATGCCGGAGAGCGTGTCGCCCGCGCGGACGGTGTAAATAGTCCCGCCCTGCACCGGTTCGGGCGTTGGCGCGACCTTGCCGAGCTTTGCCGCCACGTCACGGCGGAAGCCGTCCATGGTCTTATCCATGCCGAGCTGACGCCAGAGGTGTTCCGGGTCGCCGTGGTTTGAGGCGATGCCCCGCGCGTGACCCTCGGCGTGACCGATGATAACGCCGTCGGCTGTCGGGTCAAGACCGAACTTCTCGCAGAGATAAGCGAACAGCTCGACCGCCGCATTGTATGTACGCAGCGCACACGCGACGGCAGCCGCGCGGTCGGTGTCCTTGACCGTGAAGGTTGCGCTCGACGGCTTGTAGCGGATGCAGTCCGGCTCGCCCATCTCAACGCCGATGTGGGTGAGATTCGCCGCGCCGCCCGCGTGCCAGCCGCAGATGTCCCACGGCAGGAACTGCCATACCGCGCCCGTGTTGCCGTCGATGAACCCGTGTACCGCGACTTCCTTTGCGGGATCGTTCCACCTTACCGCAAATACTTCGGCATTCGGCTGCGGCGTGCCGATGCTGTGAAGCATGATCCCACGCGCCTGCATTGGCTTGCCAAGCTTATAGCAGGTGTTTTCCGTTATGTAGTGTTCGATAATTTTCATAGCTCTGTGCCATCCTTTCGTTTTTTACAGGTCCCGATAACAGTATATGCCGGAAAGAGGGATCCGCCATGAAACGACACATCATGCCGCGCGTCAGACGGCGGCATTGCGCAGGGCGTCAAGCGAGCGGCAGACTTCGTTTGCCGCATCTGTGGCATCGGCAGCCGCGCCTGCCGCCATTCCCGCCCGCGCGGCGGCATATGCGGTGTCCTCCTTGAGCGTTCTCAGACAATCGGCAGCCTCATTTGCGCGCGCAGTGGCGGATTCCGCTGCGGCAACAGCCGCGTTTATCCTACCGAGAGCCGAACAAATCGACGAAAATACCGATGCGAAAAAAATATCGCCGCGCGGTGCGCCGTCGGTACCGATATCGGTCTTGTTGAATTCCGTCATGATACTGTTTTCCTTTCGTGAAATACGAGGCTTTTCCGCCCCTCTGTGAGGAATTATACCGCCTTGATGGGCAAAAACAGTCTCATCGAGTCTCATCGGGTATCAAAACAAAAAAACGCCCCGGCAGCGCCGGAGCGTTTTTTTGAGTTGATGTCAAGCGGTCAAAGGCTTGATACCATCCCATCGTTTTTTATTTTTTCGGGTTGAAATCGACATAGACCGGGCAGTGATCCGATGCGGTGAGCACCAAAGGATCACGCACGATGTTATGCACGACAAAATCAATTCCGTTGATACCGAAAATGTGGTCTATGCTCGCGCCGGACTGCACCGATGCCGAACCGTACGGAAAGTAGGTCTTGTACCCGGTCACCTTGTCAAGGCGCGCGGTGAATTCGGCGTCCTTCATTCCGCCGGCGGTGAGTATCTTGTACGCTTCCGAGGAGGCGTTGAAGTTGCAGTCGCCGTTCATCATGAGCGGTATCGCGCCGTACTTTTCGGTTATGCGGTCGCGTACCTCAAGAAGCTGGCGCGCGTTGCCCTTACGCCATTCGTTTACCTGACGTCCGAGCTCTGCAGCCGTATAATTTTCAAAGCCCTTATAGGTATTGAAGCACACGGCTCCGTGGAAGTTTATCAGCGCAAACACATCGCCGTCGCGGTCCTCAAACACAGCCCATGCGAGGGATTTTGTGTTCGTTCCCGTGTATCTGTCACGCAGCCATTCAACGCCGGACTCTTTGAGCGTAAGCACTTTTGTGTTGTAGATTATCGGCGTGTAGACATATGTCGAACCGTCCGCGTGTAGCTTGTTTGCGGTTTTGTAGTACTCAGGCAGGCTTGCGATTATACCGGTATGTATCTTTTTGCTGCATTCCTGAAGCGAATATATATCGGGCAGATAGCGCAGCATGAGCTCTACCGCATCGTCGGCATTGCCGACTCCGCCGCCGAGGTTGTATGTCATAAGGCGGTAGTTCGCTTCGCCGTTTATCGGTATTTTGCGCAGGGATGCCGTGCCGGCGACATTTACATCTGCCGATACCGACAGCGTTTTGCTGTCGGAGTTGACGATATAATTATCTATGAACAGCTGCACTGCCTGAACGGTGGCGTAATCATCGCTGCCGACAATGACGAGCTTTTTGCCCACGGCGCGGATGACGTATTCATTCTCGCCGAGAGTTTCGTAAACGGTGTGGCTCTCGCGGCGGTTAGTGAGACCTATAAGGATCTCTGCGCCGTCACGGTCGATTATGTCATTTTTGCCGATGCCCTGTTCCCAGTCCTCGGTAATAAGACCCTGCCATGAGTCGCCGAAACGGTCGGCAACGGCTTTGCGCAGCTTTTTTACCGCGTTGAGCACCGGTTCGTTTGCGTAGGAGCCGCGGTAGATGTTGTATGTCTCGCTGCCGCCGAAAAGCACAAGCTCGGCGGGGGCGGGCGGCTCTGTCGCGGGGACATCCGAGCTGCCGGCGGGGGTGTCGTTCTTTTTACACGCCGTGAGCGCCGCGGAAAGCAGCATTATGAGCGTCAGAAGAAGCGCGGCGCAGCGCGCAAAGGTTTTGTTCATTTTTATGACTGCCTTTCTTTTTCTTGTTGTGATTGGGTTTCATTCGGGCGGTAAGAGCGCCAAACGCCGGAATGAAGATCGGTATTTCGGTATTTTGACCCGGATTTACGGCTTTTTGGGGTTGAAATCAACATAGACCGGGCAGTGGTCGGATGCGGTGAGGACCTCTTTGTCACGCACGATATAGTGCTCGACAAAATCAATGCCGTCTATGCCGAAAATGTGGTCGATGCTGGGACCCTTCTTGATGGGTGTTCCGTAATCAAAGTAGGTCTTGTAGCCGGTGACCGTGCCGAGACGGGCGGTGAATTCGGCATCGTACATTCCCTTTTCTTCCGTGAGGTATTTATACTGACTGTGCGATGTCGTAAAGTTGCAGTCGCCGTTGACCATAAGCGGGATCGCGCCGTATTTTGCGTTTATGCGGTCGCGTATCTCCATTACCTGTTTTACGTTTCCGGTGCGCCATACGTCGGACTGCTCGTTGAGCTGTGCCTTTGTGTAGTTTTCAAAGCCCTTGTAGGCGTTGGAGCAGACTGCTCCGTGAAAGTCGATCACCGCAAACGGCGTGCCGTCCTTGCCCTCAAACACTGCCCATGCTACCGATTTTGTATTTGTCCCGGTGTATCTGTCGCGCAGCCATTCGGCACCCGCGTCCTTGAGGGCAAGCACCTCGGAGTTGTAGATTATCGGTGTGTAGACATACGTCTTGCCGTTTGAGTGAAACTCTGTGGATACGCGGTAAAAGTCGGGCAGCGTATCTATGAGCTTTGTATGTATCGCCTTGTTGCATTCCTGAAGGGAGAGTATATCGGGAAGGTATTTCAGCATGACCTCATAAGCGTCCTCTACCTTTCCGACCTCGCAGCCGAGGTTCCATGTCATTATGCGGTACTGAGCCTCGCGGTTTATCGCCACTTTGCGGAGGGGGGCTGCTTCCTTTATGTCAAGAGATGCGGGAACCGTCAGCTTCTTTTCAGCCGAGGCGTTGACAAGGTACTGCTCTATAAAGGCGTCGATCGCCTGAACGGTGGAATATTCGTCGTTGCCGACTATGACAAGCTTTTTTCCGACAACGCGAATGGCATATTCCTCATTGCCGAGAGTGTCGTAAACCGTGTGGCTCTCGCGGCGGTTGGTAAGACCGATAAGGATCTCGGCATTGTCGTTGTCGATTATATCGTTTTTGCCTACGCCCTGCTCCCAGTCTTCGGTAATAAGACCCTGCCATGTGTCGCCGTAGAGCTTTGAAAGCGTCTGGCGCAGTTCCTTGACGCCGCCGAGAACTATCTCACTTTCGTATGCACTGCGTATTATGTTGTATACCGTGTCGCCGCCGATGAGCACAAGCTCGGTCGGCGCGGGAGCTTCGGTCGTGCCGGCGTCGGTCGATCCGGCAGGAGTATCGCTGCCGCCGCTGCACGCCGTGGAGAGCGGGGCTATAAGCATGACGGCTGCCAGCAGAATGAGAAGCAGGCGGAAATGTGTTTTTTTCATAAATTCGGTTCCTTTCCGATGAGGGTGATTGTATTACCTGTATATTATATCACCCCGTCACCCAAAAGTCAATTGTTTTTAGGCTCGGGTGGCGTTTCTTCAAACGCCACCCGAGCCTAAAAAAACGGAGCCGGACCGCAATGCGGTCCGGCTCCGTTCCGGAATGAATCACTGCTGTTTATTTCTGAAGCAGTCGCTGCAGTAAACGGGACGGTCGGTGCGCGGCTCGAAGGGAACCTTGCAGGGCTTTCCGCATTCTGCGCAGACAGCGTCAAACATCTGGCGTGTGCCGTTGTGTGCGGCATTTTTACGCTTTGCGCGGCATTCTTTGCAGCGCTGGGGCTCGTTGGTGAAGCCCTTTTCGGCGTAAAATTCCTGCTCGCTGGCAGTGAAGGTGAATTCTTGTCCGCATTCCTTGCAGACCAGGGTCTTGTCAGTGTACATGAGATACCTCTTTCCGTAATTACGCGAAGTCTTTTTTTAGCTCGCGGATATATTATACAGCGAAAAAGGCGGCTTGTCAATAGAATGTGTTAAAATTAAATTTACATTTTTGATTATTTTCAATAATTGCGCGCCTTTTGAGGGTTCTCCGACTATGCGAATCACTCAATATGGTCAAATCTCCCATAAAAATCCATAGTTGAACAATCAAGGAGAGGCAGCTTCACCGTTCTGCCCTCGGCGGCAGACTTGTATATGGCAAGAACTACCTCAAGCGCACCCATGCCGTCAAGAGCGGTGACGCGCGGCGGGCGGTGAGCCAGGATGGCATCCACCACATCGGCATAAAGCGGAACGTGCCCGCGCCCGTATACGTCGGGGAGGGCAGCCTCCGATTCGTCGTTTACCGCGGCTGCATCGCGGTTGTCGCCGGCAATGTGCCAGAAATCAACGCGGTTTGCGGCTTTGCCGCCGAGCTTTACGGTGCCGTCGGAGCCGAACAGAAAGAGCGTTTCTTCCATGTCGGCGCGGTAGGTGTTCACAGTGCCCTCGACCATGCCGAGCGCACCGTTGGGGAAACGGAGCAACGCCATGCCGACATCCTCGGCTTCGATGTAACTGTGGTTCATACGCGCCGTCATTGCAGTGACCTCGGAGGGTCTGCCGCCCATGAGCCAGCAGAGAAGGTCAATGCCGTGAATGCATTGGTTCATCAGCGCGCCGCCGTCGTCCTTCCATGTGCCGCGCCAGTCGCCGGAGGCGTAATAGTCGCGGTCGCGTCCCCATATTACGTGAACACTGCCGTGAAGCAGCCTGCCCATGCTGCCGGAATCTATCGCCTCGCGCACGGCAATGACCGAGCGGTTGAAGCGGTTCTGGTGGTTGGTGCATACGGTAACGCCGGCTACATCCGCGGCGGCGATAACGCGCCGCGCGTCGGAGAGCGAAAGAGCTATCGGCTTTTCTATTATCACATTGCTGCCTGCCGCAATACAGTCAAGCGCAACGGCGGCGTGGGAGCCGCTTTCGGTCGCTACGGCAACAAGCTCGGGCGCGACCTCGGCGAGCATTTTTTTGTGGTCGGTGTAGCGAGGCACGCTGTCAAGATCGAACCGTGCGGCAAGAGCTTCCGCCTTTTCGGGCACAATGTCGCATATCGCCGATATCTCAAGTCCCCTGCCGGCGGCAGCCATGGCTGCTTTTATATGGTTCGGTGCGATCCTGCCGCAACCTATAAGAGCGTATTTCATAATGACGTTCCTCAGCCGTTCGGAAAGACCATCCGGTAGTAATCCTCATTGAGGATGTATTTTGAGTATTTCTGAAGGAGGTTACTGGTGTTGTTATTGGATCTGATATATCCGCTGAGCTGGCTATCGTTCACGGTCACGCCGGGAGCGGGAGTGAACTTTTTGGTTTTTGTGTTGTAGGAGCCGAAATCGGTTATCCAGTGCCATGAACCGCCTGCGCCGTTGCAGTTGAGCGGCACAAAGCCGTCGGCATCCGAGAGGATGTCGCGCCCCGTGATGAGTCGGGAATCGTAATTCATGCCGAAAAGGTTGTAGACCGTGGGCATGATGTCGATGGCGGAGCAGACCTTTTCGACCTTGACCGGCTTCTTCATTGACGCCGACCAGATGATGAGCGGCGCGCGGTAAAGGTCAAAGTTGCCCTCGATGTCGGAGGGATTGGCGGTGAGCGGTATTTTGTAGAGGTCGGAAAGTGCCGAGTAGGTCTCGTCGGCATTCTCGGATATCTGATAGGGATAGTGGTCGGGAGCCATGACGAACACGGTGTCCTCAAGAATGCCCTTACGGTCAAGATCTTCAATGAGGGTCTTGACCATCAGCTCGACCTCATACTGCGCGGCAATGTATGAAAGCGCGTTCTGGTCGGTGTAGTTGAGTCCGGCAGCCATGACCGTGGCGCGGTGCTTCGGTGCGTTGTCATTGCCGCCCCATGTCTGGAGGGCATGCCCGCTGACCGTCATATAGTAGATGTGAAAGGGCGCGTCTGCCGTAATATAATCAAGTGTGTTTACGGCAAGCTCGCGGTCGGACTTGGGCCACTGGTTCGTAAAGAGACTTGATTTATCCCAGTTGCCGATGCCGTACCAGGTGTACCCCATGTTCGGGTGCGACTTGTCGCGGCTGTAATAGGTGTAGGTGTGATTGTGGAAGCCGTAGGTCTTGTAGCCTATCGCACGGAACATATTGCCGGGAGCAAACTTCATAAGCGTGTCGGCACTGTATCTGAGGCAGCTTGAGCTTGTGTAGAAGTTCCCCGAGAGCACCGCATACTCGCCGGTGGCAGTGCTGCCGCCCCAATTGGAGCAATAATAATTATCAAAAACGAAGCCCTCGTTTTTCATCTTCCAGAGCGTGGGGGTCAGCTTTTCATCAATTGCAGCCGGCGCCCATGCCTCGACCGTCATGAGAATGAGGTTTTTGCCCTTGAAGAGCCCGGTGTATTCGTTTTTGTTGGTGGGAGTGCGGTTTTTGAAGAATGTGTGCGCGTTCCTGATTTCTGCCGTCGGAGCATTCGCTATAAGCGCGTCAAAGTCGATGTCAAGCACGTTGGGGCTTGTGTCGACCGGCTTCGGCGGTTCCTCGGTGGTTTCGGGAGTGTCTCCGCTCGTGCCGGGCGTCGGGGGATCGGTGACTGGGGCGGTGGTGTCGCGTATAAAGACATTGTCCGGGTCAACGGTCGTTATATCGCTGTACTCGCCGTCGCTTGGGTGCGACGGCACGCCGAAGAGGGCATACTTGGTATCAAGGCGGAATTCGGTAAGAACGCCGAAGCGCGTTGCCGCTTCGGTCGGATTGTAGCCATAGCTGTAATAGAAATTGTCGTCATAATCGTCCTTATGGAAGGAAACAAAGCCGCGCCCGCCGAGGAAAAGCAGAAAGGCGATACCAAGGGTAACGCCGCGAAGTCCCCAGTCGGACTGCTCTGCGGGGAGGTGCTTTCTGCCGAATATGCAATACAGCACAAAGGGCAGAAGGATGAGTATCACTCCGTACCAGTTTGAAAAAATAGTACCGAGAGTCTCACGCCAGAAGCCGGTTACGTTGCCCGCTTCGCTCATGAGGTCCCAGTAGAAAAAGCCGGAGAAGAACTTGTAATATATAAGCTGCACGCCGAAATAGACGCTGAGAAAGCCGGATATCACAAGCGTGAGGATATAATTGACCTTTTTTGAGAAAAGAGAGGTCAGAACGGCAAAGAGCAGCCCTGCCGAGAAGGAGAACAGCACAGAATATGCAAACTGTCTGCCGCTGATCTTTCCGAAAAGCAAAAGCCGCAGCACAAGCTCAAGGTAGAGGGTGAAAAGCGGCCAGACAAGAACGGTGAGGATCGTGTGAAAATCATGCTCCGAGGTGTCCTTATCTGCCGGCGAACGTCTCGGGGCGCTGCGGCGGCGCGCCGCGTCCTCGATGCGCTTCATGTCGTCGCGGGTGACGGCATTGTCGGGGTTGTAATTATAATTCAATTGAAACTTCCTTTCGTGTGGCGGGCGGAAATATCCGGACCCGCTGCGGTGAAACAAAACGCAACGGCTGAGGCGCCACCGCTGCGATAGTTATACGGTTATATTATTTTACCACCCCACGGCACCGGAATCAATCATTATCTGTAATGAGATGTAAATTTTTTTGGACTCGGGTGGCGTTCTTTAAACTCGGGTGACGTTTCATCGGATTCAGAGCTGCATACCCCGAGAATGAAGAAGAGCAGATCCTGATCTTCCTGTCGCCGGATAGTTACATCAGAACATTATCAATTACTCTACATCGTTCAGGCTAAGCCGCAAAGCGGCTTAGCGCGGCGGGATAACCGGACTGCACCATTTACACCGCGCTGAATTTCCCGCCCGAACTCGGGTGGTGTTTGTGCAGATTCCGAGCCGCATACCCCGATGGTGAAGAAAAGCAGATTCTGATCTTCCTGCTGCCATGCAGTCACATCAGAACATTTTCTTTAACCTTCGGGTGACGTTTGTGCAGATTCATAACTTCATACCCCGCCGCGTTTAGCCGTGCCACAGCACAGCTAAACCAAAGAACAGAAAAGCAGGTTCATATCTTCCCGCCGCCATGCATACACATCGGAACATGGGGGCGGAAACGCATACATTGGGCGTGAAAAGCGGGCTGTAAAATATATGACACACCGAATTCCCCGCCTGTCTTTCTGCCGTTACATCGGAACATGGGGAATCGGATATGCATATATTTCGGGCTAAGCCGTGAATCGGCTTAGCCCGAACAAAGTAGAATAATTGATAATGTTTTGATGTAACTGAAGGGGTATAGAAAGATATGAATCTGCGCTTCTTCATTCTCGGGGTATGCAGTTAAAAATCCGCACAAACACCACCCGAGATTAAAAAAGATAATGTTCTGATGTAACTATCCGGCGACAGGAAGATCTGAACCTGCTCTTCTTCATTCTCGGGGTATGCAGTTAAGAATCTGCACAAACGTCACCCGAAGGTTAAAGAAAATGTTCTGATGTGACTGCATGGTAGCAGGAAGATCAGGAGCTGCTTTTCTTCATTCTCGGGGTATGCAGTTAAGAATCTGCACAAACGTCACCCGAGACCAAAAAAGAAGACCAGCCGTGGCAGAGACTGCCCGCGCCGCCGAAATCAGCGGCTCCTTTTATCGTTTCCCAGAGAGTCGTGGCGCCGTTTGAGAGCATATATTCACCGCCTCGGCGGAAATCGGCAAAGAGCCGCGCGGCAAAACCGTCGCCCGGGGACGAGAGACGCATGACGGCATCATAGCGGAAAGGCGCGGAGGAGAGAGTTGCGGGAATGAGTCCGGCGGAGCAGTCGTCTCCATCGGCGGCGCGGTTGTCGGCAACGGCGGCAAGAGCGCGGGAAATATCTTCACCGGGAGCGGCGCCGGCAAGGAGACAAAGAGCCTGCGTGAGGACCGAGAAGGGGGCGTCGGAGCGATCGGTGAAGGTGCGGAAGAATCCGGCGCGACGATCGAAGAATACATCGGTGATCGCGCGGGAAGCCTCGTCTGCCAGCGACGCGTAGAAGCGGGCGCGAGCGGAATATCCGGGATCATCGGAACTGCCGCCGTGCGCGGCAAGACGGGCGTAAAGCTCAGCCATGTCTGCCGCCGCAAGCGCGAAAAAGGCTGTGAGAGGCGCTTCGGCGGGCAGAGCGTCGTCGGGCGTGTCGCGGTGCACCGATGAGCCTTCGAGAGTTTTTGCCCACTCGTAGAAATTCCAGTAACCGAGACGGTCGGGAAAACGGCGCAGCGCTCCGCTGTGTTCGGGCGCACGGCGGGCGGAAAAAACGCTCATAATGCGCTCAAGAAGGGGCATTTTTTCGGCTATGAAGCCAATGTCGCCCGAAAAAACGGCGTATTCCTTCATCTGGAGGATGTAGGCGAGCGAGTAGCAGGGAATGGGACGGTCAAGCCCCGCCGGCGCGCAGATGGAAAGCAGACCGTCCGGGCGTTCGCTGCGGGAGATAAGATCAAGACTTGCACGGGCAAAACCGGCATTTCCGCCGCGGAAAACAAGGTAGCCGCAGCGCATCTGAGTGCGCGAATCAAGAGTGTAAAGCGATTGCTCGCGCCACGGACAGTCCTCGTAATGCTCGTGCATGCAAAGCTCAAGAGTGCGCACGGCGCAGTCATAAAGACGGCGGTCGGCATCGGGGCGAAGGGTGACATCGGCGCGTTCCACGGGGTAGCGCGTGGGGACAAGACCGAGGTATGAGATCTCGGCATCGGGGTCGGAACAGAACAGCGCAAGGTAGCGGCAGCCGATGCGGCGCAGCGATTCGATGCGCATATTTTCTCCGGCGCGCGCCTCGCAGAAATAGACAAAACGGCGGGAGTGAATGGCGGCGCGCGGCGTCATGCCGTCCTCCGTGAGGTGCTCGCCCCAGCTTATGTAAACATTGCAGCGTTTGGTCGTTTTAAGTAAGAATTTTATAAATCCCGTCTCCTCGGCTCCGACGTCGGAAACAAAAAGGCAACCGTCCGCTTCGCTGCGCGGGACCCACTTTGACGCCTTGTCAAGCATAAGCCCCATGTCGCCGGATGAGTCGGTGAATTTGTAAAATCCGCGCTTTATCACCGTCATCGGCGTGTCATCACGCATGACGCAGCGCGAAATGGGACGCGGAATAAACTCAAATGAACCGTCGGAAGTTCCGACCTCGGCGGGAGCGGAGGGCAAAAAGGGCGCGTTTGCCATCTCATCGGCAAGCGGTGCGCTGTATTCGCACATGAGACCGAGCTGTGAAGTGATAGTATGATTTTTATACGGAACATAACCCGGCGCACGTCTTGACGGAGTGTCGGGAGAGGACGCGAGAATGACCTCGCCGTCATTGCGGCGAAGGAGAAAAACCATGTGAGCCGGACGTTTTTTGTGAGTGAAGGAATCCACGCCCCAGTGCCACGAAACGATGTGCAGGGTGTGCGCGCCGGGTGCGGAGGGGATCGAAACGTTGTCGTATACGAGCCTGCCGGGATAGTCCCCGTACTGGCCGAAGGAGACGAGCGCACCGTCGCAGAAAACATTGTATTCAGAGTCCGCCGCTACGAGAAGGCTGTATGAAAAGCCCACGAGGGCTTCAAAATCGGCGCGGAATTCGGCGTATTCGTCGGCTTTGCCGCCGTCCGACAGCCATATGGGACGCGCAGGGAGTATTTTATCGTTCATTTTCGGATACCGGATGTGCCTTTCAACTGTTTTCAGTGTGTATCAAAAGTATACCACAGCGTGCCGCCGCCGTCAATCTCTGCGGCAAAAAAAACACCGCGCAGGCGAAATTTAATCGAATGTTAACATATATTTCCTACATGGCGGCAGGCTCGCGCACGCGCGGTATTGACAAATCAATTAAATTATATTATAATAAATATATATGCGAAAAAATAAGCCGAAAAGAGGGGACCGCGTATGTTCAGAAGCATGACGGCGTACTGCCGCAAATGCGTTGAGGTCGAAAACCAAAAGAGGACCGTTACGGTCGAAATAAGGTCGGTCAACAACAGATATCTTGACCTTGGAGTCAAGCTTCCCAAAGTGCTTGCCGCCTACGAAGCCCGCGTGCGCTCGGTCGTGACGGGCGCGGGGGTGAACCGCGGCAAGGTGGATATGATCATCACGGTCGCAAGGATGTGGGAGGGCAAAGCGGCCGCCGCGCCGCCCATGAAGCTCGACCACGATGCGGCGGAGGCGTACATTTCGCTTCTTTCCGAGCTGCGTGACAGATTCGGGCTTGCCGATGACATTACCGTTACAAAGGTCGCAGCCGCACCCGGTATCATCGTACCGGCTGCCGCAGATGATGAAAACGAAGCCGAGGAGGAATGGGCGGCGGTTGAGCCGGTGCTTTCTGCGGCGCTTGAGGAATTTGTGGCAAGCCGCACGCGGGAGGGCGAAAACCTGCGCGCCGACATTGCCGGAAAGCTTGAAAAGATAAGCTCGCTCGTTGACCGGATCGAGGGAATGTCGGAAGAAAGCTCCGCGTCTCTCAGGGAAAAAATCACCGCGCGCATACGCGCGCTCACGGCGGAAGCGGGTATCGAGCCGGACGAGGGCAGAATCCTTACCGAATGCGCCATAGCTGCCGACAGGCTTGCGATAGACGAGGAGCTTGTGCGGCTGCGCTCGCATCTTTCGGCACTGCGCGCCATGATGGAGGAAACGGTACCGGTCGGGCGCAAATTCGACTTCCAGCTTCAGGAGGTCAACCGCGAGATCAATACGATTTGCTCAAAGTGCCAGAACGCTGCCATTGCCTCTGTGGGCGTGGAGCTTAAAAACGAGACCGAAAAGGTCCGCGAACAGATACAGAATATTGAATGACACGCCCGCCGGGCGGTGAAATCGAGAAAGAAGGTCAATCACATGAAGTTCATAAGCATAGGGTACGGCAACATCGTGGCGGCAGACAGGGTCGTGGCACTGGTAAGCCCCGATTCCGCTCCGGTGAAGAGGCTCGTGCAGGATGCCCGCGAGGAGGGCAGGGTGATAGATGTCTCCTGCGGCAGACGCACGCGCGCCGTAATAATCACGGATTCCGACCATGTTATACTTTCCGCCGTGCAGGCGGAGACCATCGCAAACCGTCTCGGCGGCGACGATGATGATTACGACGATGCCGAATAACGCGGCGCGTCGGAGAAAAATCAGGTAATAATTAAATTTTCATATACACTTAAGGAGTATCAAATGCTTTATCCTACAATCAACAAGCTTACCAAGGGAAAATTCAACAGATATCAGCTTGCGGTCGCGACCGCAAAATGCGCCCGCATAATCACCGATGAATATGTGCGCGAGCGTCATCTTGCCGAAAAAGCGGCAATGGGAATAAAGGAGACAGACCGCGTGGTCGATAACACCATCGTGAATCCCGATTACCGTGACCGTAAAGCGGTGAAGATCGCCATTGACAAGATCGAGAGCGGTGAGTACGTTATCGTTGACCGTGAGGGCGACGGAAGTATGACCGTCGGCGAAAGCGTCAACGGGCAGGCGTCAGCGCACCAGGCGAGCGACATGGCGGCAAAGAATGCCGGTGAGCCTGTGGTGGTAGAGAACGGCGAAATGCCGAAGGTGAAGTTCCCCGACGGTCCCGCTGCCGACAAGGTGGACGGCGACTACGAAGAGGAAGGCGACTGGGACAAGATGGGCGATTGCTGAACCGCCCCCGGCGGCAGTCCGATGGCGGGCTGCCTGACAAAAACGGACAGAAAAAAACGATTCGTATAAAAAGGTCGGACAATGAAGCCTTTGTATGCCGGCGTGTATCTGCTTGACGCGCCCTTTTCGATAGATCGTGAATACGATTACCGCATACCGGAGGGAATGCAGGCAGCGCCGGGGGATTTCCTCGGAGTACCGTTCGGCAGCGGCAACAGACGTGCGCTCGCCCTTTGCGTTTCGGTGCGCGATACCACCGAAACGCCCGAAGATAAGCTGAAGCCCGTTGCGGCGATAATAACGCGCGAGCTTTCACTTGACGCGGATATGCTGGGGCTTTGCCTGTTCATGAAGGACAAAACGCTGTGTACGGTAGGCGAGGCGGTGCACGCCATGCTTCCGCCCTCCGCGCTTGCAAAGCTTACGGTCTTTTACCGTCCCAATCCTGCGCGCCCGATAGAGACCGCGCGCGTGGATTCCGATGCCACAGACCCGGCGGATCTTATTCTGCTTGACTTTGTAAAAAGGCGCGGCAGGTCATCGGCATCGTCGCTCGCGTCCCGCTTCGGCGCGGGAGCGCAGGATGCCGCCGAAAGGCTTTGCCGGGGCAGGCAGCCCTTTCTGATAAAGGAGCTGGGACCCTCCGGCACTGCGGACGCGCCTTTGCGCGCCTGCGCTCCGGCGCTTGCCGCGGATGAAATGCGCCGGGTGATCGACGGTACGCATCCCGCAATAAAGCGTCCGCGCTCCGAGGCGCAGCTGAAGATACTTGCGGCTGTCGCGGAAGCGGGCGAGGACGGCATTCCGGAATCCGAGCTTGAAGCCCTGTCGGGGGGAGACGTGCGGCAAAAGCTTGCCGCGCTTGAAAAAAAGGGGCTTGTGAGGCGCATCCTTATTGATGCCGCCGATGCTGCGGCAAAAAGAGCGGGGGGACCGGATGAAGGCGCGGTCCGCTCCGACGGCGGAGGGGACGAAAAGCCCCCCGTTGTGCTGAACGATGAGCAGAGCGCGGCGTATTCTGCGCTCATATCGCTCGCGCAGGACGGAAAACCGCACGGCGCGCTGCTTTACGGCGTTACGGGAAGCGGAAAGACAGCTGTTATGCTTGCGCTTATCGACAGCCTTCTGGCGGCGGGGCGCGGCGTTATTCTGCTTCTGCCCGAGATCGCGCTGACTCCGCAGACGGTGAGGATATTCTGCACGCGCTACGGCGACCGGGTCGCGGTACTGCATTCGGGACTTTCGCGCGCCGAGAGATATTCCGCATGGGAACGCATAAGAAGCGGCGCCGCTCCGCTTGCGGTGGGCACGCGTTCGGCGGTGTTCGCTCCGGTGACGAATCTCGGAATGATAATCATTGACGAGGAGCAGGAGCACACATACAAGTCGGATATGTCGCCGCGCTACCACGCGCGCGACATTGCAAGATACCGCGCGGCTCATTCAAACGCGCTCATGCTGCTCTGTTCGGCAACGCCGTCGGTGGAAAGCTTCAAAAAGGCGACCGACGGAATATATACGCTCGTCCGCCTGACGCACCGTTACGGGGGGGCTGAGCTTCCCGCCGTTACGGTGGCGGATATGCGCGGCGAGGCGCGGTCGGCAAATCTTTCTCCGATAGGAAAAGTGCTTGCCGAAAAGCTTTGCGAGACATATGCGCGCGGCGAGCAGTCGATACTTTTTCTCAACCGGCGCGGATACAATACATTTGTCTCCTGCGCGTCCTGCGGCACGGCGATAAGCTGCCCACGCTGCTCGGTATCGATGACATATCACACGCGCGGGGAAAATTACGGAGAGGGCGAGCTGATCTGCCACTGGTGCGGCAGACGGATGCCGCTGCCCCGGGTGTGTCCCGAATGCGGTTCGGAGCATCTCATACGCATGGGCTACGGTACGCAGCGCGTGGAGCAGGAGCTTGGAATGATGCTGCCCGAGGCGCGCATTATAAGAATGGACACCGATACGACATCATCGCGCGAGGCGTATGGAAAGATGCTCGGCAGCTTCCGGCGTCACGAGGCGGATATCCTTCTCGGCACGCAGATGGTGACAAAGGGTCACGATTTTCCCGATGTTACGCTGGTCGGGGTACTTCTGGCGGATATGTCGCTTTATCTTGACGATTACCGCGCCGGGGAACGCACCTTTGCCATGCTCACACAGGTCATAGGAAGGGCGGGACGCGGCAAAAAGCCGGGCGAGGCTGTAATACAGACGAACAATCCCGAGCACGATATAATAAATCTTGCCTGCGCTCAGGATTACGACACATTTTACGAGCGCGAGATAAGGCTGCGCCGTGCGCTGACATTTCCGCCGTTCTGCGATATAGTGCTGCTCACGGTCACATCTCCCGACGAGAGGGCGGCGGTGGCTGCGGGCAGGCTGCTGGCGGAAAAGCTGCACACGCTCGGCAGCGGCGAGTTTCGCGATATGCCGCTCATAACTTTCGGGCCGTTTGAGGCTCCGGTCTACCGTGTGGACGGCAAATACCGCATCAGAATGGTCATAAAGTGCCGGCTGTGCGACAGAAGCCGCGCAATGTTTGTGCGGTTGCGGGCGGAATTTGCCGACAAGGCAAGGCGCGGTCCCACGCTGGTGATAGATTTCAATCCGACAAACATATAAGAGCGGAAAGAGTGTAGAGGTACAAAATGGCAAAAAGAAAGATAATTACGGACAATGACCCGACACTGCGGCAGACGAGCCGTCCGGTGGAAAGGGTGACACCGAGGATAAAACAGCTTCTTGATGATATGCTTGAGACGATGCACGCCGCCGACGGTGTCGGGCTTGCCGCGCCGCAGGTCGGTGTGCTGCGCAGACTGGTAGTTATCGAGGTCGAGGAGGGGCACCCGATATTCCTCATAAATCCCGAAATAGTGTATGAGTCGGGCGAACAGGAGGGGTCGGAGGGCTGCCTTTCGATACCGGGCAGGTTGGGCGTGGTACGCCGCCCGATGAAGGTCACGGTCCGCGCGCTCGGCAGAGACGGCGAGCCGGTCGAGATCACCGGCGAGGGGCTTTTGGCACGCGCCATCTGCCATGAGACCGATCACCTTGACGGCAAGCTCTATACCGATATCGCGCTGTATATGGAAGGTGAATAATGGATAATGTAAAAAAAGCAAAGAATATTCCCGTGGCTGCTCCCGCAGAGCCGCTGAGGATAGTGTTTATGGGTACGCCGGACTTTGCCGCCGCATCGCTGCGCGCGCTTCACGGCTTTGCTGCGGAAGCCGGCGCCGCGATAGTGGGCGTTTTTACGCGGGAGGATAAGCCCGCAGGGCGCGGACACAAACTGACGCCGCCGCCGGTAAAGGTGCTGGCGGAGGAGCTTGGCATTCCCGTGTTCCAGCCGCGTACGCTCCGGTGCGCCGAGTCGCTTGAATGCCTGCGCTCGCTTGCGCCGAATCTTATTGTGGTCACCGCATACGGCAGGATACTGCCGCCCGAGGTGCTTGAGCTTCCCGCATACGGCTGTATAAACGTACACGGCTCGCTTCTTCCCGAATACCGAGGTGCTGCCCCGATGCAGCGCGCGATAATAGACGGAAAAAGCTTTACCGGTATTACGACAATGTATATGAACGAGGGTATAGACACCGGAGATATGCTGAGGACCTGCCGTGTGGATATCGGTCCCGAGGATGATTTCGGCACTGTGCATGACCGTATGGCGGAGGCGGGCGGAGAACTGCTCGTAGCCACGCTCTCGGAATTGTGCCGCGGAACTCTCACGCGCACGCCGCAGCCGGAAGAGGGCGCGACATACGCGGCAAAGATAGAAAAAGAAGACTGTATAATAGATTTCACACGTCCGGCAGCCGCACTGCACGATCTTGTGCGCGGGTGCTCGCCCGCGCCGCTTGCGGTGACGCATACTGCCGACGGCAGGCTTCTCAAGGTGGCAGCGTCGCGTGTCGGCGAAAACGCCGGAGGCGCGCCCGGGGAGGTCACGTCGCTTGATGTGCACGGCGAGGGCGGCATAACCGTTGCCTGCGGGGAGGGTTCGCTCATTCTCACCCGTATAGTTCCCGAGGGCAAGGGAAAAATGAGCGCTGCCGAATTCATACGCGGCAGAAAGATCAGCCTCGGCGACAGACTCAACTGATATTTTATTCTTTCAGGGGAGGATAAACAATGCCTTTTTATTTCGATCCGACTTATATTCTTATAATCATTGCGTACGTTATTACGCTCTGGGCGCAGATAAAGGTCAAGGTCGCGTACGCGAAATATTCAAAGATCCGCAACCGCGCGGGACTTACGGGAACCGATGCGGCGTATGCCGTGCTGCGGTCGGGCGGCGTCAACAATGTTCCCGTCAAGGCGATAGCGGGCGAGCTTACCGACCATTACGACCCGCGAAGCAATTCGATAAGTCTTTCCTCGGGCGTGATAAACACGCCGAGCATCGCTGCCGTGGGCGTTGCCGCGCACGAAGCGGGGCACGCGCTGCAATATGCCGAGGGGTACGCGCCGATAAAGTTCAGAATGGCGATAGTTCCCGTATGCAATATCGCATCGCAGCTCGCGTGGCCGGTGTTCTTTCTGGGCCTTATCCTCAATTCGTATGGGGGAAGCGGTGGATTTCTTATGAATCTCGGCATATTTGCATTTTCGTTTGCCGTGCTTTTTCAGGCGGTGACGCTTCCGGTCGAGCTGAATGCGAGCCGCCGCGCACTGGCGGCGCTCCGCTCGGACGGCAGATATTCCGATGAGGAGCTGAGGGGCGCAAAAAAAGTGCTCACGGCTGCCGCGCTGACCTATCTTGCCGCACTTGCCGGCTCGCTTTTGCAGCTTCTGCGGCTTGTTCTGATCGCATCATCGCGGAACGGACGCGACCGCGACTGAGGGCAGTATGGAAAAAAAGAAAAGATCCGCCCCGCAGGGCAAAAAGGTCGGCGGCGAAAAAAATACAGCCCGCCGGGCTGCTCTCGGGCTGCTTTGCCGGATAGACGGCGGAGGATGGAGTAATCTTTTATTGGACCGGCTCATGCGCGACGGAGAGTTTTCGGAATCCGACCGTGCGCTTGCCGCGTATCTTGTGCGCGGCGTTACCGAGCGGCGTATGACGCTTGATTATGCCATCGCGCGTTTTTCCTCACGCCCGCCGGCAAAGATCGACACGGAGACGAAGAATATACTGCGTCTCGGAATATACCAGCTTGCATTTTCGGACCGTATACCGCCTCATGCGGCGATAAACGAAACGGTCTCCCTTGCCGGACATCCGGCGCGCGGATTCGTCAACGCAGTGCTGCGTGCATATCAGCGCAGCGCGGAGGCGGGAGAGGAATTTCCGCTCCCCGCACGGCGCGGCAAGGGGATAAAATATCTTTCGGTAAAGTATTCGGTGTGCGAGGAGCTCTGCCGCGAGCTTGTCTCGGCATACGGCGCCGCGCGCGCCGAGGCGATGCTCGGCGCGTTTCTCGCACCGCCGCCGCTGACGCTTCGCGTCAATACCGCGCGCACCTCGCGCGATGAGCTTTGCCGAAGCCTTGAAGCCGAAGGCTTTGAGGCGGAGCCGACCGCAGCGTCCCCATGGGGCGTCCGCGTGTCGGGGCAGGGACTTCCCGCCTGTCTTACGGGGGAGCAGCCCACTGCGTTTGTCGAGGACGAGGCTGCACAGCTTGCCGTATGGGTACTGAATGCCCTGCCGGGCGAGCGGGTGCTTGATTGCTGTGCCGCACCCGGCACAAAAAGTATTTCGGCTGCGCTTGACATGGAAAACAAGGGCGAGATAATCGCCTGCGAGCTTCACGAGAGCCGTGCGGGACTTATCGTAAAAAGCGCCGCGCGGCATGGCGCGGACATCATCCGTGCCGTCTGCCGGGATTCTACTCTGCCGTTTGAAGATGAAAAAGGCTTCGACCGTGTGCTTTGCGACGTTCCGTGCTCCGGCTACGGAGCCATGCGCCGCAAGCCGGAGATAAGATACCGTACGCCGGAGGGATCCTCCGACCTGCCCGACCTTCAGGGAAGAATACTTGCGGCATCGGCAGAGGCGCTCAAGCCGGGCGGAGTGCTGGTGTATTCCACCTGCACGGTGCTGCCGCGCGAAAACGAAGAGGTCGTGGGGGCGTTTCTTGCGTCTCATCCGGACTTTCACCCCGCGCCGTTCACACTTCCGGACGGTACTCGCGCCGCAGAGGGTATGCTGACGCTCACACCCGATATGCCCCTCGGCAGCGACGGATTCTTCATATGCAAAATGACAAGGGACGCCGGATAACGGAAAAATAAACTTAACTGGGGATCCGATATGGTGACTGGCGAAGAAAAAACTACCGATATAATAAAAAGAGATCTTCTCTCATATGATTATGATGAGCTTGAGGCTCTGATAATATCAATGGGCGAGCCGAAGTACCGCGCGGGGCAGATATTTACTCAGCTTGCGCGCGGCAAGGCGCCGGATGCCATGCCGGGCGTACCCCGTGCATTGGCTGCACGGCTCTGCGGCGAGGCTCCGTATCATCTTCCGCAGGTCGAGCGGCGGCAGGTGTCGGCGGTCGACGGTACCGAAAAATTCCTTTTCCGCATGGCGGACGGCGCGTGCGTTGAGACCGTGCTCATGCGGTATCATTACGGCAACACGGTCTGTGTTTCGTCTCAGGTCGGCTGCCGCATGGGGTGTGCTTTCTGCGCCTCCACCATCGGCGGCAGGGTGCGCGACCTTACTGCGGGAGAGATCCTCGGTCAGGTGATCGCCGTCGGCGCGATAAGCGGCGAGCGGGTCGGAAACATTGTGATGATGGGGATCGGCGAGCCGCTTGACAATTACGAAAACGTAATTCGGTTTTTGCGCATTGTCAACGACCGGCGCGGACTTGACATAGGTTACAGGCATATTTCGCTTTCGACCTGCGGACTGGCGGACGGTATACGCCGTCTTGCGGGCGAGGAGCTTCCAATAACGCTTTCTATCTCGCTTCATGCGCCGGATGACGAAACGCGTTCGGCAATAATGCCGGTCGACCGCAGATATCCGATAGCAGAGCTCATGGCGGCGTGCCGCGACTATTACCGTTCGACCGGACGGCGCATATCGTTTGAGTATACATTAATAAAAGGAAAGAACTCATCTCCCGCCGATGCGCGCCGGCTTTCCGAACTGCTCAACCGCTCGCTGCGGCAGGGCGGATCGAATATGCCGATACACGTCAACCTCATACCGGTGAATCCGGTGCGGGAAACAGGGCTAATGCCGCCAGAGCGCGGAGAAATCTCCCGCTTTGCCGCAGTACTTGAGGAGCACGGCATCCGCGCTACGGTCCGCCGCAGACTTGGACCGGATATTGACGCGGCGTGCGGTCAGCTGAGACGTGCGGCTGCGGACGGAAATGCAGGCTGCTGAGTCCCTGCGGGAATAATATTTGCACGTCTATAACTATTTCGCAAAATCAGGGTCAATTTGAAAGAGTATAATGATCCGTGCCGGAGGCGATCTGCCCCGCACGGCAGGAAAGGGGTCATGGGATGTCATTCAAATGCTACGGAATAACCGACATCGGCTCAAAACGGGTTGAAAATCAGGACTGTTTCGGCATATACACAGTCGGTGCGGCAACGCTTTGCGTTGTTTGCGACGGCATGGGCGGACACGCCGGAGGAGCGACAGCATCCGGTACCGCGCGCGATGTGTTTGTTGAAGCGGTGCGCGATGCGCTTCCCGCCGGGGAGAGTAACGTTCCGACCGCCGCCATGCTGCGCCATGCGCTTGAACGAGGCGCGGTGCGCGCGAACAGTGCGGTCCGTACCGCTGCCGGAAACACCGAGGAGCTTGCCGGAATGGGCACGACCCTTGTGGCGGTGCTTCTTTGCGAGGGCATAGGCGGCTGCTTTGTCAATGTGGGCGACAGCCGTATGTACGATATCACCTCCGATGCCATAACTCAGCTCACGCATGACCATTCGTATGTTCAGCATCTTGTGGATATGGGTCAGATGAGCGAGGAGGAGGCGCGCGTTTCACCGGTGCGCAATGTTATCACACGCGCCGTTGGAATAGACGACACCGTGCGTCCCGACATAAGATCGGTCGATATTTCGCTCCCCCCGGACGGTAATCGCTGGCTTCTGCTTTGCTCCGACGGTCTTTCGGGCTGCGTGAGCGAGGAGATAATCCACACCGTTGTCCGTGACGGCGGCACTCTCGCCGAAAAAGCGGAGGGTCTTGTTGAGCTTGCCAATGCCGCAGGCGGACCCGATAATATTACTGTGCTGATAGCCGAGCTGTAAAAAAACGAGGGCAGACGCATATACATATCCGACATCGGTCGGTATGGGAAAACCGTAAAAAAACACGGAGAGCCGTCCCCCGGCAAAAGGAAAATGGAAAATTCAAAAACGTTTGATAGGAACGCGTACGAAAAATACGTGTCCTGCCTGCTTGACGGCAGGTACAGAATAGAAAAAGTGCTCGGCACCGGCGGTATGGCGGTAGTCTTTCGCGCTCATGATGAGAAGAAGGATCGCACCGTAGCCATAAAAATGCTGCGCGACGATATCGCGGGCGATCCGGATGCGGTAACGCGGTTTCTTAACGAATCGCGCGCTGTGTCGATGCTGTCGCACCCCAACATTGTTGCAATACACGATGTTTCGGTGGAAACGGAGCACAAATATCTTGTAATGGAATATATCGACGGTGTGTCGCTGCGCGCGTATATGGACAAGCGCGGCACACTGCCGCCGCGTGAGATAATCACATACACCGAGCAGATCCTTTCGGCGCTTGAGCACGCGCACTTAAAGGGCGTGATACACCGCGACATAAAGCCGCAGAACATCATGCTCCTCAAGGACGGCGCCGTAAAGGTGATGGATTTCGGAATAGCCAAGCTGCCGGATGCCGACACCGCAACGGTATCGGATAAGACCGTCGGCACCGTTTATTATATCAGTCCCGAGCAGGCGCAGAATACCGCTGCCGATGCTCGCAGCGACCTCTACTCTCTCGGCGTCATGATGTACGAAATGGCGACCGGCAGGCTGCCGTTCGACGATGAGAGCGCGATATCTGTCGTGCTCAAGCAGGTGCACGAAAAGCCCACGCCGCCGCGAAGGATCGACCCCGAGATACCGCGCGGGCTTGAACAGCTTATTCTTTATTCGATGGAAAAGAATCCCGCGCGCCGGTACCAGAGCGCAACGGATATGCTGCGCGAGCTGCGCCGCATAAAGAAAAATCCTACGGCAACGGTGTACAGCCCTGCGCGCATTGCGGCATTGAGACGCTCAAAGCGCAACCGCGAGGAAAACAAACCGTCGCATTCAATGACTCCCATCATCCTCGGCGTGGCGTTTGCCGTGCTCATTGTCGGCATAGTTTCGCTGTTTTACGCCTTTGATGAGGTCGTGGGCGGAATGTCCACCAAAACAAAAGGCGTAAAGATCCCCGATTTTTCGGGTCTTGACCGCACGCTGTGTGCCGAAAAGCTGAATGAGGCACTTGCCGAGCAGGGACTTTCGGCGGGAGACGTCACACTCGTGTTCGAGGAAAAATATTCCGAGGACATTGCGCGGGGCACGGCGATGGAGCAGTCGCCGGGCGACGGCGCGCACAAAAAAGTGCCGTGTACGGTCAATATCACGCTGAGTCTCGGACCGCGTATGCTCACAATGCCCGACTATACCATCACCGACTGGCGCACGGCAAAAAGCGAGCTGCGCGAGCTCGGTTTCAAAATAACTATCGTTGAGGAAGTTAATGCCGCGGTGCCGTCGGGATATGTTATCACCACCGAGCCGCAGCCCGGCTCCGAGCTTATAGCCGGCAGCAATGTGACGATACACGTGAGCCGCGGCACGGCTTCGGGGCAGGTCTCTCCCGTAAAGGTGCCGGATTTCATCGGCAAGGGTGAGGCTGAGGTCAAGTCGGTGCTTGACGAGCTCAAGCTGCCGCTCGGCACTGTGGTCTATACGCGTTCGCCGAAGCCTGCGGGCACGGTACTTGCACAAAGTCCCGCAGCGGATACCGAGGCGGCACCGGGACTTACCGAGGTCAGTTTTGCCGTCAGCGGCGGCCCCGGATTTGATACGAGATATATTCCCGATGTTACCGGTATGAGCCGTCCGGACGCCGTGGCAATGCTGGCGGAGTTCGGTCTGCGCGTATCGCAGACGCGCATTGTTTCATCGGATGCGGAAATAGGTACGGTGACTGTGCAGTCGCCGAAAGGCAGAAAGGCGCCGGGGGCGTTCTTCGGGACCGCTCCCGACCCCGACACCGAAAGCGTTATACTTACCGTCAGCGGCGGAAAGGGATACGAGGCACAGCCCGTAAGCTTTGCCATGCCGCGAATTACCGGCAAAACGCTCGGCGCGGCGCGCGAGGCGGTCGGTCTTTACGGCGCGGATATCGGATACATATGGTACGTAAGGAGCGAGGAGCCTGCGGGTACGGTCATCGACCAGCTCACCGCAGCAGGCACCGTGGTCTTCGGCTATGCCGGAGAGATCACCGTTGACGTCACCGTCAGCGGCGGGTCGGAATTTGAAAATCCTCTTACCACGCTCACCGTTCCGAACGTTGTTGGAATGCCGCTGGATGATGCCAAACGCATTCTTTACGGCGAAAAGCTGATATGGTATATAACCGAGGTGCGCAGCTACCTCCCGGCGGGGACTGTCATAGAGCAGACTCCGGGCGGGACCGAGGAGCTTGTCGATCGCGAGTGGGAAGCCGTTATAATGCTCACCGTCAGCGGCGGCGAGAGCTACGGCGATGATGAAACGACCGCCGACGAGCAGGAGCCCGGACCCGAACCGGAATTCCCGTTTGAGACCGAACCGGAGAACGAGGAAACGGAATATCCCTATATTCCGTAAACGGTCAGACAAAAAGCTCAATTTACCGAAAGGTAAGGCATTTATTCATGAAATTGCTTAGAAAAGCGGCAACGCTTACCATGCGTGCCGCGCTTGTGGTGATATCCGCCGCAAACAAAATGCTGCAGCACCGCGCGGCGGGAGCTGCATTCAGGGCAGCCGGGGCGCTTATGTTCACGGCAATGGCGATAGGTCTTTTTCCTGCCGCCAGCGAGGTTATGATATCACAGAATGATCGCGCAGTGGGTGTGGAAGCCGAGGCTTCCATGCGCACGCGTGTACAGATAGTCTACCGCGACAATTCAGGCAGCGAATGGGCATATGAGGCGGCGCGCCGCCTTGCTGCCGAGCTTGCCGAAAGGTACGATTACGATGCCGAGCTGACTCCAGCAAGTCTTGTGGGCTTCGGCGACCCCGATGATGAGGGCGGCGCGATCGTTATAGGTCATACCGAGCTTTCGGAGAGCGACTATGTCGAGTCATACTACTCGGTGGGAGCCGATGGCTGCCATACATATTTCAACAGCCGCGGCGACCTTATAATCGAGGCGTTCGGCTCGCGCGGAGCCGAGACGGGGATAGATCTTTTCCTTACCAATTACAACGCCGATGCAGCCGCTGCAGTTATAATGAAGCAGGGCGCAAAGGTCCCCGATCTTGACGCTGTGCTTTCAAATGTCGGCAATTACAGCGCGGACAACGAAAAAAACGGCGACATTGTGACCGAAATTGCTTCTGTTTCCGACAGTGCAACGGGCTTCCGCACGCTCGTACTTGCCTCGCCCGATGACAATCCGTATACTATACGCGCCATATCCGCGCTTCTTGACTCCGAAAAGCCCGATCTTGTGGTCTTTTCCGGCGATCTTACGGCGGGCAGCACCGACCGTTCATCGCTTATCGGCGCATGGGATTCCATTGCGGCTCCTCTCGGTACGCGCGGAATAAGCTGGAGCTTTATTCCGATGGCAGAACAGGATGCAGAGAGCGAACTTTCCCCGGTGACAGTAAATGAGGTAGTTGGATCGCGCGCGGGATGTACCGGCATGAGCGGAGATTCCGCACTCATCGAGATCAGAAACCGAAAGACACTCGGCGGGCTCTGGCTTATCGGCGGCAGCACCGCCGAAAGCAGCGAAAAAATCGTTGCAAAGGTAGAGTCGGGCAGCCGTACACTTGACGGCGCGCCGGAGGCTCTTGTTACCTCGGGCAGTGTGCGCGGTGAACCGTCGGTCAAAAATGTAATACGTGACGATCAAGGCACGGAGTTCGAGCATGCTGTGGAGTTTGACGATACAAAGTCGGCACTCAGTGACGGAAAACGTATTTCTGTGGCGGGTGTTGCCTGCGTTGTCGAGTCGGACGGTTCCGGCGATGTAAAACTCACCGAGCGCGACGGCACGGTATACATAAAAGCCGGGTCGATAGGCTTTGAGTCTCCCGGACTCGGCGGAAAATTCGAATATAACAACAGTCTGCGCGGAGGGGTGCTAATTACCCTTGACCTCACGCCGGGCGACGGAAACGGCTTCAGCGTGAAATACGTGTACACAGCCGACCTCGGAGTGAATGAAAGATAAACGGTACGGTCAATGAATGAAGATAAGCAGGGCGGCAGAATAATCCGCGGTGTCGGCGGTATATACACGGTCGTGACCGACAGCGGCGTCGGGGTGAGCTGCCGCGTGCGCGGCTCGCTGTGCGTGCCGGGAATATCCGACAGCCGTACGGCAGGCGCGTACAATACAGGGGCGCGTCTTGACCGTCCGCTTTGCGGCGACTTTGTTACGGTCGAAATGGCTGCAGATGCCCGCGAAGGGGCGGTCGACGGCTCCGGCGGGGTGATATGTGAGATCCGTCCCCGCCGCAATGCGCTTATACGCCCCCCGCTTGCAAATATCGACTATATTTTTGCCGCAATATCGGCGGCAAAGCCCGCCCCCGTGCTTATGACGCTGGACAAGCTCATTTCGATATGCGAATACAACGGCATCGAGCCGGTCATCGTGGTTGGCAAATGCGAGCTTGACCGCGACCTTACAGCGCGTGTGTCCGGCATATACCGCCGTGCGGGATATTCGGTCTTTCCGCTTTCCTGCGCCACCGGCGAGGGGATATCCGAGCTTTCATCCTTTATAGGCAAAGAGCTGCCCGGCAGGGCGGCGGCATTCGCGGGCGCATCGGGAGTCGGTAAATCCACGCTTATGAACGCGCTTTTTCCGGGGCTTGATCTCCGCACCGGCGGAGTTAGCGAAAAGATCGGGCGCGGCAGACATACCACGCGCCAGTCGTCGCTTTTCCCGCTCCCCTGCGGGGGATATATTGCCGACACCCCGGGCTTTTCGCTTCTTGACTTTGAAAGCTTTGATTTTTTCGGGCTTTCGGACCTCCCCGACACGATGCGGGAATTCCGCCCGTTTTACGGAGGGTGCAGATATGCCGACTGCACACACACGAAGGAGGATGGCTGCGCCGTGCTTGACGCGGTTGCATCCGGCGACATTGCGCGCGAGAGGCACGAGAGCTACCTTGCCATGTATTCGGCACTCAGATCCAAACCATTCTGGGGGAAGGGCAAATGAAGGCTTTTATATACACGGGCGGCGCGGTATGCACAGACAGCATAACCGAGCACCCCAGGACAGATGATCTGCGCATAGCTGCCGATTCGGGATATCTTACCGCGCGCTCTCTCGGCGACCGCGTGGATGTTATTGTAGGCGATTTCGATTCCATGCCCGAGAGCGAGGTGTCGGAGGGCGTTGAGACGATCCGCGTACCTGCAGAAAAGGATGATACAGATACACAGCTTGCCGTAGAGATCGCCGTTTCGCGCGGCGCCGACGACATTGTGATCATCGGCGGACTCGGCGGCAGGCTTGACCACACGCTCTCAAGCCTTTATATTCTTGAAGATCTTGCCCTTGACGGCATTTACGCGATAATGACGGACGGTAAAAACCGCGCGCGTTATCTGCGCGGCGGTTCCGCTCTTATCGGACGCAGCGGATACCGCTATCTCTCTGTTATCGCCGCCGATGAAAAGGTGCGCGGCGTTTCGATAGAGGGCTGTCGCTATCCTCTCAAAAACGCAACGCTTGTACGCCGGCGCCAGTTTGCCGTCAGCAACGAGATAGAAGGCAATTGTGCGCTTATTTCGGTAAAAAAGGGCGGTATTTTTATAATCGAAAGCTCCGATGGGTGATGTCATGAAGCACAATAAACACATAAAAGACCTTGCGTACGGCGCACTTTTTGCCGCGCTTATATTTTGTGGGACCTACTTTATCAAGCTCCCGATGCCGTTTGCCGAGGGGTATATCCATGCGGGCGACGGATTCGTATTCCTTGCGGCGGTTTCGCTTCCGCTGCCATACGCAATGTCTGCGGCGGCGATTGGAGCGGGACTTTCCGACCTCATCGGCAGTTATCCGCTCTGGATACCCGCTACGATAGGCGTGCGCGTTCTTGCCGTTCTGCTTTTTGACCGTCACGGCAAGCCGTTTTCCGCACGCAATTTTGCGGCGCTCGGCGGCGCAGCCGTCATAAACGTTATCGGATACTGGTTCTATGAAAGTGCCGTTGTATATCACGATTTTGTTTCCGGTATTCCATCAATGCCCTTCAACCTCGCGCAGTCGCTCGTTGGCGCACTGATATTTGTTCTTCTCGCACGCCCAGCCGCCGCTCTTGTGCGGCGCACCACGGAGGATGCCGAATGAGCCTGCGTATTCTGGCGATCGGCGACGTTTGCGGAAGCGCCGGTGTCGAATATTTAAGAAAAAATCTGCGCGGTAAGGCGGCATCGCTTGATGCCGGTCTTGTGATAGTCAACGGTGAGAATGCTGCGGATATACACGGTATTTCCGCGCGTGACGTCAAGGCTCTTTTTGAAGCCGGTGCCGATGTCATAACCACAGGCAATCATGCCTTCGGGCGGCGCGATGTTTACACTCTTTACGATGATACGCCGTGTCTCTTGCGGCCGGATAATTTTCCGCCCGCCGCTCCGGGCAGCGGCTCGGTGGTCGTAAATGCGTGCGGCGTGCGCGTTCTCTGCATGAATCTGCAGGGAAATGTGTCTATGAACGAGGCTCTTTTTTCGCCGTTTGCGGCGGCGGACGCCATTTTTGCACGCGAATCGGGCAAATATGATATTGCCGTTCTTGATTTTCACGCCGAGGCGACCTCCGAAAAAATAGCAATGGGATATTACCTTGACGGCAGAGCGGCTGCGGTCTGGGGAACGCATACTCATGTTCCCACTGCCGATGAGCGCATTTTGCCCGGCGGTACCGCTTATATCACCGATATAGGCATGACAGGACCGCAAAACGGCATTCTCGGTGTTGATGCCGAGGTGATAATACGACGCTTTGTCAGCCAGATGCCGCAAAGATTCAGCATGGCAAACGGCAGGGTCGGCGCGTCGGGGATAATTGTTGATATCGACACCGCATCCCCGCATCCCCGCGCCGCCTCAATCTCCCGCGTTGTTTTTTGAGCTCGGGTGGCGTATGTGCAGATTTTAACTTCATACCCCGAGAATGAAGAAGAGCAGATTCATATCTATCTATACCCATTCAGTTGCATCAAAATATTATCAATTATTCTGCTTTGTTCAGGCTGAGCCGTTTGCGGCTTAACGCAGCGCGGAAAAGCAGTCTGTAATATGCGCTGCACTGAATCTTCCGCCTATCTATCTGCCGCCGGATGGTTACACCGGCGCATGAAGTCAAGAATCTGATGGAACGTCCGAGTTTAAAACAGTCCATGTTCTGATGTAACACCCCGGCGTCAGGAGGATACGGATCTGCTTCTTCTGTTCTTTGGTTTAGCCGTGCTGCGGCACGGCTAAACGCGGCGGGGTAACCGTACCGAAGCATCTATATAACTTTATTCCCCGCCGACCATCGGCGCATGGAGTCAAGAATCTGATGGAACGTCCGAGCTTAAAACAGTCCATGTTCAGATGTAACCCCCCGGCGGCAGGCGATGCGGATCTGCTTTTTCTGTTCTTTGGTTTAGCCGTGCTGCGGCACGGCTAAATGCGGCGGGGTAACCGTACCGAAGCATCTATATAACTTTATTCCCCGCCGACCATCGGCGCATGGAGTCAAGAATCTGATGGAACGTCCGAGCTTAAAACAGTCCATGTTCAGATGTAACCCCCCGGCGGCAGGCGATGCGGATCTGCTTTTTCTGTTCTTTGGTTTAGCCGTGCTGCGGCACGGCTAAACGCGGCGGGGTAACCGTACCGAAGCAGCTATATAACTTTATTCCCCGCCTACCATCGGGGTATGAAGATAAGAATCTGATGAAACGTCACCCGAGACCAAAAAAATACGAAATTGAAAAAGGATCAGGATGTAATGAAGGAACTTTACGGAAACATAGTAGTGGGACAGTCCGGCGGACCGACCGCCGCAATAAACGCAACGCTTACCGGGGTCATTCGCGGCGGGATCGAAGCCGTAGCAGCCGGGACCGCCGGCAAGATCTACGGTATGCGAAACGGCGTTGAGGGTCTGCTTGAGGAACGTCTTGTCGACCTCGGCGCACTGTTTGATACCGATGAAAAGCTGCGCCGCCTGGAGCATACTCCGGCAGCCGCACTCGGCTCCTGCCGAAAAAAACTCCCGCGCCATGGCGATGATCCTGCCGTGTACGAAAAGCTGCTCGCAATATTCAAAAAATACGATATCCGCTACTTTTTTTATATCGGCGGCAACGATTCGATGGATACTGCCGCCAAGCTTTCGGAGTACACACGCACGCATGACTATGAAATGCGCATAATGGGCGTTCCCAAGACCATTGACAACGACCTTGTCGTGACCGATCATACCCCGGGATACGGCTCGGCAGCAAAATATATCGGTGTTACCATGCAGGAGATCATACGCGACTGCTCGGTCTATACCGTTCCGGCGGTCACCATCGTTGAGATAATGGGGCGCGATGCCGGCTGGCTTACCGCAGCCGCAGCGGTCGGACGTGTCGTAAACGGCATAGCTCCCGACCTTGTTTACCTGCCTGAACGCCCGTTTGACCTCGGAGCGTTCTTTGCCCGCCTGAGGGAAAGACTTGCCGTGCATCCCGGCGTCGTCGTTGCGGTGTCCGAGGGCATACGCTTTGCAGACGGAAGATATGTATGCGAGGGCGTGGACGTAGGAACGACCGATGTTTTCGGTCATAAGCAGCTCTCGGGGACGGGAAAAGCGCTTGAGCTTGCAGTGCGCGCCGAGATAGGGTGTAAGGTCCGCTCGGTCGAGCTGAATCTGCCGCAGAGGTGCGCGGGGCATATCGCCTCGGCGCAGGATCTTGCCGAATCCGTTGCCGTCGGCAAAGCCGCCGTTGCAGCCGCGCGCGAGGGCGTGAGCCGCGAAATGATGACTATCCTCCGCACCGGGGAGAACGGACACTACGGCTTTACGGTTTCGCATTCCGATGTGTCGGAGATCGCAAACAAGATAAAGAGCGTGCCGGCGGAGTTCATAAACGCAGCCGGCGACGATGTGACAGACGAATGCTGCCGCTACATTCTGCCGCTTATCGGCGGCGAGGCATACCCGGAGTACCGGGACGGTATTCCCGATTACGTTGTGATCTGAAAGGATGAAAAAGAAAATGGAAAGATCGAAGAAGATCGCGGTTATAACAGGTGCATCATCGGGCATGGGACGCGAATTTGCGCGTCGGATAGATGAAAAATACAAGGGAAAGCTTGACGAGATATGGCTGATCGCGCGCCGCCGCGAGCGCCTTGAGGAGCTTGCCTCCGAGCTCGGGACACACGCGCGGGCGATACCGATCGATCTTTCCGGCAGCATGGGGACCGACGAATACGCCGCGCTGCTTGAAGCGGAAAAACCGGATGTCCGCGTGCTTGTCAACGCGGCGGGGTTTGGTCTTTTCGGCAGGTTTGAGGACATCGAGCTTGACCGTCAGCTTGCTATGGTCGATCTCAACGCAAAGGCACTTGTGGCAATGACGTATCACACTCTCCCATATATGTGCGCGGGCGCGGAGATATTTGAGCTCGGTTCGCTGTCGGCGTTCCAGCCGGTCCCGCTTATCAATGTTTATGCCGCCACAAAGGCGTTCGTTCTCAGCTTCACGCGTGCGCTGAATGTTGAGCTTCGCAAAAGCGGGCGCGGCATACGCGCCATGGCGGTCTGCCCCGGATGGGTAAAGACCGAATTCTTTGATACCGCTGTGCGTGACGATACCATCAAATACTATAACCGTTTTTATTCTGCCGAGCAGGTGGTCTCCCGCGCCATGCGCGATATGGCGCGCGGCAAGGACGTGTCGGTCTGCGGCGCGGCTATACGTGCGCAGGTGCGCCTGACAAAGCTTTTGCCGCATAAGCTGGTAATGGCTATCTGGTGCCGCCAGCAGAAGTTCTGAATAAATTCGGGTGTTAAAAAACTCAAAATGAGTTTTTTAACACCCGAATTATTTTCCGCCGGGAAGGGGAATAGCTTCTTCAGCAGCTCAGCAGAACAATGCTTACAAACGCGGCGGCAAGCCCCAAAAGGCGGATCCGGCCCGGCTTTTCGCCGAAAATCAGCGCGCCGAACAGTGATGAAAGCAGCAACACGCCGCCGTTGTCAACGGTGTTAACCACAGTAACGTTCATTACCGACAGAAGATATGAGAGAATATTTACCGCCACCGTTGCGACAATGCAGCATCCGACCGCAAAAAATACGGCGCGGCGGGTCATGCGAAAGGTCTTTTTACCGCCCGCGCTGTCACGGTGAGCTGCGCGGCGGAGTGCGATCACCGCTGCCGCCAGCACCGCCGAGGCAAAGTAGCTTACGGTCAGCATTTCGGTCCGCTCGGCGGGGGCATAGTCCGCCTGAAGCGCAAGTGCCGAGCCGAACGCGCCGTTTGAGAGCGCGAGCATAATACAATACGCCCAAAAGCCGACCGTGGCTTTATTTTTTTCGGCTTTTTTCTCTTTTTCGGAGCCGGTGCGGCAGTTTATGAGCAAAAACGCGATGCACATAAGCACAACTGCGGCGGTCTGGGTAACATTCAGCCGCTGCCCCAGCTTCAGCATCGACACTGCCATGGGGATCAGTATTCCGCCGAACAGCATGCATATGTTGGCTATGGCGTACGATCCACGCGCAGTCGCGCCGATCTGCGAAAGGTGATAAACCACCAGAAACACGGCGTTGCAAAGGGCGTAAATGACAGTCCCGCGCGACGGCGCAAATGTGACCGCGCCGGCACCGAGCCATCCTTCGACGAGCGTTGCCGCGCCGATGAATGTACCGAATATCACCGCAAAACGGAGCGAGGTATCATCGCTTTTTCCCTCGCAGTTTGCGGCGTAAAGCTTGCTTGTAAGCGCCTGCAGCGCGTAGCAGAGCACCATAATACACAAAAGAAAATAATTCATAGTCCACCTCTACGATAAATACAATTCAGTATATCACATTTTGCCGCTTTTTCAACCCTTTTTAGATAAAATATACCGCAAAAATCGCAGTTTTGCACCTTGAAACAGCGGAAAAACTGTGATATACTTTTTACGTAAAGACACATACCCGGAAATGGAGACGATCATTATGAACTACACGATTGAAAATAAAAACGACGGAGCCTCGGTCACGCTTGACGTGACGTACGACCGCGACGGCGTAACCGTGCTTGAGCTTGCGGTGTCCTTTGATACGCCTACGGCGCCTCAGCCGATCGGCATACGCTGGAGCGAGCCCTGCTGCGATATGCTTTCCACATGGCGCGCAAAGCCGGATTTTGACCGCACGCTCGGTCCGAACTGGAGAAAGAGACGCGCACCCTCGCAGCTTGCATCCTGCGCTCCCGTTATGGCGTGGATCTCGGCTTCGGGCGAAAACCGTCTTACCGTCACGGTCTCCGATGCAATGACCCCGACCGAGATATCCGGCGGTCTTGTCGAGGAGACTGCCTGCATTGACTGCACGGTCTCATTTTTCACGCAGCCGACAGGGGCTGTCGGGTCATACCGCGCATCGGTGCGGCTTGACCGCCGTGCCGTCCGGTATGAGGATGCCCTGCGGGACGCAGACCGCTTCTGGGTCGCTGCCGGATATCCGTACGCTCACGTGCCGGACGGGGCAAGGGATGCGGTATATTCCTGCTGGTATTCCTTCCATCAGCAGGTGGAGCCGGAGGCGATACTGAAGCAGTGCCGGCTCGCAAAGGAGCTCGGTATGGAGACCGTTATCGTTGACGACGGCTGGCAGACCGACAACAATTCGCGCGGCTACGCATATTGCGGCGACTGGGAGCCTGCGCAGACCAAAATACCGTCCATGCGTGCGCTTGCCGACGCCGTACATGAGATCGGAATGAAGCTCATGATATGGTATTCGGTGCCGTTTGTGGGGAAGTTCTCAAAGGCATACGAGCGGTTTGCGGGCATGACGCTCGGCGCGGCGGGACGGAATTACGAAACGCTCGACCCGCGTTATCCCGAGGTGCGCGAATATCTTACCGGGATCTATTCCGATGCCATGCGCGAGTGGGATCTTGACGGTCTGAAGCTGGATTTTATCGACCGCTTCAGGACCGACGACCCCGCGACCGACCCGCTCCGCGATACCGAATCGCTCGAAGAGGGCGTTGACAGACTACTCTCGGATATTTCGGAGGCTCTTTGCAGGATCAGACCCGATGCACTGATAGAATTCCGCCAGACCTACTTCGGACCTGCTGTGCGAAGGTACGGCAATATGTTCCGCGTAGGCGACTGCCCGGACGATCCGCTGCGCAATCGCGTGTTCGGGGTTGATATGAGATATATCCTCGGGGAGGTGCCGGTACATTCGGATATGCTTATGTGGCATCCCAACGACACGCCGGAGGCGGTGGCGTACCAGATGATCACGGTGCTGCCCACTGTGCCGCAGATATCCGTTCTGCTTGACGAAATACCGGAGGCGCAACGTGAGGTCCTTGCGTTCTGGCTGTCATTCTGGCGCGGACACCGCGCAACGCTTCTGCGCGGCAGGCTTGAAGGAGATCATCCCGAGGCGCTGTACAGCAGTGTGCGAATGACGGGGGAGAATGAACGCATTGTCATTGCCTATACCGACCCGACGGCTGTTTTACCCGCGCAGGGTGCGCTTTATGTCTGCAACGCGACGGGCGGCGACAAAATATGTCTTCTCGGCGGCGGTAACCCGCGCGGCTGCCGCGTTACCGTGCGAGGCTACAACGGCAGTGTGATATCCGAAGCCGATGCGAAGCTGACCGCCGGGGGAGTCTGTGTGTTCTCCGTTCCTGCGGGCGGAATGCTTGAGGTGCACTGATATGGCTGCGCTGAGGCTCGGGCTTTTTGCCGACAGCCACTATTCGGACCGCGAGATATCCTGCCGCACTCGCCGCCCGTCACTTTCGTACCGCAAGATAGGCGAGGCAATGCGGGCGTTTGCCGCTGCCGGGGCTGACGCCGCGGTAATCCTCGGCGATCTTGTCGATGCCTGCCGCGACCGCAGCTCCGACCGCGCCGAGCTTGAGCGGGTGGGCAGGCTCATCACATCGTTCCGTCTGCCGGTGTATTGTCTGCGCGGAAATCACGACTGCGACAATTTCACCGCGCACGATTTTTACGCGATAAGCGGACTTGCCGAGCCGCCGTTTTCGGCACCTGCGGGAGAGGGCAGGGTGATGATATTTCTTGACGCCAACTTCCGTGCGGACGGCAGGCGGTATCTGCCGCACGCCGTTGACTGGACCGACAGCTCTCTGCCGCAGGAGGATGTTGAAAGACTTCGCCGCGAGCTTGCGCGGAGCGATGTCGGCGAAGCGACGGTGTTTATCCACCAACGGCTTGACGGATGTGACGATGAACGTTACAATATTGAAAATTCGCGCGAAATCAGGGAGATACTTGAGAGCTCTGGCAAGGTGAGGCGTGTTTTTCAGGGACATTATCATAAGGGCGATCTGCGGACTGTAAACGGAATAGAATATGTGACTCTTGCGGCAATGTGCGAGGGTGAGGAGAATTCGTATACAATTACGGAAATATAATTTTGGGGGCTGATAAAAAACTCATTTTGAGTTTTTTATCAGCCCCGCCGACTTGTTCTCGGCGGTTGAACGCCGCCGTTTTGCCGCCAAGAAAGTTAAAAAACAATGGTCCGAGGGGCAAAAACGACCAAGGTCGCATCAAAAATGCCGGAGTCCCGACCGTCATTTTTGATGGGGTGTTAAAAACATTGAGTTTTTAACACCCCCCTTTTTTCATGCCGCCGGTATTTTGTCGTTTTTGCACAAAAAATTGTGACTAAAGGCGAATCATTTTGCAAAATCTATTGCACTTTCCGCAATTATATGGTATAATGCATTTGGATAATACGACCATACATGCGAATGATTTGTATTTTATGCACACACATTTATAATTCGGGAGTCATTATGGATATGCACAAATGTTACGCACACAGATCAGATGATGGACGCATGCAAACGATAGCGGAGCACGCTGCGGGGACGACTGAACGGGCTGCCGGTGCGGCTGAGGTCTTCGGCTTTGGCGACGCTGCGCGTGCGGCGGGAATGTTTCACGATGTAGGCAAATATGCGCCCGCATTCCAGGCCCGGCTCGCCGGCAGCCGCGAGGCATACGAGCACTCGTCCGCCGGAATGTCGCTGTTTTTTGAAAGATCGAGAAAATGCCGCAACTATGCCGATATGCTGCTTGCGTATGCGATAGCTGGGCATCATGCGGGGCTGCCGGACAAGGGCACCGGGAGCGACACGGAGGATAGCGACACGTTTACGGCAAAAATAAAACGCCGTGCGGCGCTGGGCTGCGATTTCGGCGCATACCGCGCCGAGCTTGGCGAGCCGCCTGCCGTGCGCGAGCTGCCCGCAGCTTTTCTGCCGAAGCAATATGACTGGTACAGCTATCAGTTTCTCGGCAGAATGCTGTTTTCATCGCTTGTGGACGCGGATTTTCTTGACACGGAGGCTTTTATGTCCGGCGGAACCGCTGCGCGCGACGGCGGAGAGTCGTTTGACACACTGCGTGATCGGTTTGAACGCTATATGGAACGCTTTTCGGGCAAAAGCGGCAGGCTGAACGAAAACCGCGCAAAAATACTTGCCGACTGCCGGTGCGCCGCCGCATCCGAAAAGGGAATATTCAGGCTGACCGTTCCCACCGGCGGCGGAAAAACGCTGTCGTCAATGGCGTTTGCGCTCGACCATCTGCGTGCGCACGGCATGAAGCGGATCATATATGTTATCCCCTATGTCAGTATCATACGCCAGACAGTCGGCATTTTTGAGAATATTTTCGGAGAGCGCAACGTTCTCGGACATTACAGCACTGCCGATCTCGGCGGCAGCCGTGAGACCGGCGAACGCTCGCCCGCCGAGCTTGCCGCCGAGAACTGGGACAAGCCCATTATCGTGACCACCAACGTGCAGTTTTTTGAATCTCTGCACGCCGCAAAGCCCTCGCACTGCCGCAAGCTGCACAGCATTGCGGACAGCGTTATCATTTTCGATGAAGCGCAGATGCTGCCGGTCGGACTGCTGCGCCCATGCCTGCGGGCGGTCTCCGAGCTTGTAAAGAATTACGGCTGTACGGCAGTCCTCTGCACAGCTACGCAGCCCGCGCTCGAACGACTGCTTGCGAACAACGGTATCGCCGCGCGTGAGATCTGCCCCGATACAGCCCGTATGTACCCCGATTTTGCCCGCGTGCGTTACGAAATGCTCGGAAAATGCAGCGACGACGCAGTGTGCGAAAGGCTGCGCGCGGCGGGTTCGGCGCTTTGCGTTCTGAATTCGCGTGCGGGAGTGCGGAGCTATTACAATGCGCTTGCGGGCGACGGTGTGTTCCATCTTTCCACTTATATGACGCCGGCACACCTCGGGCGGACCATCGAAACGGTAAGGGAGCGCCTCGGACGCGGCGAAAAGTGCCTCGTCGTGTCCACATCGCTCATCGAAGCGGGTGTGGACGTGGACTTTCCCACCGTTTTTCGTGAAATGGCGGGGCTTGATTCGATAATCCAGGCGGGCGGACGCTGCAACCGCGAGGGACGGCGCGCGACTGACGAAAGCAACGTGTACGTTTTTTCAAGAGAGGGATCTTCCGAACGTTTTTCGGCAGTCTCCGCCATAACCGCACGTGTGTACGAGCTTTACGGCGATATTTCCACGCCCGAAGCCATTCACGCCTACTTTGAGCGGCTGTATGCGGTCAGCCCGTCTGAGGTGAACGACAAGCTGGATGAAAAGCGCATACTTGCGCTGATAAATCAGCGTGAGAGCGATATGCGCGGGCTCAACTACCGCGAGATCGCGGAGCGCTTCCGCTACATATCTAAGGATCAGAAACAGATACTCATTCCGAACGGCGAAAATGCGGAGGCATGCGCCGCCTTGCGGAGCGGAAAGCTGACGCGCGGACTGCTCCGCCGGATGGGACGCGATTCGGTATCTGTTTATGAAAACGAATACAAAAAGCTACGCGATGCGGGAGTGCTCTCGCAGGAATGCAACGGAATTGCCGTTCTTGAGGATCCGTCGTGGTATGACCCCGACTGCGGACTGACATTCCGCGATACCGGAGACGCGCTATTCGGGTAAAATAAAAAAGGTGCAGCGGAAGATAATCTCATCCGCTGCACCGGGCAGCAATAATTGAATAACAAATATTTCAACCCACTTGTCGGCGTTAGACATCAAAAAGAACGTTAGTGCCGCAAGACGTTTATATTATAATTGCTTTACGTTGTTTTTTCAAGAGAAAAGTGATTTTTTTTCAAAAAAGGTATTGACAACGCACAATCGGCGGGTTATAATAGAATAACAAATGAATTAAATGGAGGTGATCCGATGCCGGAACCCATAAGACTCAGAGTATTCGGCGATTATGCCCTCTTCAGCCGTCCGGAGCTGAAGGTCGAGCGTTACAGTTACGACGTTATGACGCCGTCTGCGGCGCGCGGGATACTTGACGCCATCTATTACCATCCGGGGCTTCGGTGGTGCGTGAAGCGCATTATAGTCGAAAGACCGATACGTTTCACCAACATCCGACGCAACGAAGTATCAAAAAAGATACTTGCCTCAGATCTGTTTGCCGCCGCAAACGGATCCGAAAAGCCCGTTTTTATCGACCGCCGCGACGCAATAGCTCAACGTGCGGCAACGGTGCTGCGGGATGTTTCATACGTCATTGAAGCCAACTTTGACGTGATCCCCGAAAAAATGGGCGCAGAGGACAGTGCGGACAAATTCTACGCGATCTTCTGCAACCGCGCGCGCCGCGGCAGGTGTTTTACGCAACCTTTTCTCGGCTGCAAGGAATTTCCGGCTGCTTTTGAGCTGCTGACACCCGATTCCCGCCCGCCGGAGCCTATCGGAGAATCGCGCGATCTCGGCATCATGCTTTATGACATGGACTACGCCGGCGAAGAGATCATGCCTATGTTTTTCCGTGCGGAGCTGAAGGACGGCGTGATGGACGTTGCGGGAAAGGAGATATTGCGATGATACTTCCCTCTCTTGTCTCCTATTATGAAGCTCTTGAAGCCAAGGGCGAGCTGAAACGCCCGGGATGGAGCATTGTGCGCGTGAGCTACGCGGTACTTTTGCGGCATGACGGCAGCATTGCAGACATCGTCAGCCTGAAAAAGGACGAGGTGCGCGGCAAAAAAACCGTCTCGGTACCGCAGAATCTGTTTGCACCTGCGCCGGTGGTAAGAGCCGGATCGCTTTCATGGACACGTGCAAATTTCCTGTGCGACACGGCAGCGTATATGCTCGGCATTTCGTCGACCGATGAAATGGCGCAGAAGAAATTCGAAACAGCAAAGGAGCTGCATCTGCGCATCCTGAAAAATGCCGGCTCGGCTGCCGCCGAAACGCTGCGGCGGTTCTTTGAAAATCATCAGCCCACAAACATCTCCGCTATCGGGATACCTGATAATATTGCCGCAGAGCTTGACAAGGGTGCGGTCGTGACCTTTGCGGACGAAGACGGACGCTATATGATGGACGATCCGGAGATTGCCGCCGCATGGGATGCAGCATACGGCAACGGCAGCGATGACGCCGTAACCGGCAGGTGCCTTGTTACCGGCAGGGAGGACATGATCGCCATTCTGCATGATAAGATCAAGGGCGTGGAAGGCGCGCAGGCATGCGGTGCAACCCTATCAAGCTTCAACGCACCGGCATTTGAATCATACGGCAAGGACGGCGGGCAGGGACTGAACGCTCCTGTCGGCAGATATGCTATGTACGCCTACACGTCGGCGCTTAACTATCTGCTTTCGGGCCGTCACCGCACCCGCGTGGGTGATGCCACCGTCGTATGGTGGACGCTTGACGCGGACGATGCGTGCGAAGACTTCTTCGGTGATTTTCTGTACGGCAGTGACGACGATGAAACGCTGAACTCGGCAATGAAACGCATTCTGCGCGGAGAACCGCTCGATTTTTCGGAAACGACACTGCGCAAACCGTTCTGCATACTCGGTATTTCCCCCAACGCAGCAAGACTTTCGGTACGCTTCTTTTACCGCGACACCTTCGGCAGATTCATAGACAACATCGCGGCGCATTACAGACGGCTCGAAATAGACAAATCTGAAAAGCAGCGCAGATATCTGACGCCGTACCGGCTCCTGCTCGAGACCGTTTCGCCGAACGTGCAGAACCGCGCCAAGGCGGTCTCGCCGCTGCTCGGCGGAGCGCTGCTCGGTGCGATACTCAACGATTGGCGTTATCCCGAAGCGCTGTATGAGTCGGTGCTCATACGCATCCGCGCCGAGCACGAGGTGCCGTCCGGCAAAGCCGCGATCATCAAGGCATATCTCATCAAAAACACAAACTGTGGATCATATAAGGAGGTTCTTTCAATGGCACTTAACGAAGAAAGCACAAACCGTGCGTATGTACTGGGGCGGCTGTTTGCCGCACTGGAAAATGCGCAGTATCACGCGAACAATTCCTCAAACATCAGGGAGAGGTATATGACGTCCGCCTCGGCAACGCCCGCGCTGGTGTTCCCCAGCATGCTCCAGACCGCCAACCATCACATTGCAAAATCCGGCAGCGTTGCCGACGCAAAGCTGATAGCGACCCTTATGGACAAGCTCGATGGCGGCGTTCCGTTCCCCGCACGTCTTAACAACACCGAGCAGGGGCTCTTCCTTCTCGGCTACTACCATCAGACCCAGAAAAAATTCAGAGATATCGAAGAAGCCAAAAACAACAAATCAACAAACAAGGATAACACGGAGGTATGACCATGAGCGAGATCATTAAAAACAGATACGAATTTACGATCCTTTTCGACGTTGAAAACGGCAACCCCAACGGAGACCCCGATGCCGCAAATATGCCGCGCATCGATCCCGAAACAGGCCTCGGACTCGTTACCGACGTGTGCCTGAAGCGCAAGATCCGCAATTATGTTGAAGACACCATGGAGGACGCGCCGGGCTACGGCATTTACATCAAAGACGGCGTACCACTTAACACATCCGATAAACGCGCATACACGGCGGTGCTCGGCGATGGCAAAAAGCTAGAGAGAAAAGACCCCGAGATCGACCTGAAGCTGCGCGACTTCATGTGCGCCAATTTTTACGATGTGCGCACCTTCGGAGCCGTGATGACCACCTTTGTAAAGGATAAGCTCAACTGTGGACAGGTGCGCGGCCCCGTTCAGATCGGCTTTGCACGCAGCATTGATCCTATCGTAAGACAGGAGGTCACCATAACCCGCGTTGCCATCACAACGGAAGCCGATTATGAGAAGAAGGACACCGAAATGGGACGCAAGCACATCGTCCCTTACGCTCTTTACCGTGCAGACGGCTTTATTTCGGCGAATCTTGCGCGCCGCGTCACGCATTTCACCGAGGACGACCTTGAGCTTCTGTGGAATGCCATCGTAAATATGTTTGAAAACGATCACTCGGCTGCAAGAGGCAAAATGGCTGTCCGCAAGCTCATAATATTCAAGCATGATTCGGAGCTCGGCAACGCTCCTTCGCACCGCACGCTCGATCTTGTATCGGTAAAGCGTCGCGACGGCATTGAGACCGCGCGTAGCTACAACGACTATGAGGTCACTGTGAACGAGGCTGCCTGCCCCGAGGGCGTTCACATATCATGCAGGGAGTAAATGACGGTGATCTCCTGATATCGGGATTGCAGCATTTCTCTTTCTGCCGCAGGCAGTGGGCGCTGATACATATCGAAATGCAATGGGATGACAACTACCTGACGGTTGACGGCAGTCTGCGTCATGAAAGGGCTGATGATCCCGAATTCACCGAAAAGCGCGGCGGGCTTATCGTCAGCCGCGCGATGCCGGTGCGTTCGGACCGTTACGGCATTGTCGGCAAGTGCGATGTCGTTGAATTCCGCGCCGACCTGAGCGGCGTCCCGATCGCGGGGCGCGAGGGACTTTGGCTGCCGACGCCGATTGAATATAAACGCGGAAGATCGAAGGTCATCGATGCCGACAGACTCCAGCTTTGCGCTGAGGCGATCTGCCTTGAGGAAATGCTTTGCTGTCCGCCTATACCGACCGCCTATCTCTACTATATGGAGACAAAACGCCGCGAGACGGTCGCGCTCGACGACAGACTGCGCGGCGAGGTTGGCAGCATGCTCACCGAAATGCGCGCGCTTTACGACCGCGGGTATACGCCAAAGGTCAGACCAACGTCAAAATGCCGCGTCTGTTCGCTTGCCGATATATGCCTGCCGCGCCTGCAAAAGTGCCGGTCGACATCGGCATACGTACGTGACATTTGGGAAGGCGGTGACGTCGAAGAATGAAAAAGCTGCTCAACACGCTGTATGTCACAACGCCGGACGCATATCTGGCGCTTGACGGCGAAAATGTTGTTGTCCGTCTTAAAGACGATGAGATCGGGCGCGTCCCTCTGCATAACCTTGAAAACATCGTGACGTTCGGCTGGCAGGGGGCAAGCCCCGCGCTCATGCGCCATGTCTGCGAGCTTGGCAAGGGGATAGCATTCTTTTCGGCGGGCGGACGCTTTCTCTGCCGCGCCGAGGGCGAGGAGCGCGGCAATGTGCTTCTGCGCCGCGAGCAATACCGCATTGCCGACGATGAGAGGCGGTCGCTGCCCGTTGCCGTCAATATGATAGGCGCGAAAACCGCAAATGCACGCACGGTGCTGAACCGCTTTCTGCGGGATCACCCGCTCTCCGCCGACGGCGAGCCGATACGCGCCGCGGCAGACTATCTGCGTGATTCGCTGCCCGAGATACACGCCGCTGCGGATACCGACACCCTGCGCGGGCTTGAGGGAGTAAACGCAAGCCGGTATTTTTCGGTGTTTGACACGATGATACTGCAAAATAAGGCGGATTTTCGTTTTGTGAACCGTGAGCGGCGCCCGCCGTGCGATCCGGTAAACGCAATGCTCTCCTTTTGCTACTCGATCTTTGCCAATGAATGTGCCTCGGCGCTGCAATCGGTCGGGCTTGATCCGTTCGTGGGCTTTATGCACACCGACAGACCGGGGCGCAAGTCTCTCGCACTTGATATCATGGAGGAATTCAGAAGCGTCATGTGCGACCGCTTCGTGCTGTCGCTCATCAACCTGCGTCAGATAAAGATCTCGGATTTTACCGTAAAAGAAAACGGCGCCGTGCTGCTTGGCGACGACGCACGAAAAGCATTTCTCCGGGCATGGCAGGAACGCAAAAAGGATACGGTCGTTCATCCGTTTCTCGGCGAAAAATGCCAGTGGGGCATCCTGCCGTTCATTCAGGCTCAGCTTCTTTCGCGTTATATACGTGGCGATCTGGACGAATATCCGCCGTATCTGTGGAGGTGACGGCATGCTTGTTGTGATAACGTATGATGTAAGCACCGAGACCGCAGCCGGGCAGAAACGGCTGAGACGCGTCGCCCGCGAGTGCCAAAACTACGGACAGCGTGTCCAGAATTCCGTGTTTGAATGTCACCTTGACCCGGCAGAGCTGCGCACCGTTGAGGCTGTGCTTGAAAAAATAATTGACAAGGAAAAGGACAGCCTGCGTTTTTACGTGATCGGTTCGGCATATGAGGGAAAGGTGAAGCACATCGGCGCCCGCCCCTCGATCGATGTGACCGACACGCTGATCTTCTGATCTGCCATGGCGCGAACCCGAAGTAAACATAAAAAGCCCGTGAGGTTCGCGCGAAAATATCGGCAGTTTAAATGACTTTTTTCGGTTCAAAACGATGCTTTTCGTCCCGAAGACAAGCCTCGTTTGGTAACCGTGTTGCAATATTGCCGTTTCTTTCGGGAAAATCTGTGAAATATTGCTGTCGCTCCCCGCACGGGGAGCGTGGATTGAAATTCTTTCGCTGAGGTATCAAGGTCGTTGAGGTCTCGTCGCTCCCCGCACGGGGAGCGTGGATTGAAATGCCTCCATC
>CAKRTQ010000012.1 GCA_934402395.1 uncultured Eubacteriales bacterium | reverse complement strand
GGGCGCCTTTCTCTTTTGGCGCCGGCGGCGGGTTGAGAACCCGCCGGAAGTTTGTGGGTGTGCGCAAAGCTATAAGTCTGCGCAAACTCCACTGAATTTCAATAAAGTTCAAACTCTTGCTTTGCAAACTTCCCCAATTCGCGCACAGCGCGAATTGTCGGTTCAGATTCCCGTTCAAAGGAATCCGCACTCACTAAAGGAATCCGCACTCACTTCGGGCGCCTTTCTCTTTTGGCGCCGGCGGCAGACTAAATGCACGCCGCCGTAAAAATGCACAAATTCCCGAGCCGCTTTTTCTTTGATGCCACAGGCGCAAAGAAAAAGCTTAGCAAAAAGAAACGCCAACAAGATATTTCGCGCTCTGCGGAGCGCGACAAGGGCTTCGCGCCCTTGACCGCGCCGCCTTTTAAAAAAGGCGGGCGAAAACCTTTATCGCTTTGACGGCATATGTCTGTTTTGCTTAAGTATGCGGTCGCGCCTCAGTCCTTCAATATTTCCGTGATCGCGGTGCCGTCAGCCCAGGGCATTTCGGCGCCGAGGATCTTTGCATATGTCGGTGCCTCGTCAACGGTAGGGCGGCGTTCAAGCTCAACACCCTCGCGGATGTCGGGTCCGAAGCCGAAGAACACGGGCTGCGGTCCCTTGTCGGGGTAGTGGCCGTGCGTGGCACGTCCGAAGCGGTAGTCCGAAAGATCCATAGGCTGGACCATCGGGCGCTTCCAGTCCTCGGAGAAGGATGTGTAGCCATCGGATTCGATGACAAACGAGAAGTCGCCCGAAAGATGATCGCGCGCTTCTGCCTCTTCGGTCGTCAGAACCTCGCTGATACCGTAAATGCCCTCATCGCGCATGAATTTGAGCAGATCGTATGTCTTCTGCCAAGCCGCCTTGTCGGTGGGGTCCTTCAGCTTTATCTGCGCGGAAAGCCCGGTCGAATGGCAGTATGCGGTCCAGTCGGTCAGCTTGCCCTCGGAATCGGTCTCGATAAGTCCGTGGTCGGCAAACATGACGTTCGGCTTGATGTTGCGGACGATATCGAGCTGTCCGTGGTCACTGACAAGGAAGAAGTTGGTGTTTTCGTACACGCCCGCTTCCTTTGTCGCCTCGATTATTTCAAAGAACCATCTTTCGGTATCGACAACGCCCTTTGTGACCTGCTCGGTGAAAAGGCCGGTCTTGTGGCGGTAACTGTCAACGTCTCCGGTGTGGAGCATGAGCAGGTCGGGCTGGTGCTTTCTGATTATGTCGCATACGCAGCGCACAAGAAACTCGTCGGTAGCGGGATGCGTGCGTATTTTGACATTTTCAAGATGCGGAGCGCAGCACTCGTCATAAAGCTCCTCGCTCGTGCCCGCGCGCAGGAACGCCGCCTTTTTGGTGTCGTCGGGCGACTGCGGCCAATACTCGGCAACCAGCCAGTCGATGTCGGGGTGGCACCCGGTAACGGGCCAGAACACCGCTGCGGTGGTAAGACCGGCGCGCTTTGCGGCGGTAAAGATGTCGGGGCACTTTATATTGTCGGCAAACCATGTCCACGGAACGTTTTTAAGCTGACCGGGACGGAATACCGAGTTGTTTACCACGCCGTGCTTGTCGGGGTAGCAGCCCGTTGACATGGTAGTGTGGCAGGGATATGTAACCGACGGCCAGATGGTGCGGGTGCGTTTTACGCCCGAGCCTTTGGCATACAGATCGCGGAAACGCGGACTGGTTTTGATGAGGTATTCAATATCCTCATAGACCATTGCATCGCAGGAAAAAACGATTACTTTGCTTTGTGCCATTTTGATGGATCCTTTCTTTCTTGGACGGTATGCGCGGACCTTTGCCGCGCGAAACCCTTTTATCACATTATAATTATAACGCCTCGGACGCGTATAGTCAAGTAAAATCATAATTTTTATGAGGTTTTTTCCGTCTTGGAGCGCAAAAACAAACATCGGCTGCCGTGCCGATGCACGACAGCCGAATATATGTAATTACAGAATTCAGTCGGACTTTCTGTCCCACTCCTTGAGTATGTCAAGTGCTTCCCGGTTCGCCTCGGCGGTTTTTTGCCGACAAAGAAAAAGCTAACAAAAAGAAACGCCATAAGGGGTTTTCGCGCTTTGCAGAGCGCGAGGAGGGGTACGCCCCCTCCACCGCGCCGCCTTTTGAAAAAAGGCAGGCGAAAATCTTTGATATTCTGACTAAAGCCTTTTTGTTCCGACTACAGTCTGCGTGGTGCTAAAAAACTCAAAATGAGTTTTTTAGCACCACGCAGTTCTTATCCCGCCGCTTCGTCTGCGGCGCGTTTTTTCTTTATTTCCGCCTCTGCGGTCATTTCCTTGACCTTCATGAGTCTTGCGCGGCTTCCGCGTTCGTCCTCATCCAGCTTCATGGATATCGTTTTGATGGATTCCTGGTACCTCGGCATGAGGATATATTCAAGCGCGTTCACGCGGCGGCGTGTGCGCTCTATCTCTCCCGCCAGAAGCTGTGCGGTCTTTTCAAGCTCCGCGAGCTTTATCATGTCCGCCGACAGCGAGGAAAGCTCCTCCAGCGCCGCGTCAAGTCCCGCGGGTGTGAACGCCATTCCGTAGCCGATGCCGACGGTGATATCTCCGCCCTCAAGCACCGGGACGGTCACGCCCATATTGCGCGAGGTGGTGACGCCGATAAGGTTTTCTCCGGTCGAGGCGATGAGCGCTTCCTCAAGCATTTTCGGATTCCCGACGGCTCCCGCCGCGGTAAACGATCTGTAATATGCTCTCAGCCTCTCCTCTACCCTCTCGCGCAGCTCCTTGTTCTCCCTGACGATCTCAAGGAAGTTCTTCATAAGCTCGTCACGCTTATCCTTAAGCAGCTTATGACCCCGGCGCGCGGCGGCGTAGCGGGTTTTGAGCCGTTTGAGCTCCATACGTGTGGGACTTACATTCGTTGCAGCCATTCAGCACTCGCCTCCTTTCCCTGTCAGTTTGATTTGGCGGTCTTGTTATCGCCGCGCCAGTATTTTGCGATGAATTCCGGTTTGATACGCTTCATCTCGCTCTTCGGCAGTATCGCAAGCAGCTCCCAGCCGAGATCAAGAGTTTCCTCTATCGTGCGGTTCTCATAAAAGCCCTGATTGATATATCTCGCCTCGAACTCGTCGGCAAATTTTGCGTAAAGTCTGTCCATCGGGGTCAGCGCCGACTCGCCGAGAACGACCATAAGCTCCTTTGCTTCGCGTCCGCGCGCGTAGCTTGAGAAAAGCTGGTTCATAACGCCCGAATGATCCTCGCGCGTTCTGCCCTTGCCGATGCCCTTATCCTTCAGACGAGACAGCGACGGCAGTACGTCTACCGGCGGCATATAGCCCTTGCGGTACATCTCACGCGACAGAATGATCTGTCCCTCGGTGATGTATCCGGTAAGGTCGGGGATCGGGTGGGTCTTATCATCCTCGGGCATCGAAAGAATGGGGATCATGGTTATCGAACCGTCGGAGCCAGCCTTACGTCCGGCACGTTCGTACATGGTCGCAAGGTCGGTATACATATATCCGGGGTAGCCGCGGCGTCCGGGGACCTCACGGCGCGCTGCCGAAACCTCGCGCAGCGCCTCGGCGTAGTTCGTTATGTCGGTGATGATGACAAGCACGTGCATTCCGAGGTCGAACGCCAGATATTCTGCGGCGGTAAGCGCCATACGCGGTGCGGATATACGCTCGATGGCGGGGTCGGATGCCAGGTTACAGAACATGACGGTGCGTCCGATAGCGCCGGTACGCTTGAAGTCGTTGATAAAAAAGTCGGCTTCCTCAAACGTGATACCGACTGCGGCAAACACGACGGCGAAGTTTGATTTTTCGCTGCCGTCGCCTATGACCTTTGCCTGACGTGCGATCTGCGCCGCGAGATCTGCGTGCGGCAGACCCGAACCGGAGAATATAGGCAGCTTCTGCCCGCGCACCAGCGTGTTCAGTCCGTCAATGGTGGAGATACCCGTCTGAATGAATTCGGAAGGGTAATATCTCGCCGCCGGGTTGATAGGCGTGCCGTTGATATCGCAGTATTTTTCGGGAATTATCCGCGCGCCGCCGTCGATGGGTTCGCCCATTCCGTTGAAAACCCTGCCCATGATGTCGGGAGACACGGCAAGGCGGACGCCGTGGCCGGTGAATCTCACGCGGCTCTCGGCAAGGTTGATGCCTGCGGCGGATTCAAAAAGCTGTACCAGCACGTCACTGCCGTTGACCTCAAGCACGCGGCAGCGACGGACAGAGCCGTCAGCCATTATGATCTCGCCCAGCTCGTCATACTTGACGCCCTCAACGCTCTTTATAAGCATAAGAGGACCGGCGACTTCTTCAATGGTCTTGTATTCTTTTATCATTCCGCTCACTCCTTACGCTTTCGGTATCGCGGCTTCAAGCTCGGATTCAAGCTCTGCCTCGATATTTTCAAATTCCGGCGCGTAGCCCTCATTGGGCAGCGCCTTGGCTCTGCCTATTTTCTCGCGCACCGGGAGATCGGCTATTTCGTCTATCGATGCGCCGCGTTCAAGCGCGCGGCGGCTCTTGTCCTCAAAGCTGAATATGAGGCGGAGCAGACGGCACTGCTTTTCAAGCGGCGAATAGCTGTCGTTGTCGCTCATGGCATCCTGCTGCAGGAAGTCCTCTCGAAGCGAGCGCGCGACCTCAAGCGTCAGACGGTCGCCGGGAGAGAGTGCATCGGCGCCGATAAGCTGCACTATCTCGTTGAGTTCGGCTTCGTTCTGAAGCGTTTTGAGGCACCGCTGGGTAAGCGGCATCCAGTCACGGGACACATTGTCCGCAAACCAGCCGGTAAGTCTTTCGCGGTAAAGCGAATAGGAATTCAGCCAGTTTATAGCCGGGAAATGACGGCGGTATGCAAGGGCGGAGTCAAGTCCCCAGAACACCTTGACGATACGCAGCGTTGCCTGCGTGACAGGCTCGGAGATATCGCCGCCGGCGGGAGAGACCGCGCCGATGGCGGACAGAGCGCCCTCGCGTCCGTCCGAGCCGAGGCAGGTGACCTTACCTGCACGCTCGTAGAACTGAGCAAGACGCGAGGTGAGGTATGCGGGATAGCCCTCCTCGCCGGGCATTTCTTCAAGTCTTCCCGACATTTCGCGCAGTGCCTCAGCCCAGCGCGAGGTGGAATCGGCTATAACGGCAACGGTATAGCCCATGTCGCGGTAATATTCCGCGATCGTTATACCCGTGTATATCGATGCCTCGCGCGCCGCGACCGGCATATCCGATGTGTTTGCAATAAGAACGGTACGCTCCATAAGGGTTCTGCCGGTGCGCGGGTCGCGCAGCTCGGGGAACTCGCGCAGAACGTCGGTCATCTCGTTTCCGCGCTCGCCGCAGCCGATGTAGACCACAAGATCGACATTGCTCCATTTGGCGAGCTGATGCTGAACGACCGTTTTGCCGGAGCCGAACGGTCCCGGCACGCACGCGGTACCGCCGCGCGCTATCGGGAAGAGCGAGTCTATCGACCGCTGACCGGTGACCATAGGCTCGGTGGGCGGGAGCTTGCCCGCGTGCGGGCGCGCCACACGAACCGGCCACTTCTGCATAAGGGTCAGCTCGTGTGTGTTCCCGTTTGAATCCTCAACAACACCGATTTTATCCGTCACACGGTAATCGCCCGTGCGTATCGAAATAAGCGTGCCGCTGATACCGGGAGGCACCATGACCTTATGTGTCAGAGCTGCGCTTTCATTCACCGTGCCGAGGATGTCCCCGCCGGTGACGCGTGCGCCGCGTTGCGCAGTAGCGTCAAAATGCCACACCTTTTCACGGTCAAGAGCGGGAGAAACTATGCCGCGCGTGAGGTTTGAGCCTGCCATTTCACGCAGCTTTTCAAGCGGACGCTGGATACCGTCGTATATGTTTCCTATAAGCCCCGGTCCCAGCTCGACCGACAGAGGTGCGCCGGTCGATGTAACGACGTCGCCGCGTCCGAGTCCCGCGGTCTCCTCATAGACCTGGACCGATGCGCGGTCGCCGTGCATTTCGATTATTTCACCGATCAGCTTGTCTTTGCCCACATGAACAACGTCGAACATATCAGCGCGTCGCATGCCCTCGGCAACAACAAGCGGACCGGATACCTTTAAGATCTTACCTTCGATCAATTCCATTTCAATTCATGCCTTTCTCGGCTATTTGCGCCCGATTGGTCAGACTATGCCGCCGGACGGCGCAGGTCCTGCGGTATTTTCGGGAGATCAGAGAATATCACTGCCCACGGCGCGCTTTACGCGGTCGTGCAGTGCCTTCATGCCGAATCCGCCGTCGCTTCCCGCAGACGGGATCGGCAGTATCGCGGGCGTTGGAACATCGTCAAAGTCCGCAATATCCTCGGCAAGCGCCGCGGCGTAGATCTCGGTTATGAATATCACCGCATACCCGCCGTCCTGAGCACCTTCCGCGCCTACGCCGGCAGTTGCCAGTCTGAGCGCACTGCGCGCCGCATCGGCGTCCTGCGCCTCAAGCACGGTGAAGCCGAGAGCCGAAAAGCCCAATATATCCTGCCTTGCACCTATGACTGCTACTTTATACATTTCAAATAACCCTTCCCGCCGCCGTCAGGCAAGCCGAAGTCTTTCTTCTATACGCGCGCGGTCATCGCCGGCAGCGATGCCGGACAGAATAATGCGCAGGTTTTTGATCTCGTATTCAAGCGAAACGATATACCCTATTACCGGGTATGCCCCGAGAAGCCGCATATCGGTGACGCTTCCGACCGCTGCAAGGAAATCATTGTCAAAAGCGTGTGCCACGTGCTCAAGAGACGCGGCATCGCTGCCCGCGCCGCGCAGTGCTGCCGCTGCGTCGGAGTATCCCGCCCCGGCTGCAAGATCCGCAAGCGCGCCCATGGAGTCGGCATCGCGGAGCTTTGCCATGTCTATCTTTCCGCCGGATATGACGGAATCATCAAACACAGCGCGCCGCATGCCCGCATCGCGCAGACGAAGCACACGCGCGGCGGTGAGCAGATTGGTCTCATCCGTTTTGCGCTCAAGCAACATCATAACCTCGCGTATTCCCGTTTCCCTTGCTGCGGCGCGCATATCGGCAAAACAGGCGCGGTCTATCAGTGAATCGACCGTACGCGAATTTCCGCTTTTTCCTATAGCATCGGACGCCATTGCCGCAGCGCGCGCCATGTTCGGCAGAACATCCGAAAAAACGGAAAAATCATTTTTTTCAGCCGCCGCAATAATATCATCGGCGGGAATAATACCGCATCTTATCATCAGAGGCGCAGCATCTCTGCCGCCCGCGCGGCATTTTATTGCCGATTTGAGGTTGTTGCAGTCGTATCTCATTCTGCAAAGACGCGCCAGCGGCGTGCTCGGGCAGAACGAAAGCAAAAGCTCGTACCTTGCGGCAAGATAGGCGGTAAGCGATGCCTCGTATCCCGCATCGTGCGAGTCAAAGCCGTACTCGGCAATGCGGGACATGACATCAGCCGCGTCACGCGCACGCACAAGATCGGTCATTCTCTGATCCGGAATAAGCTCGCACGACATAGCCGCGACCTTTGCGGCAGCGTAGCGGTAGTCCTCCTCGCGGTATTTTGCCGCCCGTGCCGTACGCTCAGCCATTTTTACGTTCCTCTCCGGAACCGAACAGCAGGCGGCAGACATCCGCCTCAAGCGCCGGACGCGCCTCCGCTATCAGCGATGCCACGGAACAGTCTATGCGGGTCTTGCCGAAGTCAAGCAAAAGACCTCCGCTGATCCGCGCCTCGCCGTCAGAAAGACGCCACTCTATGCCGTCGCCGCGCGACTTCATCTGTTCGATAAGGGCGCGCCCGAAGCTTACACGGTCGGAACGGTTGAGCGTTACAGTGCATTCACCGCTCTGACCTGCGGACGCTTCACGCGCCAGAGCCACCAGAAAACCGAGATAATTTTCGCTCGGCATTCCGCAAATTTTCTTTTCAGCCGCGCTGAAGGCGGCATCTATCGCACGGCATCTGCCCGCAAGCAGTATTCCGCGCCTTTCCGTCTCCGCAGTGGCACGCGCACGTGATACCACGCTCGCGCCCTCGGCGTCGGCGGCGTCCTCTGCGTCAGTCCGCAGCTTTGCCGCGTTTTCTTCGGCAGCGGCAAGAATTGCCGCGCATTCGGCATCAGCCTCGGCAAGTATCCGTGCGGCATCAGCCTCGGCAGAGGCGATTATTTTGTTTGTTACCTTTTCAAGTCCCACCATCGGTTTTGCTGCCTTTCACGGTAATATCGGGAAAGCCCGCAGATCAAAGGTTGCCGGGATAGGAAACAACGAGCAGAAAGGAAGCGATAAGAGACAGCAGAGCGTAAAGCTCGACCATCGCGGTTGCGGTCACAGCCTTACCGGACGCCTCGGGACGCTTTGCGACCATTGCGATACCGGCAGATGCAACACGACCCTGACGGATCGCAGAGTGATAACCGCAGAATGCAATGGGAAGGCAGGCAAACAGGTAGTAAAGACCGCCGCCTAAGGTCGTTACGCGGTCGCCGCCGAGAATACCGATGTTCATCATAACCATGAAGGCGACGATGAAGCCGTAAATACCCTGAGTTGCGGGAAGAGCCTGGAGCAGAAACGCCTTACCGAACTTGGAGGGATCCTCGGAGAGCAGTCCGTTAAGAGATTCGCCGACCGAACCGACCGCTTTTGCGCTTCCCATGCCGGGAAGAATAACGGCAAGAGCCGCGCCGATGAGGGCAAGTCCCTCACCTGTTGTCAGATTGCTGAAAAATTGAGCGAAATTCATGATTTTTGTTTCTCCTTGAATGTATGTGATATTTTTTCGGGTTCATTTTTACCGCTCAGGCGGCATCATAATCGGAATATCTCTCCGACGGTTCGGCAGGCGCGTAAGGTCTGCCGCCGTCCTCGTAGAATTTTCCGAAGAATTCGATATACTGAAGCCGGCTCGTGTGAACGAATGAGCCGAGCGTGCTGAGGGCAAGGTTGATCGTATGGCCGACAAGGAACACCAGTATCATCCCTATCACTACCGCAACCGGGCTTGAGCCCATCGTGCCGAGAATGTTCATGACCTGCGCCAGAACGCTGCCCGACAGCGCAAGTGCGAGTATTCTTGAATAAGACAGGATATCCGAGCCGAAGCTGACGACACCGTAAAGCGCCAGAAAGCCTTTTGGGATACGCATGAGGATGTTCTTCTCTTTGCGTCCGCCCGTGAGGACTATCGCCGCAGCCGCGCCGATCGCTACCCACTTACCTACCGACGGAACGATGATAAGCATTATAAGTCCGCCGTAAAGCGCCCAGAAAAGCGCATAATCGCATATGGCGTCAACAGGCGAATCCTTCCAGACTATCGAAAACTTTATCGCCTGCCCCGCCACGAGGTGGACAAATCCGAGCGCAAGCGCAATAAGGAGGAAGGTCGTGGGTTCAGCCACCGGATCGACCACAATGGCGAGCGTTGACGGCAGCTCCGCTCCGGGATCGAAAGCTCTGATAAGCGCGAGCGGCAGATCGCCGAAGTAACCGCCGAAGAGCACGCCGGTGATAATGCTTCCGATACCGCAGAAAGCGAACATCCGGAAAGGCGCGGCTTTTTCGGGCTTCATGCGGAGCAGACGCGGCACAAGGAAGCCGCCAACGGCAAGCAGGAGTCCGTAGCCGACATCGGCAAACATCATTGCAAAGAACAGAACATAGAAAAAGCTCATGATGAAGGTCGGGTCAAACGTTCCGTAAGCGGGAAGCGAATACATCGCCACTACCCACTCAAAGCAGGATGCAAAGCGATTGTTTTCAAGCTTTACGGGAACGTCGTCGCCGGGTTCGGGATCGGTCAGCTCATATGCGCAGCCCACGGCATCAAGAACAGCCGTGACCTTTTCGGTCCTTTTTGCCGGCACCCAGCCGCGAAGCAGAATGCAGCTTCCGGTAGCCAGCAGCTTTTCCTTCAGCCGTTCACCGACAAGCTCGGTCGAAACTGTGTCCCAAAGGACGCGCAGATCGTCAAGCCGACCCGCCAGACCGCAGAAGGTCTGTTTAATGTTTTCTCTTTCGGCGGTAAGATCATCGGTCTTTTCGTTTGCCGCCGCAGATATCTCCTCGGCGCAGCCGCATCCGTCCGGGAACACCGCGCGCACGAAACCCATCGTGTTGAGACGGCGCAAAAGCTCGTCCGCATCGCTTTTTTCCGCAATGAACACGGCATACATGGCAATCGGATCGCGCATGACTGTACGCCACGCCGCCGCAATGCCGTCGAGCCTCGCTTCGATCGCGCTGTCATCCAAAGATGGGGGCAGACTGCCGAAGACCAGACGCGTACTGTCGGTCCCCTTCATATCAAGTGAAAACCCGCAGCCGAGCCACGGCTTTGCCGCCTCTGCCTTTGACGCCGCATCGGCAAGCTCGCGTTCAATATAGGCAAGCCGCTCGCGCATACCGTTTATGCGTTCAACGACCGACGCGGCATCGCGGCGCACGCCGCCGCGGTCGGCGGCAAATGCCTCGCGGTCCGCACTTACCGACGGAGCTGCGCCGAGTCCGCCGCGCTTTTTGCTGTACGGATAGAGCGGTTCCATTGCCGACTCGATGCGCGCAAGCTCATTTTCGCATTCACGTATATGCTCGGACGGATCATACCGCACAAGATAGCTGTCGGCTGAGGCATCTGCCATGTCAACATCGACGCAGCGAAGCTTTATCAGCCGAGCGGCTACCGTGTCGGCATCGGAGGCGTATGCCCAGACCGTCAGCCTTTTCATTACGCACGTAGACATTTCTCTACAATCTCCCAGTAAATCATTTTGACCGCCTCGTCCGTGTTGCGCATAGCACCGGACTCCACTGCCGCCGCATCCTTCTGCGCCTTTTCAGCGCCTGCGGCAACAAGGCTGTCCGCCTTCCGCGTTATTTCGGCAACCGCATCGGAAGCCTCGCGATGCGCCTCCGCATCCGCCGAGGCAATTATTTTTTCCGCTTCGGCGTGCGCGCGCGATATCCGCGCCTTTGCTTCATCGGCGGCATTTTTGCGTATCGCTTCCGCTTTTTCCTCGGCAATACGTATCTCTCTCAGCGAATCCATCGTCATTTTGCGTCAACTCCTTTCACGCCGTGCCGCACCGCGGCACAGTGTCAGATTCTGAATGTAACTGCTTTCTTCCTATTTAAAATATGATAATATACGGCACCCGCCGCGCACATAATAACCGGTGTCCCCGCAAGGAGGGACCGAACGCGCCGCGACAGGCTTACGTGCATAATTATACCACAAAAAGCTCCGAATGTCGACCGTTTTCACCTTATTGTTGCAAATAATTTCGAAATCATTTTGAATTCCGTCAAAGAATTATCAATCTTAGAACGGCGCTCGCTTACGCCCGCAGATGTAGCCTCAAGGACCGCCAGCTGCCCGTCGCGTGTAAAAAAAACCGCCTCGCGCCCGTTTTTGTCAACGTTTTTATGTCGCAAAAGAAGCATTTTCCCGTCTTTCATACGCCATTGCTGAGCTCCGACCCATGCGCCGAGGCAGGAGCCGCCGCGCGTTGCGGTGCAGGTGACGCCGACCGATACGAATTCCCCGGAGACGAACCCGGGAGTTGCGGCGAGCGAAAAGCAGAACCTGCGGAAACGAAAACGCCGATGCGGGTCGGGATCGATCTCAAATACGGCGTTTGCAGCCGCAAGTCCGTCCACGGAAAGCCAACCTATGAATTTCGCTGCCATATCGCAATAAAATGAATTGACCGCTTCGGCATTCTCGCCCTCAAGCATCGGTATTGCCAGCTCGGCGGAGACAAGCGGCGTTCCGTTGCCGAAAATACGGCGCTCGCGCTGTATTTCATATTCGCGCGGCACACCGCCGAACAGTTCAACAATGTCGATCTCATTCATCCCGATCGCCCCCACGTTTTTTCATACTGTCGTATATAAATAATATTCACAGGCGCGGCGGTGTTATGCCAAACAAATTGACCCACTCGCGTATAATAATGGCGGAGCACACGCATCCGAAATATTAAAGAATCTATTATTTTCATTGACAAGCGGCAAAAATATGCTATAATTTAATTTGAAGATCAACGAAAGGTACGGTACCGCCATGAACAACTCAACTCCCACGACCCCGGTGCTTTCGATAAAGCACCTTTCAAAACAACTCGGGAACCGCCGCATACTGTCAGATATCAGTCTCGACGTTATGCCCGGAGAGATATTCGGCTTTCTCGGTCCCAACGGATCGGGCAAGACCACCACGATAAAGCTCGTTCTCGGTCTTTTACGTATCGACAGCGGCGAAATAGCGATCTGCGGTCACAATGTAAAAACCGATTTTGAAGCGGCAATGTCATGCGTCGGCGGCATAATCGAAAATCCGGAAATGTATAAGTACCTTTCGGGACGCGAGAACCTTGAGCTTTACCGGCGTATGTATGACGATGTTCCGCGCGAGAGGATAGACGAGCTGCTTGCGCTCGTGCATCTCGATGCGCGCGCCAAGGATAAGATATCAAAGTATTCGCTCGGTATGCGTCAGCGGCTCGGACTGGCGCAAGCGCTTCTCAACCGTCCGCGTCTCATCGTGCTTGACGAGCCTACAAACGGTCTTGACCCTGCGGGCATAAAGGAGCTGCGCGATATACTCAAGGAGCTTTCACACAACGAAAATGTTTCGGTATTCGTTTCAAGTCATCAGCTGGCAGAGCTTGACCTCATGTGCGACCGCGTGGGCATTCTCGACCACGGCGTGCTTCTGCGCACAATGTCGATAGAAGAAGTCCGCAGCGCGGGTGCCCGCGACAACGCAGTGGTCGAAGTGTCCGTTCCCGATTCGCAGCGCGAGACCGCCACAGCCGCGGCTCTCGGGCTCGGCGACGGCGTGCGCACAGCAGTGGTCGGCGGAAAGCTGCGCGTCACTCTGCCCGCCGGCAGAGAGAGCGAGCTTATGCGCGCGCTTGTCATAGCCGGTTGCGATGTATCGGCGCTCACTCCGGTAACTCATTCGCTTGAGGATGTATACCTTGCCACCACCCGCGAATACACCCCCGATACAGGCGTTGAAGCGGAAGCCGCCGCGCCCGGTCAGTCTGAAAAGGACAGCGGCGAGGAAGGGGGCGGCAGTCTGTGAAAAAACTCGCACGCCTCATAGGCAATGAAAACAAAAAGGTACTTAAGCAGACCGGGCTTCGCGTGCTGCTGATAATAATCGCCGCGCTGACAGCCCTTTCTCCGCTGCTTGACTTCGCACTCAAGAAAATAGTCGAATCGCCCTCTTACAGCGGTCATGATTCCAATTACTGGAGTTACAATGCCGAACGCCTGAGAAAGCAGCTGGCGGGAGCGGAGGAAGACGGCAGAATATGCGATGCCGAATACTACCGCACATACCTTGACACAACGGAATTTTTTGAAAAAAACAATATACAGGAAGACTGGCGCATAGCCGCATTCCGCCGGGAGTACACCACCCTGCGCGGCACCGTTGGTCTTGTAAAGCTGATAAAAGAGAACGGCGTTGGCAGAGACGACATCAGCAAATCCATGATGGCAGGTTTTCTTTACGAGATAGACCCCAACGGGATAGATCCTTATCAGACCGTTCTCCTGCCCGAAAACATAGAGGCAACATACAAGACGCAAAAAGACGCGCTTGCGGAGCTTGAGGAACGCATCCTCACATACACGCTCAAGGACTACTATGCAAGCATGCTCGAAAAAGCCAAAGCTGCGCTTGAAACCGAACACCAAAGCATAGAATATCTGAAAAGCGGCAATGCTCCCGAAGACCCACGGCTCACACCCGAGCTTTCCGCAGAATTCATAGCTTATGAGATCGCGATCGGGGAGCGCAGAGCCGAGTGGCACGAGCTGAACGTCGTGGCATGGCAGTGGCTCACCGACAACGTGTTCGAATACGGCGGGTGGCAGTTCAATACGGTCAATCTGTATAACGGTCCCCTGCAGCCGCTGCAAAGTATCAGCTTCTCATCGGTAACGGCATCACGCGAATTGTTTGAAGCAGCCGATAGTATTTCATCGGGCTATTCCGAATATCTGGAATACGTTGCCGAAACCGAGGGAAACGCCCGCCGTTTTAATGAAACAACAGCACTCATACGCGCAAGCATGGAGCGCGGCGTTCCGATACGCGGAACGGTGAACGACTCCACAAAGACCCTCTTTCTTTCCGAATTTTCATCATCCTTCGGAATGCTCGTGATATTCATTGCAATACTCGCCGGCACTACACTTTCAAACGAATACACCTCCGGGTCGATACGTCTGCTTCTTATACGTCCGCGCCGTCGCGGAATCATACTTGCCTCAAAGATAATTTCCATTTATATATGGTGGATCGCTGCCACCGCAGCAGCAGCGGTGATCCTTGTGGCGGAATGCAGCCTGTTTTTCGGCGTAAATGACCTTTTCTGCACAGCCCTTTTCAACCATGGCACAAAAGTAGTAGCGGTTCCTGCGGTGTTCTCTCTTATGTGGCGCGCACTGCTTTCCCTGCTCTCGACCTCTCCCCTTGTGCTGTTCACTTTTCTTATTTCTACTCTGATAAAGAAACCGGCGCTCCCGATAGCGCTTTCTATGATCTGCAGATTCAGCACATCCGTTGTAGTAACGCTGTCTCTTGCAATGAATTCCATCGGGAAGCTGCATCTCGAATACACCCCCCTCCCCTACCTTGACCTCACGATGTATATCGGAAATACTGCCGAGGCATACGCAGAGATAAACGGCGGCGGTATACTCGGAGCGTTTATCGGCATAAACTCATATTCACCGCTTGCCGACAGCAGATACAATGTATTTATCGGTATCGCATGGCTCGCAGTGGCTGCGGCGGTCTTTACCGTGCTTTCCTTCGTGTCCTTCAACCGCCAGCAGATAAAGAACTGACAGGGAGGTCACTGCGCATGAACGGACTTTTACGTCTTATCGGAAACGAAAACAAAAAGCTTGCGAAGCAAACCGGGCTGCGCGTACTGCTTATAGTCATTGCGTTGCTGACCGTCCTGCTTCCCATCCCCGTGGCTTTGTTCTCAAAAGTCAGCGACTCAGGCTCACGGCTTCGCAATGACACCTCAGTATCGGAGGGAATAGAACGCGCCCGCAGCCACGGAGACGCGCTGGAGGAATCATACTGGCGCAGATTTGAAAAAGCCAATTCATTTTTCTCCAATGACATCGATGCCGATGATATATCATGGAAAGCTGATGTTTTTTATGATGAATATGTCACGATGCTCGGCTGGCTTTATGCCTCACGGCACGTGCAAAGCGGTGAATTTACGTATGAGAATATTGAAAATTCCTCCCTTGGCAACATTTTTTACAACAGCGACCGTCCCGATTTCTGCAAAACGGACGAGCATGAGCCTTCCTACTTCTTCATGCCGGAAGTGATCGGAGAGACAGTAAAACACATCAACGCCGAAGTGACCGCGCTTGAGAACGACATCAAAAGCTACACGCTCCGAAGCTTTTATCAGGAAAAACTCGACTCTGCCAACGAAAAGCTTGAACAGAACCGCCGGGCGCTCGACGCCCTGACCGCAACCCCCGCGGAGCTTCCGCCGGAAATAACGACCGTTGAGGAGGCGGCGGCATACCGCGATATGATGCTGACGCGTGCCGCGCGCAGCGTCGAAGCTGCCGAGCTAAACGTTTACGGCTGGCAGCTGCTGCGCGACCGGGAACTTCCCTACGGCGGCTGGCAGTATGTTACGGTCACAGAACTTATATCTTCCGACCTTATGACATACAGCGAAATATACGTTTCAATACCGAGGATACTGTTTGAGTCGGGCAAGTTATACCCCGCAGGCCAGTACCGGTACGGAAGCTACGAACATTATCTCGCTGCCAACGGCGAAAAAATGTGGACGGATTCGATGCTTCTCGCACGGTACAGCCTTGAGAACGACATCCCCCTTACCGGCACGGTGAAAAGATCGGCAAAGACAGCCTTCACGTCATTTCTTTCAATGACTCTGGGTATGCTGATTATTTTCGTGATAATAGTCAGCGGAACGATCCTTTCCAACGAATATTCATCGGGCACCGTACGCCTGCTCCTTATCCGTCCGCGCAGCCGCGCAAAAATACTTGCGTCAAAGATGCTGTCAATGTACATATGGTGGCTCTGCGCTGCGGCGGTCGCCGCAGTGATGCTCGCTGCGGAATGTATGATACTTTACGGCGTAAAGGATATCTTCACCCCATCGCTGTTCGTCATAAGCGGCAGCGTGGCTGTGATACCGGCGCCGATCATGGCTGTGGTACGCATACTGCTTTCAATACTTTCGGCATCCCCGATCGTACTTTTCGCGCTTCTTATCTCAACGCTCGTAAAACGCTCGGCACTGCCGATAGCGCTTTCAATGATGGCGCGGTTCTCATCGACGGCGGCAACATCCGTTGCGCTGCTGATAAACGAAACATTTCCGTTGGCGCATCTCGAATATTCGCCGCTGCCCTACCTTGATCTTACCGCATTTCTCACAAATGCGACTTCGAGCTTTATATCGGGCGGCAGCTATTCGGTGGTATCGACCATTGCATCGGCATTTGCGGCAGGGCGTTCGATATATCATCTGTATGTCGGAATAGCATGGATGGCTGCGCTCAGCGTACTTATGGCAGCTCTTTCGTTCCTCTCATTTACAAAACAACAAATCAAAAATTAAAATATAAAATCAGAAAGGCAATTGAAAATGACAACCTTCGACATTAAAAAAGATGCCGCCGAGCGTATAATCATCGTAGCTCATCGCGGCTCCTGCGGCGGAAATATTCCCTGCAACACCATGGCGGCATACGAGATAGCCGTAAAACACGGCGCCGACATGATAGAGGTGGACGTCAGCAAGAGTGCCGACGGCACGCTCTGGATCCTCCACCCCAAGATGGAATACGTCCATCTCAACTACCTCGGAACCGAATTTGCTCAGCGTCTGCCCGATATGCACGACGACGAGATACGCCGCCTGCGCTATGTAAGTGCCGACCGCGCATACACCGAATGGCCGCTCTGCACGCTTGACGAGGTGTTTGACCGCTTCAAGGGCGTGTGCTACATAAACATCGACAAGTTCTGGGAGAACCCCCGCGAGATATCCGATGCTATCCGCGCACACGGCATGGAGGAGCAGATAATCGCCAAGACCTCTCCGAAGCCCGAGCTGTTCGATATCATCGAAGAGTACGGACACGGCATTCAGTACCTGCCCATACTCAAAAAGGACGAGGGCGTACATGAGGAGCTTATGCACCGCAATATCAGATACGTGGGCGCCGAGGTAGTCTTCGCGGATGAAAACTCATACATCGCAAGCCGTGAGTTCATCGACAAACTGCACGGAGACGGCAAGCTCGTCTGGGCAAACGCCATTCTTTACAACTACAAGGTGCCGCTTGCCGGCGGACACTCCGACGATGTGTCTCTGGTAAAGGATCCCGCTCTCGGCTGGGGCTGGCTCGCCGATCGCGGATACGATATCATTCAGACCGACTGGGTGCTTGCAATGGCAAAGTACCTGGGCGAAAGCGGAAAGAGATACCGCAAATAATTTTTCGGGCTGCCGGAAGCACTGTGCTTCCGGCAGCCCGAAACACTGACCGCCAACGGCGTCTTTGATGCCGCCCGGTCTCTTTTATAATTAAGACCACTATAAAAAACAGGACTGCCGCGATGACGCGCGGCAGTCCACCGGATCTTAAAGAGCTTCGAGCAGTTTTTCGTATTTATTTGTCAGCCACTCATATGCCTCGTGCGAGAAATGGTGGTTGGCGCCGATGCCGAGTTCGATCCCCTCGTCTATCCACGGAAGCTGAGCGGGATTCTGGAATGATATGCCGCTTGCGCGGTAATTGTCAAAGCAGGGCAGCGACCACATTGCCGCGACCTCAAGCATTGCGTCAACATAGTCTATGTCGGTAAGCCCGAAACGGTTTTTGCTCGGCCAGCGATTATAGTTGGTCATAAGCAGGATCTTTGCCTTAGGATATTTTTCGGTAAGCCCGGCGATAAGAGTGTTGAGCGCGCCGTAGAATGTGGTAGTATCGCGGTATGAACGGTCGCAGCGGAGCGCCTCGTCTCCGAGCGGCACATGAAGGCGCTTGTCGTTCGCTCCGCCAAGCAGGACCACATAATCGGCGCCGTCAGCCATATCGGCATAGCGCACGCACATCGGCGGGTGCTTGTGCGTAGGCTCCTCGGTCGAAAAAGCCACGGGGTTGCCGTTGATACCGTAGTTGTAGGCTTTCATTCCGTGACGCTCCGCAAGGAGCGCGACCCATGTTGCGTCGGGGCCCAGCTTGTTGCCGTGAATAAGCGAACCGCCGAGCGCGACCAGTGTTTTTCCGTCAAGTACAGACATGATGTTTTTCCACCTTTCAGACGCTGCGTTTTTATAAGAAAACGCAACTTATTTCGTAAGATATTTATATAAAAATAAGATTGCGACGTTTTATTTCCGCTCATTTTCGCGGATCCTCGCATCATTTTTATATTATAACAGCAAAAATACCCGGCGTCAAGTATATTTATCACTTAAAAAGCCGTTTTTTTCGCACAAAAGCACTTTGTGCAGCCGAATATGACATGTATCAGCCGCCGACAAAGTGTATCCGCACGGAAAACGTAATAAGATTCTTATAAAAATAATATTATTCTTATTTACACCGGTGTGCCGAAATGATAAAATAAGAACATAAAAGGCAGCGCCGCGATGCGGCGCAAGCAAAAAAAGAAAGGTAACGATAGCATGAAAAAACGCTCGACCGCACAATTTTTACTGTCAATTACAGCACTTGTTCTGGTTATCGCCTCGCTCATGTGTATGACAGTCGCCTGCAGCACTCCCGATAATCCCGACAAGCCGGGCACGACCGGCACTCCTGTCACAACCGTTGATCCCGATGCCGGAAAATACGATTCCGATGGTTATCTTAAAGATTCTCTGCCCGAGGCGGCGAGCCTCGGCGTAAAGCTCGGAATGCTCTATTGGTCCGATGTTGAGAACCCCGAATTCTTTGTCGAAGAAGGCACGGGCGGTATCGTTGAGGCGGCAATAAACCGCCGCAACGCCAAGGTAACATCCCGTCTCGGCGTTGAGATAGAATACACCGGCACGCCCGGCAACGCCAAAAACCGCGCAGGATACATAAACAAAATCCGCACCGCCTTCGATTCGGGCAATCCCTATGATATATATGCGGGTTACACCATGGCAATGGCAACCGCCGCCACAAACGGCTTCTGCGCCAACCTGCTCGATCACGATTCGCTTGATTTCACCGCTCCCTGGTGGCCGCAGAAGCTGATCAGTGAAGCCACGATCAACAACAAGCTTTTCTTTGCCACGGGCGATCTTTCGACCAACCTGCTCTACATGATGTATGTTATGTACTTCAACAAAGACTTAATGACTCAGTACAATGCGGGCGATCCTTATGAATGCGTTGACAAGGACACGTGGACATACGAAAAAATGATCGAAATGTCGCACAAGGTCGACGGACTTCAGGGCACCGAAACGCCCATATACGGCTTTACTGCCAACACGATGCACACCGACCCCTTCTTCTACGGCGCGGGACTACGCACGATAGACCGTGACTCCGACGGTACTCCAATTATCTCGGAAAAATTCGGCAGTGAGCGCACACAGAATGTTGTAACACTTATAGCCGCGTATCTCGCCGACCCGATAAGCCTCCTCGGCGCAGCCTGCAACAGGACCTTCCAGGAAGGCAGAGTAATGTTCCTCATGAGCCGTGCAAGATATGCCAGCCGTGACCTCGGAGACGCCGCCTTCAGCTACGGCATTGCTCCGATACCGAAATACACCGTCGATCAGGACGGCTACTCGACCTGCCTCGGCTTCCCCTGCACCTTCTACGCCGTATCCGCTGCCGCTCAGCACCCCACGGAAGCTGCCATGACTCTCGAATGCCTCTCCTCAGAGGGTTACCGCATCATCACGCCGATCCTGTTTGAGGTCACGATGAAGACCCGTTACACCACCGACCCCACAGCCGCAAAAACATTCGATATGGCACGTGCCGGCGTCAGCTTTGACCTTGGCAGAATATACAGTGACGCGCTCGGCAATCTTACATATTCGATCTTCCGCAACTGCATATGCAAGAACAACCCCAACTTCTCACGTACATTCAACGCCAGCCGCGATACCATCAATACAAAACTTGACGAAATGATGGCGGCATTCGGCAAATAAACAGACATTGCAACCGTGCGACGGGGTGTCATGACACTCCGCCGCACGTATTTTTTATAAGAAGGAACACACAAAATGAATTTTGTATACATACACACACACGACAGCGGGCGGTACATTCAGCCCTACGGCATTGTCGCCGACAACCCGAACCTTATGCGGCTGGCACGGGAAAGCTTTATGTTTCATCAGGCGCACAGCGCAGCGCCCATCTGCTCGCCGAGCCGCACGGCATTGCTGACGGGGATGTACCCTCACTGCTCCGGAATGTACGGGCTTTCTCACCGCGGCTTTGTAACAAACGATTTCAGCCGGCATCTTTCTAATTTTCTGCACAAAAACGGCTATTACACCGTGCTTGCAGGTGTTCAGCATGAGGCAAAGGACCCCGCAATGCTCGGTTATGATGAAAGGTATTCCTCATTTGAGCACGACACGCGGGTACGCGATGCCCGCGCGCTTGAACATGCGCTTGACTTCCTGCGCAGCGACCGACGCGGCGGCAAGCCCTTTTTCCTTTCCTTCGGAATGTCAGCCACACATCTCGCATATCCGGAGGCGACAGATATCGAAGAAGACTTCATAGCCACTCCCTCGCCGATAGTGAACACAAAGGAGACCCGCCACGATTTTGCCGGCTATCTCACAAGCCTGCGCAACGCCGACAAATGCGTGGGCGCAGTGCTTGATGAAATAGATGCGCAGGGGCTGCGCGACGACACCGTGGTGCTTTTCACCACCGATCACGGCATATCATTTCCGGATATGAAATGCACCCTGCGCGATGCCGGGACCGGGGTAGCCATGTTCATACGTCATCCGGCGATAGGGCGCGGCGCGACCGATGCCATGGTATCGCACATAGATGTGTTCCCTACATTGTGCGAAATGCTCGGGCTTGAAGCTCCCGACTGGCTTGAAGGCGTCTCTCTTCTCCCGCTCATGCGCGGTGAGACCGACCGCGTTCACGACTGCATTTTCTCCGAGGTGACATATCACGCCGCCTATGACCCGATGCGCGCTATAAGGACCGACCGCATGAAGCTGATACGTCACTTCGGCGAGTTGCGCCGTCCGCTCGTCAATATCGGAGATCATGCCGCCAAGGATATCTTCCTCACATCGAAATTGCCGTATATACCGCGCGAACCGGTATATCTTTACGATCTCGTAGCCGACCCGGAGGAGAGACAGAATCTTGCCCACCGTCCCGAGTACGCCGATGAGCTGCGCACGCTTTCGGAAAGGCTTGAGAGCTGGATGCGTGAAACCAACGACCCACTGCTTTGCGGTCAGATACCGCTCGGCGCCGGGCAGGTCGCAAACCGCACCGATGCGGTATCGCCGTTTGAACCGGTCTACGATATGTACGGCAACGAAGTGATAAAGCAGAAGAAAAAGAAATGATCCGCAGCCTGCGGAATCGGTCGCGGACCGAATACGTGCCATAGCGGAATTCAAAATTTTTTGACCGTCTTTCTTTGATAACACGGCGCAAAATGAAAAACCGGGGCGATAAAAACTCAAAATGAGTTTTTATCGCCCCGGTTTTTATCCGAGCGTAAGCTCGAAGTATGCACCGTCGGCAACATACACGTGGTCTTTACCGACGAGGTTTATAAGATATGTGTTGATATCGGTCTTCCGGTTTTCGGCATACCGCGATGCGGAACCGGGAAAAAACACGTACTCAGGCTTTGCAGCCTCATAAAAAGCGCGCGTTGTCGGCCATTTTATCGAACCGTGATGCGCCACCTGCACATATTTCGATGCAAGTGCCGCGCCATACTCCGCGACAAGCGCTTCGCCCAACGGTATCTGCGCGTCTCCCGGCAGCAATATCTCTGTGTTTGCGCAGATGATGCGGGTAACGACGGAAGTATCATTCCTTGCCTCCGAGCGCAGACCGTGCGCCACGACCAGCGAATAGGTACCGAGCACTTCAATATACGCACCCGGAAGCTTTATGCGGTCACCCTCCATCGGCTTTACGATGCGTGCGCCGCCAAAAAGACGCACCGAACGCTGTACCTTATCCCACGCCGGGCAAGCTCCCTCGGGGTCGCAATACGCCTCGGGCACCGAAGCCATGACGTTTTCAAGCTTTATCTCACCGGCAAACTTATCGGCAAATTCCTGAAAGCACTGAATATGATCAATGTGCATATGCGTAAGTATCCACAGCCGCACACGCGGCTTTTCGCCCTGAGCGGTATTCTTTTTCAGATATTCGCAAAGGCGCGCGGCATCTCCTGTAAAACCGCCGTCCCAGATGACAAAGCTGCCGTCGCCGAGCTTCAGCACATATCCCATTCCGTTAGTGCTGTCGGCGGTATAGCTAAGCGCCATCTGCGTAAAAACGACACTGCCGCTGCCCGTATCGTCATCACCGAGATAATGCCCCACGCTGTCGGGTTCGGTAGTGATCCTCAGCGTGCCCGATGTGCAGGACACGTAAAGCCGCGTTCCCGATCCCTCTTTTTCATATGTGGAATAGCTGTTTTCCCCTATCACATTCGCGGCAATACACACGTATCCCGCACTCTCAGCCGACGCGCAGTAGGCTGCATATGCATCTGACGTTGCGCCGTCATAACAAAGCATAAGACCGCCCTCACCGGTATCGACCGCGCGGGAAAGCGTCAGCCCAGTTACATCGGGAACATTTGTGCGATAGCCATAGCATGAGAACCGCGCCACCGCCGGACATTGCAGGACGATCGATCTTTTGCCGTCTGCTTCGTTTACAACGGCAAAATCAAGCATTTCGGCAAGCCGCTCCACCGCCATGACGGTGGTAACGGGGGTCCTGCCGCCGACCGTAAGCTTGTTTCCGACCACGGTAAAACCGTACTCGGCTCCGCCGAAGCGTGACATTCCCTCTCCGCTTTCGGTATATCCGGTGTCGCCGATAAGTATCTCGGTCGTTTCACTGTTGTAGCTGCCCGCCTTTGAAAGCGCATCGGTACGCATGGTCTGCTTTTCGTTGCCGAGCAGCGAGTCGATCTTTGCCTTCAGCCTTGAAAACGCCGCAACGGTATCGGGATTGGCGAATCTGGAATAAACCGTAGGATAGTTCGGAACGCCGTCCTCAGCTATTTTTATTGCGGTAAAGCTGTCCTCGGCGAGCGAAAGCCCGAGCGGAAGCATTGCGATTCCCGTACCGTTCGCCCTCACCGACGAAGCAAGAGCACTGACGGCATAATAAAGCAGCGAATCGTCGGTAGCGGCAACGACTATACGTTTCCCTTCAATGCGGACGCTCCATCCCGTCTGCGAATCGAACGCACCGGCAACTGCCGCTGACTGAGGGCGATTTGTGGCGCCTACGAGTATCTCGTTTGCATCCGCATCGGACACGGTGCCGTCCTTCGACCAGTCGTCCTCCATTGCGATGCTACCGCCGCAGACCGCTTCGAGCGCGGATTTGAGTTCCCGCGCCGCACCGCGGCATGCCGATGACGCCTTTTCGGGATAAATTATCCTGTACTGCGAAAGCTCAAGGTCAAACTCCGCAGGCGGCGTATCGGGCGTCGATGTGACATCCGAAGTACCGCCGCCGTTGACATGCGGACGGCAGGAAAGCATTCCGGGCAATAAAAGCAGTGCAAGAAGAAATGCAATCATTTGCCGCGCGATGCGGCATGGAACGATCCTCTTTTTGTTCATGCTGCGATCAGTCTTTTTTGCGTCGCATCACAAGTGACGAACCGCATATTGCAGCGACGACCGCCACACCTGCTGCGACCGAGCTTCCGCAGCCGGTCTTACCGGCAGGTTCAGTAACAGACGGAGCCGCACTCGTTGCCGCAGGCTTTGTTTCGGGTTTAGTCTCGGGCTTTGTTTCGGGTTTAGTTTCCGGCTTAGTCTCCGGCTTAGTCTCCGGTTCGGTCGTCGGTGATGTCGCGGGTTCGGTAACAGGCTCGGTGACCGGTTCTGTGACGGGAGCCGAAGGAACTATAACCGAAAACGCAGGGAGTGCCAGTATTGCCGACTCGGCAGCCATATATGCATCCGATGCCTTTATCTCAGCCTCGGAAGCGACTCTCCATGCTCCATCCGGGGTGCTGACGCCCTCGGCTGCAGCGGCGCAAAGCGCATCCGCAAGACCCATATTTCCCGCCGCGACAAATTCCTTGTTTGCCTGACCGACGATATTGCCCGTCTTGCCCTCGCCGCCCCTAACGGCGCCGAGGTTGGCACAGTTATTCATGATGCTTTTTGCCACATGGAATCTTCCGATAACGCCGCCGGCAAATTCAACACATGAAACGCTGCCCATATTGATGCAGCCCTCAAGCGTTCCCGTCTTGCTGCTGGAACCGAGACCGCCGACTATCCCGCCGACAAAAGCACTTGCATCGGCCGTAACGTTTGCATTGGGAGAAGAGACCTCCCCGTAGTTTATGCAGTTTTTGAGGGTACTTTCGTTGCCCACGACACCGGCGATACCGCCGACAAATGATGTTCCGGAAACATTGAGCGCCACCACTTTACCGTAGAATGCGCACGCCTCGACAGTGCCGTTGTTGACAAGTCCGAAAATACCGCCCATCTGCGCGGTATTTGACATCATAGTCTCGGTGGTGACGACAACATTTTCACCGGCAACGCAGGATGATACGCGGCACTCACGCAGAAGCCCCACAAAAGCGCCGGCATAGCGCGTATCGGTAGTGAATGTGGCATAGTCGACCTTGAGGTTCTTTATTTCGGCACCCGTGGCATAGCCGAAAAGCCCCGCAACGCTGTCCGAACAGGTAAAGTTGCAGACAGTCTTTCCGTTGCCGTCAAAAACACCGCCGAACGGAGCCGCCTTGGTGCCTATGGGAGTCCACTCTCGTCCGCCCCAGTCAACATCAATGTCAAGGCGGAAGTACTTGCCCTCAAACTTTTCGCCGCCGACGGTCGATGCGGCAATAAAATCAAGCTCTGCGGGATCACGGATTATATACGGATCCTCGGATGTACCCGAGCCCGCAGCTATCGAGGTGCCGGAAACGCCGTTCCATACCGATGCATCGGCAAAAGCGGAGGGAACGGCTGTAAGCATGAGTGCGGTAAGCATAGCCGCAACTGTCATCAGTGATAAAATTTTTTTTGCTTTCATGATAGAAAATTCCTTTCCGATTTTTGTTTATTCAGTCGCCGAAGACCTCATTGAGCTTTTTGAGGCTGCTTTCAAGCGACGATTTTTTCTTTGCCATGTATGACATCCAGTCGGAGTTTTTGTTGTTTACAAGTGTAAAGAGCGCCTTGCTGGGGATGCCGTCAAGCTGATCGCTGAATACAAGTCCCATCTCAAACACCGTACTGTTGCGGAGAATATCGAACATGACCGCATCGGCGGGCTTATCGGAATATCTCGCCTTGAGCGCGACCTCAAACACCTCCGGGGTAACAGTGCGGTATCCCTCCTGCGCCAATGCCTCGATAACGGCACTTGCGTTGTCGGTGTCGGTGATATTCTTTGTGATACCGTACATCGTGTAGGTGTTTGCCATGAGGGTGTGATAGCCCTCCTGGTCCTCATTGTACTTGGGAGCGGGAAGCACTCCGTAGGTGATGCTCGAATCGGTGAGCTTGTTTATCGTAAGTCTGACAGACGCCATGTAAAATGCCGATCTGCCGTCAACAAACACCTTTGCCGATGCGTCAAATCCGCCCGAATAGAACCAATCTGTATCGGTAAAGAGACAGTTGTTCACTTTTTCAAGCAGTCCCTGCGTTTTTTCGGAGATATATGTATCAGATATCTTCAGCGCGCCGTCCTCGGATTTATCGGTAAAGCGAACGCCCATGCCGACAAACAGCGGATTAACCATTCCGGAATAGGTCACATATCCGTAAATGTCCTCGGCATCCTTGCCGTTTGAATTGACATCACGGTAGATGCCCTTCGTCTCCGCGATCATACGGTCTACCGTCCACTTGCCCGAATCTACAACGCTGTAAAGATCGGCTGTGACCATGCCCTTGTTGAAGAACATTCCCTGCATACCGAGCAGAGTGTTGTTGGAAATGTCGCCCGACGCAAAATAGAGCTTGCCGCCTATAGTGGAAAAGTCAATGAGATCACGCGGCCACCACGGATTGCTGAAATTGAGATAACGCGTGGAAAGCAGGTCCTGCATATATCCGGACGACGCAAGCGCGCCCATCACCATGCTGTGCGCGGCAATTATCTCGGTCTCGTTGACACTCAGTCCGGCTTCGACACGCTTTTTGAACCCTTCAAGCTTAGCCTTGCTGCCGGGCTCGCCCACCCAGTTTATGCTGACATTGAGCATATCCTGAATACGGCTGTCCTTGGCGTGTATGGCGCTTGTTATACGGTCGGTCTCCTCGACCTCAAACTCCGGATTGTTGACATCGCTCCAATAGAGGATGCTCACGCTTGCCTTGCCGAGATCGAGCCCCTCGGGGAGAGTACCGAACCGGGTCTCCTCACCGGTCGTTCCGCTTACGGACGGCACCGCCGTGGTCTCCGGCACATCATCATTGCCCTTTCCGCAGGCGGAAATAAGCGGAAGCAGCATGACTACGGCAAATACGACCGCAAACACGCGGCAGACCGTCATATTTTTTGTTGCTTTCATGATAATACGTTTTCCTTTCGTCATAATTATTTGTCGCCGGCATCACCGGGAAGTATCGCACCGTGAGCGGAAAGAGTTTTTTTGAGAGCGCCGACATCTATATCGGCAGGCGCTGTGCCGCCAGCCGACGCCATTGACGCGGCACAGCCCGCAGCCTGCCCCATAGCCATGCAGCAGGGCATGATGCGCACCGCCCCCGCCGCCTGTGACTCTGCGGAGATCGATCTGCCTGCGACCAGCAGATTATCGCATCCGAGCGGAAGCATACTGCGGTACGGCACAGTGTAGACGGGTGCTACCTCATCGTGAAAGCCGCCCTTGACCATACCGTCACGGCTGTGTACATCCATACCGTAGCCGAGACAGGCTATCGCATCCGGGAACACCACGCCGTCGGCGAGGTCACTCACCGTGAGCATATATCTGCCCTTTATATGGCGGCTCTCGCGTATTCCGAACACGGAAGCCACCTGTGCTATCCGACAGTTTTCAAATCCCGGTGCGCGGCGCAGCTTTTCATACGATTCAAGTACCTGTTCCCTGCCGCGCATATGTGCGGCGGTCATGCTGTCGGCATCATTGGCATTTACGCCGTAAACACGCTCGTGATTGACCTTGTAGCATCCCGCCTCGGGCATACGGTACGCCTTTACCGGCATTTCCGGACGCTTGGCATAACCGGCAAACGCCGCGTCGTCAGCTCCGTCAACCTCAAAAAACAGTGTTCCGGGCTGCGGGTTGCTTCCATCCTCACCGCCGAACCAAACGGGGACACCCGAAGCTGCGGCAACATCGGCGTTTCCTGTCGCGTCGATGAAAATTCCGGCGCGCACCGCGATAAGACCCTGCGGCGCATCAAGAATGACCTCGCGGATGCGCCCCTCCTCGGTCACACTGTCGGCAAACCTCGTGTAGAGCAGCACATGAACGCCCGCCTCGCGTGTCATCCGGTCAAATGTAAGCTGAAGGGCAAACGAATCGAACGGGGTGACATGACGGTGATATTTTTTGAGGAACGAGGTGTATACGCTCGGTGCGTCGGTCTTGTCGGGCGTTATTGCTCCGCCGATCTCCGCCATGCGCCGCACGGTCTCTTCAAATATTCCGCCGACCACGCATTTATTACCGTCGCGGTCGTATGAGGTCATAAAGGGACCGACCAGAGCCGTTGTCGCCATGCCGCCGAGCATTCCCGACGCCTCGCAGAGCAGCACACGGCTGCCGCATCTTGCCGCTTCGGCAGCAGCAGCCGCGCCTGCGGGACCGCCGCCGAGCACACAGACATCAAATTCACCGTAAACGGGAATCTTTTTTTCGTAAACAATGCAGGACATCACAGAACCTTCTTTTTCAATTGTACTTTATCACCATTATAGCGCATCAGGTGACGCAATAATATAAATATAACTACCAAAAATAATAAAAAAACGACCTTTGCGGTCGTTTTTTTATTCGATTAACACCTGCTGTCCGATCACGGATGCAAAAAAGCGACTACCGCGGACTATTCGTTTATTGTGCCGTTCTTTCCGGTTCTGCGGTACTCTCCGGGCGAGACCCCGACCGCACGCGTGAACACGCGTATAAAGTACGAGGTGCTGTTGAATCCGCAGGCAAACGCCACCTCGGTCACGCCCGCGCCGCCGTCAAGCATCATACGGCTTTTGCTTATTCTTACGCTTCTTATATAGTCGTGCACGGTAAAGCCGGTGAATTTTTTGAAAACACGCGTGAGGTAATCCTTGTTAAGATAAAAATGATCAGCCACCTCATCGATCCCCGTTACCGTGCGGTAATTGTCGCGCACGTACCTTATCACGTTATGGATAATAGCAGGTGAATGCTCGCGCCCGTTTATGCCGTCGCTGTCGCCTGCGTTGAGCACCGCCACATCACATATAAAAAGCATCAGTTCCGTAAACCGGCAGAATATCGCAAGCGGTGCGCCCGGAGACTGCGATCTCATTTCGCCGCGTACGGCGTCGAGCAGCTGCGCAAATTCCCCCATGCGCGATGAGTCGATGCGCACAACGTTTGCTCCGTCAAGCCTCGGATCCGAGAACAGGGCAAGCGGATCGCCGGCTTCGCCGCCGGTCCATGAGTACGCATCGGCAGGTATCCAGAATGCGTATCTTTCATACACCGATACCTCGGCGGCAAGCGCGTAATGCAGCTCTCCCGGACGGCAGAAATATACATCGCCATACGATAGACTGTGCGTTCTGCCTCCCGCTATGTGCACCATTGACCCGGAGATCGGAATGCATATCTCAAAAAACGGGTGGTCATGCATATGGTCATAATATGTCTCGGGAGAAACGTTTTCGCGGGCATATCTGAATTTTACCGCACGCTCTCCCGCAAGCGGGAGGAATATAGTCTTTCGCATACGCTCCGCTCCTTTTTGTTTTTTTACAGATCAGACATCGCCGCCGGAGTGCAGTTCGGATTCGACCGCAGCGGCGCCATCGGAAGCCTCCATGCGGCGTTCGACACGGCTGAATATAACGCGGTAGCAGATATATGCCGCGAGCGTGGTGAGGAACCACGAGATGGGGAATGAAATGTATATCGATTCAAGCGTACCGACCGCCTTGAACACCGTGCCTATCCAAACGACGCGGAAAACGCACGCACCGATAAGAGACACTATCATTGATGTCATTGAAGCACCGAGTCCGCGCAGTGTACCTGACATTACCTCCATGGTGCCGCACAGAAAATACGGAACGCCCATATAAAGCAGACGGGTCATGCCGTATTTTATAACATCGGCATCATTGCGCGCAAATATCGAAAGCAGCTCCGGACCCGCAGCATAGCACCCCAGCCCTATGATAAGTCCCACAATGCTGACAAGTATCATGCAGTCGCGGCAGGATTTGCGTATGCGTCCGAGCTTATGACCGCCGAGGTTCTGACCGGTAAACGTCAGCGCGGCGTGATAGAATGAGTTCTGGGCTATGTATATAAGACCGTCCACATTTGCTCCGGCGCCGTTGCCGGCAACTACCGCGGCATTGCCGAATGAATTTATTGACGACTGAATGATAACGTTTGAAAACGAGAACAGTACGCTCTGAATGCCCGCCGGCAGACCTATGCGCAGTATTTTGAGCAGTTTTTCCTTCTTTATATAAAGATGCGCAAGGTCAAGACGGCAGCACCCGTCAATTCTGCAAAGCAGACGAACGGTAAGAAAGGCGGAAAGATACTGCGATGCGATGGTAGCCGCGGCGACTCCCCACACATCTCTGAAAAAGAACACAAGCGTGATGTTGAGAACAACATTGACAGCACCCGATATAACAAGGAATATGAGCGGATTTTTTGTGTCGCCGTTTGCACGCAATATCGATGTGCCGTAGTTATACACCATCTGCGCAGGAATGCCGAGAAACACTATTTTCATATATCTCGTTGACTGTTCGATACACTCATCGACCGTTCCCATAAGCTCAAGCAGCGGCTTGCAGGCAAAAAAGCCGAAAAAGGCAACGACAATGCCGAGAATACAGCTGAGCGTTATCGATGTCTGCACGGTATCTCGGGCATCATCAAAGCGGCGCGAGCCAATTGCGTGCGAGACCGTGACCGATGCGCCGACCGAAAGACCGATAAAAAGTCCCGTTATCAGGTTTGAGAGCGATCCGGTGGAGCTGACAGCGCCGAGTGCATCTCTGCCGATGAGCCAGCCGACGACCGCCGAGTCCGACGCGTTGTAGAGAAACTGCAGGACACCGGTCGCCATTACCGGAAGCGTAAACAGAAGAATATTGCGCGTAAGCGGACCTTCGAGAAAATCTATCTCCCTGCCCCCGCGTTTTTTTACATCCGACATTGATTTTTCCTTTTCAAAAAACGTTATTGGCGTCAAGGCAAAAAGTCGCGCCGAACCGCCATTATAATTATAGCGTTTTGAGTGCGAAAGTCAAGTATTTTCGCGTTCTTTGAGGAAATATTAAAATATAGGTATGGAAACTGCGGGAAAAATATGATATAATATTGTATGTTTAAGATAAAACTCTGAAAGGTAGTGCTGTGACAATGCCGGAGTTTGATATCACCGTAAAAAACACGGCTTCAACTGCGGACGATGTGGCAAGGATCTGGTGCGCCTGCTTCCCATCGCGCGATGCGGCGCAGGATGCCGCACTTTTTGCCGGTGTATCCGATGCGCGAACGGTTTTTATCACGTCGGACGGGCAGACGGCGGGAATGTGCAATCTCGTTCCGCTGACCTTCGGCAGCCTGCGCGGGATATACCTTTTTGCCGTCGGCGTGCTTCCCGGATACCGCGGCAAAGGCGGATTCCGCCTGCTTTGCGAAACGGCGCGCGCGCTTGCCGCGCGCGAGGGATACGGTTTTACCGCGCTCGTACCTGCCGACACGATCCTTGCCGACACATACCGCCGTTTCGGATATACCGGGCAGCTGCGGATACCGCGCTATACCGTTCCCGCATCGGCAAAACTTGTGCGGTCGGCTATGCCGACGCCCGCGTGCAACGGGAATACGGTCATGCCTTCGCGCGGGTTCATATCATACATCCGCGCATCGTATGAAGACTTCCGCCTCGGTGATTCATTTCTGCTCTGCGGCGCGGCAAAAGACGGTGTGCGCCCCGTATACGAGTACATTCCGGGACGCGCAGGCATCATTCCCGCTCCCGCCCCGGCAGGCAGTTACGGAATGATACTTCCGCTTTCCGGCGGCATTGCGCACAGGCTTGACGGAGCGTCATTTTATTGCTCGATGGGCGAGGACTGAACGCCCCGCGCATATATCAATACATCTTATTTACTCTATTAAGGAAGAAAACATTATGGTATATCTTTTTCTCGCAAACGGATTTGAAGAGGTCGAGGCGCTGGCGCCTCTTGATATTCTGCGCCGCGCGGGCAAGGAAGTCACCACCGTCGGGATCGGCGGCACTGTGATAAGCGGCGCACACGGTATAACCGTAAAAGCGGACATTCCGGACAGCGACCTTACGCTGCACGACATTGAAGCCGTTATACTTCCCGGCGGTATGCCCGGCGCCAAAAATCTTGACGCCTCGCCCGCGGTAGATGCGGCGCTTGCCGCCGCCGACAGCTGCGGAGCGTATCTCTGCGCCATATGCGCCGCGCCGATGGTGCTCGGACACCGCGGATACCTCAAAGGTCACCGCGCGACCTGCTACCCCGGCTTTGAGAAAGACCTCATCGGCGCAACACACGCAGAAGCGCACGTGGTGAGCGACCGACGCCGCATCACGGCTGCGGGAATGGGCGCGGCGGTCGATTTCGGGCTCGCCATTGCAGCCGCACTTTGCGGAGACGATACCGCACGCGCGATACGTCACGGCATAATCGCAGACTGAAAACAGCAGAAAGGCGGTGATCCGATGCAGGATCGCAAAAAACATACAGCAGCGGATGCACCGCCGCCATACGGCGCCGGCACACCGCAAAGCGCCGAACGCGCCGGACCCGCGCCGGAGAACGCGCCGGAGCAGACAGAGAAAAAACGCCGGTTTGCTCCATCGCTTACCGCTCCGCTTCTCGTGCTTGGCGTATTTGTGCTTTTGCTGCTCGTAAGGCTGATTTCTCCCGGAATATTTGACCGCGACAATGAGGTCATACTGCTGACAGTCGTTCAGGTCCTCATATTCATGGTACCGGCAGTTATATATATACGCACCTGCCGCGTGAGCTTCCGGCGGCTGCGCTTTGTTCCGTTCGGACTGAATTCACTGCTGCTTGTTATATCGGCTGTGGTCGCCGCATCTGCGGGATCGCTGCTGCTTGGCTTTGCGGCATCGGGCTACGATGATTTTTCAAAGACCTACACGCTTTACGGCGCATTTTCGGCACCGTCCGGCGGAGGTGCGGTCAGCATACTGTACCTGGCGACGGTTTACGCCGCCCTGCCAGCCTTTTGCGAGGAATTTGTGTTCCGCTCGGTCATGTGTGCGGAATATGAATCCGACAGCGGAAGCTTCAGCGCCGTGGTACTGACGGCGGTCTGGTTTGCCATGCTGCATTTTGACCTGCAGTCCTTTCCCGTTTATTTTTTCTCCGGCATACTGCTAGCGCTCACGCTTTATTCGGCGCGGTCATTCTTTGCCGCATTCTGCGTACATCTCGGATACAATCTGATCTCACTGTTTGCGCCGCCGCTCTGGCGGACGGTATACGATGCGGGCGGCAAGACTCTTTACTTTCTGATCGTCGGGCTTCTTTTTCTGCTTTCGATGGTCGTCTTTTGCGGCGAAGCTGCCAGACTTTACGGGTGGTATTCGGATAACGACATAAAACCCGATTACCGCAGGCAGATCATGTCTGACCGGGGTACGGACGATGCCCCGCGCGGCGGCGCGTTAAAGCGTGCGCTTGCCGGCAATCTGCGGGCGTTTCTCGCACCGTCGGCACTGCTTTGCTATCTTATCTATATTGCCGTAATGCTGTTTATTAAATAAAACACAAAACAAGGTATATGAAAATGCTTAACAAAAATGACAGGAGCAACAAAAAAAGCGTCCGTGGGAACCCGCCGCGCCGCCGTCAGGTGACTCCGCCGGCGTGGATGACCGAGGACCCCACCAAAAAGCCCGGATATACCGAGACCTCGAGTACGATAATGGCAGTGCTCAAAACCGTGCTCTACATCAGCTTCATAATCATAGTTTCCGCCGCGCTCGCCTTTTTTGCCATAAGCTGCGCCAACGATATGTACGCCTTTGTAAAAAACAGCGAGGAGGTGGAGATCGAAGTTCCCGAGTATGCCTCCGCCTCAGATATTTCGGAAATACTGGCAGAGGACGGCGTAATAAAATACCCGTGGCTCTTCAGACTCTACTCAAAACTGAAGCACGTTGACAGATACATCGCCGAAAATCCCGACAAATACGCCTTTGTCGCGGGCGTACACACTGTAAACGGCATGATGAACTATGATGAGCTGCTGATAAGTCTGCGTCCCAGCAGCACGCGCTCTACCATACGCCTGACTATTCCCGAGGGCTATAACGTTGAGGATATAATCGGGCTTTTCACCTCAAACGGAATAGGAACGCGCGAGGGCTTTATCGACGCAATAAACAACGGAGAATACAATTACGACTTTATTGCCGATATAGACATGACAGGCGGCAGGCATTACCGGCTTGAGGGTTATCTCTACCCCGACACCTACGATTTTTACACCGACAACTCCGAAAGCTACTATATAAACAAGCTGCTTGGCCGTTTTGACGAGGTATACAACCGCCAGCTCCGCGAATACACCGAAAAAAGCGGCTTTACCGTTGACCAGATAGTCACGATAGCCTCGATAATCGAAAAGGAAGCCTATTATGCCTCGGACTTTGACAAGGTTTCGGCAGTCATACACAACCGCCTCGCCAAGCCATCCGATTATCCGCACCTTGAATGCGATGCGACCACCGTTTACGCATGGCTCGTTGCCAAGGGCGAAAAGCCCGCCGAGATAAAAGCCGAGCAGCTCAACTTTGACAGTCCCTACAACACCTATGTTGCCAACGGTCTGCCGCCCGGAGCGATATGCAACCCGTCTTATCAGGCTCTTACCTGCGCGATATCGCCGGATTCCGAAAGCTCCAACTATTTCTTTGTCACAGACACCAACAGATTCATGCTTTATGCCGAAACAAGAGCGGGACACGAACGCAACGTGGCTCTTGTGAAGCAGCACCGCGAGCAGGAAGCCGCCGGGCATTGAATCGGAAGGAAAAACATCATGTTAAAACGCTTTATAGCCTATTACAAACCGCACAGATTCATGTTTGCCATGGATATGACCGCCTCCCTGCTCATATCCGTGATTGGCATGGTATATCCCATTGTCACACGGCGGATGCTGAACGACCTTATTCCGAACAAAAACTTCCGCGGCGTGATATTTGCCGGACTCATAGTGCTCGGGCTTTACGTTCTGCGCCTTCTTCTGCGCTATTTTGTCCAGTATGACGGTCACATGATAGGCACTGCGATGCAGGCACAGATGCGGCGCGATATGTTTGCTCACCTTGAGCGGCTGCCTTTCTCATTCTTTGACGACCATGAAACGGGCAAGATCATGACACGCCTCACAAGCGACCTCTTTGATGTCTGCGAGCTGGCGCACCACGGTCCCGAAAACCTCATAATCAGCACCGTAATGATAATAGGCTCCTTCATTTATCTCTGTATGATAAATGTCTGGCTCACCCTTATAATCTTCGTTTGTGTTCCGATACTGATCATAGTTTCAATGCGCCTGCGCCGCAGAATGCGCGAGGCGTTTACCGACCGCCGGCGCAGCAATGCCGTTATAAATGCCGCGATAGAAAGCAGTATTTCCGGCATACGTGTTACAAAAGCCTATACAAACGCCGAAAAAGAGCTTGAAAAATTTGAGGTGGGCAACAGCCAGTTCGTCGATGCCTGCCGCCGCGCTTACCGCGCAATGGCGGCGTTCCATTCCTCATCGTCCTTCATCACAGATGTTTTCAATGTGATCATCCTCATCGCGGGCGGCATATTCCTGTATGCCGGCAGAATCGACTTTGCGGATTACTCCGCCTTTATCGTTTCGGTAAACCTCTTTATTTCTCCCATTACCACGCTGATAAACTTCATGGAGCAATACCAGAACGGCGTGAGCGGTTTTGAACGCTTTTGCGAGATAATGGACGTTGAGCCGGAAAAGGAAAAAACGGACGCCGAGGTCCTCGGACGTGTGCGGGGCGATATCGACATTGAAAATGTTGAGTTTTCATATACATCGTCCGACCCCGAGGCGCATTCGTCTGAGGTGCTTCACGGAATAAATCTGCACATTCCGCACGGCAGCACGCTGGCGCTTGTCGGTCCGTCGGGCGGCGGAAAGACCACCATATGCCACCTCATACCGCATTTTTATCCGGTAAACAGCGGCTCGATACGCATTGACGGTAAGGATATAAATGATGTAACGCTTGATTCGCTGCGCAAAAACATAGGTATCGTGCAGCAGGACGTTTTTCTTTTCAACGGTTCGATACGCGACAATATCCTTTACGGCAAACTTGACGCCACCGATGAAGAAGTCATTGAGGCGGCGCGCCGGGCCAATATACACGACTGGGTAATGTCGCTTGAGCACGGCTACGACACCGAGATAGGTGAACGCGGCGTCAGACTTTCCGGCGGGCAGAAACAGCGTCTCAGCATAGCGCGCGTATTCCTCAAGGACCCCGCGATACTTATACTTGACGAAGCGACCTCCGCTCTTGACAATACAACGGAAATACTTATTCAGCAGGCTCTTGACGAGCTCTGCCGCGGACGCACGACCATCGTCGTGGCGCACCGTCTTTCAACGATACGCAGCGCGGACATGATAGCAGTCATATCCGGCGGCAGCGTTGCCGAAGAAGGCACCCATGATGAGCTTATGGCACTCGACGGCGTGTATGCGGGGCTTTACCGCCTGCAATTCCGCGACAGCGATAAAATAATTGCTTAAAATAATATCCGCAGGATGTTGCGCGTTGGCGTGACATCCTGCTTTTTTCAAAAAAGGTATTGACAAATCGGTCTACATGGTGTAGAATATATATAGTCTACAACATGTAGACCTCAAAAAATGTCCAAGGAGGTATCAGACATGAAGGAAATGCAGCTCGGAACGGTGGAAGCGCGCTTTGCAGATATGATCTGGGCAAACGAGCCCATGTCCTCGACCGCGCTTTCACACATGAGCGCCGAAAAATTCGGGTGGAAAAAATCCACCTGCTACACAGTCCTCAAGCGGCTGTGTGACAAGGGGCTGTTTAAAAATGACGGCGGCACAATAACCTCACTGATCTCGCGCAGCGATTTTTATGCCGCGCAAAGTGAAAAATTCGTTGACGAAACATTTGAAGGTTCACTGCCCGCTTTTCTTGCGGCATTTACCGCGCGCAAGCAGCTCACACGGGAGGAAGTCGCCGATATCCGGCGCATGATCGACGAATACAAGGAGGACTGAATGATCTCTCTGTTTCTTAAAATTCTTAACATGAGTCTGACGGCGGGATTTATTGCCGCAGTGGTCATGCTGATACGGCTCATACTGAAAAGATCGCCGAAACACATCACCGTGCTGCTTTGGACGTTGGTCGCGGTGCGGCTCGTGTGTCCGTACTCTCCGGAAAGTCCGGTAAGCATCGTGCCAAATGCGGAACAGCTGCTCTACGCACCGGCGGACACGTCAACGCGGGAAGCCCCTCCGGCGGATACCGTACCGACCACAGCCGGCGCCGCACCGGCGCTTCCCACCGACAATACGGAAAACGTGACCGTCATCACCGGCGATGGGAACGTTACCGTGTCGCCGCCGGGATCGCCTGCCGATGACCCCATCACGGAACCGCCGCACACGTCTCCCGTTCACATTGCAGCGCAGATATGGATCGCCGGGATGTGCGCAATGTGGGTGTGGGCTGCCGCCAGTTGTGTCCGCGTGCGCCGCTGCACGCGCGAGGCGATACTGCGCGAAAAAAACATTTTCACGGGCGACCGCATAAGCACGCCGTTCATATTCGGTCTGTTCCGTCCGCGCATCTACCTGCCCTCCGATATTTCGGAGAATGACGCGCAGTACGTAGTAGCGCACGAGCGCGCGCACATTGCGCGGCTTGACCACATATGGAAGCCGGTAGGCTTTGCACTTTTGTCGGTATACTGGTTCAATCCGCTCATCTGGGTATCATACATCCTGTTCTGCCGCGATATAGAGACCGCCTGTGACGAGAAGGTGCTGAGCAAAATGGGTACGGACGTCAAAAGACCGTATTCAAATGCCCTGATAAATTGCAGTGCTCCGCGCGGAGTGGCTGCCGTCTGTCCACTCGCCTTCGGCGAGATCGGAGTCCGAGAAAGGATAAAGCACGTGCTGAACTACAAAAAACCCACACTGTATATAGTGATAGCCGCTCTTGCCGTATGCTGCGCGGCTGCCGTTTGTCTTCTCACACAAAGACCATCGAAAAAAACGTTCGGCATCATGAACGCCGCGGGTCTTGATGGGATCTCCGGCAATATTTCATCCACGCAGATAACATATTCCGACGGTGATATGTTGATATGCTCGCAAAAGAAGAATGACGCCGCATCGCTTAAAGCCGTGCTCGCCGCTCTCCGTGATATGCGCCTTGACAGCACAGCCGTTGCACCGGCTGCCGTGGGCGGGATGAGCGAGCGCGGGTACGAGGTGCGTTTTGAAAACAAAAACGGGATATCACTGCTCACGCTGCACTTCAGCAAAGACAAAAGCGAGGTCTGCTGGGCGCGTGACGGCGGAAGCTTTACCGATGTGTACCGTATAATCAATAAAGAAAGCGCCGACAGCTTAATTGATATGCTGAAGGGTCGGGGCAGCGAGATGCTGATAAACGGCGATACCCTCGCCGCTCCGGATGACGGGGTGTATTCCTGCATTTTTGCAACGCCGGTAACGCTCACTGTTTTGCGCGGGGAATATCCGATGTACTTCGGGCTCGATGCCTCGGACGGGCTTTATGTATATGTCAGTGAACACATATGCCGGCTACTCAACACACCGCCCGACAGCAACAAATTTATTTTCGAAGGTGACAAAAATACCCCCGGTATACCGCTTTCCGAGATGAGAGCCATACTCGCCTCTTACCGCATAGCTCCCGAAAAGATCAAAGTATTCTACAAAGGCTCTGTCGTGTCCAGTTCTCTTCTGAACGTGCAACAGCTTCAGGGGATATGCAACTACCTCGATCTTCCCATGCAGATATTGGGCAACTATATCGCATCGGACGGTCAGAGCAAATGGCTTCATCCCACCGAAGCTTCATCCGTATTCGTAAATTACTTTTTGCGGTCGTCTATATTTGAAACGCCGTTTGAGGAGCTCAAAAGGGCTCATCCCGACTACTTCGGGATCCCGACAAACGACGGGCTGTGGGTGCACGTGACGCAGAACGGGTCCGACTTCCTTTGCACGCTCACAGCCGCAGACGGAGCTGTCCCGGACGGTGGCAGCGGACCGGTTTCGGTCTGCGATATGGGGCAGATACTTGAAGCATACAGCATTCCGACAGATAAGATCAGGGTGGTACTGCACGCATCAAAGGATATGAACATTGCCTATGCCGCCGCAAAGGTCGGATCGGAGCTCTGCCTGCCGGATTCCGCAATAAGCGTTCTGACACCGTAAATACAGCAGAATGGTCTGCCGCGCCCGCGTGGCAGACCATTCTGCTGTTCTGTTCTGTATCAAAGGAATTTATCAAGTTCGGCGCGCACACGCGGGTTGACCTTTATGTGCGGATGCTCATATATTCTGCCGCGTGCGATAACAATATCGACATTGGCGAGCGCGCGTATATCGTCAAGCGGATTTTCCGCCGTGACTATCATATCCGCGCATTTGCCCTCGGTTATGCTTCCCGTTATGTCGCCGATGCCTGCCAGCTCCGCGCTGCGGGCGGTCGCCGTCCAGAGCGCAAAGGAATTTGAAACGCCGACATATTTGCAGAAGTAGTAAAGCTCACGCCAGAAGTCGTACTGTGTGATCCACGGACAGCCCACATCGTTGCCGAGCACCACCGGAATGTCATTTGCTATCGCGGCTTTGGCACAGTCGATGATACCGCGGAACACCACGTTGCCGTTGTACTGCTCCACCTCGCTCGCATTCGTGACCGAGCGGTCAAACAGCGCGTACGGAAGCGCGGGGGACAGCGTGGTGCAGAGGTACGCCCCACGCTCGATGAACAGCTTTATTATCCCATCGTCCGGCGCGGCGCCGTGTTCTATCGAATCAACACCGTTTTCAAGCGCAACGCGCACGCCCTCGGGCGACTCGACATGCGCGGCAACGGTATATCCGTCCGCGTGTGCGCGCTCGCATACGGCGCGCACCATTGCGGGATCCATTTTCAGTTCTCCCGGCACGCCCTTTTCCTTGGCGTCAAGCACGCCGCCCGTTATCATCAGCTTGATAAGGTCAACGCCTTCTTTTTTGGATTCCTCATAGTGGCGCAAAGCCTCGGGAATGTCATGCGCCGCTATTGCCACCGATCCTGCCATGTGTCCGCCGGGCACCGATATGCCGCGGTTGGCGGCAAGAATGCGCGGACCGTCACGCCGCCCGGCGGCTATTTCATCGCGCAAGCGGGTATCGAAATCACCGAGCCCGCCGACAGTTCGTATGGTCGTTACGCCGCTGTAAAGCTCGTCGGCGGCAAAACCGCACACCATGCGGTACGCCACGGCGCGTGTAAGACCGGTAGACATTATTGTACGCACGAGCTTTTCGTTATCGCGCTGCTTCTTTTGAGGCTTGCCGTTTCCGGCAAGATGAACGTGCATATTGATAAGACCCGGCATAATGTATTTTCCGCCGAGATCGACCGTGCAGCAGTCGCAGACCTCCGCACCGTCCGGCAGAATACCGATTATTTTTTCGCCGTCAACGAGGATTCCGCAACCCTCGCGCGGCTGCATATCGCGGCTCCCGTCAAGGATCTTTCCGTTTTTGAGGATATATTTCATATCAAATAAACCGACCTTTCAATTATTCCTACGCTTTAATTATATCCCAAAAACAGAACCGTGTCAATAATCCCGGACATCAAATCAGGCATTCAGCATTTTTTTCAGCTCGCGTATATTTTCAATATCCAGCTCGGTACCGACAGCTTTCGCGGCGCTGTTGAAAATATCGATCATTGTCTGCGGAAAATATCCGCTGTTGCTTATTTTCTCCACCTCGGCGCTGATACCCTCCGACCATTTGTCAATATCGGCATAATCGTTTCGGCGCAGATATGCCTCTATGATAGCGCATTTCAAAAGCGAACCTGTAGTGGGCAGCTCGGACGGCCATGGGCAGTGCGCGGGGTCGCGGGATGCTTCGCAGGCGCAGAAAAATTCGTTCATATCATCTGGAATGCAGGTGATACCGGCGAAGTCCGATGCGGTGACGTCGATCTCGTTGTCGGCAAGATAGCAGCGAAGCTCATGTTCCATATCGTCCGTGTCGTCCTCGCAGCACGTCACTACTCTCTCACGGCTCGCCGCTCCGATGATATCGCTGAAGTCTATATAATCGACATCCGCATCATCGGAGCCAAACACCTCATCGTCGTCTTCTTCGTCATTCTCATCCACCTCGGCACCGAACAGAATGTCTCGGATCTCGCGGGATGAGCGCGGACCTCTGCCGGTCCTGTGCGGTCCTGTTTTTTTCATGAGTCCGTGCTCATACCTGAACTCCAGCAGCTCAAGCTGGCGCATATTGAGTTCAACGCTCACAACATCGTTCGCATCGCGGCTGATAATATTCTTAGCTTCCAGCCTTGCCAGTAATTCGGCAGTATTCGGCGCGCCGTACTTCCTTATGATATCCCTTTTTTTCATCTTTTCGGGACCGATATATTTCACCAGCTCATACGCCTCGGACGAAATGGCTGCGGGGATCTCGTCAACATAAAAGCAGGTGCTGCGGTAGTCAAAATCATTGTGCGGATATACCGCGTCAATGTTACCGTCGGTCTCGAATTCAAGGCAGTTGTAAAATGCTTCGATAAACGACCTGAGTATGGGGTGACGCGGTGATTTTACATAAATATATCCTTCCCCGGTGCTGTCAAGCTTGTCCGTAGTCATAAGATCAAGCGTTGCAAACGCCGGCTCCTGCTGTCTCATTTCCGAGCCGAGCTGCTCGACCGTTTTTTGCCCGCATGATTTTGCAAAACGCAGCTGAGTCGAATAGTCCTGCGAACCCATGAATATTTCGGTACTGTTGGCGCGTATGATGCGTGCTATGTTGGCGTCATATTTGCGGTCAAGCTGCGCGTCGCATTGCAGTATCATATGCCAGTACATACCGAACTTTCTCGATGTGGTGAGCATTTTTATATACTCGGGACCATCGGCAATGTTGCAGTTTGCAAATTCATCAAGAAAGCAGTGTATCTTGCGCGGCAGCATTTTGCAGGGGCTGGACTTTCCCGTTCTGACAGCGGCGGTGTATATGTCGTTCATAAGAAGCGATATAAGATCATCGCCTATTCTGGTGCTGCCCGACTGTATGACAATGGCGGTGGGTCTGTCGATAAACCCGTCTATACTTATCGTGCTGTTTGACGACAGCCGGTAAAATGCAGGCTGACCGAATGTATCATAGTGATTTTCCACGACCCCGTAATACGATGCGCGTGTTTTTTCGGCGGCGTTCGTGACGGCTATCAGCTTCTGAACCGACAGTGCATCCCGCTTTTTGCGGTAATGGGACACGCGGCTTATGCCGTCCGAATTATAGCCGTTGTCTATTATCTGCCTCAGCCAATGATGGTTCTGGATTATATTGTAGATCGTCATGCAGGAAAGCGGAATGTCGCCCGCGATGAGATCTTCAAACTTGTCAAGAATGCTTCCGTTGGTATATGACCGCGCACCGCGGTCCCAGACGGGGTCGCTGCGCGACTCCACAGGCTGGATTATTTCCGACATACGCCTGATGCTGTTGAGCGCATCGTTTTCGATCTCGCCGCTCTCGTAACACTCAACGGCTATCTTTTCAAGCGGATTGTACGTATCCGACCGCGCGGGGTCGTCGCAGTTGAGTATCTTTATATCATAGCCCATCTTTTTGAGGTGGATGTAAAGATTCTCGATTATTTCCCCGTGTATGTCCACAATGACAAAGCTCGGCTTTTCGGCGGTCATTGAAAGCGCGCGGATGCTCTGCATCACAAAGCGCGTTGTCTTGCCTGCGCCGGTCTCGCCTTCGGTATAAGTATGATACACCTTGCCCCTGCCCCCGTAAGTGAGCTTTCCGGTTTTTTTGTCGCGGTAGCAGCAGAGCGGGAACCAGTCGCCCCGCAGTTTTTTGATCTCCTCGTCATCGTAAAACACAAGGTCGCACTCGCTGCTGCCCTCATCATAGCTGACTATTTTTGCGTTCGGATAGTTATCGTTAATGTATTCTTTTATCACACGGTTTCTGTTTGTGCTCATATTTATCTCCTTTTCGCGTTCAAGTCCTCACGGTCTTTCCGGGACCGACTATAAAGTCGATTATTCCGTATTCAAGTGCCTCGCGGGCATTAAGATAGTAATCTCTGTCGGTATCGTTTTCGATCTCGGAAATGTCCTTTCCGCAGGCATCCGCCAGTATGCCGTTCAGAAGTCTTTTTGTCCTGACAATGTTTTTTGCGTAAATGTCAATGTCCGATGCCTGCGATATGCCCAGACCGCCGAGCGGCTGGTGGATCATAATATTACTGTTCGGCAGCGCGCCGCGCATTCCCTTTGAGCCCGAAGCCACGATCAGAGCCGCCATGCTTGCCGCCATTCCGCATACCACGACCCGCACGGGCGCGCCGATGCAGTTCATGGTGTCGATAATGGCAAGCCCGGATGACACCTCGCCGCCGGGAGAATTGATTTCAAGCGTTATCGGCTCATGCGGGTCAATAAAATCAAGATATTTCAGCCTGCACCCAACCTCATATGCCGCCGCCGCATTTATTTCCCCGTACAGGAAAACCGTTCTTGTTTTTATAAGGAATTCTTCGCCGTCCCAGCCGTATGTACCTGTTGCCTTCATTTTGCACCCTCCCATTTCTTTGCATTTGTGCCGTTTGTCCTTGCTTGCGGTCTGCTTCCGCCGGCATAAAACCATGCCCGAAGCAGCTTTGCTTTCAGTCTTCCCCCGGTCCCGTTCCGTGCCATGCGGCGCATTGCGCGAAGCATTACCGCACGCGCTTTTTTATGCGCTCCTCCGACAAATATAATATTGATCCCCGTCTTTGCCGCCGGCACTTTTTTTATATCGAACAGCACGCGTCCGTAGAGCGATCCCGCCGCACGCCGTCCGCTCGGTTTATGTCCTTCCGCCGCCGACACCGGCGGGAGCTTATTTTTTTCAGACATGGCTATCTCTCTCCTTTATGATTCAAAAGCCGAATTTTGAGTTTTCAAATCTGCGGCATTCCCACACGAGCGGGTAAAAGCTCCCCTGCGATGATACACGCGCAAGCTTTTCTTCAAAAAGTCCGTCGCAGTAAAGAATATAATACGCCATTGCGCGGTCAATATTGCGCGATGCTTCGGCAGACGTGTTCCTTCTGCCTGCTGCGGCAAGTATCAGATCCGCCAGCATTACAGCGCGCCCGCCGCACCTGTCATTGCCGTCCGGAAGCACGAGCGGAAGAAAATTCCGCGATGCGTTCTCAAGCGCCTCTCCCACGGCAGCCCACATATCTCTTTCCGCCGTGTCACCCATAACACCGTACGCATACACAAGCGCTTTTACCGCGGATATTTCGCATGATGCCGCAAGCGTTTTCCACACCTCGACCGCGCGCCTGCGGTCGGCTTCGGGGAAGCTGCCCAGCCAGTTCATGCACGCCCAGAGACGGCACGCGCTTCTCTCCCCTTCCTCGGCTGCCCTCTTTACCGCCATCACCGCTATGCCGTGATCGAATATCCTTTGCATCCTGATATCATTTGCGGTAATATATGACGCCTTGACGGTAAACGCGACCGACGACGCAATTTCGTCGCCTGCCATGAGGGCAATGTCCTGCACGGTCTGTAGATTTGCCACTTTCTCCGTCATCTCCGTGCATTCTTCCGCTGCATCGGGCACGCCGTAAATATCGGCAAGCAAGCCGATGATACCGACCGCGATCTTTTTGAATTCGTCATTCCACTCGTAGCTCATGATGTAGGACACCGTGTCAAAATACTCAAGCAGGATCTGCCTTTTGACCGTTTCGTTCATTTTTCCTTCCTCCTTGCAGAAGTCATTCTATATCTTCAACATCATACCAAAGTGCACGGAACCTGCCGCGCACCTCCCTGTCTGTATGCCAGTGCCCGAAATACCAGCGTCTGAAGCGGACACGGCGCATGACATCATCCAGAAAGCCGCCAAGCTCCGCCCCCGGCGCATCCAGATCCGGCGATACACACGCAAAAGCACGCACAACAGCGGCGGGCGCAGTGTGTGTCACAATGTAATCCACCGAGTTTCCCACTGCGTCGAGATTACGCCATGCCTCGCTGTATGCCTGCGCGTCCGGCAGCTCTTCGCGCCACCACGAGATGCCCTCGCGGCGCATCGCCCTGTCGGGACTGTACGCGCCTCCCATCACGAAAAAGCTTTTGTCTTCTATGCCGAACACCTGTCCGCGTTCAAGATGCAGGATGTTGCGGCGTATCCTGTGTACTCTGCCGCCGTTCCACCACTCTTCGGGAAAAGCATTTAACGCAGGGAAATTTTCGTGATTTCCGTCGCAAAAGCATACTGTGTACGGTTTTTCCGCCAACCGGTCAAGAAATGTGCGCTCATAGTCGCTGCCGGAAAAAATGTATCCGAAATCGCCGCATATCATCAGAATATCATCCGTTCCCCACTGCGGTTCACCGTGCATCACGCCCTTATCGAACCGTCCTCTGTCTCCGTGTGTGTCACCGGTAATATGTATCATTTCTTCTCCCCGTGCAGACCGTAAAGCCAGTCTGCGTATTCATAATATAATTCTTTTTCGGTATCATCCATATATCCGAACGCGCGCTCTGCGATATCGTCGGGAATGCCGTAGAATGCCTCTGCTATCGCACCCGCGATCGCCGCCATCGTGTCGCAGTCGCCGCCAAGCGATACCGCGTTGCGCAGGGCATCCTCAAAGCTGTCCGCCTCAAGAAAGCACTCTATTGCCTGCGGCACGCTGCCCTCGCAGCTCACATCGAATTCGTACGTCGGGCGTATTTCATCAAGTGTAAAGTCCAGATCATAATACCTGTTTTCGATATACGCACGTATCTCATCCTTGTCGTGTCCATCAAGCGCAAGAAATATCGCCGCTGCGGTCGCCATGGCGCCCTTTATCCCTTCCGGATGATCGTGCGTGATCTCGGCACTCCACCGCGCAAGCCTCTCTGCCTCTTCAAGGCTTCCGGCAGCATATGCCACAGGCGAAACGCGCATGGCGGCGCCGTTGCCGTAGCTTCCGTATGCGCCGGCATCGTCGTCGGTGAGCCAATCAAAAAAGCGGCTGCCGTAACCTGCATCGGGATATTGTCTTCCGATCTCGCGCATCATCTCGGAGAGCATTCTTTTGAATTCGCTCTCCATGCGGATATCAGCCGACACACAGGTAACGCCAACCGCCATTGTCATCAGACTGTCATCTGTGGGTGAACAGCCGGGTGAAAACAGCGGGAAGCGTTTTGTTTTGTCAGCCCCCAATTCGTATACCGAACCTACTATATCTCCTATTATTGCACCAAGCATTTTATGATCTCCTTTCGCGGTTCATTGCGTCCGCAATATACTTTAACGGCACGCGGCACGGAATTTCGCGCGGAACACGCATTTTCACAAAAAGTTCCGTTCATTACAGGCTTTTCGCTTCGTCCGGCATGCCGACATATACAAAAACACGTAAAAAACCGTTTTTTCGCATCGACTTATTTTTTTGCGAGATAAATTTCGGCACTTCATATGCATTTTTGTGCGCCGTTTTTCGGAAAAAACCACCTATTGCTTTCCATATATCGCGTCATCTTCGTCCCGAAGTGAATAAAAATCCATTTCATGATGAATAAAAAAACTTTTTCGCGATTCAGTTGGGTAAAATGTCACAAAAATCATTTAATTGCGCAGAAGCACTTGACACTTGACAATTTTCGCGCTATAATATAAATTGTCATAAGAGCCCCAAAATACAATGTCCGCACACACGGTGCGGAGGAAGGAAAAAGCAATGTTACCTACGCAGCAAGAACTTGAAATGATCATCCTCGAAGTAACCAAAAACAAGCCCTACGATGTTCTGTGCAAAACGGCCTACCGCACCCTGCCCCCGTACATTGCACAGCTATGCTACGGCAGTCCCATTATGCGCGGGAGCGGATCGGAAGACGATATACTCCAGGATACCGTGTATAAGCTTACGCGTTTCATCCTTTCCGGATTCATACTCAGAGAGCCCAAAGAAAAAAAACCGGCTGACCTGCAAAGCTGGATGTGCAGGATCGCACACAATACATTCCTCGATGCACTGAGCAAACGCACGCGCGAGGCAACGCAGAGCGCGGATATAGATGATGAGGGGATGCGTGAGATAAAGGACAGCGCCGATGAAATACACCGCGAACGCGAGATGCATTGCGAAAGGCTGAAGCAATGTGTTGCCACCGTTCTCTCCTGCGACAGCGCGGTCTACAAAACGCTCACATGGATGGCATATTGCATTCTTACCGTCCAATGCAACAAAAATTCCTCACAAGCCACCGGCTACGTTGCGGAAAAATTTGCAGACAAAACGCTCGGCGAGATGTACGCTATGATCGTTGAAGCATCGAAAAGCATCGACTGGCTTGAAATTTCTCCCGAAGAAAATGAAAAAATTCTCCGCAAGCTGCGAAAAACGCACTCCGGAAACGTTACATATAGTGAAACCCTATACCGCGATTTCTTTATGAAATACAACGGTGAGGTCTCACCCAAAAAATCAGTAAGTGACTGGACAAACCGCATGAACACACTTATCAGAAAAAGCGCCGCCGGCAGCGATATGTCCGACGACGACAACAAACCCAAGGGAAATCCGATTTCAAGGAGGGGCGGAAATGGACCACTTAACAGTTGACGAGATCATTGATTTCGTATCATTGACGGAGGCAACTGAGGACTCCGACGAACTGGTAACAACCGTTAACAAACATATCTGCCAATGCCCGGAATGCCTGAAGCTCGTTCAGGCATTCCAGGACATATATGATGAGTTTCATCTCATGAACCTTGAAGCAGAATTTCGCAGCTATATTGCCTTGTATCAAAAAAACAAGGCAGATGCCGACAAAAAGCCCGCACACAGCGAGGACTACGACGGCGAACGGTGAACGCGTGCATTGTAAGCTCGCCGACACGCGTGATTTTTTTTACAGAGCTTTTAATGAAGCTGTTAAAAAACTCAAAAATGAGTTTTTTAACAGCTTCATTTTTTGTCATTACGCACGAAGAATATCCGAAATAAATTCCGCAATACGCTCCGATTCAGATCATACAGCCAAGCACATCTTCGATCGGGTCGCGTATGACAAGCTCCGCCAATCCGTCGTACGGAGTCGGTGTGCGGTTTATTATGACAAGGTGCTCGCCGGAAAAACCGCTCACAAGCCCTGCGGCAGGATAAACTGTCAGCGACGTTCCGCCAACGATCAGCACATCGGCATTCGAGATCGCCTCCTCTGCCATATTCCATACGCGCGAATCAAGCCCCTCTCCGTACAGCACAACGTCGGGGCGGACCATTCCCCCGCATTTTTCGCAGCGCGGAACTCCGTCTGCCCCCGTAATATACGAAAGCGGATATTCCTTGCCGCAGCATGTGCAAAAGTTGCGCCCAACCGAGCCGTGCAGCTCAAGCACATTGCCGCTGCCTGCCGCCGTGTGCAGACCGTCTATATTCTGGGTCACGACCGCAGAAAGATGCCCCGCGCGCTCAAGCTCCGCAAGTGCGATATGCGCCATGTTCGGGTGCGCATCCGGATAGATCATATGTGTCTTATAGTATTTGAAGAATTTTTCGGGATACCGGCAGAGATAAGTTCCCGAAAGAATGGTCTCGGGGCGTTCTTCTTCGTCTGCCGAGGTGTAAAGTCCGCCGCTGCCGCGAAAATCTGGGATGCCGCTGCCGGTAGACACTCCCGCGCCGCCGAAAAACACCGCGTTCCGCGCACCGTATATGATGCTTTTGAGTTCTTCTGTTTCGTTCATGATATTTCCTCCCCGCCGCGCACAGGCATTAAAAACTTTTGCGATGTACCGAGCAATGCCTCGACCTTCTTTTCCGCAATGATCTCGCTTATCTTTTTTCCGTCCGCACGCTCGGTTTCATTTTCCCACATACCCCACCATTCGACCAGCCTGAATTCGGTTTCGGGCATGCGCACATGATCATTAAAATATTCCTCAAACTCAATTCTGTATGTATTTGAGTCCACAATTCCTCCGTCAATGCAAAATGTCACCGAATCGTTGCATCTCAGATCGGGCAGTGTGACGTCAAACCTGTGTTCAATGTAAAACTCGGTAAAAATGTCGTATTCGCGGTATCGCCCATTTTGCCCCTGCCTGAATCCGGTTATCCTGAAATAGTCCGAATCCCACCCGTTTCTCTCGGTATATTTGCCGAGAGGGACCGCCGCACCGGTGGAACGCTCATAGTACCAGCACAGCGACCTGTCCCAGCCCGAGTCGATATTTCCGATCTCCCTGCCGGTGCAGATGTCAAAGACGCTGTATCCTATAACGCCGGATGACCCGGTGGCATCATGCCCGAATATAAAAAGCTCGGGCACTCCGTCGCGGTTCACGTCAAAAAGACCGCCGCCCCAACTCGCGGCAATAAGCACATCATCGTCTGATGTGTAGTCGGTTGACCTGCCTTCTGCCTCGAACGCCGCCTCGCTCCTGAGTATCAGTTTTTTGAGCGGCTCGCGCCATTTTTCCTTTTCACTGTCAGCCACAAAATATATGTTTTTTCCGTCAATGCGGCAATAGTCGCCCGACTCAGGCGGCGCAAGCCGCGCAGGAACTGCCATGCAAACAGCGCACAGTATAATAATCAATATGACTCTTGTGATCCCGTTGACCATTCTTCATCCACCTCGGCATCGTTGTTGTATTGCGGAGTTCTCTCCAAAATATATAACGCGGGCACACAGTATTTTTCGCAGGAGGACCGCCCGGCGGCGCAAAAAATCAAAAGGAGCCCGGCGGCTCCTTTTGATCGTCCGTTTCAACGGTGTATCGGGTCATTCCCACCGGAAGAAGCGTACAGAGAGAACGATGCAGAGCGCGGTAACTCCGAGCATGACACAGACCGGAATTAGAATACTGTCCATGCCGATGCCGAGAAACGCGTTCTTCATCATCGTAAGTCCTTGTGTTAATGGGAAGAAACTGACGACTTTCTGCATTGCCTTCGGCATAACCTCGATGGGCAGTGTCGTGCCAGAGAAAACAAGCATCGGGAAATAAAGAACACCCGCAATGATGCTTGCCTGCTTTGTGTTCTTTGCAATACCGCCTACCAGCATACCGACCGACAGGGTCGAGAGCATGGTAAGCACCCAGCTTCCGAGGAAAGCGAGAAGCGAGCCGTGCAGTTTTACTCCGAACAAAAGCGCCGCAACTGCCAGCGTTGCAAGGGACACCGCACAGTAGATGACATACATCAAAAGCTCTATCCCGAGAATGAACACGGGACTGACCGGCGTAACGCGCAGTCTCTTGAGAATTTTCAGTTCCCGCAAGCCCGATACTGCCAGCGGCAGACCCATGAGTCCGCTCGCACAGATCGCAATTGCGCCGACCGCGCCGAAGGACTGCTCAAGAAATGTATAATCCGCGCCGTCATACGCCGGGTTTGCACCGTTGACCATACCGAGAATGACAAAGACGATCAGTGGCATAATAACGGCGAAGATCGGCATATTCATATCCCGCAGACTGAGCCGCAGCTCGGTTTTCAGAAAAGTAAAAAAGCGTTTCATGCGTCTACCTCCTCATCCGAAAGTTGCAGATACGCATCTTCAAAACGCTCGCACCCGCATTGTTTCTTTGCCTGTTCCACGGTTCCTTGGAAAACGGGAGTACCCTTTTTCAGAATGCATATCTCATCGCACAACGCCTCGACCTCATCCATAAAATGCGAGGTCAAAAAGATCGTCAGTCCATGTTCTTTGAGGGCTTCAAGCGTTTTCCACACGCCGCGGCGGGCTTTTGCGTCAAGCCCGGTGGTCAGCTCGTCCAAAAACACCAGCTCCGGCTGTGGGATCAGCGCCAGTACGATAAAAAGCCGCTGGCGTTCGCCGCCCGAAAGACTTTTTACCGCGACTTTTGCTTTGTCGCCAATTTCAAACTGCTCGCAAAGTGCGTGCCAATCGGCGGGATCGCGGTAAAGGCTTGCGGTTTCCTCACAAAGCTCGGAAACTCTGATTTCTTTCTGATAGTCACCCTCCTGAAACTGCACGCCGATGCGCTGAAAAAGCGCGCGGCGTTTCTTCTTCGGGTCTTGCCCCAGCAAGCGAACAGTTCCGCTGTCTGCCTGTTTTGTGCCGAGCATACACTCGATCGTGGTGCTTTTCCCCGCACCGTTTGCACCAAGCAGTCCGAATACCGTACCGCTCTTTACCGACAGGTTCAGATTATTGACCACCGTTTTTCCGTTATAGGCTTTGGTCAGTCCTTCTGCCAAAACAGCTTCGCTCATTTCTGAACTCTCCTGACTGCCCGCAGTTCGATATAGCCGCGCTGACCTCTTGGTTCCAGTTGGATGCGTGGGTTATCATCGTCCCAGCGGTAGCCGATGACGGACGGATCATAGCTGTCCATCGCCGTCTGCACGGTGCGGATCGCCTCGCAGTAATCTTCCTCGCGGAAAGCCGGACCTTGGAACATCAGATATTCCGCCTCCGGCAGATGAATGGTATCGAAGCCTTCCGGGATCATTCCCATATAATCGGTTTCGACCTCCACACCCTGCACATAGGTGGAGGTGTTCGGCTTTTTGTACTTTTCGGGCAGCCATATGGAAACCGGCTCTCCGCAGAGTGATTTCATGCTCATGAGTATGCCCCAGACATCACAGCTGACTTCCTCGCAGTAAGGGAAATAGTCTGCCGCCTGTCTGCCGCGTTTGATGATACACAGGCGTTCCGGCTTGCGGATGACCTGTATAAAGATCGGTTGAATGTTTGACACGTCGATGTTCTCCTTTCGTAATTCACGATATTTTGCACCGTAAGGAATAAAGAAGGTTATCGGAACGGGATTTTTCACATAGTCGCTCGGATTCAGACCGAACTCCCGGTAAAATGCCCGCGTGAAGGTGTCCACATTGGAAAATCCGGCATCCATCGCCGCGTCGATTACTTTGACATCGCCGCTATGAAGCTGTTTTGCCGCCTGTGTGAGCCGGTATTTGCGGATGTACTCGGTCGGCGTAAGCCCAAGGCAGTCACGAAAAAGCCGATAAGAATACCACGGAGAAAACAGCGATGCCCGCGCAAGATCGGACAGACTGATCTCCTCCGTTTTGTTTTTTTCTATGTAGTCCTGCATACGCTGGACGGCAAGCACCTGTTCTTTCATATCCTCAACTCCTTACGGACAATATTATACCGCACACACCGGAGCTTTTCTCGACTTTCCTTGCTGTTCTGGCAGCTGGATTCCGATTAGTATTGCCGAAAGCTACTCCGAAAACGATCTTTTGTAAACCGGCAGCACACGCTTCCAGAATATCCTGAGAGAGCTGTCGAAGCTCCCTCTGCCTGTCGGAAAAGTATCCTTCAAGTTTATCCTTGTCATCATATATTTCAAGGATCCGTATGATATCCGCAAGAGAAAAGCCCATATCCTTCAGTGCCGTAATGCGGCAGACTGTCGGGAGCTGATCTTCTCTGTAATACCGGTAATCGGTGAACCGGTCGGTTTCGGCAGGCTTCAGAAGTCCTATCTCATCATAGTGGCGCAGCATTCTGACGCTTACTCCGGACAATTTCGAAAATTCTCCTATTTTCAGCACGGCGGTACCTCCTGTTTGCTGTTATTTTTTGAGCTCGCATATATAATAACACCTGCCACAGTGTGAGAGTCAAGCCCCTTTTTGAATTTTTCTCAATTTCCCCGGAGCTGCGTATGCGCCGGGATTCATTTTTCCGGAAACAGAACACGCAATCTCAGTCTGCCCCGGCAATACTCCGCAGTTACGCTGCCCCCCATCTTTTCGGTGAGCAGCATGGCAATGGACAACCCGGGTCCCGTTCCTCCGCGCGCGGTATCGACCGTAAAAAAGCGGTCAAAAAGGTGTGCCGTCTGCACGGTATCCAGTCCCGCCGCGCCGTTTTCAAACATGACCGCACCATCGGGCGAAAGCCTTACAGTCAGGTCCCCATCGGAATACTTTGCGGCGTTTGAAAGAATGTTGTCGAATACACGGCGCAAAGCATTCCGGTCGAGCGTACGAACTACCGCCCTCTCCGGCATTACGATGTCGGGAACGATCCCGCGTTCGGACAGTGTTCCGTAAAATCCCGCAAGACTCTGCTCAAGAATATCATTGATACAGACGCTCTCCGCCCCAAGCTCATCTACCGTCCCAAGTATCACGGAATAGCGGAACAGCTCTTCGGTATCATCCTCTTCCGGCGTGCGGTCCGCCTTGGCTGAAAGCTCCTTGCCCGCTGTTTTTACCATCAGCTTCATCGTTAAACGGTAGATGCCGCGCAGTTTTTCCACATTGAAATTCCCCCGCAAAGTAAACAGCTGGACTGTCCCCGGAATATGCGTTTTCTCACGAACATTATCCGTCCCCGTACCGGTTTTTCCAATTCCGACACCGCATACGGCGGACACCGCGTATCTCTTTGCGGCGGCGGAATATCCCTTGACGCAGCCCGCCATGATCCACCCGATATAGATTATCTCCGCCCCGTGCGGCAATACCCTTGCCGCATCTTTTGACGAATATGCCGGGAGCCCCGTTTCTTTCGACATGAGCCCCGCATATTGCCCGGCGCTGCCGATATTGGTAGTATAAACGATCGCACTTATCATTTCGTTGTTTCCTTCATATCATTCATACGTGAAATAAAACGGTCAATGTGACTGCCGAGCATTCCTATGACCGCTTTTTTATCCTCCGCTCCGTCGTAAACGCTGTACAATAGAAACATCGGACCGTAAAAATCAAGCGCAAGCTGCGTTGCTTCGTCATCGTTTTCGGTCATTTGGCGGAAGATCGCCGCCATATATTCTGCGGGACCGGCGGCAAGATATTTCTGATACAGCCGCGCCATCTCCGCATCACGGTACTGCTCTACCGTGAGCATTCTGCGAAACCGAGCGGAAAATTCATCTTCCGTCCAATGACGGAACTGCGCAATACTGTACGCGCGTATTTTTTCCGTCGGCGTATTCATGTAGGCGTCTGCCGCTTCATCCGTCACGTCTCCGGGCATTCCGTATTCCCCGGCGCGCTCGCAGTCCATGTCGCTCATGCGCTTTACAATACCTTCGAGAATCTCATGCTTGCTTGTGTAGTGCTTGTATAAAGCCGGCTTTGTTATCCCGAGCTGTACCGCAATATCGCTCATTGACGTGCCGGGGTATCCGTTTTGCGAAAACAACCGCAGGGCGACCGCCGCAATTTTGTTTTTGGTTTCTCCGCTCATTATCTCCTCCGCAAAACAAGTGACCGTTCGGTAACCCATATTATAGTTACCGAACGGTCACTTGTCAAGTGTTTTTTGATAAAATTTTTTAATTCCCGATGACCGGCGCCGGGCTGCGGCATCACAGCAAACCGTATTTTTTTGCAATGTTATGCGCATCGCTGTGCGGATCGGAGCTGCCGGGCAGAACTGTGTACGTCCTGCGTTCTCCGCCGCTTTCCGTGTGCAGATAGTCTACCGCCCCTCCGCATTGCCGCACCGACGGCTGCGATCCGTCCAATTCATGATAATGTGTCACAAACAGGCATTTTCCCCCAATGCGGCATATCTCACGTATAAAATTCGCGGCGATCGGCACAGCTTCCTCTGCCGAGGTGGAGGTGAATGCTTCGTCTATCAGTGCCAGACTGCGGGGAGTGAATTTTTTCAGCACGCCGGAAAGAGTTATGCACTCCTTCTCGAATCTGCCGACCTGATCCGCATTTGCCTGCTCCTCGACCGAGATTTTGAAAACGGCATCGCATATCGGGAGCGACGCCGCCTTCGCGGGGATCGGCATCCCCAGTTGAAAATAATACTGAGCGGCTGCAAGCGAGTTCAGAAATACCGATTTTCCGCCGCTGTTCGGTCCCGTCAAAATATAACAGCATACATCCGGTTCCAGACGCACAGTATTCGGCACGATGTCTTTTTTGTCCTTTTTACGGCACAATGAATCGTCATACAGGGAATCCACATCAAACAAGAAGCGGTCGCTGACGGTCGGAAAGGCAAGCGGTATTCTCTTCTCCTTCAGCTCCGTGATGCGTTTGACCGCTTCTGTCACAAAGCCGAGAGACCCGGACCACTCATAGAATTTTTTCAATGCATCCTTCAGATATTTTTCTATGCTCTTGCTGCAATGCCGCAGACCATCACCGACAACGGCATCCAGTCCCTTCAGCAGCGCATGATTCATGCGCTGACTGTCCTGATATCCGAGCTTTTTGTCAATGACCGTCAGAGGCGCAATACAATGAAAATCGTCCTTGGCGAGATCCATCCGTATCACCCGATCCCAAAAGTCGCCCGAGCTGAATTCTTCCGAATTGAGCGCAACGATCCCCGCCTCTTTAGGCTCAAACATGGGTGTCAGATTTATGCCCACGGTAACGCTGTGTACGGAACGCAACCGGGCGCTGTTTTTCATATAATATTCGCCGATCCTGCCGTACTCCGCGGACCGCTTTTCGTTGTCCGCCATGTGATAAAGCGCCAGCAAGGACCGCGCGGTCAATCTGTCGGCGATCGGCTCCAGATATCTGCAAATTAGCTCCACAAGCTCGATATAAACGACCGGATAAAGCAGATCGCGCAGCTTCTCCTCGCGTCCCGCCGCGCCCTGCCCTCCCCGCATCAAGGGTGAAATTTCGTTGAGCTTCGCATGAAGTGCCGTCAGAAATTCCGGCAATTCACTTATTTGAAGCACATCGCGGAAAAATTCCTGCCGGTAAAGCAAAGTCTCACGGTCGCCAGTGACATACTCCTTTGCCTTACCGAAAAAAGCATCCCCGGAGACGATCTCTTTTTGAACGTCCAGCTCAACGGCAGGCTCACGTGAATTCATATATAAAAAGTCCACTTTATGATCACCTCCAACAAATTCAGCACCGGTATCGTCATCAGCTTCAAAAACAGGACCCAGATCGCATTCCACAAAACAAAAGGCAGCTTCTTTACGCTGCAAGCTTCCCAATACGGGTAGTTACCGAGCAAAAAAACGGCATACAGCCCTAAACACGGAAATCCGGCTATCCAGAAAAACACCTTGCCGGGGATCATCATAATGAAAAAGAGGAATACCCACGCGGGGATCAGCGGACGCATCAGCAGACGCTTGGATATCATGATACGGAATGTGTTCCCGCTCAAAAGCATTTTTGTGTATGAATAAAAGTCTGAGCTGTATAATTTTAAATCTTTCATTGTTGAACGTTGACCTGCCCGGCAAGGTTGATATGCGGCACTTTACAGCGTGCCGTTCTGTTTTTATGACACGCAAAAGCATCGCGCGGTTGGGTAAAGATCGGAAAAAACGATCATTTCACAGAAAAACCGAACAGTCCATAAGCTCCGGGCTTTTCGGATCACAGTCAAAAAATAGCGGCCGTAAAAAACTCAAATGAGTTTTTTTACAGCCGCTATTTTTGCGGGGTACTAAAAACTCATTTTGAGTTTTTAGTACCCCGCAGATGCATATTTGTTTTTTCAGCTACCGGGTATGTTCTGAACCCAAGCCCTGTTTATTCCCCGGATGCAGTCGCACCTGCTTTTCGTCAAGCAGAAGGCTTTCATCGGCTGAGCAATGCCATTACCTTCTCAAAATCGCAGGATCTGATCACCTCGGCATTCTCACACCCGTCAAGCTCTTCATCGGACACCACTACGTCAGCGTTCGCGGGAGACTCCACGATCTCGGTCGCAAGCATTTCAAACAGCATACCCATGTTAATAACAGAAGTGATTTTGAAGTAATCAATAAGAAACTTCATGGAAGTGCTGCCTGCCACGGTGGCGTTGTTGCCAAATGACATATTCAGCCAAACGAAATCATTCTTTTCAAGATCGATCCCGAACAGATATGCGAACGTACTGTCGCAATTGATTACAAAGGAAGACTTTACCGTTTTGGGCTCAAACACCTCTCCGGAATCCTGAACATCACGAAGCATATAACCGGCTTTGCACAGGCATTTTGAAAAGTAAGCACGCGAAAAAACATTGTTGCAGAAAACCATGTACTTGATTTCGGGGTGGTTTTTCTTAAAAAGAGCTACATCAACGTCAAAATACTCGGATCCACCGCCATAACCGGCGGTTTCATCGCCGGAAAAAGCGATCTCATTGGACTGCAATTTGAACATGCTCCTCCAGGAAAACTCTACCTGCCTTCCGTCTTCGGTAATTCCGATGGCACTCAGGTCAATATCATTTACCTTTTCCCAATAGGTAAATGCGCGGATCTTTTTACCTTCTTCGATGTGGAGTCTGGAACCCTTGGGAAGAACGCCATATCCGCCGTTAGAGGTGTTTTCCTGAATAGGAAGCGCAATATTATACATATCGGAAGCAACATATACTTTGCCGAGCCTGCCGGCGAGAAGCTTCCTGAGATTCGCAAACATAACCGCCGAAAGCTCATCCACCCGTTCGGAAGGAAGCGCAGACTTCCTCTTGGACTGCTCCTCGTCAGTTTCCGTATGTATCTTGAGCTTATTATAACGTGTAAACTTAAATTTGCGGTCGGCATCGGCTACATAATTCGCATATTGCATGATCAGCTGAATGAGCACGACAGCATTCTTGGTATGGAGCGATTCCATAACAAATGCCACATCCTCCTCATCCGTGCACCTGCTGAGAATATAGTTGAGATGTCTGAAAAGCGCACCGGATCCCTTGCCTTCAAGAAGGCAGGTAACTGCCGCTCTGATATCACGAGCCGTCATTGCACGCTCAAACCCGGAGTACACCGACCAGTTTTCATTGCCCCGCATAAGCGCAACAAATCTTTCGGCTTCGGGAATCCTGGGGTGATAGTGAATATGGTGAAGCAACCCGCACCAGACCGCTTTCTTTTCAAAACACTCTCTGACATTTATGCGACCGCCATCAAAGATAGCGTTGATCACTCTGGCAATGAATCTGCGGTCCTGATTGCGAAGGTTCAGTTTCTTGATATTCGTGTTGTTATAACCCTCGTAGTTCATGGTATCAACAAGCTTTATAACATCCGAAAGGGCAAGGAACCTTGCATACTTGGCATTTTCGGTATCGAGCAAAAGCCGTATGGCAGTATCCTTGCATGCACAGTTCTTGATCTCGTAGCTGCACTTATCGATATAAGTCTTTACAAGCTCATACTGCACATCGCTCAAAGGGCGCGTCCCCTTCAGCATATCCTCAACATATTCGGCAAGCCGTTCATGCGCCTCCGATTCCGTGAGAATTATGAACTTCTTGATCTCAACGTTTTCCTTAAAAGCAAGTCTCTCAAACTCTTCCTCAAAGAGAGAGTAGCCGGCTTCCGCAAAGTTACCGAGTCCGTATGTAATGCTATAATGGCACAACTGATCAAACAACAGTTGATTGGGGGCAAGTTCTCTTACGGATTTGGGGAAATTACGGTAAAAAGGCTGCGGAACGCATTCTCCGAGCATATCAGCAACAAAAGAGATCATATCCTCATGTGCATACTGCTGACCGCGCGTAATGCTGATATTGAACATATTGGCAAGGGCAAAACGAGCCGCAAATGCATCCGGACTCGTTGCACTGCTCACTAAAGTCCCCTTGGAAAACAAAAATTTCCGGAAATACTGATCGAACATTTTTTCTCCTCCCCATAAGACAATGCGCAAACTGAATTGCCGGACTGATTTCATTCCGACGCTCTGCCACTGAGCTACACTCCGTTGGAGCGAGAGGAATCGAACCTCTGCGATCGGATCCTACTGAAGAAGTAAGCCCGGCTAGCTGTTTGCTTTTTTGCGAAATCGCGGCACTTTTCTAACTGATAGAACGCTTTAAAAGCAGTAAGCGCCACTAGCTGCTACCGAACGCGGATCGTAAAACTGAATCTGATCAAAAGCCATACGGCGAAATAAGCTTTACTAGCTGCGTTCTACAGTGAACACGACTCATAAGACCGATTCTCTTTAAATCTAAAGTACCCATTAGCGAATAAGCCGTACAAATCGTGTTCTATTTATAGTATTGCGGGACTTTGGATCATCCGGCAAACACTATACCGTGTAAAGCAGTGTGAATTTAATTATCGGGGCGTCTGACAGTACCGGCATTCCGCCTCCGAGCTTCTCAGCCCGGGACCGCAGAGGGACTTCCCTCCGACCGCCGGTCCATACTTCATTGATGTAAACCCGATCAGCCGATCCACACCTGTATATTGTGCGACTTCATTATTTCCGTTCATCGGATTTATATAAATAAAGCCTCACCGGATCCAAGGATGCAAACGTTTATTCCTACACCGCCACACTCGGTTTCCCTTGCGTGACTGTACCGGATCATCGTAACGCCCGAACTCAGAGATATGCTAAGTGTTCTTGCGTTGGTAACTGCGCCATTTTCTGTGCAAGCGATATTCGCCTCATTTTTCAAACGATTCAACATTTCAACTCCTCCAATCAGACGGCGCAGGAGCGTTTTATCACTCAGATGCCTTAAAATTGTAAATAGGTTTTAGTAACTCGATCACATCGACAGACTCTCTGATGACATCGATAATGTCTTCAAGCGACTTGTAAGCCATGGGTGCTTCATCGATGGTGGCTTCATTGACCGACGTTGTGTAGATACCCTCCATTGTCTTCTTATACACCTCTAAATCCAACGTTTCGCGTGCCTTTGCACGAGACATAAGACGGCCGGCTCCATGCGGGGCTGAATAATTCCATTCCGGATTCCCTTTGCCGCGAGCCAACACACTGCCGTCCCGCATATTGATGGGAATCAGGACAAGTTCTCCGTAATGAGCCGCAATAGAGCCTTTGCGGAGGATCATTTCCTTCGTATCAATATAATTGTGGATGGTGTGGAAGGAAGAGATCGCAGTCATTCCGGTCTTTTCCAAAAGGATCTCCGCCATTCTTTCACGGCTGCGCCTTGCAAATTGCTGGCAGATCTCTACATCGTGGAGGTAGTCATCCAAGTAGGTTCCGTACAGATAGCAAAGGTCTGCGGGGATCGTCGGCTCTTTTGCCGCCCATTCCTTCTCCATAGCCTTCAATGCGGTCTGGATCTCAGCCCTGCGGCCCTGCTCCTTATATGTACGGATCAGCTCATCCCGACGCTCGAAATAATCTGCCTTACCGGCATTCAAATCGATAGCTAAAGACTGATAGAACTCCGCCACCTGCTTGCCCAGGTTACGACTGCCGGAATGGATCACCAAATACTTTGTGCCATCCGAAGCAGTATCAATCTCGATAAAATGGTTTCCTCCGCCCAGTGTCCCCAGGCTCCTCTCCAAGCGCTTTGCCTGTTTCAAGTTTCTATAGCAGCGAAGCCCGGTCAGGTCAAAGCGCTCCATGCGCCCTTCCCAAACATCTCTTCCGCTGGGAATATAATGAGCGGCAGCATCGACTTTTTCAAAATCAACATCCACCTTACCCAGCTCAACAGTATACATACCACAACCGATATCGACACCAACGATATTGGGAACCGCTTTATCAGTGATCGTCATAGTGGTGCCGATCGTACAGCCTTTTCCGGCATGTACATCGGGCATGATCCGTATTTGAGATCCTGCTGTGAAATCATAGTCACACATTCTGCGGATCTGTTCGATCGCTTCGTCCTCTACAACCGCTGCATAACAGATAGCTGTATTTACCTTTCCTTTGATTTCAATCATTGTGCCGCTCCTTTCATTCTGATAGCAAGGCATCGCCGGGAATTGAACCCGTAAAATCGAAGTCGGTGTCCCGCCTTCGGCAGGTCCCGTCTGTCAGATCGTATTATATCACAATACGTGGTTTCTTTTTGCACCAACCTTTAGTTTTGGCTTTTGCTCCTCCCGGTGCTGTCATATTGAAAAACGCTCAGACCCCCGTCTTTTCGCACAGGAACTTGCTTTTTTAGATTTTTGTTCCTTCCGCAGCGCTGTCATACTCAAAAACGCTTTGGAGCTCGTCTTTTCGCACCGAACATCAGGATTTTTGACTTTTGATTATTTTCTGTTCGTCTGCGCAGACCGCGTTACCTCCAATACTTTTTTCACACAGCAAAACATTGAAAAACGAATTTCAGTATCCCGCGGTTTGTCCCCTAACGGCACCCACCATCTTATCATTTAAATGTAACGCCTACCGTTAAATTCATTTTTTAGATTTGGAACGTTGAAATCAAAAAATCGGGAGAGCGTTCAGAATAGCGTATGCCATCCGGAGCACTCTCCCTGCTGTGTTTATTTTTGCCCTAATTACGCATTCTCCTGTTCAATAAACTGCTGAACAGTAAGCATTCCTTTAGCTAACATAAAGAACTTGTCATTATACTTGTCAGATGTCGAGGCGGCAATTAAAATCATACGTTCCGCTATATCTATAAATTACTGTTGGAGTAGGCGGAGGTGCAGGTATTGCTTCATCTTTTTCTTCAACTTTTGGAACAGAAATAGCTGGAGCCTGTACTGCTTGATAAATTCCATATCCTATAGCACCTGCGGTTAACAATACTATGACTGCTGCTGCAATAATATCTCCGAAAGGAAGAGGCCCATCAGCTACAGCTACTCCACCACACCCAGCGTAAGCGGGAGACATAACTTCCATGGCTTTTCCAATTTCGGCAACGGCTATTTTGGCAAACTCCCAAATTTCACTCCAAAATTGTCCCGTGCGGTCAACTCTGTTTACAGGGTTGTTTCCGCAATACGCGAACATATTGAATCCGATAAGGTCGCCGTTGGCGTTTACAGAACCATCCGCATTAAGGAATCTGCCGACTGCAGGATCATAATACCTGCTGTTGAGGTAGTAAAGGCTCGTTTCGGTATCGTAATAGTAACCGCGATATCTGAACGGGTTATATCTTGCCGCAGTTGAGGCACCGCCGTTTGAGTACCTCACTCTGGTGTTGCCCAACGCATCGTAGGTATACGTTACAAGGCATGTACCATTTGCATCATAAACAGCGGTAATATCACCCTGGACGTTCTTCGCAAACAGGTAGTCACCGTTTTTGACTTCATCTTCAAAGTGCGACATTCCTATCGGCTGTCCCGAATCGTCATAGACAAATATCAGTATGTGCTGAACTCTGTCCTCCGTCCACTCTTCACTGAGTATCTGCGTTCCGGAGAGATGATATATGTGTTTGACACCATAGACAGTCTTGCTCGTTCTTATACCGTCGGCATTGTAGGTATAAGTATTAGAGATGTGTCCTTACGTACAAGCGCATTCGTTACACTGCTGATACGGTCATATTCTACCGATCCTGCGCTGACGTATGCGACACCCTGCCCATCCCCAATCCCCGTAGCCGTGCCATTGGCACAGCTACGGGGAGCAAACCTCTTTTAGGGAAAGAGAAGGTATTGCTTTTTAATCGCATATCATAAAAACGGAATGTTGCATCGACCTTTGATTGCATTGGGGTAAACATATGTTATTTCTACAGACCCCGCCATTTTCGCAACCATACCATTCAATATCATATAAGTCATAATGAATACTGCTACTTATCTGATGTATAACTACTGTATAAGCACCAAATCAAGTATTATCGACAGCCATGCAAGAACAATTGGTACAACTGCAACGACCCAGTTGACTATGATTTTGGGGGATTTCACAGGCGGTGCTGCTTTTTTCATGAAAATGCACACCAAAATGCTATTGATTGCTATCGCAAACGATGATAGAAAGAAGTTGATCGCGCCACGATACCAAGTAACACTATATTCAGTCCACCAATTTCGTCCATCGTATGCCAAAAGTCCACATACAAAATGTGCTATGTATGAATATGCAATAATGTGTGATACTTTGTCAAAAAAGCCCACAGTCTTATCGTGCGTATTCATTGTAGTACCTTCTCTCTAAATACTCTTGTAATTTATACTCGACAGCATACGTGACTACTGTATAAACAACAGAAATCCCCAACGCCGCCCAACCTGTAACATTCCACCAGTTCGCCATACCGAATACCATGCCAACACCGCTCGCAGCAACCATCACATCATATGTAGTTAGCAGCACCTTTCCTTTGGTACCTAAATTCGGATTGTTCCATGTTTGCACTATATTTATTGGTGCTGTTACAAGATATCCAAACCCGGTCACATACATAGATGCTATAGTATCAACACCTTGAGATGTTACCGTAAGCAATAATGCAAAAGCGTTAGTTGTCAATGATGTTATAGTTTGAGCTTGTGAATATGCACCATTATAGTTTATAGGTGTATCATCATCAACTTGGGCATCTTCTTGAATTCTACTCTGCGAATACCGGACTCCCGCCATTTGAGCAATTTCGCGCTCTTTCTTGCAATATCTGCATTTATCCGGATTGTTATTGTGACCGCACTTATAAGCGCTGTATCCATAATAATCAGTAAGCATCACCGGATTATTGCCGCAATAAGCGAACATATTGAATCCGATAAGGTCGCCGTTGGCGTTTATGTAGTCGTCTGCATTAAGGAATCTGCCTACGTTGGGATCGTAGTATCTGCTGTTGAGGTAGTAGAGGCTGGTTTCGGTATCGTAGTAGTAACCACGATATCTGAACGGGTTATATACGCCGATGGTATTAGCGCCGGTCCCGGTGGTAGAGAGTATACGCCCCCATGCATCATAGACATACGTTACAACGCGGGTCCTGGTGGAGTCGTAGATACCGATTATGTCGCCCTGGATGTTGGAAACGAGCAGATAGTCATTTTCAGATACGAGCGTTCCGTTGTATGTATAATGACTTATACCTATCGGCTGACCGGATGCATCGTAAACATACACCATGAGATGGTGGATGTTTCCTTCGGTCCATTCCTCGTCAAGTATCTGCGTTCCCGAAAGGTGATATATATGCTCTACTCCGTTTACGGTCTTGCTCGTTCTTATACCGTCGGCATTGTAGGTATAAGTATTAGAGCCGTACGACATGAGCCGTCTGCCCTGCCATGTAAGGGCGCTTCCGTTCCATGTCCCGGGGTTGCCTATGCCGTCATATGCTATGCTCTGACCGTTGAACGATATGAGAAGATCGCCCCAGTTACCGGTATCGTAACCGTATATTACCATATTCTGTACCGAACCGATGTTGTGATGCCTTGTCCATCCCCGCCGTGCCGTCGGCACGGCGGGGGGGGAATGAAAGTTAGAGTCTTATAACCACCAACGGTTCGCCCTTTTCAGGTATACGTGTACCTATGAGGTGATACATTTGCTTCACTCCATTTACGGTTTTGCTTGTTCAAGCACAAACAATATTGCTGATCATGGTTTCAATTTATCGAAATCTATCGTGAGTAACTTATTGCCACGTGTGTTGACACACCACCCCGGATGACAAACTATGTTGCTTACGTCCTCATCGTCTCTTGGATGAAGAAAGTAAAGTCCTTCATGAACCACCGGATTGAAAAATACACTTGCATCCTCACGGAAAAATGACGGATCCTCAGGATAGTTCTCATCTTCAAACCTGCACCACCCGGTTAAGCGACCATCGCTCATTTTCAGAAATTCATCAATAAGCTCCGGGCATATCCTGTAAAAAATATTGACTGTTGTAAAGTCATCGTTGTACGCCCGCCATGTTGCAACTGCGGCAAACGGGCGCGATTCCTCTTCGCTAAGCTCATACTTGCGAAATTTTTCACGTACGCTTTCCTGCCCCGGCCAGTATGTTAAGCTGAGCACAGTACAATATTTGACGCAAACGTTTATAAGCTCTTGCAGATCGTCACCTTTTATATCGTAATAAATATGTGCACCATCTACATAGTCGTAAGTTATAAAATAATATTCTTTCATTATATCCCCCTCATTGAAAACCATACATGAAAACTCTTGAATCCCCTGAGTTTTTTTCCTTTAATGTGGTAATGCATATAGCCAGCAGCACTATGCGGTCCATCGACATACGGAGCAGCCCCGACAGCACTCGCAAGTATCCGCGCATCAGACTGATTAACAGTATATACACCCCATATATGAGTACTATCCATGCTTACGTCGCCATAACCTCTCATAATACACACCGTATCTATCCAAGCAATAGCCTCTTCGAGCGTCATTGGCGATGTTAATGGTATTAGGGCACTATTTTTGTCCAATGCATGTGCTCCGTAATATTTCCCATGTTGAGCAGTCGAAACATCGGTTGCGACCTTCTCCGCCTCATCAGCTATGGCAACTTCCCTATTTTTACTACGCCAAACAGGCTTGACTACATCTATTACATCAATATCAGCAATCGGGAAACTGGTCGAAGAACGAGATAATTTTCCGGTCGCACTGGTCCATGCCAAATAACCGGTTCCAATGCAAGCAAGCGCAAACGACAAGTTGATCAGACTCATCGTCATGTCGTCAGCTAGTCTAACACAATACGTACCGGACGGGTCACGCCACATCACCGGATTATTTCCGCAATAAGCGAACATATTGAATCCGATAAGGTCGCCGTTGGCGTTTACAGAACCATCCGCATTAAGGAATCTGCCTACATTGGGATCGTAATATCTGCTGTTAAGGTAATAGAGGCTGGTCTCGTTATCGTAGTAATAACCTCTGTAACGGAACGGGTTATATTTTGCCGCAGTTGAGGCACCGCCGTTAGAATACGATACGGTAACATTGCCCCAGGCATCGTATGTATACGTGACGAGGCAAGTGCCTTCATCGTCATATATGCCGGTGATATCGCCCTGAATATTCTTCACAAAGACATATGTCCCGCGCTGCTCACCGTTTTCATAGTGCGACATCCCTATCGGCTGTCCCGAGGCATCGTAGACATATATCAGTATGTGCTGAACACTGCCCTCTGTCCACTCTTCACTGAGAATCTGCGTTCCGGAGAGATGATATATATGCTCTACCCCGTTTACGGTCTTGCTCGTTCTTATACCGTCTGCATTATAGGTATAAGTATTCGAACCGTAAGACATGAGACGTCTGCCCTGCCATGTAAGGGCGCTGCCGTTCCATGTCCCGGGGTTGCCTATGCCGTCATATGCTATGCTCTGACCGTTGAACGATATGAGAAGATCGCCCCAGCTGCCGGTATCATAACCGTATATTACCGTATTCTGGACCGAATCGAGATTACCGGTAGTATACGCATATGTCTCACGACTGCGAATATTGCCCGCTTTATCATATGTCCATACGTACGTTTTGCCAAGTACGCTGTTGTCTTCGCGGATGAGCTGTCCGAGAGAATCGTATGCATAACGGCACACTATATCGTTCACCCCGCGGCGGATCAACATTATGTTCCCGCGTTCGTCGTAGGTATAATAAAGTGTTTCGCTGCCGTCGGGCTTTGATGTGGTTACCGAGTGTATGAGCGGAGTATCGCAGATCTCGCTCTCTTCATCCCCATCATACTCATACTCATAGTTTGAGTAGGTGTAGCTTTGCGTGATCGTTGCAGGGGGATTGGCATCGTAGGAGCCTATCTTCCACACAGTTGCGGATGTACGCCAAAGATCGTCGTATGAATATTCAGCCGAAACGATCATACCCTGCACTTCGGTGCCTATACTCGCGACCGAGCCGTCATCATTATATACGATACCGGTTTCCGCAATTGCATTCGTCACTCCGGACGCATTGTAATCTCTGTAATACTCGCGCTTTACCGGTCTGCCCTCGTTGTCATAGTAAAAATACAGCGCGGACTGGTCATTCTCATCGCTACGTTTGTTGACGTAGTAATTGCGTAGCTTTCCCTTACTGTCGTACCAAAAAACCGTCACCTGACTGCTCAGCATGTCGGTTATTTTGCTTACATTCCCATTTGCATCATATTCATATGTATATGCAGTTGTAAATGAGGTCGAAGTGCTACTTGTATTATACTGTATTTCTTTTATTCTGTCAAGTTCATCATAAATGTATTTACATTTGTGACCGTTTCCGTACGTCAGTATGTCAAGTTTTCCGTTGTTTGTGTTATACACATATGATTGACTTTTGCTCCGCTTAACACAATATGTGCCGAAAGTCCTGAACACATTTCAGTAGAAACTTATAAAACCAGTTCCACTACGGTACATTTTGAAGATGGCAGCTATATGGTAACCGTAATTAGGCAGTCTCCAATTACAAAATCCACAAAATCCACAAAGTCCACGACCTATACAAAGTTGGGCGAAAAAATAGTCAATCTTTATGACTCTAAAGATAATCTGCAATGGACATACACATTAACAGGAACCTTTAAAGTAAATGAAGGGGTATCTGCTGTTTGCACAAACTCCACTTACTCGTCTGTTATTTATGAAAAGTCTTGGTCATTGTCCGCTCATGAAAACAGCTATTCAGACAATATAGCGTATGGTACTGCTGTATATAAGAGGAAAGTTCTTTTCATAACAACCAATACATATGATATAGATGTTTCAATCGGCTGTAACATATACGGCAATATAGCCTGATACATTTTAACCTTTCTATAATTCAAATTCTATATTCAAAAAAAGGGCGACCTCAAAAGTCGTCTTTTTTGTTATCGCATTATCCATTTCATAGTTTGGACTGCTTAACACCTATGACAGCATACTACCCCACATCTCTTTATTCTTATCGGAAAGCAATTCTCCAAGCTGTTCCCTTTGCTTCGTATCAAAGTCGTAGAGGTTCGCCGCTTCTTCAGCGGTTAAAGGAACTGTGTCAATATACAAATAGATTTTCAAAACCTCCTACTCAACCGGAACAACGCTTCCGCCTTCCTGTGTTTCAAGGTGCGTTTCTTTCACCGTGATTTGCTCCGTGTGAATGTCCATACGATTCAGACTGCGATAAACCTCTTTCAAAACCTCAGCTTTCGCTTCGTCAAAGGTCACGACATCTTCTGTCCGATTCATCTTGACGGCATATACAGCGATACTCTTTTATCTCCCCTGCCCCATTTTTAACCTTTTGACCGAGCGTTTTCGCCCGGTCAAAGGTTTTTATGGTTCTCAGGGATTCTCTTGTCTTTATTTTCATTTCTTCTTCGTCCTTTTAGGCATAAAAAAGGACAGGTCTTTTCCACCTGCCCTTTTCCGGTCGCATTATTTTCAAAATGTTTTGTCATTCATGATAAAGTCAACAATATTCTCGTGTCGGATTCCGTTCCTATGCTGTATCATTTTATCGGTTGTCATGATATATCGTGGATAATTATCCCACGTAATCGCTTCAAGACTTCTGTACTCTCTGTCCTCTGTTGCTTTGCTCTCCAATATCGTGTATGCGACCTGAACATACGCATAATTCAGTTGGTCATCACGGAGAATAAAATCACACTCCAGCTTTCCGATTCTTCCGACACTGATTCTGTAGCCCTTGCCGAAAGCATAGTTGTAAACAATATTTTCAAGAGCCGGTCCGTAGTTGATTCTGTTATCCGTATTCATCGCAAAATAGAAAGACAGATCGGAAAGATAGTATTTCTTTTCTCCGCGAAGCGATTTCTTGGATTTCATATCGAACCTGTCACATTCCGATATAATTTTAGCACTTTCCAATGCTTTGATATATCGGCTCACGGTTTCCCGCTTGACCGACACGCGTTTCTTTTGGAATTCCTCCACAATATTATCAATACTCGTGGTAGAGCCAAAATTATTGATGATATACTTCATGACCGCATCAAATACAGCTCTGTTTTTAATTTTCACCCTTCTGCTGATATCTTTTTGGAATATCTCGTCAATTAATCCCGTTACATAAGCTCTCCTGTCTGCCTGCGTATCCAGTTTAGCGGCATACGGAAATCCACCTTCCAGAATATATTCCGAAAGAAGCGTCTGTGGGTCGGTCGGAATAGACTTCCCGAAAAAGCGCTTGATACCGACATATTCGTCCAAAGTCAAGGGGAGAATGTTGAATTCCAGATACCGTCCGGTCAGCTTGGTCGCAAGCTCTCCGCTCAGAAGATAAGAATTGGAGCCAGTCAGAAATATAGAGAAATCCCCTTCCTCTCTCCACGAATTGATAACAGTTTCAAAATCCCTGACATTCTGAATTTCGTCAATGAACAGGTATTTCATGCCTTCTACATGACTGTTTTCTTCAATCAGCTTATCCAACTCTTCCGGCTTTTTGACTCCTGCATACGGTCTCTTATCCAAGTGAAAGTAAAGAATATGATCTTCGGCAACGCCCTGCGCAATCATCTCGGCGATAATCATTTTCATGATGGAAGATTTACCGCATCTTCTGACACCGGTTATGACCTTGATAATTTCCCCTTCATGATAAAAGCCGCGCAGTTTACCGAGATATTTTTCTCTGCGAAACAGGTTTTCGCTATAATTTTGACGCATAATAACACCCTCCGTTTCCGATAACAGTATACCATAAAAGCATCGTTTTGTCAAGTTATCGGGGTATATTTTCTTTATTCACAATATTATACCCCTTTAACGAGCCGTTTATTTGCCTCAAATATCGCTGTATCAATTAACCTTACAAGTTTTCATTGAATCGGGTCGTCATCAAGGAATAGCGTTTGGTATCCTTCGGCACCTTGTTTACGAAAGGCACCAACGCCCCACCGATCTTGACAAGCCCGTGTCCTGCATCTACATTCGTGATATACCCCCTCTGTAAATCCGAAATTCCCATCAGACTTGCCAGCTCTTCGCGGTCGGTTGCCGCCTGATTCAGCATGACCACAAGCTCGGAGTTTGCCAGCATGGTTCTTGCTGTATGGCTTTGCAGAAGATCCTCGACATTTTGCGTAATGCCCGTAATGAACGCACCGTACTTACGGACACGCTTCCAAAGCGTGAACAAAAAGTTCGCCGAGTATTCATGCTTGAAAAGGAGATAGATTTCGTCGATAAAGATATAGGTCTTTCTGCCCCGCGCCTTGTTTGCAGTGATTCGATTGAGGATATTATCGAGCACCACAAGCATTCCGATAGGCATCAAGGCTCTGCCGAGATCGTGGATGTCATAGCAGATCAGGCGGTTCTTGGTATCCACATTGGTTTCACCCGCAAAGGTATCAAGACTGCCGCTTGTAAAGAGTTCCAGCGACAGCGCAATATCCTTTGCTTCGGGTTCCAGCTGTGCTTTGAGTTCTTCGCAGAAATCTTTCAGCGTCGGTGCCTTGCCGCAAAAGCCGCTTCGCATATATCCGTTCAGCAGATTTGCCGTACAGCGGTCAATGAGTGACTTTTGCTTCGGTCCGAGATCGCATACCGCCTGCTCACACAGGGACAGCATATACTCGGATTTCAGCGTAACGGGGTTTTGCCCGTCGGCATAGTCCATATTGATGTCCATGGCATTGATATGATTCTTGCTCGTTGCCGAGATTTCAATGTTCTCTCCCCCGAAAGCATCCATAATCTTGCCATACTCGCGCTCCGGGTCGATGATGATAATATCTGCGTCCTTATCCGACAGGTACAGGTTAATAATCTCCTGCTTTGCCAGAATCGACTTACCCGAACCGGAAACACCGGTAATGAGGCTGTTGCCGTTGAGCAGTTCCGCGCGGTTGATCATAATCAGGTTCTTTGAAATCGCATTATTGGCATAATAAATTCCGCCCGTATGACAGACCTCCTGCACCCGAAACGGCATAAACACCGCAAGACTTTCGGTCGTCAGTGTTCTGCGAATGTCCAGCTTCGGTGCGCCGTAAGGCAAAACCGTATTCAGCCCCTCAAGCTGCTGCCAGCGGAGGATATTCAGAGAACACAGGTGCTTTCTCGCACACTGCCGGATGGATTCGGTATCCGCGTCAAGCTGCTCCTTGGTATCTGCCGTATGCACCAGCGTAATGAGCGCCGGGATCATGCGCTGATCGCGGGCTACCAGATCATTGAGAAATTCACGGCTTTCCTCACGCTGACGCTCCATGTCATACGGAACGGTAGCGGAAAAGTTATTGTTGCTGTTCTGCTTTCTTTGCCAATTGGAAATGTTGGTTTCCACCGAAAGCAGCTTGTTCTCACCGAGTTTTACTGCCGCCTCGGTCGTAATGGGGCTTGCATCAATAGAAAGGATCATACCTCGGTCGATGTCGGTCAGCTCCGCGATGAAGCTATCCTTGATGAAATTGGCATAGTCGCGCAGATACAGTACTCTGCCGTATCGCCCGTCCATTTTGAAATAGTCGGTACGGAATTCCAGGCAGTCCGGTGCAATGGCATCCTTGAAGCTGTGCCCTCTTTTTCTCGTCAGTTCCCGGTTATACCGGAAGTCATCTTCCTGACCTCTGTGATAGAAGTCAAAGAGGATGCGGAGTTTTTCTTCCACTGTGACCTCCTCAAATTTTGAGCCGAGCTTTGCGAACAACGCCGCAAATTCGACAGAGATACGGTTGAAATACGCCCGCGCTTCTTCCTCCGTTTTCTTTTCTACCGCAACCGTCAGGTACTTGTCCTGTGTAATGCCGTTTGACAGATTGGCATTGCCCGCGAGAATACGGTTGTATTCGTTGCGGTATTTATCAAGCGAATCGCCCTGAAGCTCCAGCATATTGTTCTCGCGGAACTTGGTCTGATTCAGTCGTCGGTTGTTGACCGTAATCTTGGTCATAGCTCCGGCGTCAAAGGTATTCAGAATTTCGGAGTAGGCAAAGAACATCCCCTCCTTATCCTCCTTGGAAGCCGTTGCGTAATTGACATCGGTAAAACGGTAGGTTTTTGACCAAAGATTCCGCCCTACAAGAAAAATCCCATCCTCGCATACATCGCGGATGGGAATTGCCTGTTCCACGGTGGTCGGGATAACATCCGGTTCCACCGTTTTCTGTTTATGCCCGAAAAAGCTCATTTGTTTCCTCTCTTTTCTGCTCTTACGAGCGTATTTGTTCCCCGAAACAACAGTCTGCGCGGCATCCGCACCTCTGAGCGAAACCATGCCCGTACCAACTGCTCGGCTGTCATACCGTTGTATCGGATAAAGCCGAGAGCCGCCAAGGGTGCGGCTCCCACCATGCAAAGCCATGAAAGCGTTTCCGTTCCCAGAAAGGAACGGCATCCGAAATAGATGCCAACCGCCGCACCGCAGGCAAGCAGGGCGAAAATGAACTGCCGCACCGATAAGCCGAAAAACATTGTTTCGGTGTATTCCTTGATTTCTTTGTTGATTTTAATTTCCATCGTTTCTCCAAAAAAGAAAGCCGCTATCTCATAGATAACGACTTTCTTTCATTCCATATTCGTTTAATTGGTTTACTTTAGTTGTGCGTCGGTGTCATGCTCAAAATGTTTCCCGCAGCAGAAAATCGTAAATTCCGAGATGCAGAATCCCGTATTCGTCTGTCCACGCAGGCATGGTTGATTTCGTAATGACGATCCGGCGCGTAAAATCATTCCGTATTTTCAGAAACGGGCGAATCTCCTGCGCCGTCTTTTCCGGCGTGTCGAGATTCAGAGCAGACTGGATATAATATTTCTCCCCTGCGGTTTCCGCATTGACGACAAAATCAATCTCGTAGGTCCTGCGCATTCTCTTTTCGCCCAATTGATCAATTGTTTCCACCACGCCGACATCCACCGAATGCCCCCGACCGGAAAGCTCGTTGAAGATCACATTTTCCATCAGATGCGTTTCTTCCAGTTGCCGGAAATTCAGTCGAGCATTCCGCAGTCCGGTATCTACACAATAGTACTTGCTTGGGTAGGAAAAGTATTTTCTTCCCTTGACATCGTAGCGGTCGGAGCGATCAAACAGATATGCCTCGGTCAGATATCCAAGGTAAGTCCCGACCGTCTCACTGTCGATTTTTGTCTGTCTTACCGTCATCAGAGTGTCCGCAATTTTGCTTGCATTGGTGAGAGAACCAACCGCCGAACAAAGCTCATCTGCAATCAGCGCAAGAGATTCCGGAAAGGCTATATTGTGCCGCTCCAGAATATCCTTCAGGTAGGTTTCGCGGAACAGATCCGACAGGTATTTTTTCTTTTCCGCAGGGTCATTCTGAAAGGCGGTCATCGGAAGTCCGCCATAGGTCAGATACTCCGAAAATGCATCCGTTTTATCCCCGCCACGGAAGGAATAGAACTCCGAAAAGGATAGCGGACGGATGTGAAGCTCGTCTCCTCTGCCACGGAATTCCGTAGCAATATCGCTGGACAGCATTTTGGAATTGCTTCCAGTCACATAAATGTCCGCATTTCCTTTTTGCAAGAGAGAATTGAGGACATCGTAAAAGGAGATCAGAATCTCCGGATTCTCCTGAATTTTCTTTTTGCCGACATACTGAATTTCATCAAGAAGCACATAGTACCGATTTCCGTTTGCCGGTGTGTGCGCTTCCAAATATTCTGCAAGCGCCATCGGATCCCGGTATTTTGCATTCAGGGCATTATCCAGCGCAAGGCTGACGACCTGCTCTTCGGCAACACCGCACTCCAAAAGGTACTGCCGATACAGCGTAAACAGCAGATAGGATTTGCCGCATCTTCGCACACCCGTGATCACCTTGACCAGTCCGTTGTCACGCTTGGCAATCAACTTTTTCAGGTATGCTTCCCGTTCAATCTTCTTTTGCTCTATCACAATTGCATCTCCTTTCGGAATCTGTGTGTCACATCACGCTATTTCCGATTCCGATTATATCATAAATTTAGCTCGTCGTCAATAGTATATCCGAAAGTTCTGTGCTATATCACTAAAATTCCGCAATTATATCCCCAACATCTTACTCACAACCTGATCCGACAGCTTCACTGTCCCGACAAGTACAAGCATATTGAATACGATTTCCCCGACATAAGTCCAGACCTGCGTAATTGCCGAGGCACCGGTACTGACAGACGGCGGAGCTGACGCAAACAGCGAATAGATGACGCAGGCAAGCACGATGATTGCGCCCTCCAGACATACGCCGGCAAAGGATTTCAGAAAGCTCTTGCCGATGTTCCCCGTCTCCTCCCCTGCAAACGACGACAGCGGAATCGGCGCGATTGCGGCATACATAAAGAGCTTGAACATCCGCCCGTACACCGTGAGAATCAGGATAAAGGACAACACCCAAATCAGCAGACTGCCGATCAGCGTTACTGCCCACAGCGGAATGCTCTCCCAAAAGCCGCAATCCTCTATGGTCTTTATCATCTCACCCGGCAGATAGATTCCGCTTCTGCCGCCAATGCCGGAGGAAGCCATAATTTTAGAAATGATGCCCTGTACAATCGTAAACATTGCCATCATCAGATCCAGCCCCCATGTGACCGCCGCTTTCGCAAGCACAAACCGGATAAACAGCTTGAGTGCCTGTTCCGGGCGCTTGATCTTCTGCATGGAATTGTAATGCTTCATGATTCCCATCAGAAAGAACAGCACTAAAAGCGCATAACCAACTGCTTTGAGCGTCCCGTTGATGTTCACCATGACATTCCACACGGTGCCGCCCTTGAACTCGGTAGGCGACTGCGAAAGCAGCCGCCATATCTCGTTCAGTTTGTCGTTCCAGATGTCGAGGGCGTTTTGGATATTCTCAACGATCCAATTGTTACTCATTCCCGCACCTCCTCATACGGGCATCAGCCGCCCGTAATCAGATTGAGAATTTCTTTAGCAAAAGTAATGACCACACCGCCTGCAAGTGTCAGAAAACCGTTCGCTCTCTGCGACGGGTCGTGACTCTTGAGAGATAGCCCGATCTGTACAACGGCAAACCCGAGCATAATCATACCGACTGCGCGGACAAGCCCGAACATGAAGTCGGAAAGGTTGTTGACCACCGTAATCGGATCATCCTCCGCCGCAAAGCAGGTCAGTGCCATGGCACCGATCACGAAGATGACCAGCACTGCCGTCACCCACACCTTCAGAAATTTTCTTGCCTTAAGAGGCATTTTCTTTTTGTTTTTCATTCTCTTTGTTCCTTTCGTTTTGCAAAAATTCCAGATAGACCTCAAGGTCTGCATCGTCAAAGGCTTCCATGTCCGCGATATACGCATCAATTTCCGGAAAGTCCTTGACCGTCTTGCCGGGGTATGCCGAAATGTCCACAACCTCAACGCGAACTCCCTCCGGCTTTCTGACACCGTGTTCATACGCATTTGCCCGATCTCCGTCTGCGGTCAGTGCCAGATTCGGGTGCTTCAGCAGGTCGTACTTGAAATCCAGAACCGGGCGTTCTCCGCGGATAAACAGGATCGCGTACCGGTTATCCAACAGCCGCACCTCATCCGGCGTCATCAGCTCCCGCCCGGTGTTTTGATAGTTGGTGGAGAAATTTCCGCGCATACCGTCGCTTTTACCGTAGGTATTCGTGTCGATGGTGGCTTTGCCGAGCAGTTCAGACACATATTTGTGCGTGCTCTGCTCGTTCCCTCCGAGATAGACAAATTCGTCACAGTTGCCGATAATGGACTCCCACTGCTTCTCAAAAAGAGCTTTGAGCTGCGCGAGGTTTTGCAGGATAATGCTGACCGATACACCGCGGGAACGCATGACCGAGAGAATTTTATCAAAGTCATCGGGAAGCGAAACATTGGCGAACTCGTCCATCATAAAATGCACAGGAACAGGCAGTGCGCCGCCCCCGCCGTCCGCGACCTTGAACAGTTGCTGAAACAACTGCGTATACAGCATCGACACAAGGAAATTGAAGCTCGTGTCGTTATCGGGGATCAGGGCAAACAGCGCCACCTTTTTGGTTCCCAATGTTTTGAGGTCAAGCTCATCTGCCGAGCAAAGCAGGTTCAGGCTTTCCAGATTGAATTTCTCCAATCTTGCCTGAAGCGTAATCTGAATGGATTTCAGCGTTTTTGCCGCACCGCCGCGATAAGCCGTATAATACTTCAGCGCGATATGTCCCGGATACTCCTCAGCGAGATCGCCGAACATTTCGTCGAGTATGCTCTGCTGATTGCTGTCCTCCTCGTTGACCTCGCCCGCCGCAAGCAGCTCCAATACCTTGCCAAAGGTCTGCTGATTCGGGTATGCCTTGGCTTTTACATAAAAGATGAGTGCCATCAACAACATACTCGCCGCTGTATCCCAGAACGGGTCTTGTGATTGACTGCCCTTGGGGGTTGTTGCCTTAAACAAATTGGTCACAAGCCGCTGTACATCGTTGTCACTCTCGGCGTAGAGAAGCGGATTGTAGCACATGGACTTCTCCATGTTGATAAGATCAAGCACCCTCACTTCATACCCCTTTGCTTCCAGCAGCTTTCCGGTATCACGCAGGATCTCTCCCTTTGGGTCAAGCACCACAAAGCTGGTATTGCCCTGCATGATATTCGGCTTGGCATAAAATCGTGTTTTGCCCGCACCCGAACCGCCGACCACAAGGGTATTGAGATTTCGGCGATGCTTGTGCGCGTCATACCCGATCTCCACATTCTGCGTCAGGATTTTGTTCATCTCCCGTGGAGATTGGCTGTACTTCTTGGAGATCTTCTGTGCTTCCCCCCACTCGGCGGAACCGTGTTCCACGCGGCGGCGGTAATTGGGTTTCGTATAGTGGTAGATAAGAAGCGAAAACCCGTAAATTGCCGTAAGAATCAGCATACAAGCCGGTGTTCTCTCACACCACGACAGTCGCATAGGGTGGGAAAAGGCTTCCCCCAGCTTTGGCAGCATGGAAGGAAGCCCTCCTCCGATTGTCGGTGCAAGCAGCACCGATACCCATATCACCGCGATCAGTCCAAGTCCTACGGCGCACCACCGCAGGATTCGGTTATCTTTCATCCCGGTCTTTCCCTTTCTTCTTTTTCAGTGGTGCGTCCAATGCCTTTGCCAACAGGTTGTTGACATCCTCTGTCGGTGTTTCCCGTTTCAGACATTCATTGCGGCACTCGGCAAGGATGCCGATGAGTGTGCGCCGCTCATAATCCCCGACCTCAATCTGATAGGTGTTCTCCCTCATCTCGCATCACCTCCTTTACCCGACTTCTCTTTTGGGGACACCTCCTGTTCCTTTTCCTTGACCAACGCCTTATACATTCCGGAGCTGATATTCTTCACGCTGTCATGGATCCTCGCAAGATTTTCACGGATACCAGCCGCGTCCATCACGCCGTATTCCTCCGGTACACGGTCAATCTCCACCGCCTTGGTGGGAACACCGTATTTCTTTGCCAGCACATACGCCGCGCACCGCGCTTCGAACTGATGCTCCGCAGGCAGGTATCCCTCAATGTCCTTTGCCATTTCCGCGTGTGCCAAAGCAACTGCGACATCGGTAAAGATCTGTTCGTATCCCATACCGCGCTTGGCATACACACAGTTCTCCTCTGCGTCGTAAAATGCCCCGAACTGACGGTCGCTCGGATAGTCCGGAATCATCCGTACATCCACGGCTTTGTGGGCAAAGAGTCCCTGCACCGCTTCCGCCGCGGTATAGGTCGGCTGGACATCCGGCTCCGGGTCTTTGATGTCGGAAATGTCGAACATATTCTTTCGGACAAAGTTGGTATAGGTCTTTCCGTCCTTGCCCTGCTTTCTTACCGGCTCATAGATGGCAACCGC
>CAKRTQ010000011.1 GCA_934402395.1 uncultured Eubacteriales bacterium | reverse complement strand
AAGATTATGGGATCTATTATATAGTCATGTATGAGTATGACGGTGAAAAGATCGTGGGCAGGCTCGTGGATACCGATACGGTAATTTACGGGAAGGTATATTGATAAAGCGACCGGGAGGGAACTATATGAAAAAATATATATTGATCTTTTTGATATCGGTCCTCCTTGTGTAAAAGCCGGTGCAAACGCTCCGGACGGGACGGTCATGACCATGAATTGAAAAACGGGATATGTACAGTGATCTCATTTATGCCGACGGGCTGTAAAAAACTCAAAATGAGTTTTTTACAGCCCACCTTTTTAAATAATAGTAACATGATTTGTGTTGACTTTTGGTGCTATGGTTGTTATAATTATAATAATTTATATTGTAGCGTCTTATCGGAAAGTGTTTCCGGAAAGGATATTTTTCATGTCAACGATAATTTCCGGCGGTCTTTACCGCCTTCTCACCGAGCGTTTCGGCGTTGTCGGCGTACCGGCTCTTCTGTGGCTGATCCCGCCCATTATTCTTTGCGCGGCGGGCGGTTATCTTCTTGGCAGTCTGAATTCTGCCGTGATCATATCCCGAGCTTTGTTTTCGGATGATGTGCGCCGGCACGGGTCGGGCAATGCGGGAATGACAAATATGTTCCGCACATACGGAAAAAAGGCGGGGATTCTCACTCTTTGCGGCGATATCCTCAAAACCGTGATCTCGACGCTTCTCGGCTACCTCTGGCTCGGGTACATCGGCGCGTATCTTGCGGGACTTTTCTGCATGCTCGGGCATATGTTCCCTGTGTTTTACAAATTCCGCGGCGGCAAGGGCGTGCTTGTTGCGGCGGTCATGATCCTTATGACCGAACCGCTTGTGTTTCTGGTCCTTATCGCCGTGTTTGCGATAGTGCTGCTCGGAACGCGCATGGTCTCGATGGCGTCCGGAATGGCTGCGCTGCTCTATCCGCTGATACTCAGCGGGTCGTACACGGTATTGTACGGGGACGGAAACATTGCGGGAATGCGGATCCCGATCGCGGTCTTCATCACCGTGATGATACTGGTGATGCACCGTGAAAATTTCAAGCGGATATACGATGGCAAGGAGCCGAAGGTGCATTTCCCGTGGAATCATGACGATCCCGCAGCCGATGACGATGCAAATGACGATGCGCGGCTTTCCGCAGCCGATGACGGCGGTGATGCATCGACCGGAAATGCACGTAAAAGAACGGTAAAGAAAAAATCCACCTACGGAAAAAAGAAAAAATGAGTATTGATAAAAGCGATCATCCCGCAATTCGGGCGAGCCTGCGCTTTGCCGAGCTTGTCGCCGGTGCATCGGCAAAGGGGATAATAAAAAAATGCGGTTTTTCGGTCCCGTCCGATGATGCGGTGAAGAATGCGCGCGCACGTTCCGTCACTGTCGGCGGCAGGAGGATGCTTCAGCTTGAGATCTTTCTCAAGGACGGCAAGGCTCTTCAGCGGAATATTCCCGAGGATGACAGTGCGGCTGTCGGTGAGTTCGTGCGCGGGTACATGCGTGCCAACCTGACCGTTGAAGGCGGCGCGGGCTGCGAGTACCGCGCCAACGCCAAGGGGAATGCCACTGTGATAGGCGCGGCGGCGGTCGGAGCCGCTATCGCAAAAAGCGCATCGGCAGCTGCCGGAAACTGCGGCAACGACCGCGAGAAGAACCGCCTGCTGGACGGCAGCGAGTCTTTTCTGCGCGCGCTCGGCATCAGCGATGAAAACGGGCGTGTGTACGATAAAAAACAGCCGAAGTTCCGTCAGATATGCCGTTTTCTTGAGCATATACGCGAAATTGAAGAATATCTGCCGCGTGACGGTGTGCTGAGAATATGCGATCTGTGCTGCGGAAAGAGCTATCTTTCCTTTGCCGTATACCATTATTTTGCCGTTATGCGCCGCAGGGAAGTGAGCATGACGGGAGTAGACCTGAAGCCGGATGTTATCGAGTATTGCTCGTCAGTTGCCGAAAAGGTGGGATTTCACGGCCTTGAATTTATCTGTGGCAATGTGCTTGACTATGACAGCGGCGCCGCCGGGCTGCCGCAGCTTGTCGTATCGCTCCATGCCTGCGACATCGCCACAGATATTGTGCTTACCAAGGCTGCCGTGTGGCGGGCAAAGGTGATACTGTCCACGCCCTGCTGTCATCACGCGCTTGCGGGGCACATCGACTGTCCCGAGCTTTCGTTTGTTACCGAGCATCCGTTTCTGTCGCGCAAGCTGTGCGATGTGCTTACGGATGCGGCGCGCCTTGCGCGGCTTGAGGCGGAGGGCTATACGGTCTCCGCTCTTGAGCTTACAGATCCCGATGACACACCCAAAAATGTTCTTCTGCGCGCTGTTCTTGACGAAAATATGAGCCCGGCGCGGCTTGAGGCGTGCCGTCAAAAATATGAGAATATACGCGGCTTCCTTGTAAAAAGCGATCCGGAAGGCGCGCGGGCGGCGCTTCCGGATATTGTTGACTGAAATTTATTTATGCCTTTGCGCGCCGCACGGGGTATATGGAAAGGTATGGTCGCAGGATGACCCTTCTCAACGCTTATAAATATCTTCGCGGACTACCCGCAAAAAGCGACAAAGGCGCAGCATCGCGCCTTGAGGCAATGCTTAATGCTTTGGAGCTTGCGGAGATGCCGCGCCGTGTCTTTCATATCCTGTGCGCGGGGATAAACGCGCGTCATATGTCGGCGATGCTCGGCTCCGTTCTCCGCGAGGCGGGGATCGGGGCGGCACTGCTTTCATTTGACGCTCCGTATGAGCCGGGCTCGCCCGAGCCTGTTCTGATAAACGGAGAAAAGCCGGACGGAGATGCGCTCGTGAGATCGGTGGATACCATACGCAGGTATTCGCGCACGCTCGGCGGTGATGATGCGGTCAGCAGATACGAGGTCCTTGCGGCGCATGGTCTGGCGATGGCGCGCGCCGCCGATGTCAGGGTCATAATTACGGATGTATCCGGGCTGCCGCGCGAAGCTTTGCGGCTGCTTCCCACGGCGTCGCTCGTGGTGTTGGGCACACTGCCGTCAGATCCCGCGCAGCTGTTGCGCACCGTTATTGTGCGCGGGACTGCCGAGACTGTCAGTACTCAGCAAACCGCCGAGGTGCAGCGGCTTATTACCGATCGCTGCGCTGATGCCGGCTGCCGCCTTACCGTTGCCGCAAAGCGCGGGCTTCCGGGCGGACCGGAAGTGCGTTCGGTATCATTTGCCGGCTTTTCTGTCGTTTACCGCGGTATAGAACTGCGCACGCCGTCGGTTTTTGTGTCATCGCTGGCATCGGCATGCACTTCGTGCGACGGGGCATACGCCCTGCGGCGTTCCGGAATGGATATCGGTGACGATGCCATAGTGCGGGGAATATGTGCGGCGGCTCCCGCTTTTTACGGAACGGTCATCTCAATAAAGCCTGCGGTGATAGCGGCTGCGCTTCCGAACGGGCTGGCGGATGCCGCAGCGGACGAAATGCGCAGCCGGGCTGTCTTTTCCGCGCTTGCCTCCGACATTGCATCATCAGGAAAACTGACGGGGGATGCGGTCAGAGTATTCTGGCTGCACGGGGATGCGTTGCCGCATGAGTTTGAGTCCGCACTCGCAAAATGCGGCGTTGAGGTGCTTTCCGTTATCACTGCACGCGATGGCGAAAAACTCGCCGCGGCAGCGCGGCGCGCGGCTGCCGAGATCATCGTGACAGATGAAGAAATCGAGAACCGCGACGACAGCGCGGGCGTGCCCGGGCGTTCATATATTATTATAGGAACGGCGGCGGAAATGGATGTTGCTGTTCCGCAGCTGAAGCAGGGGATCAGGCGGACGATGTTCTGATACCGCCCTCGCGGCGCCATGCGGCGGCGGCTGCGCGTCCGACAAGGGCGAGGAGCGGACCTATTATCATCCCCGCAATGCCGAAAACGGTAAATCCGAGGTACATGGCGGCAAGTGTGAGCAGCGGATGTATGCCGAGCGTTACACCGACGATGCGCGGTTCTATGAACTGTCTTACCGTTTCGATCACTCCGAAAAGTATGAGGAGTCCGATGCCGAGGCGGTAATTTCCCGTTATGAATTCTATTGCCACCCACGGCAAGAGGACTGTCCCGACTCCGAGAACGGGAAGAATGTCGATTATTGCGACGACCGCCGCCAAGAGAAAGGCGTAGCTTATCCGCAACACCGAAAAGCCGATGAAAAGCTCGCAAAAGGTTATTGCCAATATAATGAGGTAGGCTTTGATGTATCCGACGGCTGTTTTTCCGGCGCGGCGGCGCAGCTCGGGCAGACGGTGCCGCACCGCGACCGGCATGAGGCGCGACAGGGCGGCGAGTATGCGGCGGCGGTCGAGCGCAAAATAAAAGCTTGAAATTATTGCAACGGCAAGCGAAAGCAACAGCGCCGGCATAGACTTTATTACCGATGCGGCTGCCGCGGGGAGCTTTGACGTAATCTGCGATATGAGGTCGCCTATCGCGTTGCCGAGCGCACTGTCGAGCCCTTCGAAAAATCCCGCAAGCTCGGCGGATTCGCGCAGATGACGCAAAAGCGGTATCCGTGAGCCGAGGTCGCTCCAGAAGCTTTGGGCATCGCTTATCATTCCGCCTACTTCCTCCGAGCTTTTTTCGCCGAGCCTTGACAGAAGCCCGCCGAGCTCGTATATCGCACGGTTCAGGGCGAGCGCGGTCAGCACGAATATGAGCGAAAGTATCAGAAGGACCACAAACGCGATGCAGAAGCGTTCGGATATGTGCAGCTTTTTCGCCGCGCGAGTAGCCACCGGCAGTGCCGCCGATGCAACGAGCCATGCAAACAGAAAGGGAAGTGCGACCCCGACTACGTATTTTCCGGCAAAATAAACGGCTGCACCCGCCGCGATCAGGCAGAAGAGCACCGCTGCCGCGCGTTCCCAGTCGATCCCGCCCGACGACGGTATGTTCGATTCATTGTTCATATTGCGATTCCAGACTCCTTTTTGTTCCCGCGTACGCGGGTTCTTTTTTATATGTGTATTTTTTCGCCCGGTCGGACGGTGATATTCAGCTGAATTGAATTATTTCCCTTGTTTTTCCTCAAAACCGGCAAACAACGGCGTTGCGGAAAATATTTTTTTAATTTTTTCGCATAATCACTTGACAGGACTTGATTTGAATGATATAATTGTAAACTGCATTATAATCGCTTAATATGTCAAAAAAACGGCTCGCAAAAGGGTGTGCGCTGGGTGTGCGCGCGCTTCCGGGTGTCCTCCGGGGGGAATGACACCGGGCTTCCGATACGCCGCCGACGGCGCGCGCAAAACAAAGGACATAGCTTAGAGCGTGAATCTACGTTGAATGGAGTGATTGATTTAATGGTCCATACCACAGACCAGCAGCTTGGCAGAAATGTTCTGCGTAAAAGCTTTTCCAAAACGCGAACGACGCTTGAAATCCCGAATCTCATTGAGATCCAGACGAAATCCTACAAGTGGTTCCTTGAAGAGGGACTTATGGAGGTTCTCCGGGATGTATCGCCGATCGTAGACTACTCCGGCAATCTTTCCATCGAGTTCATTTCATTTTCTCTTGACTCCAAACCGAAGTATCCGGTCGAGGAGTGCAAGGAAAGAGACGTGAACTATGCCGCACCGCTGAAGGTGAATGTTCGTCTTACGAACAAACTGACGGGTGAGGTGAAGCAGACCGATATCTATATGGGTGATTTTCCGCTCATGACCGATAACGGTACCTTTGTTATAAACGGAGCCGAGCGCGTTATCGTGTCTCAGATCATCCGTTCCCCGGGTATCTATTATGAGTCCGATATAGATAAGACAGGTAAAAAGACCTATGCCGCCACAGTTATTCCGTACCGCGGAGCATGGCTCGAATACGAAATAGACAGCAACGGCGTAATGAACGTCCGTATAGACAAAAACCGCAAGCTGCCGGTGACTATGCTCATCCGCGCTCTCGGGCTTTCTCTTGACGCCGATACGGGCACTCTCCGCTCCGACATAGGCAACGATGACGCCATCTATGCCATGTTCGGCGAGGATCCCTGCCTCAAAGCCACGATAGAAAAAGATGAAAGCAATGACCTCGCATCGCGCAACCGTTCGGATGCGGCTGTGGAGTCACTGCGTGAGATATACAAGAAGCTGCGTCCCGGCGAGCCTGTTCAGATAGATGCGGCAATGAACCTCATCAATAATTATTTCTTTGATCCCAAGAAATATGACATCGCTCCGGTCGGACGTTACAAATTCGATAAGAAGCTTGCGATCGGCGCACGTATTGCCAACCGCCGCATTGCCGAGCCGATCATCGACCCGCGCAGCGGAGAGGTGCTTTTTGATGCAGGCGCGGTCCTTACTCCCGAAAATGCAAAAGCGGTCGAAGACGCTGCCATCAACGAGGTAACGCTCGCTCTTGACAACGGCAATACTGTAAAGGTGTTCTCAAACAACACCTGCTGGCCCGAAGCCATTCTCGGAGACGATCTGCATGACTGCGGCGTCCGCGAGAAGGCGCGCACTCCCGTTCTGCTTTCGATCATGGAAGAGTGCGCCGGCGATCTTGACGCCATAAAGGCGAAGGTAAAGGCAAGAATTGCCGAGGTCTGCCCCAAGCACATAACTCACGATGATATTTTCGCTTCCATCAACTATATGCTCGGTCTTACCCACGATATCGGCACGACCGACGATATAGACCATCTCGGCAACCGCCGTATCCGTTCGGTGGGCGAGCAGCTCCAGAACCAGATGCGCATCGGTTTTTCGAGAATGGATAAGATCATCAAGGAGCGCATGACCACACAGGATACCGAAAAGCTTACCCCCCAGGCACTTATCAATATCCGTCCCGTGGCTACCGCGATCCGTGAGTTTTTCGGATCTTCTCAGCTCTCTCAGTTCATGGATCAGGCAAACCCCCTTGCTGAGCTGACGCACAAACGCCGTCTGTCGGCACTCGGTCCCGGCGGTCTGTCGCGTGACCGCGCATCCTTCGACGTACGTGACGTTCACTACACCCACTACGGACGTATGTGCCCCATCGAGACGCCCGAAGGTCCCAACATCGGTCTTATCTCCTATCTTGCCACATATGCCCGCATCAGCGACTACGGTTTCATTGAGGCTCCCTACCGCAAGGTGGACAAAGAGCGTCACGTCGTTACCGATGAGATCGTTTATATGACTGCGGACGTTGAGGACAGATATATCATCGCGCAGGCGAACGAGGCTCTTGACGATGAGGGACATTTCATCAATCCCAAGGTCACGGCACGTGAGCGCAATGAGTTCATTGAAATCGAAAGCGATAAGATAGACTTTATGGATGTTTCGCCGAAGATGGTGGTTTCCGCCGCCACGGCGATGATCCCCTTCCTTGAAAACGACGATAACTCCCGCGCACTTATGGGTTCTAACATGCAGAAGCAGGCGGTGCCGCTTATGGTCACCGAATCTCCGATAGTCGGCACGGGTATGGAGTATAAGGTCGCTACCGACTCCGGCGTCGTTGTGCTTGCAAAGAATGCCGGCAAGGTCGTTCACGTTGAGGCGGATAAGATAATCATCGCCTGCGAGGACGGTCACCGCGATCTTTATGAGCTCATCAAGTTCAAACGTACAAACCAGGGTACCTGCTGCAACCAGCGTCCTATCGTGAGAGAGGGCGATGTGGTAGCTGCCGGCGACCCGATCGCGGACGGTCCCGCAACCTCGCAGGGCGAGGTCGCGCTCGGAAAGAACGCTCTCATCGGCTTCATGACATGGGAAGGCTACAACTACGAGGACGCTGTTCTGCTTAACGAAAAGCTCGTGAGAAACGATGTTTACACATCGCTTCACATCGAGGTCTATACACACGAGGCAAGAGACACCAAGCTCGGTCCGGAAGAGATCACGCGCGAGATCCAGAATGTCGGCGACGACGCGCTGCGCAACCTCGACATCAACGGTATCGTAAAGAAGGGCACAGAGGTGCACGCCGGCGATATCCTTGTCGGTAAGATCACTCCGAAGGGCGAGACCGACCTCACCGCCGAGGAAAGACTGCTTCGTGCTATATTCGGCGAAAAGACGAGAGAGACGCGTGACACCTCGCTCCGTCTGCCTCACGGTGAATCCGGTATAGTGGTCGATGTCCGCACCTTCTCGCACGAGCAGGGCGACGAGCTGCCAGCAGGCGTGAACAAGGTCGTTCATGTTTACATCGCTCAGAAACGTAAGATCTCCGTCGGCGACAAAATGGCAGGCCGTCACGGCAACAAGGGTGTTGTATCCCGCATACTCCCGCCCGAGGATATGCCCTTCCTGCCCGACGGAACACCTCTTGATATAGTCCTTAACCCGCTGGGCGTTCCTTCCCGAATGAACATCGGTCAGGTGCTTGAGGTCCACCTCGGCATAGCTGCCCGCAAGCTCGGCTGGAAGATCATGACCCCCGTTTTCGACGGCGCAAACGAGAAGGACATTCTCGAATGCATGAAGATGGCGGGTATGTGGCGCGACGTATTCCCCGGTGAAAACGTTGAGGGTAAGGAGACGCGCGAGGTCACCAATCCCGAGACCGGCGAGACAAAGCTTCAGGTCATCGACGGTAAGACCGTGCTTTACGACGGACGTACCGGAGAGGCATTCGATAACCCCGTAACTGTCGGTATCATGTACTACCTTAAGCTCCATCACCTGGTCGACGATAAGATCCATGCCCGTTCCAACGGCCCGTACTCTGTGATAACCCAGCAGCCTCTCGGCGGTAAAGCCCAGTTCGGCGGACAGCGTTTCGGCGAAATGGAGGTATGGGCGCTTGAGGCGTACGGCGCAGCATACACGCTTCAGGAAATCCTGACGGTCAAGTCGGACGATATCAACGGACGCCGCAAGGCATATGAGGCGATAATCCAGGGCGAAAACATCCCGACGCCGGGCGTGCCCGAGTCCTTCAAGGTTCTTATGAAGGAGCTTCAGTCGCTTGCTCTCGATATCCGCGTTCTCAACAAAGACGGCGAGGAGATATCTCTCTCCAACGTTTGTGTTGACGAGCCGTCGCCTTATCTCAATAAAAACGATGTCGATGCCGTTGACGATGCCGTCGGTCAGACGATAACCCCCGATGATCTTGCCGACCACTTCATCTTTGACGATGAGGATGACGATGATGACACCGATGTCGGTGAGGATTTTGACGATGGTATCGATGACGACGATCTTTCAGATAATAACTGACCCAACCGGAGGAAAATGCTTTGGAAAATAATGTATTTGATTCAATCAAAATAGGTCTTGCATCCCCGGAAATGATAAGGGCATGGTCGCACGGCGAGGTAACGAAGCCCGAGACCATCAACTACCGTACTCTCAAGCCCGAGGTCGGCGGACTTTTCTGCGAGCGCATATTCGGGCCGACCAAGGACGGAGCGTGCGCCTGCGGTAAGTACAAGAACTCGCACAACCTGAGAGAAACGATAATCTGCGACAAGTGCGGCGTTGAGGTCACCACAAAAAAGGTGCGCCGCGAGAGAATGGGACATATCGAGCTTGCAGCTCCCGTGTCTCACATCTGGTACTTCAAGGCGTCCCCCTCGCGTATGGCTCTGGTGCTTGACATCTCGTCAAAGCAGCTTGAGCAGGTGCTGTATTTTGCCGAGAACATCGTTCTCGATCCCGGCACGACTCCTCTTGAAAAGGGAATGGTGCTGAGCGAAAAGCAGTATCAGGAATACCGCGAGATGTATGAAAACGAGTTCCGCGTCGGCATGGGCGCCGAGGCGATCAAGGAGCTGCTTGCCGCCATTGATGTGGATGCGCTTGCCGAGTCGCTCAAAGAGGAGCTCAAAAATACCACAAGCCAGAAAAAGGCACGTATAATCAAGCGTCTTGAGGTCATCGAAGCTTTCCGCAAGTCCGGCAACAAGCTTGAGTGGATGATACTTGACGTCATTCCGGTGCTTCCCGCCGATATAAGACCCATGGTGCAGCTTGACGGCGGACGCTTTGCCTGCTCCGACCTCAACGAGCTTTACCGCCGCGTTATCAGCCGCAATAACCGTCTGAGAAAGCTCATCGAGATACACACTCCCGAAATAGTTATAAGAAACGAAAAGCGTATGCTTCAGGAAGCTGTTGACGCCCTTATCGACAACGGCCGCCGCGGCAAGCCGGTCACCGGCTCGTCCAACCGTCCGCTGAAGTCGCTCTCCGAAATGCTTCGCGGTAAGCAGGGACGTTTCCGTCAGAACCTGCTCGGCAAGCGTGTTGACTATTCCGGACGTTCCGTTATCGTTGTCGGGCCTTCTCTGAAGATCTATCAGTGCGGTCTGCCCAAGGAAATGGCTCTCGAGCTCTTCAAGCCCTTCGTCGTGAAGCGTCTTGTTGAAATGGGCAAGGCGACCAACGTAAAGGATGCGCAGAAGAAGATCGACCGCGCTCAGATCAATAACGATGAGGTCTGGGATGCCCTTGAAAATGTAATAAAGGAACACCCCGTACTGCTCAACCGTGCTCCGACGCTGCACCGTCTGTCGATACAGGCGTTTGAGCCGGTGCTCGTTGACGGCAGAGCGATAAGACTGCACCCGCTGGTCTGCACGGCGTTCAACGCCGACTTCGACGGTGACCAGATGCCGGTACACGTACCGCTTTCCGCCGAAGCGCAGGCAGAGGCGAGATTCCTCATGCTTTCCGCCAACAACCTCCTCAAGCCCGTTGACGGCCGCGCCGTTACCGTTCCTACGCAGGATATGATCCTCGGATCCTACTACCTGACGATGGAGAAGCCGGGCGAACCCGGCGAGGGCGGGGCGTACCGTGACTACAACGAGGCGATCATGGCATATGCCAACGGTCAGCTCGGTCTGCACGTAAAGATCAAGGTCAGAAACGAACGCGAGGTAGGCGGCGTTGTGATGTCGCACACCATTACCACCACGCTCGGACGCATGATCTTCAACCGCAATATACCGCAGGACCTCGGCTTTGTAGACAGAAATGACAATGATAAGTTCTTTGACCTTGAGGTCGATTTCATCGTCACCAAGAAGGAGCTGGGCGCGATCATCAACGCCTGCATAAAGAAGCACGGCTCTGCCGTTACCGCGAAGATGCTCGATGCCATCAAGGAGATGGGCTACAAGTATTCCACACGCGCCTCCTTCTCGATCTCAGTGTACGATATGACTATACCTAAGACAAAGGCGGAGATCATAAAGGGCGCGGAAAACACCGTTGCAAAGATAGGCAAGTTCTATCAGCGCGGCGAGCTTTCCGAGCAGGAAAGATACGAGCGCGTCATCGACGTCTGGAACCGTACGACGGCAGAGGTCACGAACGCTCTTCAGGAATGCTTCTCGACCTTCAATCCGATAAAGATCATGTCGGATTCCGGCGCCCGTGGTTCAATGACACAGATGCGCCAGCTTGCCGGTATGCGCGGACCGATGTTCGCCACCAACGGTAAGACGATGGAGATCCCGATCAAGTCGAACTTCCGTGAAGGCATGAAGATATTTGAGTACTTCATGGGTGCACGAAGCTCCCGTAAGTCGCTTTCGGATACCGCTCTGCGTACCGCAGACTCCGGATACCTTACCAGACGTCTGGTCGATGTATCACAGGAGGTCATCATCCGCGAGGAAAAGTGCGATACAACGCACGGCGCGTGGATCAGAGCGATTGCCGATGGTTCTGCCGCCAAGCCGCTTGAAAGCCTTGAGGACAGACTTGTCGGACGCTTCACGATGGGTCCCGTTATCGATCCCAACACCGGCGAGATGATCGCCGATGATGATGTGATGCTCACCGAGCAGATGGTCAAAAAGATCGTTGCTGCGGGTATCGAGGCTGTCCAGATCAGAACGGTCATCCACTGCCATGCCCGCAACGGTATATGCGCTCATTGCTATGGCGCGGACCTTGCCTCCGGCAGACTCGTCAGCGTAGGTGAGGCTGTCGGCATCATAGCCGCTCAGTCGATAGGCGAACCCGGTACACAGCTTACGATGCGTACATTCCACTCCGGTGGCGTTGCGGGATCGGATATCACACAGGGTCTTCCCCGTGTTGAGGAGCTGTTTGAGGCGAGAACGCCGAAGAAGCCCGCCATCATGTCCGAGATCGAAGGTACGGCTGAGATCGTTCCCGATGAAAACCCCAATATTCAGGACGTTATCGTTACTCCCGCCGACGGCGGAGAGTCGGTCAGATACCAGATACCTTACGGACGCCGCATGACCGTCAAGGACGGCGACCATGTTGAAAAAGGCGATGCTCTTACCGAGGGATCCAAGAGCCCGGCGGATATCATGAATATTCTCGGACTTGACGCGGTTTACGACTATATCATCAGCGAGACCCAGCGCGTTTACCGTGCGCAGTCCGTTAACATCAACGATAAGCATATTGAGGTCATTGCCCGCCAGATGACGCGTAAAATGCGCGTGAGCGACGCCGGCGACACCCCGCTGCTTATCGGCTCGGTGGTTTCGATAAATGAGTTTGAGGACGAAAACGCCAAGATCGACCTTCGCATTGCCGAGGGCGAAAAGGAGGCGCGTCACGCCGAGGGCGAGCAGGTGCTGCTCGGTATCTCCAAGGCCGCTCTTCAGACAGAGTCCTTCCTCTCTGCCGCATCCTTCCAGGAGACCACCAAGGTGCTCACCGAAGCCGCTATCAAGGGCAAGGTCGACCATCTGCTCGGTCTTAAGGAAAATGTCATCATCGGTAAGCTCATTCCCGCAGGTACCGGTATGCAGTGCTATTCCGATATGGATGTAGTCGAAGCCGAGACCGGCGAGGAACCGCTGCAGGATAAAGCATCCGGAGAATAATGCGTCCCATCGCATGATGCTCCGTTAGATAGGAACCGGCGCGTGTTGTGCAAAATGCGCACAATGTGTGCCGGTTCCGGACTGAAAATTGTATAAAAGGTAGAAAAATAGCTTGACTGATTGCCGTCCTTGACAAAGGACGGCAAAAATGATATAATATAATGTAATTGTTTGCGGAAAAAATCCCTTTTCGCTTTCAATGCTGTCACGGAACGGGCATTTTGACCGTATCGGGACATATAAACATATTTCAGAAGAAGGAGGAAGTTAAGTCAGAATGCCAACCTTTAACCAGCTTGTCAGACAGGGACGCGGCGTTAAGGTGAACAAGTCGAAGGCTCCTGTGCTTCAGCACGGCTTCAACACCATCGAAAACGCGGCTACCGATCTGCCCTCGCCTCAGAAACGCGGCGTATGCACCAAGGTTACGACGACCAGCCCCAAAAAGCCTAACTCTGCGCTCCGCAAGATTGCCAGAGTGCGTCTTACCAACGGTCTTGAAGCCACGACCTACATTCCCGGCGAAGGACACAACCTGCAGGAGCACTCGGTCGTTCTCATCAGAGGCGGACGTGTTCGTGACCTGCCCGGTGTGCGTTACCACATCATCCGCGGCACGCTTGACGCCCAGGGCGTAGCGGCTCGCAGACAGGCGCGTTCCAAATACGGAACAAAAGTACCCAAGACTGCAGGAAAGAAATAATCTGCGTCAAGGGCAAAAAGGTATCAGCATATTTGCATGTCCCCAACTGCTGAATTTATGTTTATAAATTGGCAAACGACGTGCGCTAACAAAAGAATGTGCTTTTGAGTACCTGTGATTTCATTCAAATTTAATGAAGGAGGGAAGTACAGTGCCGAGAAGAGGTCGTATATCCAAGAGAGACGTACTGCCGGATCCGCTTTATAAGTCCAAGCTCGTAACAAAGCTTGTCAACAATATAATGCTGGACGGTAAGAAGGGTGTTGCTCAGAAGATCGTTTACGATGCATTTGCAACCGTAGAGGAAAAGACTGGTAAGAATCCCCTTGAAGTATTCGTTGCCGCTCTTGAAAATGTTATGCCCACTCTTGAAGTCAAAGCTCGCCGTGTAGGTGGTTCCACCTATCAGGTGCCGCTTGAGGTCAAGGCGGACAGACGTCAGACTCTGGGTCTTCGCTGGCTGGTGGGATTTGCCAGAAAGCGTGGCGAGCGTACAATGGCAGACCGTCTTGCAGCCGAGATAATCGATGCAACGAACAATGCCGGCGGAGCGTTCAAGAAAAAAGAAGAGACTCACAGAATGGCAGAAGCGAACAAGGCGTTCGCTCACTACAGATATTGATAATCGCTTATCAGTATTTCATTATCAAAGACAACAAAGAACTATAAGTATCAACCACGTAAAAGTAAGGAGACTTGAAATTCCATGCCAAGAGAATATCCGCTCGAAAGGGTCAGAAATATCGGCATAATGGCGCACATTGACGCCGGTAAAACGACAACAACAGAGCGTATCTTGTTCTACACGGGTAAAACGCATAAGCTCGGTGAGGTTCACGAGGGTGCTGCTACTATGGACTGGATGGAGCAGGAGCAGGAAAGAGGTATTACAATTACTTCTGCCGCTACAACATGCTTCTGGGCTCATTCCGATTTTCATAATGATCCCGCAAAGGTAAAGGCAAACACGCATCGTATCAATATAATTGATACCCCCGGTCACGTCGATTTCACTGTTGAAGTGGAGCGTTCGCTACGCGTTCTTGACGGCGCAGTAGCCGTTTTCTGCGCAAAGGGAGGCGTTGAGCCTCAGTCTGAAACCGTTTGGAGACAGGCTACAAAATACTCGGTTCCCCGCATTGCCTATGTCAATAAGATGGACATTATGGGCGCAAACTTTTTCCGTGTTGTGGATATGATGAAGGACAGGCTCAATGCCAACCCCGTCCCGATTCAGCTTCCCATTGGCAAAGAGGACACCTTCCGGGGAATCATCGACCTCATCAACATGGTTGCCGATGTTTATTATGACGATCTCGGCAAGGACATGAGAGTTGAACCCATACCCGCCGATATGCTTGAACTGGCGCAGCAGTACCGCAACGAGCTTATCGAGAAGGTATCCGAAGTTGACGAGGCACTTTTTGAAAAGTACGTCGCCGAGGAGGAAATAACCGTCCCCGAGATCAAGGCTGCGCTTCGCAAGGCAACACTTGAAAACCGTCTTGTACCCGTCATTTGCGGTACATCCTTCAAAAACAAGGGTGTGCAGAAGCTGCTTGACGCGGTTATCGACTATATGCCCTCGCCGCTTGATGTTCCCCCGATCAAGGGTATAGATCCTCACACTAATGAGGAGATTGAGCGTCATGCTTCCGACGATGAGCCATTCTCGGCTCTCGCGTTCAAGATCATGACCGACCCGTACGTCGGAAGACTCTGCTTCTTCCGCGTTTACTCGGGCGTTGCAACGGTCGGTTCTACCGTCTACAATGCAACCAAGGGCTCGCGCGAGAGATTCGGACGTATAGTTCAGATGCACGCGAACAACCGCAAGGACGTTGACGAGGTTCGCACCGGCGATATTGCCGCTGTCGTATCCGTCAAAAACACCACCACCGGTGACACTTTCTGCGACGAAAAGCATCCTGTGATACTTGAGTCAATGGAGTTCCCGGAGCCTGTTATCAGAGTCGCCATCGAGCCCAAGACCCGCGCCGGTCAGGAGAAGATGATGGATGCGCTTATGAAGCTGGCTGAGGAAGACCCGACTTTCCGTACCTACACCGATGAAGAGACCGGTCAGGTCATCATTGCCGGTATGGGCGAGCTCCACCTTGAAATAATCGTTGACAGACTTCTGCGCGAGTTCAAGGTAGAGGCGAACATCGGCGCGCCTCAGGTCGCTTACAAGGAGACTATCCGCAAAGCGGTCGAGCAGGACACCAAGTTCGCACGTCAGACGGGCGGTCACGGTCAGTACGGTCATGTCGTTATCAAGATCGAGCCCAACGAACCCGGCAAGGGATATGAGTTCGTCAATGCCATCACCGGCGGCGTCATTCCGAAGGAATATATTCCCGCGGTCGAAGCCGGTATCCGCAGCGCAATGGAGAGCGGCGTGCTTGCAGGCTACAATGTAGTTGATGTCAAGGTGACGCTGGTCTTCGGTTCCTACCACGAGGTCGACTCCTCCGAGATCGCCTTCAAGGTAGCGGCGTCCATGGCTTTCAAGGAAGCTATGAGAAAGGCAGACCCGACTCTTACCGAGCCTATCATGAAGGTCACCGTGATAGTCCCCGACACATATATGGGCGACGTCATGGGAGATATTATAAAACGCCGCGGCGAGATCATCCGCAATGAATCCCAAACGGGAGGCATTTGGGAGATCGATGCTTACGTTCCGCTTTCCGAAATGTTCGGTTATGCAACGGCGTTGCGTTCCCGCACGCAGGGACGCGGTCAGTATACTATGGAGCCGAGCCATTTCGCAGAGGTTCCCAAGTCTATACTCGACAACATTGTGTCAAAACGTCAGACAAGCAACTGACGCGGCACAAGCGTAAGTCTGCATATGCAGGCGATATAAAATTTTCAACCTAAATTAAAAAACAATTTGCAGGAGGATTCCAAAAATGGGAAAGGCCACATTTGAACGCACCAAACCCCACGTAAACATTGGTACCATCGGTCACGTTGACCATGGTAAAACCACTCTGACCGCTGCCATTACAAAGTATCTCTCTCTCGGCAACGATAAGATCGAATTCATGGCATATGACCAGATCGATAACGCGCCCGAAGAGAAGGCAAGAGGTATCACAATCAACACCCGTCACGTTGAGTATGAGACTGCAAAGCGTCACTACGCTCACGTTGACTGCCCCGGCCACGCTGACTATGTTAAGAACATGATCACCGGTGCTGCCCAGATGGACGGCGCTATCCTGGTCGTTGCAGGTACCGACGGTCCTCTCCAGCAGACCCGTGAGCACGTGCTGCTCGCCCGTCAGGTCGGCGTTCCCGCAATCGTTGTCTTCATGAACAAGACCGACCTCGTTGATGACCCCGAGCTTCTCGACCTCGTTGAGATGGAAGTCCGCGACCTCCTCTCCGAGTATGATTTCCCGGGCGACGAGATTCCGATCATCCGCGGCTCTGCCCGTGATGCTCTTGAGTCTCCCTCTACCGACCCCAACGATCCCGTATACGCTCCTATCAAGGAACTGATGGATGCTGTTGACAGCTACATCCCCACTCCCGAGCGCAAGTCCGATCTGCCCTTCCTTATGCCTGTTGAGGACGTTTTCTCCATCTCCGGACGCGGCACCGTCGCTACCGGTCGTGTTGAGCGTGGTACAGTTAAGGTCGGCGATACCGTTGAGATCGTAGGTCTTTCCGATGAGAAGCGTTCCGTCGTCGTAACCGGCGTCGAGATGTTCCACAAGCTCCTGCCCCAGGCAGAAGCCGGCGACAACATCGGCTGCCTGCTTCGCGGCGTTGCCAAGGACGAGATCGAGCGTGGACAGGTTCTCTGCAAGCCCGGATCCGTTCATCCTCACACCAAGTTCATGGGTCAGGTGTACGTTCTGACCGAAAAAGAAGGCGGACGCAAGAAACCCTTCGTTTCCGGTTACAGACCTCAGTTCTATTTCAGAACCACCGACGTTACCGGTGTTATCGAGCTTCCCGAAGGCGTTGATATGTGCCGTCCCGGCGACCATGTCACCTTCACCGTTGAGCTCATCACTCCTATCGCCTGCGAGAAGGGTCTCCGCTTCGCTATCCGTGAAGGCGGCAGAACCGTTGGTTCGGGCGTTGTTTCCGAGATCATCGAGTAATTCGGTTTTCGATTTTTGGGACTGTCGCATCTCGGTGCGGCAGTCCCTTTAAAGCATAAGATATAAAGAGCCGACTCAAAGCGTTCCAATGCCGGTTTCGGTGATGAGCGCAGTGAAGGCTTTAAATTCAGATCTTTGGGGATTGGTGAAATTCCATACCGGCGGTATAGTCCGCGAACGCAAATGATTTGCGCCGAACAGGTGAGATTCCTGTGCCGACGGTCAGAGTCCGGAAGGGAAAAGATGCGAAATATGACCGATGCTGCCTGCGCGGAGCGATCGGTACGTTTTCTTTTTCCGAACGATTGAATTTTTCGGAGGAAAACAAAATGAACAAAAAAATATTCAGCGTAAGAAAGATGACTGTGACGGCGGTCATGGCGGCAGTGTCGTTTATCCTGATGATGCTTGAATTTTCAACGCCGTTTACACCTGCTTTTCTTAAATTTGATTTTTCCGATCTGCCTGCTCTTATTACGGCGTTTGCACTGGGACCCGTTTGGGGAACGGCGGTCGAGCTTATAAAAAATCTGCTTCATATGCCGTTTTCGCACACATCGTGCGTCGGCGAGCTTGCCAATTTTATTGTCGGCACGGCAATGGTACTTCCTGCCGGGCTGATATACCGCAAAAGCAAAACGCGCGGCGGCGCGCTGGCTGCGTGTCTGTTCGGCGCGGTGGTCGCATCCGTCGTCAGCTTTCCGGTGAATTACTTCATAACCTATCCGTTTTATTCCGGTTTTATGCCGATGGAAACGATAATCGGGCTTTACAGCGCAATAATCCCGGCGGCAAATACGCTGGTGCGCGCTCTTCTGATAGTAAATGTTCCGTTTACTTTTGTAAAATGTCTGTGCTGCACCGGCATCACATTTGCCGTGTACAAGCGGCTTTCACCTGTACTTAAAGGAACAAGTAAAAAGGCGGAAAAATAAATGACCGAAGCTATAAAGAATTTTTTTACCGAAACCGTGGGACCGTACTGGAGCGTGTTTGTCTGCTCAATGGTGCCGATAATCGAACTTCGCGGTGCGATTCCGATGGGAGCGGCGCTGCACCTGCCGTGGTGGCAGAACTACCTTATCAGCGTGGCGGGAAATATGCTGCCTGTGCCTGTGATACTGCTTTTTGTGCGCAAGGTCCTGGACTGGATGGCGGCATCCAAAGTAAAGTTTTTTGCCAGGGTCGCGGGATGGGTCAACCGCAAGGCGGAAAAGAATCGCGCCAAGATCGAAAAGTACTCATTCTGGGGCGTGGCACTTTTCGTGGCGATACCGCTGCCTGCCACCGGCGCGTGGACGGGTTCGCTCGTTGCCGCGACGATAGAAATGAAATTCTGGAAGGCGATGCTCTCCGCGTTTATCGGAGTGCTTATTGCCGGTTGCATAATGACGCTTGCATCGTACGGCGTGGTTGCTGCCTTCAGAATTTTTGCGTGAGGTGTTGACAATCACACATTTGTATGGTACAATATAATCAATAAAATATTGATCTTATCAAGAGTGACGTAAGGACAGGCCTGATGATGTCACAGCAACCTACCTGATGGCAAGGTGCTAAATCCTGACAGATGAGACGTAGGCGGCTCGGTCTGTCGGGTCGCCTTTATTTCTTGTCTTGAATGAAAGGATTTTTATGCAATGAACGAAAACAAACGCTTTTTCACATCCGAGTCGGTGACGGAGGGACATCCCGACAAGCTGTGCGACAAAATTTCCGATGCGGTACTTGACGAACTTCTTCGTCAGGATCCCATGTCGCGCGTTGCCTGCGAGGTTACCTGCACGACCGGGCTTATTCTCATCATGGGTGAGATCACGACCGAGGGGTATGTTGATTTTCAGACTCTCGCACGCAATACAGTAAGAAAGATCGGTTATGACCGCGCAAAATACGGTTTTGACTGCGACAGCTGCGCGGTAATAAGCTCGGTACATGAGCAGTCGCCCGACATCGCGCTCGGCGTTGACCGCTCGCTTGAAGCCAAAAACGGCGAATCCGACGGTTTTGATACCGGTGCGGGCGACCAGGGACTTATGTTCGGTTATGCCTGCGATGAAACTCCCGAGCTTATGCCGCTGCCGATATCGCTGGCACACAAGCTGGCAAAGAAGCTCACAGAAGTCAGAAAGAACGGGACCATCCCCTATCTGCGCCCGGACGGAAAGACTCAGGTGACCGTGGAATACGATGGCGACCGCCCCGTGCGCGTTGACACGATAGTCGTGTCCTCACAGCACAGCGACATAGTTACGCTGAACCAGATACGCACCGATATTGAGCGCGAGGTCATCAGGACCACAGTCCCCGCAGGTCTGCTTGATGAAAAAACAAAGATCTATGTCAACCCGACGGGAAGATTTGTTATCGGCGGTCCTATGGGCGACAGCGGACTTACCGGCAGAAAGATAATCGTTGACACCTACGGCGGCTATGCACGCCACGGCGGCGGTGCATTTTCGGGCAAGGACCCGACCAAGGTCGATCGTTCGGCGTCCTATGCGGCGCGCTATGTTGCCAAAAACATAGTTGCTGCCGGACTTGCAAAACGCTGCGAAATACAGGTGGCTTACGCTATCGGTGTGGCGCGTCCGGTCTCGATACTTGTCGATACCTTCGGAACAGGAAAATCTTCCGACGAAAAGATCGCCGAGGCGGTAAGCAGATGCTTTGACTTCCGTCCTGCCGCCATTATTGCAAAGTTCGACCTGCGCCGTCCGATTTATTCGGAGCTTGCCGCATACGGTCACATGGGACGCGAGGAGCTTGACACTCCGTGGGAAAAACGCGATCTCGCCCCCGCGCTCATTGAGGCGCTCGGCTGAGTAAGAAATTCTCCCGCACGGCATATAATGATACTGAGTAATGCCGTGGGGGAGAACGATGAAAATATTTTTTGACATAATAATTGCCGTGCTTGCCGTGTTCGGCGGGTATTCAGCGCTCAAGCTTTTGTCCGAAAGGATATTCATACCGCGCCGGTTCGCGCCGATAGCAGCCGTCAGACTTGACGGCAGCGAGGACGACGAGCTGATTGATGTACTTATCGACGAGGCGCGGGTATCATGGCTGCGGCGTTCGCGCATTGCGGTCATGATACCGGAGGGGGAGGAAAGACTGGCTGTACGTATACACAGGCTTTGTCCTTCGGCTGAAATAATCGAAATAAAAAATTCCGAATGACATACTGCGGAAAGGAGGGGACGTCGGTGAGTCCGAAAAGTATATTTGACGAGGCATACGGTCGCCGGGACAGCTCCGACGCCCCCTCCAAAGGCGGTGGAACGCTCTCGGGGACCGTTGAGGAGATAATTTATGCGCGCGAGGACACGGGCTTTGTGATACTGTCGCTTGAGGGCGATGACGGCGGACTGCATTCGGTGCTCGGCGTAATGCCCGATGTTGCCGAGGGGGACCTTTTGAGTCTTTCTGGCAAATGGGAAAACAATGCCCGCTACGGCAGGCAGTTCCGCGTTATTGAATACGAGCGCGAGCTGCCCTCCGACGTTGCCGCTATTGAACGTTATCTTGCGTCCGGGGCGATACGCGGCATAAGACTCAAGACCGCGCACAAGATCGTGGCGCAGTTCGGCGAGGATACGTTCGATGTTATCGAAAATCATCCGGAATGGCTGGCTGAGATCCCGGGCATTACGCGCAAACGCGCCGGGGAGATATCCGAGGAGTTCAGAAAGCAGTCGGATATGCGCGGTACGGTCATGTTTTTCCGTGACTATTTCGGTCCGGAACTCACCATGCGCATATACAAGCGTTTCGGCGCGGAGTCTGTGGATGTGGCAAAGGAAAATCCCTATGTCCTTTGCGGCGAGGTGCAGGGCATAGGCTTTGACCGCGCCGATGCAATGGCGAGATCAATGGGATATCCGGCGGATTCGCCCGCAAGGATCGAATGCGGCGTCCGCCATGTGCTTATTACAAACGCGGCGCAGAACGGGCACGTATGCCTGCCGGAGGACAAGCTCGCCGCTACCGCTGCCGATATGCTCGGCGTTACCGAAGACGCGGCAAAGGAGGCGCTGTCCGCGCTTTTGTCGCGTGGCGAGCTTGTCGCCGAGCGTGACGGCGAGCGGCGGCTCATCTACGAAAAACAGGCTTATGCCGACGAAAAATATATTGCGAAAAAGTTGTGTGACATAGACCGCAAGTGTATTTCGATCGATGCCGGAAACGTGGACGCATTTATTGCGAAGGAAGAACTGACGCGCGGCATACATTATGCCGATGCTCAGCGGCGTGCGATCTCCGATGCGCTGGTTCACGGCGTTATGGTACTTACGGGAGGTCCCGGAACCGGTAAGACCACTGTCGTTCGCGCACTGCTCGATATTTTTGACAGCATGGATCTTGACACGGCGCTGGCTGCGCCTACCGGACGCGCAGCAAAACGGCTTTCGGAGGCAACGTCGCGCGAGGCGCGGACTGTCCATCGCCTTCTTGAAGCGGAGTATGCGGGCGAGGGCGATGACGGGCACCGCCTTACCTTCCGGCGATGCGAAAAGGATATGCTTGATGAGCACGTCATAATAATCGATGAGGCGTCAATGCTGGATTCCGCTCTTACGGCATCGCTTCTGCGTGCAATAAAGCCGGGAGCTCGGCTGATAATCATCGGCGATGCCGATCAGCTTCCGTCGGTCGGCGCGGGCAATGTTCTGCACGATATTATAGATTCCGAGGCGTTTGCGACCGTTTGCCTGACCGAAATATTCCGCCAGGCGCAGGAATCGCTCATAGTTACCAACGCACACGCGATAAACCGCGGCGAAATGCCTACTCTTGATGTAAAGGACAGAGACTTTTTCTTTCTTCGGCGGGAAAGTGACGGCGATATTGCCGCTACGGTCGCCGAACTCTGCGCCAAAAGACTTCCCGCAGCTTACGGGGTCGATCCGGCATCGGGGATACAGATCATAACGCCGTCGCGCCGCGGCGCCGGCGGCACGCAGAATCTTAACGCGCTGCTGCAAAGAGCGCTCAATCCCGGCGACGGTGAAAAGCGTGAGTTGCGCTTCCGCGATGTGATATTCCGTGTCGGCGACAAGGTGATGCAGACGCGCAACAATTACGAGCTTGAGTGGAATCGCGGCGGAAAGGACGGGATGGGGATCTTCAACGGCGACATAGGCGTCATTGAGGCGATAAACACTTCTTCCCAAAGCATGACGGTCGATTTTGACGACCGGATAGTCGATTATTCATTTTCCGCGCTTGACGATATGGAGCTGGCATATGCCATAACGGTACACAAAAGCCAGGGCAGCGAATATCCCATTGTGATAATTCCGATGTACGGCGCGCCGGAAATGCTTCTGACGCGAAATCTGTTTTACACCGCAGTGACGCGCGCACAGAGAATGGTCATTCTTGTCGGCAGGCAGGATATCGTGCGCACAATGGTGGAAAATAAGCGTCAGATGCTGAGATATACCGGTCTTTGTCGGCGCATTCGTGAGAAAACGGGAGGGCGCGGCTGATCGTAATGGAACGGAATAAACGGAACAAAGAAAAATATTCCGGCGTGTGGCGAAGGATATGCAAAAGATCGCGTCGCGTACTTTACGGGGAGGTCTGCATTTCGTGCGGCGACCGTGGAGTGCGCGACGAATTGCTTTGTCCGTCATGCGCAACAAAATTTCAGCGCAAGCTGGCTGAAAAATGTCCCGACTGCGGTGCGCCGAGAATGTACTGCTATTGCGCGCCGCCGCAGCTTACCGATGCGGGGTGCGAATTTCTTGCCAAACTTGCCGCATACAGACACGGGGACGGCGACTGCCCGCTAAACCGTATCATATGGCGGCAAAAGCGTGTGAGAGACCGCGAATGCGCCGCATTTCTTGCCGGACTTATGGCGGATCCGATCACGGCGATGCTTGACGGACAGGGTGTTGACCGCCGGGAGCTGATCGTTACATATGTGCCGCGCGATCCCGCACGGGTGCTTGATGCAGGTCACGACCAGGCAAAAATGCTGGCGGGGGCAGTGGCGCGCGAGCTTGATGTACCGTGCCTGACGCTTCTTGACCGCCGACGCGGTTCGTCGGAGCAAAAACAGCTGAGCGCCGATGAGCGCGTCAAAAATGTGCGGCAGCTGTTTTCTCTTGCCGCCGTTACCCGCAACGGCGGGGTGGCAGGCAGGACCGTGCTGCTGATCGACGATCTTGTAACGACCGGCGCGACCGCCGCCGCGTGTGTTTCGCTGCTTTCGGGAGCCGGGGCGCGGGTGTACTGCGCATCGGTGGCATTTACCCCGTTGTTAAGGAGTGGAGAACAGGAGACGGCTTCGGTTACGGGCGGCATATCTGCAAGCAGGCGATAGACGATCTTATATTTCTCTTAAATTTATCGAAAACAGTTGCATTTTGACCGAATGTAGTATATAATTATTATGTGTCGGTATATCCGCTTTTGGCGGAGTGTAATGATAGATAAATACATAATAATTAAGCGAACGGATAAAGATAAATGTTTGATAACTTGCGCAGAAAAAGCGTCGGCATTGATCTCGGCACCGCAACGGTGCTGGTTTATGTCGAAAGAAAAGGAATAGTGATCTCGGAGCCGTCGGTCGTGGCACTTGAAGCCGAAAGCGGAAAGATCCTTAAGGTCGGCAGAGAAGCGCAGATGATGCTCGGGCGTACTCCGGAAAATATAGTGGCGGTCAGACCGCTGCGTGACGGCGTAATAAGTCAGTATGATGTCACGCTGAAAATGCTTCAGCATTTCATTCATGTCGCCTGCGGTACGATCATGCCGCCGAAGGACGTTGTGATATGCATACCGTCCGGTATCACCGAGGTCGAAGAACGCGCCGTGGTGGATGCCGCCAAGCAGGTTGGAGCGCGTTCGGCTTATCTTGTTGAGGAGCCTGTTGCAGCCGCCATAGGAGCGAAAATAAAGATCTCAGAGCCGAGCGGCAATATGATAGTTGATATTGGCGGAGGAACGACCGATATCGCGGTCATTGCGCTTGACGGCGTGGTGGAGTCCGAATCGATAAAGATAGCGGGCGATAAATTCGATGAGGCAATAATGCGGTATGTGCGCCGCAAGTACAATGTGCTTATCGGTGAGCGCACGGCGGAGAATATTAAGATCAGAATAGGCGCGGTCTACAACCACGATGAACCTAAGTTCATGAACGTCAAGGGAAGAAGCCTTTCCACGGGGTTGCCGACAGAGATAACACTGTCCTCGCGCGAGATGCTTGAGGCAATGTACGAACCGATATCGGCAATAATCGAAAGCATATGCCTTGTTATCGAGCGCACCCCGCCCGAGCTTGTGGGCGACATTCTGAACAACGGCATAGTAATGACGGGCGGCGGTTCGCTGCTTTACGGCTTTGACAGCCTGATCGCCGAAATGACCGGGATAAAGACCAGAGTCGCAAAAAATCCGGTGCAATGTGTGGCACTCGGTACCGGAGTATTGCTTGACAATGTCAAAAAGCTCTCCGATGGTTCGATAAATCTGCCCCGAAACAGGCAAAAACGCCTGTAATTGATACAGATCAGATCTGAATAGCGCCGTAAAAGTCGGAAAAATTGATGCGGACTTGCCGGCGTGGCGAGCTCATCCCACTTTCGTGCCTTTCGGATCTGATATTGTGATTTGCTTTTTTTCTTTGCCTGCAAAGAAAAAAGCACAAATGCAAAGAGAGGAATGACTGTAATTATGAAAAAATACGTTACCGAAGGACTTGAGCCGCGCCGCGTGCTTGAGCTTTTTGAAGAGATCTCCGCTATACCGCGCGGATCGGGAAATGAAGAAGCGGTAGCAAAAATGATCGAAAAATTCGCGCTTGACCGCGGTATGTTCTGCCTGCGCGACGGGCGCAACAATGTGTTTGTGCGTGTTCCCGCAACCGAGGGACGCGAGCATGAGGGCGCAGTTCTGCTTCAGGGGCATACTGATATGGTGTGCGAAAAAAACAGTGGCGTTGAACATGATTTTACCCGCGACGGTCTTGACCTTTACATCGAGGACGGTTGGCTCCGCGCACGCGGGACAACGCTCGGCGGCGATGACGGCGCGGCGGTCGCCATGATGCTTGCCGTTATCGACGGTCAGCTTGCTACTCACCCGACTGTTGAATGCCTGTTCACCACCGATGAGGAGGTGGGGCTTCTCGGCGCGGGCGGCTTTGATTATTCCGTCGTTACGGCAAAGAAGATGATAAATCTTGACAGCGAAGAAGAGAATGCCGTTACTGCCGGCTGCGCCGGAGGTGTGAGATCGGATGTTACCGTGCCCGTAAAAACGCAGGAGGCTCGCGGCGAGGCGCTTGACATCGGTCTTACCGGACTTTGCGGCGGTCATTCGGGTGAAAATATCAACTGCGGCAGAACAAATGCCATAAAGCTCATGGGGCGCGTGCTCGCTTCGCTTTCAAAAAAGATGCGCGTGAATCTTGTTTCGGTCAGAGGCGGCGGCAAGGATAATGCCATACCGCGCGAGGCGTTTTGCACTGTTTCGGTCGCAAATGCCGATAAAGCCGCGCGCGCAGTGCTCCGCGAGGTCGAGCGTATTCGCGGCGAGCTTTGCGCCGACGACGCGGGACTTACCGTCGGATGTGCGGTGACAGCCACGGCTCCCGCGCTTATGATGACAGCGGAAACCACCCGCCGCGTGCTTGCGGTCATGGCGTGCGTTCAGAACGGCGTTATCGAAATGAGCCGTGATATTCCGGGGCTTGTGGGCTTTTCGCGTAATCTCGGAATAGTCAGAACCGATGATGCCGGCGTGACTTTTGTATTTTCATCCCGTTCTCCGGTGGAATCGCAGCTTGACGCATCGGTAGACTCTCTTGACGCACTTGCGGCGGCGGTAGGCGCGAAAACAAAGCATTACAGCCGTTATCCCGGCTGGGATTTTGCCGCGCGTTCACCTCTGCGTACAAAATATCTCAAGACCGCGCAGGGTATCCTCGGCTATGAGCCAAAGGTCACTGTGATACACGCCGGTCTTGAATGCGGAATAATCAGATCGCACCTGCCGAAGCTGGATATGATATCGGTGGGACCCGACATGAAGGGAATACATTCGCCGGACGAGGCGCTTTCGATCGCATCGCTGGAACGTCTCTGGCGCATTCTCGGGGAGATGATGAAATAAATATTCGATTGCTGTATTTTTGTTCGGTGCTGATCTTTGTAAGTTGAGGACGATGGAATGAAGAAAAAAGATTACAATTCTACAACACTGGCATTATGGGTATTGATAATAATAATGCTCGTCATAATATCGGCAATAGTGGTGCTGAATATTAAAATGCAGCGTGCTTCGGATATAAAAGGGCTATTATTGGATTTACTCAATTCGTTGCTGTCTGCGGTCACGGTAGGTTTGATTGCTTCGACATTTGCGCAGATCATTGCCAATAATATGATAAGGGTCAAACGCAACAATGAGAAACTGAGCAAATTCGGCGTTGAATATATCGGAACGGGTCGTTCAAGTCCGATAGATACCGATCAGCTTTTCGGCAATGGCATAACTAAAAATTATCCGTCTGAAATAAAGCTTTTATTTATCTCGGGCGATGGGTACTTCCGAGCTTTTGGAAAGAACCTACTTCATTGTGTTCAAAACAGTGACTGTGTTGTAAAGATATTGTTATTGTCGGTGGACCCTTCAAACCGAGAATTTATTTCGCGAATGGAGAAAATGTGTCCGCAAAAAATATCATATTACGATCAAGTCATGCAAGAGACATTGCCGATACTGCAGTCTGTTGTTGATAATTTGGATGAAAGCAAGAAAAAGCAGGTCAGACTGCGGTTTTATAAAGACGAATACAGGTACAATTTTAGAATCGCCAAATTTTTCTCGGAAGACAATGTTGAAGGTAAATGCTGGCTGAACATTCAGCCCTTCAATCGCGATGCTGTTGATATATCCGTGGGTTTGAACGGAAGTTGGGACAATGAACATCCATCGGACAGCAATATATTCGAACTTTTGGATGCCGGTTTCGACCAAATTTGGGATGAGTATAAGGAGACCGAGTACATATTTAATTGATATATCCTTTAATCCAATAATTAAATTGCGGTGCTGCATTCGCGGCACCGCAATTTTTTATTGAATCACGCTCTCAGCTCAGTACAAGTTCGTGAAGCGCCTTGTAATATGCCGATGTGCTGCCGAAGCCTGAGGCGTAGACCGCTTCAAGAATGTTGTATCCCTGCGATTCGGTAAGCTCACGTACCGAGCGCAGACGCGGAAGGCGTATGTATTGAGGAATGGTCATTCCCATTGCGGCGCCGAAGAGGCGCGAAAAGTGCGAACGGCTCATTCCCGCTTCTGCGGCGAGGGATGCAGCCGAAATATCCTCTGTGAGGTGTTCCTTTATATTTACGACTGCTTCCCATATCACCCGATAGCTCCCCGCTCCGAGGGGGCTTTTTCCGTTTTCCGCCGACTGCGGAATGCTTCCCATCGCTACTGCGGCGTGATACAGCCCGATTATAAGCACACGTACCAGCGACAGCATGGCGGAGTCCTTGCCGAAGCCCGAAGCGGCTTCCTCGGCGCGCAGAAGCGACATTATATCAGAAAGGCGGTCATATTCGGGGCAACCCAGCGAAAAAACGTGTGAAAAGCCGCTTCCGCGATAAAAAAAGAGCGGAAAACAGCCTGAAAAATCCGGAAAAGCCACCGGCATGAACCGTACTACCTCCTGAACGACCGGATCCTGCGGCGATATCCCGGTCTGGTATCTTTTTTCGGTGTTGTTCAGGATCACGATGTCGCCGGCGCCAACGTGATATTCATGCCGCGATATGACCCATGTGCAGTTGCCGGAGACTATGCGCACGATGCGCAGCATTTCCGGAGATATCGGATGCGGCGCAGTGCCGCCGGGCGTAACCTTCTGCACGGTGTAGCGCAGTGCCTGAATGCTCCCGGAATGATAAACGGTGTATTCTGATATTCTTTCCACAGCGGCGGTCCTCCTTTGTCCTGTGAAAACAAGTATAGCACAAAAGTGGAACTTTTTCACCCCCTTGAGGGCGAATGAAGGGAAGAAAAGAATTATAATTAAATCAATATATCACGAAAGGAAAGTGTGATAAAATGAAAAAAATTCTTTGTTTACTGTCGGCACTGCTTATAATTGCAGCGTCATTCGTCTCGTGCGCGATGGATCCCGGCAATACTGTGGTAAGCACCACTGCGGCACCTGCGGCAACGACCGAACCGTCTGTTACCGATCCCGTTGACGAAAACGGCTACCGCCTTGACAATCTCGGTGAGATCGATCTCGGCGGCAGAACCATGCGCATTCTTTACTGGGGAACGATGCGGAGCACGTTGAGTTCGATGTGAAGGAGCTGAACGGCGAACTGGTCGATGAGGCTATCGTTGCCCGCGATGCCCGCGCTGTGGAACGTCTCAAATGTAAGATCGAGTACATAGGTATTCCCGGAAACGTCAGCCATATCGCCTCGTTTGTAAAGGCGGTCGAGGCAGATATGAACTCCGGTAATCCGCAGTACGATCTCGTGGGCTCTTACAGCTCCACGGCGGGAACTCTGGCGTACAACGGATATTCCGCCGATCTTCTGAAGCTTGAGCACCTTGATTTCGATATGCCGTGGTGGCCCGAAGAGCTCATAGGCACATCAACGCTCAACGGTCATCTGTACTTTGCCACCGGCGATATCTCCACCAACCTGCTTTACATGATGTACGCCACGTTCTACAATAAGTCGTATATCAGCGAATTCAACCTTTCCGACCCCAACAGCCTTGTTATCTCCGGCGCGTGGACTCTTGAGGAATTTGAAAAGATGACCAAGGGCATTTACAATGATGTCGACGGCAACGGAAAAAAGAGCGACGGCGACAGATTCGGCTACGCAACATACTGGCTGCATCTTGACTGCCTGTTCGGAAGTGTCGGCATCAAGAGCGTTGAAAAGAACGCCGACGACCTGCTTGCCGTATCGGACAGCTACAATTCCGAAAAAACTCAGAATATGCTTGAATATCTTGTAAATAACTTCGACACCAACGATGACTGGTACTACTGCGGTCAGAACGGTGCTGCGGGTAAAATGCAGCAGAAGATATTCTCAGAGGGACGGTCTCTCTTTATGACCGAGCGTGTGCGCGTTTGCAAGAATGTGCTCATCAATACCGATATCGATTACGGAATTCTGCCGCTCCCCAAGTACAACAGCGAGCAGAAGGACTACATAACCACAATGGCAATGCCGTTTTCAATGTACAGCATTCCCGTCAATGCCGTTGATACCGATGCTTCGGCGGCGCTTCTTGAATGTCTCTCATCCGAGGGCTACAGACGCGTGACCCCCAAGCTTTTTGAGGTAGCCATGAAGGTGCGTTATTCCAAGGACCATGTATCCTCGCAGATGTACGATATAATCCGCGAGCACGTTACATTCGATCTCGGCAGAATATTCAACGAATCTCTTGGCAAAGTGCCGAACGCCACTCTGCGCAACATGGTGAACGAAGGTTCTTCCGACTGGATGTCAAAATATCAGAAGATACGCATTTCGTTTGAAAAATATATATCCGATATAAATGCTGTCCTTTCAAAATAACATGAACACAGGCGACATATACCGGTTTGACTGCATATTCTGCGGCGCAGGCTTTGCCGCCGCAGGCGCAGCGGCAAAGCTTGCCGATTCGGGCAAGAGAGTGCTCTTGCTTGATCCCTGCGGCTCTCCCGGCAGCGAATATGCGCTTGCCCTTTACGGCGGCACCCTTCCCGTAGGCACGGCTCAGCTTGCCGCCGACGATGAGCCGGTGCAGGAGCTTTGCCGTCGCGGGGCTGTAACGGCAGACGGTTGGATAGAGCCGACCGCTCTTGCGCCGGTGCTCTGCCACATACTTATGAGCCGGGCGGACAAAATATCGTATTTTCCGTCTTCTGTCCCTGTTGCGGCAGAAAAAACGGCAGATGGCTGGCGCGTTGACTTTGTGACCAACGGCATCAGGCACACTGCGGTCGCAGCACGGCTTGTGAGCGCGGATCTTTATGATCTGCTCGGAGGAACTGCCGCAGAGCATATAAAAAGCAAGCGGCTCATCGGGATCGCCGACAGCCGGGATGGAATTTCCGGCGATATAGATCTCGGTGATGGGTGCCGTGCTTGCCGCGGCGCGTCCTGTCACGATGTGACAGTTACATTTGAATTTTCTCCGGATACCGATATGCGTACGGCGCGGCTTGACGTGCTCGGGCGTATTGAGAACGGACTTTTTGACGGTACTGACATACGCATTGCCGCGCTCGGCGAGGAGTTTGCGGTCATATCCGACGAGAAGAGCACGGTCCGGAGCAACGGGTACGCAAGACTTGCCCCTGTCGCGCACGGCGATGCTGTGTCCGCATACGGCGATGGTGTGCTGTTTGCAGCAATGCTGGAGAAGCCGGACGGAGGAGAATTTGTGCCTTCCCGCAGTATTTCCGATGCCGCCGACGGCGGCAGATATGACCTCATCGTTGCCGGACTCGGCGCGGCGGGAAGCATAGCTGCAATAACGGCAGCGCGGCTCGGGCTGAAGGTCCTCGGGATCGAAAAGGGAAGCCAGCCGGGCGGCGTCGGCACATCGGGCGGTATACATTCATACTATCTCGGTTACAGCGGCGGGATATACTGCGAGGCGGATGCGCTTGCCGCACGCCTGCAGAAGCGCGGATTTATATGCGAGCGCGGCTGCGGTCTGCTTACAAAAGGAATGGCGCTTGACAGGCTGCTTTGCGACAGCGGTGTCGATGTCGTATACGGCGCGACGATATGCGGAGCGGAGACTGCCGATGCGGACAGTCACACGGTCACGGGCGTGACGTGGCAGTGTCCGGGGGGGCTTGTCACCGCCCACGCGCGGCTTACCGTTGATGCAACGGCGGATGCCGCCGTATGCCTTGCTGCGGGATGCGCTATGCAGGGCGGCAGAGAGAGCGACGGCGGATATCAGCTCTTTTCAAACGTGTCGCGCTTCCTCAATTGCGAGACCGGATGCACTGCATCTAAAAATCAGGATGACGGTCTTGTCGATCAGTACGATCCTGCCGATCTCGGCAAAAAAACGCTCGCATCGGCTTCATCGGCACTGCATCTTAAAGAAAGCTACAAAAACGGCAGATACCGCCGCCTCGGAGCCGCTTCATACCTCGGCGTGAGAGAGGGGCTGCGTATTGTCGGTGAGGATGTGATGACGCTTCCGCACGCTGCCGAATGTTCGCCCGAACGGGCAGTCTTCTGGGAGCTTGCCAATCTTGACAGCCACGCCAAGGACTTTCCGTTTGAATCGCGCGCATACCGCGATGTGGTGGAGCTTTGCTCGCTTTGGGATTGCCGCATATCGATTCCCGTTACACGGGAATGTATGATACCGCGCGGTTTCGGCGGTCTTATTGCCGCCGGACGGAATATTTCAATGGACCACGATATTGCGCTTGCCTGCCGTATGATGCGCGCCATGCAGAAGTGCGGCGAGGCGGCTGGAGTCATTGCATATCTTGCTGCGCGTGACGGCGTTGATGTGCGTGATATTGACGGTGGTGAGCTTCGCGGACTTCTTGTCGGACGCGGCGTGGTAGCCGAGGACGCGCATTTTGGAATTTATTATTACACAGTGGATCCCGAAACGCGGTTTAAAAATGACCTTCTTGAGCTTGATGCCGATGAGCTTTCGGCTATGCTGGCATCGGATGCTCCTGGTGCGGCGCTACTTGCCTGTGCCATGAATCGCAAGCTCGGCAGCGATCGTCTGCGTTATATGCTTGACGACCCGCATTCGCGGCGCGGCGCGGCTCTTGCGCTTGCCGTGAGAGGAGAGACGGACGCAGCGCGTGATGCCATTATCGGAATGATACGCGACAGAAGCGGTGAAATGCCGTATTCCTCGCACACATTCTGCCTGCCGTATGCCGTGAGCGCAATGTCTGCTGCCGGAAAGTGCGGAATGAGCGGGGCACTCCCCGCACTGCTTGATGTGGTGTGCGACCCCGATTATGCGGTTGGTATTCCGAATCTTGACACGGTCGATGATAAAACCAAGCTGATATGCGATGATGACGACGTAAAGTATCTTTACTTTGCGGCGGCACTCGGGGCGGTGCGTGATATTTTCCGCAAGCATCCGGATGATGTCCGCCGTGCGATCGCCTGCCGCATAAAGCCTGAATTGTCACGGTATGTCACGGGAGCGTCGATGATAGGACGCACCGACGGCGTGAGGAACGATTCAAAAAATATGATGCGCCGTATTATTGACGAAATATGGGGCTGAAACAGGAAATATGTGGCTGAAACGGGATATCCGTTGGGGCTGTTAAAAAACTCAAATGAGTTTTTTAACAGCCCCTTTTTTTATAAAATATGCAGGCAGGCGTCGCCGCTTTTTTGTTCACCTTGCGTAAGTTCCTTTTCGATAAAATCAAAATTCACAATTTTTTCAGATATATATTCAAATGCCGTCACTACGGGAATATATAATGTAGTTGATAAAATGTGAAAGGACAGTCAAGCTCATGAATGAAGTCAAAAAACCGAAAAGACCGCTGATATTTTATTATTCCATAGTTCTGCTTGTGATTATGCTGATAAACATTTTCATAATGCCGGAGATCGCCCAGCACCAGATCAAAGAGGTTGATTATAACACCTTCTGGAACATGGTGGAGAGCGGAGATATCGGTCAGGTCGAGATACAGGATAACCGTATACTGTTCACATCAAAGGATGAAAAAAAGATTTATAAAACAGGCAAGGTCGGCGATGATAACGATCTGCGTAACAGCCTTATCGAGAAAAATATCAACTTCCGCGGTGAGATAATCGAAGAGACCTCGCCCATAATCTCGTTCATCATTTCATGGGTGCTGCCGATAGCGATATTTGCCGCCCTCGGTCAGTTCCTTACACGCCAGATGATGAAAAAAGCCGGCGGCGGAAACTCAATGATGTTCAACATGGGCAAGAGCAACGCCAAGGTATATGTGAAGTCCTCAAACGGCATCAAGTTTTCGGATGTCGCGGGTGAGGATGAGGCAAAGGAAAGCCTCACCGAGATAGTAAATTACCTGCACGATCCCAAGCAATACGAAGAGATAGGCGCGTCAATGCCCAAGGGCATTCTGCTTGTCGGCCCTCCCGGGACCGGTAAGACTATGCTTGCAAAAGCCGTTGCGGGCGAGGCAAACGTTCCGTTCTTCTCAATGTCGGGTTCAGAATTCGTTGAAATGTTTGTCGGCATGGGCGCATCCAAGGTGCGCGACCTGTTCAGCCAGGCAAAGGAAAAAGCCCCCTGCATTGTGTTTATCGATGAGATAGACGCAATAGGTCAGAAGCGTGAGGGCAGGATCGGCGGCAACGACGAACGCGAACAGACGCTCAATCAGCTTCTTACTGAAATGGACGGTTTTGAGGGCAACGCCGGCGTGGTGATCCTTGCAGCGACCAACCGCCCCGAGGTGCTTGATCCCGCGCTTACCCGTCCGGGACGCTTTGACCGCCGCGTGCCGGTCGAGCTGCCCGACCTCAAGGGCAGAGAGGAGATACTCCGGGTCCACGCCAAAAAGATAAAGACAGAACCGAATATCGACTATTCGCACATTGCGCGCATGGCGTCCGGCGCTTCCGGTGCCGAACTTGCCAATATCGTCAATGAGGCGGCGCTCCGTGCCATCCGCTCGGGCAGAAAGGCTGCCTCGCAGGAGGATATGGAGGAGAGCATTGAGGTCGTTATTGCCGGATATCAGAAAAAGAATGCCATTCTCACCGACAAGGAGAAGATGATCGTTTCCTATCACGAGATAGGTCACGCGCTTGTCGCGGCGAAGCAGACCAATTCCGCGCCGGTGCAAAAGATAACCATAGTTCCGCGCACATCTGGCGCGCTCGGGTATACGATGCAGGTCGAAGAGGGCAATCATTACCTGATGAGCAAGGAAGAGATCGAAAACAAGATAGCAACGCTCACCGGCGGCAGAGCTGCCGAGGCGATAGCGGTCGGTTCGATATCCACAGGTGCGTCAAACGATATCGAGCAGGCGACACGCCTTGCCCGCGCCATGATAACCCGCTACGGTATGAGCGACGATTTCGGTATGGTCGCGCTTGAAACGGTCACGAATCAGTATCTCGGCGGCGATGCAACGCTTGCCTGCTCGCCCGAGACACAGACCGAGATCGACCGCAAGGTAGTGGAGCTTGTAAAGAAGGAATATGCCCGCGCCGAGGAGATACTGCGCGCAAACCGTGCAAAGCTTGAGGAGCTTGCAAAATATCTTTATGAGAATGAAACTATTACGGGCGAGGAATTTATGCGTATACTGAACGCCGGTACGGAGGCGTGATACGGCATATAAGTCGGTAATATTCGAAAAATTTACACATAATCACATCCGGTGCTTGACATCAGGCACCGGATGATCTATAATATATTTAACTGTTTATTCTTATTCCGAAAGGGTCTTATTTCAACATGGCTGACAAAAACAAAAAGATGGTAGAGCAGATCACATCCATGGATGTTGATTTTGCGCAATGGTATACCGACGTTGTAAAAAAAGCGGAGCTTGCCGATTATTCCGGCGTAAAGGGATGCATGGTCATCCGTCCCTACGGCTACGCCATTTGGGAGAACATACAGCGCATTATGGACGCCGAGTTCAAAAAGCTCGGTCATGAGAACGTTTATATGCCCATGTTCATCCCGGAATCTCTTCTTCAGCGCGAAAAGGATCACGTGGCAGGCTTTGCGCCCGAGTGCGCATGGGTCACGGTCGGCGGTCAGAACACACTGCCCGAGCGCCTTTGCGTTCGCCCCACGTCCGAAACGCTTTTCTGCGAGCATTACCGCAATGTGATACATTCATACCGCGACCTGCCGAAGCTCTATAACCAGTGGTGCAACGTTGTGCGTTGGGAAAAGACGACCCGTCCCTTCCTCCGCACTTCCGAATTCCTCTGGCAGGAGGGTCACACCATGCATGAGACCGAGGAGGAGGCGCGCGAGGAGACCCGCCGTATGCTTCAGGTCTATGTTGACTTTTACGAGAAGTCGCTTGCTATTCCAGTTGTGAGAGGACGCAAGACCGAAAAAGAAAAGTTTGCGGGTGCCGAGGAGACCTACACCGTTGAGCCTATGATGCACAACGGCTTTGCGCTTCAGGGCGGCACATCACACTATTTCGGCGACGGCTTTGCACGCGCGTTCGATATCACCTACACCGCGCGCGATAACACCGTAAAATACCCGCACCAGACCTCATGGGGCGCTTCCACACGTATGATAGGCGCGATCATCATGTGCCACGGCGACGATAACGGACTTATCCTACCGCCTGCCGTTGCTCCGATCCAGGTCGCCATCATTCCCGTAGCACAGCACAAGGAAGGCGTGCTTGAGGCTGCGTCGGCTCTGCGTGATCGCCTTGCAGAGAAATTCCGCGTAAAGCTTGACGACAGCGACAACTCCGCCGGCTGGAAGTATTCCCAGTACGAGATGAAGGGTGTGCCGCTCCGTCTGGAGCTCGGTCCGCGCGATATAGAGGCAGGTACCTGCGTGCTCGTTTCCCGCGTGAGCCGTGAAAAGACCGTTGTGTCGCTCGACAATATCGAAGAAGCTGTTGCCGATGCGCTCCGCAATGTTCACGATGAGCTTTACCGCCGCGCCGCCGACAACCTTGCCGCGCGCACCTCGGTCGCTCATAACTATGATGAATTCCTTGACATTGCCGCGAACAAGTCCGGCTTCATCAAAGCCATGTGGTGCGGCGATTCCGAGTGCGAGGACAAGATAAAGAACGATACCGGCGGAGTCAAATCCCGCTGCATACCCTTTGACGAGGAGCATATCTCCGACGTTTGCGTGTGCTGCGGCAAGCCCGCCAAACATATGGTAGTCTGGGGCAGACAGTACTGATATTGCTGTATGGCAGAGATCTTTGATCTTGTACCGAAAAATAAATTCGATACGTCGGGTATTGAAACGCTGAGAGGGCTTGATGATGAAGAGATCGCGCCGGTTCTGCCGTATCTTCTTGAGTGGATACAGGATATGAACTGGCCTGTTGCCGCAGAGGTCATACCGGTGCTTGCTATGCACAGCGCTGCGCTTCTGCCGCATGTACGCCGTGTTCTGAGCCGTGATGAAACGGACGGAATGTGGAAGTACTGGGTCGTTACGGCGCTCCTGCCGCGCTTCCCGAATGCGGACATTGCGGCGCTTGCGGATGTGCTTGAAAGAATAGCCGATGAGCCGACTGCCGATGAAGCAGAAGCGGAGGCGGATATCGCTGCTGGGGAGCTTCTCAACGAAAGAATACGTAAAACATCAAATTAATCAATGATCAAAGGAGGCTGACGGCAGAGGATGAAGGCATTTTCGACACCGTATACCGAAAAACTGAAGCGCATTGACCAGGTTGTACTGATCTGTGCGCTGGTGCTTTCAACCGTCAGCTGCCTTATGCTGTTCGGCGGCAGGCACTATCTCAAAAACGGCTCGCGGCTTTTTGTCATGCAGGTCGGAGCGACTGTTATCGGGCTCATCGCCATGGTCGTTATTTCAATGATAGATTATGAGACGGTGCTTAAAAAATTCTGGATACCCTGCGCGGTATTTTCGGTCGGCATACTGGCGTATACGCTGAAATTCGGCATTGCCGTGGGTGAGAACCGAAGCTGGATCGACCTCAAATTCATGACGATACAGCCGTCTGAGTTCGTAAAAACAACGTTTATCGTTACCTTTGCCAAACATCTTGACCTTGTAAAAAAGGACATCAACAAGATATGGGTGCTTGCCGGACTCGGAGCGCACGCCGGTGTGATACTCCTTCTGCTTTTGAAGTCGGGTGACCTCGGCGTTACGCTTGTTTTCTGCGGCGCGGTAGCCGTTATGCTTTTTTGCGCGGGACTCAGTTCGTTTTATTTTCTCGGTGTACTCGGAGCTGCATTCATTGCAATCCCGTACGTCTGGCCGAAGCTGTATCCCTACCAGCAGGAGCGTATAATATACGGTTTCAATCCCGAAGGAGACCCGCTCGGTAAAGGTATGCAGCCGCTTCAGGGCAAAAAGTGCGTGGCAAGCGGCGGATTTTTCGGGCGCGGATTCTCCGGAGCCGAAAATTACCGCACGCTTTATTCAGCGGAGAGCGACTTTTCATTTTCGACCGTTTGCGAAATGTTCGGGCTTCTCGGCGGTGCGATAGTGATAATCACCATGGCGGTGCTGGTCGTTCGTATTTTTATGATCGCACGGACGGCACGCAAGGACGCGGGCTCGTTCATTTGTGTCGGTGTCGCCGCATTTATTCTGGTCCAGACAATGGAGAATGTGGGGATGTGCCTTGCCATGCTGCCGGTCGTAGGCATAACACTGCCGCTGATAAGCGGCGGCGGATCTTCCACGCTTGCGGTATATCTGCTGCTCGGAATGGTGCAAAGCGTGGCGTCTCACCGTGTCAAGTATTTCTTTGAACGCGAGGGCGTCGGAATGTCACGCGCCTCAGCCGATATGGAGACTGTCATCGGCTGACATACACAAAAGGTGCTGTTGAAAAACTCAAAATGAGTTTTTTCAACAGCACCTTTTTCGGATTCACTGTATTTTTATTGCCCCTTCAAAGCCGTGTACAAAGCCCTGCGGGTCTGCGGAGCACACATCACCGCCTATTACGCGTCCGCGGTAAACAATAACGTTTGCCAGTACCTTGCCGCCGCTGTACCCGTCGTAGTTTTTTACTTCATAGGTATATCGCATCACCGTCTTGCGGCGATATTTGGAAAGATCCAGTCCCTGTGCTTTCTGAAGCTCGTTGTACCCGGCGTAAACCTTGTCGAATTTTTCGGGAAGCGTTATCTCGACCGTTTCAAGCGGGTCCTCCGAGACTTCGTAGCCGAACTGCGATAAAAATTTTATTCTGTCCTCGTTTGTTTTTATCCTGTCATAGTTGATCTTGACCGTTTCATCGCCGCTTCCGCCCTCCGCTCCCGCGGAGACGGGCTGATAAGCCGGTACAAATATCACCAATGCGGCAAGTGCCGCGACCGCCAGCACTATGACTGCGAAAAACCGTATCGTTCCTGCACGGCAAGTGTAAATAAACATATCCCCGACCGTCCCTTTCATCCGTTTGGTAGATTATATGGGCAGTCGGGGATAAATATTACCGTATCAGTCGATATCGGCGGGAGATACGCAGTTTGTGGGGATGTAGTCAAGCCCCATTCCCATCATGCGTCGCACTTTTTCGGGGGTGTCGCCGGCACGCAGGCAGAGGCGGACGCCCATGGCGTGCGTTTTTTCGACAAGACCGGCGGGGACCTCGTCAAGCTCGGGGTAATTATACGACACACCGCCGTTGCCGAGCTCGGCAACGCGCATCATCTGCTCTTCGGCGGTGAATATATGGTGTATGAACACACGGTCGCTCACGCGGCGCGCCTCTTCGATATGATCGAAGTTGATGGAGGAGAGCACAGCTCCGTCGATTATGCCGAAGGCATCGACCATGCGTAGGGTCTGCTCAACAACGTCTCCCTTTGTTTCGATAAAGGGAACACACCCGCCGCGCACGCATATCGAAAGATATTCGGCAAACAGCGGCAGCTGCAGCTCCTCATCGGAGTAAGCGCCGACGTTGTTCCCGTTCACGATCTTAAGCCTGCCGAGCTCGGAGAGGTTCAGCTCTTCGATTTTCACGTCCGCGCCGTACATCTTTTTGAGAGAAAAGTTGTGGCAGCAGACAAGTATTCCGTCAAGCGTGCGGTGAACGTCGGTCTCTATCGCCCAATATCCGCGCGCGGCGGCGGCGCGGAAGGAGACGAGCGAATTTTCGGGTGCGACCGGCGTGAAGCCGCGGTGCGCCAGCAAAAGCGGCTTTTTGCGGTCGAAAAGGGGATTATATTTTACTTCCATTTATCTGACCTCGAAGGAGAAGATGTGTGCCTGCGCACTGCCGTAGGTCGTCCAGAGCGACTCGGAGAAGTATGTGCCGAGCGGGATGAGGCGAACAGCCTTTGCGTCAACGTCAAGGCGCTCGCGTATCATTCTCTGGTGGTTCTCGTGAGTCTCGTAAACGGTCTTCCATTCGCCCGAGCCGTCGTCGATCTCGACCTTGAAGGACTTGAGCATACATTTCGGGAAGCCGAATGTGGTATGGTTGTAGTCGGCACGGCGGAAAAGCGGGATCGAAATATTCAGCACATCGGGGTTGCCCTCGGTGTATTCGCGGTCAAGGTCGCTGTCAACTATGAGACGGAAGTCGGAAAGGTGCGTTACATTTTCGAATGTGTACGTGACGGCGCGGTCAACTATGCCCCAGTATCCGTTGTCGAGACCCCATATTTTGCGGTCAACGCCGTTTATGAGGTTTGAGGCATCGCCCCAGACGGCGGAGAGGGTCTTCTCGTTGCAGAGCGGGGAGATCTTGCGCTTCATGCCGGGCAGAAAGCAGTCGTCCTCCATAAGAGCGTCCTGAAGCTCTCCGATCTTTTCACGGCAGAACTCGCGCGGCAGCATTCCGCAGGCGGTAGCCATAGCCGCAGCGGTGCCGACAGCCTGACCCATAACGCCGCAGGTGCCCATAACGCGGACGGTGGAGAAGGCGATGTGCGTTGCGCTTATGTTGCGTCCCGCAAACATGAGGTTTTCAACATTTTTGGAGTAGAGCGAACGCAGCGGAATGCCGTAGGGCTCGGTAAGACGTTTTTTCTGAAGGTGAGCGCCATCCTTGCCGCTCATGGCAAAGCCGCCGGGCAGGTGGTTGTCTATCTGCCAGCCGCCGTATGCGACCTCGTCGGGGAACTGCTTTCCGTTTTCAACATCGTTCTGCGTGAGAATGTAGTCGCCCACATAACGGCGGCTCTCGCGTTTGCCGGGCAGAAAGCCGATAAAGTCAAGCTCCCAGTTTTCGGCGCCGTGGTCGCCGCGGTTCTTCATGTGATCCCACACGCCGAAGGCGATCTTGAGCAGCTCGTCGCGCGTTGTTTCGGTGTCGTGGATCGAATCCGCCTCGCCGCCGAGCTCGATCCAGTAGAAGTTGGTGTTTATCTTGTCAAGGCACTCGTGAGGCTTGAATTTCATCTCCTCATCTGTGTTGTAGCGGTATGCCCAGTCGGGAGCTGTGAAGGGGCAGGGATGGTCGGTCTCATGCGCCTGTATCATAAGGCTCATGCCCATGGTTTTGCGGTCTGCCTCGGGAAGTCCGAACGCCTCTCCGAACTGTGATCTTGCTTCGCGCCCGACCATATATTCCGCATCGGCAAGCTCTGCAAGAATGCTGTCGCCAGAGCAGTCGATGAATATTTTCGCCTTGACCGTGCGCCATGTGTAGGTCGTGAGCTGGAAACCGGTCACGCTTTCGATCCTGCCGTCATGGCACTCGGCGGCGCAGCAGGCGCAGTTGAGCATAAGCTCGATGTTTTTTTCGGCTTTTACCTTGCCGTAGAAGATAGAATCCCACACCGAAAAGTTGCGGTCGGGGTTGAGGTGCATATTTTCAAGCAGAAATTCCTCCATGATGCCGGTTTCCTGGAGGTTGCGAACGCGTGTTCCCGCGCCCGAGACCCACATTCTTATCTCGCTTGAGGCGTTGCCGCCGAGAACGGGACGGTCCTGCATCAGCACGACGTGCGCGCCGTGCCGTGCGGCTGCTATCGCCGCAAAGGTGCCGGCAAGTCCGCCGCCTATAACGCAGATGTCTGCCGTATGGAATGTCTTTTTAAGCTCGCTCATAATAAACTCCTTGTCGCGGACTTGACTTTTGCCGTCCGTTGTGATATCATAAGTATAAACCACATAAAGTATAAAAACTACCGCTTATGTGACGGTAAATTTTAATATTTGTGATGTCTTGGGGAACGTTGTGTAATGGAACAATATATAAAAAACCATGAAAAACGGGGAGAATATGCCGCATCGTTCGTGTCCGGCGGGTGCTGCGCACACGAGAGTGTTTTCGGTTGGATCGATGCGGAAATAGGAAACTCAATGATATTTTCGCACCGCAGGACGCCTTATACGCGCGAGAGCTTCAATGAGGGGATGCACAGCCACGACTACCGCGAGCTGATAATATATGTCGGCGGCGATGTTGAATATATCGTGGGCGATGCGCTGTTCACACCGCAGCCGGGGTGCGCTGTGTGCGTTACACCCGGCGTGATGCACACAGCCCGCCTGCGCGCGCCGTCCGTGTATGACAGATACGTGCTGTATTTCTTTCCGGAATTTTTTGAATTTGAGGGGAGAACGGTGCCGTTTCCCGAGCCTGCGGCGGGGTTTCTTCCGCCGGACGCAAGGTATATCCGGATGCTTTCGGAGGCAGAGGCGGCTGTAAATTCGGGCGCGGAGCACGGCGGTCTTCTGGCTGAGGCTCATATTATCACGCTTTTCGGGCTTTTGGCATCGGCGGAAGCGCCTGCGGTTGACGCCGGTGCGCTCACGGGAGAACCGGCGGAGATAAAGCGGTATATTGATGAGAATTATGCTTCGATCGGGTCGGTGTCCGAGGTGGCAGCAAAATTCTTTTACAGCCGCGAGCACCTTTCGCGCCGCTTCCGTGAGCATTTCAATGTAACACCGTCCGAATATCTTCTCAAACGCCGGATATCCGCAAGTCTTTTGCTGCTTGAAAACATGAGTGTTGCGGATACCTGCTATGCTGTCGGTTTCGGCAATCAGACATCATTTATCGCCGCATTCCGCCGCGTCATGGGCTGCCTGCCATCGGAATACAAAAAACGTCCCCGCCGGTCGTGACCTGCGGGGCGCTTGGTTTTGCGGGATAATGAAATATCTCCGTCAGTGCAGTGTATTGTGATACTGCCGCCGGGCAAATGCGGCTTTGATCTCCTGATATATGCGTGCCTCTCGGCGCATTGGATCAAGCGTGGACCGCTTGACGGCACCGGTCTTATCTTTGCGGGTCGCCGAGCAGCGGCAGCAGCTCGTATATGCTTTTTATCGGTATGAGCTTTATTTTGCAGTCGATGGGGCGTTTTTCAAGGTTGCGGCAGGGAACTACCGCGCGTGTAAATCCGAGGCGTTCTACCTCGCGCACACGGTTTTCAAGGGACGCCACGGCGCGGCATTCGCCGGCAAGCCCCACCTCGCCGATGGCGACAAGGTCGTCGGGGATTATCTTGTCGGTTATCGACGATATCATTGCAAGCGCTGTGGCAAGGTCCGAGGCAGGTTCGTCCAGCCGCAGACCGCCTATGACGTTGAGATATACATCGTTGGCTGAAAAACGCAATCCGAGGCGTTTTTCGAGTACCGCAAGCAAAAGGCACATGCGGTTGTAGTCAACTCCGTTTGATGTACGGCGCGGCGCGGGAAATGTCGTTGGGCTGACGAGAGCCTGTATTTCGGCAATTATCGGGCGCGTTCCCTCTATCGTGCAGGCGGCGCAGTTGCCCGAGACCTTTTTCGGTCTGCCCGCAAGCAGTATTTCGGAAGGGTTGGGGACCTCCTCAAGTCCGCGGTCGGTCATTTCAAAAACGCCTATTTCATTGGTCGAGCCGTAGCGGTTCTTGCCTGCGCGGATTATACGGTACGCCTGCTGATGCTCACCCTCAAAGCAGAGCACCGCGTCAACCATGTGTTCAAGTATCTTGGGACCCGCGATCGAGCCTTCCTTGTTTACGTGACCGACGATTATCACCGATACGCCGTCGTTTTTTGCTTTTCCTATGAATGCCATTGCCGACTCGCGCACCTGTGACACGCTGCCGGGCGACGAAGCGGAGTAAGGAGTGTATATCGTTTGTATTGAGTCGATTATCATGACATCGGGCTTTACGCGCGACGCCTCGGAGAGGATCTTATCTATATTTGTTTCGGTCAGCAGGTAAAGTCCGTCCGAGTGTACGCCGAGACGCGTGGCGCGCAGCTTCAGCTGATCGCCCGATTCCTCGCCCGATACGTAAAGCACCTTTCGCGTTTCGCCGAGAATGCCGCATATCTGCAGAAGCAGAGTGGATTTTCCTATTCCGGGTTCACCGGTAAGCAGTACGACCGAGCCGCGCACAATCCCGCCGCCGAGCACCCTGTCAAGCTCGCCAAGCCCTGTGGCGGAGCGTATGCAGTCGCCGGAGACCATTTCATCCAGCTTTACGGCGCGGCTGCTGCCGCTGCCGCCGACGGCAAAGGCGCGGCGCGCTTCGTTTGCCGCGCTTTTGGCTTCCTCGGCAGGCGAGAGCTTTTCGACCGCATCCTCGACAAAGGAATTCCATGCGCCGCATTGCGGACATTTACCGAGCCATTTGGGGCTTTCGTACCCGCAGGAGGTGCAAACATATATCGTTTTTATGCCTTTCATTTCGTTACGGATCCTTTTATTTTCATCTTTTATACATATTATACACGGTATCACGGCGGAAGTCAATAGCTCCCGCCGTCGGCTTGCGACGACAGCGAGGCATATGCTATCACAAGGGCAAGCTTTTTTTGGTATTCCTCTGAGGCGAGGCGCGCGCATTCCTCGGGGTTGGAAAGAAAGCCGCACTCAACCAGGATCGCGGGTGTGACCGCGCGGTCAAGCAGAAAAATATCGCTGCCCGCCGCCTTGACCTTGCGCTCGTTGTCGGGCTGAAGATACTTTTTTGCTGCCGACTGTATGCCGTCCGCAAGCTCAAAGCTTTCGGTGCTGTTTGCCGAATACCACACCTGGAGACCATGCCATTTGTCGGCGGGGAAGGCATTCATGTGAATGCTTAAAAATACGGCATCGGGATGCGCCCGGGCGCAGTCCAGCCGCGCCTTGAGGTCAAGCACTTTCTTTCTGCCCTTGAAGTCGACCGTGCGGTCGTAAAGCAGAATGTCCTCTGTGCGCGTAAGCGTAACGTCGGCTCCCGAGGCGCGCATTATATCTGCCATCATAAGTGAAAGCGAAAGATTTACATCCTTTTCGGTGGTGCCGTCTCTGCCCGAGCAGCCGCCGTCCTCACCGCCGTGACCGGGATCTATCACCACGCGATATTTTTGCTGCGGCTCTGCGGAGAGCGGTTCCGCCCCCCCGCGGGCGTATTCAAAAGCTGCCGCCATACCGATGCATATCAGGCAGAACGCCGCCGAAAGCGCGATGTATATCACCACAACGCGCAAAATGCCGTTTTTTTGCTGCTTCATGGCACATTCCTCCTTTATTTCTCGTTAGATTGTATATGTGCCGGTGTGTTTTTATGAATATAAAAAAGAAGCCGATACCCGTGGCATCAGCTTCTTTTATTTGTTTTTTCAGTTTTTGCTTTCGAGACCCTCAAGGTATTTTACAACGTCACCGACAGTGACGAAGTTGTGAATGTCGTCATCCTGAATGTCAACACCGAAGGTTTCTTCGCAACGCATGACCAGCTCTGCGAGTTCGATGGAGTTTATGCCGAGGTCGTTGGAAAGTTCAGCCTCGGGAGTAATCTTATCCTCCTCAACCTGCAGTTCGTCAACAAGCAGTGCTTTGAATTGTTCAAACATTTAAAAACCGCCTCCGAAATGATAGTGCTTTGCAACACCTTTAATTATACATCCAAACGCGCGGCGTGTCAATAGTTTTTGTCGCATATTTCAAAAAAACGAATACGTAACACCGAAATATGCGCAAGCATCAATAGTATCTGCCGCGTTTGCGCTGATGTGATGCGCGTATAAAGGCGCGGATGGCATAGTAAAGCAGCGTTATCACGACCGCGCTGACAAGCGTTGCGATAAAAACGCGGCTTTGCGAAAATTCGCGTATTTCCTCCATCTGCTTGAGCAGCTTGCTGCCCGCGATTTCCGAGCGCGTCACGAGCTGTACGGTGCAAAGATCCCTGCCGTCATATGAAACCGTGATATAGCCGCACGTCACTCCCGCGCTCACGGGAGCTTCGAGCGTGTCAACGGTCAGATGTGTAGTGAATGTTATGTCGGTGCCTATAACTGCGGCATTCGGCAGGTAGCAGGAAAACGATTCGGCGGGGACGAGCAGCACGGTGTCGGCATCCGACGAAAGCGTGACCGGGATCTCCGATATCACAGTCTTGACCGAAAGCACCTCACGGTAGCTGTAATTTTCAAACGACCATGCTATCAGCTCGTTTGCCGCTGTGTATGCGGTGTTTTTGCCGCCCTCCGGCTCCATGCCGCCGAGAATTACGCAGATGTATGTGGTACCGTCCTTTGCTGCCACTGTGGTGAGGGAATAACCCGATTCCTCGGTCATCCCGACATTCATGCCGCGGCACAGCTGGTTGTAATATTTGCCGCCCTGAAGCTTTGATACAAGCTCGTTGCGGTTGCTCACGGTGAACTTTTTCTCGCTGCCCTCAAGCGTATATTTCGGCTCGGACGTCACCCTCATGTAAAATTCGTTTTCCGAAAGCGCAAGAGCGAGCTTTCCTACATCCGAAGCAGTCGTGCGCATGAGTCTGTCATGCATACCGGTCGGGTTGGTGTAGTGAGTATCGGTCATTCCGAGTTCGGTAGCGGTAGAATTCATAAGGGCGATAAAGGATGTGAGATCCCCCGCCGCAAGGCGTGCCAGAACCATAACGGCGTCATTGTAGCAGCCTGCAAACGCAATGTAGAAGAGATCCCGCACAGTTACCGTTTCGCCGTCCGAAAGACCGTAGCGCGAGCCTGTGACGCCGGATATCATTTCGGTGGTTATCGTTATTTTTTCGGAAAGCCGGTCGCCGAGACGTCCGAGCGACACATAAGCCGCCATCAGCTTTGCCGTTGACGCGGGATAAAACGGGGTCTCGGAATTTTTTGAGCATACAACAGTCCCGCTTTCCGCGTTCAGGACATATGCGGCGTCAACACCGTCAAGCGAGGGGAGGGCGCCTGCGGCATCCGAAGCGCCGGCGGGTGTGAGCGCCGATATTAAAATTATCGTTATGGCAAATGCCGCCGCGATGAGACGCGTGACGGCACTGCGGACTTCATATCTGTATTTCATATAGGTAATGAGATTTTTTTCGAATAACTTTCCGGTTTATGTTCGTCAAAATAGCGGCGCGCCTCGGCTGTGTCGTGCTCAACACGGGCGACAAGCTCTTCGGGCGAGTCGAATTTCATTTCATCACGAAGCCTGCGCAGCAGAAAAACGCGCGGCGACATTCCGTAAAGCGATCTGTCGGGCGGGGCGAGCAGGTGCGTTTCATAGCGGAATACACCGGTCGTGTCCATTGTCGGCGCAACTCCCGCATCGGTGACGGCGGGAAGCACAGGAGAGTCCCCGGCGGTGTCAAGTACCGCCGCGCTGATATATACGCCCGCACGCGCGCGCACGGCGCCGTCGGCGGGGATCTGATTTATTGTGGGAAAACCGAGCTTTACGCCATCCCCTCTGCCGTGGATGACGCTGCCGGAAACCGAAAAAGGATGTCCGAGCAGAGAGGCTGCTTCCTCAATGTCTCCGTCCTCTATCATGGTGCGTATGCGGCTCGAACTGACCGGCACGCCGCCGACAGTGCGAGGAGAAAGCACGCGTACGCGGTCATGCCCGAAAAAGCCGACGAGGTCGTCGGGCGTTCCCGAGGCATTTATGCCGAACGAAAAGTTGAATCCGCAGGCTGCGGCGCGGCAGCGGCAGAAGCCGTAAAGCACATCGCGCATAAAATCCGCCGGGGACATTTCTCGTATCGACGCAAAATCGGCGACAAAGGCAAATTTCAGCCCCGCAAGCGCAAAAAGACGGCATTTTTCAGCCGTATCGGTTATGACGGGGATGTCCTTGCCGAAAAATGCCGCAGGCGGATCACGAAAACAGAACACGCCCGGAATGAGCGAATCCTGAGCGGCGAGCAACCGCGCTTCTTCGGCTATCGCGCGGTGCGCGGTATGAAAGCCGTCAAAGCAGCCGAGAGCCAGCGCACAGTCAAACGAGCCGGGGGCGGGACAGCCCTCGGCGAGCGGGACAAATTCTATACCGTACATACGGTGTTATACTCCGAGATAGTATCTGACCATTGCTTCAAGCAGCTCATCGCGGTCGTAGTGCGTTATGAGTGTGCGTGCGTTTTTGTGGTTTGTTATATATGTCGGGTCTTCGGAGAGGATATAACCCACTATCTGGCTCGTGGGATTGTAGCCCTTTTCGACAAGTGCTTCGTAGACTTCAAGCAGCGTTGCGCGCATCATGCCCTCGGTATCGCCGGCACGGGTGAATTCGCGTGTTTCGCGGTTAAGTTCTTTTCCGATCTCTTTGCTTATCATTTCAATGCCTTTCCTGCCCGCGCGTGCAGGCAAAATTGTATTCCATATTAATTATAACCCATCCCGACGCTGTTTTCAAGACCTTTTGACCGGTTTAATAAAAAAATAATATTTCCGGAGGGATGCGACCGGGAAACAGGTATATGATTTCAACATATACGCGGGCTTTTGCGCGTAAAAGTTTTTTCAAATTGTCCACTTGTTTTTTCACCGCCGGAATTGTATAATAAGGTGGTTTCTGGCGGCGGACGTACCTTGCATGATCTTCTGCCGTTCATCGGGAAAGGCGGTCTGAAACATGAGTTTGACATCAAAAACAAGATCCGGCGGACTTATGCGTCCGGTCGATCTGACATCCGGTACTCCGTGGCGGGTGATACTCCGCTATGCGCTGCCGATAATTCTTTCGTATTTCCTTCAACAGATATATGTGCTCACCGATGCGATAATATGCGGGCAGGTGCTCACGGCAGGCGAGGTCGCAGGCGTCAACGATACGTTCCCGCTTACGTTCTTCTTTTTACAGTTTGCATTCGGCTGCACGGCGGGATTCAGCGTTATCACCGCAAAATGTGTCGGCGCGGGCGACGATAAGGGCGTGCGGCGCTCATTTGTGACTCAGATATATCTTTCGCTGGCGGTCTCTGCACTGCTTACGGTACTGTCGATATTGCTTCTGCCGTGGCTTCTCGGTGTTATAAACGTAACGCCGGACAACAGCGAGGTATACAACGCCGCCTACACATATTGCGTGATCATTTTTGCGGGGACCGTGGCGCAGATGTTCTATAATCTCATATGCGGAGTCCTGCGGGCGCGCGGCGATTCGGTAACGCCGCTCATCTTTCTTATGATATCCACGGCATTGAATGTCGGTCTTGATATCTGGTTCCTTGTCTCCTTCCGTATGGGACCTGCCGGCGCCGCTCTTGCGACCGTGTTGGCTCAGTTGCTCAGTGTGATATTCTGCTTCATTTATACATTCATCCGCTATCCCGAGCTGCGCATAAGGCGCGAAGACATTGCCGTAGGCGGTGCGGATATCAGGGCTCATCTGGGGCAGGGGATACCGCTCGGTCTGCAGTATTCGGTGCTTGCGGTCGGGATAATCGTTATGCAGGGGGCGGTCGTTGAGTTTGACCTTGCGCCCGATGGGATCATGGTGCCGGGCACGCCGGCGCAGAACGGTTACGGCGCCGCCAATAAGCTCATAAACTTCCTTATGGCATTTTATAACGGTCTCGGCTCGGGAATACTCGGCTACAACGCGCAGAATTACGGTAAAAAGGAATACGTGCGCATTCGCCGCGGCACGCTTCAGTCTTTTGTTATAATGCTCGTTATGTATTCGGTCTGTCTTTCGGTCGGACTTTTGCTGTCGATAGGCGGCGCATACCAGTACATTTTCATGAGTGCGGATAAAGTAACGGAGGCGACCGTGCGGTTCGGCAATACATATCTTTATGTGGATATGATACTTTACTTTATCCTCGGTCTTCTGTTCGTCGGACGCAGTGCCGCGCAGGGGATCTGCCGCCCGGGATATGTTCTTACGGCGGGATTTGCGGAGCTTGTGGCGCGCGTGCTTATATGCGCGTTTCTGCCCGCGCTTGTCAACGGCGGCGCGGTGGATTCCACAGCATCGCTCGCGGCGTTTGCGGCGGTATGCTTCGGTGATCCCGGCGCATGGATAGCGGCAGTGGCGGTCCTTGCTGTTCCGAATATCCGCTGCATAATAAAAATGAAATACGATTGAGTACGTAGGGGATGTAAAAAACTCATTTTGAGTTTTTTAGCATCCCCGCCGCCGTTTTGCCGACCGTTGTTTACCAGAAACTGTTGAATACATTATTTTTTAACAGCTCATTTCAATTTTTAATTCGCGTACTTTTCGGCTGTACCCATTGACATATATAAAAAAGCATGGTAAAATAATATATTAACCTATCACACGGCGGGAGGTGGGATAATGGTCGGAACGGACAAAAAAGACGAAAAAAACGCGCTGCACGATGAGGCGGACAGCTTTTGGGATGTCAGCGGACTTATGCCGCGCAGACACAGGCGCGCCACCGCCGCGCCGCGTGCGTCTGTTGACGCCGTTGAGATAGTTGCGGAGGCGGAAAATGATGCCGGTCCCGCCGATATCGTCAGGATCCCTCCGCGTGAGAGCCTTAACGCCGCTGCCGGACGCGGGTGGCTCGCGCAGAATGACCCGGATGCGGCGCGCAGTGAAAAGCCAGAGCTTTCATACGAGCCGGAGGGAACACTTCTGCACCGCGTCTCGGTCATGAAGTGGCACACCGGATATTCCTATTACGAGCAGTTTCTGCGCAATGCGGCTTATTATGAGCACAAAAACGCGCCGGAATGCCGTGCGGTCCCGTTCTTTTCGTATATGCCGCAATATTCTCAGCTTGATTCATCACAGCTTGCCTTTTACCTTTGGTGGCGCGGAGAGGTGCGGCGCAAAAACGCGCCCCCGGCAGATTACAGCTATATCACCCTTTACATTTATGAGCTGATAAACCTTTACTCGGGCACGTCCGCAGCCGCCGATGCGCTTGAGCAGCTCTGCTTTATCTGGCGGGCGTATCGCGGCGAATATCCGCGACTTGATGTTCAGCTTTCCGAATGGGTGTGCGATCTTTGCCTTGTAAACAGGCTGCCGGCACCGTTTCACGCGCTTGAGGGCATACCGGCGGCGGCTTACCTCGGCGCATCGTCGCTGCGTGAATTTTACATTGACACAAAGGACGGCGGCGAGGCGGCGCTCATCATGTACTGCTCAAATTATGACTGGCACAAAAGCAGATATGCCTCGGGCGAGGCGGCTCCGCTTTACGAGAGGCATATGACTGCGGCTGCATCGGCTGCTCTCCGCGCCTGCCGCGGCATGACGGGGAAAACCGGGCAGCTTCTGCCCGGAATGCGGGATACGCAGACAGTGCGTGATGCATATGTCGGCGCTCTTTGCGCACCGCGCGCAAAAAAGCGGATATACGTTGAATACTGTTCCTTTTCCCGCTCGCATGAAATACGCTTTATGGTTACGGATATACTGAAGTATACCGAAAACCGCCTCAGGGCGGCGTTGGGGATAAAGTCGCGGCTTTCATTCGGTCCGCTGCCCACGGCTGCGCGTGCGGCTGTGGATGAGTATTTTGCGGCGGAATTTCCGCCGGCGGCACGCCGCACGGTCGCGCGGAAGCCGGAGTCCATGCCGGAATATGAAAAACTTTATGATCCGCTGCCCGAAAACAATACGCTTTCATTTGAAAACGCCGCGCGGATAGAATCCGAGTCGTGGCTGACCACAGACAAACTTATCGAAGCGTTTGCAGACGAGGGTGACGGCGTATCTGCGATGCCGGCAGAGCCGGGACCGTCGGCTCCCGACACCGTTCATGCGGATGCGGCGGAGGACGGAGGGCTTGCGGCGGCACTTGCGGAGAATGTTCCGTTCGTTCTGGCGGCGCTTGAAGGAGACGGGGCTGCCGAGCGCGCTTTTGCCGCGGCGCACGGCACGCTTGCCGATGCGGTGGCAGACGCCGTCAATGATGCCGCGGCGGAAATATTCGGTGATATAATACTTGAAGAAGCGGACGGTGCATACCGCGTTATCGACGACTATGCCGACGAGGTGCGGACTCTCCTCGCCGCCGGCAAAAATAAGTAAAGGAGCACAGAAATGCCTGACAACAGCACAGAAAAGATACCGAAAAGAATACTTGCCTCACTTCTTGCCTCTGTTTCTGCCGGGGTCGTGCCGCGCGAGGGCGCACCGTATATCGCAATAGGCAGAAAGGATGAGATCGCCGCGTTTCTGTCCGATCTCGAGCTTGTGAATGAGGGCGGCGGTTCGATGAGGATACTTGTCGGACGTTACGGAAGCGGCAAGAGCTTTCTCATTCAGCTCATACGCGGTTACGCGCTTGAGCGCGGCTTTCTGACGGCAGATGCCGATCTCTCCCCCGAGCGGCGCCTTTACGGCAGCGGCGGCGCGGGCGTGGCGACATACCGTGAGCTTATGAAAAATCTTGCATCCCGCGCATCGCCCGACGGCGGCGCGCTGCGCAAGATAATTGCCAAGTGGCTCGGCACGCTGCGCGAAAAGTGTCCTCCCGATGACAGTACGGCACTGCTTGAGGCGGTGCGCGGCGAACTGCGCGGGTTTGAGTTCATGGTCGGCGGTTTTGACTTTGCAAAGGTCATATTTGAATATTATCTTGCCGCCGAACGCGGCGAGGATGAAAAATGCGCCGCCTGCCTGCGGTGGCTGCGCGGTGAGTTCACCACAAAGACCGAGGCAAAGCGCGAGCTGGGCTTTGATGTTTCGACAATCATTTCGGATTCAAACTGGTACGATTTCATCAAGCTGTGGGCTGCACTGTCGCACAGATTCGGCTATCGCGGTCTTATTGTGTTCATCGACGAATGTGTGAACCTCTACAAGATCCCCAACCGCGTGGCGCGCGAAAACAACTACGAAAAGATACTCGCCATGTTCAACGACACCTGTCAGGGACGCGCGCCGTATCTTGAGATCGTTCTCGGCGGCACGCCGCAGTTCCTTGAGGACACCCGCCGGGGGCTTTACAGCTACGAGGCGCTACGCTCGCGCCTTTGCGACAGCCGCTTCCAGGCTGCCGGCGTGAAGAATACCGTGGGACCTGTCCTGCGGCTCGCACGTCTCGGCGACGATGAGCTCCTGGCTCTGATCGTGCGCATGACGGCGCTGCATTCGCGCTATTACGGCGTCAAGGCGCGTATAACGCCGGAGGAACAGCTGGAATTTTTGCGCATCTGCCTGTCGCGCGCCGGTGCCGATATGCTTATCACCCCGCGTGAAATGCTGCGCGACTATATGACGGTGCTCAATATACTCATGCAGAATCCGGACCGCAGCTTCTCCGACATTGCCGCGTCGGTCGTGCCGGCGCATGACGGCGCGGCTCCTGCAGAGGCCGCCGCACCGTCTGACGGAACACCGGGGGATGGCGGGACCGTAAAAAAGTCTGCATTTGATCCCTCCGACATTGATTTCTGATATACCTAAATGAACGATAACGAGATATTCGGGCGTTTTCCGGATTTCATCCGCGAATACATTTACGCTCATTCATGGGATTCGCTCCGCGCCGTACAGACGGCGGCTGCAAAAAGCATATTCTGCACCGAGAACAATCTGCTGCTTACGTCATCCACGGCGTCCGGCAAGACCGAAGCGGCGTTTTTTCCGATACTGTCGCTTCTCTGCGAGGATATGCCGCGCTCGGTCGGAGTGCTTTATATAGCTCCGCTGAAAAGTCTCATAAACGACCAGTTCGGCAGGATCGAAGAGCTGCTCGATATGACGGGCATTCCGGTCACGCACTGGCACGGCGATGTTGCCGCATCGCACAAGAAAAAAATGCTTGACGAGCCGCGCGGCGTGCTTCAGATAACGCCGGAATCGCTTGAGTCGATGCTCGTAAACCGCCAGAATGATATCCCGCGCATATTCGGCGATCTTCGCTTTGTGGTTATCGACGAGATACACACACTAACGGGCAGCGACCGCGGCAATCAGATAATATGCCAGCTTTGCCGCATTGCCGGGCTTATCGGGCATTCGCCGCGCCGTATCGGGCTTTCAGCCACGGTCGGAGATCCCGGACTCGCCGCCGCATGGCTTGCGGCGGGCAGCGGACGTGCCACCGACATACCGCAGGTGCCGCCCGAAAAGCTGCGCTGGCGGCTCGGAATGGAGCATTTTTATGTTCAGAATCCCTCATACGACCAGACAGCCGAGCGTGCGCAGGATGCGCCGGACGATGGCGGAAGGGCGGAGCTGGACGCGGGGTATGAGTATCTTTACGACTGCGTAAAGGATAAAAAGGCACTTGTTTTTTCAAACTCGCGCGAGGAGACCGAATATGTGACCGCCACGCTGCGCCAGATAGCAAAAAGGCGGAACGAGCCGGATGTATTCCTCATTCACCACGGCAACCTTTCCGCCGCGCTGCGTGAGGAAGCTGAGCTTAAAATGAAGGATGACGGCATCCGCGCCGTGACCTGCGCCACAGTCACGATGGAGCTCGGCATCGACATAGGCAGGCTTGAACGTGTGGCTCAGAACGGCGCGCCGAACTCGGTGACAAGCTTTCTTCAGCGGCTCGGACGCTCGGGCAGGCGCGGTCAGCCGCCCGAGATGATGATGGTCTTCCGCGAGGAGGACGCACTGCCGAACACGCCGCTGCCGCAGCTTATTCCGTGGGAGCTGCTGCGCGCCATAGCGATAGTTCAGCTTTACATCGAAGAACGCTTTATCGAGCCGCCGGGTCACAAAAAAATGCCGATGAGCCTTGCGTTCCACCAGACGCTGAGCATTGCGGCGTCATCGGGCGAGTTGCGCCCGCGTGAGCTTGCCGGGCGCGTGCTTGCGTTACCGCCGTTCGCGGAAATATCCAAGGAGGATTACCGCACGCTGCTCATTTCAATGTGCGAGAACGATTTTCTTGAGGTGACCGAGGAAAAGGGACTGATAATCGGTCTTGCGGGTGAAAAGCTGCTGTCATCCTTTAAGTTTTACGCTGTTTTCAAGGACAGCGAGGACTATACGGTGAGATGGAAGTCGGATGAGATAGGCACTATCACCACACCGCCGCCCGTAGGCGACCGCTTTGCGCTCGCGGGCAGAGTGTGGGAGGTCGAAGAGCTTGACGTGCGCCGCAAGCTGATATATGTTCACCCGGTAGAGGGCAAGATGGAGATATCGTGGCCCGGCGACTACGGCGAGATAAACACGCGCATACTCGAACGCATGAAGCGTGTGCTCGCCGAGGACACGGCATATCCGTATCTCAAGCCGAACGCCGCGAAGAGGCTTGAGGCGGCGCGGCAGCTTGCGCGAAGCACCGGAATGCTGTCGCATTCGATAGTACATCTCGGAGGCTATTCGTGGTGCATCTTTCCGTGGCTCGGAACGCGGTCGTTCAGAACGCTCAGACGCTATATTGCGGCAAATGCACATGATTTCCGCATAAGCGGGATCGAATATGAGGGCTGCTGCTTTATCACTTTCAAAATGGAGGGCGCAAACGGCTATGACCTCGCACGCGGACTGGCGAAGAAGGCGGCGACGGAGGGCATAGACTGTGAATCTCTTGTCGGAGAGGGCGAATGCCCGGTGTTTGAAAAGTACGACGACCATGTGCCGCCGTCGCTTCTGCGCCGTGCATATGCTGCCGATAAGCTTAAGCCGACTGAGGTCGTAAAGCGTCTGGCGGAAATATTCCGCGAATATTCCGGTGAAGATGCCGGGGCGCGATGAATTGATTTTTTGGATATCCTGCCGGTAACAATACAAAAGCTCAGGGTCAGACTTTATTGGGTCTGACCCTGAGCTTTTGTATAATATGCCGTGTGGAAAAATATTCATATCCCAAAGCGGCGGTGCGCCGCTTTTATTTTGACGGAGATGCGCCGCTTTCATGAGAGATCTCATCAAATTCACATCCGCGTATCAGATAATCGACCGAAACATTGAAGTAGTCCGACAGTGCAATCAGCATGGAAACATCAGGACTGCGCTTTCCGTTTTCATAGTACGACAGCGCCTCGCGGCTTATATTCAAGTCCATAGCGACTTTTTGCTGGCTCAAGCCTCTTTTTTTGCGAATCTCCCGCAGACCCTTCATAACATCTCCTGCCGACCTTTTTCATTTCAAATAACTCTATACCGATATTTTATCATTATTCAAAAGAAAAAATGTGACATATTGTTACTAATGCGCGGCGGTCATAATGGGCGATTCATGTCCGGAATGCTGTACATATGTAACAAAATGTTGCGTGATTTTTTGTTCAACATGATGATTTTTATTTTCAAAGGCGAAAAAAAAGCCCGATCCGGTTGACAACCTTCGTAAGTCGTGGTATAATGACGATGTAACAAATTGTTACACAATAAATAATTTACGAGGTGGACTGTGAAAAAAGCGGGAATAGCTGCCGCCGCAGCGTTTATCATTGCGGCATTAATTGTTGTAATACGCTGCAAAAGGCGCAGACATTGAGACTGTTTGCAGTTTTTTGGTGCTGCAAAGCAGGTATAGCGTTAATTTTTGTTCAGAAAAGTTCATGCCACTGTCGGGACTTTTTGAAATAAATGCAAGTGAAAGGAGTACATCATGGGAAAAGGAAAAACAATAGCCGGATTTGTGCTTAGCATTGTCGGTGTTGTGTGCGGAGTTCTTAGCGGCTATCTGTCACTTATCGGTCTGCCGGTTTCGGTAGTCGGGCTGGTGCTTGCTATCGTTGGCGGGAAACAGCTTAAAGCGGCGGGACAGCCCACCGGCCTTGCGACAGCAGGACTTGTGATAGGCATTGTAGCGACTGTCTTCAGCACTATCGCGTTCTTCACCTGCGGACTTTGCATAATCTGCGGCACTGCCATCGGTGCATCCGGTGCGGCAAATGCGGGTTCACTGTTCAGCTGATCTGAACGGTACTGCACTGCATCGTCCCCATTAAACATACGGAGGTTCTATATGGCTGATTCGATCTCTTTGTTGGGGCGTGAGATACCGCTTTATGGCCTGATGTTTCTTTTGGGGGCGATGCTTGCGGCGGTAGCCGCGCTTATTCTGGCTAAAGTCCGTAAAATCACAGTCTTTGACCTTGCCTGCTCGGTTGTTTATGTGATGTTCGGCAGTTTTCTCGGGGCAAAGCTCGTTTTTATTATTGTAACTCTTCCCAAGATAATTGAACTGAACTTAAGTTGGCAAAGCTTCGTTTTCGGCGGTTTTGTGTTTTACGGTGGTCTTTTGGGCGGAGTAACTGCGCTTATCCTGTATACTCACAGATACCGCGACGAAACCGATCTTTTTGACGTTTACGCTGCGGTGTTGCCGCTTGGACACGCATTGGGGCGGGTTGGGTGCTTCTTTGCGGGGTGCTGCTACGGTATTCCGTACAGCGGCAGGTGGGCGCATACCTACACCGAGAGCGTGGGAATGACCCCGCTCGGCGTTCCGCTTTTGCCGATACAGCTTATAGAATCGGCGGGACTTGTGCTGCTGTTTGCGGTGCAGATGGTTTTATTCTTTACCATCGGAAAAAATAAAAAGGGTATCAATGCGGTCACATATTTAACTGTTTACCCGGTGATGAGATTTATTATCGAATTTTTCCGAGGTGATCCGGAGCGGGGGAGAATAGGTGTTTTGTCAACATCTCAGATCATAAGCATCGTGTTGGTTCTGGTCACTGCCGCAGTTTTGCTGTACAGAAAGAGACGAGGGGCTGTTGCGCGTTAAGCGCTACAGCCTCTGTCTATTTTTCTTATCCATAAGGTCAAATGCGGCGGTGCCTGCCACCACTATCAGCACGGTCATCATTATGTATTCAAGCATGGGTGCATAGTAGCTTACCGCACCGAGTGGGTCCTCCTTCATTGCCGAGGCAATGCGCGTGATCAGTGCCGCGCCGATCAGTGCCACTGTGCTCATACCGTAGGAAAACACCGTCATTGCTTCACGGCTTATGCCCGCAATTGCTTCAAAAAGCCCTTTTTTTCTTCCTTTTTCTTTCATTTTACCTGTATTGTCGCGTAAAAGCGGTATAATTATACGCTTCTCTGCGTTTGAATAATTAATACATTTTTCATTTTTTGCCTGCCGGCATATTCGGCATGTCAAGGCTATTATAACATAAAAAAAGCTGAAGTCAAGCGGAAATTATATGAATGCCAGGATAATTATTCATCCTTAATAATATGTATACGATTTATTAATTCGCATATAGCGGCTGTACGGTATTTTTATGCAAAATAATTCCGTAAAAATGAATTTCACCACCTTGGAATGGGAAAACTCGAAGCACTGGCGGTATTCCGGTGTTTTTTAGTACAATTTGACGAATGTCACAAAACATCCACCGATGTAAAAAATAATGGGGCGGATGATAATATATTCCACACAGGGCCACCAATCGTTCATTAATTCACAAAAATTAAAAAATCGCTGGCAGAACAAAGAAAGGAAGTTCCCGGGCAAGAGGGGAACGTAGGAAAAACCATGAACAAGCTCATCAAACCACAAAATCAGCATCGTGCGGGGTATCGCAGCCTTACACAGATACGCGGCAAGGTGCAGTCATTGGGCGGACACAACGTAAACTACCGACTTTATGAAGTCCGCCGTGCGGGTGTGAAGTCATACGCTGTCAATGTATCTTTCGGCAGCGATCACGCTTCGTGCGGCATCGGTTACAGCAAGCGCTGCGCGATCGCGCTTTTTGACCGGCTGGTTGAAGGATTTGTAACTCCCACGACACTCGGAGAAATAGTCGAGGATTGGGAGTATGAGCAGCATGGCGAGGCATAAAAGCCTCAAACCTCTTTACAAATTCATTTGTATGTGATAAAATAATCGTAGTTTGAATCGGAATATGAATGCAAAAAGCATCATTTACCGCTTTTGCATTCCGTTTTCGGCGAAAGGCAGGTATTTTTCAATGAGATGTCCAAGCTGCGGCTGTCTTGAAAGCCGCGTTATTGATTCACGCCAGAACATAGACGGAAACAATATCCGCCGCAGACGCGAGTGCCTGAACTGTCAGAAGCGTTTTACGACATTTGAGGTGATCGAGTCGGTTCAGCTGGTAGTTATCAAAAAGAACGGCACGCGTGAGCTTTTTGACCGTTCGAAGCTGCTTTCGGGGCTTCTCAAGGCGTGCGAAAAACGTCCCGTAAATGCCGAACAGATCGCAAACGAAATAGAATCCGAGCTTCAGAATTCACTCAGACAGGAAATACCGTCGGGCGATATCGGCGAGATGGTCATGCGCCGGCTCAAGGCTTCGGATGCCGTGGCTTATGTGCGGTTTGCGTCGGTGTACCGTGAATTTACCGACGTTGAGACATTTATACGCGAGATAAACGATATCAAACGTGAGCCTTCCGACACCGAGTGACACGCAATGAAAAACGGATGGAATCCGTGGCACGGCTGCGTTAAGCTCAGCGAGGGCTGCGCAAACTGCTATGTTTACCGAATAGACGGCAGATATGAGCGCAATGCTTCGGCTGTTGGCAAAAACGCCGATTTTGACCTGCCGGTGCGCATGGGCAGAAACGGTCCCGCCATACCGTGGGGAAGCACGGTATGGACCTGCTTTTCATCGGATTTCTTTTTGGAGGAAGCGGATGAATGGCGCGCCGATGCGTGGAGCATGATAGCGCGGCGGCCGGACCTTCACTTCATATTTATAACAAAGCGCATTGCGCGCTTCGGCGTTGCACTGCCGCCCGACTGGGGCGATGGATATCCGAACGTAACTGTCGGATGCACCTGCGAAAATCAGAGGCGCGCCGACGAAAGGCTTCCGCTTTTTCTTGCCGCGCCGATAAAGCACCGTATGATAGTGTGCGAGCCGTTGCTTGAGGAGATCGACCTTACCGCATATCTTTCCGGTGGGGCGGTCGAATCGGTAACTGCGGGCGGAGAATCCGGCGCGGGAGCGCGGCTTTGCCGTTTTGGCTGGGTGAGGCGTATAAGCCGCGACTGCGAAGCGGCGGGTGTGAGATTCAGTTACCATCAGACCGGTGCGCTGCTTGAGGTGAACGGCAGAGTGTACCGCATCCCGCGCGCAAGACAGGCGGAGCAGGCGCGGCGTGCCGGTATCGACTTTTCACCCGTGACATGACCGCTGCGCCGTGTGCGGCGTCGGGCGTTATGTTTACGGTTCATGCGAGTTTTTTAAGGATAAAGCGCGTACAAACCTTAGAAAATCATATTTTTGAACATAATTTAAGAAAATATTGCATTTTGATTTTTGATGTGATATAATGACTTCCGGCGGGTGCCGGCGTTTGCCGGCACTGCCGGAAAAATTTTTTCAGCGGTATCCGCCCCAACGCGGCGGATGGAAAGGTCACGGTGCAAAAATGAAAAAACACATTTCGCTCCTTATGTCATTTCTTCTGGTCCTGAGCCTCATGACTGCGGCGTCTGTCGGCGTACTTGCCAAGGACGATGAAGCAGAGGCGCTTCCCGTTTCCGATGCGGCGTCGTTTGCCGCTATGGATCAGACCGGCAGTTATTATCTTACTGCCGATATCAGGATCGATGCAACATACGTCGGCACATTTGCCGGTACTCTTGACGGCAAGGGACACAAGCTTACGGTATCGGTTCCCGTGTTTGAAAACGTAAAGGGTACGGTAAAGGATCTTGTTATTGACGGCAAGGTCGAAAATACATCGGCGGAAGTGCTTGCGGCGCTTGCCTGCAATGCCGTTCCCGGCGCAAGATTTGAAAAGATAATCAACAATGCCGATGTTATCGGTGATGCCAAAGACACAAAGAGAGCGGCGGGCGTGGTCGCCCTTATCGGCAAGGGAGACGATACGACCGTCATTACGGACTGTTCAAACACCGGTAAGATCGTAGGCTACGTAGCCGGCGGCGTTATCGGCAGAGCCGAGGCTAAGACCGAAGTACGCGGCTGCTCCAACATCGGTGTTATTGAGGGCGGCGACACTCTCGGCGGCGTTTTTGCGTGGCCGGTCGAGGAATTCGTTATCGAAAACTGCACCAATGGTACTGTGGGCGGTGCGGCGACCGTTGCCGCCACCGGCGACAGCTCGGGCGGTATCGTAAGCTATATTTCGGGCAGCAATACCGGAACGATAAAGAACTGCACGAACTATTCGGATATTACAAACACATCCGGAAGATGCGCCGCGGGTATCATTGCACGTCTCGGCGAAAAATCATCGGTCGATTTTGTTGACTGCGTAAACTACGGCAATATCGTCAACGCCAACGAAAAATGGGCAGCCGGCGGCATTGCCGGTGAAAGCGAGGGCGTTGTAAACTTCAGCGGATGCCTCAATTACGGTTCGGTCGACAGCACAAAATACAAAGCCGGCGGAATATGCGGCGGTCTTTCGCACATAACGACCGTGCGCCGCTGCATCAATTTCGGTAATGTTCACGCGCTCAAGCAGGCGGGCGGTATTATCGGTTCCTGCGGTGCAAACAAGACAGCTTCGGGTGACTATATCTTCGAGCTTTGCGGAAACGAGGGCGATATCTCCACCGACAAGGATACCGCAGCGGGCATAGTCGCCTACGCTTACGGCACCGACGGTCACGCGCCCAAGCTTGGCGGATGCTATAACACGGGCAACGTTACCGGCGGCTGCGAGGCAGGCGGACTCATCGGTTACTTCAACGGCACTACTGCTGCCGAGATAAAGAACTGCTTTGTCACCGGTACGGTAAAGACCACCGACAGCTCAATGAAGTCCTGTGTGTTCTTCTGGTGCAAGTATGGGGAAGCGATGGCAGAGGGCAATATCTCCGGCAACTTCTACACTCCCGGCTGTGCTGATTCCGAAAGATACGAAAAAGGCGCATATCTTGATCTTGCCGCAAACATCACCGGCGAAGATGTGATATCGGGCAAGCTGGCATATGACATGAACACTGCTCTCGGCGGCAATGTGTTCTTCCAGACCATAGGCACCGATGCCGCGCCCACAATGGCTGCGGGACACGGTGAGGTGAAGCTCATTGACGGTAAGTACACGAACGGCAGCGCACCCGCGCCGGTCGAGACCGATCCCACAGATCCATCGCCTTCCACCGGCGACGGAGCTGCCGTCTTTGCGGCGCTGGCACTCATGTCGGCGGTCGGCGGAGCGGTCGTTATCGGAAAGAAAAAATACATGGCGGAGTGAATCCCGCCGCATCCGGACAGGAGCCAAAATGGACGGCACAGACGAGAAGATACTTTCGATACTCAAGCAGAACGCGCGCACAAAGGTCACGAATATCGCAAAGGAGATACACCTTTCCGAAACTTCGGTGCTTGAGCGAATAAAAAAGCTTGAGAACAGCGGTGTGATCAAGCAATACACGGCTGTTATCGACTATGAAAAGGTGGGTATGGATATCACCGCGCTTACATATGTGCGCGTCGAGCATCCGAAGTACAACGACGAATTCATAGCGCATATGCAGAAGCATCCGGAAATATCCGAGGTGCACTACATAACGGGGGATTACGATTTCTTCCTTAAAATAGTTACAAAAAGCAGTTCCTCGCTTCAGCGTGTTCTCAACGACATAAAATGCGCGCCGGGTGTGTCGCTTACAAGAAGCAACGTTGTGCTGTCAACATGGAAAAACAATTTCACTACGGTGTCTCCCGCAGACAGTGCGGGGGACACCGCGCCGGGGACCCTATGACGGTGCCCGAAGAAAGGAAGCGCATTCTTATGAAAAACTCATTCAGACTCACGGCGGCGATACTGGCTGGAATTGCCGTATGCGTTTGCTTATGCCTTGCCGCCTGCAAGCGCGGGGAAGGGGATCACTCCGCAACGGATGCTCCGACCGGTACTGCCTCCACACCGGCGACGACCGCGGAAACTACGGCGGAGCCGACCTCCGAGGAGCCGGAGACAACGACCGAGCCGGCAGTTCCTGTTGTAAAAAAGGCTGTTATTGCCGGCGGCGGGGCTTCAACGAAAATATATTCGGAGATAATAAAGCTGGCGGAAAAGAAAAATCCGCGTGTTGTGATACTCTGCACGGCAGGTAAGGATACCGTCAGCAATGTCGAGTCTTATGTAAACACGTTCCGCCGCTATTCAAAAGATGTGGAGGCGATAACGCTTGTCACAAAGCTTTACGATCCCGACGAGCTGCGCGACAAGATAGTGAATGCCGATATCATCTGTGTCGGTGGCGGTCAGAGCGAATATATGGACATGGTGTGGAAAAAGTTCAAGGTCAACGAGTATCTTGCCGAGGCATATAACCGCGGTGTCATCTGCTGCGGCGGCAGTGCGGGCGGTATGTGCTGGACCTATATGGGCTGGAACGACTATTATTCCGTGCCGGATTCGATATATAAGTTCTTCCCCGGACTCGATCTTGTCAATATTTATTACGGTCCCCATTTCGGAAACAGCGACAAGTGGGCTGAGTTCGATTCTGCTATCATGAAGGAAAAAAATCCGAAATACAATCTCGGATTTGCTATGGACAACGGCGCGGCGATAGTGTTTATCGACGGTCAGCCGACAAGAAGCATCCGCGAAAACTCAACGGCGCGTATTTTCAGATACGATTTCAAGGACGGCAAGTGGGTCCGTTCAATCTACCGTGACTGAGCGGTGCTTGAAAGATCACAAGAGGCGTGTGTGAAATGAAAAAAAAGATCATATCGGCGGTTTTATCTATGTTGATGTTATTGGGTACCGTGCCGTACACGGTAACGGCAGCAGGCAGCGGAACAGAGGAATATCCCGAGCTGCTTATAACTCAGATAGGCGTTGACCAGTACGGCGCAAAGGACAACGCGGCAAATATCAATCCCAAGTACAACGAGGATGCGGGAAACAACCCGAATTCCGATGTGTTTGAGTTTATTTCCGTATACAACAACTCCGACCGTGAGCTTAATGTGTACGATTATATGATAGGCTATCAGGGGGCGTCACCCGCCAAAAGCCCGGATTTCTTTGAGCGTTCGATACAGTGCTACACCCCGCTTCTGCCGGGCGCCGACTGGATCGATGCTGCATACACGGCGTATGATACCTATTGGAAAAAGTCTGATGTGAAGCGTCCCGTCAACCCCGCTCGTGTGGACGGCGCAGTGAAGCCCGGCGAAACATTTGTTGTGTGGGTCTATTCGGCGGCGTCGCACCGTATAAACTGCACCGTTGAGCAGTTCCGCCGCTTCTGGAGCATTCCGGACGGAGTGAAGGTGTTCATCCTTGACGGCAACGATGTTGACGGACCCAACAACTTCAAGCTCAAAAACAATGCCACGGGGACATATCTCATCATGCATCAGTCTGAGAGATTCCCGCTGCGCCGTTCGTTTGACAAGAAATATGATGTTGAACGCGACAACGGCCATCACCCCTACACCGATGCGACATACGAAACGCTTGAAGAGGTGATATCCTGGGCTGTGGTCGATTTCGGCAGCGAGCCGCTGGCATCTCAGCTCAAAAATAACGGAGCTGAGGCAAAAACCAACTGGACGATAAGCTACATCCCGGCGACTGCATCGCCGAAGGAACAGAACGGCTATACGGCGGCATCGTTTGCATCAAACAAGCGTATGCATCTTGAGCGTGTAAACGACTATGCGACGTCGGCTGTGGGGCAGCCGGACGAGGCAGAGAAGGCTGTGTTTGCTCAAATAAAGACCTCGGTCGTGCGCACACAGGCGGCAAAAAACGAGGTGCACGTCAACAACAATAACCGCCCCGAGCTTATCATAACCGAGATATCAGCCGACCAGTACGGCGGCGACTCCGCGCTTGCGGCGTACAAGGCAAGCCCGAACGGCGATCCGTTTGAGTGCTTTGAAATGTACAACAATTCAACGGGAGCGATCAATATTTTCGACTATATGATAGGCTATCAGGGCAGCGGAGCAACGAGCGTTTCAACGTGGTTTGAACGTTCGGTGCAGGAGTACACCCCGATCCTTCCGGGCAGCGACTGGACCGACGCGCCGTGGGGCGAGTACGACAAGTACTGGAAGAATACCGACGTGGCGCGTCCCGTCAACCCCGGATACAGCGGCGGCGTCATTACACCGGGAGAGACATTTGTGGTCTGGTGCTATAACTCGGACTCGCATGAGCTTCATGCAACGGTTGAAGATTTCAGAACCTTCTGGAAGATCCCCGAGGGCGTCAAGGTATTTGTCTTTGACGGCAATTCGTCAAGAGACAAAAACTTCAATATCAAGAATTCGGGGACCGGCGAATATATCGTGATGAAACCGTCCGAGAGGTTCCCGCTGCGCCGCAGTGACGATGAGACTTATTACACAGAGTGCGACCGCAAGGATTTTTATTACTATGATAAGAATTTTTCGGATATGCCGGAGATCATAAGCTGGGCTGTTGTGGACTTCGGAAGCTACGACCCGCTTTATTCCTTCAGGCTGAAAAACGGCGAGAGCAGCTCAAAGAACAATTATACCGTTAGCTTTGCGCCGTACGGCGGCGAGAAGGTCTTTACAAACGGTTTTACGACCGTTACGTTCGCTACGCAGAAGCGTGTACACCTTATTGCGGTTAACGAAAAATATGCCGATGCGCATATAGGCTCGCTTTCCGAAGCACAGAAGACAGCCATTGCAAAGGCAGGAGTCGGAAATAAGTAAAAAACATAAGTATGGGGGTGTTAAAAAACTCAAATTGAGTTTTTTAACACCCCCGATGAAGTTGGTTCCGAAATTTTCGGACGGTCGGAAAAAGCCGGTCGTTTACAGCCGCATACCGGGGCGATCCGCGTGGCGTCACTCGGGATCGTCGATCTGCATTGAAACCGATATATCGATATTTTTTACACCGGGCGTGTGACTGAGCTTTTCGAGCAGAGAAGGCGTAAGGTCTTCGGGGCGGCACGAGAAATGCCCGTTTATAATGTATTTTGAGACGTATTCCGCGGTCCAGATGCTGTCGTATTCCGATGCTATTGCGTTGAGTATGCCGTGATCCGTTGCCCACACGGTTATGTTTATCAGCTCATCCCTGCGCTTGACCTCGGTGAGAAGGGAGCTGAGCGCATATGCCAAATGCACGGTATTGCGATCTTTTCCGTAGCATACATCGCTCATGTGTGGATAGTGGTTCCACACAGTTATCATACCTGAGTCAACGCCTTCAAGATCACTGACGGTGTATTTTATTGCGGGAATATGATCGAGCAGTCCCGCGTCCGACTCAAATTGCTTTTTCTCAGCAAGGGTAAGTCTGTGCTCTGAGGAGATCCCGAGCTCGCGGAATGCTTTTATCAGCTCATCGGCGGTCGAAAAGATGTAAAGCGTTCCCTTGGCAATAACGCAGTCGATGCTTTTTTCCGTAAGACCGCGATAGCATTCGTCGTCATGCGCTTCCGATCCGATAGCTGAAAGCACAAAGCAGAACACACTGCCGGGGTTTTGCTCAATTGCCGTGCTGAGTTTCCATGAGATCATCACACCGTTCCATTCGGATGATGAAAAGTCGGAAATTTCCGGCTTAACGTTTGCCGGCACGCCCCATACTACGCTGTTATAGTCGCGCTTGCCCGAAGACGCACTGCGGAAAGCCGTGATCCCGATGGGAATTGCAATAATAATTGCAAGACAGGCGGCAAGAGCGGAGCAAAAACGCGCAGCGCGCTTTTTTTTCAGCTTTTTTTCGGTCGTAAGACAGTTTCCTATTATATCGGGGGCAAGCGTGCCGAGGGCTTCGGTCAAAAGTTCTTTTTTCATAGATACACTCCGTTCTTTTCAAGATGCTCGCGCAGACCGGCGCGGACAGCGGCAAGCTCCTTATGTACGCCGGACCGTGTTATCCCCATATCCGAGGCTATTGCGGCGGCTGATTTTGACATATAGTAACGCGCCACAAACATATAGCGGCGGCGTTCGCTGAGGCTGCGCACATACCCGTCTATGAGTCTGCCAAGCTCGGCGGCTTCAATGTCGCGGCATGGCTCCGGAAGCGAGTCACCAAGCTCTTCAATGGATACGGTAAACTCTGACGGTACGCGCTTTTTTGCGTTCCTTGCTTCGTAGCGGTTGAGCGCTATGCGCCGCACTATCTGCGCAATAAAGGCGGGAAAGACCGACGGACGCGCCGGCGGTATCGCGTTCCATACGGCAAGATATGTGTCGTTACGGCATTCCTCGCTGTCGCATCTGTTGGCAAGAATGCCGAATGCCAGACCGAAGATCATTCTGCCGTATTTGCGGTCGGTAGCGCTTATTGCGCGTTCATCGCGTTTCAGGTACATTTCAATGATGTCTTCGTCTGCGGGATGTCCTTTTTGTCGGTCCATGCTTTCTCCTTTCGCGTTCTGCTGCCCTTCACTTATATATGTCAGAAAAAAACGTCCGGAGCGGAGTGGTTTTTAAAAATTATATCAGATAATTTGTTATTTCGCAAGCGAAAAAAGGGCGGCTGCCGCAAAAATGCAGCAGCCGCCCGGATAATATCAACTTATGCGCGGAGTCTTGCTTCGAGGGCGGCAAGTTCTTCGTACATCTCGGCGGGAACGTGATCGCCAACCTGAGCGTAGAATTCCTTGATGTTCTCGATATCGGTAAGCCATGCTTCCTTATCAACGCTTACAAGGTCGCGTACGGTGTCAACGGTTATGCCGTCAAGACCTTCGATATTGATGTCCTCGGGCTTCGGAACATATCCGATAGCGGTGAGGTCTGCATCGACCTTATCCTCGCAGCGGGCAAGGATCCAGTCAACAACGCGGAGGTTGTCGCCGAAGCCGGGCCAAATGAAGTTGCCGTCGGCATCGGTGCGGAACCAGTTGACGTGGAAGATCTTCGGAGCGTGAGGAATGATCTTGCCCATGTCAAGCCAATGCTGCCAGTAGTCGCCCATGTTGTAGCCGACGAAGGGACGCATTGCCATCGGGTCGCGGCGCACAACGCCGATCGCGCCGGCAGCAGCTGCTGTGGTCTCCGACGCCATGATGGAGCCGACGAAGGTACCGTTCTGCCAGCTGGTGGACTGGTATACCAGCGGAGCGGTCTTGGCGCGTCTGCCGCCGAAGATGATGGCGGAAACGGGAACGCCTGCGGGGTTGTTGAATTCCTTGGAGAGGCAGGGGCAGTTGACTGCCTTTGCAGTGAAGCGGCTGTTGGGATGAGCACCCGAGGTGTTGATCTTGTCAGCCTTGTCATACTTGGCGTAGTCCCACTTCTCGCCCTTCCAGTTGAGAGCGTTCTTGGGAGGATTGTTGTCAAGACCTTCCCACCATACGGTGTTGTTGTCAAGGTTGTGGCACACGTTGGTGAAGATGGTGTCCTTCATGCAGGTGTGGAGGGCGTTCGGGTTGGACTTTTCGTTGGTGCCGGGGGCAACGCCGAAGAAGCCGTTCTCGGGGTTCATAGCCCAGAGTCTGCCGTCCTTGCCTATGCGCAGCCATGCAATGTCGTCGCCGACGGTCCAGGTCTTGATGCCCTTCTTGCGGTATACCTCAGGCGGAATGAGCATTGCGAGGTTGGTCTTGCCGCAGGCAGAGGGGAATGCGGCGCAGACGTACTTGGTCTCGCCGTTCGGGAATTCGACGCCGAGAATGAGCATATGCTCAGCCATCCAGTTTTCCTTGCGGCCGAGGTAGGAAGCAATACGCAGAGCGAAGCACTTCTTGCCGAGAAGCACGTTTCCGCCGTAGCCGGAGTTGACGGACCAGATGGTGTTGTCCTGCGGGAAGTGGCAGATGTAACGGTTGTTTTCATCGAGCTGAGCCTTGGAGTGCAGACCCTTGATGTAGTTGTCGCTGTCTCCGATGGCATCAAGCACATCGTTGCCGACGCGGGTCATGATGAGCATGTTGAGCACGACATAGATGGAGTCGGTAAGCTCAATGCCGTACTTTGCAAAATCGGAGCCCACAATGCCCATGGAGTAGGGGATGACATACATCGTTCTGCCCTTCATGGAGCCGCGGTAGATCTTTTTAAGTCTTTCGTAGCATTCGTTCGGCTCTATCCAGTTATTGATATTGCCGGCTTCCTCTTTTGTGGGTGTGCATATAAAGGTTCTGCCTTCAACGCGGGCAACGTCGTTGATGGCGGTGCGGTGCAGATAGCAGCCGGGAAGAAGCTCCTGATTGAGCTTTATCATTTCGCCGGTCGAGCATGCCTCGGCACGAAGCTTTTCAGCCTGTTCCTCGCTGCCGTCGATCCAGACGATCTTGTCGGGGCAGGTCATGTCAGCCATTTCCTTGACCCAGTCAAGGATGTACTTGTTGTTGGTCATGTGGTTTTCTCCTTTGATTTATGTATTGTTATTTTTTTAACAATGGTATGTCCCAATAGAACATTTTCGCCTATATTGTACATCAAACCGCACTTTTTTTCAAGCGGAATTTCAAATGTTACATTTTCTTAATACTCATTTTTGGGGTAAAGAAAAAAGATATACATTATGCACACAAAAAGCTTTTCTCCGCACCTTGAAATTTATGCTGATTAATAGTATAATGAATCATCATGTTAACAAGGAGTTTCGTCGTGTTTGAAGAAAAATATGTTGACCACAGGCGCGTATATGTCTTTAAGCCGGGAAGCAGGTTGAAAAACGCCTTGGGGTTTCTCAGCAGGTTCTTTTCATGGCGCAATGTATCCTGCGCTTTTCGCTCGGTAACGCGCGGGTTTTCCGAATATCTGCCGTTTTTTGCGGCTTGCTTTGCGCTGCAGTTCATTTTCTGGGCGGGCATGGTGTATACCGATCTGCGGCTTGCCACCGAGCGGCGCGAGGCGTATGCCGCAGCCGATTGCCATGTTATCGTTGACGGTCTTACATCCGATGAAAAAACCGCGATAGAGAACGGCAGACTGTGGGTCGCTCAGCATCTTACGCCGGACAAAAGGATGTATGAGAGCTATTCCTTTGAATCATACAAGGCTGCCGGCGGTGTTACGCGGTATGAGATGCATATACTTCTTGACAATGATTCGCGCGAGCGTGCCGATGATTTTCTGAGCTATTATTCTGTCCGCGGCGCTGCATCGAACACATATTACACCGAGCGGATAACCTTAACAGAAGAGGCGGAGGCACGGGCTGCGCTTGACAGGACAGTGTTTTTTATTGCTTCTCTTGCGTTTGCCGCAGTCGCGCTGATGATACTTTTCAACATCCGCACCAACCATTATAAGTTCATGTACGGTGTTTATATGTCGTTCGGCGCCGGATTTGAAAAGCTTTTCGAGACAGCCTCATGGGAGCTTTTTATGATATCTGCGCTAACATTTCTGCCCGCGATGGTCTGCGGCGCGGGGCTTGACGCGCTAATATACCTGCCGCGCGGCGCACAGTTTGCATTCGGCGGTAAAAACATTCTGTGGGCATTGCTTTTTGACCTTTGCGCGGTGTTTGCGGCAACGTCTCTGCCGGTGCTGGTGCTTTCAAAAAAAACGCCTGTATCGCTGCTTGCTGCCGAAGACAATTCCAACCTTGTCTCATCGCCGCGCCGCTCGGCTTATATATTCGGCAAGAGCTTTCCGGCAACGTATGAGCTTTACGGTATGTTCCGATTCCGCCGCTATTTTGCGGGATTGCTCGTCGGCGCGGTCTCGTTCAGTACGGTGTTTCTCTGCGGCATATTCCTTTCCGACCGCCGCGCCGATGTGGACGCAGCTCCGGCGCCTCAGTTTATAGTTTCGGCTGCCGGGGGGATAGACGATACGGATCTTGAGCTTGCATCGGATGTGGCGAATGTGGATCATCTTTTGTGGGACGTAAGCACGGCGGTATCCGAATGGCGCAGCCATATCGTTATCTCGCGGCGTGCAGCCGGCAGCCGGCATTATACATCGGTGAAGGCGCAGGACGGCGAAAATATCGCAACGAACAGTGCAAAATATATGTCGCTCGACAAGCTGCTCATTGACACTGTGACGTCGCACGGTCTTTGGAGAGTCAGCGGCGATCTTGCTTCGGTGCTTTCCGACCCGTACACCGTAGCGGTAAGCGAGTACATATACAACGGGCGCGAACTGAATTTTGAGGTCGGCGATACGATAAAGGTTGCTTTGTTTACCGGTTCGACATCGCCTATCTTACCGGTGACCGATGTCCGGCTGAATCTTGAACAGGAGATAAGCAAGGGCGAATTTGAATTCATAGAGCTTCGTGTAGGCGCTGTGATAGATACCGGAAGGGCGGAGGACTGCTTCAACGTGGGAATGTCGCCTGAGCTTTATGCCAGGGTCACCGGCAAGGAAGCCGAGGTGAGGAAAGCCGAGGTGTATCTCAGCGGCGGCGTCGGACGCGACGATGTGCGTGCAGCGTTCGAGGGCGTGCGCGAGCTGTTTTCGGGTTACCCGGGATACTCGGTATATGACAGCCTTGACGCGTCATATGCCCGGGCGCGGAATATGACCGACATACGCGGCGTGACGGTGGTGTGCCTTGCCGCTGCGCTGGCATTTTCTCCGCTCGTGTGGTTCTTCTCGCAGTCGATGTTCTTCTCAAAGCGGGAAGGGGAGTTTTATATGCTCGGTGCGTTCGGCACCACAGATAAAAAGCTGCGTTCGCTGCATCTGTTCTCCGGCGGAGTGACAGCCGTTGCATCATTCATTGTGAGCCTTGCTCTCGGTGGCATAAGCGGATATCTTTCATTCATGCTGCTTGACAACTGGCTGCCGAAATACGGATTCACCGAGGCGGTGCGTCACAGCTTCGGAATGCCGTGGGCGGCGTGCGCCGTATGCCTGATAGTTGCCGCAGCGTGCGGATTTGCATCCGCCATTGCCCCGTACAGGCAGTACATAAAAAAACGCGACAGAGTTGCGCACGCGCAGCTCGGCGAATAAGCGGAAGGTGAGAGACGATATGCAGGAAAAAAGAAAAATACTTGAGGCGCGCGATGTCATAAAGCAGTACCGTCAGTACGATACGGTCGTAACGGCTGTTAACCGCGCAACATTTGATGTGTACGAGGGCGAATTTGTGGCGATAATCGGAACATCGGGCTCCGGTAAAAGTACGCTTCTTCATATTCTGGCGGGGCTTGACCGCCCGAACTCCGGAAAGATCACGGTCCGCGGAAATGAGATAACGTCGATGTCTGCCGATGAACTGGCGGAATTCCGCGGTAATTTCATAGGAATGGTGTTCCAGAACCACAACCTCATCTCGCAGTTCACGGCTCTTGAAAATATACTTATCCCCACGCTCATGTGCAATAAGGAGGATATGAGCTACGAGGAGCACCTGAAAAAGCTCGTGGCAACGCTTGATATCGGCGACCGGCTGCACCACCTTCCGAGCGAGCTCTCGGGCGGTCAGCAGCAGCGCGTGGCGATAGCGCGGGCTCTCATTAACCGTCCGCAGGTCGTCTTTGCGGACGAGCCGACGGGAAACCTTGACCGCCGCAACGCCGACGAAGTGCTTGAGCTGCTGCTAAGGACCAAGGAAGTCATGGGGCAGACTCTCATAATGGTAACTCACGATATGTCGATAGCGGAGCGCGCAGATCGCATCTTTTCGATGGAAAACGGCGTTCTCGGACCTTACAGAAGCGGAAAATGATCGATTTTTCGTGAAAAGATCGATTCCGGTGTAGACAAGAGCGGTCGTTTGTGGTAAAATAAAGAATAATTATATTTTTAATTTCGATAAAGAGGTCAGCATGGATTACAGTCGTTTAGCCGAGCTGCTTTTTCCGGATGTCACGATGACGCCGGAGGAGCTTGAAGCAAAATATCCGCCGCGCGATCTGCCGGAGGGAGCCAAGGTCACACGTTTTGCACCCAGCCCTACGGGATTTGTTCATATAGGCGGAGTATATCAGACAATGGTCGGGGAAAGACTTGCGCACCAGTCGGGCGGAGTTTTTTACCTCCGTATCGAGGATACCGACGCAAAGCGCGAGGTCCCCGGAGCAGCCGAAGGACTTATAAATACTCTGGCGCGCTACGGCATCAGATTTGACGAGGGAGCCGCCATCGGCGATGACGGCGAGATCGTCGACCGCGGAAATTACGGACCATATAAGCAGAGTCTTCGCGGGGATATATACCACGTTTATGCCAAAAAGCTGGTCGCCGAGGGCAAGGCATACCCCTGCTTCACGACAGACGAGGAGCTGCGCGCGCTTGAAGCCGTCGATAAAAAGGCGGAGGTGAAGTCACGCGAGTGGACCGAGGAGACCGAAGCCGAGCAGAAGGCGGCGATGAGACGCCTGCGCGAATTTACGATAGAGGACGTTGAGCGTAACCTTGCCGCGGGCAACAAGTTCGTGCTGCGCATTCTTGCCGACGGCGACCCGGAAAAGAAAACGCCCTTTACCGATCTTGTCAAGGGCAAGCTCGAAATACCCGAGAACGATGAGGATTTTGTGCTGCTCAAGAGCGACGGCATCCCCACATACCATTTTGCGCACGCGGTGGATGATCACCTCATGCGTACCACGCACGTCATACGCGGCGAGGAGTGGCTGCCGAGCGTGGCAAAGCACATCCAGCTTTTCCGCTATCTCGGTTTCAGACTGCCGAAATATCTGCACACCGCGCAGATCATGCGGCTTGACGAGAACGGCAACAAAAAGAAGTTCTCAAAGCGCGATCTCGGCGCGAATATGAACGACTACGAGCGCGACGGCTATGCGCCTGCCGCCGTATCGGAATATCTGCTTACCGTTCTCAACTCCAACTTTGAGGAGTGGAGGATGCAGAACCCGGACAAGCCCTTTACCGATTTCAAATTTGATATAAAGAAGATGTGTGCGTCGGGCTGTCTTTTCGATCGTGCAAAGATCGAGGACGTATCCAAAAACGTTGTCTCCCGCATGAGCGCGGACGATGTTTACACTCAGCTTGCGGGCTGGGCGAAGGTCTACGATCCAGATTTCTTCGCGCTGCTCGACCGCGACCCCGCCTATGCAAAGTCGATACTTGCAATAGGACGCGGCGGCAAGAAGCCGCGCAAGGACTACGGTCTCTGGAGTGAGGTCAAGTCGTTCGTGAGTTTCTTCTACGATGAGCTGTTCACGCGCGAGGACGAGATACCCGAAAGCTTTGACCGTGCGGACGTGAAGGCGGCGCTCGGCGCATTTGCCGACACACTCGACTATGCCGACGATCCCAACGCATGGTTTGAAAAAATAAAGACGATAGCAGCCGGACTCGGCTATGCTGCCGATATGAGACAGTACAAGGCTGATCCCGCCGCATTCCGCGGCAGTGTTGCCGATGTAAGTATGTTTATCCGCGTTGCCGTTACCGGCAGAATGAATTCACCGGATCTTTATACGGTGATCCATATAATCGGTATGGAGCGCACCGTGGAGCGTGTGCGCGGGCTTGCCGCAACGCTTTGATTCAGTCAGAAAGGTCATACTCAAATGGAAAACAAAGAAGAAATGAAAACCGAAGCCGAAGTTGAGGAAATAAACGGCAACTTTATACACGATATAATCGACGAAGATCTGAGAAATAACCCTGATCTTAAAATACACACGCGCTTTCCTCCCGAACCCAACGGATATCTGCACATCGGTTCGGCAAAGGCTATACGCATCAACTGGCAGATAGCCCGCAAATATCACGGACTTTTCAACCTGCGCTATGATGACACCAACCCCGTGCGCGAGGGCGATGAGTATGTGCGTTCGATATACGAGGATCTCTGCTGGCTCGGCTGCGAGCCGACGGGCGGTGTGTTTTACGGTTCGGATTATTTCGACAAGTGCTATGAGTTTGCCGTAAAGCTCATAAAGGACGGCAAGGCGTATGTTGACGACCTCAGCGCAGAGGAAATGAAGGAATACCGCGGCACGCTCACCGAGCCGGGGCGCGAGTCTCCCTGCCGTGGGCGTTCGGTCGAGGAGAACCTTGAGCTTTTCGAGCGCATGAAGAACGGAGAGTTCCCCGACGGTTCGCATACGCTGCGCGCCAAGATAGATATGGCGTCTCCCAATATGAATATGCGCGACCCTGCAATATACCGCATACTTCACACCGAGCATCACCGTCAGGGCAACAAGTGGTGCATCTATCCCCTTTACGATTACGCGCATCCGATACAGGACGCGCTTGAAGGGATAACCCACTCCTGCTGCTCGCTTGAGTTTGAAAATCACCGCCCGCTTTACGAGTGGGTCGTTGACAATATCGGCTTTGATCCCAAGCCGAAGCAGCGTGAATTTGCGCGCCTCAATGTGACGCACACGGTAATGAGCAAGAGATATCTGCGTCAGCTCGTTGAGACCGGCCTCGTTGACGGCTGGGACGATCCCCGTATGCCCACCCTCTGCGGTCTGCGCCGCCGCGGGTACACACCGTCGGCGATATTTGATTTCGTTGATCGTGCGGGCGTATCCAAAGCATACAGCGTGGTCGATATCGAGCTGCTTGAGCACTGCATACGCGAGGAGCTGAACACATCCGCGCCCCGCCGCATTGCCGTTATGAAGCCGCTGAAGCTTATAATCGACAATTATCCTGCCGATAAGACCGAATATTTCGAGCTGCCCAACAATCCGCAGGCTCCCGATGCCGGTACAAGAAAGCTCCCGTTTACGCGCGAGCTTTATATAGATGCCGATGATTTTGCCGAGCTGCCGCCCCCGAAGTTCTTCAGACTGAAGCCCGACGGAGAGGTCAGACTTATGGGCGCGTATATAGTGAAGTGCACATCGGTCGAGCACGGCGCCGACGGCAGCATTGCCGCCGTCCACTGCACTGCCGATCTTGAGACCGGCAACGGCAACCCCTCGGACGGCAGAAAGATAAAGGGAACGATCCACTGGCTCTCCGCAGCGCACGCAAAACGCGCCGACGTGATGCTTTACGATTACCTCTTTACTCTTGAAAACATCGACGATATGCCCGAGGGAAAGACCTACGGCGACTATCTCAACCCCGACTCCGCGACAAAGGTCGAGGGATGCATGATAGAGCCGTCGCTTGCCGATGCCGCTCCCGGGGAGAGATTCCAGTTCGTACGCAACGGTTATTATGTCAAGGACACCAAAAATCCCGGTACATTCAACCGTATAGTCGGACTTAAGGACAGCTATCCCAAAAAGTAATGGAGAGGGAAGTATGCCTTCGCCGTGTGCTGCCGGTGATAATACCGGCGGCGTATCTTGTGCTCATATCGCTCATTGCCGTTATCGTTACCGTTTACGATAAGTGGGCGTCAAAGCATCGCACCGACCGCCGCATACGCGAAAGCTCGTTGCTGGCATTTTCGGTGCTCGGCGGTTCGGTCGCCATGTTCGTTACAATGCTGATAATACGGCACAAGACAAAGCATCCGAAATTTATGATAGGCATTCCCGTTATCATGATACTCCAGGCGGTGTGCGTGTGGCTGGTACTTGACCGTCTTCATATCAATATCATTATCTGAAAAGCTCCTGTGGAGAATCAAAAGGGCTTGCCGGGCGTAAGTCCCGACAGCCCTTTCACTTTTTTAAAAAAATTTTTTTATAAAATGCAACCTACCCGAAAAAACGCTGTGTATAAGGGTAGGAGCGCATCAATGATGAGGTGACTGCATGAATGACGAACAGATAGTTGAGCTGTACTTCAGGCGTGATGAGGCGGCGATCGCCGAGTCCGAAAAAAAGTACGGTGCATACTGCATGAAGATCGCCATGAACATTCTGTCGAGCGAGCTTGACAGCGAGGAGTGCGTAAACGACGTCTGGCTGGGAGCCTGGCGTTCGATACCGCCCCAAAGACCGTCAAACCTTGCCACATACCTCGGAAAGATAACAAGAAACCTTTCGATCAACCGCTACAATATGAAGTATGCGGAAAAGCGTGCAATGAATGAGTTTTCTTTGTCTCTTGACGAGCTGGATGAGTGCGTTCCGGGAGGTGAACCGGTGGAAAACGACGAGCGGGTCGGACAGATAGGAGAAAGCATAAATGATTTTCTGCACGGTCAGAAAACACTTGACCGCAGAGTCTTTGTATGCAGATATTTTTACAGTGACTCGATTTCCGAGATCGCCGAGCGATTCGGTATAAGCGAGAGCCGCGTAAAATCACTCTTGTTCCGGATGCGCTCAAAGCTTAAAGCACATTTGGAAAAAGACGGTATAACCGTTTGAGGGGAAAGGAGAGCGCAAAATGAAAAACGAACTTCTGGCAAGAGCCATGACGGAGATCGATGACGATCTTCTTGAAGAGGCACGCCGTCCGCTCCCCAAACGCCGCCTGCTGCCGGCAGTAGCGCGGTACACGGCTGCGGCAGCCTGCTTTATCGCAGTGTTTGTTGCCGTGTTTGCGGTAATGCGCGGAGGCGGCGGAATGGCAACGGTCAGCATTGGCGGTGTACGGGTAACGGATGGCGGAGCTCTTGAAAAGCCGATCGAGATACCGCTTACCGCGACAATGCATATCCACAGACTGATCGAAGGAACGGAAATACCACTGCACGTTGACGCCGGGGAGGGCGACACGGTGACGCTTGAGGTGTCCGATGGGAGCGTTATCGTCACAGACGGCGGTGAGGGGCAGAAAAGCGTTGTTTTGTCGGAGAGTGCCGATATCAAATGGTACGTTGATGCGACAAGGGGGACATCCTTTGATATGACGCTGAAATCGAAAAACAGGACAATAAAGCTCACCGCCTCGGCGGACGAGGACAGAAGTGTGCTTATCGTTACCGCTACTGCGGAATGACAATTATAAATACCGAAAGGAAAATAAAAAATGAAAAAAACAATCTCACTTATTCTTGCGATTATTATGACATTTGCGGTACTTACACTTGCCGCCTGCAACAAGACCGACAACGGCGGCGGAACATCGACCGCAGAGACCGAACCGCCGAAGCCTGCCATCGAATCTGCGGCAGCATTTTACACTCAGGTGTGGAATTCACTGACCGACGATCAGAAGTTCCCCGCAGCAGGCGGTGATATTGACCACAGCGCCGACAGTCCCGCCAAGTTCAACTTTACCGCAGAGACCACCGAGACCTTCAAATGGTGGCTCCATGTTACCGATGAGCTTATGGCACTGATCGACCAGAGCGATGTTGCAACGCTTATGCATATGATGAACACCAACACATTCTGCTCCGCAATGGTCAAGCTGAATGACCCCTCCAAGGCATCCGAATATGCCGAGGCATACAAGACCGCGATACAGGATCAGCAGTGGATGTGCGGCTTCCCGGATAAGGTCATCGTGATCTCCGTCGGCGATTATGTGATAACGGCTTACGGCAACGAGACCATCACAGATGACGTCAAAAACGCCTGCCTTGCCGCCGCATCGGATGCAAAGCTGCTCGTTGATGCCCCCGTCATCCTTCCCTGAGCGATGCGGGACACAGCAAAATAAACATAAAAACAAGGGGGCTGTTGCGCCAGCGCGCCCGGCTCCCTATAACTATGCAATTTTTGTATGACTTTTTCGGGCTCTCCGATCCCGAAAAGTAAAAAATGAAGGAGTAAGGCATTTTATCATGTTGTTTTCAAGCATACCGTTTTTGTTCTACTTTTTGCCGTGCGTACTCATATTGTATCTCATAGCCCCGAAATGTCTTAAAAACACCGTCTTGCTTTTATCAAGTCTTGTGTTTTACGCCTGGGGCGAACCGAGATACGTTATATGGATGCTGCTTGCGATCATTCTCGGATATATTTTCGGACTTCTTATCGAGCGTTTCAAAGAGAAAAAGCGCATATCAAAGCTTTTTATGATACTTTCGGTCGTGAGCAGCCTTGCAATGCTCGGATATTTCAAATACGTTGATTTCTTTATCGGAAATTTCAATGCCATTACCGGGCTTTCGGTGCCGCTTCTCAAAATTGCACTGCCGATAGGCATAAGCTTTTACACATTCCAGATACTCAGCTACACCGTTGACGTATACCGCGGCGATGTTGCGGCGCAGAAAAATCCCATTGACCTCGCGGCATACGTTGCGCTTTTCCCGCAGCTTATAGCCGGACCGATAGTTCGCTATTCCGATGTAGCCGAGCAGCTCAAAAGCCGCACGCACACATTTGAAAAGACCGCCATCGGCGCACGCCGTTTCCTTATCGGTCTCGGCAAAAAGATACTCATAGCCAACCTTCTCGGCGAGCTGTGCGACACCTTCCGCGCGTCCGACGACAAATCGGTGCTTTTCTTCTGGCTTTATGCCGTGGCATATTCGCTTCATATTTACTTCGATTTCTCCGGATACAGTGACATGGCAATAGGTCTTGGCAAAATATTCGGATTCGACTTCCTTGAAAACTTCAACTATCCTTACATTTCCGCAAGCATCACGGAGTTCTGGCGGCGTTGGCATATGTCGCTCGGATCATGGTTCCGCGATTATGTGTACATTCCTCTCGGCGGCAACCGCGTGAGCCGCGCAAGGCATCTCTTCAATATTTTTGTCGTCTGGATGCTCACCGGCTTCTGGCACGGCGCGGCGTGGAACTTTGTTGTATGGGGGCTTTACTTTGCAGCCCTGCTCATGATAGAAAAGCTCTGGCTGCTCAAATACCTCAAAAAGAGCCGCGTGCTCAATCATATCTACGTTATCATTCTGATAATAATCAGCTTCGTCATTTTTGATGCCACAAGCATGGGACAGGCGTTTTCCTACATCGGCGCTATGTTCGGCGCGGGCGGATACTCATTCGTGTCGGCGGAGTGCCTCTACTATCTCCGCAGCTACGGCGTGGTGCTCATCCTTGCCGTGATAGGCGCAACGCCGCTGCCCAAAAAGATAATGAACCGCATTGCCGCGACCGGGATAGGCGGCAATATAATGACGGTCGCTGAGCCGCTGGCGCTTTCCGCGCTTCTGCTCTGCTGCAGCGCATATCTTGTTGACGGTTCGTACAATCCCTTCCTTTACTTCAGATTCTGAGTGAGGTGCCGAAAATGAAAAAATATAAAAATATAATTTGCATTGTGATCGTTGCAGTCATGTTTGTCACGCTTGCGGTATCATGCTGGGCTGTCCCGTCAAAGGAAATGTCGAACAGCGAACGCCGCAAGCTGGCGCAGTTCCCGAAGCTTTCGTTTGAAACGCTGACCGACGGCAGCTTTATGAGCAATTTTGAAAAATATACGCAGGATCAGTTCCCGCTGCGCGACAGCTTCCGTGCGCTCAAGGCAATGACGCAGTGCTATCTGCTTGCGCAGCTTGACAACAACGGGATCTATCTCAAGGACGGCTATGCCGCAAAACTGGAATATCCGCTCAACGAGGAATCGCTCGAGCACGCGGCAAACAGATTTTCTTACATCTATGAAAAATATCTTGCCGGCAAGGACACAAATGTGTACCTTTCCATAGTTCCCGATAAAAGCTATTTCCTTGCCGGTAAAAACGGATATCTCAGTATGGATTACGAACGTCTGTTTACCGAAATGCAGAACAAGGTCGATTTTGCCAAATATATTGATATAACGGGGACCCTCGATATCACCGATTATTACAAGACCGACACCCACTGGCGTCAGGAAAAAATTATCGATACCGCCGCCGCGCTTGCGGAAGCCATGGGAGTCGGGATCTCCGGCAAATACACCACGGCGGCGCTGGATCATCCCTTCCGCGGAGTTTATTACGGTCAGCTCGCGCTCCCGCTGCCGGCAGAGACGATATATTATCTCACAAACGACGTTCTTGACGGCTGCATAGTCAGAAATTATGAGGACAACTCCGTCGGCGGGCTCTACAACATGGAGCTTGCAACGGGCAAGGATCCGTACAATATGTTCCTTTCCGGATCGGTGGCGCTGCTTACGATCGAAAATCCCAATGCGACCGGAGACCGCGAGCTTGTTGTCTTCCGCGATTCGTTCGGAAGCAGCATAACACCGCTTCTCGCCGAGGCTTATTCCAAGATCACGCTCATAGATATCCGTTATCTCCGTCCCGACATCATCGGACGCTTTGTGGAGTTCAAAAATCAGGACGTTCTCTTCCTTTACAGCACTCTCGTTCTCAATAACAGCGAAACTCTTGCCTGATATCGGTCGAGACCTTTGACGGTCCGGGGCTGCCGTACCGTTGCAGGGGCGTCAAAAAACTCAAAATGAGTTTTTTGACGCCCCTTTTGAAATATCCGCTCAGGGGGATCCCTCGCACGTATCAAAACAGCAATTGCACAGCCGTGCACTTTTTTACCAAAATTTTTTTCGAAAACCATTGACAAGTCACGTTTTATTATGTATAATATAAAAACAGATAGTAAACCCATTGATAAACCCCGTATCGGAAGTGAGCGCGTGGCAAACATGGGCAAAATAATATGTTGCCAGACGCGCACAGACCATACGTACGGTTTCGCGCGCTTATTTTATATTTATTTTTTAAGGAGGAAACAATGGAAAAGATTGTTATCATGCGCACTCCGGGAATATGCCATACTCCGCTGCTCTTTCGCTCTTCGGGGCGTAATTACGATAAAAACAAATAATTTGATGAGAAGGAGAAAAAGAAATGTTTAAAAAAACTGTACTGTTGCTTATGATAGCTGTTTTGTGCATGGGAACGGTCTTTACCGGCTGTGATAAGTCGGGCGGAGATACGGATACGAGCAGTGAAAGCCGGACCGAACGAGGCCTGCTCGAACTGACTACGGATGATATGCCTGATATATTCGCGGATTTTTTTGATGCGGACAGAACACACAAGCCATCCGAAGAAGCTCTTGCATCGGTAAAAGAAGGAATGACTTATAATGAGGTGGTCGGGATCATTGGAAAGCCGCATGATTTTGGACCCCTTTCGGGCTTATTCACTCTTTTGTGGGAGGCTGACAGCGGTAAAGAGTATAGGATTTATTTCACGTTTAAACAAGAAAAGAATGAATATATGACTGACGCGATAATTAAGACCGGTGTGGCAACCAGCTCGGCAGTCGATAATATATTCTTTTCGAATAGTACCGGGGATAGCTGACCTTGGAAATCTTTCGTGCCGTGAAATAAATGCGTGAACCCGGAAGGCGGTGAAAGGCTTCACTTTGCCGCCGTAAAAGGTGCGTAATATTTAAATTGTGTGATCCGAGGGGCTGCCGTACGTTAGTGCGGCAGCCCTGTTTTGCATGACATCAAGATCGTACATACGAAAAACGGGATCCCGGTCTCCCTGTATCGGTACGGCGGATGCGGGTCCGATCTTTTTCACCATCGGGAGATGAGGATAAAAATCCGCAAAAACTTCACCCGAGCTCAAAAAAA
>CAKRTQ010000010.1 GCA_934402395.1 uncultured Eubacteriales bacterium | reverse complement strand
GATTCTTAATATGCACCGTATTCAGGCTAAGCCGCTTTGCGGCTTAGCGCGGCGGGGGAAGCAGACTGTAGATTCTTAAATATGGCTCATTCCCCGCCTGTGTATAATTTTTCACCATATTGGCAATACTCCATCATGAAGCCGAAAGGCTATTACATCCTTTGGAGGTAAATAATATGGTTATGGACAGAATCGCAATGATAATTGCGATCATCGGCTCGCTGAACTGGGGCAGTGTCGGGCTTTTCAAATTTGACATTGTGGCATGGATATGCGGCGGTCAGACATCGATAGCAGCCCGCATTATCTATACAGTCGTGGGATTGGCGGGGCTCTGGTGCATTTCGCTTCTTTTCCGTTCCCGCGAAAGTCTTGAAGAATCTGTCGAATAAAAAAGCGATGGGGCTGTAAAAAACTCATTTGAGTTTTTTACAGCCCCTATTTTTATTTCAACGCTCCCATGGCGGCGCCTATAAGATGAGCGTCATCCGCATTGACGGCTTCCGCTATCGCAAGCCCGGGATCGTCCAGAGCATTCCGCAGCGCGGGCAGAAACAGCGCGGCATCGCGTGATATCTGTCCGCCAAGCAAGAGCGTATGTGCGCGGTGTTCGCGCAGTATCGGAGCGATGAGCTCGCCGAGCATAGTTCCCGTTTCCGCGTATACCGATGCTGCAATGCCGTTGCCCGCTTTGGCAAGCGCGGCGACCTCACGCGCATCCGGTGTGTGTCCCGTTATTCCCGCCGAGGCGGCGTACCTTTTTACAATACCGCGGGCGGATATCAGCTCCTCTGCTTCGGTCCCGCGCAGCGGGGCGCGGTAAATGCTTACGGCGGGTCCGCCGTTTTCGGCAAGCAGAGGCTTTCCGTCACGCATAAGCGCGAATCCAAGCCCGGTGCCAAGCATGACCGCAGCAACGCAGCCGTGCTTTCCCGCGCCGTCCGGGAGCGCGCGGGACGCGCCGAGTATGAATGCTGCCGAGTCGTGCATGATATGCACGCCGATGCCGGGCAGATCCTCGGCGAACCACGGCAGTACAGACATACCGTACAGCGCGGTGTACTTGTGCGTCATACGGAATGTTCCGGTCGCATATTCAAACGGTCCGGGCGTGTCCATTCCGACAGCGGTTATTTCATACCCGGCCGCTGCCGCGCGCGCTTTGGCGCGCACGGCAAGCGCGCGGTAGGCGGCGCGGATGCTCTCCGGCGTGCCGCCGGATGAGTCCGCCGCCTCAGAATCATGCGTTCCGGAAATCACAGACATACTGTCATCGACAAGACCGCACTTCAGAAAGCTCCCGCCCGCATCAAGGGCGTAAATGCATTTTTTCATTATACTCCCGCTTGAGCATGGTCTTGTGCATAACGGTCCATGTGCCGGGCTTGTTGTTTATAAGCTCGACCTCGCCCATAGACGCGGGAATGACTACCATGTCCATATATTTCATTCTGAACTGATGCTCGGGGTTTGCTTTGCTTCTGACGGTCACATCTTCGCCGTCAATAAGAGCGTACACGAAGAAGTCGCCGCTCTCGGAGTAGCGTTTGGTATAATCGGTGAAATAATCGCCGAAAACGAGGTTGCGCAGCGAGAAATAAAGCTGATCACACTCGCCGACTACGATCTCTTTGCCGTTTTCATCCTCGCGCAGCACTCTCTTTCTGCCGTTCACAAGATTTTCTTTGACGTATGTTTCGGTCATATTGTGATTGAGGTTGAGCGCGCCGTAATAGGAATGTATCGGGCGGGGATTGCCGTCAAGGTCGCGGCGGAGGTAGTCGTACATCTTGTAGGTGTAGGAGCCGACGGTGAGCGAACCGATCTCAAGGATCACCTGGTTCTGACCCGATGCGTGAATGGTCCCGGCGGGGATCATTACCTGCGTGCCCGGCTCGCTGTGTACACCGTAAATATACTTTTTGTAGTCTATCTCGGTGTGTTCCTTTTCGCTCTTTTTGACCTCGTCCACGAATTCGTCAACGTTTACTCCGTCGCGGAAGCCGAGGTAAGTGCGCGCGCCCTGACCGGTAACGAAAACATAGTAGCTTTCGTCCTGTCTGCCAAGCTCGCCGTTTTCCTTCATGACGAATTCTGCGCCGGGGTGAAGCTGTACCGACATATTTCCGGCAGCATGGAAGGTGTCGTCATAGTTGAAGCGGATGGGGAAGAAGCCGTGGAACTCGTCGATGCACTGCTTGCCCATAAGCTTTTCGCCAAAAGAGGAAACAACGGTGTAGAAGGGAACTTCAACGGTAAGCCCGTCCGCTTCGATAACGGTGGAGACCTCCATCGGGATCATATCGAACACCCATGCGCAGTTTTTCATGGTGTCGGGCAGATGACGCACGCCCATGGTGTAATATCCGCCCCATACGCCCTCAAGGTATACCGGACGCTGACGGAAGGGGGATTCCAGCGTGCGGTCGATAAGCGAGAAGAGCAGACCGGCAGGAAGCAGCGTGAGTGCTTCCGCATTGTCGCCGCAGATGTAATAGTCGATGTCGTGCGCGGCAAGCAGCTTTGAACGGAGCGTAAAGGCAAGCTCAAAGTCCACATAGTAGCAGCGGCGCATTGTTGCCTTGAAGGGAAGATCCTCATCGGAGCCGAGGTTGCGGAAGCCGCCTTTTTTGATATTGAGGACTGCGCGCTTGGGGGTGATATCGCAGAATATACGCGTGTCGGCGTAAGGATAAAGCTCTTCGGAAAGTGCGCCGAAGCCCCAGAGTATCAGCGTTTCGCCGGATTTTTTTGCCTCATCGAGCGTTTTTTTGAGTTCGTCAAGCTTTGCCCTGTCAAACATTCCGGCATAGCCTGCCTTGAAGAGCTTGCCGTAAAGCAGCACGGGATCCTTTTTACGGTCCTCGGGAAGGTTGTCGCGGAAGAGCTCGCGCAGCTCGGCGGGCGACTTCAGCACCGAAGAAACGGCGATCTTGCGCACGTCGCCGGTAAGGGCGAGAACGGCGTCGAACGGAGCGGTGGTATAACCGTCGAGGGCTATCACGCCGCCTTTTTTGATTATCGCCGCAAGAGCTTTGCCAACTGCGGAATTGCCGACCGAAGCGGCAGAGGTGTCAATGCCGGTAGCATCGATGCGGTTTATGGCATTCGGATCATCGTAGGGGAAAGGATTGAACATAAATGACATGGTTTTATCTCCTTGAAATCAGAAATTATTTGTTGTTTTTGTCGAGCAATGCGATGAACCCGCGCATGAAGGCGGGCAGGTCCTCGGGACGGCGCGAGGTAACGAGATTTCCGTCGATCACCGCCTCGGCATTTTCGTAAAGACCGCCCGCGTTGATAAGATCGTCGCGTATGCCGGGGTAGCAGGTGCATTTTCTGCCGCGCAGCACTCCCGCGCTTATGAGTATCAGCGGACCGTGGCATATGGCAGCTATGGGGAGACCGTTCTTGTCGAAATATCTTGTTATTTCAAGCGCCGCAGCGTTCTGGCGTATCTTTTCCGGCGCGGTGCCGCCGGGCAGAATGAGTCCGGCGTATTCCGAGGGGTCTGCTTCTTCGAGAAGCAGCGTTGCCTCTGCCGTAAAGTGATACTTTGCCTTTATCACGCGCTTCTCCATTGACGCAATGTCCACGGTGTAGCCCGCTTCGCGCATACGGAAAAGCGGATAAAGCAGTTCGCTGTCATCGCAGTTGTCATAGGTTATAAGCAGTATCTTTTTCTTGTCGCTCATTATCCCGCACCTCAGATCTTGTAAAAGTCGATATCCAGCATACCCGCAAGGATCTCAAGCTCTGCGGTGACGTCGCCGGGGGCAATGCCGTAGTGCTGAGTCACTCCGCACGCGCCGATGCGTGAGAAGAGTTCCTCGGGCGACATTCCGTGCGGCGCAAAGTCGGCGTGCGAGTAGGATGCAAGATAGTGTTTGGTGGGCAGGCAGTCAACGACCGTGGCGACCATTTTCATTCTGCCGTTCTTTTCGGACATATGGAGCATGGTCTTTTCGCCTTCGGGGAAGACATACCATGCAAAGGGCGCGCCGGCGTGCTTCCAGCCGCTCTTGGCAAAACGTTCGTCGCGGGCGATTATCATCTTGCCTGCGGGATCGCGGTAATCGTTGGGTCCTGCGTGACCTGCGACAAACGCGCCGCGCGCGTGATCGATGTAGAAGGGCTCAATGAAGTTCGAGCGGCGTCCGGTCAGAGCATGGAGGATATATGTGGCAAGTCCGCCGCCTATGTCGCCCTCGGGAACAGTGACAAGGGGGAGATCTGCGCTTGTGGGAGCAAATCCGGGGCGCAGTCCGACCTCGCGGAAGAGAACAGTGTCAATATCGTTGAGGACGAGCAGATCGGTGTCGGCGGCAAGGGCGATGCGCTCCATTGCGTAGGAGGCGCGGACGGATGCGTCAAGCTTTGCCATATCGACATTGGGGTACACTTCGTGGTTTGTGGTGAGTTCTTTTACGATACCGGCAACGGTCTCATCGCGCGTTGCGTTTATTTCGTTTACCAGCTCGGATATCGAAAGGAAGTGGATCTCGGGGCCCATTTTCATGAAGAGGTTGTAGGGGTCGAGATAAGTCGCCCACATCGCCTCGTTGAAGCAGGAGAGCAGCGAGATGCGCGCATTGCGCAGTGTAGCGCGTACACGCGCGGCAGATGCAAATGTTCTGAGCTTTCCTATAACTGTGTCAAGCGTGCCTATTGCCATGCCGCTCATCGGGCGGTCAAAACGGCGGAAGGACCCGCTGGCTTCCTGAAATCCCACCAGCGCGCCTGCGGAGAGAAAGTCAATAAACTGGTCTTCGTCGTTGGTGTCGGTAATTGAGAGGGAATCGCGGACTACCGACATAAAGAAGAGGGGCATGGGGGGCAGCTCGCGCAGAAAGCGTATCCATGCGAAATCCTCAGCCCAGGATAGAAAGCCCGCAGCTACGCAGTCAACGCCCTCATTGTAGAAGAGCCGCGCGGCTTTTTCCGCGCCGCTGCGCTCCCATACGGGACCGGGATACACAACATCGGCAAATTCTTCGATGCGTTTTATGTATGATGCCGCCTCATCATCCTTGCGTACGGCATAGGTACCGTGTTCGGTGCCTTCGCCAAGCGGACGGAAGCGTTCCGCTTCTATAAGCAGCACGCCTATTTTCGGTTTGCGGAAAATTTCTGTCATTTTATTATTTCTCCCTTCGTGTCTTTGCGTTTTCACCGTGCGCACCTACGTGTGCCGTCCGCTTTCCGTTTGACGAAAAATGATAAAAAAAGCGAAAAAAACGGCTCATGGCGTGTTTCGGTATTGACTAAAGACAAAATGTGTATTATAATCTTATACGAACATTATACCGCGAGCGGTTATTCTTTTATATCAAAATAGTACGAAAAAATATGAAAATCATATTATTGTAAACGGGAGCTTGACATGGTATTCGGACTTGAGATCTTAAAAACGCGAACATATAATTCCACCGACGTCAGAAAAACGCTCTTTTCCGTCGCGCGCACTGTCCCTACATATGAGATCGAACTTTGTACAGCCGATATGGGCGGTGTGAATTATGTCAACGGCGAGGCGATACCGTGCGAGATCGGGCGCATACTTGTGGCTCATCCGGGGCAGCGACGCTACACAAAGGGTCATTTTGAGTGCCAGTTTGTTCATTTCATCTGCCACGACCGCGATTTTGAAGATAAATACCTGCGCCCGCTGCAGGTCAGCCTTCGTCTTTGCGACGAAACACGCGCCCCGCATATCTTCCGCGCCATGACGGGCGCATGGGCAAAACGTGAGGAAGGCTACGAGCTCTACTGCACGGGCAAGCTCATGGAGCTTATCAGCGCGATCTATTCGGCAGGCAAGCTTCTGGGGGCGATAGATGAAAAATACCGCCGTTTTTCGCATAATATCATGAGCGCGACCGAGTTCATGCGCGAGAATTTTGCCTCTCCCATCACGCTCGGAGACATTGCGGCATCGGCGCATATCAGCCCGTCCTATTTTCACCTCATTTTCAAAAATTCGATCGGTGTAACGCCGGCGCGATATCTGCTTGATGTTCGTATGCGCGAAGCGCAGAAGCTGCTGATAAACACGTCCCTGCCGCTTTCGGAGATCGCGGGAATGTGCGGCTTCGATTCGCAGTCCTATTTTACCGATGTCTTCCGCCGCGAGGAAGGCGTAACTCCCGGAAAATTCCGGCGTGACAATTCGGACGTTATCCTGTAACCCCCAAAAAGCCCGGTTTGAAAACAAAAGCACCCTGTGGACGCAGTGTTTTCAAACTCCGTTTGCGCCGATTTTCTGTTGTTTGTTCAGGAAAACGGCGCAAATGCAAAGAAAGGAATTACCGTAAATATGAAAGCATACCCCTACCCCGCAAACGGCGTTGTCGAGCATTTTGATTTCGCAAAAAAGCCAATGCGCCCCACGTTTCTTATGGGGCTGGCAAAAAGAATAATTTCCTTTCCCGATCTGCGCCGCCGCGGCGCGGTAATACGCAAGCACGGAATGGAGGGTGTTGAGGGCAAGCCGTATCTCTTGCTTGTTACGCATTCCTCAATGGTGGATTTCAACATCATGCTGCGCGCAACGCACCCGCAGCCCGTCAACAATGTTATGACACTTGAGGGCTTCAATACGTACTCGCTGCCGCTGATGAAACGGCTCGGCGTGCTTGCCAAGCGTAAGTTCATACATGATATAAACCTGATACGCAACATAAAGTACTGCGTTGACAAGCTCGGCACGGTTTTTGTGCTCTTCCCGGAGGCGCGTTATTCGCTTGACGGCTGCACCTCGTACCTGCCGGATTCGCTCGGCTCGCTGGCGAGAATGCTGCGCGTTCCCGTGGTCACTCTTGCCATACACGGAAACTTCATTACCTGTCCGCAGTGGAACAAGATAAACAAGGGCAGCTATGTCGAGGCGGATATGACCTGCATCGTGAGCGCGGAGGAGACAAAAACGCTCAGCCGCGATGAGATCAACCGCCGCATAAGAGAGAGCTTCCGGTATGACGATTTCCGCTGGCAGCGCGAGCGGGGGATCGTCATCGACCATCCCGAACGTGCAAAAGGACTTCACGCACTGCTTTATAAATGCGCCCGCTGCGGAGCGGAGGGCAGAATGGAGTCGGGGGGCACCGAATTGCACTGTCCCGACTGCGGAGCCCGCTGGGAAATGAAGACCGACGGCTCTCTTGAGGCGGCAGACGGCGGCGAGACGGTGTTTTCACATATTCCCGACTGGTCGGCTTGGGAGCGCGAGTGCGTGCGCCGCGAAATACGCGACGGCAGCTATCGGTTTGAGGACAGAGTGCGCATTGAAACGCTGCCGGGATGGAAAAAATTCTATTTGCAGGGTGAGGGGCGGCTTATTCAGACCCCTCGCGGCACCGTTATAGAGGTGCCGGACTATTACGGGCGCGGCACGCTGACGGTAGAAAAAAAGCCCGCCGATCTTGACAGCATACATATTGAGTACGACTATCTCGGCAGAGGGGACTGCGTGGATATTTCAACGCAGGACGACAGCTTCTGGTGCTATCTTTCAAAACGTGACGCGGTGACAAAGCTTTCGTTTGCCACCGAGGAGATATACGCATGGGCAAAGGAACGCGCGCCTGAAGCCGTAAGCGCAATGAAAAGCTGATAAGACGGGGCTGTAAATAAATAATTACGGGCTGCGCCGAAAAACTCATTTGAATTTTTCGGCGCAGCCCGTTGGCGGTTTTATTTAACCGAGAAACGTTCCGATAAGGTTTGACGCAAGCACTATGAGCACGAGCGCGACGGGGTATGTCGAAGCGTAAGCGGAGGCAACATTGTCTGTGCCCGATACGCCGACAAGAGTTCCGAGAGCGGGGGTGCTTGTCATGCCGCCGGTGATAGAACCGAGGTTGTTGAGCAGCGGCAGCTTGAAAACGTACTTTGCCATGAAATAACCGACGATCATGGGGATGGTCGTCATCACAGCTCCGGCAAGGAAGCCGTAAACGACAAGCATTATGCCGTACGGAGATGCAGCGACCTGCGCTACAAGCTCAACGCCGCCTTCGACGCCCGCTCCGATAAGAAAGAGCATGAGACCGAATTCGCGGAAAACCTTGAGGGTGTGATCCGGAATGCGGAGGGAGAGCCTTCCGATATGTCCGAAATGCCCAAGGATGAGAGCCATGATGAGCGGTCCGCCGGTAGTGCCGAGCGAGAAGGTAGCTCCGTCAAATCCGCGGGATGTCAGCGGGATCCTGATCGAGCCGAGCAGAATGCCGAGCACAACGGCAAGTCCGAACACGCCGAAGCCGAATTCGTCAAGCTCAAAAAATTTCTTTTTTGAACCTTCCTTTACCGTTTCGGCCTTTTTGGGCATTGAAATAGCCTCGCGCTCCTTTGCCATGTCGGCATGGATGAGCTTGGGGACTATCTGCACGAACAGCACCACGCCGATAACGCCGAAGGGGTAAGCCACGGCATGACCGAGCGCTACAAGACCTTCTTCCTTTGCCACCTGCTTAGCGGCTGAGAAAGCCGGCGTTGAGGTGAGCGCACCCGAAAGAACACCGTTGGCAAAGTCGCCGCCGATGCCGGGGATGAGGGCAAATCCGACCGTTACCGCCGCGCCAAGAAGAATGATTATGGCGCCGAGCGGAACGTATGATTTTGCGTTTTTCTTGAGGTCGCGGAAGAAGTTCGGTCCCGCTATCGAACCGACGGCGGTAACAAACAGCACAAGACCTATGCTGTCGATGAACTTGTAGCTCGTTACAGCTGCAGACTTTGCGCTTTCAATGTAAAGGCTGCCGATAATGGGAATCTCTTTGAGTCCCGGCAAGGTGAAGAGGTAGCCGCATAGAAGCGCCATAAGGAACACGCCGGCGGTGCCAAGCTCGATCCCTTTGACTTTGATGCTGCCTATCGCGTATCCGATAAGGCAGATGAAAAACGCGCCGATAAGAACGGCGGGTGTCGAGCCGAGCTTGACTAAATTGTTGATGAATTCCATTGTTGTTTTTTATGCTCCCGGTTTTTATTTTGCTTCGTATCTGGGATTGCCGTGAGTGTATCTGGGGAGCAGGATAGGCGAAACCTTGTCGGTAACTATGCCCGCCTCAGCCATTTCGGCATCGTATTTGGCAATGTGGTCAAGAGTAAGCTCGCCGACCTCGGTCTCCTTGGCTGCCTTTGCGGCGTTGACGCCGGCGTTTCTTCCGAAGACGATGATGTCAAGCAGGGAGTTGCCCATAAGTCTGTTCTCGCCGTGAATGCCGCCAACGGCTTCGCCTGCGACAAAGAGGTTCTTTACTGCGCTCTGACCGTCAGCGGTGATCTTGATACCGCCGTTCTGGTAGTGCAGCGTGGGGTAAACAAGGATCGGCACCTTGCGCATATCGATACCGTACTTTGCGTACATACGCATCATGGCGGGAATGCGCTTTTCAATTGTGCCCTCGCCGCCCTTTGCCTCGATCATGGGTGTGTCGAGCCATACGCCGAAGCCGCCGTCGGGAGTGGGAACGCCTTTGTGACGTGCGCGGCACTCGCGGATGATGGATGCCGCGGCAACGTCGCGGGTCTCAAGCGGATGCATGAAGGCTTCGCCGTCGCAGTTGACGAGCATAGCACCGATCGAACGCACCTTTTCGGTAACGAGCGCGCCGAAGATCTGGGAGGGGTAAGCCGCTCCGGTGGGATGGTACTGGAGGGTATAGGCATAGATGAGGGGAGCTCCGACACGGTAGGCGAGAGCAAGTCCGTCGGCGGTCGCACCGTAGTGGTTGGAGGTCGGGAAGCCCTGATAGTGCATCCTTCCCGCACCGCCGGTGGCGATGATGACGGTCTTTGCCTTTGCAACGAGCAGCTCGTGTGTTTCCATGTTCATGAGCACGGCGCCTGCCGCCTTGCCGTCCTTATCAAGGATAAGCTCGATAGCGGAGGTGAAGTCCACTACCGGGATACCGCGGTTCTGAACCTCGTCGCGGAGAACACGCATGATCTCAGCACCGGAGTAGTCTTTTGCCGCGTGCATTCTCTTGCGGGATGTGCCGCCGCCGTGGGTGGTGATCATGGTGCCGTCGGGCTCTTTGTCGAACATAACGCCGAGGTCGTTCAGCCACTTAACGGCGCCGGGACCTTCGGTGACGAGCTTTTCAAGCAGCTCGGGGATGTTTTTGAAGTGACCGCCGCCAAGCGCGTCAAGGTAGTGGATGGCGGGGGAGTCGCCGGGCTTATCGGCAGCCTGAATGCCGCCCTCAGCCATCATGGTGTTTGCGTCGCCGTGACGGAGCTTTGTCACGATCATGACGTTGGCGCCGTTCTCTTCAGCCATGATAGCAGCTGCGGATCCGGCTCCGCCGCCGCCGATGATAAGAACGTCAACATCGTAATCGGGCTTTGCAAGGTCAACGTCGCCCGCCTTGATGCGGCTGTGCGACTGAAGCATTGTGGCAAGCTCTACCGGAACCTTTTCGCCCTTGTTGGGACCTATCTTGAGAGTATCGAATTCGGATTCGATATAGTCGGGGTGGAATTCGTGAAGGAGAGCGTCCTTTTCATCCGCAGTCATGCGGCGCGGCTCCATGCCGAGTCTTTCGGCGCGGGTCGCTTCCACCTTCTTGATGGATTCAAGCATTTCGGGTGTATACATATTCGGATCCTCCTTTTATTTCTCGATGACTCTCTGATTGTAAAGCTCCTTGAGCTCGTCAAGAGGCTTGTTCATCAGTTTTTCGATGAGTTCCTTGAAGTCGCCGTGCTCGATCTCCTGTACGCGCTCTTCAAGATGCGCGCTCTTGGGGGCGAGGTACTTGCCGGTCAGACGGCGGGCAAGCAGCGCGACCTGCGGGTGTGTGATCCCTGCTGGGCAGCGGGAGGAGCAGATGCCGCACATTACGCAGTCGAACGATGCCTCGGCGCACTTTTCAAGCTCGCCGCGCTGTGCGTAGGCTATGTACTGCATTACGTTGAGTCCCTGAGGACACGCCTTGGTGCAGGCGTTGCAGCCGATACAGCTGTATATCTCGGGGTAAAGCTGCATCATTATCTGCTCTTCGGGTTTTACTTTTTCAATATCGTATACCTGCTTTACGAGCGGGAAGAAGGGCAGAGTGGCAACATACATATTGTCCTCAACCTTGGTCTGGCAGGCAAGGCATACGCGAAGCTCGCGGTCGCCCTTGATGCGGTAGATGGTGGCGCAGGCGCCGCAGAATCCGCAGCGGCAGCCGCAGCCGCGCACGAGCTGGTAGCCCGCGTATTCCATCGCGCCCATGATAGTCAGGCTTGACGGAACGGTGTATTTTTTACCCATAAGGTAAACGTTTACCATGTTATCCATAGTTGTGGTCATTCCTTTCTTATCCTCTTTTGGGATGCTATCAATATTCGGGCGGCAGCTCGTCAAGCTCGGCGAAGCTGAACACGGGACCGTCCTTGCAGACGTACTTTGAGCCTATGTTGCAGCGTCCGCACTTGCCGATACCGCATTTCATGCGAAGCTCCATCGTTGTCCATACCTGCTCGGGGCTGAAGCCCTGCTCGTTGAGCCCGGCAAGAGTGAACTTTATCATGATCGGAGGTCCGCACATGACGACCGTCTTTGTGGTGGGGAACTCAAGCTCCTTGACGTAGTTGGGTACGAAACCGACGTGTCCGTCCCAGCCGTCCTGCGGGCGGTCGATGGTGAGGTGAACATTGAAGCCCGGCTCCTTCATCCACTCGTTGGTGATCTCGGGATAGTCCACAAGATCGTCCTTTGAGCGCGAACCGTAAACGATATCGACAGTGCCGTATTTGTCGCGGTTGTCGCGGATGTAGTTTATGACAGAGCGGAGCGGCGCAAGTCCGATACCGCCGGCAACGAACACAAGGTCCTTGCCCGCGAACTCGGTGTCAACGGGGAAGCCGTTGCCGTAGGGACCGCGGATGGTCAGCTCCTGACCCACTTCGATGAGGTGGAGCCACGTGGTAAGGCAGCCGCATTTTTTGATGCTGAATTCCATGTATTCGCGGTTTGTGGGGGATGAGGTGATCGAGAACATCGCCTCGCCCTTGCCGGGGATGGAAAGCATTGCGCACTGACCGGGGATGTGCTCAAAGCACTTTCCGCCGCCGATGGCGTTTACGCGGAAGGTCTTTACATCGGGTGTATCCCGGCGGATATCGGTGACAACGCCGATATGCGGGAAAAGAAGATTCTGTTCCATTACTTTTGCTCCTTTCCCATGGCACGCATGACTTTGACTATGTTGAGATGCTGCGGGCACTTTGCAACGCATCTGCCGCAGCCGACGCAGGAGAACACGCCCTCGTTGTTTTCGGGATAGTAGACCAGCTTATGCATGAATCTCTGGCGGAATCTTTCGACCTGAGTAAGTCTCGGCTGTCCTGCCGACATGAGCGTGAAGCCGGAGTACATGCAGGAATCCCAACAACGGTATCTCTGAATGCCGCTGCCGGTGTCGTAGTCGCGGATGTCGTAGCACTGGCAGGTGGGGCATACGAAGGTGCAGGTGCCGCAGCCGAGGCACGCCTCGGAAAGCTCTGCCCACTTCGGAGAATTGAAAAGCTCCATCGTCTTGCCGGCTCCGAAGCCCTCGGTGGTGAGGTCATAGAGCGGCGTCTTTGCGAGATTGCCGCGTGCGACCGCCTTTTCGGCTTCCACTGTGCCGAGGTCGGCATCGGTGGCGTCATCAAGAACATCGAGAGATCCGAGAAGAGCCGCGCCCTTTTCGGTCTTTGCGTCGAGATAGAGGTGATCGCCCGCAAAAATGCAGGAGATATCGCCCGCAGGCTCGGCGGGATCTATGCCGAAGGTGTGGCAGAAGCAGGAGGTCTCGGGCTCGCGGCAGGCAACGGTGATGACCACGCCTTTTTCGCGGCGCGCCTTGTAGTAGGCGTCCACGGGGTTTGAGAGAAATACGCGGTCAAGAATACCGAAGCTCGCTGCATCGCAGGCGCGAACGCCGAAAACGGCAAAGTCGCTGCCTGTGTTGCTGTTGTCGATAAGCTCTATTTTTCTTCCGCCCTCGGCGGTCTTCATCGCATAGAGATTTTCGCTCTGCGGGAAGAAAAGATCTTTGGGGGATTTTACGGTGTTGAGCGCATCGGCGGCATACTCTGTGCCCTCGCTCCAGAGCTTATAGGACACATCCTTTTCGCCCTTTACGGGGAGGTAGAGCTCGCGCGTGGCGGCAATTGCCGCAAAAAAGCGGTCAAGTGCGGAGGTTTTTATCTTTTTCATCTGATCGTCCCTCCTTATTTAAGGTTTGAACCGGGCTCGGCATCGCCCTCGGTGAAGGCGGTGAGAGGTCCGCGTGTCTCGGAATCGGTGCCTGCCTGGAATTCACCGTAAAGGCTGTCGATATCCTTGATGAACTTACGGTTCAGAAGGTGGAGCGGGATGTGCTCGGGACATACGCGTGAGCACTCGCCGCAGTCGGTGCAGCGTCCGGCAACATGGAAGGCGCGGATGATGTGGAACATATTTTCCTCAAAATCCGTTGTGGGAGCCTTTGACGCGATACCGGAATTGTCATTGTCGAAAACGCACTTTTCGCAGGTGCATACGGGGCATACATTGCGGCAGGCATTGCAGCGGATGCAGCGTGAAAGCTCGCCTCGCCAGAATGCAAACCGTTCGTCGGGCGTCATAGCCTCAAGCTTTTCGACCTCAGCCATGCGGTCGGCGGCATCGGGGTTGGGACCCTCGTCGCAGATGATCTCATCGCTCACGGCATGAACTCTCTTGCCGTCGGTGAGGCACTTCATCAGCTTGACGTCAGCCTTCTTTACGGTCTTGTCGCCGTAAAGGGTGTGAACGGTAAGCGTGTCGCCTTCGCCGTCCTCAACGGAGGTGATGCCGCGTATACCCATGTCGCGGATCTTGTTGACGTCTGCCTTGCCCGAGCAGCCGATACCGAGAATATAGACCTTCTCGCGCGGCACGCGGTGCTCCTTGAGGAGCATATTTATGCCGTATGTGTCGCAGGGCTTGGCAAGGATCAGCGTTGTGCCGTCCTTTTTGCAGGCGTTTATCAGGTATTTGCAGAGGTTTGCTCCGCAGAATTCATCGTAAATGAAATTTGCATCAAATTCTTCGGGGGTCTCAAAGACGGCAGGAGTGCGTTCCCAGTCAAACTCGCCGCGCACCCAGCCCAGCACGCGCTGAGCCTTGCCCTCGGAGAGAAGCTCCGCGACCCGTTTCTTTATCAGTTCAGATTTTCCTTGCATCTCAGATCCCTCAACTTTTTATTTTCTCCCAGCTCTGTGACCGTCTTCACAAAGTCGTTCATGACTGCGGCAAATCTTACGCCCTCGGCAGCGGAGACCCATTCGACGCGGGTGCGTTCCTTTTCGATGCCGAGGTAGTCGAGCATCGAGAAGAGCAGGGTCATGCGGCGGCGGGCATAGTAGTTGCCCGTAGAGTAGTGGCAGTCGCCGGGGTGGCAGCCGCAAAGGATAACGCCGTCGGCTCCGCGTTCAAATGCGCGGAGAATGAAGATGGGGTTGACGCGGCAGGAACAGGGTACGCGGATTATTTTTACGTTTGCGGGGTATGAAAGGCGGCTTGTGCCCGCAAGGTCGGCTCCCGCGTAGGAGCACCAGTTACAGCAGAACGCAACTATGGTGGGTACAAAGCCCTCGCTGCCGTTCACGGCTGCGTTTTCGTTTTCCTTGACATTTGTCAGCGACATATAGCATCCACCTCCGCAAGAATCTGTTTGTTTGCAAAGCCCTTGAGGTCCATGGCTCCGGACGGGCAGGTAACGGTGCAGGCACCGCAGCCCTGGCATACAGCCTCGTTTACGACAGCCACGCGGCGGTCGACCATCTTGCCCGCGATGCGGTACTGACGGACTTCATAGCTTATGGCGCCGTAGGGGCAGACGTTCTGGCACATCGAGCAGCCGTTGCACATCATCTCGTCGGAATGAGCCACGCATGGGTTGCCCTTGAGTTTATCCTTGGAGAGGAGAGCGATGACCTTCGATGCGGCAGCCGATGCCTGAGCAACGGTCTCGGGAACGTCCTTCGGTCCCTGGCAAACGCCGGAGAGGAAGACGCCCGCCGTCGGGCTTTCGACCGGACGCAGCTTTGCGTGCGCCTCGGTGAAGAAATCGTTTGTATCCATGCTCGCGGTGAGCATGGTGGCAATGTGGCGCGCGCCTGCCGACGGCTCGATCGCCGCAGCAAGCACCACAAGGTCTGCGTCTATCATGACCTGACGGTTTTCGATAAGGTCAACGCCCTGCACCGACAGCTTGTCGCCGTGGCGCGCGACCTTGCCGACATTGCCCTTGATGTAATCCACACCGTACTGTTCGACCGCGCGGCGGTAGAACTCGTCAAAGTTCTTGCCGGGGGTACGCACATCGATGTAGAAGACGTGAACATCGGTGTCGGGGTACTTTTCGCGTATCATCATCGCGTGTTTTGCGGTGTACATACAGCAGATCTTTGAGCAATAGGGTTTGCCCTTTGATGCGTCGCATCTTGAGCCGACGCACTGTACGAAGACGATGGTCTTCGGGTGCTTTCCGTCCGAGGGACGGAGGAGGATGCCCTTTGTGGGGCCTGCGGCGTTCATGAGACGCTCAAGCTCAAGCGAGGTGATGACGTCCTTGTTGTCGGCATATCCCAGCTCGCCGTAGCGGGAGGGATTTATCATGTCGAAGCCGGTGGCGACAACGATGGCGCCGTACTGCTTTTCGATTATCTCGTCCTTCTGCTCAAAGTCGATGGCGCCCGCAGAGCATTTCATCTTGCAAAGACCGCACTTGCCGGTCTTGAAGTGGATGCAGGCGGTGGTGTCGATCACGGGGACCTTCGGTATCGACTGGGCAAAGGGCATATATATTGCGCCGCGGTTGCAGAGGTTCATATCGAACTCCGAAGGCGACTTGCGTGAGGGACATCCCTCGGTACACACGCCGCAGCCTGTGCACTTTGCGGCATCGACAAATCTGGCTTTCTTTTTTATCGTAACGGTGAAGTTGCCGACAAAGCCTTTGACCGACTGTACCTCGCTGTAGGTGTAAAGACCGATATGCTCGTTCTGAGCCGCATCGACCATCTTCGGTGTGAGTATGCACGCCGAGCAGTCGAGCGTCGGGAAGGTCTTGTCGAGCTGCGCCATATGACCGCCGATGGTCGGCAGCTTTTCGACGATATCAACGTCGTATCCCGCGTCGGCAATGTCAAGAGCCGACTGGATGCCGGCGATACCGCCGCCGATGACCAGCGCGCGCTTTGTGACGGGGCTTTCGCCGGCGGTCAGGGGCGCGTCGAGCTGTACCTTGGCAACAGCCGTGCGGGCAAGGATTATTGCCTTTTCGGTCGCTTCGGCTTTGTCCTTATGTATCCATGAGCAGTGCTCGCGGATGTTTGCGACCTCTACCATGTAGGGATTGAGTCCCGCTCTTTCCGCCGTTTTGCGGAAGGTCGCCTCGTGCATTCTCGGCGAGCAGGAGCAGATCACCACACCGTCAAGGAAGTGATCCTTTATTGCGTTTATGATGAGGGACTGACCGCCCTCGGAGCACATATACTGGTAGTCCTGCGCAAAGACCACGCCGGGCTCGCTTTTCATTGCCTCGGCAACCGCGTGAACGTCAACGGTCGCGGCAATGTTTGAACCGCACCAGCATACAAATACGCCTATTCTGTGCATTTTCCGTCCTCCTTAACCCTTGTACTTTCTGAACGCGCTGACTATCGCCTGCTGCGGCAGCTCGGGATCGAGCAACGCGGGAATGTCGTCGTCATGCAGATGGTTCTGCCCCTGACGGCGGACCATCAGCGCGCGGGCGGCCTCAATGAGCTTTGCGGGCTCAACGCCGCGCGGACATCTTTCAACGCAGGCAAAGCAGGTGAGGCACTTCCATACCGACTCGGAGGCAAAGAGCTTATCGGTCTCGCCGTGTTCGACCATGTAAACGAACTGGTGGGGATGATACTCCATTTCTCCGTAGGCGGGGCAGGTGGCGGAGCACTTGCCGCACTTCATGCACTTGCGCGTGTTTACGCCGCTTATCTCAACGATCTTCGCGGCTGTCTCGTTTTCTTTGTTTATATTCATGCGTACACCTCAGTTCTGGTCCGCCACGCCGAGGGCGCGGGCGAGCGGTTCGGTGAAATAGTAAACGGGAAGCTCGCCGCCGCCGTTCACCTTAAGGTTGTACATACAGAGCGGGCAGGCGGTGATGAGACTCTCAGCTCCCTCGCCCGAGGCAGACCCGGTTATGATGCGGCTTCTCTTTTCCGCAAATTTCTTGTCTTCGAGCGTCACATAGCCGCCGCAGCACTCATTGCGCTGTGCGTATTTTACCGGGGTCGCGCCGAGAGCGCGGATAAGTCCCTCGATAGCTTCGGGATTTTCGGGATCGTCGAACATAAGCTCCTTGCCGGGACGAAGCAGAAGACATCCGTAATACGCACCGATCTTTTCGCCCTTCAGGGGATTCACCACCTTCTTTGCAAGCTCATCGTAGCCGATGACGTCGCGCAGAAGCTCTATGTAGTGATATACCTTGACCTCGCCGCAGTAGGGGACGTCGTTTTTCATATAGCTGTTGACCTTGTTTCTTATCTCTTCGTTGTTTTTCATATCCTCGTTGACGCGCTTTATCACGTTGTAGCAGGCGGAGCAGACCGTAACGAGGGGAGTTCCCGCCTCACGCGCCGCCATAAGCGCGCGCACGGAGGAGAGCCTTGTGGCGACCGCATCGGTCGGAGTGGGGTACACGCCGCCGCAGCACTGCCATTCGGGAATTTCACGAAGCTCAATGCCGAGAGCCGCCGCTGCGCTGCGCGCCATGCGGTCAAGCTCCTTTGCCTTGGTACGCAGGGTGCAGCCGGGATAATAACTGAATACCATGTTTTATTTCCTTTCTGATCTGATTTTAACTGCTGACACAGCCGTTTTTATAGTGCTTTCGGGGATGCCGTCAAGGACGGCACCCCCAAAGCCGGAAACCGGACGATCAGACCATCTGTTCGGGATGGAACACCTCGTCGAATTTCTCAGCGGTGAGGAATCCGAGAGATACGCACGCTTCCTTAAGAGAAATGTTTTCGTTGTACGCTTTCTTAGCGGTCTTTGCGGCGTTCTCGTAGCCGATGTAGGGGTTGAGCGCGGTAACGAGCATAAGCGAATTATGCAGGTTGTTGTACATCTTTTCCTTGTTTGCAACGATGCCTACTGCGCAGTTGTTGTTGAAGGAAACGATAGACTCGGCAAGCAGACGCGCGGACTGCAGGAAGTTGTATGCGCTTACGGGCATGAATACGTTGAGCTCAAAGTTGCCCTGAGATGCAGCCATGCCTACGGCGACATCGTTGCCCATTACCTGTACGGCGACCATGGTGACAGCCTCGCACTGGGTGGGGTTGACCTTGCCGGGCATGATGGAGGAGCCGGGCTCGTTGGCGGGAATGGTGATCTCGCCGAGTCCGAGTCTCGGACCTGATGCGAGCCAGCGGATATCGTTGGCGATCTTCATCATATCTGCGGCAAGAGCCTTGAGCGCGCCGTGCGCGAACACGATCTCGTCCTTGGAAGTGAGAGCGTGGAATTTGTTTTCGGCAGTGACGAAATCCTTGCCGGTGAGGTCGGCGACAGCCTTTGCAACTCTTACGTCAAAGCCCTTGGGGGCGTTGAGTCCGGTGCCGACGGCGGTTCCGCCGAGAGCAAGCTCCTTCAGCTCGGGGAGAGCGATCTCAAGCAGTTTCTTGTCTTTCTCAAGGCTGGATCTCCAGCCGGAGATCTCCTGCGAGAAGGTGATGGGGGTTGCATCCTGAAGGTGGGTGCGTCCGCTCTTTACGATGCCTTCGTTTTCGGCTTCAAGTCTCTTGAAAGTGGAGACGAGCAGATCGATGGCGGGAATGACCTTGTCCTCGATGGCGATGACGGCGGCAATGTGCATTGCGGTCGGGAAGGTGTCGTTGGAGGACTGGCTCATATTGATATCGTCATTGGGGTGGCAGAGCTTTGCGCCGGCGATCTCGTTGGCGCGGTTTGCAATGACCTCGTTGGCGTTCATGTTGGACTGTGTGCCGGAACCCGTCTGCCATACGACGAGCGGGAAGTGGGCGTTCAGCTTGCCGGAAATGACCTCATCGCACGCTTTGGAAATGACGTCGAGCTTTTCCGCTGTCATCTTGGCGGGCTTCAGCTCGCTGTTGGCGATGGCGGCAGCCTTCTTGAGTATTCCGAAGGCGTGAATGATCTCCTGCGGCATGGTCTCAATGCCTACGCCGATGTTGAAGTTCTCATGGCTTCTTTCGGTCTGTGCTGCCCAGTAAACATTTGCGGGAACTTTGACCTCACCCATAGAGTCGTGTTCGATACGGTATTCCATTTTTCTTCTCTCTTTCTGTATAAAAGATTTTTATTGATTATGTTTTTCGCGTTATGCGGCGTTTTTTGGCGATTTTACCTGTTTTCGGGCAAAAAACCGGTCTGCATCGCCGACATCGCACACCACACGCATTATACGATAATTATATCACTTCGTTATAAAACTGTCAATCCCATCGCGGCGGATTTCGCGCAAAAAAGACAACAATATTCACGTGTCGCGCGGTGCCGAAAACTGTGCAAAAAGTCATATTGGCAATAATGGGGTGTTAAAAAACTCAAATCAAGTTTTTTAACACCCCATTATTTCAGCTGATGGTTTTGGTGAGGTCTCCCGCCGCAAAGGTGTAGATCCTGTTGTCGGCAACGTAGCTGTACTTCACCGAGAGCGATTTCATGAGATATTCATTGTACGATCGGGTGCGGGTGTCCTCGTATAGCGACATCGCGGATGGCCACAGCACCGTTTCGGGATTTACGAACGCGTAAAACTGCGTTGTCGCGCCGCGCAGACCGTGATGTATCACCGTCATGGCGTCGCTCTTCAGCTCGCGTCCCCACGCGGATATTGCCGCGCGGCAGGTGTCGCCGCCTGCATCTCCGGTCACGAGCAGTTTTTTGCCGTTTATCGTCACGCCGAAAACGACCGATGTGCTGTTTGCGGTGGTGCTTTCGGTGGCAGGATAAAGCATATCCGCCGTTGTATACACATTGATCTCTGCACCGGCGATGTAATACCGCTGTCCCTCATGCGCTTTTATGACCTTAAGGTCCCTCCATTTTTTTATGTCTGAGCGTATGGTTGTTGACATTGAAACGGCTGTGCCTTCGGTGCTGTCGTCGGAGAGCGACTGATAATATCCCGTCGTCGGGATATTGCATATAAGCCTTTCAAGCTTCACGTGGCTGCGGTAGGTGGTCGTAAACATATGGAACACGCCTGCGTGGTCGATATGCGGGTGCGTTATGAACCATGCGGATATCCTTATATCGTTTTTGTCTACGGCAAGACGGCAAAGCTCGTCGTACACCAGCTTCGCGTGAGTGGCGTTCTGTCCGCCGCCGTCAGCGATCATAAAGCTGCCGTCCGACAGCCGCCAGATGATGGAAAGCCCGTTTTTGTAAAGTCCGCCGTTGTTTTTTGTGTCATAGGCAAGCCCAACAAATGAAACAAGCGGTTCGATGCTTCCGGCGGGCGGCGCGCCGTCCTTTGATATGATGTCGGGGATTTCCGCTTTTTGAGCCGTGACGCGCAGCGTCTTGTCACTGAATGCGGCGTGAATGGTAAGACCGTTCCCGTAAAGGGTCGAAAAATCGCCCTTTCCGGTCGTATTGCGTACCTTTTCTTCAAATCCGGCGCTGCCGAGCGCGGAAATATATGATGAAAACAGCTCTGCATCCGCTTTTTTCACCACGACCATGTAGGCGCCGTCGCCGGTGCTGTAAACACTGTCGTATTCGCCGCCCGCAACGATCGGGAGCGCGGCTACCTCTTCGGTGAGCGTTCCCCGGCGCATTCCGCCCGCGGGATAGCTGACCGAGGCGTCCTCGCCCTTTCCCGACACCGTGAGCATGGAGAGAAATTCATCGGTCACACGGGATATCTCATTGTCCCCGCGCGCCGCGAGGATTATGCGCCCGCCGTCTGCCGACACGCTGTACGCGCCGTAGGAAAGCCCCTCGTACGCAAGACGGCTTTCCGGATAGCCGGTGTAGCCTACAAGTATCTCGCACCCGTCATCGGGGTAGCTCTGACCCGGCATAAGAAGGTCGGAGGCAAGTGCGACCTCTACCGAGGACATACGCTTCAGTCCTTTGGCGACCTCTCTTGCCGCTTCAAGCTCGGCGGCGGTGCCTCCGTCGCGGTAGACCACGCGGTATGATGTTTTGCCGCCGGATACGATAGATAATATATCGGATGGTGCAGCCTCGGTCGTTCCGGGAGCTTCGGTCGTGTCCGGTCCCGGGACGTTGCCGCCGCAGGCTGTGAGCATAAGTATCAGGACAAGCAGCGCAGCCGCTGCCGCAAGGCGGCGAACGGTGAGAAGCGTACTGTTCGTGTTTTTCATTTTTTACCCCTTTTATCCCTTTTTACCCTTTACTCTGTCCGGCAGGCGGGATCATTTTTTTTGCTGCGGCAAATGCGTCAAGTATTCTTGCAAGATCGCTCTCGAGCGCGGTTTTTTCGACGGCGTAGGTGGATGCCCACTCCGGCTTTTTGTTGACAAGAGAGTGACGGAAGAGGTTGTAGGTCGCGTATTTTGTCGAGCCGCTTGAAAAGTCGAGACAGAACATTCTGCCGAGATCGAACGTGACTCCGTCGCGGATTATGTCAAACATACGTCCCGATTCGAAGTCGGAAGCGTACTTCACCTTGAGGCAGACCTCAAATATCGCGGGAGTGGTCTTGCGGTATGCCTCCGATGCCTGGCATTCTATTGTCGCTGCGGCTGCATCCACCTTGTCGGTGTCCTGCGGGATGGCATAAAGGGTGTATGTAAAGCCGATGGTGGTCACGTAGCTCTGCTGGTCCTCGTTGTAAAGAGGCATGGGAAGAACGCCGAAGCTCGTCTGCGTGGGAGCTATCGATTTGCGTATGTAAAGGGGCTGGCGGACTTCAAACAGCGAGTTGTTCTGTGTGAACTGCGTTGTGTTGCCATAGTTTTTGGTGTAGAGCTGCGCATCGGGGCTGTCGAAGAGATTCAGCAGGCGCACTATTACGTCGTGCGTTTTTTCGCTTCCGAAGGATTCGGATATCATGGGCTGCTTTTTGTCGTTCAGCTCAACGGTGTGAAGCCCGCAGCCGAAGAAGAACGCATCGCTGTAAACGTTGCTCGTCATAAGGCCGAAGCGGTCGCCGTCGGATTTTCCTTCAACGCCGTCATTGTCGGCGTAAACGTTCCGGCACATCTCTTCGAGCTTTGAAAGAGTCCATTTTTTGTCCTCAACGAGGCGGTTCATGTCCTCGGTCATGTTCAGTTCCTTCATGAGGTCCTTATTATAAATAAGGAAGAGCATGCTCCAGAGCATATTGGTGGATATGTCGCCCGAGGCAAAGTAAAGGCTGCCGTCGATGGTCGCCTCGCTGACAAGGCGTTCGGGCCACCAAGGCATTGAGGTGTCAATGTAATTTACCGTGTTGAGATCGCGCAGAAGTCCCTGCGAGGAAAGGTTGGCTATGCACATACTGTAGCCGGCAAGAATGTCGTAGGCTTTTGTGTCGGTCTTTATGCTGTTCTGTGCGGTGTCGATGTAATTGTTGCGGTTTGAGTTGTTGCCCTTTATGCCTACCCAGTCGTATTTTATGCCTATGCGGTCTTCAACTACGCTGTTGCGGCGGAAAATGGCGTCAAGGGTGATGTCGGTGTTGCCGGATTCGGCTGTGAATTCGTCGCTGAATGAGTCCTGCCAGTAAAGCACGGTGACCTTTTCACCGCCGAAATCGAGATCTTCGGGAATGTTGTCAAGAAGGTAGCCGTCGGCGTCTACGGTGGGACGCGTCACGGCGGGAGTCGTATCGGAGGAGGAGCTGCCGGGCGCATCGGTCCCGTTTCCGTCCTGCGGTTTGCCGCATGAGATAAGCGCGGGGATGAGCATGAGTGTCGCAAGCGACACTGAGAGGATCTTTGACATAAAATCTTTTTTCATTGTGGTACCCCTTTCGCGGCGTTTTTAAGTTGATTTTATTGTATCATTAAATACGATCTTTTCATATAAGAAAATGACAAAAAAGCGGCATTCGGGGTGCGATTTTCATCAATTTTGATTGATTTTTTATATTTTTGTTTCCGCGCTCGTTGACTCGGAGACGTATTTGTGATAAAATGCGGGAAAGAGGATGCCGGGACGTAAAACGGATGAGCAACTGCCGGTACGGCGCACCCGATCCCGCCCTGCCTTCGGGATCAGAGATTGCTGCCCGGATTTTTTGCAGGCAAAGAAAAACAATGCGATGCAAAGAAAGGAACGGTCATAAAGTCAATGAAACAGAAGATCTTCAAATATCTGCCCAAGGACAGCCATATAGCCTATGAGGAGCTGGCGAGCAGTCTCTTTCATCAGGCGCACGTGCATATGCACGATCACAACGAGATACTTTTCATAACCACCGATGCCGAATGCGAGATATTTTCCAACGGCAGCACCTGTCGTGTGCGATGTCCTGCGTGCGTGCTTCACAGCGGCGGGAGCTATCACAGCACGAACGCGCTTTCGACCTCGGCTGAGGGGTATGCAAGCTCGGTCGTGTTTTACGATTCGGCTGCGTTGGCGGAATTTCCGGAGGCGCTCACGCGGCGCGATGTCATCGGCGGCAGCGAATGTACGGTCATTCCGCTCTCGCGCGAAATGCTCGGGCGTTTTACGCCTTATCTTTCACTTATGCGTGCGCACACCGGGGATATGACTCAGCTCAAGCTACTGCTCCTATGCATGATAGATCTGATCGTTCCGCTCATTTCCGGCAGGGACGTGATACGCATGAGCTCGCATTCCGACTACATTTTTGATGCCATCGCCTTCATCACGGCGAATTCCGGTACGGATATAAGCTCCTCCGTTCTTGCGGAGAGGGCGTTTGTGAGCGTTTCAAAGCTCAATTCGGATTTCCGCCGCGTTACCGGCTATTCGGTAAAGCAGTATCTCATACAGCTGCGGCTGGCAAACGCCCGCCGTATGCTTGCTTCTGGTAATGAGAGCATCGCATCGGTGGCTTACAGCTGCGGCTTTTCCGGAGAAAGCTATTTTATTCAGGCATTCAGAGCAAATTTCGGCGTTACGCCGGGACAGTACAAGGCGAAAGCCGATAAAAAGACCGCAAGGACATAAAGTGTGCCGAAAGTCCCCGAAAACCGAAAAAAACAGTTGAAATAAGGTGTTTTTTGGTGTATAATAAACATGATTTTTGATTTTTCAGCTCAGGTGGGAAAGAGGGGACGAGAAAATGGGCAAAACAGGGTTTGACAACGGAAAATATCTGAAGCTTCAGTCTGAACACATACGCGAGAGGATAGCGGAGTTCGGCGGCAAGCTTTATCTTGAATTCGGCGGCAAGCTGTACGACGATAACCACGCTGCGCGCGTGCTGCCGGGCTTTGAGCCGGACAGCAAGCTTCGTATGCTGCTTGAGCTGAAGGATCAGGCGGAGATCGTTATAGTCATAAATGCGGGCGATATCGAGAAAAACAAAAAGCGCGGCGACCTCGGCATCACATACGATGAGGATGTGCTGAGGCTCATCGACGTTTTCCGTCATTTCGGACTGCTTGTGGGCAGTGTGGTGCTGACAAGGTATGAATCCCAGCCGGCGGCGCGCGCTTTCAGAGAAAAACTGAAGGCGCTCGGAATACCCGTATACCGCCACTATTCGATAGAGGGCTATCCTTCAAACGTGGAAAAAATAATCAGCCCCGAAGGGTACGGAAAAAACGACTGGATAGAAACTACCCGTCCGCTCGTCGTGGTCACGGCTCCGGGACCCGGAAGCGGGAAAATGGCAGTCTGCCTTTCGCAGATATACAATGACAACGCGCGCGGGATAAAATCCGGCTACGCGAAATTCGAGACTTTTCCTGTGTGGAATCTGCCGCTGCGTCACCCCGTGAACATCGCATACGAGGCGGCGACCACCGACCTTGCCGATATAAATATGATAGACCCGTTCCATCTTGAGGCGTACGGCAAAACAACGGTGAATTACAACCGCGACATTGAGATCTTTCCGGTCGTTTCGGCAACGCTTGAGATGATACTCGGAAAATGTCCGTACAAATCGCCTACCGACATGGGCGTGAACATGGCTGGCTTCTGCATCACCGACGACGCGGCGGTCCGCGCGGCGGCGGAGCAGGAGATAATACGCCGCTATTACGCCGCGCTGTGCGAACAGAAGCGCGGAAACATCGGTGCGGATATAGTCTATAAGCACGAAATACAGATGAAGCAGGCGGGGCTTTCCGCCGACGACCGCCCGGTCATAGCCGCGGCGCTGGCAAAAAAAGAAGCCACGGGCGCGCCCGCGGCGGCTATCCAGCTTCCCGATGGCAGAATAGTTACCGGCAAGACCTCAAATCTGCTCGGCGCGACCTCCGCAATGCTCATGAATGCGCTGAAGGCGCTTGCCGGCATCGACGATTCGCTCAACCTCATCTCACCCGCAATAATCGAACCGATACAGAAGCTGAAGATCGACTACCTCGGCAACCACAACCCGCGTCTGCACACCGACGAGCTGCTTATCGCGCTTTCGGTATGCGCGGTGACGTCCCCGGCTGCCGAGAAAGCCACCGAGCAACTTGCCGGACTTCGCGGCTGTGAGGCGCATTCGACCGTCATTCTTTCGCAGGTCGATGAAAATGTGCTTAAAAAGCTCGGTGTGAACGTTACATACGAGCCTGTATATCAGACCAAAAAACTGCATCACAAATAATAGAAGGGTGTTGAAAAACTCAAATTGAGTTTTTCAACACCCTTCTGTATTTTAGGTTTACGGCGTATAATCCGCCTCTTTGTCCGCCGGGAATCTCTTTGCGGCAGGCTCGTAGGGCAGGGTTATGGTGCGCTCGGAATGTCCGGCAAGGATTATCTCCATCATCTTCTGTGAGGAGTAGAAGTACGCGTTCCAAGTTTCGCTCTTTCTGCCGTGACCTCCGTAATTGTAGTAGTCCCACACGCCGAGAGGCCAGAGCGCGACCTTCATGTCGATGTTCTCATAAAGCTCAACGCTTCCGCCCGATGCGCCGTGGTGCGCGACCTGGACTATATCCGATGCGAGCGACTTGCCGTAGCACTTTACAAGCACGTTCGTCATCGTGGAGCTTGAATCCCCGAGGAACATTATCTTCTGTCCCTCGGCTGTGATCGAAAAGACCGCGCTTACCGTGTTGCCGTTGTCGCAGTCGGCAGGAGCTACCAGCTCGACGGTGGAATAATACTCTATCTCGGCGCCGCCGATGACAAAGCGCTGTCCGGGATGCGCCTTTACCGTTTTGGCGCCGCGGAACATTTTGATGCTGCTGTAAACATTGTTGGGGTAGCTCTCGTTCATTTTTTCGTACTGACTGCGGGAAGGGAAGTTGTATATGAACCGCTCGACAGTTATCTTTTTCAGGGCGGACGGTGTATTTGTCAGCTGAGTGAGAAGTCCCACATGGTCTCCGTGCGAGTGCGTGAGTATCCATGCCGCGATTTTAATGTTTTCGGGGTCGGGAGCGAGCTTTGTGAGCTGCTCCATAAAGAGGTTCAGATTCTTTTCGCGGCGGTATCCGCCGTCAACGATAATGAACCGTCCGTCACGCAGGCGGATGATGTAGAGCATCCCTATCTGAAAATCCGCGATCGTTTTGTCCGAATCGTAAAGGTATTCAAGTCCGACCTGTGTCACTGTGACCGGACCGCACCTGTTGTCCACGCCGGTTTCGACCGTGGGAAGATCGGTCTTTGAAAGCGGCTCGATGATGAGTCTTGTTCTTTTCTCATACGCTGTGTAAACGGTGTTGAGAACATACTTTTTGTCGGGCGAGGTATAGGTGGCGTAAAGATTGTTGCCTATACGGTTTTCGGCATATTTTTCATATCCCGCCTCAGCGAGCGGCGCGGCGTATGCCGCAAATTCGGTGGGATCGGTATTTCTTATTATGTACATACTGCAATCGTCGCCGCAGTCCCAGAGCCGTTCTATTTTGCCGCGCGTGGCGTAAAGGGGAAGCGTATTGAGCATCCGGTTCGTCGATCCGCTGAAGGAGAGATCGGAGGGCAGTGTAAGCTCGCCCGCCGTGCGGTCGGCGTAAAGATAAAATCTGTCGCAAAGCCATTCGGCTGCGGCGGCGTAGCCGGAATCATCCGATGCGAGTACCACGACCTTATTGCCGACAACGGATATAGAAAATGTTGCATAATTCGTAAATTCAACGCTGACCGTGCTGCTTTCCGGGCGGTTGGTCTCCCCGACCAGGATCTCGTATGCGTCCGGGTCGATGCTCTCGCCGGGCATGATGAAGTCATCCTTGATCTCGGGAAGCACGCCGGTCGCCGATTCAACGCCGCGTCTTATTGCCACGGCTGCATTTATAACGCCTTCGGTGGTTGGATCCGGACGCACGATGCGGCATACTGCGGAACCACCCCGCAGAACGGGGATGTCCTGCGGGGCAGCGGTGCCGGTGGTGGTAATATCGGCGGATATATCATCGTGATCGTGTCCGTCATGATCATCGTGTCCGTCGTCAAGATCGGTGACGACATATACGATTATGCCTACTACCATAAGGGCGGCGAGAACAAGACAGAGTATCTGAGTTATTCTTTTTTTGGTGCTTTGTTTTACCATATCAGTATACCTTTCATTGCGGCAGTTTTGCTTTTAATATTATATCATCAATACCGGCAACAGTCAATAGTAAATTCGACATAAAAACGTAATGACGCAAATTCACGGGGCGGTGCCGCTTATCATATCCGACAAAAAAATACTTCCGTGCCGCGATTGCTCTTTACACCCCGGACTTTTAGTGATATAATGTATTATGTGATAATATTTATCTTGGGAGATATCCGCCATGACTGAGAATACCGAATATACGAATGAACTTATAGCGTCGCTGTGCGACTATGCCGAGGAGCGCGGTCTTATTACCCGCGACGACCGCATTTTTGCTGCCAATGCGATATGCGAGGATATGCATATTTCCTCATTTTCCGACCGACCGCGCACCGCGCCGTCGGACGATGCGCCCGAGGTAAGGCTGGAGCGCTTGCTCATTGCGCTCTGCGATGCCGCTGTCGCCGCAGGCGTGATTCCGGACACCGCATCCTCGCGCGACAATTTCGACACGCGCCTCATGGGGCATCTCACCCCGCGCCCGTCCGAGGTCAGCCGCCGCTTTGCCGAGGATATGCGCAGCTCTCCCCGCCTTGCGACCGACGATTTTTACCGCACATCGCGGGATTCAAACTACATACGCGCCGCACGTGTGGCGCGCGACCTGCGCTGGAGCGTTCCCTCCGAATACGGCGATATTGATATTTCGATAAATATGTCAAAGCCCGAAAAGGATCCACGCGACATTGCCGCCGCGCTTTCGGCTCCCAAAAGCGGCTACCCCGCCTGCCTGCTCTGCCACGAAAACGTGGGATACCCCGGAAGCGTTACCGCTCCCGCGCGCCAGAACCTTCGCCAGATAGCACTGCCGATAGGCGGCGAGGAATGGTTCATGCAATACTCGCCCTATGTGTATTACAACGAGCACTGCATCGTTCTTTCGCCAAGGCATGAGCCTATGCGCATAACGCACGCCACCTTCCGCAGGCTCATGGATTTTGTGACCGTTCTGCCGCATTATTTTATCGGCTCAAACGCCGATCTTCCGATTGTCGGCGGCTCGATACTCACGCACGACCATATGCAGGGCGGGTGCTACGAGTTCCCGATGGCGCGCGCGCCGATAGCTGTCCCGCTTTCATTCGGCGGATATCCCTCCGTGCGCGCGGGCATCGTCCGCTGGCCCATGTCAGTCATACGCCTGCGTTCGGCTGACCGTGACGCTCTCCTCTCGCTTGCGTATGTCATTCATGACGCGTGGCGCGGCTACAGCGACCCCGTTGCCGGGGTGTTTGCCGAGACCGACGGCACGCCGCACAATACGGTAACTCCGATAGCGCGCCGCCGCGGCGGGGATTATGAGCTTGACCTTGTGCTCCGCAACAATCTGACCACACCCGAATATCCCATGGGAGTGTTCCACCCGCACGCGGACAAGCACAATATAAAAAAGGAAAACATAGGACTTATCGAGGTCATGGGACTTGCGGTCCTTCCCTCGCGCCTCAAGGCGGAGACCGAACGGCTCGCAAGCCTCATGGTCGCCGGCGCGGACATTGCGTCCGACCCCGTGTGCGGAAAGCACGCCGCGTGGCTTGAGCGGTTCCGCGGCAATTATCCTGCGCCTCGTGACGAGGATGAAGCCCTTGCCATGCTGCGTGCCGAGGTAGGCGCGACATTTGTGGATGTCTTGCGCGATGCGGGCGTGTTCAAGGACAGTGCGGGAATGCTCCGCTTTGCGGTTTCGGTCGGCGGAGCAGCCGATTGACGCACGAAAGAGAGTCATGATGCAGAAATTACTTCATTGCGGTGATTTTCACCTGGATTCTCCCTTTTCATCGCTCGATCCCGAGCGTGCGGAGGAGAGACGGCGCGGTCTTGCGGCGGTGTTTTCCCGCACCATGCAGCTTGCCGCCGATGAAAAGTGCGATGCGGTGCTGATAGCGGGCGACCTGTTCGACTGTTCCTATATATCTCCCGATACAGTTGCCTCAATGTGCGCGGCAATGGCGCGGCTCGACTGTCCCGTCGTGATCTCGCCGGGCAACCACGATCCGTATACCGAGGGGAGCGTATGGGCATCGCGCCGTGCCGCATTTCCCGCAAACGTTTATATTTTCCGCTCGCCGGAGCTTTCGGCTTATGATCTTCCCGGCGTACCGATCACCGTTTTCGGATACGCTTTTACTTCAGACAGACTTGATGCGAGTCCGCTTACGGGCGCAGGCAGTCTTACGCGTCCGGGGCGCACCTCGGTGCTTTGCGCCCACGCAGATATCACTTCCCCGCTTTCAAAATACGCTCCGGTGACTCCGCGCGAGCTTGCCGACAGCGGACTTGCCTACGCCGCGCTCGGACATATCCATAACCCGCCCGAGGCGGCGACATACGGATCGACCGTTGCGGCGTATTGCGGATTTCCCGAGGGACGCGGCTTTGACGAGGAAGGCTTCGGCGCGGTTTCGCTCGTCTGCCTTGAAGAGGGGCGCGTGAGCGATATACGCCGCGTGCGTGTGGGCAGCCACCGTTACCTTACCGTGCGTGCCGATGCGGCGGGAGCGGGCAGTGATGACGAAGCTGCCGCAGCCGTAGCGCGCAGAATGGCTGATGTCGGCGAGCCGGGCGCGACGTCGCTCCGTGTGGTCCTTGGCGGAGATACCGAGGCGGAATATATTCCCGATGTATCGAAGATACGCCGCGGGCTTGATGCGGGCGGGTTTTATTCGCTTGAGGTTGCCGATGACACTTTGCCGCTTGCGGGCGGCAGAGCGCTTGCCGAGGATCTTACCGTGCGCGGCGAGCTTTACCGCACGCTTCTTCCAATCATGCAGAAAGGCAGTGCGGAAGAGCGGCGCACGGCTGCCGATGCTCTCCGCATAGGTCTGCGGGCTCTTGACGGCAGACCTTTATTTGACGAGGGAGGCTTGAATTGATAATCAAAAACATAACGGTCCGCGAGTTCGGGCCGCTTGAGGACTTTTCCTGCGATCTGATGCCGGGAATGAATGTCATTGAAGGCGCAAACGAGTCAGGCAAAAGCTCGCTTATAGGCTTTGTGAGGTTCATTCTTTACGGGCTTCCGTCGCGCCGGGGCGAGGATAACGCAGCCGACCGCGAGCGCGCGCTTACATGGCGCGGTACAGCCGCCGACGGAAGCATGACCGTGCTTTCGGACGGAAAGGAATACCGCATTGAACGCCGCGCCACGCTCGGTGCGCGCGAAAATTGCATCGACCGTGTAAAAATGATCGACCTTGCCACGGGGACCGAGGTGCATAAGGGCGAGGTGCCGGGAAGGGTGCTGCTCGGCGTTCCGCAAACGGTGTTTGACAGCACTGCCTGTGTGCGTCAGCTTGATGTCGGCGCGCTTGACGGCGCGGGGGTCGGCGAGGCGATAGAAAATATGCTTTTTTCGGCGGATGCGACGGTAAGCGTCAAAAACGCGCTCCAGAAGCTGGACAACGTGCGGCGTTCGCTTAAAAATCAGCGTAACTCCGGTAAGCTTTGCGAGCTTGAACGCCGGCGCGATGAGCTTGCGGCGCGCCTTGCACGTGCCGAATCGGCGACAAAAAGCATCCGCGAGGCGGAGGCGCAGGCTGAAAAGTGCCGCAACCTCAGCACAGAGATACGCCGTCAGCTCAACGCAGGCGAGGACAGACGCGCTGCATATGAGGGACTTCAGACACTGCGCCGCTTTGATATGCTCCATGCCGGCGAGCGGCGTATTGCCGAGCTTGAGGCTGTGCGCCGCGAGCTTGATGCCGGCAGCGGATTTGACGGGTACCGTCCCGACCGCAGCTATGCGCCGTCGCTCGAAGCGGCAGCCGGGCGCGTTGAAAACGCAATGGCTGAGCGCGACGAGGTCGTCGGCTCGGCGGAGCATCTGCGCCGCGGCAGACTTACCGACGAGGCGCTTGCCGATATCGGCGATGCTGCGGAGGCGGCTTACGGCAACGATTGGGATGAGGTTCTGCCGGGCAGATATTCAGCCCTTCGCCGCGCGGCTAAAAATCTTGCCGTCACGGGTGTTGTGTTGCTTTCTTTCGGACTTCTCGCCGCCGGAGCGGGCGCTGTTGTGTATTTCATGCTCGCAGGGCTTCGCGCGCTTGCCATGGTGCTCGCGGGTGCGGGACTCGCCGCGGCTGCGGCGGGGATCGTCTGCCTTGCCGCACGCGGCGGCAAAGGACGCCGCGCCGCCGGGCTTGCCGCAATGCTCGACCTGCCGCGCGGCGGCAAAAAGGGAACGGTGCTTCCCTCCGATGATGAATTTGAGGAGCGCGTGCTTTCGGCGTCACGCGCATCGCGCGAGCGTGCCGAGCTCGGCGAGCTGCTCTCAAGCCTTGACGCAACACTTACAAAAAAGGATGCGGCGCTTGACGCATCGCTAGATGAAGCAAAAAGGCTTTTGTCTCTCGGTGGCATAACTGCCGGCGGCGGTGCGGCTGATGTGATATCAGCGTTGCACGAAGCTGCGGTGCGAGCGAGCGACTATTGCAATGCCGGTGAATCTCTTGACCGCGACATAGAAAAATACCGTGTGTCGGTATCCGAGACCGCTGCGGCGCTTGAGGGTGAGGACGAAGCATCGCTCCGCGCCCGCATAGCTCCGCTTGCCGACGCGCTGGCGGGACAGAACCTGAACGATATAAAAAAGTCGCTGGCATTCGACCGCGCACGGCTTGAAAGCACCGAGGAAAAGCGCGTGGAGCTTGAAAAAAGGCTTGCCGCACTCAGTGCAACAACTGAGAATCCCGCAAAGCTATACCGTGAGTGGGAGGCTGCGGCAGACGCGGCAGAGGTGTATCGCCGCCGTTTTGAAGCCGTAACTCTTGCCATGTCGTCAATAGACGGCGCGGGAACATCCCTGCGGCTGGGCGTCACGCCTCGTCTGCGCCGTGACGCGGGAGCGATAATGTCCGAGCTTACAGACGGAAAATACAGCGATTTCGGCGTTGGGACCGATATGTCGGTCACTGTGGGAACGCCGTACGGTACCCGACCGGTCTCGGCTCTCAGCGTAGGTACGCGCGATGCGGCATATTTTGCTTTGCGCTCCGCGCTTGTGGGACTGCTCTTTCCGAAGTCCGCACCACCGCTCATGCTTGACGAATCGCTGGCGATGATGGACAATGAGCGCGCCCGCCGCCTGCTTGCGGCACTCGTGCGCCGCACATCCGAGGAGAACGGTCAATGCATCGTCTTTTCCTGCCAGGACCGCGAGCGCGGGCTGCTCCGTGAGCTTGGAGCCGACTGCAATACGGTCATAATGGGCGCCTGAATTAACATACCGAATATAAATAAAATGACCCCTGCTGCCGCGCACCGTGCGGCAGCAGGGGTCATTTATTATTAATGTTATTTGCTCAGATCAAAATCCACAACAAGCGGACAATGGTCGGCGGCAAGCAGCGCGTATTTCAGCGTTATAACGTTGAACAGTCCCGGGGTGACCTTCGCGCCGTTATAAAGCACGGCATGGTCGATCGCTGCCGAATAGCTTCCGTTCGGTGTTGCGTATTCAAAATAAAGATCTGCATCGGAGTTCCATGTCGGGTATGCGTGCGTGGTCTTCAGATCCTCTTTTTTGGGTGAAACAGTCCAGAGATCCTGCATTCCCGAGGCAAGCATATTGAGGAACGGCTCCGAATCGGCGCGGCAGTTGAGGTCGCCGCCGGAGATTATCGGGCAGTTGTACTTTTCCGCTATCGTGCGGTTGAGCTCGACCAGCTGTGCGGCGTTCTTTACGCGGTCGGCGTTGGCGTCCGCCTTGTAGTTGTAGTGCGTGGAGCATACCGCAAAGCGTTTGCCGCCATCGATCTCCTCAAACACCGCCCACGTGATCGACTTGGATTTGTCGTTGCTTGCAGTGCCGGTGAAAAGCGTGTAGCCCTTGTCCACAACGCGGAACTTTGTGCGGTCGTAGAAAAGAGGCGTGTAGTTGACTCCGTTTGAGTTGTTTACGGTAACGGCGACTTCGGCATATCCCGCCGCTTCAAGCGTTTTGATTATGCTTTCCGCGCCGCGGCTGTTGGGCGAGCATTCCTGAAGACCGAAAACATCGGGAGCAAGAGAGATAAGTATCTCGGCGGCAAGCTGATTGCGCTCGCGCGTGGGGTATTTGGATGTATCGCAGTTGCCGAGAATGTTGTAGAACATCACGCGGTAGCTGCCGCCGCGGACTGAAAGAAGCTCCGCGTCCTTTTCGGTCGTTCCGCTTCCCGATCTGGCGACCGACGTGTCGATATTGATCTCGGAGCCCTTGATGACCTCGTTGTCAAAATAATCGCACACGGTCTCGTAGCCGAGCATTCCGTCAGCGCTTATGTAAAGGTTGCTGCCCTCCAGCTTTACGCTGTATGAGCCTGCCGCCGCGCCGCTGAGGTCCTCGCCGCCGTGAGCGGTCTTGCCCACAATTATCTCGTTGGCGGTCGCGACCGAGCTGTCGCCAACTATCGGTAGGAGGTAACCGGCACGGTAGGAGATGAGATAGCGTATTACGAGCGCCGTGCGGCGTGCCGAATAGGGACCGGATTCGGGATAAACTATGCGGTAGTCCGTTATCGGCGTGCCGTTGATGTTGAAGCTCTTTACCACGTAATCGGCATTCTGGATGTATGTGTGCGAGTTTTCCGCATTCATTACCACTTTGGGGTTTGCGGGGTTCTCAACGATCTGAGTAAGTATCACCATGTCAATAAAGTATGTGGCGGCGTTCTTTAGCATAGTTTCCTCGCGCGCGCCTATTATGATCTTTTTGCCCGCAACTGTGGCGGTGTAGTCTTTGTAGCGAAGGTCAGCGGTCTTTTCCGACGATTCCGGACGGTCGGTCATGCCGACGAGTATTTCGTATGAATCCGCATACTCGGCAAGCGGACGCTCTGCGTCTGATACTGCCGTAAATGTAATGGATGAGAAGCGGCTCAGCTCGCGCGCTATCTGCTCGGCATATTTCCGAGCCACCGGCGAGCCGGAGGCATACACTACACTGAATTCGCTTTTGCCGTCGGCAAATATCGTAAGTTCATCCGATATCGGCTCGGCTGTCGTATCCGGAGTCGCTGTCGTCGTGCCGCCGGCCGTGTCATCGGGCTTTTCTTTGCTGCAGGCGGCAAGCAGAAGGACCGAGGCAAGCATTACGGTTGCAAGCACCAAGGAGATATATTTTGTTTTCTTCATGTCCTGTTTTCTTTATTTATTTGGATATGTCGAAATCAACAAGCACAGGGCAGTGGTCGGCGGAAATAAGCGCGTATTCCAGCGTGACAACGTCAAACAGGTTTACGGTGACCTTGTCGCCGTTGTAAAGCAGAGCGTGGTCGATAGAATCGGCGTAGGTCTTTGTCGGTCTGTATACCTTGAGGTACAGCCCCACGGTCTTGTCATACTCGGGGTAGGTGTGCCACGCGTTGATATCCTCGCTTACCTTGGCAAGCTTCATCATATCCTGCATACCGCCCGCAAGCATATTCTTGTAAGGGGTGGAGGCGATCTTGCAGTTGAGGTCACCGCCGGATATGATCGGGCAGTTGTATTTTTCCTTGATCTTGTTGTTGAGCTCAAGTATCTGCTCGGCGTCCTTGATGCGCGCGGGTTCGGCATCGGATTTCCACGCAAAGTGGGTGGAGAACACGGCAAACTGCTTGCCGTTGGAAAGATCCTCAAACACGCCCCAGGTTATTGATTTGGACTTGTCGTTGGCGTCGTCCTTGTAGAGATGGTAGCCGCATTCGATGACCTTGAACTTGTTTTTGTTGTAGAGAAGGGGAGTGTAGTTTACGCGGTTCGAGTTATTGGGCTTTACGCTGACTTCAACGTAGCCTGCTGCGGCAAGCGTCGTGATGATGCTGTCGGCGCCGCGGCTGTTTGGCGAGCATTCCTGAAGACCGAAAATATCGGGGGCAAGACCTATAAGGGTCTCGGCAGCAGTCTGGTTGCGCTGCTGTGTGGGGTAAAGCGAGGTGTCGCAGTTGCCGAGAATGTTGAAGAACATTACGCGGTATTCGCCCTGCCTTCCGGCGGCAAGCTTTGCTTCTTCCTCGGGTGCGCCGTCGCCTTCAAATGTAAAGTCGGAGCCTATCTCAACTTTTTCACCGACAAAAAGTGTGTCCTGAAAGTACTTGTTGAGATTCATGTATCCGAAGAGGTTGCGGGCACCGAAGAGAATGGCTCCGCCCTCGGTCCTGGCGCAGTACGCGCCGAGCTTGTCTGATGCCTCCGCACCGCCGCGCGAGGTCATGCCTATGCGTATCTCATGCTCGGCGGCAGGTTCCTTGTCGCTGACAACGGGAAGGGAGATGCCCGCTTTGTCGCTGAGATAGGAGGCGAGCAGCTTTGCCGTGCGCTTGGCGGAGAAGGGACCCGCTGCGGGATATACTATGGAGTATTCACTTATGTCGGTGCCGAGGATAGTGCAGTTCTTCAGACGGTAGTTTGCCACCGAAATGCGCGAATCCTCTGCCGTCATCATAAGGCTGCTCTTTCCCTCGGATACCTGGATAAGGAGAACGGTATCGACAAATGTGTTCACCGCGCGCTCCACGGTCTGGCTGTTGGTGCCGTTGAGAACTATCTTATGACCGTCTATCAGCATGGCAAAATCCTTTGACTTGAGTCCCTTTACGGCTGCCGCAGACTGCGGACGGTTGGTGTCGCCGACAAGGATCTCATATGTGTCGTCATTGGCGGCAACAAGCGAGTCCACATCGTAGCCGCAAACAACGCCGGTGAATTTTTCAATGCTCTTTGCAAGGTCCGAGGCAGCCTTTATAACGGCGTCGTCGGCGCGTGCGGAGACGATTATTTTGAAGTTGAGCTTACCATCGGCGAATATCACCAACGGTTCGGGAGAAGGCTCGGTCGTTACGACTTCGGCGGTAGTCGTAACATCATCGGGCTCGTCGGGCTTGCAGGCGGCAAGTCCCGCCACGGACATAACGGCGCATACGGCAAGCAGTACCGACAGTACGCGTTTGAGTTTTGCGGTTTTTTTCATGATCTTTCTCCTGAAATTCGTTTTTTATTTAAAAATTATTTTTTGAATGATTCCGCTTTTTCGGTGAGAATGCCGAGAAGGGGCTCAAGAGCCACGCCGTTGCGCACCGCCTCGTCCGGACAAAGCTCAGCCGATTTCTTCACGCAGAGCGCGGCAAAGCGGGAGGCATCGGCAGCGGCATCGGCGTATGACATATCGCCGAGGATCCTTCCGAGCAGCACCGAGGCAAAAATGTCTCCCGTACCGGGGTAATCGCGCCCGACGCGCGGCTGCGTGAAAACGGAAATGTCCTCACTGCCGCCCGATGTGTCAAGCGTGACGGTGGCGATACCGTCGCGGCAATGAATGCCGGTGATGATCACACAACGCAGCCTTTTGCCGCCGACCGTGCGTAAAAGTCTGCGGCAAAGCATGCCACCGACGCCCTCGGGGTCGTCGGCAGCCGCCGATGATACCTCGCCGTAGGAAATGCCGCTCATGAGGCACGCCTCGGTGATGTTGGGGGTGATTGCGTCCGCCTCCGAGCCGAGCCGTATCATTTCGGCGGTAAGCTCTGGCGTGCAGGTGTGGTAAAGCTCGCCGTCATCGCCGAGAACGGGATCGACCAGCACCGTCGGCGTACCGCCGTTGCCGTCGTCCTGCCCGAAGCGGCGGATGAAGTCCTCTATTATCTCCGCCTGCCGCGCACTGCCGAGAAAGCCGGTGTAAACGGCGTCAAAGCGTATCCCCGTTGCCTCAAAATGGTCGGCGATGCGGGGAATGGCACTGTCCAGCTCGCAGAAATACATATCGCGAAAGCCGCCCGTGTGCGTTGAAAGCAACGCCGTAGGCACCGGAACGCACTGTACTCCCAGAGCCGAAAGCACCGGGTCAATGACGGTGAGCGCGCACCTGCCGAAGCAGGAAAGGTCGTGCAGCGCGGCGGCGCGTGGGATCGTTCTTTTGTGTTCCATTCTGTGCCTCCGCGTGTCAGGCTTCTGTATCTGTGAAGCCGAAATAGCTGTTGAAAACGGCGCGTGCGCCCTTGGCGGCGTAGTAACCGTTCACGCCGTGCTCGATAACGCAGGAAAATACTATTTGGGGGTCGTCAAACGGTGCAAATGCGGCAAAAACGCAGTTGTCGGCAGAGCCGTCTCCGACCTGAGCCGTACCTGTTTTGGCTCCGACCTTTACCGGATAATCGGCAAGAAAGCGCGATGTCATTGACGTGGGACTGCTGACGACAAGTCCCATACCGTTCATAACGGAATTGTATGTCACGCTGCTCATCGAAAATTCGGCTGCGACCTCGGGAGATCTTTCGTACACGACATTTCCGTTGTGGAATTCGCGTACAGAACCGAGCAGATGCGCCGAGTAGCGAGTGCCGCGGTTGACTATCATCGACATGTAGCAGGAAAGCTGAAGGGGATTGAACGTGTTGTAGCCCTGACCGATGGCGGTGGCGATAACGCGTCCGGCTGTCCAGTCAAGACCGTGATCGCGCGCATAATCGGGGTCGGCAAGCACACCGGTGTTTTCAACATCGGTGAGCTCAATGCCCGTCGGCTTTCCAAAGCCGTAAAGCGCGCCGTATTTGTTTATATTATCAATGGTAAGAAGTCTGCCCATCTCAAAGAAGAAGCAGTTGCAGGATGTTCCGACGGCGTGGACCACATCGAGGTCGCCGTGACCCCATATGTTCCAGCACTTGGGCTTGTAGTCGCTGTAATATTCGTATGTACCGGTACACTTTACGGTGTCGGTGGGGGTGATTATATGTTCGGACAGCGCAGCCACGGCGATTCCGACCTTAAAGGTCGAGCCGGGCGGGTACGCGCCCGCCAGCGCGCGGTTTACGAGCGGCGCGCGCGGATCGCTTGCAAGCGACGCATAGTCATCGTTGAAGGTGGAAAGATCGAATGTGGGGTTTGATGCGAGAGCCAGCACCTCGCCGGTCTTCGGATCTATCGCCGTCATGGCTCCGGCGCGTGCGAGTAGTCCCTTTGATATGGCACCCTTGACCACGGGGTCGGTGCTGTCCGCTTCGGCAGCAAGGATATACGCTATGTTGTCGGCAAGCGCCTGCTCGGTCGCCGCCTGAAGGTCAATGTCGATGGTCAGCCATATATCGCGCCCCGCCTGCGGCTCCTTTGATACGTATGTTTCTATAACGTCCCCGTTTTCATCGGTAACGGTAACGCGTTCACCGTCCATGCCGCGCAGATATTCTTCAAAGGCGCGCTCGGCGCCCGAAACACCCACGCGCGCATCGGCGGCATAGCCCGCCTCGGCGTATTTTTCCGCTTCGGCGGCGGGGATCCTTCCCACGCGCCCGAGAATGTGCGAGGCAATGCCGGGGTAGTGATACACTCTTTCGGTGTCGGTGCGTATGTAAACTCCCGCAAGCTCGTGCTCGGCGACATAGTTTATCAGCTCATCGCCGATACCGGTGGCTATAACGAGAGGCTCATCCTTGGCAAAGCGTATGACCTCCATCTCGTAGCGGACGCGCAGTACGATGGTAATTTCCTCATATGTGTACATGGGGCTGCCGTTATCGTATTTGTTGACGCGTCCCTTGGAGTCAAGTATGCGGCATTTTTTTGCGAGCTTGGCGATAAGCTCGGCGGCTCCGGCGTCGGTGTCAAGCTCAAGCGACTTTTTGACGCGCGCGAGCCTTGCGCGAAGGGTCTCGTCGGCAAGCTTTTCCTCATCGTAAAAAATGTTGGGGTAGGAACCGCTGAATACCCAGCTGTCGCCCGCAAGCCGGTCGGAGCTGCCGGTCTCCTCGATCGCTTTCATAACGCCGATTATCGTGCGGTTGCCCGCCGTGTATGTTTCGGGCATCGTGCCCCAGTTGAGGAGAAGGGAATAAGAATATTTGTTTGTAACGAGAGGTTTGCCGTTGCGGTCGTAGATCTCGCCGCGCACGGCTGCTATCGGTTCGGTGTATTTGATCTCGGAGGTGTTGTCTTTGGCACCCGGGGTGTAACCGAGCTGTATACGTGCAATGGATACTATATACACCGCGCACACCAGAATAAACACAACGGCGATCACCGTGTAGCGGTTGCAGAACTGCCGCCGCGTACCTTGCCGGTCCTGCTCGCGGCGTGATCCCTTTTCGGGTCTTTCGGACATACAGTGCTCCTTTCTTCGGGTTTTGCGGGAGAGATATCAGGCGATAAAGCTCAGTGCGAGCACAGCCGCCATTGCCGCTATGAAGAGCAGCATCCCGGCGTTGAGGAATATCACCTCGCCGCGTTTTTGGCGCGGTATCGGAGTTCCCGCCGGGCGGCATGGGGCAAATGTGAATTTTTTGCGCTCGGAAACGAGCAGGCATATGCCGACGATTCCGAGTCCCATCAACGTAAGCGACCATGCGTATACCGCCATGAGCGGACCCATGAAGTCAACAAGCGCGCCGATTACGTCCGATTCGTCGCCCGAAAGCCGCATAATGATGTCGTTCAGTCCCTCGGTGCCGCCGATAAGACGCAGAAGCATCGAAGGGATAAAGCCGCCCACAAGGTTCAGCGTCATATGCATGAGCACTGTTGTGCGGATGTTACGCGTGCGGATGTAGATAAAGGCAAGAAAAAGCCCTACGGCAAAGGCGTAAAAATACTGCTGAAGATTGCCGTGAAAAAGCCCGAACGTCATTGCCGACATGACCGCCGACAAAAGAGCACCGTATTCCGAGAGGCGGTCGATTATCAGCTTACGGAAGATAAGCTCCTCCATGAGCGGACCTATCACAACGACAAAGGCGAATATCGCCACGGGATTGAGATTCAGCATGACCGTGTCGAGTCCCGAAGCGGAGGTGCGCCCGGATGCCGTGAGCATTATTGCGTTTATCAGCACGCTTACCAGATTGCCGAGCTGCATGATACCGAGAGCCATCAGCATGGCAATAAAGAAATCATACCCGCCGAGCTTTTTCGGTTTGCAGCGGGAGCCGTCCGGCATGGGTTCCGCAAGCTCGCGGCGCGGCAGACGCCGCATTATCAGCCACGCCGCAGGCATGGCAAAAAGATATATCACCGCGCTCCCGCGAAGCCAGAAAAACCATTCGGTCGCGGCAGCCTCGGGGAAAAAACGGTTCCCGAGAAATACAAGACCGTAAGAAAGCGCGTATTCGATAACAGCCATTGCAAAAAAAGCAAAGCCGAATATATTGAATGCGCGGCGCGCACCGCCGAGTCCGTCGCCGGCAGCCGTACGGTCGTCATTCAGTTCGTTTTGCGGAGCGTTGTTGTTTTCGTTCATACCGTTGTCTCCTTTCAGGTCATTTCCATTGATTTGTGGAAGGGGCGGCAAAGCAGCCGCGTAAGGAAGTAAAAAAGCATTGCAAGCGGGAATGAGCTTGCGAATTCCGGCAGTACGATATGCCGCATCGCCACCGAAAAGCTGAGGGATGCCGCGTCTGCCGTGAGCGCGGCGGAGATGAGTGAAAGCAAGGCGCGGCAGAAATACCCCGCAAAGCAAAGCACGAGCCATGAGGGAAAGTTCTTTCCCAGCAGGGTCTTGACGGCAATGCCGGCAAGATAACCGGCAAGCATATAGAAAAGAGGAGAAAACATAAGTCCCGCACCGCCGAGGGCATCGGCGACCACTCCCGCCCATATCCCGAGCGCGGCTCCGGTGCGTTCGCCGTCAAAAACGGCAAGCCCCATAACGAGAGCGAGCATTATATCCGGAGTTGCCGAGAAGAGCCGCACCTTTGAAAAAAAGGAGGTCTCAAGCACGGCGCATATGAATATGACCGCAGCGAAAAGCGCGGTCTTCAGCGCCGCGCGCGAGGCGGGAATATTCACGTGCTTTTTCTCATTGAGATCCATGCCGACTCCTCCTTTCCGGACGTTCCGCACCCCCGGCTGTGCCGGGGGCGCGGAACGTATCAGCCGTTCTTTTCGTCAACGAATGTGGGATATATTCTCTTTCCGCCGGCTTCTGCGCTTTCACGCAGAGCTTCGGTGAGGCGTATGGTGTTGTAGGCGCTCACGGGAGTGTTTTTTACATTCTCGCCGCCGTTCGCGATAAGGGTGAGAAGATAATCTATCTCGCCTGCGATCCCGGTGTTGGGGTGCTGGTATTCGGGCTCGTATGCTTCCGAACCGTCGGCGGGATATACGGTCAGCTTTCCGCCCTCGTAAATAACGCTGGCGCCTTCAAAGCCCACGCGGAAGGACATACTGAACTTTACGCCGCGCAGCGTCCAGTCGCCGAGACAGGTGACGGGGAAGTCGTAGCCGAGGGTGACGTGCGAGTTGTCGAACTTTGTGTATTTGCTCGATGCGCGGCATTCGCACCATTCGGGTTCGCCGAACAGCCATCTTGCCATGTCAACATCGTGTATCTGCATATCCGTGATAACGCCGCCCGCCTTTTCGTAGTCCCAGTACCAGTTCTGCCACGACCACATGGGTATCCCTGAAAGACGCTGAAATACCGCGCTCGTGACCTTGCCGAAGCGTCCGTCCGATATGCAGTCGCGCAGATATTCGTACTGCGGATAAAAGTGCAGGCACTGACCTATCATAAGATATTTTCCGTTTGCGCGCGCCGCGCCGTATGCGGCAAGCATACGCTCGCAGTCGGCAGAATTGAGAGCCATCGGTTTTTCCGAGAGCACATTGTAGCCGCGCTCAAGCATTTCGGTGGCTATTTTTGCGTGCAGAAAGGAGGGAACGCAGATGTCAACGAGGTCTATCTCCTCCTTTTCAAGCATTTCGTGATAATCTGTGTATACATTGAAGTGACCGCCGGATATTTCGGATGCCTCTTCAAGGTTGATCTTTACGCGGCGTTTGACCTGCTCGGGGTCGATGTCGCAAACGGCGACAAGGCGTTCGCGCCCTTCCGCTTCAAATTTCAGGTGAGCATTCTTGTGACCCTGGGCGATGCCGCCAAAGCCTATCATAGCTGTTCTTATCATGACATTCTCCTTATTCGGAATAAATATTATAGTCCTTTATTATCATCACTTTTACAAGCGAAGAATAATCTGTTTTCGGCTTGAGCACGGCGGTGAGTGTGCGGCTGTACGGGTCTGCCTCGACAGATTCCACCTCGCCGACAAAAAGTCCGCGCGGGTATATGCTTCCGAGACCGGAGGTCAGCACGCGGTCGCCGACGCGTACATCGGCATCGGCAGGGAGGCGCACCATGCGGCATTTGCCGTCAAAGCGCAGCTCAAAGCTGCCCTCAACAAGCCCGAGTTCCCCCGAACGCTCGACATACGCGCCAACCGAGGATGCGGTTTCGATTATCGACACCGCACGGCACCATGTAGGACCGACCTCTGTGACATATCCGACCACGCCGTCATCGGTGATCACCGGCATATTGACCCTGATGTCATGCAGCGAACCGCGCGAGAGGGTGTAAACGGTGCTGTAATTGCCCGATTCGCGCCCTATCACCGATGCTTCTTCAAAAAGAAAGTCGCTGTGCTCCTTTTTGAGACCGAGGTAGTCGGAGAGCCAGCGGTTCTCCTCCTCAAGCATTTTTGCGTTGTATATGCGGTCGCGGTAATCGTCGAGCTGCGCGCGCAGAGCCGCGTTTTCGTCGCGCAGACTGCGTATTTCGGTAAAGTAGACAGAAAAGCCGGAAAGTCCTTCGCCTGCCTTGCTGAAAAGCCAGCTGAACGGCTGCGCTATCGTACCGAGCGCGCGGCGGACGTACGATCCCTGTCCCATTGCGCAAAGCACCGTGGGAACTATCGACAAAAGAAACGCCGCGATAAGAGCTATTATAAAAAATCTGTTTTTGAAAATATTCATTATCTTACGGATTCTGCCTGCGCAAAAAAGAGCTTCCTACCGGCGGTATTATCTTGCTCTGTAATTCACGACTCCCTGCATTCCGGTCTCAATGACCTTGCCTATGCCGAGAGCCACGCTGTCGAGCGGACGCTTTGCGACCGTCACACGCAGCCCGGTGCGGTCGGAAAGCAGCTGGGCAAGACCGCCGATAAGTGCGCCTCCGCCCGCCAGCATTATCCCGAAATCGTATATATCCGCGCTCAGCTCGGGCGGCGTCGCCTCAAGCGCCGAGCAGATGGTGTCGATTATCTCATCGGTCTGCGGCTTCATCGCGGCGCGCATATGCGCTGAGGTGAGAGTCATTATTGCGGGCAGACCGGTGCGCAGATTGCGTCCGCGGATCTCCATTTCACCGCGGTCAAGCCCCGGGTAGACCGAGCCTATGTTCTTTTTGAGAGCCTCGGCTGTGCCGGGACCTATCAGCACCTGATATTCGCGCTTCATGTACTGGACTATGGCGTCGTCGATCTCGTTCCCGGCAACGCGCAGCGAGCGTGATACCACCACGCCGCCGAGGCTCAGCACCGCGACCTCGGTCGTTCCGCCGCCTATATCAACTATCATCGAACCGCGCGAAACGCCTATGCGCAGCCCCGAGCCGATAGCAGCCGCTATCGGTTCCTCGATAAGAGCCACGTTTTTTGCGCCGGCTTCAAACGTCGCATCCTCGACCGCGCGGCGTTCCACCTCGGTGACGTCGTGTGGGATGCATATTATCACCGACGGAGCGGAAAAAATGCTGTCGGCAGCGGTTTTTGCAAAAAAGTGATGCAGCATTTTTGCCGTTACGTCAAAGTCCGCTATAACGCCGTCCTTGAGCGGAGGATACGCCACAATGCTGCCCGGCGTTTTTCCGAGCATCCTTTTTGCGTCCCCGCCTACGGCGACCACCTTTTTGGTGAGCTGATTTATAGCCACCACCGACGGCTCGCGCAGGACTATCCCTTTGCCCTTCATATAAACAAGCGTGTTGGCTGTTCCGAGGTCGATACCTATGTGTTTTGCCATCTTCGCTCTCCTTGTGATCTATTCGAATTCCGTCATCGTTACGCCGAAGGTGTCGCGCAGCGTTGCATATACCGCGTGCAGCGGCAGTCCCATGACGTTGAAATAATCGCCCGTTATACCGGGAATATAAAGCGCGGCGCGTCCCTGTATGCCGTATGCGCCCGCCTTATCGTAAGGCTCGTCGGTCGATATATAGTCCTCTATCTCGCGCTCGGTCATGCCGTCAAATGTGACGTATGTCGTCTCGCAGCCGTCCGCCGTCCTTCCGTCAGAGAGGCGCATGACGGTAAAACCTGTATGCACCGCACTGCCGCAGCCGGCAAGCATGGTGAGCATGCGCCGCGCGTCGTCACGGTCGCGGGGCTTGCCCATGCGCTCGCCGAAGCATTCAACAGCGGTGTCGGCGGCAAGGATATATATGTCGTCGCCTGCGGCGGGTCTTTCGGCGGCGGCTGCCGCCGCGCGGCATTTGCGCCCGGATATCAGCGTTACCGCTTCGGGAACGGGAGTGTCATCGGGCAAGCTTTCATCGGCGTCGGTGGGACGGACCTCAAATTTTATGCCCGCCGCGCGCAGTATGTCGCTTCTGCGCGGAGAGGCGGAGGCAAGTATCAGCTTTATCATTTCATCCGGCTCCTTATCTGACTCCGGTTGAACCGAAGCCGCCCGCACCGCGCTCGGTCTCGTCAAGCTCCTCGGATATCTCAAAATCCGCGTGCATAACGGGTATAAACATCATCTGGGCAATGCGGTCGCCGTCGTTCACGGTAAAGGGGATATCAGAGTGGTTCGTCAGCGTTACCGATATCTCGCCGCGGTAATCGGAGTCTATAACGCCGATGCCGTTTGAAAGTGTTACTCCGAATTTTGCGCCGAGACCGCTGCGTCCGGCGATAACGGCAACCACGTCCGCCCTTTCGGGGGAAATGGCGATCCCCGTGGGGATCTTTGCCCGGCAGCCGGGGGCAAGCGTTACACTGCCGCCCTCAAGGGCAGCGCGAAGATCGACCGCCGCCGACCCTGCGGTGGCATATTCGGGCACGCGCGCGCCGCGCGTAAGCTTTATTTTAACGGGGATGCTCATTGCGAACCTCACATATCTACAATATTACATGTTATTATACCATACTCTCCGCGTGCGCGCAAGAGCTTTGCACGTATATTAAAGGAAATATAACATTTGAAAATCGTCCTTTTTGCTATTGCATTGGCGGTAAAAATGTGGTACAATTATTCTGTATTGATGTGCGCATTGCCGCACAGGAAAGAAAGGTATGATATTATGTTTGAAAATCTCGTAAAAAAGGTAAAATCGGCAGCTTCCGACGCGGCGGAGCATGAATACAGCCTGAATATCGGCGGTATGAAGTGCGAAAACTGCGCCAGAAAAGTCACCGAACTGCTCACAAAGATCCCCGGTATCGAAAAGGCGGTCGCATCCGTAAAGGACGGCAAGATCGACATCGTGGCCTCTCTCCCCGTGGTGAAGGAAGCGGTCGAAAAGGTCGTAAAGGAAGCCGGCTTTGACTTCAAGGGACTCATTGAAAAGAAGTAAAACGAAATAAAAACGGAGATGACAATGAAAAAGACAGTATTTATGCGTTCGGCAGTGCTTGCCGTGGCGCTTCTTATGCTTATCGGTGCTTTTGCCGGTTGCGCCGCACACGGCGATGGCGACGGCACCACAGGCGGTGATGCGCCTTCATCCACAGCCGATGCCGCGACCACGGCGCCCGAGGATACCACTCCCACCGCGCCCTCCGTTCTCGGTTCAAAGGATTTCGGCGATGCAACGGTCACTTTCTATTCGCGTTATTACAACGGTATCTGGAAGTCCGACCTTATGGCTACCGAGGATGATACCGATACGCTGAAGCTCGCAGTATACCGCCGCAACAAATTCATCGAAGAGACCTACCGTGTAAAGATCGATGAGATACAGAGCGGCAGTGCGTCCTTCAAACCCAAACTTGAAAACCTTGTCGCTACCGGCGACGATAGCTTTGACGCCGTGTACATGAGCGTTACCGACGCAGCCGAAAGCGCACAGGCGGGACTTCTCTGGGATCTCCATGACATCGAGCGCATCGACCTCGGTGCAAAATGGTGGTCGCAGACCTGCAACAAGTCGTGGTCGATAGGCAATCGCCAGTTCTTTGCCGTCGGCGACATAACCACTGTTGACAATATGTCGGCGCGCGGCGTATTTTTCAACAAGAAGATACTTGAGGCAAACCAGCTCGAATCTCCCTATGACTGCGTAAAGAACAACACCTGGACGCTCGACAAGATGTTTGAAATGGCTGAGACAGCAACGGTCCCCGACCTAAACGGCACAGGTTCGTCTGTCTACGGTATTTCGGCACAGAATTCCTTCGGCTTCATCATGCTCATGTCGTCCGGCGAGTTCATCAGCCGCAACAATGCCGAGGATATCCCCGAGATCAATGTGGGCAACGAGCGCAGCCTTGCCGTAGCCGACAAGATCACTGCAAAAACAGCGGGCAACACCGGTATTTTTATGGGCGCTGATGCCGATGTCATGGCGCACTTCCGTAACTCGGAAGCACTCTTCATGCCCGAGGTCCTCTACCATCTCATCACCCTTCGCGATTCCGACCTTGATGTCGGCATCGTTCCCAGCCCCAAGTACGATTCCGATCAGAAGGAATACTACTGCTTCACCACCTGCTACGGTGTGACTTGCCTCGGTTTCCCGCAGTCGGCGATAGGCGATCGCCTTGACCGCGCCGCTTTCATCATGGAGGCAATGTCAGTCCAGTCGCTCACCACCGTTACGCCCGCATATTTTGAGGTGTGTGTAAAGACCCGTTACGCTCCCGATATCGAGGCGTCAAACACGATACAGATAATCCTTGACACCATTTATACCGACCTTGCCGAGGCGTATAAGTGGGGCGGCCTTCGCAGCAAGGTCGAAACTGCCGTAAAGAACGGTCAGAATATCACCACCAGCATCAACTCTTCCAAAAAGGTCGCGGATATAGCGATCAAGCAGACTGTGGAAAGCTGGAAGAAGGTCAAAAAGCTCGGTTCATAACCGATAAGGCAGAAAAGGACGGACTGCGTAGGTTTCGGCTCCTCCCGCCTTATGAAGATCATGGGGCTGCCGCGCCTGTGCGGCAGCCCCACACAAAAATATAAGGAAAAAACAGCATGAAAAAAACAACTGTTATCCGCCTTCTGGCATCGTTTATCGCAATAATCACCGTGTGCGGGATCTTTATCGGCTGCGCCGATACCGCTTCGGGCGGAGATACATCCGCTCCCGACACATCGAACGTGCCCGGTACCTCTCCAGACGTCACCACGGTGCCCGAGAATACCACTCCGACTGCGCTTTCCGTTCTCGGCAAGCGTGATTTCGGCGGCGATACGGTCACATTTTACTCCCGCTATTACGACGGTGTGTGGAAGTCCGACCTTGTTGCGACCGAAAACGACGTTGATACGCTGAAGGTCGCGGTCTACCGCCGCAACAAATTCATCGAGGAGACCTATAAAGTTAACATCGCGGAGATGAAAAGCGGCGAGGCAACGTTCAAGTCGAAGCTTGAAAATCTCGTGACCTCCGGCGACGAAAGCTTTGACGCAGTGTATATGAGTGTTACCGACGCCGCCAACAGCGCTCAGTCGAAGCTCCTTTGGGATCTCAACGATATACGCAGCATAGATCTTGGCGGCAAATGGTGGTCGCAGACCTGCAACAAGTCATGGTCGATGGCAAACCGTCAGTTTTTTGCCGTGGGCGACATAACCGCAATAGACAATATGGCGGCGTACTGCGTTTTCTTCAACAAGAAGATAGCTGAGGCGAACGGGCTTGAATCTCCCTACAAGAGCGTAAATGAAAACACATGGACGCTTGACCGTATGTTTGAAATGGCAAACGCCGCGTATATTCCCGGAAACGGCAGCGAAAGTGCGCAGGTATACGGGCTTTCGGCTGAAAAATCCTTCGGATTTATCATGCTTATGGCATCGGGCGAGCTCATCAGCCGCAATAATGAACAGGATATTCCCGAGATCACGATCGGCAACGATCGCAGCCTTGCGGTCGTTGACAAGCTCACCACCAAAACGGCGGGCAACAAAGGGATATTCCTCGGTTCCGATACCGATATCATGTACAATTTCCGCAATTCAGAGTCCCTCTTCATGCCCGAGGTGCTTTATCATATCGAAACGCTGCGCGATTCCGATCTTGATATCGGTGTTGTCCCGCTGCCCAAATACGATTCCGAACAGAACGGATATTACAGCTTCACCACAGGTTACTGCATAACCTGCCTCGGCTTCCCGCAGTCGGCAACGGGCGACCGGCTTGAGCGCGCCGCATTCATCACCGAGGCGATGGCTGTCCAGTCGCTCACCACCGTTACGCCCGCATATTTCGATGTATGCGTAAAGACGCGCTATTCCCCGGATATCGAGTCCTCGGGTATGATACAGATCATACTTGACACCATTTACACCGACCTTGCCGAGGTGTATAAATGGGGCGGACTGCGCGAAAAGGTGCAGACATGCGTTGAAAACGGTCTGGGAATTACAAAAGTTATTGCATCTTCAAAAAAGGTTGCCGCCAATGCAATACAAACAACCGTTGAGAACTGGCAGAAGGTAAGAAAACTTGAGGGCTGACAGCAATAAACGCGATCTGACGGACGAGCCGCGCGACATCGCGCGGCTCGTCGCCGATGCGCTTGAAGAGCTTTACCCGTCGGCGGTCTGCTCGCTTGAATATAAGGGCGAGCCGTGGAAGCTTCTGATAATGGGCCGCCTGTCGGCGCAATGCACCGATGCGAGAGTGAATATCGTCTGCCGCGAGCTTTTCGACCGCTTTCCGACGCCGCGCGCCGTTGCCGATGCGCCGCTCTCCGAGCTTGAGGCGGTGATACGTCCCTGCGGACTTTTCCGTACAAAGGCGGCTGATATAAAGGAGTCATCGCGTATGCTTTGCGACGAGTACGGCGGTGTTCTGCCCGACAAAATGGAGGAGCTGTTGCGCTTTCCGGGCGTCGGGCGCAAGGTGGCAAATCTGCTGCTCGGCGATATTTACGGCATTCCCGGTATCGTTGCCGATACTCACTGCATACGGATATGCGGCAGGCTGGGGTTCTACCCTGCCGATATGCGCGACCCGGTAAAGGTCGAGCGTGTGATGTCGGCGCTTGTAGAGCCCGGGCGGCAGAGCGACTTCTGCCACCGCCTTGTGCTGTTCGGCCGGGATGTGTGCCGCGCACGCGATCCGCAATGCGCGGAGTGTCCGCTATCGCGTGCGGGTCTCTGCACATTCGGTGCACGCGGAGAGGACTGATATCATTTTACAAACAGTTTAACATAAATTTCAACAAAAATATGATCCGCAAGGTACAATTATGCCGAATAAGGCACTGCGCACCTTGCGGATCTCTGTATAATATGCTATAATTATTATACACTGTCCTTGTGCCGGTGTGCCGGAAAAACCGGAAAAAAAAAGAACGGAGACATGAGCATGAACACAGAAACAGAAAAAAACATTGCCGGTGCGCCCGATGCGGCAGCCTGCCGGGAAAAAATAAACGGAGTGATAGCCGAGATCGAAAAGGTGATCGTCGGTAAGCGCACCGAGATCGTCATGCTTATGACGGCGATGCTTTCGGGTTCGCACGTACTTATCGAGGATGTCCCCGGTACGGGTAAGACCACCCTTACCGCAGCCATGGCAAAGGCGACGGGGCTTGACTTCCGCCGCGCACAGTTCACACCCGACGTTATGGCGTCCGATATCACGGGCTTCAACGTTTACAACCGCCAGCGTGAGGAATTTGAATTCCGCCGCGGACTTGTAATGTGCAATCTTCTGCTCGCAGATGAGATAAACCGCGCCTCGCCCAAAACGCAGTCGGCTCTTCTTGAGGCAATGGAGGAATCCCGCGTTACCGTTGACGGCGTGACATATGATATACCAGATCCGTTTATGGTCATCGCAACGCAGAACCCGACGGGATATGTTGGAACATATCCGCTGCCCGAGGCACAGCTTGACCGCTTTGCCCTCAAGATAAACATGGGCTATCCGTCGCAGGAGGATGAGATAAACATTCTGCGCGCCCGCCGCGGTGAAAATCCGATAGACAAGGTCTCGCCGGTCATTTCCGCCGATGAGGTGCGCGGACTTCGCCGCGCTGCCGCGTCTGTCGGCGTGGATGATGAGCTGAGCCGCTATATAGTACAGCTGATCTCGGCAACGCGCAAGCATCCTTCTCTTGCGCTGGGAGCCAGCCCGCGCGCCTCGGTCGCGCTCATGCGGCTCGCACAGGCGTATGCCCTCATACGCGGACGTGAGTATGTTCTGCCCGAGGATATCGGCGCGATATTCCGTTCGGCTGTCGCGCACAGACTTATGCTGAAGCAGGATGCCAAGCTGCGCGGCGTCCGTGCCGACGATGTACTCGGCGAAATACTGCGCAACGTTGAAGTTCCCTATAAGGGCAAACGCTGATATCCGCCATGGCGATACGAAAAAACAAAAAAAATACGGCGGATGAGCCGCGCGCACGCCGCGTTCTGACGCTCACCCGGCGCGCACCGCTTTATGCGCTGCTCTGGGTCGGCGCGCTGATATTCACGCAGGCTCTGCGCTCATCCGCATCGAATCTGTTTTTCACCTTTGTCATGATGCTTCCCATCACGTCGCTCGTTTATGTGCTTATCTCCCGCGCCGCGCTGAGGGTCCATGTGCTCTCGGAACGCGGAAGAGTGGAAAAACACGCGCCTTACAGCTACGATTTCCGTATTATAAACGAATCAATAGTTGCTTTTCCGTTTACAGAGGTCGTTCTCATGCTCCCGCAGAGCAACGCGGTGCGGTGCAGTGAACGCAAGGCGATGATATCGCTTTCCCCGCGCGAGATATACACGGTAAAAAACACGGTGCGCTTCCGTTTTCGCGGAACATACGAGATAGGCGTGCGCTGCTTTTATGTGTACGACCTTTTCCGCATATTCAGAATGCGCATCGACATCGACAGCTTTGAGTCGGTCGAGGTGCTGCCGCGCCGTCTTGAAATGGCAGACGACCACAGCCGCGAGGCGTCGGATTCCGCAAAGCGCACGGTGAAGCTTCCCAACAGCTATGACAAGCTGGAGGTCAGCGATGTGCGCGAGTACCGCCTCGGAGACACGCTCAAAAGCATACACTGGAATCTGTCCTCAAAGGGTGAGGATCTGGTCGTGCGCGATTACAATACCGGAACCACCGACCTTTCCTGCATTTTCTGCGACATGAGCGCGCATTTTCCCGACGAGCCGCCGGCTGATGACGACACGGCGGAGGAGGCGGAAAAGTCCGTAAACGCCGGTAAGAGGGACAAGAAGAATAAAAAGGACAAAAAGGATAAAAAGAAAAGCAAAAAGAAGGACGATGATGCCGCCGCTGCCGGCGGTGCAAACGGGCGCCCGATCGTGCTCGGAAGCGATGAGTACTACGCGGATATGAATGAGTTCTGCGCCGACGGTGTTGTGGAGCTCACCGTGTCGGCTGTTCTGCGCGAGCTTCGTGCGGGAAGTGCCGTGCGGCTTTTGTGGTTTGACGACCGTGCGGTGCTCGGGGCGTTTGCGTACGAATTCCATTCGCCCGAGGATTTTGAGCTGGTATTCGACCTGTTTGCCACTGCGCCGGTGCTGCGCGGCGGTGAGGCGCGTCCTGTCACCGACCTTGCCGCGATGCTGCGCGATTCCGGTGAGTCCCGCAGTATATATGTTGTCCCCGCGCTTGACGATGCGACCGTTGCCGCGCTGTGCGGTGTGCACGGTGCCGCAAACGGCGAGGCGTCGGTGGAGGTCATGCTTTACGACCCGGTGGAAAGATATCCGGATGACGGCGAGCACAGCCGCTACATAGAGGGCTGCCGTGTCCAGCTTGCCGAAAGCGGTTCGACGCTTTCCACTCACGGTACTGTGCTGCCGGACGTGAAGGGAGAAAAAAATGTCTGATACCGAAAAACGCGAAAACATTCCGGAGCCTGCCCGCGATATGACTCCCGAAGAGATAAAAACAATAAAAAAAGCCGAAAAAGAAGCAAAAAAAGCTGAAAAAAAGGCTTTGGCAGAAAGAAAAAAGGCTAAAAAGAAGGCTGAAAAGCAAAAAAACATACTGCCGCTTATGCGCCGTCCCCTGATATGTCCGCCCGAGGCGTCCGAACGCACGGCGGTTTCCGAGGTGTTCGGCATCATTGCCCGCGCAGCGGTGCTTTTTTTCGCCGTACTCGGCATGAGCGTTGTCGTGACCGATGCGCTCGGATTTTTCAATGAAGATCAGGGCGCGGTCAGTGTCGGACTTCTGGCGGGCGTATCGCTTTTGTTTACCGCGCTGCTCACGCTGTGCGCGATAGGCAGGGTGCGCGTGATCGCCATTCCCGTTACTGTGGCAGCCGCGGCATCTGCGGCTTTATATGCCGGCGTTAACGGAGTTTATGTTTTCCGCGCCGTGGTGAACGGCGTTGTAAAAAAGCTTTATTCTTACGGATATCTTTCCGTTATAAAGTATGCACAGCCGGAGGGATACGGTGATATCGGATTGCACGGCGCAGTCTCTGCCGCCGCGGCGTTGCTTGCGGTGATATATGCGTTGGCTTATGTCCCGTTTCTCATACGCCGTACACGCCCCGCAGTCCCGGTGGCGGTTACAGTTGTCACTCTGGTGCCCGTGTTCGTTTACAACCTTACAAAGTCAAACTGGGGCATCACTCTGATAATTGCGGCTTTTTCGGGTGCGATCATAATGTGTGTGTTCGATGGTATTTATCAACGCCGCCCCGCCGCCGACAGGTACGACACCGAGACGTGCGTTTTTGAATCTGCTGCAGTGCCGGAGGACACCGGCGAGCTCACCTCGCGCGAACGCCGCCGCCTTGAAAAGAAAGAAGCGCGGCGCGCGGCGCGCAGCGCACGCCGAGCAGCCCACGCCGAGAAGAAACAGCGCATGACTGCGGCTACGGCTGATGAGGAGATAACGGATTACTTTGCGACTCCGAAAAAACGGCATAAAAAACCGGAGAAAAAGGAAAAAGAAGTTCTTACCGCTGCCGGGCGCAAGGCAAAAAAAGCCGAGCAGCGCCGCCGCCGGGCTGAAGAAAAGCAGCACGACCGTGAGATCATGGCGGCGCGCCGCCGCCGGGCTGCGGCTGAGCGCCGGCGCACTGTAACGCGCGCATCGGCGGGAGGATTTGCGGGAGCATCGGCGCTCATCATTGTCCTTGCCGTGCTTTTCGTCCCTTCCTTTCTCACCGAGGGCAGCTTCCGCATAATTGAATCGATCGATGCGAAGATCGATTATTATCGCGAGTATGTGACAGCGTTTCTGATGGGGGACGACCCGCTGCTTGACGAGCTGGCATACGCGGGCAGGGGCGACAGCTTTGCTCCGCGCTCGACAGAGGCGCGTCACCTGAACTTTACGGGTGCCCGCATTATGCAGGTGGAAGCTCCGAACGGGAGCTACCCGATCTATCTGCGCGGATGGATAGCCACCGATTACGATCATGCCGCCGGCTCGTGGCTTACCGCAACGCCGGACAGCGATACCTTCAAGGACTATCGCCGGATATTCGGTACTGCGGTAGATCCGTCCGAAGCGATGCTTTACGGTACCTACCGTTTTATTGCACCGGACACGGTGAGCGATCTTGATTTTTCAAAGGGAAGATACTCAAACAATACCTCAAAATACGGCTTTGTATCGATGCAGGTCAATATGAAGCGTATAGCTCTCGGCGGTCATCTGGTCTATATGCCGTCTTATACTAACAGAAGGTACAGTCCCGTCACGACCACAGCCTCGGGCAAGCAGACGACCGCCATGCGCGAGTGGCAGGGCAGCGAGGCGTCAAAGCTTACCTACACAAACTACTTTGACGGAATATACACCGGCTACCGCTTTGCCAAAGACAAGGACGGATACGCATCGGTCGCGTATGTCACGTCGATGAAGAACCCCGGCTTTTATAAAAATGTAGCCGAGGCAATAGCGGAGTTCAACCTTGACCGTACTCTCATCAGGCGCGATGAAAAGGAAAAAGCCGAATCGTATTCAAGGTACGGCACGGTGCAGTCGCGCGCGGGCGTTTTTCATACCGAAAAGATATCGGATACGCGGGACGTGTATGCCGTGCTGCAGTTTGACGATGTTCTGTACTATGTTGAGTACGATCCTTCGGCGGGTACCACGATTATCACAGTGCCCGATGAACAGGCTGACTATGTGTATACTTACAGGTCGTCAGACGGCAGTATTGTATCCAAAAAGGCGGTGCGCAAGCTGACGGGCGATCCCGAGCTTGACGCCGTATATATTGCGCCGCCCGAGCTTCCCGCGCTTATCCGTTACCTTGAATTCTACACCGATGCGGAAAAGACAGAGCTTGCGCAGCTCTGGCGCGTAAGCGATTTTTACACAAATTTCGTTTACAACACCTACACCGGCAAGGCGGATAGCAGCATCGTTACGAGCCTTGTTGATAAAATCATGTCCGAGGCGCACACCGTGCTCATCGATTATACCGATGAGGGCGAGGTTATCGAGACCATAGTGCCGCGCGATTTTTCACGTGCCGCCGAACGGGGATATGATGATGAACCGCTGACCGATGCTGCGGTTTACGAGCAAAGGCATCTTTTGGTGCTTGAGTTTATAAAGTGGCTCAAGGAAAATTGCACCTACACACTCACACCCGCTCTTTCCGATGCCGAGGGACTTGACGGAGTGGAAAAATTCCTTACCGTGACGCACGAGGGATACTGCGTGCAGTTTGCATCGTCGCTGGCTCTCATGCTGCGCGAAGCAGGCATCCCCGCACGATATGTCGAGGGTTATATAGCGTCCGATTTTTACCGCATGAGCGGTTCGTCGGTTTATTCTTCATACGTGCTTGACAAAAATGCACACGCATGGGTCGAGGTCTGGTTTGACGGCATAGGCTGGATGCAGTATGAGGCAACGCCCGAATACTATTCCGATATGTACGAATACCGTACCGATCCGACGCCGGTGGACCCCGGCAGACCCGGATGGTCCGGCGGCGATGAAGACGAACCGGAAGATCCCGGTCTCAGCGATGAGGAGATCGCCGCGCTGATAAAGAAGCAGGAGGAAGAGGCAAGGCGCAGACTGATACTGAAGATAGTGGTGATATCGCTTTCGGCAGCGGCATTTGCTGCGGTTGCGGCTGCGGTGTTTGTCGTCATACGCCATCGTGCCAAGCGCTGTGCGGCAGAACGCGAGGAGCTGATCCGCCGGCTTGAGACGGCAGGCAGGGATGGAGCCTCACCGGATGACGCCGAGAAGCGCGAGCTGGTGCTGCGCTATTCGGATATGCTCACGTTGATGCTGGCGGAGTGCGGATGCACGCCCGAAGCGGGCGAGTTCCGCAGCGATTATGCCGACCGTGCGTATGAGCTGCTCGGCGAGTATCTCCGAATGCCGAGCGAGGATGAGAAAAAGCTTTATCCCGCTTCCCGGATGGGCGCCATAACACGTTCGGGCTTCAGAGGGGACCTTGACACCATAGCTGCCGCCGAATTCGGCGGTGACGCCTGCCGGATATCCGACAGCGCGTTGTTTGAACTTGCCAAGCTGTGGAGGAGGCTCGCGGGCAACGCGTACCGCGATCTCGTCGGCGGAATGAGACGCCGCATCCTCTGGCTCACGGGCAAGCTGTAATAAATAAAGCGGTGGTGTTAAAAAACTCAAATTGAGTTTTTTAACACCACCGGCGACCTGTTCTCGGCGGCTGAACTTTGCCGTTTTGCCGCCATTAAAACCGAAAAAACACGGATGCTGCGGGCAAAACCGACCAAGCTCGTATCAAAAATGCCGGAATCTTGACCTGCATTTCCCGGAGACTGTTAAAAACATCGGGTTTTTTAACAGTCCTTTTTTTCGTATACAATCAACTCCTTCGCCCGCATTCGGAAGCGCGCAGGAGCCTTCAATGGCATTTTATTTTGGTATGACATCTTAATGAGGGCGGGATCGCCGCCGGCAAAAAAACATCTGAAAAAGCGTGAAAATGCGTGGGAAACGCCCTTCAGTCGGATATACCGAATACAAACTGTGTGATGCCGCGCGTAAAATAGATCTTTTGGTCGGATGTGCGGAACACCGTAACGCTTTCCCCGTCTCCGAGTGCGCGGATGCGTGTGTCCCAACTGCCGCCGGGGGCATTTTCGCGACCGAGATACCTTGCGCTCCTCATAGCATCGGCAAGTGCGCGCACATATACGGCTGCGTCACTGCCGGAGGTATAGGTCTCGCCGCTGTCGGCTTCGGTGCCGTAGCCGTAATCCGCCATACCGCTCACAAGCACCGAAACATCCTCTGCCGCTGCTATGCGGTCGAGCTTTTTTACAAGCTGCGCCTTCTCCCGCTTTGCCATTACAGAGGGATAAAGTATCATTGCCAGAACAACAAGAAGTGCTGTTGCGGGCAACACCGCGCATATGGCGACCGTTCCGGTGCGCCAGGACTTTTTTTCTTTTTTCATTTGTGCTCTTTTATCAGGCTTTCTATTATCGCCCGCCGGGTCACTATGCCCATAAACGACCCGCGGTCGTCCACCACGGGAACAAAGTTTTGTTCGAGCGCACGGGAGAGCAGCTCATCCGCATCGCTGGTGATATGTACCGCAGGGTTGCGGTCGTTTTTCTTTATAAGGTCCGAAACACGCAGATCTTCGCAGTCGGCAAGAGATGCTCCGCCGATGTCGAGCACGCTCCAGAGAAAATCTCCTTCGCTGAGCGTTCCCGCATAGCCGCCATCACGCGTGAGCACCGGTACTGCCGTGTAACCGTGATGTCTCAGCTTTTCAAGCGCCTGACGAAAGGTGCTGTCTTCGTAAATGTAAACGGTGCTGCTTTTGGGGGTCAGAAGAAATGCAATGTTCATAACAGGATGTCCCTTCGTTTTTTCAATAGCAGACCGGACCGTGCGGCAGCCGGGGCTGCCGGCGCCGATCCGCCTCTTTTACTTTATCACTTAAATGTGGATTTCTTCTGACGGTGAGCGGAATTAATCTTGAATATCGTATTCGGCTACCGTTTCCCACCGTTTGCCCGACTTTACGCGGCGCACTTCAACGTGCGTTCCCGAATCCGAGAACGAGGTCAGAGTGTAAAACACCGAGCGCGGCATGAAATTTCCGTCCATGACAGCGGAGATATCCGACTTTGCCACAGCTTTCTTTTTGCTGCCGCCTGCCGAATACCACACGGTGTCTGAATCCTCAAGCGTCGATGTGAACCACACGCCGCCGTTTACATCGACACACCAATCCTCCACTTCGTCATATATGCGCTTTTGTTTTTTGCCGTTTCTTCCGACAAACCACAGCGTGCGGTCGATATCGTACACATAAACACCGCCGGCATCGTCCGCGGCGGAAATGTCGACAGCCTCAAGCGATGCTGAAACAAGTGCCTTCGAGCCGTTCTTTTCAATGTCGCCGAGGAAGTAAACGCTGCCGTATCGTCCGTTTCTGCCGGATGAGGTGTCTATATAATAAAGCGATCTGCCGTTCGGGGCGACCGAAGCGCCGCCGTACGACGAGGTTATTACCGAGACCTCAAACGCGCTGTCAAAGCAGTAAAGTCCGCCGCCCGAAACAAATATGCTGCCGCCGATAGTTTTGCGCGCATAAATGTCAACGTATTTGTCGAGGAAGGAGAATATCTCGCGCCGCGCGGCTCCGTCGCCGGGGACGACGATCCCATCAACGGTACCGGTCATAAGCTTTTGACGCTCCGCGCCCTTGCGGCTGATGTAGGTCGCGCCGTCGTCGGAAAATATGACCTCGGTGCGGTCGCGGTTGAAGATGATCCCATCGCCGAGATGCAGCGCATCAAGCGAAAGATTGCGCACCTCATCTCCGCATTCGACCGTGAATTTATAGTTGTAGTCGGTGAGGGATATGTTCCTTTTTATATAGTAGATGTATTTCGCACCGTTCGATATGGCAATGGGATATGAATCCGCAGCCACGGGGATCGGTTCGCTGCCCTTGACCGAAACATATGCGCGCGTGCCGTTGTTGACGACCTTTGTAAAGGCGATGCTTCTGCCGTCGGGAGAAAGCACAAACATACCGTCGGTTATGTCGGAGCCGAGAATGAGCGACGCAAGAGACTCATAAGGGATCCCGCCGCTTACCGATGCGGCTGTCTGTTTTTTAACGTTGTAAAGGTAAAGCGTTCCCGTATCGTCACCGGCAGTGACGTAGGCGACCGAGGCGCCGTTGTCGGACACCGCGCAGTCATACACGCCGTCGGCGATCTTTGAGAGCTTTTCGTCGCATATGAGCAGGAGCACACCGTTCTTATCCGAGGGGTGCTTCTTGCCGAGGACCGCGGCGGTCTTCCCGTTGAGAGACGTGCATATTTCAAACGATGCGACTTCATATTCGGAAAGGTCATAGCATCTGCCGTGATTGTCAACAAGCAAATAAGCTTCGAGCGAGGCGTAGCGGGTCACGGTTTCTTCGGTGTAGCCGGAGTTTTTTCCGACAGCTGCGGCAATGGCGATCGTGGCGATGATTATTATCACTGCGGCGACCGCGCAGGCGGCGATAATGAGCGTTCCGCGCGTTATAACGGGGCGTGTGCGGCGCGGGGGCTTACGGACCGTATCGCCTTCCGGCTTCTTGCGCGCTCCGGCAGGATTCACGGCAGCGGGTTCTCTCGGCTCGGTTTTTGCCGGCTCTTTTTCCGCAGTGGGTGTATTTTCGGGGAATTTATATCCGCATTCGGTGCAGAAACGCGCACCGTCGGCACATTCATTGCCGCAGTTTGGACATTTCATGGTTACAGGTATCCTTTCACGCAAAGCCGTGCAGCGCGTGAGCGCAGCCGCGGCATTGCTATTATTCTGGTACTCCAAATTAATTTTATCATATATTTGACCGCAAGTCAACAGCCTCGCGGTGTAATTTGCACATGATAATGCTTTTATTTTTCCTCCGCTATTGACCGCGGGGCTTTTCCGTGTTAAAATAAGACAAAAGAAGATCTGCCGGTGGCGGAGGAGGTTATTGTTATGTCATTCAAGCTGGGAATAAATATAGGTCAGGGCTTCGGAGAGTCCTTTCGCGAGGGGGTGCTTGCAACTGCGCTCGCCGGGTTTGACGCCTGTTTCACCGGATGGAGCGACGGCACCGATGTCGCCGCACGCGCGGCTTTCATACGCGAAAACGGTCTTGTCTATCAGTCGATACACGCGCCGTTCAACAGATCGGATGCGCTCTGGGAGGAAGGCGAGGCAGGCGATGCCTTTGCCGATCTGCTCATACGCTGTCTTCACGACTGCGCCGAAAACGATATACCGATAATGGTCGTTCACCCCATTATCGGCATGGATAAGCACACTCCTACACCGCTCGGTATCGAAAGATTTTCCCGCGTTGTTTCGGCGGCAGAGCAAACGCCGGTCAGGGTCGCGTTTGAAAATGTTGAGGGTATCGAATATCTCAGGGCTGTCATTGACGGGCTTGGCGCATCTCCCGCTGTCGGATACTGCTGGGACACCGGGCACGAAATGTGCTACAATTTCAGCAGCGATGTTCCCGCACTTTTCGGCGACAGGCTTATCGCCACGCACCTTAACGATAATTTCGGTATGACGGATCCCTCTGTCGTGACGTGGCATGACGATTCCCATATGATGCCGTATGACGGCATTGCCGACTGGCACGGCATTGCCGCACGGCTGGTGCGCGCGGGGTATGACGGAATACTCACGTTTGAGCTTACCTGTAAGTCAAAGCCGGGCAAGGATACGTACGCCGCATACGCCGCGCTCGGGCTTGACGGTTTCCTTAGTCTGGCGCACGAAAAAGCCTTGCGGGTGGCTGCCGAGGTAGAAGCGGCAAAAAAAGAGGAGAAAAGCACGCTGTAAAACAAAGAATTCCGCAGTCGCACAGTAAATGGAGCTGTTGAAAAACCGATGCGACTATCCTCAACGCTGAAAATATGTCGGCGGGGATGTAAAAAACTCATTTTGAGTTTTTTGCATCCCCGCTTTGCTTTACAGATTTTCTTCTATGATGCCGTTTACGTGCTCACGTATGGCAAGCATTGTTGCGGTGTCGCAGACACAGCGCGAGAAAACCACCTCGCCCGTTATGTCCTCGACAGCTGTCATTACGGCTTCGCGTCCCGCGAGCGTTTCGGCAAGCTTCATTGCGCGCAGGTCGTCTATCGCCTCGCGGAATTCGACTATGCGCATTGATTCAAGCGCGGTGCCGTCGACCGCCGGGTATACCGAATATGCGTCTCCGGACGGCACAAAGTAGTTGCCGGTCGAATCCACATACGGGTTCACAAGGTCGTATGAGCCCTGATTGTAGTAGAAGTTGTATCCCCACTGGAGGAATCCGAACACGCGGTATTTGTAGAACTGTACGCCTATGTAGCGCGTGCGTGCGCCGGGCATGGCGAGAAAACGGTTGCTGACGCCGATGCTCTGTCCGCAGCAATAGTAGGTCCAGAGCGGTTCAACGCCGCCTTCGATGAACGGCTCTATATGATTGTTGGCGGGTATCGGTGTCGTCACCGCGCCGGTTTTGTAGAATTCGTAGTCCGACAGGGCATCCATTACCGGGTAGCCCTCAAGCAGATCGGATACTGTTGCCTTTGCCTTGAGATACTGCTCAAGATGCGCTGCGTTCGGTTCGTCGGAGATGTGGAAGTAGCAGCGTTTGTCATCTCCGCGTGCGCGCATATGTTCAAGGAACGCGCCGAGGAAGGCGCGTATGAAGGCTGTGTATTCCTCCGAGGTCGCGTCGGTATCCCAGCCGAACACCTTTTTTACGCCGTCGTCGGTCTCGGCAACGATCTTCGGCGCGTGAAGTGCGCCCCACTGGGTGAAAAGGTGTGAGATCTCAAAGTATCCGACGCCGCAGCGGTCGCACATATCTATCCAGCGATCAAGGCGCGAAAATCCGAACTCCCAGCCGCCCGCAGTCTTTTTTACATCCGTGAGCTGAACTGTGGGACGCTCGCCGCCCACGTGCGTGTCAAGCGGGGGAGTGAACACGGGAGTGAGAAGCATATTTATGCCGTTTCTGACGGCGGTGCGGACAAAATTTCCGATTATCTCCCAATGACGCTCGGAAAATACCGGCACACCGTAGTGGTCCGCAAGGCAATCGCAGTGGAACCACTCGGTCACGCGGAGCTCCTGAGGCGGCAGGTCGGCGGCAATAATATGTACGGCAAGCGAGGCGCGCTCGGTGACGGCGCCGTCACTCATTACTACGCTGAGGTTGTAGTCGCCGGCAGGAAGGGCGCCGGCGGGGTCGATGTCGATCCATACCGACCGGAGCTGACCGGGAACGCAGGCGACCGAGCCGTACATCTGCATGGGCGCGAGCAGGTCGGGGTAAAGTCCCGGCGCGGTGCGGAGAAAGTTTTCATCGCTTCTTCCGGGGTATGTCGGCATTGCTGAGGGGACGGATTCGACCGTGCGTTTTGTGGAATACGGTGCAAAAACGCCTTCGACCTTTATTCCGACAAAGCGGCGGTGCGGAGCGCGCGGTGAGTCATCGGTAACGGCGAGCTGTACCGAGATGCGCTCGTTGCGCAGCATGGTGATATGTTTCAGTGCGGAGAATTCATCGAGCCGGCTGTCAAGGAAGGGTTTGTCGAGGGATGATATGAGCTTATATCTGAGCATGGTGTTGTATCCTTTCTTCGTCGGTTTTCTACATTATTCAAATATATCGGGGAGCTCGGATGGGCTGGCGGCAAATATCCTTCCGCCTGCGGCTTCAAGCTGTTCACGCGAACGGAAGCCCCATGTGGCGCTTATCGGGGTAAGTCCGCCGCGAAGCGAAAGCTCAACGTCGGTTTCGCCGTCGCCGACCATAACTGCATCGGCGGGGGATACACCGAGGCGCCGGCATATCTCAAGCGCGGTGGCGGGATCCGGCTTTATCGGTCTGCCCTCAAGCTGACCCTCGGCGGCGGAAAACCACCCGGCAGGGAGGAGTGCCGCGCAAAGCTCTTTGACGTATGCATCCTGCTTGTTTGAGAAGACCGCCATTAGGTACCCGCGCTCGTGCAGCTCGCCGAGCGCTTCGGACATTCCGGCGTAAAGCTCTTTTACGTGCATATATGTTCTGCCGTAGGTGCCGTTGTATATTTCAAGCAGGCGGCTGACCGTTGCGTCATCGCGCCTGTCCTCGGGAAGCACCCGGCGGCAGAGTATGCGCGCGCCGTTGCCCACAGAGCGGCGGATGTACGCTTCATCGCGCGCGGGCAGCCCCATTTCGCCGAGTGCTGCGTCCATTGCCTCGGTTATTGAACCCACCGTGTCGGCAAGCGTGCCGTCAAGGTCGAATATTATAAGTTTCGGATGAAGTTTTTTTGACTCCTGCATTTTGTTACGGTCCTTATCTGTTATTTTGTATTTATTGCCCTATCAAGGATATACGCAGCTCATCGAGAAAATCACGCACTTTTTTTCGGTTGAGCTCGTAATACACGCGGTTTGATTCGCGGCGTATCGAGACAAATCCCGCTTCAAGCAAAAGCGCCATGTGATGCGACACCGTTGCCGTACTCAGCTCAAGCAGCGAGGCGAGCTCCATGCCGTATTTCGGTCCCTCGGCGAGCAGCTTGAGGATCTCAAATTTGCGGTCGTCACCCATTGTGCGCAGCGCACGGCATATTCTGTCGTCTACCGTCGAAACATCGGTGATCTCGCGCAGCGGCTCAAACAGCACTCCGACGTAAAGAAAATCCACCACCTTTTCCGAGGTGAAGCTCATGAGATATCTTGTGCCGCTGCACATTGCGATCGAGGGCTGAAGATAGATCTCATCCGCCGAGGGCGAGATCCTGACGCCGTAATTGCTTTCGATGTACTGTGCGCCCGACTGCGCGAGCGGCTCGGCGACCGCCGCCGAGAACCAGCCGATGTAGTGCTTTATCGAGTCGTATTTCTGCATATAAAGTCTGCCCGCCGATTCGAGTATCCCCGCAAGCAGCTCGCGGTATTCTTCAAAATTATTGTACAGGCGGCAAAGCTCGAATTTTTCATCGGCGGGGAGGGGGAGCGTTTCGATGAAAGCAAACAGCTCGGCGTAATTTGTTATGACACCGGTGTAATTTTCCGGCGCGAATTCGGCGATGAGCAAGGATGAAAAATTAACAAAAAAGAGCGCCTTTGACTGTTCGCGCAGTGCGCTGAGTCCGTTTTTGAAGCCCTCCTCAAGACCGCCGCCCGGCGTGCGGCATACATCGTGTATGAGGTAAAATGCAAAGCAGCCTTTCATTGAAGAGTGTCTGCCGAACAGAAAATCAAGCAGTCCTTCATCGGCTTTTATGTTGTTGACGACATATTCCGACATTTCGATTATGGCATCGAAGCAGCTGTCGAGCACATTGCGGTCTATCGCAAACTTTTTTTGTATCGTTTCCTTCAGTTCACGGCTCGAAGAGCCGGTCCTGCTGTTAAAAAGTAGAAAAGTTGTCTCAAATATCAGATTGGGTTCGCGTAGTAAGATGGCTTGCATTTTCCCGCTCCTTTCGGCTGTGTATTATAAATATGTAAAACATTCATCATTAGAAATATATCACATAAACCGATATTTGTCAAGTGCTTTTGAAAATAATTAATCTAATGTTCGCTGTATATATTCTGAAACATGGAGATGAACATCTAATTGTTATGAAATGCAATGGTTTTAATTAGATGCTAGTAAAAAGCGCAATGCTGCCGAATGGTCGATAAAGGTCGAAACGTGCGCCGTGATTTACTCGATGCGTTCCAAAATTTACGTTTGTCGAATTATGCGGCGGTATTTGTAGCTGTATATTAAGTTAGATACACGTAAAATAAACAACTTTTATGCCCGTGAACATAAGTCCGCGCCGCAAATCGTAGGTATTCCGGCAAAAAGGACACAAAACGGTTCTTTTCGATCGCCCTCAGCGGCGATTATTGGGCAATATGCTGTATTGCCGGGTGTGTGAATTGTGCCACATGACAAATAAACAGTCAAATGCAACAAAAAAAGATGTCATATCGGCTGAAATATTATGTAATCATCCACTTTAATTAAGCAAAAAAGAGTGATATAATAATAAGGTATGTTTTTACGGCACGGCTGACGTGCCGATATTTTGCAGGTCGCATGGCCGCCGGAGATGAGCTCCGGCAATGTGAGACGACCGTCAAGGAGAGCTGTTCGCATGAACATAAAAAGAGAAGATTTAAGAAACGTTGCTATCATCGCCCATGTTGACCACGGCAAGACCACACTGGTCGACCAGATGCTGAAGCAGGGCGGTATTTTCCGCGACAATCAGGAAATGGGAACCTGTGTCATGGATTCGGGCGATATCGAGCGCGAACGCGGCATAACGATCCTTTCCAAAAATACGGCTGTACACTACAAGGACGTAAAGATCAATATCGTTGACACTCCCGGTCACGCCGACTTCGGCGGCGAGGTCGAGCGCGTTCTCAAAATGGTAAACGGCGTTCTGCTTCTGGTGGACGCTGCCGAGGGACCTATGCCTCAGACGCGTTTTGTGCTCCAGCGTGCGCTTGAGCTGAACCACCCTGTTATCGTTGTAATAAACAAGATAGACAAGCCCGATGCACGTATCGAAGAGGTCGAGGAAGAGGTTCTTGAGCTTCTTATGGACCTTAATGCGACCGATGAGCAGCTTGACAGCCCGATGATATTCTGCTCGGGACGCGACGGCACCGCATCCCTTTCTCCCTATGAAAAGGGAACTGACCTCACGCCGCTGTTCGAGACCATCCTCAACTACATTCCCGCTCCCGAGGGCGATCCCGACGATGATCTGCAGCTGCTGGTCTCTACCATCGACTACAATGAATACGTCGGCAGAATAGGCATCGGCCGCATCGAGCGCGGTACGATAAAACAGAACCAGGATGCTCTTGTCTGCAACTATCACTCGGATTCCGCCCCCAAGCGCGTAAGGATCGTGTCGATATATCAGATAGACGGACTTCAGCGCGTGCCTGTTGACGAGGCAAAAATGGGCGACATCATTGCGTTTTCCGGCGCATCCGATATCACTATCGGCGATACCATCACATCGCTGAACCGCCCCGAGCCGCTTCATTTTGTAAAAATAAGCGATCCGACCATCGAAATGACGATATCGGTCAACGACAGCCCGTTTGCGGGCCGCGAGGGCAAGTTCGTTACATCAAGACAGATACGTGACCGCCTTTACCGCGAGCTGCTCAAAGACGTGTCTCTGCGCGTCAGCGACGGCGATACAACAGACAACTTCCGCGTTGCCGGCCGTGGCGAGATGCATCTTTCGATACTCATCGAGACGATGCGCCGTGAGGGGTACGAGCTTTGCTGCTCCAACCCGCGCGTGCTTTACAAGGAGATCGACGGTCAGAAATGCGAGCCTATGGAGCGCGTGACACTTGATGTGCCCGAGGAATATGTCGGCGCGGTCATTGAAAAGCTGGGTCAGCGCCGCGGCGACCTCATTGAGATGAACCTTGTCGGCTCCCGTATGCGCATCGAGTACCTCATACCGTCGCGCTGCCTGTTCGGATACCGCTCCGAATTCATGACGGCAACCCACGGCGAGGGCATCATGAACACACTGTTTGACGGCTACGCGCCCTACCGCGGAGACGTAGTGATGCGCTTTACCGGTTCGCTCGTGGCGAGCGAGGCGGGCGAGACGACCTCTTACGGTATATACAACTCGCAGGACCGCGGACGTATGTTCGTGTCGCCGGGTATGCCCGTGTATGAGGGCGAGATCGTCGGTGAATGCCCCAAGATGGAAGACATCACGCTCAACCCCTGCAAGAAAAAACAGCTTACTGCCATCCGTTCCTCGGGCGCCGATGAAAAGCTGATACTCACGCCGCCCGTGATATTCAGCCTCGAAGAGGCGATAGAGTTCATTGCAGACGATGAGCTTATTGAGGTAACGCCCAAGTCGATAAGACTCCGCAAGCGCATACTCAATACCGAACAGAGACTCAAGGCGCAGGCAAAGCTCAAAAAGAGCTGATAGCTTGCCGTGCATAAAATGGGCTGCCGCGCATTAGCGCGACAGCCCATTTTATATGCCTGTTGTGATTTTGCATCTTTTTTGCTTTACCGGCAGAAAAATCACCAATGCAGACGGGTCGTTAAAACTCATTTTGAGTTTTAACGACCCGTTTTTATTATATAGACCGCAGGATCATTCAAGCGGAGCGCGGAGCAGGGATTCTGTCTTGTTGTCGTATTTTATGAACGACCAGCTGAGAAAATCGCGGTGGAACATATCTATCATGTTGTAATACCGCTCGTGCGTGCGCCAGCCCTGGTCAACCGAACCCTTGCCGTATTTTACAATCTTTGAATTCGGATATTTCTCGCGCAGAATGTCGACTTTGGCATCAGATATCGGGCAGGATTCGAGCCACAGCCGTTCAAGCAGCGGCAGGTCGAGCAGCGGGGTGATATCGTAAATTCCGTAGTTGTAGCTGATGTTGAGGTCAACGAGCTCGCGGCACTCCGCGAGCGGGGAAAGATCGGTGACGCGGTTTACGAAGAATTCAAGGTAATGCAGGTGCTTGAGATTTGCAAGCGGTGAAAGGTCGGTGATCTTGTTGTCGGCAAGTATGAGGACGCGCAGCTCGGTGAGGTATTCGCCTATCACGCTAAGATCGGTCACTGCCTGGTGTCCTATGTCGAGTGCACGCAGGTCGGTACAGTATTTCAGCACCTCTATATCCTCATTGGTAAGGCGCTGGTAGTCAAAGGTGTGTATCAGCACCGAAAACGCCACGGCGTCGGTCTTGAGCGACCATTTGCCCATATGGATCCGCCATACGATCTTGATGCTTTCGTATTCATCGCGCAGTGAGGCAAGCTCCTCGTTGGATCTTCCGCAGTCGCTGAGATCGAGATATTTCAGCTGCGGCATGAGCTTCAGAGCAGTGCGCACCTCGTCAAGATCGTCTATTGCGGTGCCGCCGAGATCGGCGGTTTCGGCATTGATCTCAAATGTTTTGCCGGCTATGGTCACGTCCCAGTTAAATACCATGTCGGGAAATGCGGCGGCAAGCTCAAGCTGGTGCGCCGGGTCAAGCGCACAGCCGCGCATTGCGACCTTTTTTACGGAGGGGAGCCGCGCAAGCTCTGCCGCCAGTCCGCGGTCGGGGTGCCTGCCGGAAATATCGAGCTCGGTCGCGTCGTCGCGCACTTCGATGCCGCAGATGTTTACGGTACCGGTGACATCGAATTCAACACCCGGATATTTTTCCGCCAGCGTTTTTTTGACTTCAAGCGGAATCGTTCTGTCGCCGAGCGTAAGCCGGCGGAGTCCCGGAAATGCCCCGAGCAGTTCGGGCAATGCGGCAAAGTCGGCATTTGCGGCGGCGGCGGAAAGATCTATCACTTCTGCATCGTCGCGCAAAGTGACGCCGCAGATATCGTACAGTGTTACAAGTCTGAATGTTATGCCCGGATAGGCTTTTCTGAGACTGTCGCGCGCTGCGGCAGGTATCGGATCGTCGGTTGAAAATACCACCGTCATCAGTGACGGAAAGCTGTCAAGCATCGCTGCCAGCTCTATCAGATCGACCGGGGCTGCGGATGAGAGATCGATCTCGCCGGCATCCTCACGTACCGTAAGCCCGCATATGTCATAAGTCGCCACCATGCCGAATGTTATATCGGGAAAAAGCTTTTCAAGCTCGTTGCGCTTTTCGGCGGGAACAGTATTGAGGCGGTTGAGATCGACCGAGCGCACAGCGCTCATGCAGGGAAGGCGGCGGAGCAGTTCGTCTGTGTCGGCGACAGTGACGTCGGTGAGGTCGATGTCGGCTGTATCGGTGTCGAACTGCTTGCCATAGAGTGTGACGAAGGTGATGAATTTCAGCTCTGCATCGGGAAATTCCGCGCGCAGGGCAGCCGACTCGTCATACGGAACGCGATATGAGCCGAGGTCGGCGAATTCAAGCTTCGGCAGTCGGTGCAGGTTGTATTTCAGCTCGCTGATACTGCCAATCTCGTCGCCCGACAAAGCCACGGAACGGGTGTTTATGTCAAGTGTCTGACCGTAAAAGTCTATCTGAGAAGCAGATTCCGTCACGACCTGCAAGGCAATGGCAAGGATAATGACCGCAAGTGTGACCAAAAGAACTCTTTTTTTCATAGCTGTTTGCCCTCCGTGACGTTTGATTTATTCTGCTGTATAAAAAATGGTTTCCGACATATTCAGTATACCATATTCCTTGGCAATTCTCAATATGCTTTTATGAAAAAGGAATGAATTTTTTTCTGATGTGTGACAATATATCACATGAACGCAGAATATGACCGAAAAAACGAATGAGAAGAATATCCTCTTATATATTATAACAATTTTTTTCGCTTCGGGTGACAAAATAAATAAAAAAGGCGGCTGTTAAAAACTCATTTGAGTTTTTAACAGCCGCCTTTTATCGCGCGATGCCGTATTTGCTGCTTTGATCTTTGCCGCGCGGAGTCGTTATCTTGTGCCTGCGACCTGTTCGCGCCAGGCGTTTATGGTCGCGGTTATATTGTATCCGCGTATGCACAGGTTGTTGCGGTCGTATACATATCTGCCGTCCATCGGAATTCGGAAGGTCTCCACGCCGTATTTCGCGTAGCTCGGCGCGGATGCGGCGTATCCGAGACAGTCGGATATACTGAGGTCGGTCTCCACTATCGGCAGAAGGGTCGTGAGCAGATTGTCAAGCTCGCCCACGCTCATGGTCTTCATTTTGTTGAAGGTCGCGATCAGCACATTGCGGTGGCGTTTGGTCCTTCCGAAATCGCTGCCGCTGAGGTGGCGTATGCGCGCATAGCCCAACACTTCCTCGGCATCGAGATGGACCGGCTTGCCCGCGTTTTCCTCGGGTATCTTTCTGCCGCACTCAAGATTGAATGCTTTCAGCTCCTCAAGGTCCATTACGATATCCACGCCGCCGATCGCCTCAAACACCTTGATGAATTCCTCATAGTGGACCTCGGCGTAATTGTCGATCTTTATGCCGTAGTTCGATTCTATCGCGTAAATGAGCAGGCGCGGACCGCCGTATGCGTGCGCGTTGCTTATCTTGTCGCGCCATGTAACGGTCACGCCGTTCTGTACACCGGGGAAGTAAGCCTCTGTGTCCCGCATTATCGAAGTGAGCGTAATCCTGCGGTCGACATTGTTTATCGAAACGACCACCATGGCGTCAGAGTTGCCGTAGCGGGTCTCATAGTCCGCGCCGATGAGCAGGATATTGATTATTCCTTTTTCCTTTACGATGTCACGTGCGGGGGGGGGCGGATCGGTCACGGGCGTTGTTGACGGAGTTGTTGTGCTGCCCCCGCCGGTCGTGTCCGGGGTCACGGGCGCGGATGTGCCCTCGGGCGTTTCGGGCACGGCGGTCTCGCTGCCCGTGTAAAGCGGGCTGTTGGGGTTGTTGGGGTTGAACGGATTGTCGGGATCGTCGTCAGGCGCGGTCGCGGGCGCCGATTCCAGCCCCGAGAGCGCGCTCTCGTCATAACGGATCGAAGAATCGTCGGGCTGCTGCTTTACATTCAGCATTCTGTAATAGCGCAGGAACAGCCCGCCTGCGGCGAGCAGCGCGGCAAGCACGAGCGCGAGAATAACGATGAGAATTATCGTTATGACCCTTGATGTTTTGCCGCCTTTTTTTGATCTTTGGGTATTTTTATCAGCCATTTTTGTTTTTTTGCGGACCGCTGCGGTCCACGCCTTTTGTGAATTTATCTGTTGCTTTTCGGTTTGCTGTGCTTGAATGTGGGCACTACGGTGCAAAGTTTTTCCTCAAGCATTTTTGCGATGATTGCGGGGTCGGTGTCATTGTCGTTGGCAATTGCGTCAAGCTCGGCGAGCACCGGAGCAAGCGCGGCAAGATCGACCTTGGCAGGTCTGCCTATATGGATCTTCCCGTTTTCGGTGTCCGCCAGTCCGTCCTCTTTCATGAGAAGCTCCTCATAAAGCTTTTCTCCCGGACGCAGACCTGTGATCTCGATCTTTATGTCGCGGTCGACTTCGTATCCCGAAAGACGTATCATCTTGCGCGCCAGATCGATTATTTTGACCGGCTCGCCCATGTCAAGCACGAATATCTCGCCGCCGCGCGCCATTGACGCCGCCGCAAGAACCAGCTCGACCGCCTCCGGTATCGTCATGAAATACCTGATTATGTCCTCGTGAGTCACGGTCACCGGACCGCCCTCCTCGATCTGCTTTTTGAAAAGCGGGATCACAGAGCCGTTTGAACCGAGAACATTACCGAACCTTACGGCGGAGAAAAGCGTGCCCTGTCCGTTCATGGCTTCGATTATCAGCTCGCACACGCGCTTTGACGCGCCCATGAAGTTGGTCGGATTGACGGCTTTGTCGGTCGAGATCATCACAAAACGGGCAACGCCCGAGGCTACCGCAGCTTTGGCGGTGTTGAAGGTTCCCGTTACATTGTTTTTTATCGCCTCTGCGGGGGAATCCTCCATCAGCGGAACGTGCTTGTGCGCCGCCGCGTGTATGACGAGATATGGGCGCGTGCGCTCCATGAGAGCGAGCATGCGGTCATAGTCGCGCACCGAGGCAATGTAGACCTCAAGGTCCAGCTTGTCATCGTATTTTCTTTTCAGCTCCTGTTGGATGTCATAGGCGTTATTTTCGTAAATGTCAACGATGACGAGCTTTGAGGGAGCGTACTGTGCAATCTGGCGGCAGAGCTCCGAGCCTATCGAACCGCCTCCGCCCGTGACCATTACGCATTTGCCCTTGATAAAAGCGGAAATGGCGCAGTTGTCTATCGTAACGGGGTCGCGTCCGAGCAGCTCCTCGGGAGTTATGTCGCGCAGCTTCTGCGTGCAGGTGGTGCTGTCACTGTAAAAGTCGGTGAGACGCGGCAGCATTTTGACCTCGCAGCCGGTCGTGGCGCAGCGGTCGAGGATATGCGCGCGCTGGCGGTTGTCGGCAGAGGGGATTGCAACTATTATGAGGTTGAAACGATATTTCCGGTAAAGGCACTCGATGTCCTCATCCGTGCCTTCGATGTTTATTCCGCCTATCGACTTGCCGACCTTTGCGGGGTCGTTGTCAACGGCGCATACCGGTATCATTCCGCACTCGGGGTGGCTCTTCATTTCGTCAAGCAAAAGCTGACAGGCAGCGCCGCAGCCGACGACCAGCACGCGGCGTGCGTTTTTGACCTTTTTGTTCTGCGATATGCGGTAATCGCGCCATATGCGGTAGATAAGACGTTCCGACACCAGCGCGATGGCGATGGTGCACATCGTAAGCAGATAAAAGTATACCGGCATGGTGTACCGTCTGTATATCAGACGGGAGATCACGAAGAATATCGCGCCCGAGAACACCGATGCGAGCGTACATATGAAATATTCCCTTGACTGCGCATAGCTCCAGAGACTGCGGTATACCCCCATTGCAAAAAGCACGATGAGGTATACCGGCAGTATCACTACAAGATGCATAAAGTAAGCGCGTACGGGGGAGTCGAACTTCTGGAATAAATATGCGCGGCTTATATAATAGCAAAAGCTGTAAAGCGCGGTCACCGTCAGCGCATCGACTATCATGAGAAGGATCTCGCGCAGGTGCGCACGTATAAACTTCGGGGTTTTCATTGAAGCCTCCGGATATTTCGGACTCATATCCGATGCAGGGCGTACTTTCCGCGGCAGCGGGGAAGTGACGCCGTGTCGGTGCCGCCGGCAAGGTCGGGAAATTCCACGGGCGCCCCGCCGCGTTCTATCGACAGTGCGGAAAGAGGCGAGACCGCCATCATGACCGCGGCATCGTATATATCCACGGGCATGGGTTGATTCTCATGCAGGGAGGTCATAAAGGCGTCGAGAACAAGATAGTCCATGCCGCCGTGTCCGCGCTTTACGCCCTCTGCCATATACTCGCGCCAGAGGTCGGGCATATATTTTTCCTTGTAGCTGTCAAAATTGCCCCAGAAATTGCGCCAGCGGAAGTGGTCGTGCTCTGTATTGTCGGCATCGGTGTAGACGGAGAGGTTGTCCTCGATAAAGCAGCCGCGCGTGCCGTGCACGGTAAGTCCGCGGCTGTATGCGCGTGCCAGCGTTGTGTCAAGGGTCAGCTTTACCGTCTGCCCGCGCGCGGTCGTGAGGATGGTCGTAACGACATCTCCCTGCATGAAGTGCGCATCCGCAAGCTCCTTCGGCACACCGGGAGTGCGCGCGGCGTAGTCGTTCAGCCCGCGTGCGGCGGTGGAGAAGGAAGAAAGGGTCAGAAAACGGTTGTCCTCATTTATGCCGAGCAGACGGCAGATGGGACCGAGCTCGTGCGTGGGGTAGTTTTCACAGTTGCGGGAAAGATAATTGCGCAGGCGGTAGTGGCGGTTCTTCTCTCCGCCCGTGATCTCCGAACGCAGATCGTGCATATATCCGCCGTCAAGGTGCATTATCTCGCCGAAAACGCCGCCGCGCGCCATTTCGGTGACGGTCATTTCGTTTATGCCGTACATACAGTTTTCCAGCATCATGGCGGGAGTATGCGTGCTTTCGTAGGTTTTGATGATGAGACGGCAATCGTCCACACTGTAAGCGCCGCCGACCTCAAATGCCACGGGCTTTTTTGCCTCCATCGCTGCGCATACGGCGGGAACGTGAGCCTCCCATGCGGCGAAAACAAAGATGATATCTGTGAGGGGAGAAGCTATCAGGTCATGGTAGTCGGTGAATCCGACGGGACGGCAGCCGCACTTTGCGGCAAGCTTTTCCTGCATCATGGATATGCGGTCGTCGTAAACATCGCACACTGCGGTTATCTCAAGGTCGTCGCGCTCGGAGAGCAGATCGGTCATCGAATTGCCGCGGCAGCCGAGACCGATAATGCCGGCGCGGAGCTTTTCGTTTGCAGCCATTTTCATATCACCTCCGATACGGGCACTTCATAGCCGAAATAAAGCAGAATGAGAGCCACTGTGTTGGCGATACCGTCAAAATGAGTGCGTTCCATGCCGTGTGAAGCATGAACGCCGGGACCTATCAGCGCGCCGGGGATATCCTGTCCGCCGCGCCACATTGCGCCTATATCGGAGCCGTAGAAGGTGTAAAGGTCAACGGCATAGGAAAGCCCCGCCGCCTTTGCCAGCGAGACAAGGCGGGATGTGAGCTCAAAGTCATACGGACCGCCGGCATCCTTGGCGCATATCGAAACATCGTGCTCGGTGCAGGCAAGCCCCGTGCCGATGCAACCCATGTCAACTCCGAGCATCTCGCGCACCTGGGGCATGCACGCACCGCCGTGGCCGACCTCCTCGTACATGGTGAACACGATCTTTATGTCATTTTCGGGGACGAATCCCGCGTCATGCATCACGTGGAGCGCGGTGATGAGACAGGCGACGCTCGCCTTGTCGTCGATAAAGCGGGATTTGAGAAATCCCGAAGGCGTAACAGTCGTTTTTGTATCAAAGCAGATGAAGTCGCCGTTTTCAATGCCGAGCGCGCGCACGCCGGCGGCGGATCTTACGTCCTCGTCGAGACGGACATACATATTGTCGGGGTCGCGCGGACGCGATTTCGCGTCTGCATAAACGTGTACCGAGGGACTGCGCGAAAGGAATGTGCCGGTGTATTTTCTGCCGTCGCGTGCGATCACGGTGCAGTATTCGCCGTCAAGCGTTGCCCAGAGAGGACCGCCAAGCTGTGCAAAGGATATGCCGCCGTCCGGGTCTATGCTTTTTACCATTGCGCCGATGGTGTCGCAGTGGGCGCAGGCGCCTATCGGCGCATCGCTGCTTTTTCCGGGATAGGTCAGAACGAATCCGCCCTTCCCGGTGCGTTCAAAGCGGCAGCCGGTGTCCGCCGCAGCCCGTTCGATGACGGGAGCTATCTCGCGCGGATATCCCGTCGGGCTGGGGGCAGCCATAAGTACCCGCACGGTGTCAAAATAAAAGCCGCGGAAGCTTTCGGGATCGATTTTTTTGAGATTCATATCATTACCTGCTTTCAGTCAAGGGCGTAGCCCATAAAATACCTGAGGGAGAAGGGGAGAAGTCCGCCGCCGTACTTGCGTGCTCCCGCTTCAAATGCAATGCACACTCTGCCGTTATGGTAGTCAAGATCCTCGCTCATGTGCGGCAGCGTCACGGTGTCAACGGCAGCGGAAGAATCAAGGTAGTAAAGCGGAATGCTTCTGCCGCCGTACATGACTGTATCGGTGCTTTTAATACCCGTGCAGTCGTATATGTAAAGATGCGATGAGGCAAGCCCCGCCGAGGTCGAAAGAACATATTTGCCGCTTGACGTAACGCAGAAGCCCTGAACTATGTCACGCACCGAAAGCGCTGTCACGGGCTTTTCGGGATCGACGCCGTAGGGCATCGAATCATCGCGCGCATAGCCGTAGATCATTGCGCCGTACTGCGAGCCGTCGGGGGCTGTGCGGTGGTTTTCGTCGCGGGTCTTGTATTTTTCGCCCGAGTGGTATTCGCCTATCCAGAAAAGGTCCTCGTCCGAAAAGGTGAAGGAAGCATTTACGCTCACACCGAAATAGCCGTCAAAGGAAACGTATCCGCCGTCCTCGGCTTCTGCGATTGCAGAGGCGGTGAGATGGAAGGCTTTTTTCTGGTTGCTTATCCACACATGCTCGCCGGAGGATGATATCCCGCCGGCGTGACCGGTGTAGTCCTCGCCGCTCTCGCGCATGAGTGAAAGCGTTTTCACGAGCTTGCCGTCATTGCCGATAACGTATATGCGCGAGGGACCTTTTTCGGTAAGATAGCCGCAGCAAAGCCATGCGCCGAGCGCATCGGAATAGCAGAAGCCCTGCGGTATGAAGCCGTCGTCAAGACCGGGAATGCGGGCGATACGCTGTGAGTTTTTCATGAACCGGCGGTAGAATATGCCGGTCGATGAGCATATGAGTATGTAGATAAGGAGAACGGCAACGATTATTACCGCCGCGCGCAATGCACCCTTGGCGGGTGCCGAAAGTTTTGCATTTGACATGAGCATGACCTCATTCTTTGCCGGTTTTCGCCGGTTGCGATTTTTTGTAAACCGATGTTCACATAAAGATACAGCTTAATTATATCACATAACCTGTCTCTTGTCAAATAATGCTGTGAAAATATGCGTTTTTTGTGCTGAAACTTTGCTTTTGGGGCTTCATTTTTGCACCGAAATGTGCTACAATAATACTACATACGGTTCGCGTCGGTCCGCAATGTCCCTCGCAGCCGGCGAAAAACAAAAAAGGTATGGTGTTTTTATGAGAAAGACCGTAAGGCTTACGGCATTTGTTTCTGCCGTTTTTATGCTCGTCTCGCTTGCCGCCTGCAAGCCGGGGACCGAAAATGAAATAACTACCGCCGAGGGCACTCCCCCGGTGACCGAAGCGGTTCCCGCCGATTTTTCGGTCGTAAGGGGCGGTGCGTCTGAATTCGTTGTGGTCCGCCCCGACAGCGGCGACAGCACCGAGGTCGATGCGGCAAAGCTTCTGCGCGACGGCATCGAGGAAAAGACCGGCTGCCGCATCCCAATGACTATCGACTGGTACATAAAAGCCGATCCCGCGGCACAGTATGAGATCATAGTCGGTCATGCCGACCGCGAGGAGTCGCGTGCGGTCAATGCGGAGATAGACGCCGAGGATGGCTTCTTCTACGTCATCCGCGCCGTGGGCGATAAGATAATCGTGAGCGGCAAATCTGCCGCTATGATAAAAAAGGCGGTCGAATTTATGCTTGAAAACTATGTTGACGGAGAGGGGAACATGACTGTTCCGAAAGATATAAACATAAAGAGCGAGCTCTTCACGCCGTCGGTGGCTGAGTATTTCGCAGCCGGCAAGGAGACCGTGATAACGACAAAGAAGCTCGGCGAGATCGCGCGCGAGGGCAAATACAAGATCATTCAGGGCGGCACGAGCGACGGCAGATACCTTTATGTCATACTCAACGACGGCGGTAAGGACAACACCTCCGAGAGCATGATGATAAAGATAGAGATATCCACAATGAAGACCGTTGCCAAAAAGGAAGGTTTGCGCGTATGCCACGGCAACGATATATTCTACGTGAGGTCCAAAAACGAGCTTGTGGTCGTGCACAATGCCCCCGACAGAAACAAGGTATCGGTGTTTGACGCCGACACGATGGAATTCAAACGCACGGTCACGCTGCCGCTCAAGATATACTGCATGAGCTATGACGAATCGCTTGACTGCTACTGGGTAGGCATCAGCGGCGGCGACACGTTTGCAAAGCTTGACAGCAACTTCAAGTTTGTAAAGCGTTATATGTCGCGTCAGCATCCCTATGTCACACAGGGCATGGACTGCGACGATACGTATCTTTACTTTGTCAGATACAGCAAAAACTGCGTCATTGTTTATGACAAGGAAGGCGGTTATATCGGCGAATATCCCATAACGTTCGCCGGCGAGCCCGAAAATATCGTTCATGTCGGCGATGTGTTCTATATCATCGGCAACAACGAGGCATGGTCGGGCGGCATCATCTACCGCGCAACGATGACGGTTAAGGAGTAAGTGACGGATATGAAAAATGCAATACCGAAGAACGCGGCGGCAGTCCTGCTTGCCATACTTGCACTTGCGGCATTTCTTCCCGCCTGCCGTACGGCGCCGCCCGCAGGCGATGAAGCGACCGTGACCACAGATTCGACCGAGCCTGCGACCGTACCCGCGACCGAGCCTCCCGCAGTTACCGACGCACCCGAGACGGCGCCGGTTTCTCCCGCCGCTCATTTTGAAAAGGAGAACGTACGCCTTTCGGTCACTCAGGTCGGAACGGTTGACCGCGACGGTGAGTGGAGAGTGATCCAGGGCGGTACGACCGACGGTAAGTATATTTACGTCATAGTCCACAACGGCGACAAGACCGAGGCTGCCAAGAGCCGCCTGCGCAAATACGATATCAACACCATGGAGCTGGTAGCCGAGACAGATCCGCTTCAGGTCTGCCACGGCAACGACATCGCCTACAAGCGTGCGGAGAATGAACTTTATGTGGTGCATTGCTATCCGAACGGCGACACCGTGTCGGTGTTTGACGCCGATACCCTGAAATACAAGCGCAAAATAAAGCTTCCCGTCAGCATTTTCTGCATGAGCTACGATGAGACGCTTGACTGCTTCTGGGTCGGCATCAACGGCGGCGACACCTTTGCAAAGCTCACCTCGGACTTCAAATTCGTAAAGAGATATATGTCGCAGATGCACTCATACGTTACTCAGGGCATGGACTGCGACGACAAATATCTTTATTTTGTGAGATACAAAAAGAACTGCGTTATCGTTTACGATAAAAAGGGTAAGTTTATCGGCGAATATGACCTCGCCTTCAGCGGCGAGCCGGAAAACATATCCCATGTCGGCGATACATTCTACATCACCGGAAACGGCATGATATCAAAGGGCGGTCTTATATACCGCGTGGAAGTTGCGGGAGACTGATCGGGTCTCAGCTCGTTTTCATTCCGCGCACACAAATACATCACATAACGCGTGTACCATTATTAATGTAAAGATCCGCGAAAACAGCGGGAAAGGAGCCGGGGCAATGTTCGGCAGCAATATTGCAAAAAAAGCAAAAAATAAAAAAACAGCCCGTGTCGTTTTTGCCGTGCTGCTTCTTCTTGCCGTTTCCGTATCACTGTTTGAAGCTGCCGTGCTTGCGGAGCATGACTGCACCTGCACCTGCGGCGGGCTTCTCGGCATAGGCTGCACCTGCGGCGGTTCCTGCCATACGTGCGCCGTGCTGTCGGCAGCTCTCGGATTCCTCAGGGCGGCGTTCTTTGCGGCAGCCGCCGCAGTCGTGTCGGTCGGCGGACGCGCCATGTTTTCGGGCGAGGCGTCTCTGCCGGTATGCCACCGCACACGCTCGCTTATCTGGCTCAAAGTAAAGCTTTCCGACTGATAAAATAAAAATAAAGCTCCGCGATCGCGCCGGGGCTCTGTCTCTGTGTCAGAGCATCGGTGCGGCGGGGCTTTTTGCGTGCCTCCGGCACACTATGTTTTATTTTATTTTTTATCGGAAAGGTTTTTAATTATGATAGAGATCAAGGGTGTAACGAAAAAATTCAAAAACGAGACCGCCATAGACTACCGCGACATCACATTTGAAGACGGCAGATCATATATGCTTCTCGGTGCTTCGGGATGCGGCAAATCAACGCTGCTCAATATGATAGCGGGGATACTCTCGCCGGAAAGCGGCGAGATAATTATAGACGGCAGGGTCATGAACAGCCTGCCGCAGCGCGAAAAGGACAAATTCCGTATCGAAAGGATAGGGTACATATTTCAGGATTTCAAGCTGATACCCGAAATGAGCGTTGCCGACAATATAAATATTCTGCGGCTTGAAGGGGTGGATACCTCCCGCGCTGCGGAGCTTATGAGCCGCCTCGGTATCGCGGAGCAGCAAAAAAAGAAGGTAAAGCATCTTTCGGGCGGTCAGAAGCAGCGCGTGGCGATAGTGCGCGCACTGGTCAAGGCGCCGGATATAATCCTTGCGGACGAGCCTACGGGCAACCTGAACTTTGCAATAGGCGAGGCTGTCATGCGCGAGCTTTGCGAGGTCTCGCGCGGAAAGACGCTTATAGCCGTCACTCACGATGAGCGGCTTTCAAAGTATTTTGACTGCGTTATCGACATGAACGAAATGACGGGCGGCAGACGCGACGCCGCCGCAGGGGAGGTGCTTTGATATGTTCCGCTTTGCCGTAAAAAATATGATGATAAAAAAGGTCCAGGTCATTCTGGTGCTTCTGTCGATAGTGATATCGGCTGGCGTCGGCGTGCTCGCCTTCAACACCGCGGAGCAGGTGAGCGACGGCATAACCAACACCGCCGCGTACTATTCCGCCATAATAGGACCCGCCGGCAGCAGGACCCAGCTTGCCATGAACACCATGTACTTTACCGATTCGCCGCTCGGGACCATACCGTATTCGGTAGTTGAGGAGCTGCAACGTGACAGCCGCGTCACCGCCGCAATACCCTTTGCAATGGCAGACAGTTATAATGGTCATTCCGTTATCGGGACCTCGGCGGCGTTTCTTGAAACCAAAAAAATTGCCGATGGGCGTATGCTTGACGACAGCAAAACGTTTGAGGTCGTTCTCGGTGCGGCGGTCGCCCGCGTGAACGGCGTGAAGGTCGGCGACGAGATACACACGAGCCACTCTGTGGGCGACGAGCATCACCAGGCTATGACGGTGGTGGGCATCCTTGAGGAGAGCCATACCGTATACGACAATGTCGTGTTCACCGGAATACGCACGATCTGGGAGGTGCATGAGCATGAGGAGGAACACGAGGAACATGAGGAGCATGAGCACGAAGCGGGAACGGTCTGTGCGGTCCTGGTAAAAACGCGCAATCCGGGATATGCCATGCAGCTTGTAAACGACTACGACGGCAGAGTCACGACTACGCGAGATGACGGCACATACACTCTTCAGGCAATAGAGCCTATGGCGACGGTCCGCGGCGTGCTTGACGATACCAACAACACAAAATATATAGTGTTCGTCCTTTGCGGCATCATACTTGTGATGAATATAATGGTCATTTCGATAATCACCCTGCTCAATATGTATAACTCGGCAAAAGAGATCGCCCTCATGCGGCTCATAGGCATCAGCATGAAGAAGATAAATCTGCTGTACATCATACAAAACAGCCTTATCGGTTCGGTGGCTGTGCTGCTCGCCTTCGGCGTGTCAAGGCTTTGCATGGTCTTTATGAAGGACTATGTGGCTTCGATGGGCGTTGTGCTCAACGTGGGGCGGGTCTATCCGCTTGAGATAGTGATACTTTTGGGCGTGTTCCTGATAAGCGTACTGCCCACTGTCGTCTGTACTCTTATGATGTCGCGCCGCGACGGGGCAGGCGACTGAACGCGCAAAAAAGAAAGAGAAAAATGAAAATGAAAAAAAGCTTTGTCCGTATTGTTTCGGTCGTACTTATGCTTGCGGTGGCTGCGCTTCCGGCGCTCCTCGTCTCGTGCGGGGAGGATAGCTCCGAGGCAGCCAAGCTCAGCTTCAGGTCGGCGCTTGAGTATTCATTCCTCAGGACCCTTGACGGTAAAAAAGTAACAATAAACGGCTATCTTGCCACAAGCTCGCCTGCCGACGGTTCGTTCATATTTCTTATGAACCTGCCGTTCCAGTCCTGCCCGTTCTGCAAGCCGAATACATCGCAGCTCTCCAACACAATGGAGGTCTACCCGAAGAAGGGAGAAAAGTTCGACTACACCACGCAGGCGGTAAAGGTCGTCGGCACGCTCAGGGTCGCCGAAAGCGAGGATAAACCGTTTACCGATCTTTACGGTTACGAGTTCAACTTCAAAATAGTGGACGCTGAGTACCGCGTCCTCCGGGATGATGAGATATCCTCCGAGCTGGCTCTGTGGCAGAAGCTGAGCACGACGGATGTGATAAATGAGATCAACGGTATGTACGAGTATGTCAACTTCCTGTGCGGCTGGCCGGGCTATTTCGTTGACAGCTATACCGATAAGGACGGCAACACTCAGCCGGGATATTATCTTTATGCCGAGGATGCCAAGTCGTTTGTCACCACCGACGGCGCGCAGTACAATTACGGCTACCGCGACGGATATTTTGACGGTATAATCGCGGATATACGAAAGGTAGACGCTACGGCGTTTGAAGATCTTGTGGCAAATATCGAAAAGGCGCGCGAGCTGGCAGAACGCGCACTTGACGCGCTGATGAACGGAGAGTACACATCAGAGTATACAAAGGTCGAAAAATTCGGGACCGAGGATTGGGTGTTCAGGCTCAATCGCGGCGATGAATTCGAGGAGGCAATGAACGCACTGTACCTCGAATACTCCAACTGGCTCGGCAGCTGGGAGCTTTGACAGCCCCTGCGCGGGCAGCGAAGATAAAAAAATACGATTTTGAATGAAAAAATTCAAAATAGGGGTTGACAAAGTGAAAACTTTGCTGTATAATATCTTCGTTGCCCGAATACGGGCGGCATGCGAGAGTGGCGGAACTGGCAGACGCGCACGTTTGAGGGGCGTGTGGTAACAACCATACGGGTTCAAGTCCCGTTTCTCGCACCAACTAAAAGGGGTAGGCACATGCCTGCCCCTTTTAGTTGCTGTATGAATTTGATACTTGAACCCGTATCAAGCCTGCGTGCGCAGGGTTGAGCAGGTTTGCGCAAGATGAACAAGCAGATTAGCAGTTGTCGTACCGCAAACCGAGGGTTACAAGTCCCGTTTCTCGCACCAACTAAAAGGGG
>CAKRTQ010000009.1 GCA_934402395.1 uncultured Eubacteriales bacterium | reverse complement strand
ATCTAAAGTCTTTTTTCCCCCGCCGCGCTAAGCCGCAGGGCGGCTTAGCCTGAACTATCCGCAGTAGCATTGATCTAAAGTCTTTTTTCCCCCGCCTACTTTCGGGGTATGAAGCCCGGAATCTGATGAAACGCCACCCGAGCAAAAAAATGTTCTGATGTAACTGTATTGGTATAGTAAGATCAGAATCCGATATCCTTCACGGTCGGGGTATGAAGCCCGGAATCTGTACAAACGCCACCCGAGTATAAGAAGCCCCATGTTCAGATGTAACTATGGGGCAGAAAGCAGATAAGGATCTGCTCTCGCTACACGGTCGGGATATGAAGCCCGGAATCTGTACAAACGCCACCCGAGTATAAAAAGCCCCATGTTCAGATGTAACTATGGGGCAGAAAGCAGATAAGGATCTGCTCTCGCTACACGGTCGGGGTATGAAGCTCAAAATCTGATGAAACGCCACCCGAGCTTAAAAAGGAGAGAAAGTGGAAATACTTGAATTGGCAATGTCAATGGGTGCCGGCGGCGCGGAAACGCACGTGCTGACCCTTTCACACGCCCTCACGCGTGCCGGGCACAGCGTTACAATAGCCTCATCCGGCGGGATACTCGTGCCCGAAGCGGAAAGAGCCGGCATAACGCATAAATACCTTCCGCTTTCGAGCCGGTCGCCGGCTGCATTTCTGCGTTCGGTCGCCGGAGTGGTGTCGCTTTGCCGGCACACAAAATTCGATGTAATACACGCACACGGAAGAATCCCCGCACTTGCCGCACACGCGGCAGGACTTGTGACGCCGCAGGTGCCGCCGTGCACTGTCACCGTTCACGGGATATACGACCCGAAGGCACGCGGCGCGCGGTTTTCATTCTGGGGGGACGGAACCGTTGCGGTAAGCCGGGATGTCGCCGATTATACAGCAAAAATATATCACGTCCCGCGCGACAGGATAGATGTCATACCGAACGGAGTCAACATTCCGGATAAAGAAAGAGTAGAAACGCCGCGCGGACTTGATATCGTGACCGCAGGAAGGCTTGACGCCGATTCATCGGCAGCGGCGTTTACGCTTTTGCGGGTATTTCCGCTGATATGCCGCGAATTTGCGGAGATGACGCCAACGCTTACGGTAATGGGCGGCGGAAGCCGGGAGAAGCAGATACGTGCGCGCGCAGATGAGATAAACCGCGAGCTGGGGCGGGAAGCGGTAAAGGCTGTCGGCGCCGTTCCGGATGCCGCCGCAAGGATGGCTGAACACGGCATTTTTGTCGGCTCGTCGCGCGCGGCGATAGAAGCAATGGCAGCAGGCGTTCCCGTTATTTTGTGCGGCAACGCGGGCGTGCGCGGATTGCTGACAAAGGAGAATTTCGCGGCGGCGGCAGAGGATAATCTGACCTGCAGGACCGCACCGCGCACGGCGGACGCGGACGGCGCCGTGCTTGACGGACTGCGCCGGTTTGCGCGTATGAGCGATAAGGACCGCGCCGGGTTGGGCGTTTTCTGCCGTCGCTGCGCCGAGGATAATTACGATATATGCACAGTGGCGGAAGCGACCGCCGCCGTGCTTGAAAAAACAGTGCGGAGAGCGCGTCCCGGTATCGCAATGTGCGGCTATTACGGTGCGGGAAATATCGGCGACGATGCATCTCTTGCCGTGATGGCAGACCGGTTCGGACGCGATGCGCAGGACGGAAGGATCACGGCAATATCAAAAGGACCGAAAAAAGAAGGCATTCCGGAAAATATCAGCGTTATCACGGCATTTCGACCGATAAAGACCGAAAGGGAGCTTGCACGGTGCCGTGTTGCCGTGCTGGGCGGCGGCAGCCTGCTTCAGGATGCCACGAGCCTGCGCTCGCTTGCGTATTATGCGTGGGTCATGCGGACGGCGCATAAGGCAGGGTGCCGCACCGTAATTATCGGGGGCGTGGGACCGCTCACATCGCGCACGGCACGGCGGATAGCGGCATGTACGGTGCGCCGCGCCACAGCGGTCTTCGCACGCGACAACGCGGCGGCGGCGGAATTCCGCGCGCTCGGCGCGGCGCGCACGGTAAACGCTGCCGACCCCGCAGTGCTGACGCTGCCAAAGGAGCCTGCGTGCAAGCCGGACGGGAGATATTTTGTCGTCTGTCCGCGCGGCGTTGCCGCGCTGAGACGCAAAACAGATGCGGAAAACGGCGAAAAAAGGGTGAAAAAGATCGGAAAAAAAGCAGAAAACACACTGTTTGATGCAATCACCGAAGCCGCGCGACGGCTTGCGGCAGACACCGGAATGATTCCGGTATTTGCCGCGATGGCGCCCGAGGACAGCGCAATATGCCGTGAAATGGCAGAAAAAGCAGGCTGCGGAGCCATGTGCATTCCCGCCGGGAAGCAGGATGCCGGGCAGACCGTGGCGCTTGCGGCGGGAGCCGACCTCGTTGTGGCGGTAAGACTTCATGCCGCCGTGTTTGCATTTGCGGCGGGCACTCCCGCAGTAGTGGTGGACCATGACCCCAAAACAGCCGGTTTTGCCGCAGATGTGGGGCTTCCCCCCCTTCCCATTGACGGGATCACGGCAGATGCGATACTGAATGCAATAAAAATGTGCCGTGTGCCGGACGCAGCCGCGCGCGTTGAAATGATGAAAAAAGCGGACAGCGCGCTTCGCGCCGCGAGCCGCCCGGAAACGCCGGAGGGAAGAAAGAAATAAATAAACAAAAAAGGACGCGCCGCCATTCCGTGATATCGGGAACGTCGGTACATCCTTATTCGTTTTGCCGGCAGCCGGGTCAGACCACCTGAAAAATATAAAACTTCAGATAGTCGGTCTCGGGCACATTCCAGAGCACCGGGTGGTCGGCGGACTGCTGCCTTACCTCGATGCGGCGCAGCTCGACTCCCGCCTCGCGCGAAGCCTCGCCGAGCATTTCAACAAACCGTGCATCCGGCATAAAATGTGAACAGGAGCAGGTGGCAAAATATCCGCCGCGCGGAAGAGCGCGCATGGCGCGTGAATTTATTTCACGGTATCCGCGATAGGCATTGTCCGCCGTGCGGCGGGATTTGGTGAATGCGGGCGGGTCAAGTATTATCAGATCATAATCGCCGCGCCGTATATCGGGCAGAAGATCAAAAATATCCGCTTCGCGGAAGCTTATGCGGTCGGCAAGTCCGTTAAGCTCCGCATTGCGGCGCGCCATTGCAAGCGCATCTCCGGAAATATCCACAGCAGTGACCGCCGCCGCGCCGCCGTGCGCAGCATTGAGGGCAAACGAGCCTGTGTGCGTGCAGCAGTCAAGCACGCGCAGACCGTGCGAAAGCTTTGCAACGGCAAGGCGGTTGTATTTCTGGTCAAGAAAGAACCCGGTTTTTTGACCGTTTTCAAAATCGACAATGTATTTTATCCCGTTTTCCGTTATCTCGGTAACGGTCGCCGCGGGATGTCCCGGCGAGCCCTCGCCCTCGTACCAGCCCTTGCCGAGCGGAAGCCCTTCGCGCTCGCGCAGCGCAATGTCGCCGCGCTCGAAAATGCCGTTTATTTTTGCACCCGATGCGCCGAGCACCTCGCAAAGCAGCGAATAGACCGTCCCCTTTATCATCTCCATGCCGTAGGATGCGACCTCGGAAACGAGAATGTCGCCGAAACGGTCAACGGTAAGTCCCGGAAAGCCGTCAGCCTCGCCGAATATCACACGGCAGGCGGAAATATCGCTTCCCATCACCCTTTTGCGGTATTCCCATGCATATTCAACGCGCCGCCGCCAGAAATCGCGGTCGAATTTATCGTTGGCATTGCGCGAAACAAGGCGCACGCGGATCTTACTTTCAAGACTCAGAAAACCCGTGCCGATATAACGGTCCTTTTCGCTTACAACATCCGCAAGCGCGCCGTTTACGCACTCGCCCTCGATACGCGCCACATCGCTTGCATAAAGCCACGGATGTCCCGTGCCGAGCCAGCGCGCGCCTTTTTCGGTAACAACGACGCGTATAAATCCTCTTTCCGTTTTCATTTTTATGACCCGATCGGAATATCCGTCATCCGATCCTTTCCCCGTGTGATCTCAATTTTGTCAATACATCGTATTGTATCACGTCACGCCTCAAAATGCAACACTTTCGGGTAAATTTACGGGAATAAAAAATTCATATAACCGCCGTGCGCGACGGTTTTTTTCGTAAAAAAAATAGCTTATAATTATTTCAAAGGTCGGATAAAGGAGGAAACACCTTATGAAAATAACCTTTCTCGGCGCGGCGCACGAAGTTACCGGCTCGTGTACCCTTGTCGAATCGGGCGGCGTAAAGTTTCTCGTTGACTGCGGCATGGAGCAGGGCGCGGATATTTACGAAAACAGCGATCTGCCCATAGCCCCCGCAGATATTGATTTTGTCTTTCTCACACACGCACATATAGACCACTCGGGCAAGCTGCCCCTGCTTACCAAAAACGGATTTCGCGGAAAGGTGTATTCCACAGACGCTACGCGCGACCTTGCCGCAATAATGCTTGCGGACTCGGCGGGCATTCAGCAATCCGAAGCTGTATGGCGCAACCGCCGCGCCGCGCGCGCGGGCGGCGGTGAATATACTCCGATGTACACTGTCGATGATGTGAACGCACTTATGCGAAAATTTGAAACCACCGGCTACGGCACCGAGTTTTCCCCCGCCGACGGTGTTTCGGCCGAATTTTTCGATGCGGGACATCTGCTCGGCTCGGCAAGCATAAAGATCACACTTACCGAGGGCGATGCGCAGCGTGTCATAGTCTTTTCCGGCGATGTGGGAACACCGTCGCGCCCGATACTGCGCGATCCCGAGATACCGGACGAGGCGGACACGGTAGTAATAGAGTCCACGTACGGCGACCGCGTGCGCGAGGGCGAGTCTTCCGCTGCGGACGTATGGGACATTCCGCTCGCCCGCATAATAGACGAAACAATGGCGCGCGGCGGCAATGTGGTGATCCCCTCCTTTGCCGTAGGCAGAACACAGGAGCTGCTTTACAGCATACGCAGGATCAAGGAAGGTCACCTGACAAAGGCGGATTTTCCCGTATGGCTCGACAGTCCGCTTGCCATTGAAGCGACAAACATTTACCGCGAGACCCTCTCGGATTACTTTGACGCGGAAACGCGCGGGCTGGTCGGACGCGGGATAAATCCCATAGGCTTTCCCGGGCTGCATCTTGCGGTAACGAGCGATGAATCGAAAAAGATAAACGAAGACACCACACCCAAGGTGATAATTTCGGCATCGGGAATGTGCGAAGCGGGCAGAATACGCCATCACCTCAAATACAACCTCTGGAGATGCGAATCAACGGTGCTTTTTGTGGGCTATCAGGTCGAAGGGACGCTTGGCAGAAAGCTGCAGGACGGCGTTCGGTATGTCAGCCTTTTCGGTCAGGAGATCCAGGTAAACGCACACATTGAGCGGCTTGAAGGCGTTTCCGGTCACGCGGACAGAAACGGGCTCATCAACTGGCTGCGCGGCATAAAAAAGCAGCCCGCGCAGGTGTTTGTGAATCACGGCGCCGACACCGTTTGCGACAGCTTTGCCGCTGCGGTGACCTCCGAGCTCGGCATTCCCGCCGCAGCCCCGTACAGCGGAGACTCCTTTGACCTTCTCGATCTCTCCCATGTCGCGGTCGGCAGCAGGCGCAAGGCAGTGCGCGGAGCGGCGGCTGAACGCCGGCGTTCTTCATCGGCGGTATGGTCGCGGCTTTACGCCGCGGGACTGCGCCTGATGGGTGTTATCGAAAATCTGCGCGGCGAAAAAAGCAAGGAGCTTGCCGCGCTCACCTCACGCATCAACTCGCTTTGCGACAAATACGACAAAAAATAAAAAAGGACATCGGCGCGAAAGGAATACTGCAATGGAAAAAACCAAAAAATCGCCGCGCTTCTGGCTGGCACTCACGCTTGCAAGCTTTGTCGGTCAGGTGGCATGGGTCGTTGAAAATATGTACTTCAACGTATTCATTTACAAAATGTTCCGCGCAAGCGCGGCGGATATCTCCCTTATGGTCGCGGCAAGTGCCGTTGCCGCAACCGTCACCACTCTTCTCATCGGCGCGCTGTCGGATAAGCTCGGCAAACGCAGGATATTCATCTCCGCCGGCTACATACTCTGGGGGATCTCTATCCTCTCCTTTGCCATGATACGCACGGATATTATCGAAAAGTTCATTCCCACCACGACATCCGCCGCCTCTGTGGGCGTCTCCCTTGTAATTATCATGGACTGCGTTATGACGTTTTTCGGTTCTTCAGCCAACGACGCCTGCTTCAACGCATGGCTCACCGATTCCACAGACGCCACAAATCGCGGCGCAGCCGAAGGCGTTAACGCCATGATGCCGCTCATCGCCGTTCTTGCCGTGTTCGGCGGATTTATGCCCTTCGATCTTGACCGTCCGTCAAGCTGGGTCACCATTTACATTATCATCGGCGCCGTGGTGATCGCGGCGGGAATTCTAGGATTTTTCCTGATACGCGACAGCGATGTCCGCCCTGCCGGGGACGGGAAATATTTTTCCAACATTTTTTACGGCTTTCGACCATCGGTCGTGCGCCGCGAGCCGGTGCTTTACGTCACTCTTGCCGCATTCGCCGTTTTCGGGATCTCCATACAGATATTCATGCCCTACCTCATCCTTTATTACAGCGTTTCGCTCGGTATGGACAATTACGTGCTTATAATGGCTCCCGCCATAATAATCGCCGCTGCCGCGACAGTGTTTGCGGGCAAGTGCTATGACCGCTTCGGCTTTGCCCGCACCGTACTGCCCGCGCTTGCCGTGCTTGCGGCAGGATATACCGTGCTGTTTTTCTTCCGCTCGCCGGTGCCCGTATTTATCGGGTCCCTTCTCATGATGAGCGGATATCTCTCCGGCGCGGCGATATTCGGCGCTATGTTGCGCGATCACACGCCGCCGCGCCGTGCGGGAATGTTCCAGGGGCTGCGCATTGTCGGTCAGGTGCTGATACCGGGCATTCTGGGACCTGCCGTCGGCGCCGCCGTGCTTAAAGGCGCCGACAAAGTGATAGGCAACGACGGCACCGCCTCATTTATCCCCAACCGCAATATATTCCTCGCCGCCCTCATCGCCGCCGTGCTGATACTGCCGGCGCTCTTTGGGGTGTTCACGCTCAAAAAGAAAACGGAGGACGTAAAAAATGCAGAAAACCGTTGAACTGTGGACAAAAGAAGGACGCGCTCTCTGCGGCACGCCCTGGCAGGAATATCCCCGACCCACGCTGTGCCGCGATGGGTGGCTTTGTCTCAACGGCGAGTGGGATTTCACCGCCGCCCCGTCCACCCTCGAGCCCCCGGCTTTTGACCGCCGCATAACCGTCCCCTTTCCGCCCGAGTCGCGTCTTTCCGGCATCGGCACGGTCTTTCCGGACGGCACAGGTCTTTGGTACCGCCGCACTTTCGAGCTGCCCTCGGGCTTTGTGCGCGGACGCGTTCTTCTTCACTTCGGCGCGGCGGATCAGACCGCGCAGGTATTTCTTAACGGCAGCCCTCTCGGTACTCACGAGGGCGGGTATTCTCATTTTACCTTTGACATAACAGATGCTCTCGCAGCCGGCACAAACACGCTTACTGTTTGTGTGACCGATGAGCTTGACAGATGCATTCTCCCCTACGGCAAGCAGCGTCACCGGCGCGGCGGTATGTGGTATACTCCCGTATCGGGTTTATGGCAGACCGTATGGATCGAAAGCGTTCCCGAACGCTATATCGACGACATTTACTTTCACACCGCCGGCGACCGCGTTTTTGCCGAAATTTCCGGAATATCCGACGGAAGCATCCTCATCAGCACTCCGGATGGGGACATGACCGTCCCATTCTCCGGCGGCAAGGCTGAATTCGTACTCAAAAACGCCCGCCGCTGGTCGCCCGAAGACCCGTATCTCTATTATACCACGGTAACGGCGGGCGATGACGAAGTAAAAACGTATTTTGCCGTGCGCGATCTTGAAATTAAAACGATCGGAGCGCACCCGCGGCTTTGTCTCAACGGCAGCGAATACTTTTTCTGCGGTGTGCTTGATCAGGGGTATTACCCGGACGGGATATTCACGCCTGCGGCGCCGGAGCTTTTTGAAGCCGACATAAAAGCCATGAAGTCACTCGGCTTCAACACTCTTCGCAAGCACATAAAAGTCGAGCCGGAGCTTTTTTACTACGCCTGCGACCGCCTCGGAATGGTCGTTTTTCAGGATATGGTCAACAACGGGCGGTACTCGTTCCTTCGCGATACGGCGCTGCCGACCATCGGCATAAAAAGTCTCGGAGACCACGGTATGCACAAGGATCCCGCAACGCGGCGCGCATTTGTGCGCGGCATGGAGGAAACTGTGATGCAGGTGCGGCGGCATCCGTCGGTCTGCTATTACACGATATTCAACGAAGGGTGGGGGCAGTTCTGCGGCAACGAGCAGTACCGCCGTCTCCGTGCTCTTGACAGCACGCGTTTTATCGACACGGCGTCCGGGTGGTTTCGCTGCCGCGAAAGCGATGTGGAAAGTCTGCACATTTATTTCAAGCCGATAAAGCTGCCCCGCAAGAGCCGCAAGCCCATAGTTCTCTCCGAGTTCGGCGGATATTCCTTCAAGCTTCCGGGACACGCTTTCAACACCGAAAAAACCTACGGATACCGCTTTTTTGATGACCGCGACAAGTTCAAAGAGGCTCTGCGCCGGCTTTTTGAAGACGAAGTTCTTCCCGCGCGCGAGCACGGGCTCTGCGCAGCCATCTACACCCAGCTCTCCGATGTCGAAGACGAGACCAACGGTCTCCTCACCTACGACCGTTTTTTTAAGCTCGGGTGACGTTTGAGCAGATCCTGAGCCGCATACCCCGAGAATGAAGAAGAGCAGATTTTGATCGTCCCACACCAATACAGTAACACCTGAACATAGAAGTGGCGATGTAAAAGAGTCGGATTTGCCCGTGCGGCATTATAGAAAATAAAATATCCCCCGAAATTCAGCGTCAGGTAAATAAAAGCCTGTGTTCGCCTTATTTCGGGGATATTTTATGTATCAGATATTGTGGTGAAACGGAGCTGATATTCTGTACCCATTTATCCGCAATATTCCGATTTAACTATATTGATGTAGGAAGATCAAAATCTGCTCTTCTTCATTCTCGGGGTATGCGGCTCAGGATCTGCTCAAACGCCACCCGAGTTCAAGAAAATGTTCTGATGTTACTATATTGGTGTAGGAAGATCAAAATCTGCTCTTCTCCACCATCGGGGTATACAGTTCAAAATCTGTACAAACTCCACCCGAGTTCAAAAAGACTTGCCGAGATAGGCTTCTTTGACACGGGAGTCGGCAAGAAGCTCGCTACCGGTTCCGGTCATGGTTATGTGCCCGGTCTCAATGACGTATCCGCAGTCCGCGGTTTTGAGAGCCATATTTGCGTTCTGCTCGATAAGCAGCACCGTAATGCCGTGGCTGTTTATGGTTTTGATTATATCGAATATATCCTTTACGACGAGGGGCGCGAGTCCCAGCGACGGTTCATCCATCATAATGAGCTTGGGACGGCTCATCAGCGCGCGTCCGACTGCCAGCATCTGCTGCTCGCCGCCCGAAAGCGTTCCCGCAAGCTGCCAGCTTCGCTCGCCGAGACGGGGAAAGAGACCGTAAACGTACTCGATATCGTCGGAAATACTGTCGCGGCGCAGGTATGCACCGATGCGCAGATTTTCAAGGACGGTAAGGTTGGGGAAAACGCGCCGTCCCTCGGGGACAAGCGTTACGCCCTTTGAAACAATTTTATCCGGCGTAAGCCCGACAAGCTCGTCGCCGCAGAATTTTATACTGCCCGAGCCGGGCTTGACGATGCCGGAAACCGTGCGGAGTATCGTTGACTTGCCCGCACCGTTTGCACCGATAAGAGTGACTATCTTTCCCTCTTCAACATCAAGGGAAATACCATCGACAGCGCATATGCCGCCGAAGTTCACACGCAGATCGCGTATTTCAAGCATGTTACTCATCGTCTGCCACCCCCAGATACGCGTCGATAACGCGCTGATCCGCCTGGACCTCCGCCGGCGTTCCTTCGGCTATCTTTTTGCCGAAATCGATGACGTATATGCGGTCGGAAATGTCCATTACAAGATTCATGTGATGTTCAATGAGGAAAACGGTCAGATCAAGCTCATCGTGTATCTGCTTGATAAACGCGGTAAGCTCCTCCGTTTCCTGCGGGTTCATGCCTGCGGCGGGCTCGTCAAGCAAAAGAAGCGTCGGCTGAGTGGCGAGAGCGCGCGCTATCTCAAGCTTGCGCTGCTTGCCGTAGGGCAGCGAGGTCGCCATTTCATCACGCTCATCGTAAAGCCCGACAAGTGCAAGAAGCTCGCTGACGCGCTCGCGCATTGCGCGCTCCTCGCGCCGGTTGAGCATGAAAGTAGCTGTGAATATGTTGGATGTGCGCCGCAGATGCGTAGCCACAAGCACATTTTCAAACACCGTCATCGACTTGAAAAGACGTATGTTCTGAAAAGTACGTGCCATGCCGAGTGCCGTTATCTCGTCCGGCGTTTTTGTGATCGTGCGGTGGTATATTCCCGCATTTTCGCCCGCATAGAGCTTTTTCATTTTGCCGGTCGGGTGATTTTCAAGGATCAGCTTATCCTCAAAATAAATAGCACCGTTCGTGGGCTGGTATACGCCGGTCACGGCGTTGAAGGCAGTTGTTTTTCCCGCGCCGTTGGGACCTATCAGCGATACTATCTCGCCGTCGTCCACGCGCATTGAAAAATTGTTTACCGCGACCACGCCGCCGAACTGCATGGTCACGTTTTCAAGACGGAGTATATTTTTCATTGTACATCCTCCGCTTTTTTATCTGTTTTGTCCGCTTTGCTCTTCCTGCGGAAAAGTCCCGTCACCGCGCGGACGATGCGAAGCGAGCTGAACTCGCGGTCTCCCATTATGCCGCGGCGGAAGAAAAGCACGAATATCATGATTATCACCGAAAAGACCACAAGGCGGAAGCCGTTGCGGAATACCGGCGAGGATATGCCGAGGAATTTTCCGCTGTCAAGCCCGCGCAGCCACCACTCCTGCGACGCAATGTAGAGAAAGCTGGCAAGCACCGATCCGGTGATGGAGCCGATACCGCCGATGACGACGATAAGAAGTATTTCGTAGGTAAGCGCCGAGGTAAAGGGCGCAGCGTTGGTCGAGCCTATATACACGGCATAAAGCGCGCCGCCGATGCCGGCAAAGAATGAACTTACAACAAAGCTCAGCATTTTGTGATGCGCCAGATTTATACCCATAGCCTCAGCAGCAATTTCATCATCGCGTATCGCCTTGAATGCGCGCCCGTAGGTGGAGCGGATAAGCAGGGCGATAATTCCGATGCAGACAAAAGCCGCAATGAAAAAAGGAATGACAAAGGATGCCTTTCTGAACGGAGTGTCGCTGAGCGATTCCTTGAATGTACCGAGATTGCTTATGGGGAAGGAGCCGTTTGTCAGTCTGCCGAGCTTATCCCATTGGATTATGGTGCGCAGGATCTCGGCAAAACCCAACGTGGCAATGGCAAGATAGTCGCTTTTGAGCTTGAGCACCGGCAGACCGATAAGGAAAGCAAATACCGCAGCCGCGATTCCCGCAAGCAGGATCGCAACCACAATGGGCAGGCGGAAATTGATAAGCGGCTCGCCCGAAAAACCGTACACCATGGCACGGCTGGCATCGTCAATGGAAAAGATTGAATACATATACGCGCCTATGAGCATAAAGCCCGCCTGACCGAGCGAAAAGAGTCCGGTAAAACCGTTGAGCAGGTTCATCGACACGACAACAACGGCATAAACACAGCCCTTCTGGAGCACCTTGACTATCATATCGTAGGACTTTGAGGTGCCGTCTATCAGAAAAAGAACGCCGATAAGCAGGCAAAGCAAGGCTATGTTGCCTATTGCATTGCGCTTTCTATCCTTTTTTTCAAGTGTTTTCATCATGCACCTCTCAGACCTTTTCAGCCGTCTTCTCACCGAAAAGTCCGGTGGGCTTTACGCAGAGAATGACGATAAGCAAAGCAAACGTAAATGCATCGGAGAATGTGGACATACTCACGCCGGCAATGCTTACCGAGCGGATGAGGTTTTCACATATACCGATAATAAACGCACCTATGACTGCGCCGGGGATCGAACCGATACCGCCGAATACCGCCGCAACAAAGGATTTGAGTCCCGGCATTGAGCCGGATGTCGGTATTACCGACGGGTAGTTTGTAAAATAAAGGACCGAGCCGACCGCCGCCAGAAGCGAGCCGATAATAAAGGTCGCGCTGATGACGCGGTTTATTCTGATACCCATGAGCTGCGCCGTTTCAAAATCCTTGGATACGGCACGCATGGCAATTCCTATTTTGGTAAAGCGGATGAGCAGAACGAGTCCTACGACGAGAGCAAGAGTGAGCACCGGCGTGATGAGGGTGACTCTCTTTGTCGTGGCGCCGAATACCGTTACCATGTCGGAAAGCCACGGAATGGCAGGGTAGGTCTTGGCAAGTCCGCCTGTGGCGTAAAGCGCCACATTCTGAAGCATATAGGACACGCCGATGGCGGATATCATGACCGACATACGCGGCGCGGTGCGAAGCGGCTTGTATGCCGCACGCTCAACGGCAAAGCCGAGGAGCATCGTCATTATGAGCACGAACGGGATCGCCGCCGCAAGCGGCATTGCCGTGACCGCATAGACCATCATAAGTCCCGCGACCATGAAAATATCACCGTGCGCAAAGTTTATAAGGCGCAGAATGCCGTAAACCATGGTATAGCCTATAGCTATCAGAGCGTACTGTCCGCCTATGGATATTCCGGCTAAAATGTATTCCATAAAATTTCCTCTTATCTTCTGCGCTTTTGCGCAGGGTGAAGTCAATATGAAGCACAAGCCACGGGGCTGAGCCTCAAATGCCATTCGGGCCGGGGCGCAAATGCGCCACAGCCCTCATAAATAGCACCGATATTGCCGGGGCAGAGGTCAAACGCCCTGCTCCTTAACAAAGACCCACGCGCCGGTTTTGGTGTCGGCAACTTTTATGTAGGCAACTTTGCGGTCGGCATCTCCGTTAACGGAGTCAAACTTGATCTCACCGGTAACACCCTTGTATTCAACGCCCCAGAGAGCCGCCATAATCTTGGCGGGGTCGGTGGACTTCGCCGCCTTGACAGCTTCAAGAGCTACGAAGTATGAGTCGTATCCCATGGCGGAAACAGCCGAAACTATGTCATCGCCGCCGTTGTTGGTAAGATTGGTCTTGTCGGAATTCAGCCATTTTTTAAAGCCTTCATCAAATTCCTTGTTTCCGCCCTCCTGATAGAAGGTGGTGATGTTGATGGTGACATCCTTGCCCTTGGCAGCGTCAAGTATAACGTTGCTGTCCCATGTGTCGCCGGCGTAAAGCGGAATTCCCACTTTCTGCGATGCGGCAGCCTCAACGATAAGCTGAGCGTAGGAGAGCGATGTGGGGGCAAATATTACTTCCGCACCGCCGTTTTTGGCGTTGGTGATGTAGGAAGTGAAGTCAGCCTGGTTGGAGGGGAAGTTGTCGGATATCACCTTTCCGCCGAGCTTCTCAAAGGCTGTTTTGAAGCTGCTGGAAAGACCGAGGTCGTATGCGTTGCCAAGCTCGGCAAGAGTGTAGGCTGTTCTTATTCCCTGCTCCCATGCATAGTTCGCAAGTACCGCGCCCTGGAAGGGATCGAGGAAGCAAATGCGGAAATAGTGCTTGTTGCCCTCTGTTACCTGAGTGTTTGTGCAGGTGATGCCGATGGCGGGGATGCCCGCTTCCTTGAAAACGGGAGACGCAGCGATCGAAACGGATGAACCGTAAGAACCGACCACAACGGAAACGCCTTTGTTTACAAGCTCGGATGCCGCTGTGACAGCCTTGTCATCGGCGGACTGGTTATCAACTTCAACAAGCTCAACTTTGTATGTCACGCCGTCGATATCAATCGTGGGGCATACGCTGTTGGCGTACTTTATGCCGAGGGATTCCTGTTTGCCGCCTGCGCCGTTGGATCCGGACGCCGGCTCAAACACGCCGATCTTCAGTACCTTCTCATCGCTCTTGTCGCCGCAGGCAACAAAGCACACCGAAACCATTATCAGTGCCAGTACCAATGCAAGTGTTTTTTTCATTTTTTCGTTCCTCCGAAAGAAATATAAGCTAAAATGCAGGAAACGCATCGAAATCTGCAATTTCAAGCATCATGACTTTCATATTTTCCATGATTATACCCTCTTTTCGCCGACTTGTCAACACTAAAATGAATAAAAACTGCCGTGTTTAATCATTTTCAGCTTTTTATACAAAAAAACGCCCCAAATGGGGCGTAAGATGTGCAAGAAAACCCAATGCCGGGAGAGTGAACGTGCCGATGTTGAAGAAACGGACGTACCGACCCGAAATTTGCGATGTGACAGCGCAGCGGCAGAGATCTGCGGCACGGGAGCCGGTATTTGTGTATTATGTTCCGATGTAACTATCCGGCGGCAGAAAGAAAAGAATCTGCTTTTCTGTTCTTTGGTTTAGCCGTGCTGCGGCACGGCTAAACGCGGCGGGGCAACCGGACTGAAGCGTCTGTATAACTTTATTCCCCGCCTACCATCGGGGTATACAGATTGGAATCTGCACAAACGCCACCCGAGCTCAAGAAGAAGATCAAAATCCGAGCTTCTTCATTCTCGGGGTATGCGGCTCAAAATCTGCACAAACGTCACCCGAGCTCAAGAAGAAGATCAAAATCCGATCTTCTTCATTCTCGGGGTATGCGGCTCAAAATCTGCACAAACGTCACCCGAGCTCAAAAAAACGACAGCCGATGCCGAAGATAATGCCGGAGAGCCAGAGGAGCGCGGTAAAGGCAATGTTGCGCTTTTTGTCGCCGCAAAGACGGTAAAGAACGAGAAGGCCCACACCGCCGTTGGCGCAAAGCCCTGCAATCATGGGCGCAGCTGAGATGACGCCGCCGGCGTAGAGCTTGGTAAGCAGTACCGAAACCGAGCAGTTGGGGATAAGACCGAAGAGCGCCGCGATCGCCTCGCCGAGAACGGGAACGTTTATCGGAAGCCGCGCAAGCTCATCAGCACCGACAAAGCAGAAAAGGATGCCGAGCAGAGCCGATGCCGCGAGGATAAGAAGACCTATCTTCATGGTGTGCCGAAGAGCGGGCAGAAGAATGCCGCCGTGCTCGTCCTCATCGCAGTCGCAGCCGTCGCGGGCGCAGACTGCGCCGACATTTACCTCCGGCTGACGCTTTTTACAGAGGCGAAGGATGCCGTCGACCGCAAAACCGGTGATGACAGCCGCCGCGAACTTGTAAAGAAGAAGCCAAAGAAGCTTCGAGGATGCGCCTGCGGAGATAAGGATGGGCAGCATTTCGTCGGATGTGGCGATAAAAACGGAAGCGAGAGTGCCGATGCTTATCGCGCCGGCGGAGTAAAGTCCCGCCGCACCGCCCGCAAAGCCGCATTGGGGTATGAGCCCGATGAGCCCGCCGAGAAGCGGACCCGCACCGCGCGCCTTTCTTATCCATGCGTATGTGCGGTCGCCGGCGTAGTGCTCAAGCGCTTCCATTGCAAGGTAGGTGATAAAAAGTATCGGCAAAAGCTTTGCCGTGTCGATAAGAGCGTCAAGAAGCGCATCGACCACAGCTTCAAAAACAGGATTCAATATTAAACACCTCGATCGATTCAGAAAATCTGCCCGGTCCCGGTAAAGAAATCGCGCACGCGGTCAAGACCGTTCTGTATCTCGCTGAGCGCGCCGATAGCACGGTCAAGCTTGGCGCGGCGCGGCTTGAGCTCGCCGCGGTTTTTCATTTCGATAAGTTCGTGATAGCGCGAAACGGCAGCGTCGATGCGGTCCTCCCATGAAACATAAAGATCGTGCATTGCAGCGTTCCCGAGGCGCGCGCCGAGATCCCCGTCGTTGCATATGCGGAGCAGCGCCGCAGCCATGGAATCGGCATCCTCTCCGATAAGCAGACCGTCAACACCGTCAGAGACGCCCTCGGCGGAGCTTGACCCTCTTACGAGCACGCTCGCCGTGCCGCAGGCAGCCGCCTCCTTGACAACGATAGGGTTGTTATCAAAGACCGACGGCAGTAAAAACATATCAGCCAGCGAATATATGGCGCGCAGCCGCTCGCGGTCGCGCACCGCACCGGTGAAAATGCATTCGGATGCAAGTCCCGAGTCGGCGGCGTATTTTTTTATTTCTTCAAGATCGGAGCCGTCGCCGACAAAGAGCATCGAAAACGCCTTGCCCGCTGCCTTGAGACGCCTGAGACCGTCAATGATTATGCGCTGACCCTTGTACCACATCATGCGCCCGACAAAAAGGAACACCGGACAGCCGCCGGGAACACCGTAATCCGCACGCGCCGACGCAATGTCGGCATCGGGTGCCGCGCCCCGGGGATATTCCACGCCGTTGGTCATTATGCGGATGTCGCCGGAAAAGCCGAGACTTTTGAGATTTTCGCCCGCACCCTCGTTGACAGCCCATACCTCGTCCGCAGCCTCAATATTTTCGACTACGGCGCGTATCGCCGCTTCCGAAAGCGAGCCGATCTTGAGCGCACGCTTGATGTCGATATCGAATTTTGTGTGATAGGTCAGAATTATCGGCGCGCCGGTGAGATTGCGCAGCTCGCGCGCCATGAAAAGCGACGCCATGGGGCAGTGCGAATGGAGGATATCTGGGGCAAAATCCGACATTTTGCGCATCGCAAGCGTGTCAAAAGGATTGCCGGTGCGGTATCCGACCATGCGGACGGTGTTTATGCTGGGATATCTCAGCACGGTAAACGGGTAATCGTCTGTAACTCCCGGATATTTCGGCGTGGCAACAAGCACATCGCCGTATTTTTTTTGAATGACCGTGGCGTAGTTGACCACGGTATTGACAACGCCGTCTATAAGCGGCGGAAAGGAATCGTTGAAAAGGCAAACCTTCATTTTAAGCCGTAAAACCTCCGATGTTTGCGCTGTTATCGCTGTCTTTTTTTCTGTATTTAATATATTCGTAGCTTCCGTTTGAATTGACGGTATCGGTCATAAAGCCGTGTATGCGGTCGCGCAGCTCATCGCGCGTGACATATTCGCCCGGCATAACGGGTTTTCCCACCGTAACGGTTATGAGCGGCGGGCGGCTTTTGAATATCATACGCCTGCGGTATGTGACGGTAAAGCCGACCGCAGGTACGTCAAATCTGCCGGGGTACATGAATGATCCCGACGGGTAGTCGCGTATGAAATTGCAGTATGGCCAGATGTGAGCCTCCGGATAAATGGTAACGGCGTGCCCGGAAGCAAGGCTTTCTTCAAGCGCACCGCAGAAGTTGCGGCAGCCGCCGACAGTCGAACCGAGCGGTATCCCGCCGACCATGGGCACGATATGCTTTACAACCGGGATCGACACAGCCTCGCGCCCGCAGACGATGTCGCAGCGGCGCGGAAAGGTGATAAGAGACGGAATAAATGCATCCGCCGCGCCCTGCGTGTGATTGCCGTAAAGAAAATATCCGCCGCGCAGACCGCGCAGATTCTTTTTTCCTTTTATTTTAACACCGAAGCGCACACGGCAGAAGCAGTAGGCGACCGGGGTCGCTATCATGCGGTAAAGCACAAAGGACGAAAGCTGCCATACCGCGCCGTGCGAATAACAATAGCTGCCGTCAACGGCATCGGCGCGGCGGGAGCGGGACGCAAAATCATCGTTTTTATCGTCGCTGAACTCTACCGTGCGCCGCGCTTCGCGCGGTGATGCAATGTTTTCTTTTTTATTTTTATTTACAAGATCCGATAAATTCATTTTTACGTCCGTAAGATGAGATGAAAGCAAAGCCTGCACATATACCGGACTGCGGGATCAGCCGTCTGCGTTCTTTATGCTCGCCGCGGCGTCGATGAGCATTCCCTCCATGCGGTCCATGCATACGTCACGGTCAAACTGCGCCGAATAGCCCTCGTATGCACGGCGGCAGCGCTCAAGCTCGTCGGGATTGTCAAGCCAGAAGTCGATCCTCTCCGCAAGCTCATCGGGCGAATCGTACCTGAAAAGATTTTTTTCGCCGAGTGCGAAGTAGCGGGTCGCCGAACGCGGTGAATCGGCAATGACCGGGACCAGACCGCACTTTATTGCCTCAAGGCAGGCTATAGCCTCGATCTCGATCTCGGCGGGGTGAACGTAAAGGTCAGCGTAATTAAGCACCTTTATCATGTCCGGACGCGAGAAAAAGCCGAAAAACGGCTGATCATCCGCCGGCAGCACCTTTGCCGCGTACTCGTGCAGCTTTTCGTCAAGCGGTCCCGTGCCCGCAAAAACAAGCTTTATTCTTTCGGGGTCGCGCGTGCGCGCGGCAGCATCTATAAGCACGCGGTGGCACTTTTCGCGCGAATAACGCCCCGTAAACAGTATAACCTTTTTATCGGCAAATTCTTCGGGCTTCGGCTGCGGATCACGCACAAATTCCTTGCCGACTCCGTTTGAAATGACATAATGATTCGTTTGGTGCCCGCATTCGCGCTCAAATACATCGCATATGAACTGCGTGGGGTAATGAACTGCCGTGCAGTACCTGTAAACATAGCTGTAAAGGGTCTTGTATATCTTGGTATTGAAACGGGTCGAATTCATGAGGAAGAGATGGCTGGAGATATTTTCAGCCTGGCAATGGAAGGACGCTGTGACCGGCACGCCGTATTCGCGCGCGATCTCCATTCCTTTGTGCGCAAGAAAGAAGGGTGTCACAAGGTGGCAGACATCGGCGTCATGTATGACGGTGCGCAGGGTATCCTCATCCGGACGGGATATGACCACGCCGTTCTCCTCAACGTAATCGTTGAATATACCGAAATTTATTTTTTTTACGATGTAAAATCCCTCGTCGCCGCGGCGGTCCTCGTCCGGGCAGACGACGCGCACGTCGTGTCCTTTGGCTTTGAGAGAGCGTATAAGATTCATTGCGGCGACCGTTGTGCCGTTGTTTTCCTTACCGAGCACGTCGCAGATAATGGCTATTTTCATTGATTTTCTCACTTTCTGTGCGGACCGTCCGGCGATGTCATACCCCGGCGGCAAGCATACGCATGACCGAAGCCCCGAAAAGCGCGCCTATTATATCGCTTGCATCCGCGATTACGGCATCGGCGCCCGACATTTTTAATTTTTCTTCAAGAATGGCTGAAAGGCGCGAGAAAAAACTGTTTATGCTCTCGCGGAATGCGGGGACCCAGCTTGCCTGACCCACAAAGTCAAGCACCACGCGCCACAATGCGGCGTCCTTGCCCGAGGTGTCTGAAAAATAGCTGCGCGCGGCAGCCACAGGATCCTCCCGGCTCGCCCTGAGCGCCGCATCGAAGCCGTCGACAAAACGCTCTACCGCCTCGTCTGCGACCTCGGAGATAAGCCCCTCTTTGGTGTGGTAATAGTATGCGATCTGGCTGAGTGCAACTCCCGCCTCGGCGGCAATATCGCGCATCGATATGTTGGCATACCCGCGTTCGGACAGCAGTCTGAAGGTGGAAAGCCTGATATTCTCCTTTGTGCTTTCCCTTTTCTTTTTCATTCCGGAGAGAAAATTCGTACCCGTCAGCTTCAATATTATTGCCCCCTGTCTCTTATCAAACGACCGTTCTAATTATCCGATTCTATTTTACCACACATCGTATGATTTGTCAAGCGTTTTGACTCATCACAAAGGGCGCGCACCCACCGCGCAGCACCAAAAAAAGCTTGACAATACGGGTGAAATGATGTATCATTATAATGTAAAAATATATATCCGAGGCTATTGTTATGGAGTACAGATTCTCCGACAAGCTGGCGGGTCTGCGGCCGTCCGCTATACGCGAAATATTCAAATCCCTCTCCGATCCGCAGATAATATCCTTCGCCGCGGGCAACCCCGCCGCGGAGTCCTTTCCGATAGAGGACATACGCCGCCTGTCGGCTGAGATCTTTGCCGAAACGCCCGTGGCGGCACTTCAGTACAGCCAGACGGAGGGCTATCCCCCGCTGCGGCGCGAGGTCGCCGGGAGACAGCAAAAAAAGTTCGGCATCGGCTCGGACAGCGATGAAACCATCATCGTTTCGGGCGGCAACCAGGGCATCGAGCTTACGGCAAAGGTGCTTTGCAACGAGGGCGACGTTGTTATCTGCGAGGAGCCTTCCTTCATCGGCGCGCTCAACGCCTTCCGTTCAAACGGCGCGCGCCCTGTCGGCGTTCCGCTCGAAAGCGACGGCATAGACCCGGATAAGCTTGACACGGCGCTTTCGCGCGAGCCGCGCGCACGCTTCATTTACCTCATACCGACCTTCCAGAATCCCGCGGGGATAACCACGAGCCTTGAAAAGCGGAAGAGGATATACGAGATCGCACGCCGCCACAACGTTATGATACTTGAGGACAATCCATACGGCGAGCTGCGCTTTGCGGGCGAGGACGTACCCACCCTCAAGAGCATGGACACCGACGGGCGGGTGATATACTGTTCGTCATTTTCAAAGATCCTCTCAGCGGGAATGCGCGTGGGATACGTTACGGCTCCCGCGCCGGTCATTGCCAAGATGGTCGTGGCAAAGCAGGTCGAGGATGTTCACACGAATATATTCTTTCAGATGCTCTGCCACCGCTATATTACCGAGTGCGACCTTGAAGGTCACATACGCGACATACAAGCCATCTACCGTCACAAATGCGGGCTGATGCTTGAATGTCTTGATCGCGAGCTGCCCGCGCCGATAAGCTTCACCCGTCCCGAGGGCGGACTGTTTGTGTGGTGCACGCTGCCGGAAGGCTGCGACATGAACGGCTTTGTGAAAAAAGCGCTCGAAAACCGCGTTGCGGTCGTGCCAGGAAACGCGTTTCTCTGCGATCCGGACGGCACATCCCGGTCGTTCAGGATAAATTACTCCACCCCGTCCGACGAAAATATACGCGAGGGCTGCCGCCGCCTCGGCGAGACTGCGCGCGCACTCGGAATAAACTGAAATTATAATTAAACGAGGATAAATACCATGCTTGACGAGAAGAAAGTATGTTTTTCGGGCGTTCAGCCCAGCGGAAACCTGACGATAGGCAACTATCTCGGCGCGATCAAGAATTTTTCGGAATTCTCCGATAAATACAAATGCTTTTACTGCGTGGTCGATCAGCACGCGATAACGGTGAGACAGGTCCCCGCCGACCTGCGCCGCCGCACCTATGAAACACTCGCGCTTTACATGGCGTGCGGTCTTGACCCCGAGAAGAACACCCTTTACGTGCAGTCGCACGTTCCCGCGCACACCGAGCTTGCGTGGATGCTTGACTGCTTCACCATGTTCGGCGAGCTTTCACGCATGACGCAGTTCAAAGACAAGAGCGCCAAGCACGCCGACAACATAAACACCGGGCTTTTTACCTACCCTGTGCTTATGGCAGCGGACATTCTGCTCTATCAGACCGACGTCGTGCCCGTGGGCATCGACCAGAAGCAACACGTTGAGCTGGCGCGCAACATTGCCGACCGCTTCAATCAGCTCTACCCCAACACATTCACCTCCCCCGAGCCGCTCATTCCCACCTCGGGCGCAAAGATAATGTCGCTTGCCGACCCGACGAAGAAGATGAGCAAATCGGACGAGAACGAAAACGCCGTTGTGCGCATTCTCGATGACCGCGACACCGTTATACGCAAGTTCCGCCGTGCCGTTACCGACTCGGACAGCGAGGTGCGCCGCGGCGAGGGCAAGGAGGGCGTGGGCAACCTTATGACCATTTACTCCTGCGTCACCGGCAAGACCGACGCCGAGATCGAACGCGAGTTTGACGGACGCGGGTACGCCGACTTCAAGCTTGCAGTCGGTGAGGCGGTCGCCGACAGGCTGGCTCCCGTGCGCGAGGAATACGCACGCCTGCTTGCCGACAAGGGATATCTTGAGGAGGTCATGAAAAAAGGCTCGTCCGAGGCGGCATATTACGCAAGGAAAACGCTCTCGAAGGTACGGCGCAAGCTCGGCTTCGTTACGCTGTAAAGGCGGACTGCCGACCGCCCCCTGTCTGACAGACCCAAAAATCAAATTTAAGGATAAAATTCACATGAAAATAGGTTTTATTTCGCTCGGATGCCCGAAAAATCAGCTCGACACCGAGGTCATGCTCAACGAACTGAGGATCGCAGGCTACGAGATCACGCCCGACGAGACCGAGGCGGACATAATCGTGGTCAATACCTGCGCCTTCATCGAAGCGGCAAAGCGCGAATCGATAGACAACATACTTGACGCCGCATGGCTCAAGACCAACCACACGCTGCGCGGGCTCATCGTTACCGGCTGCATGGCTGAACGCTACCGCGATGAGGTGCTTAAGGAATTTCCCGAGGTCGATGCCGTGCTGGGCGTCGGCTCGATACATGACATAGTTGACGCCGTGCGCGAGGTCGGCATGGGCAAGCGCGGGTATTCCTCCTTCCGTCCCAAGGACGAGGTGGAGCTCGGCGGCGACCGCGTGCTGACGACGCCGCAGTTCTGGACATATCTCAAGATCGCCGAGGGCTGCGACAACCGCTGCACCTACTGCGCGATCCCCTCTATACGCGGAAAATTCCGCAGCCGCCCCATAGAAGAGCTCGTTGCCGAGGCGCGCGACCTTGAAGCACTCGGCGCACGCGAGATCAATGTCATAGCGCAGGATATAACCCGCTACGGCGTTGATCTTTACGGTGAATATTCGCTGGCGCGGCTTCTGCGCGAGCTGACAGCGGCGACAAAGGCTGTATATTTCCGCCTGCTCTACTGCTACCCCGACAAGGTGACAGACGAGCTCGTTGCCGAGATACGCGACAACCCGCGCGTGCTGAAATATGTTGACATTCCGCTTCAGCACATCTCGGACAGCGTCCTTCGCCGCATGAACCGCCACGGCGATTCGGCAATGATACGCGACGTCATAAAGCGTCTGCGCGACAACGTGCCCGGCATCGTGCTGCGCACGACCTTTATCAGCGGCTTCCCCGGCGAGAGCGAAGAGGATTTTCTTGAGCTTTGCCGCTTTGTTTCGGAAACGAAATTTGAACGCCTCGGAGTTTTTCCCTACTCGCAGGAAGAGGGAACGCCTGCGGCGTCCTTCCCCGACCAGATAGACGAACAGGTAAAGCAGGACCGCGCCGACATAATCATGCGCGAGCAGCTTGCCATAAGCGAGGAATACAACCGCGCGCAGGTCGGAACGGTCCGCCGCGTGCTTTGCGAGGACTTTGACCCCGTTTCGGATATGCACTACGGCAGAAGCTACGCCGATGCGCCGGAGATAGACGGCAAGATATACTTCCGTGCGCCCGCAAGGATAGCCCCCGGCTCGTTTGTGAACGTAAAAATAGAAGACGTACTTGACTACGACCTTTGCGGAGTGGCTCTTACGGCTGAAAAGGATGATAAGAAATGAGCGGCGGGAAATCAAAGCTGAATCTTCCGAACCGGCTGACGCTGGCGCGGCTCATTATGGTGCCCTTCTGCATCGCGGCGGTGCTCCTGCCCGCATCGCTCGTGCCGGAGACGGCATCGCGTCTCATTGCCCTTCTGCTGTTTGTAGCCGCATCGGTCACAGACTGTCTTGACGGCAAAATCGCAAGAAAACGCGGGCTTGTCACCGATTTCGGCAAGCTCGTTGATCCGCTTGCAGACAAATTTATGGTGATAGGCACCATGATGGCGGTGTTTTACCGCTATGAGAATGTAAAGGTATGGCTTTTCTGGGTGCTCATCGCAATAATCTTCCGCGAGCTTGGCGTGACCTCGCTCCGCCTTGTCACCGCAGGGCGCGGAGTCGTCGTTGCCGCAAGCATTCTCGGCAAGGTCAAAACCGTATCCCAGATCGTCACCGTGTCCTCCCTGCTTGCCGAGCCGCTGATATGGAGGCTCGTTCCCGGCTGCGCCGGAGCGGCTGAGCTTCAGCCGATATCCATGACGGCGGGAATATTCTCCGGCATCATGACCGTATGGTCGGGTGCGGATTATTTCCTGAAGCTATGGAAATACGTTGACCCGCAGAACTGAAAAAGGAGACCACAGCAAATGCCCGAAATGACCGACAAAGAGCGGTTTGTATCTATATACCGCGAAAAAATCAAGCGCGAGGGCGCGGATGATCTTCTCCGCTACCTCCTTTCCGAATCGAGCGACTTCTTTACCGCGCCCGCATCAACGCGCTATCACGGCGCCGAGGTCGGCGGGCTCTGCCGCCACAGCCTCAATGTTTACGACTGCCTGTGCGATCAGCTTGCGCGTCCGCGCATGAAAAATGAGTACGGCATTCAGTACAGCGAGGAGAGCATTGCGATATCCGCACTGCTGCACGACCTCTGCAAGGTCAATTTTTATCGTGTTGAAAGCCGCAACGTCAAAAAGAACGGCGTGTGGACGGCTGTTCCCTACTACACCATCGACGACCGCCTGCCCTACGGTCACGGCGAAAAATCCGTTTATATCATATCCGGATTCATGAGGCTCACGCGCGACGAAGCGTTTGCGATCCGTTATCACATGGGATTTTCGGGTCCCGAGGACAACGGGACCATAGGCAAGGCTCTTGAAATGTTCCCCCTCGCCTTTGCTCTTTGCGTTGCCGACATGGAAGCGGCATATTTTATGGAAGGAAAGGACGAGGAGGAGAGCTGACCTCTCCCGCCGGAGACAGCCGATGGCAAAACTTTATTTCAAATACGGCGCCATGGGGTCGTCAAAGACCGCGCAGGCGCTTATCACTAAATTCAATTACGAAGAAAGAGGGATGCGCGTGTGGCTTATCAAGCCCTCCACCGACACCCGCGACGGTGCTGCGACAGTGCGCTCGCGCATCGGTCTTTCCGCCGAAGGCGATATAATAACGCCCGACGACGATCTTTTTGCGCGCTTTTGCGACGGTCACGATCAGGACGATGTGGTCATTGCAGACGAAGCACAGTTCTTCACCCCCGCACAGGTGGACGGCATGCGCCGCATTGCCGACGAATTCGACCGCCCCGTGCTCTGCTTCGGTCTGCGCACCGACTTCCGCACCCACCTTTTTCCCGGCAGCCGCCGCCTTTTTGAGATCGCGGATTCCATAACCGAGATCAAGACCGTGTGCGAATGCGGCATGAAGGCGACGGTAAACGCCCGCATGGACGAAAACGGACGCATTCTCACCGAGGGCGAGCAGGTGTTCCTCGGCGGCAACGACTCATACGTTGCAATGTGCTACAAATGCTGGAGCCGTGCGATTGCAAGACAGCGCGCCGACGAAAGCAAAAAAATAAATCTAATATGATATTTAAGGAGGAAACCACGATGCCAGCTTATCCAACCCCGCATATCAACGCCCGCCCGGAGGATTTTGCACGGACGGTGCTGATGCCCGGAGACCCTCTGCGCTCAAAATTCATTGCCGAAAATTATCTTGAGGACGCGCGCCTTATCAATAACGTGCGCGGCATTCAGGGATATACCGGAAAATATCACGGTGTGCGCGTCAGCGTTATGGCGTCCGGTATGGGAGTGCCCTCTATCGGCATTTACAGCTACGAGCTTTATAACTTCTTCGGAGTTGAAAATATAATGCGCATAGGCTCCGCGGGAGCCATGCGGAAGGATATCCGCGTGCGCGACATAGTTATAGGTCAGGGTGCCTGCACCAACTCGAACTTTGCCGCACAGTACTGTCTTGAAGGTACATTTGCCCCCATTGCAAGCTTCGGCATGATGCGTGAGGCAGTCGCCGTCTGCGAGCGCCTCGGCGCACGCTACCACGTGGGCAATCTGCTCACGTCCGATACCTTTTACGGCGACAACGCGGAGGCGTCCGCGCACTGGCAGAAGCTCGGCGTTATGGCGGTCGAGATGGAGGCTGCGGCGCTTTACATGAACGCCGCGCGCGCCGGCAAAAACGCGCTTGCCATATGCACGATATCCGACCACCTGCTCACTCACGAGGCGACCACCGCCGAGGAAAGACAAAATTCCTTTACGCAGATGATGGAGGTCGCGCTCGAAACGGCAGTCGCGCTCGATGCAGACCGTACCGAAAGCTGAAAGCCGAAGACCGCTTTACATCTTCACACTTCAATCTCCACTATTACCTGCAACTTCTTTTTATCGTTCGGAGGTTTGTTATGAAAAAAGCAAAAAGAGTATTTCTCATTGTTCTTGACAGCTTCGGAATAGGAGAAGCACCCGACGCGGCGGAGTTCGGCGTTGTGGCGGACGGCGGTGACGTCGGCGGCGACACGCTCGGCAGCGTTGCGTCAAGCCCCGCCTTCAACGCGCCGAATCTGACGCGCCTCGGGCTTTTCAATATTGACGGTCAGGCGGGAAAGATCCCCGGCGGTGCGCTGCCCGCGCACTTTGAGGGCGCAGTCGCACGTCTTTCCGAACTTTCGCGCGGCAAGGACACCACCATAGGTCACTGGGAGATCGCGGGCGTTATTTCGCCCACGCCCATGCCCACCTTCCCCGACGGCTTTCCCGATGAGCTGATACGCGAATTTGAAAAAGAAACAGGTCGCGGCGTGCTCTGCAACAAGCCGTATTCCGGCACGGCGGTCATTCACGACTACGGCGAGGAGCACCTACGCACCGGAGACCTCATAGTTTACACCTCGGCGGACAGCGTATTTCAGATCGCCGCGCACGAGAATATCGTACCGCCCGAAAAGCTTTACGAATACTGCCGCATCGCGCGCCGCCTGCTTACCGGCAAATACGCTGTCGGCAGAGTGATAGCACGCCCGTTCGAGGGCAAATATCCCAACTTTGTGCGCACCTCGCGCCGCCATGACTTTTCGCTCGAGCCTCCCGCAAAAACGCTTATAGATGCTGTATCGGAAGCGGGGCTCGACGCACTCGGCGTCGGCAAGATACACGACATTTTTGCCGGGCGCGGGCTTACCGATTTCGTTTACGCCGAGGACAATGCCGACGGCATGAGAAAGACCTCGGCATATGCCGCACGTGATTTTCACGGACTTTGCTTTGTGAATCTCGTTGACACCGACTCAAAATTCGGTCATCGCCGCGACCCCGACGGCTATGCGAACGCAATATCCGAATTTGACAGCTGGCTCGGCGGCTTCCTCCCCACCCTCGGCGAGGACGATGTTGTGATGATAACAGCCGACCACGGCTGCGACCCGCGCTTTATGAAGACCACCGACCACACGCGCGAGTATATCCCGCTGGTCATTACCGGCAGAGATATCGAACCGCAGAACCTCGGCACACGTGCGGGCTTTGACAACATTGCCGCAACGGTATGCGACCTTCTCGGCGTTGATTTTTCCATCCGTTCGCGCGGCTTCGCCGCCAACCTTGCCGTTCCGCCGTCCGAGCTTATAAAGACCGCGCGCGCGGCAATGGACAATGCCTATGTACCGTATTCGCACTTTACTGTCGGCGCGGCGCTGCTTTGTGCCGATGGCAAGGTCTACCCCGGCTGCAATATCGAAGCCGCCTCATATTCGCCAACCAACTGCGCCGAACGCACTGCGTTCTTCAAAGCGGTGAGCGAGGGCGAGCGCGAATTTTCGGCAATTGCCGTCTGCGGCGGCAGGGATAAGAACATCACCGGCGTATTTCCGCCCTGCGGCGTTTGCCGTCAGGTAATGGCAGAGTTCTGCCGCCCCGACGAGTTCCTTATCCTGCTCGACACGGGACGTGACGGGGAATATGAAAGATACACCCTGCGCGAGCTTCTGCCGCGCACATTTACACCGGATGATCTGAAACGGTAAAAGCACCAAAAAAGGCGTGCCGGAAAACTCAAAACGAGTTTTCCGGCACGCCTTTTTTCATTTTGCAGCTGTATGAGCCGGTCCCGGCAGCTGAACACCGCCGTTTTGCCGCCGGGAAAACCGAAAAGGAACAGGGGCAAAAACAGCCGGGATCGCATCAAAAATGCCGGGGCAGCGACCGGCAATTCTCCGGAGCTGTTAAAACATCGAGGCTTTTATCGGCTCCCGGAATACTGCCTTCTTCACTTGAAGAACTGCTCACGCAGCTCGCCGATCATCTCAAGTATGCGAAAACGTATCCGGTAGCGCGGTGCGTCCGTCTCCGTGATCGTGCGGTACTGCTCCGGGGTGAATCCGGCGGCAATGTATTCTTCCCCACTGCTCCCGGCATCCGCACTCTCGCCGGCAGACGCCCTGCCCGCGCTCCTTTTTGCAGCCGAAAGGCACAGGGACGGAAACAGAACGCACCACCAGTTTTTACCCTCGCCCTCGCCGAGGATGACACGCACCGAGGTGTATTCACCCGCCGGCAGGCGCACGCCGTCATACTCACGCGTGGGATAGTATTCGCTGCCTATTTCAATACGCGCACCGTAATTCGCTCCCAGCTCGGCAAGGCGTGCGTCCGCCGCTCCGAGCAGACGCGGCGAGCCCTCGCATACCGCCGCACACGCGGCGTCAAGATCGCCGCAGCCGTCGAGCACAGACGGTATCACGTCAAGTATAGCGTCGCGCACCGAAAGCTTGACCGACTGATCCCGCTCCGTGTCCGACGCGGCGATAACGTGCAGTCTGAGCACCTTTTTGTACACCTCCGCCTCTCCGTGGATCGGCAAAAACGGCATTATTACAGCAAAAACGACTGAGATAGTGACAATTGACAGAACAAAACGCACAGCGGACAGCCCGGCGCGGCGCGCGGTTTTTTTGTGCAAACAACTTTTTTTCATTTTTCGGCTCCGTATCGGAATTCAATATGTAAGCCGTGCCGTTCTGTCCTATCGGTTTATTATTTGCACATTTTGAGCCGATCATTCGGGTAAAATAAAAATTTCCACGAAAATCAGCCCTCTTTTTTCATCCCCTCAAGCACCGCGCGGTTTGTGCGGTCTATCGTCAGCGGAGTGACGGATATATATCCGTCGGTCACGGCGTCTGCATCAACGCCGATGTCATGCCCGTTGCGGAAAACGCAGACGCCGTGCGGTTTGAACATTCCGCCGCCGATATCGGCAAAGACATCGCGGTAGTACGGACCGCCCTGCCGTGTCGGGACGATCTCTCCCGCTGAAACCGGAATATTTATATTGTATATCATATTCCGCGCAAACAGCTCCCTGCGAGAAACATAGTCCCATATGCGTTCAAGCGTTGCTATCTCGACCGGTCCGCCCGGTGTGTCGCCCTCAAAGGCTTGCCAGTCGGTCGATATAGCCAGCGAATCAATACCGAAATACGCCGCCTCGAAAGCCGCGCCGACCGTGCCGGAATACACAATGTCAACGCCGAGGTTGAATCCGCGGTTTATTCCCGAAAGCACAAGATCAAACCCGCCGTCAAGCGCCAGAACACCGTATCTCACACAGTCGGCAGGCGTGGATGCCACCGAGTATGCCTCCCTGACCTCGGGAACCGCCGGAAAAGGCACTTTTTTTATTTCAAATGCCGAAACAAGATCTATCGAATGGCTTTTTCCGCTTTGCTCGGTCTTGGGTGCGATCACTGTGACATCACCGATGCGCGCAGCAAAGCGTGCCAGCAGCGCGATACCGGGTGCGCCTATCCCGTCGTCGTTGGTCACAAGTATCCTCACATCCAGCCTCCGTTCTTTTCCTTGTAATCCGCAAGCAGCGCGTCGGCGTCGGCAAGCAGAAGGGCTATCTCGTCTGCCGAATAAAGCGTTGCGCCGCTGGCGCAGTCATGCCCGCCGCCGCGGTATTTGTTGGCAAGCTTGTCCACCGTCACAAAGCGTGAACGCAGCCGCACGCGTATCGACGCGCCGTCCGCATTGTCGATAAAGGCTATCCAGATAAGGCTGCCCTTTATCGAATCAAGGCAGGAAACAACATTCGATGCATCCTCGTCGGTGAGGGCAAAACGCTCCTTCATTGCGCTGTCAACGTAGATATACGCCACGCCGTGCGGAGTCATTTTTATGTTTTCGTAAACGTAGGCGCGGAATCTGAACGCCCCGAGCTCCTCAAGATAAAGATGAGCGAAAAGAGTATCGGTATCAACCCCGAGATCAAGCAGCGCGGCGGCGCAGCGCAGAGTATCGCCCGAAACGCTGCGGAAGCGGAATCTGCCCGAATCGGTCACCATGCCCGCATAAATACAGGTCGCAGCCTCGCGGTCGATCTTCAGCTCATCGCGGAAGGTCATGTAAAAGTCCGCGATCATCTCGCAGGCGGACGAACGGTGCTCCTCGACCCAAGAAATGTCGCCGTAGGGGGCGATATTTATGTGATGGTCGATCTTTATGACCTCGCGCACCGACTGCCAGTTTTTATTTGATATGCGGTCTGGCGTGGCAGTGTCGATAACGATACCGAGAGCCCCGGCAAGGCAGCCGTCATCGGGGGCTGCATCCTCGCTGCCGAGAAACGCGGTGTATTCCGCATAGTCGCCGTTCACCACATACACATGCTTTTCGGGAAAAGTCCTGCGTATTATCCCCGCAAGACCCAGCGTTGAACCCACGGCGTCACCGTCCGGGCGGACGTGGCGCGAGATGATTATACATCCGTACTCCTTTATCTTATCAAGTATCGCTTTTTTGACTTCGTAATTGTTATTCATTGCCATCTCCTCCCGCTATTGCGTCAAGATCACGGAGCATAGCCATAGCCGCAGCACGGTCGGGGAGCGTGGCTCCGCTCGCCATGGCGTGTCCGCCGCCGCCGTATTTGACCGCAATGGGATTTATATTGTATTTGTTTGAGCGTATCTCCGCAAGAACGCCGGCATCCGTCTCGGTAAAATTGACCCATATGCTGACGCCGCGCACATCCGACATAACGCCGACCATGCCGCGCGAAACGGTGAACGAATCAAGCCCCGTTGCCTCAAGCTCCTCGCGCGTGGTGTAGATATATCCTGTGCCGTGCTCGGCAAACTTTACCTTCAGCACAAATGATGCGCGCGCACGTATCATACGCCAGTCGTCGGCATAAAGCTCGGAATAAATATCCGACGTGTCAAAAGGAACGCTCATAAGGTACGCCGCAAGCGAAAAGGTCCGCGCGTTGGTCGATGAATAGCGGAATCTGCCCGAATCGGTCACCATGCCGGTGAAAAGCGCCTTTGCCGCCGCCGGGGTGAGCTGCCAGCCGGACCGCCGAGCCAGTTCGGCAACAAGTCCGCAGCAGCTTTCAAATGTGGAATCGACCGCCTCGGTATCCGCTATTTTTTCAAGAAAAATGTGGTGGTCGATGCGCACGCTTGCCGCCGCGGTCCGCCACCTGCCGTCTGAGATCAGCGCGGGCGAGGATGTGTCGAGTATCACCGCAAGCGCGTTGCCGTAATATTCATCGGGGACCGTATCCGGCGCAGAGCCTTCGATAAATCCGTAGCGTCCCGGTGCATCGCCGACGATAAAGACCTCCTTCTCGGGGAAATTTTCACGTATCAGCTCGCGCAGTCCAACCTGACTGCCGATGGCATCGCCGTCGGGCTTTGAGTGCCTGTGGATAATTATTCTTTCATATTTCAGGATCCCGCTTATAATTCCGGAAAACATATCGTGTACCGTCCTTTTTTGTCTTGCCAAAGGCAGATAAATGTTGTATAATTAACAGTGATACCTATACGTATATTATAGCGTAAAAACGCGGTCGGGTCAAGACCAAATGATATACTGTGTTCAGCCGTATGAGAAAAAGAAAAAGGCACAAATGCATATAAAGGAATGGTCATAAAATGAGAAAATACAGGCTTCGCGTCGGACTTGACGTAGACGATACCGTCTACGAATGCAACTCCTACGCACTGTCCATAATCAACGCCGCACACCCCGATGAGGAACCCGTAAGTATAAACGAAATAACCGGATGGGGACATTACGGCAGACACGCCGACGAGCGCATGGCGCTTTACGGCAAACCCGAATTTGTAAGAGATCAGCCGCTGCTTCCCGGTGCGCAGAAATTCGTACATGAACTCTCCCGCCTTGCCGACATATTTTTCATTACAGCCGTACCGCCTGCCTGCATGACCGCGCGCGCCGAGCGTCTGCGCCGCGATTTTCCCGAGGTGCCGCCAGAAAACATCATAATTGGCACGCGCAAGGACGTTATGGCAGTGGATATTCTGCTTGACGACGCAGCGCACAACATTTCCAATTCGCGCGCGGCTTATCCCGTGCTCTTCCGCAAGCCGTGGAACACCGATATGTCGGGACTTCTGGCTGTCAACAGCTATGACGATTTTCTTCATCTGTGCAAAATGGTGCGCAGCTCTTTTACCGAGCGCGCCCCGGACCTGTCGCACGGCGGCGTCGTCTGCCTTGTGGGACCGTCCGGCTCACTCAAAAACGATATTGCGCACGAGCTTATGAAAAAAGCCCGCTTTGAAAAGCCGCTGACATCAACCACACGTCCGCGCAGAGATGGCGAAAGCCCCCATGCTTACCGTTTTATCGACGAAGCGCAGTTTCTTTGCGAAAAGGATGCGGGACGTTTTATCGAGACCACGGTTTACAGCAAATATTACTTCGGCACCTCTGACGATGAAATAGCCCCCATCGTTGAACGCGGACATCTCGCGGTGATACCTATCGACATCTGCGGTGCGCTCACGGTAAAAAATCTTTACCGCAGCCGCGCCATGCTCGTGTTTACCAACCGCCAGAAAAGCGCGGTGCTGCTTGATATTATCTGCCGCGAGACATCGCCCGAGGACAAAATGCGCCGCATCATGTCGCTTGACTTTGAATACCGCAATGCCGAGGTGTGCGATGTGGAGCTTCCGGTCGGAGACAACGCAGCAGAGGCTGCAGCCGCGCTTGAGCGCATTATAGGACCTGCGGCAAAGCCCAAAAGGAGCTACGCAAAACAAAAAGGCAAAAGGAAGCAGTAAAATGAATAATTTTTTGCTTGTTGACGGCTCAAATCTGCTTTTTCAGATGTTTTACGGCATGCCGTCGCGCATTGTAAACAGCAGCGGAAAAGCGATACATGGCACGCTCGGATTCACAGGTGCGCTTTTGCGGATGATACGAATGACGCATCCGCGCTATCTTGCCGTGCTGTTTGACAGCGAGCGGAACCGCGAACGCCTTGAGCTTATGCCCGAATATAAAGCGGGACGGCGCGATTTTACCGATATGCCGGAGGAGGAAACTCCGTTTTCACAGATACCCGACATAGAACGGGTGCTCGACGTAATAGGCGGATACCATAAGGTGATAAGCACATACGAAGTGGACGACATCATTTCATCCTGTGTTGTGCGCTTTGCCAAGAGCTACGACATTGTGATAGCCTCGCAGGACAGCGACTTTTTTCAGCTTATAAGCGAAAAAGTAAAGGTACTGCGCTATCGCGGCGGCGACCGCAGCATAATATGCGACACCGCATACGTGCGGGAACGCTACGGGGTGGATCCGTGCGCGTTTGTTGACTACAAATCGCTTGTCGGCGACCCGTCCGACAACATACGCGGTGCGCGCGGCGTCGGTCCCAAAATTGCCGCCGGACTGCTTTCAGACTGGGGCGATCTTGAAAACGTTATCGAACACGCGGATAAAATATCACGCCCGATGATACGCAACTCCATAATTGACGATGCGGACCGTCTGCGGCGCAACCACCGTGTGATAAGACTGAGGGGGCTGGTCAGCCCGCCGTTTGACGCACCGCCGCCGTTTGAGTTTATTACGAATTCGGTAACGACTGCGGCGCTGCTGAGGGAAGCCGGAGTGATGTGACCGAATAAAAACCATGGGGATGTAAAAAAACTCAAAATGAGTTTTTTACATCCCCATCGACATTGTTCCCGTAGGTTGAAAACACCTCCGTTTTGCCGCGAAAAAAGCTAAAAAACAACGTTACTGAGGGCAAAAATGACTAAATTCGCATAAAAAATGCCGGTCACGATCCCGGCATTTTTGAGCGGCTGTTGAAAACATTGAGTTTTTGGCAGCCGCATTTGTTTTATTCTTCAGAGGACTCATCGCACCCGCTATTTTTTTCTTTCTTTTTTTCTCTCGCCGCCGCTATCCGTTCAGGCAGGGCAAGGGTAAGCCATACCGTCAGCATATATACGCCGAGGATAACAAGCCCCGGCGCAAGATAAAGCAGCGGCACCGGGATCCAGCTGCGGAAAAGACGGAGAATGCTTATATCTGCGGGATATGTGAAAAAGTAATTGGCGAACGGGCAGACTGTGTGGCGCAAAACAAGATTAACGATATGCGCCCCGCACGCAAGGCAGATCAGCGTAAGATATATTCCGGGGAAATCGCGGAGCCGCGGACGGTAAAGACCGAGCGTGGCAAGGCTTATCCCGCAGATAAATATCACGATATGAGTACCGTAAAAGCCCAAAATACGCGGCAGGAAAAGTGAAAATCCGTCAAATGCAGGTTCCGGGAACAGCAGCGCCATCACCGCGCCGAGCGGCGCAACGAAAAAGGAAAAACCGAGGATCGGACGCTTTTTTGTGAGAATCCCTATCGGTATCAGGAACATATTTATATTGCAGAGTTGCAGCGGCAGCTCGTTCCACCAGTTGAACCGTTCGATGCCGTTTATGCTGAGAAATTCCGCATCGTGCGACAGGGCGAGCTTATAGAGAAAAAAGCCTGCCACATTTACGGCGCATATCGAGACCATCACCCACTTGCGCGTGTTCTCATCGGCGCGGTAAAGCACAAAATAAAGCATCAGGATCAACACTGCGGCAAATACAAAAAGTCCTGTATGTACGGCATTAAAGGGTCTGATTATCATTTTTCGGTCTCTTTCTGTTGAGCACTGTCACCGGCAGGGCGGCAATGAGTGCGGCGGCACATCCGGCAGCAAGATCAAGCGCGGAGTGCTGTTTTACAAAAACTGTGGAAAGGCAGATAAGCAGGGCTGTCACGGCGCTTAAGACGCGCCATGCGGTCTTTTTTCTGAGTGCGGGGCAGGAAAACGCCGTAATATGAACGCACAGTGCCTCGTAGCAATGCAGGCTCGGAAAAACGTTTACGGGTCGGTCAAGGGCAAAGATGAAGCGGCAAAGCCACAAAAACACACCGCGCCCCTCGGCATCGGGGCGGAAATCCACTGCCGTGGGAAACGCTATAAGCACGGCAATACACGCCCATGCTCCGCCGAAAAACGCCGCGCACTGACGCGGAAAATACTTTTTATCCAAAAAGCATACCGCCGCAAGCAACAGCGGCACATACGCGTACCACACCAGATACGGAATTATAAATGCGGGGACAAACGGTATCGCATCGTCAAGCGCACAGTGGATCACGGTACGCTCCCGCGCACCGCCTGTTGTAAAAAAGTATCCCGCCCACACAGTGAGGAAGAGGGCAAAGAAGCACACCTGTTTGTTTTCGCGCAGAAAAGTGCGGAATTTGTCTGTCTTTTTCATGTCTTTTATGAAACCGGAAGAACCGTGCGCGAGATATCGACATCCCCCACCGGTCTTGCATCGTATGTTCCCACAACGATGGTGCTTTTGATTATACGCGAATCGCTCGAAAGTCGGGTGGATAGCGTCATGCCGAAGTAAACATATCCGCGCCCCGCCGTAGTGGAAAGCTCATATGTGGGGTCAAAAAAGTAGTTTTTGCCCTCTATTTCAGCCATTACCCATGCGTGTCCCACTACCTCGCCGCGAATGTCGGTAGCACAGAATTCGTTATCTATGCCTACCTGTGTGAGCATTTGCGCATATGCGCGGGCAAAGGTGGAGCATATTCCGGTATGCTCGCAGTACGCGCGATATGACGGATGGTACGCGGGCACATAACTCGCGCGCAATATGTCATAATCGTATCTGACGCGCTTGGTAATATTATTGTAGACCTTCCCGGCGCGCTCCCTCTCTCCCATTGCGGAGGTAACGCCGCCGAGAAATTCGTCAGCCGACGCGCGGAAGGACTCCACAAGCGAATCATGCGCCCCGCGCGAGGCGGTCTTATAGCTCCATGTTACGGTCCCGCGGTCCGGGTCGTAATATGTGAGCGTGTCGGTCACGACCTCGGCTCCGTAAAGGGGAAATTCGTTTTCAAGCACTACCGGAAGCATCCACGCGTACCACGCCGAGGAACACGGAATGCTTGTTTCGTAATTCAGGTATGCATCGATGAACGAAACATAAAAATCGGCAAAATAACTGCCCATAAAGCGCAGAGCCGATGCCGAGAGCGCGTAAGGGTTATAACGGTACACGCCGTCCTCTCCGCCGCCGACGCGCATCTTTTCGGGCAGCCGAGCCGGATCGTAAACATACTGTCCGCCGTCGGGCGGCACAAGACCGGGGACTGCACAGCAGGCATCCGCGTGCCTGCCGTATTCGATCTTATACGGGTAAATGCAGACCCCGGCGCCCGCAGGCTCAAACGACAGTCTGCCCAGAACAGTGACTATGCTGCCGAGGTATTCCATCTTTCCGGCAGCGACCTGAGCGTCAAAGCGAATGGAACGCACTGCACCGATCCCGGAATCCGTCCCCGAGGTCCCCGTGATCTTTATATTCAGCGGCTTCCCCGGCTCCAGATAAAGCCCTTCTGCATCTTTTTTTACGCTGCCCACTATCACCGCTCCGCCCGACGTCGTTATGTCGGCGCGGAACGCAGAAGCATCGGGATCGTCGGTCGTCGCACTTCCGCCGGATGCCGTGCCGTGTCCGGTCGTATCTGCCGGCGTTACCGCCGGTTCGATACCGCCGGCTGTGGTACCGGCAGGTCCCGTGCCCCGTGTGCAGCCGGCGGCAAGGCAAATCACGGCAATGAGTATCAAAGCTGCCGTTTTATATAATTTCCGCATTGTATGCCTCTTGACTAAAAATTCGGACGGCGCGGTCGCGCCGCGCGGCTGTTTTTTTTATTATACCACATACCGCACGTAAATTCAACCTTTTTGCTTTCGCAAGCGGTCAAGAAACAGTAGAGAAATGTTTTTTTTCACTTTTACGGCTGCACACCCGCGGACTGCAAACCAAATGGGGCTGTTAAAAAATTCAAATGAGTTTTTTAACAGCCCCATAAAAGGATCTTTTTTCGGTATATTTTTTCTTCGGTCGGCGCGGATCCGCAGGCTGTCCGGGATCAGTGCTCTCCGGTAAGAATATATCTTTTCGGTCTTTCTTCCGCACTGACGCGGGCTACGCCGAGGACCGTGAGCGCACCGAGAGCAAGATATGCGGGACGGGAGCGGAAATGCATCAGACGCGCGAATTCCGCCGCCGTGAACTCGTGCCCGTAAAGCTCCGGCGCAAGAAGATCGGCATAATCCTCGGGCAGCTCAAGCCGCACCCTGCCCATGAGAGCTACGGGAAGCATCTCGAACCGCGATGAACCGCGTTTGCCGCCGCGCGCCCAACCGTCAAGAAAGCGGTATTCCTCAGCCTCGATCAGCAAAAGCTCCACGCCGACCCTGCCCTCGGCGGCAAGCTCCGAAATGTACACGAGCTCGGGCAACACATCAGCCGCCCGCCGCGCCGGTGCGCGGCGGGGCGATGGCGTTGTCTCGCCGCTTTCCGGGTCGATCCACACTATACGCCGCCGCACTGCAACCGGATGCACCACCGTAACATGATATCCGGTATTTGCCGCGTACCACTCAAGCTTTTTTCGCAGCGGCCAGAAAGAGCCCGTCTGTATTTCGTAGATCTCACCGCCGGCAAGCACATCGGCAACATATTTTTTTGTCCCTCTGCCGCCTGTGAGCGGTCTTTGTTCGTGAAATGAACCGTCGGCGCAGATGAATTTTTTGATCGCGGCGTGCATTCTTTTTTCATTCAGCACCCCGACACCGGCATCACCGCCGGAATATTCCCCCTTCGCCGCCGCCGTGACCTCGCGGGCGATCCGGGCAAAGCGCTCGGCGTCCGCCTCGCCGCAGGCGTAGCGTTCGTAATTTTCCTTCATCCGTCAGGTCGCAATTCCGGCAAACTGACTTTCGTAGAGCTTGGAATATTCCCCTCCGCGCGCCAGAAGCTCATCGTGCGTGCCCGTTTCAACGATCACGCCGTGCGAAAGAACGACTATCACATCGGCATTGCGTATGGTTGACAGGCGGTGCGCGATGATAAGCGATGTGCGGTTCTTCATAAGCTCGGTCATTGCGTGCTGGATATGCATTTCGGTACGTGTATCGACCGACGATGTTGCCTCATCAAGTATCAGTATCTTCGGATCGGCAAGGACCGCACGCGCTATGGCAAGCAACTGCCGCTGTCCCTCGGAAAGATTGCTGCCCGATTCCGCAAGCACGGTGTCATAGCCCTCTGGCAGACGCTCGATAAAGGTATCGGCGCGCGCTGTGACCGCAGCCTGCTTCATTTCATCATCGGTAGCGTCAAGTCTGCCGTATTTGATGTTGTTCCTTATCGTATCCGAGAAAAGAACAGTGTCCTGAAGCACGATCGCTATCGCGCGGCGCAGCGTCGCCTTCGGGATTTCGGTGATATCGATGCCGTCGATGGTGATCCTGCCGCCGTCCGTTTCGTAAAAACGGGTGAGCAGGTTTACTATCGTTGTTTTGCCCGAGCCTGTCGCGCCGACAATGGCTATCTTTTGACCCGGCTTGACAGAAAGCGACAGATCTTTCAGCACCCTCTCGCCCTCAACATAGGAAAAATCAATATTTTCAAAGTCGATGTCTCCGCGTATGTCGGCGGGCGTAACGTCGGACTTGCCCTCATCGATCTCATTGGGCGTGTCAAGTATATCGAATATTCTCTCCGCGCCCGCAAGTGCAGTAAGGATGGACGAATACTGGTTTGCTATCATGTTTATAGGTCTTGAGAGCTTTTTTGAGTACTGGAGCATAGCCTGTATCGAACCGACCGTTATCCCGCTGCCGCGAAGCATGAGAAATCCGCCGAATCCGGCAACGAGAACGTACTGGAGGTTGCCTATAAAGTTCATTACCGGTCCCATTATCGAACCCCAGACGCGCGCGCTGATGGAGCAACGGCGGAATTCATCGGATATTGCCGAGAATTTTTCGACCGCCTCCGGCTCCTTGCCGTAGGATATGACCGTTGTATAACCGGTTACCATTTCCTCGACCTGTCCGTTGAGCTGACCGAGCAGGGTCTGCTGACGTATAAAATACTTACGCATGAATTTTGCAAGCACGGAGGAAACTAAAAGCGTAAGCGGTATTGTGAGTATTGCCACAAGAGTTACGGCGGGGCTGAACCACAGCATCATCGTGACTGCGCCCACGACCGTTATCACACCCGAAAAAAGCGATGTGAGCGACTGCGATATCGCCGATGAAACATTGTCGATATCGTTTGTCATGCGGCTCATTATATCTCCGTGACGATGCGTATCGGTATATTTTATCGGAAGACGCGATATTTTTTCAAAAAGCTCGCGGCGCATGATGTAAACGGTAGACGTTGAAAGCCTGACCGCTATGCGTTCCTGGATGAGCGTAAGCAGCGCGCTGATAAGGAAAAACGCGCACATTGCGACAAGATATTTCAGCATGAGCGGAAAATCCACCCGCACAGTCCCCGCCTCGACCGTGATCGTGTCAATGGCAAGCTGCTGCAGCTTGGGGCTTACAAGGTCGGTAAACGCGATCACAACGGTAAGAAGTATCAGCACAACGAGAGTCACGCGGCTCTTGCCGATATAGCGGGCAAGACGCGAAAAAGTGCGGCGGGCGTTTTTGGGCTTTTCCGCATTCATTCTGCCGCCCATAGGTCCCCTGCCCGGTCCGCCCGGACGCATACTAATGCGCGGCGCTTCGTTTTTGGTCGTATTGTTTCTTTGTTCAGACATTTTTATTCACCCTCCGCACTGTTCTGCATTTGCGAATTGTAAATATCGCGGTAAGTTTCGCTCTCACGCATGAGCACATCGTGCGGCGCGAAATGAAGGATACTGCCGTCGTTTTCGATAACGGCGATGCGGTCGGCGTCACGCACGCTGGCGATCCTCTGCGCTACCATTATCACGGTAGTGTCCGCCAGCGATGCGTGCAGCGAAGCACGCAGCCGCGCTTCGGTCGCAAGGTCAAGCGCCGATGTGGAGTCGTCGAGTATCAGTATCTCGGGGCGGCGCACAAGTGCGCGCGAGACAGAAACACGCTGTTTCTGTCCGCCCGAAAGCGACGCGCCTTTTTCGGCGACAAACGTGTCATAGCCGTCGGCAAAGCCGCTGATGAACTGATCAGCCTGCGCCGTTGTTGCCGCCGCCTTTACCTCATCATCATCGGCATCCGGTTTGCCCCAGCGGATATTGTTGGCGATCGTATCCGAGAAAAGCACGCTCTTTTGCATGACAAAGCCGAATTTACGGCGCAGAGCGCGGAGAGTGTAATCCTTTATCGGCTTACCGTCGATAAGTATCTCGCCCGAATCGGCATCGTAAAAGCGCACGAGCAGCTTGCAGAGCGACGATTTGCCGGAACCCGTAGCGCCTATCACAGCGACTGTCTCGCCGCGCCTTATGCTGAGGTCGATATTGTTCAGCACCGGCTTTCCGTGCGTGCCGGGATAGCGGAAGCTCACACCGCGCAGTTCGACTGCGGGCACATTCTTGCCGCAGTGCGGCTCGGGATCGTCAATGCTGCCGCCGAGAACGACCGGCTCAGCCGCCAGAACTTCATTTACACGCTCGGCAGACGCTGCCGCGCGCGACACCGACTGGAACATCATTGCCACCTGCATAAGAGCAAATATTACCTGCGTCACGTATGTTATCGCCGCCATTATCGCGCCCGCGCTCATTCCCGTATTGCCCATATTTATGCGGCTGCCGCCGATATAGAATAGGGCGACAACGGAAAAATTGAGTATTAGGCTGAGAATCGGCGAAAACCAAGTCATGAGAGACATAACGTGCAGGTTTGTATCGCACAGCTCGCGGTTTGCGCGGTCAAAGCGTGAGCATTCATAATCCTCGCGCACGTATGCCTTTATAACGCGCGCGCCGGAAACGTCCTCCTGCACGACCGAGTTCACCCGGTCAAGCTTGTTCTGCATCACGCCGAACATGGGGACCGCCTTTTTGAGTATCACCGCAACAGCTATAACGAGCAGCGGCAGCGAGCCGATGAGAACAAGTCCGAAATCAACGTTGAGAAGAAGCAGCATAACTGTGCCGCCGATGAAGAAAACAGGGGCGCGCACAAACATACGCAGAACGGATTCCACAAGCTCAACGAGACGTGTGACATCGTTTGTCATGCGCGTCACAAGCGAACCGGTGGTGAATTTATCGGTCTGCTCGACCGAAAGCGCCATAACATGGCGGTATGCATCACAGCGCAGGTCGTTGCCGAAGCCCTGTGCCGCGCGCGCGGCGGTATAGGCGCACATGGTGCCGAAAAAGCCGCCTATCAGCGTGATGCCGAGCATGAGAAGTCCGAAGGTGACTATCATCTGCATACCGGTAGGCGAATCGCCGCAAAATAATGATACTATCCGCGCCGCGGCGCGCGAACCGTTTTCGGGATCGTCAAGCGGTATCCCGGAAATGCCGTAGTTGATTATAAATGACGTGAGATAGGGCAGAAGCAGGTCCGCCGTGACCTCACACGCCATCATAAGCGGCGATATAAGCGCAAAAAAGCGGTACGGTTTGAGGTACTTGATAAGTTTTTTCATTTTTTGTGATCATCCTTGATATTGCGGACACGGGCAGCTACCGCAAAGCAAAACCTCCATCGGAAGATCGTAAGCTTCAAAATTCCGATAAAAGCTCTGTCTGCTTTAGCCCGTCCCGGCTTAATTTTCTTTATTGCCGTCGTTTTTTCCGTGCAGCTCCGGGTCGATCGTATTTTCGTTCTCGGCGAGCGAACGTCTGATTTTAAGCAGAATCTGCCGCAGAGTCTCAGCCTCCTCCGGGGTCACGTCGCGCATCGCCACGGCATCAGCCTCGCGCAGGCGCGCTTTTGTGGATTCCTCCAGCTTTCTTCCCGCATCGGTAAGGCAAACCCTTACCTCGCGCCCGTCGTGCTCAGCCACCGAACGGCTTATATAGCCCTCGCGCTCCATTCTGCCAAGAGCCACGCTGACTGTCGGCGGCTTCAGCCCGGTGCGACGCGCCAGCTCAAGCTGTGAGATCCCATCGCCGTGCACCAGCGTGCGCATGAGGATGCGGCAGCTGTTCTGCGACATTATCGAACCCGCCGGTTCGGTATTGCGCATGAGGTTGCGGTGCATTCTCGCTATCATGCCGATAAGCATCGGCGGTGTGAGCGAATCATCGGCTGGGCACAGCCCGCAGCACGGCATATTCCCCAACGTTTGTTTTTCATCGGTTGGCATTTTTCTTCTCCTTTCCCTCCGCGCTTTGCCGCGCGGTTCAAATTAATTAGTTTACTAATAAATTATATTATAAAATCCATGTCTTGTCAAGTCTTTTTTTAAGCTCGGGTGGCGTTCTTTAAACTCGGGTGGCGTTTGATCAAATTCTGAGCTTTATACCCCGACAGTGGAAAAGAGCAGATTTTGATCTTCCTATACCCATTCAGTTACATCAGATCATTATCAATATTTCCGCTTTTATATATTCCTTTGTCCTTCATGTTCAGATATAACTGTATTGGTGTAGGAAGATGCGAATTCGATGTCCTCCACCATCGGGGTATGCAGCTCTGAATCCGATGAAACGCCACCCGAGGTTAAAGAAAATGTTCCGATGTGACTGTATGGCGGCAGGAAGATATGAATCTGCTCTTTTCCACTGTCGGGGTATAAAGCTCAGAATTTGATCAAACGCCACCCGAGTTTAAAAAAGACAAAAAATGATTGGTGAGAATGTCGGTTATAAAGGTGAAAAAGGGGCAAATTAATAAGGCGCGGGGAAAGCGCGGCAATACCGTTTTGCCCCGGAGCTGAAAGGAATCTTTTGTTTATGCGGAAATTAATATATTTAATGAAGAAAAAGGGGCGCACGCGGGCAGCGGCGGCGGTGCTTGCGCTTCTTTTGGTCAGCCTTGCGCTGATGCCGGGCGCATCTCCCGGCGGCATGGGCGCAGCGGGTGCCGATGCCGACCTGGCTGTGGCATCGCGCGGCGAGCTGATGCTCTGCCCCGGCGGAATGTCATTCGGGGTAAAATTTTTCACCGACGGTGTGCTTGTGGTCGGTTTTTCGGACGGCACGGGAACATCGCACTGCCCTGCGTTTGCCGCCGGACTGCGTGTGAACGATACAATATTGAAGATCGACGGCAAGCCTCTTTCGGACGCCGCCGCACTGACGGGTGCCGTGCGCGCCTCTGAGGGGCGGACCATGCGGCTCGAATGCCGACGCGACGGACGTGATTTCACGGTAGACATCACGCCGAAACGCGGCAGGGACGGCCAGTACCAGACCGGAATGTGGGTGCGCGACAGCGGCGCCGGCATCGGGACCGTAACGTTTATCGTGCCGGAGACCGGCGGATTCGGCGGTCTCGGCCACGGAATATGCGATGCCGACACCGGAAAGCCTGTCCCGCTCGGACGCGGCAGCGTTGTGGGCGTTACGATAAGCGGACTTACACGCGGCGCACCCGGTGCGCCGGGCGAAATAAAGGGGTATTTTGACTCTGGAAAAACGGGGACGGTAATAAAGAATTCCGACCTCGGCGTTTTCGGACTTTATCGGGAAGTTCCTGCGGGCAGATACACCGAGCCGATCCCTGCAGCGAGCAAAAAAGATGTCAAGGAAGGTCCTGCCGTGATGCTTTGCACTCTTGACACCGGCGAGGTAGGCGAATATGCCATCGAGATACACTCGGTGGACCGGAATGCCGAAGGCGGTCGATGCTTTTCGGTCCGTGTGACCGACCGCGCGCTGCTTGAGCGCACGGGCGGGATAATACAGGGTATGTCCGGAAGCCCGATAATTCAGAACGGACGGCTCGTCGGCGCGGTAACCCACGTGCTGATAAACGACCCGACTGACGGCTATGGGATTTTTATAGAAAATATGTATGCGGCAATGCCGGAAATACTGAAATAAACACAGAAAACGAAAAAAGGGGCAGTTAAAAACTCATTTTGAGTTTTTAACTGCCCCTATCGGCATTCATCGTTTTGCCGCATGAAAAACTGAAAATTGCACGGTCAAAACGACCGGATCGCATCAGATCAGCTTATTTGGGTAAATACACTCTCAGGTGCGCGGCAGCCTGTGCGTAAATGGCGGAAATATCGGATTTCGGATTCGATGAGATATTCCACGCAAGATACTGCGCATCGCCCATGAATTCCCCTGTAAGCACGAAATACTGCGAGCTTATCATGCCCGGACGCGTACCGTCGTACTTCTTGTCGGCGGTTTTGTAGATCTCTATTCTGAACTGCCATCCGGCATCGGAAATGAACACAGTCCCGAGCGGCAGCTCGGCAAGCGAATATTTCTGCTTTGTGCAGATATTCTGGTGATACGTGCCTGCGCCGGAGCCGGGCGTTTTGGTCGTGGCTGAGCTTGTGCAGTTCCAGTATGCGTTTTCTATGTAGTCCCACTCAAGGAGCGTGTACTTTGTGAGATCCACGCCGCCTGCGGCGGCAACTGCCTTGTCCGCCTCAAAGAAATCGGCAGGAGAAAGCTCGGCTCCAGGATCGACCGCAGGTGCGGTACCGGGACGTTCGCCGGTCTTTATGGAGCTCTCGCTAACGGCAAGCGGAGTCTTTATTGCGTTTTTGACCGATTCGCGCGCCACTGCGAGCATATCCGCAGTAATTGCGGCAGGCGAGGGATTGTAGCTGATTTTATCAACATCTCCGCCGGTAAGCGCGGCATACCAGGTAAGACCGCCGATGTATCTGCCTATATTGTAGTCAAGATGATACCCATCGCGGGTCAGCGTGTCGCCGAGGAAAGAGGTGCGCGCGTTTTGTATCGATGTCATGCAGGGAATGCTGAGAACAAAGCGAGGCTCGGTCTCGATGCACTTGTGCATACAGTCGATTATCATATCGTACATCTTCTGCTGGCTGCGGTCGTAGTTCGGGAAGGATGAATGTGTGCTGTCCTGCTGATACGCCCATGTCATGTTCCATACGAACTTTGCATCGGGCGCCTTTGCCTCAACAAAGTCAAGCAGCTCGGTAAGCGTTTTGCCGTAGCTCGACACAAGACCGCAGGTCTTTGAGGTCTGCTGGAACGAGATATAATCCCACTTTTCGTCGGCGATCGCGGAAGACATTTTAAAGTTTTTGGTGGACTCCCACTTGCCCGCCGTATTTTTGTAGTAGGTGTAGGAGGGGCTGTCAGCCTTTGCAAAGCCGAGATGCTGCGCAAGGCTGCATCCGCCGTAGTAAAGATTGCCGAGGACTATCTCCTCAACGCCGCCGGACTTGGCAATGTCGTAAAGATATTGCATGCAGTCGGTGGAAAAGCTGTTTCCGATAGCAAGAATTTTCAAGCTTTTTACCTCCGTAGGCTCGCTTTTTGTGGTTTCTGCCGATTCGGTCGCGGTAGGAACGCTCTCGCCGGGTCCTGTTTTTTCGGGCACCTCCGGCGTTGACTCTGCGTGAATCGCTTCTGTCGTTGTATCGGCGGGAATGTTCCCGCCAGGCGCGCACGATACGAGCGCCGCCGCAAGCATTATTGCAACAAGTGCAAGAGCCAAGATTCTTTTTGTTTTTTTCATATTACGGACCGTAGCTTTTGCATCGGCAAAAGCACCCTTTCTTTGCGGATACAAAATATTTTCTCAAAGGCGGAAGCCTTACGAACCCCCGCCTTTTCGATTTTATTGTGATATCTCCCACGCCGTGCGGCGCAGGTATTCTGCCGTGCCGGCGTCAAGGTCGCCGCAGTATGCGGCGCATTCGGGCGAGATGCGGAAAACTGTGGCAAAATGTACGCACGCGGCAAGGTACGAGCCTGCCGGCGAGGGGTGCGTAAGGTCGTCGTTATACAACCCGATATCCTGCCGTTCGGCTGTAACGCGGGCAAAAGCCGCGCCTACGTGTGATACGTCAAGCCCGAACCGCACGGCTGCGGCGGCATACGAGTCACGAAGAAGACCGTACATTTTCTCCGGCGTCCAGCCGTGCTCGGCAAGCACGGGATTTCCCGCCTTGCGCCCCCATGTTTCGTAAAGAATGACACGGGCATCAGGCTGGCAGAGGCGTATTTTATCAAGCATTGCGGCAACGCCGCCGAAAAATTTTTCGCTGTCAACGGCGGGACGGACCGACTGCTCCTGAAGGATAATGCAGTCGAATTTTGTGTCTCCCGCGAGCATCGCGCCGACGCGCGCGCCGTACTCGTTTTCGTCCGAAGCGAGAGCTTCAAGCGTATATCCGCCCTTTGTGACCGATGCGACGGACGCGTCGATATCCGCCGCGTGTGCCAACGCTTCAAGCGTTTCCGGCATCCGGTTGAAATAGGTATAGCTGTTTCCGATAAATAAAATATTCATTTTGCTTTTTTCTTCCCGACCGGGACCGGCTCAGGACCGCTTTCTTTCGTCCAAAAGCTTTTCGACCTCTCTCCATATCGCTCCGGCAACCTCTTCTTCGGATGCATCGGCGTTCACAACGGCAATGCGTCTGCCGCGCGCGGAAAGAAAATCAAGCGTTTCACGGTAGTTCTTCAGTACCCGGCGCTGTGTTTCATCGGCATCGAATATCTCCTCCGCCGTCCTGCCCGCCGCACGGCGGCGGGCGCTGACCTCGGGAGACACGTCAAGATAAATTATCAGATCGGGGTCAAGCTCCTCAAAACAGGGACGGTTGAGCTCATATATCTGCTCCATCGTGAGGCGCGGCGTGCGGTTGTATGCCATGTTTGACGGATAGTACCTGTCGCACACGATATCGGAACCGCCCTCAAGCAGCGGCAGCATAAAAGCCACGTGCTCAAGCCGGTCGGCAACGTGCAGGTATGCAAGCGTCTCGGGAAGTATCTTTACACTTCCGTAATATGCGGAACGCACTACGGCGCCCACGATATCGCGGCTGTCGGGCTCGCGCTCCATAAGGCAGCGTATGCCGCTTTCCGCAGCAAGACGGCGGCAAAGCGTCGCCGCCTGCGTGGTCTTGCCGCAGCCGTCGCCACCCTCAAGCACTATGAAAAGTCCGCGCCCGGGGGCGTTGTTACGGCATTTTTCGCTCATTTTCAGCTCCGATCAGTCTTTTTTTCTCTTCAGGCAGAACGCTGCGGGAATAAGCGCGGCAATGCAGCCGATAAGTGCGGCGGATGAACCGCAGCCTTTCTTTTCGCCGCCCGCTGCCGCAGTAGTTTCGGGAGCCTTTGTCGCATCAGGCTTGGTTTCGGGCTTAGTCTCGGGTTTTGTCTCCGGCTTGGTCTCCGGTGCTGTTTCGGGCTTCGTCTCCGGCTTGGTCTCGGGCTTTGTCTCGGGAGGAACAGTCTCCTCGTCCTTTATCTCGGTAGCGGCAGGCACAACAGTGGCGTTGCCCATCTGCGCCAGAGCCATTATCTCAACATCGCTCAGCATACGGTTGTAAATGCGGAGGTCGTCAAGGTAGCCCTCAAATCCGGGGTATTTACCGATCTCGTAGTGGTTGCCGAGGCTGATGCCCGCGATCTGGACCGGAACGGATTCGGTGTACACGGCAGAATCGACAAGGTTGCCGTCGGCATAGTACTTGATGGTGTTTGTATTGGTGTCGTAAACAATGGTAAAGAGGGTCCACTTGCTCGTTTCGAGCTGAGGCGTGCGGTAATGTGAGAAGTTCTTTTCCTCAAACATACCGCCGGTAGGCGCCTTGCTGTTGCCGCTTATGCAGACCTGACAGGAGCCGGGGAATTCACCCCAGACGAACTGCAGATGCATATCTCCGACGCTCCATGACTGGGTGGTGAAGAAGTAGCGGTTTTTGTCGGCGGATTCAGCCGGGAACTTATCGGCATAGATCCAGACCGAGAAGGTGAACGTGGTGAGATCAACCAGCTTATCCTTGAGCGTATCGGAATACGCCATGAAGGAAGTCTCGCCGTCAAAGAACACAGCCTGACCCACAGGTCCGGGGGACGTGTAGGTTGTGCCGATCATTCTTTCGACCGGTGCGGGATTTACCTTTGAGGAATCGGCAAATGTCTGGGTCTTGGGGTCGTATTCGTCAAATGTGTAGTGCAGAAGAAGTCCGTTTTCAAGGTCAACGGTGGTGTTGGCGGCAAATGCGGGAAGCGCCATTGCCGCAAGCATGAGTACGGCAGTAGTTATTGCAAGTATTTTTTTCATTTCGGTTCACCTCATCAGTTAAGTTTGAGTCCCTTGATGGCATCCTCGATTCCGCGGTTGATAAGCTTTTTGCTTCTTCCGACCTGACCGGAAATATCGGAAACGCCGGTTTTGAATGCGGTTTCAACAGTGGAGCGGAGCCCGCCGAAGTTGTAAACGTATGCAAGCTCGAATCTGCCGTTCTTGTAAACCATGTCAAGCATTTCGATAGCGGCGGGGTCCTTATTGTATTTGTAGCAGAGCGTGATGTTGTAGTACGCGGGCTTGATGACCTTGTGCGATACGGCTGCCATGTTTTCAAGCACGACGCCTACGCGGTCAAGATCCTTGCAGCCTACCGGCACACACATGGAAGCGGCGCTGCAGGTGATGGGGGATATGTATTCCTTCTGTTCCGCGTTGTATTTGGGGGAGGTCACGATACCGTAGGAGAAGCTCTCGTCACGGTGCTCTTTGAGCGTTCCGGTGACTTCGTACATAAAGAGGGCGCGCCCCTCGGAGAACGGAGTGTGCTGACGGTTGGTAAGCTTTGAGTAGCCCTCGCTTATCGGGCTGCCGCAAAGCACGGTATCGTACATGGTGTTCTTTACCTTGTTGTAGGAGTCGATGAAGCGTTCGCCGACGCCGGTAAAGTTAGCCTGCGGGATATGCTGATTATCGTATTCAAGCAGGTTGTTGTCAAAACCGACCATCATGGAGTAACCCGCGTTGGTGTGGGCAACCAGCCCGTATATGCTCGTGGACTCGGAAATATCCTTTTTGCCGTTGGCATCAACATCGCTGGCAACGACCTTCATCATTTCGGTGAGCTTATCTATCGTCCAGTTGCCCGACTTTACAAGCTCGTACGGGTCTTCAAGTCCGGGATAGTTCGCAAACATATCCTTGTTGAAGATGGAGACATAGAACGACTCGTGGAAGTAAAGATGAATATCGGAAAAGACCATATAAACGGCAGGACCGATGGCAAGGTTGCGTGTGGATGTGGGATACCACCATTCCTTGGTAAGGTCAATGTCCTTCAGCTCGTTGAAATCAACAAGTCTGCCCTCTACGGCAAGCTTTACATTGCTTGTGGACGGATCAAAGAAGCAGTCATACTGGTTTGTGGTCGTGTCCTGATCCTTGCGGATATCGGAGTTAACGTTGGAAACCGTGTTGATGACCAGCTTTACGCCGACCTGCTGTTCAAGAATACCGTTGCGGTTCGTCACGGCGTCGGAAATGGTGTCGCCGAGCTGATCGGACGATTCCATTGTCGTGAGCGCCCATGTGCAGATGTCGTTAAGGATGTGGAATTCTTCGTCATTGAAGTTGCCCGTGGGAACATCCTTGTAAATGTCATTGGTGGTCTCGTCAACATCCACCGCTGCGGTAGTTGTGTCGGGCTTTGTCCCGTCTCCGCCATCCGGCTTTGCACATGAAGCAAGGGTGGCAATAACGCCGCCGAGCATGAGCAAAGCAAGAACCGCAGAGCCGAGACGTGCAAACGTGCGTTTGCTGTCGGTTTTGTTTTTGTGGTTCATGATATTTTTCCTCCGTAATTACATGGCTTGCCGGTGTCGGAACACGGGCAAATACACCTATTAGCATTATATCACAAAGCCCCTGACACTTCAACCCCTTTTCTTATCAAAAATGAAGAAAATTCCGATTTTAACACCTTGAAATAAGTAATGAAACGCATAATGCGCCATATGGGGTACTTATCCGACAAATGTAATTACATACAAAACAGGATACAAACCGCCGGTGCCGGCAGGGATGCTATCATCCCCGGTCAAGCCGCTTTGCGGCTCAGCCCGAATATGTGCGCTCATGTTCCGATGTAACTGTATGGCGGCAGGAAGATATGGATCTGCTCTTTTCCACTGTCGGGGCACAAAGCTCAAAATCCGCACAAACGCCACCCGAAGGTCAAAAAAATGTTCCGATGTAACTATCCGGCGGCAGAAAGGTATGAACCTGCTTTTCTGTTCTTTGGTTTAGCCGTGCCGCTGCACGGCTAAACGCGGCGGGGAAACCGTACTAAAGCATCTATATGACTTTATTCCCCGCCTACCATCGGGGCACAAAGCTCAAAATCCGCACAAACGCCACCCGAAGGTCAAAAAAATGTTCCGATGTAACTATCCGGCTGCAGGAAGATATGGATCTGCTCTTTTCCACTGTCGGGGTACAAAGCTCAAAATCCGCACAAACGCCACCCGAGCTTAAAAAACAAAAAAATTTGCGGGGATGGGATTTTTGTGATATAATAGAGGGGAGGCGGCGGAGAATGCCGCCATTACCACACACGGAGGATAAAAATGAAACGCTCAACCCGATACGGCACGCGCGGACTGTCCGCGCTGATCGCCGTTTTTGCCGTCTGCGTGATATTGGGAGGCTGCTCGCACCGCGACGGACTGCCAGTAAGCTCGGTGGTCTTCAGGCTGCCGGAAAAGCTGTATCCTGCTCAATACAATGAAAAACGCGCCGAAAAAATAAAAAAGACATCTTCGTATGCTTCGCTCGCGTATTATATATCGGTAAAAAACGATACCATTTTCATATCCGACACGGATCCCGGGGGCGGCAGTGCGCGCAGCCTCAACGCGGCGGGCGGCTGCTTTGCCGGCACGCCGCGCGGCGTGACTTTTCTGACGTCGGACGGCAGGAGCATTCCGGTCACCGGCGAGAGCTGCGCAGGGCTTTTCACTGCACCGGGCGGATGTATTGCGGTAACCGATGGCGGCGGAAGCACACACGTGTATATTCTTGAGCCGACCTCGGGAGAGCAGGTCATAAACAGCCGCACAGTTGCCACTGTCAACGGCGCTCCGACGGCAGCCTGCGCCGCATCGGACGGCGGAGCTGTCATTATTGCCACCGGCGGCGATACGCCGTCGCTTATGCGGGTGGGGACAGACGGAAAAGTAACTCTCATTACCGGCTCCGAGCTTTACCGTAAGCTTGAGGTCATGTCGGTTGTCGAATGGCAGGGCAGAATATTCTGCTCCACAAAGCTGGGCATCTACTGTTTTGATCCATCAAGCGAGACCGAGCTGTGGTATGTGCTTGACTGACGTACAACGGCGGCGCCGAAAAAACTGCTTTGAGTTTTTCGGCACCGCCGTTATAATGATATTCGGTGGTATTAAAAACTCAAATCGAGTTTTTAACAGCTCCCTCTATTTCTTTTCTCACCGCCGTGATCTGCTCCATGACCGATCCCGGCGAGGTCCCGCCCTCGGATATACGCCGCGTCACGCACGCATCAAGGTCAATGGCGCGGTATACATCCTCGTCTATTACCGGAGAGGCGCGGCGGAACGTCTCAAGCGGCAGTTCTTCAAGCACCGTGTCTTCCCTTATGCAGAGGGCGACAAGCTCACCCGATATCTTGTATGCGGCACGGAATGGCACGCCCTTTGTCACAAGATAATCGGCAAGATCTGTGGCGTTGATGAACCCACGCTGTGCCGCGCGTCTCATGGCATCCGCCTTTACCTTCATTGTCGCTATCATCGGAGTCATGACCGCAAGGCACGCCCCGGCTGTATCCACGGCGTCGAAAACGCTCTCCTTGTCCTCCTGCATATCCTTGTTATACGCAAGCGGAAGCCCCTTCATAACCGTGAGCAGCGCCACAAGGTCGCCGTAAACACGTCCGGTTTTGCCGCGAACCAGCTCAGCCATGTCGGGGTTCTTTTTTTGCGGCATTATCGAGGACCCTGTCGTGTACGCATCGGAAAGTTCGATAAATCCGAACTCCCAGCTTGACCAGAGCACCATCTCCTCCGCGAGGCGCGAAAGATGCATCATGAGCACCGAAAGCGTCGAGCAAAGCTCAATGCAGTAGTCACGGTCCGAAACACCGTCAAGGCTGTTGCCGCATATACCGTCAAATCCGAGTGCCGAGGCTTCGGCACGGCGGTCGACCGCATAGGTCGTTCCCGCCAATGCGCAGCAGCCGATCGGAGAAATATTCATCCTCCTGCGGCAATCGCCCAGCCTACCTATGTCGCGCAGAAGCATTGCAGCATATGCCATGAGATGATGACCGAATGTTACCGGCTGAGCCCGCTGCATATGGGTATACCCCGGCATTATGGTTGCGGCGTGTTCCCCGGCACGGTCGCAAAGAACAGATACAAGCTCCCGCACATGACCCGCCGTGTCGTCGGCTTTGCCACGCAGGTACATACGCGTGTCAAGCGTTACCTGATCATTGCGGCTGCGCGCCGTGTGCAGCCTTTTTCCCACATCGCCGAGACGCTCCGTCAGCACCGTCTCAACAAACATATGAACGTCCTCTGCCGCAGGATCGAACCGGAGTCTTCCCGCATCGAGATCGGCAAGTATTTCTTCAAGTCCCGATATGATCTTTTCGGCATCGGGCGCCGGGATTATCCCCTGCGCGCCGAGCATTGCGGCATGTGCTATGCTCCCGCCGATATCCTCGCGGTACATTCTGCTGTCGAACCGGATCGACGAATTAAAGTCATCCGCCACCGTATCGGTCACGCCGTTGCTCCTCCCCACCCAGATTTTTTTTGAGCTCGGGTGACGTTTGTGCAGATTTTGAGCTTCATACCCCGATGGTGAAGAGATCGGAGATCCATATCCGCTGCCGCCGGAAGATATCTGCTGAATCTGGGCTTCATCCCCCGCCGGTGAATAGATCGGATATCCGCATCCGCTGCCGCCGGGCCGGGTCTGCGCGGTCTGACCATCGTGCGGCATCTTTACCGTATCCGCCGCGCACGTATGCTTTTTTTCGCCGGTCATTGCCGTTACGAAAGCTTTCCCATATCGGAAAGCGCCTGCACCTTGATGGGAAGTCCGTACAGATTAATAAATCCGTTCGCGTCGGTCTGGTCGTAATCGCTCTCGCCGAATGTAGCTATCTGCTCACTGTAAAGCGAATACGGACTCCACACTCCTGCGTTTATGATATTCCCCTTGTAAAGCTTGAGCTTTACCTTGCCCGTGACGCGCTCCTGCGTTTTATCGACAAATGCCGCCAATGCCTCGCGCAACGGCGTGAACCACTGTCCGTTATACACGAGCTCGGCATATGTTACCGCCAGTTTTTCCTTTTCGTGCATTGTCATTTTGTCAAGGCAAAGAGTTTCAAGCACCGAATGCGCCTTGTAAAGTATCGTTCCGCCCGGTGTTTCGTAAACGCCGCGGCACTTCATGCCGACAAGGCGGTTTTCGACTATATCCAGAATTCCGATGCCGTTCTTTCCGCCAAGCTCATTAAGCTTCAGAATTATATTCTTCGCACTCATCTTCTCGCCGTCAATGGCAACGGGAACGCCCGCCTCAAAATCAAGTGTGACATATGTGGGCGTGTCGGGCGCGTCCACGGGTGACACTCCCATTTCAAGGAATCCCGCTTTCTCGTACTGCGGTTCGTTGCCGGTGTCCTCAAGGTCAAGTCCCTCGTGTGAAAGATGCCAGAGGTTTTTGTCCTTTGAGTAATTTGTCTCGCGGTTTATCTTGAGCGGCACGCCGTGCGCCTCGGCATAATCTATTTCCTCCTCACGCGACTTTATGCTCCATTCCCGCCACGGTGCTATTATCAGCATTTCCGGCGCAAAGTGCTTGATGGTAAGCTCAAAACGCACCTGGTCGTTCCCCTTGCCGGTGCAGCCGTGCGCGATTGCGTCCGCGCCCTCTTTTTTTGCTATCTCGACAAGATGCTTTGCAATGCAGGGTCGCGCGTGACTGGTGCCGAGCAGATATTCTTCATACTTTGCCCCCGCCTTCATGGTCGGGATGATGTAATCGTCCACATACTCGTCGGTAAGGTCGAGAACATACAGCTTGGATGCGCCGGTCGCCAGTGCCTTTTCTTCAAGTCCGTCAAGCTCATCTGCCTGCCCGACGTTGCCGGATACCGCTATGACCTCGCAGCCGTTGTAATTTTCCTTGAGCCACGGTATGATTATTGATGTATCCAGTCCGCCCGAATATGCAAGCACGACCTTTTTGATGTCCTTTTTGATGTCCTTTTTGTCTATCATTTTTATCCCCTCCGGAACTGTATTTTCATTACGTGTATTATTATACATCAAAAGAACGGTTTGTCAAGGGGTGAAATGAATATTTATTTATTATATGCAGAAAACCGCCCTTTTCAGAGTCGGTTTTCATCATTTTCACATGATTATTCAGCGCCAGAGCCGAACATTCATGCATTAATATTCAATTCGGGTGTATTTTTATAGCATTTATTCCATGCAAACGCAAAGTAAGCGATCTCGGCGACCGCAGTTATCGTCCACGAAAAGATGTAAAGCAGGTAAAGCGACGGTATCGTGCGGAAGTAGGCGAACACGGTATACACCCACGCCACGCGGAACACGCAGGAACCGAGTATGACTATCGTTGTCGGCACAAGGCTCTTGCCGAGCCCGCGCGAGGCGGCGATGGTGCAATCCATGAATGCGGAAACCATATACGAGAAACCCATTATCATTATGCGATGCATTCCCGCCGCAGCGACTTCGGCGTCACCTGTGAACAACGACAAAAACTCCTTGCCGAACAGCATGAGCAGCCCGCCGAGGATCGCGCCCGCAGCAAACGAGTAGGTCAGGCTGACGATGTAGCTTTTGATCACGCGTTTTTTCTTGCCCGCGCCGAGATTCTGCCCCATAAACGTTGAGCAGGCGGTATAAAACGCCGCCATTACGTTGTAAATGATGGCATCCGAATTCGCCGCTGCCGAATTGCCTTCGACCATAACATGGTCAAACGAATTGACTGCCGACTGTATAAAAAGATTTGCGATAGCAAATATCGAGTTCTGAAACCCTGCCGGAATACCGAGCGAAAGCACGCTTGCGGCTTTTGCGGGGTGGATGCGGATGAGCCTTAAGTGCAGCCCGCATTCACCGCGGTCACGCGACATACGCCAAAGAATGAGTCCGGCTGAAAGGTATTGCGAAATTATGCTTGCCAGCGCGACGCCGTCGGCAGCCATTTTGCAGACGATGACAAAAAACAGGTTAAGAAAAACATTGAGCACTCCCGCCGCGCTCAGATAAACGAGCGGACGGCGAGTATCGCCCTCGGCGCTCAGCACGGCATTGCCGAAGTTGAATATCCCGAGTGCGGGCATTCCGAGCGCATATATTTTGAAGTAGAGGACCGCGCCGTCGATAAGCTCATCCTTGGTCTTTATGAGAGCGAGCATCGGGTGCGCAAGGAAAAAGCAAGCGACCGCAATTATCATTCCGGCTGCCGTGCATATAATGAACGATGTATGTACTGTCTCCGAAGCATCACGTTTTTCGCCCGCCCCGAGGAACTGCGCCACACGGACATTCACCCCACTGCCGAGACCTATGAGAATACCGGTGAAAAGCGTCACGAGTATCGTAGTGGAACCGACCGATCCCAAAGCCTGCGAGCTTGAAAAATTGCCGACCACAGCGACATCCGCCATGTTGAAGAGCACCTGCAGAAGCTGTGACGCCATAAGCGGAACGCTGAAAACAAATATTTTCCGCCACAGCGAGCCTGTGGTCATATCCGAATCGTTTCCGGCTTTGAAATTACGGTGAGTGAATAATTTCATTTGTGTGTTACGTCCTCCGACGCAAAAAAATTGCCGATCTCCCGGCGACAATATGATATCACAAAGGTCGACTCTTGTCAAGAGGGGATCCCCTCCCCACACCCGTGTACGTGAACGGAAAAAGGCTGCAGCCGCGCAAATGCGCGGCTGCAGCCTTCAAACGGTTATAAACCGCCGTTTTACCCTGTTTTTTCTGATTTTAAAAGTTGAACGGGGCAAAAAACGATGTTATTTTTCAGGATCGGTGACGCATGAAATGCGGCAGCTTCCGTAATTCAGACCGAAGATCAGACTTCTTTGCTGCGGCGGGCAATGATCGCGCAGGCGGCTCCGGCAAGTGCCATAACAGCCGCAAGTGCAACGATTATCATGCTGTGATCGCCGGTGGAAGGAGCGGGAGTGGTGTCCTCGGGCTCGGTTACGGGCTCAGTCACAGGTTCGGTCACAGGCTCGGTCACAACAGCCTCAGCGGAGGTGCGGTTGCCTTCCTCGGTGGCAGTGATGCCCTCGGCAACAACGCCGATGATTTCGCTGTTCACGCCGGCACCGGTCTTTATCTCAACGGTGTTGGCGCAGTTCTTTACGGTAAGAGTGCCCTTCTTTACGATGTCGATGATACCGGCAGCAATGGTTCCCGCCTTGGCATCTTCGGCATTGGTGCAGTCATAAACGAGCTTGCCGTTGTTGGTGCAGCCCTCAATGGTAGCCTCGGCTGCCTCGGAGCATCCCATGATACCCGCAAGGTTGCCGTCGCCGGCAGAGGTCGCAAGGGTAAGCGTGCCGTTATTGACGCTGTTTTTGATAATGTTGGCTTTCTTTCCGGAGTAGGGAACAAATCCGGCAACTCTGCCTTCCTTGCCGCTGCCCGTCATGGTGATATCGGCGTTGTTTGTGCAGCCATCGATGGTACCGGTCGCCCAGGTCTCCTTATCGCTGCCGATGAAACCGCCGACGTTTCTCCATCTGGTAGCCTCGCCGCTCTCGTTTTTGACGATGATCTGACCGTTCATGGAGGAGGAAACTATCTCATAGTTTCTCGCATAAGCGATGAATCCGCCAAAGTTGAGTCTTGTGTCGAGGTTGGTGTAGGTGAGCTGCATATCGGCGTAAATGTTAACGTTCTCAATGCGAACGGCAACCTCTTTGTCTTTGCCGGTGCTGGCAACCAGCATGGCATAGCTTGAGGAATCCTTGGGATCCTTGATGGTATATTTGATGAGGGCATCCTTGGAACCGATATTCAGGTTCTTGATGGTGCCGCCGCCAAACTGCCGGAACATGGCAACGTCGCCGGTAGCGTTTTCAACATTAAAGCTGAAGTTCTTGAGAGCAAAGCCCTTGCCGTCGAGATCGACGATGAAACCGGAACCGGATATGATATAGCTGTCAAATACTTTGCCGCCGAAGTCGATGTCATTGGCAAGATAATAGGATTTACCGCTCTCCATAGCCATAAATTCCTCTGCTGTCTTGATAGCAACAGCATCGTCCGCAAAAGCGGGCACTGCAAGCACAGTCAGCATAAGCGCGACAAGAATTACCGAAATAATTTTTTTCATGATGCATTTCTCCTTTTTTGATGATACGGGAAACCGCATCGGACGACCGATGCGCTTTCAGTTGTAAATATTTTATCACACGCCGCGCCATTTGTCAAGTATTTTCCCAAAAAAATCAGGTTAAATATTAATATTTTTTTAAGTCGCCGCCGGCGCTGAAGCGTTTGTGCATTTTTCGGCATAAAATGATAAAAAAAGCGCAAAAAAGCCCTCTCCGTTTATGCCCCGATGACATTTTGCGAACCGCAGAGAGAGCATTCGGCGAAAAGCGGAGTGCCGGGAAGCTCGTTTTGAGCTTTCCGGCACTCCGTTTATATTATTCCCGTCTGTAATCACGCGAGCCGAGAAGCCGCACGATCACGCAAAGAAGTGCGGATATTCCGGCAGCGATCGCGGTGATCTTGACTATATCGAGCACCGATACCGTGAATTCGGCATCAAGCTTTGCCTCGCGCGCCGGATCGGCATCGCGGTCATTGCAGAATCCGACCGTATAAACGGCATGATTTTTGATGCAGGGCTTTGATACATCGCGTTTAAAGCGTTTTGCTTTGAGAATGTACGGTACAGCAGCATATTTTTTCATTATGTTTTCCCCCTTGAATTAATTTGGAATTATTTTTATTTGTCCGTTTTCGGCACGGGTCAGAACAGTCTGCCCATCTCGCGGTCGGCTGCGGATCTTGCCGCCTTGATCGCCGCCGCAAGCGACTTTCCTTCGGTCAGCATATTTCGCGCCGCTCCGTATGTTGCGCGCGTAAGATTATCGGTAGCCCCGGCGTAAATATAGGCAAAATCAAATTTCACCTCGGCGCCGAGCACCGTGCGCAGTGTAAGGTAGGAATCGTTATCACGCAGACAGCTTTCAAGCGAGGCATCGGCATACGCGTCGTCAAGCCACGCGCCGGACGCGGCATTCAGTGCTGCAAGCGCAGCACCGTCCAATTCTGTCCTCGCGCTGCCGCCCGTGCAAACCATCACGGGACTTTTTTCGCCTGCCGGCGATACGTATGCGGCATCGGCAGATGCAAGCGGTATCGGGAGTATGCCCCATTCCACATTTTTATCATAAATGCGGCGCACATCGGAAAGCGTCCCGAACAGGAACAGTCCCCTGCCCTCCGCAAAGCGTGCGTCTCCCCCGTCCCCGGGCGCGGAAATGACCGCCGCGATCCTCTTTATGAGCTCCTCTGCGGCTGTAAGCTTCTCCACGTCATAGTTCACCGTCGGAGTTTTACCCGTTGTGTGCGAAACAAAGCTCACGCCGACTGCGGCACACGCGATATCGGCAGCAAAATATGAATTTTCCTTTCCGCCGCAAAGCAGTGCGTCGGTCCCGTCCGCAAGCTGCGCGGCGCTTACCGTCTCAAAAAGTTTATCCCATGTGAATTCATTTTTAAGTGCCGAGCGGTAAAGCTCCCCGCTCATACCGGCTCCCGCCAGTGTGCGGTTGAAATACAATGCCCAACGCGAATCGGGATCCGACACCGCCGCGCCGCAATAAAAATAGCAAGCTGAGCCGGCAATTCCAGCCCCCTCTGCCTTTTCGGTATCTGTGGGAACAGTATAGAAGGGCAGACGGCGCAGATCGGCGGCGATTCCCGAATTGAAATACAGTGCCGCAGACGATGCGGGTATCACCGCAAAATCCGCGTAATACGTCCCCGATGACGATGCGTTTACAAATGCAGCAAGCAGCTCGCTGTCGTCGGCTCTTGTCACGGTAAGATTTATGCCGTATTTTTCGCACGCCATTTTATTGCGCTCGACCCGCGCCGCGTTCAAAGCGTCGCCGGCGTCCGGCTCAATGACCTCGGAGGCTGCTGCGGAATTTGCAATTATCAGGTCGCGCACCGACAGCTCGATAGCGGGCAGTGCGGCAAGCGCGTCACGTGCCTGATCCCGCCTGTCGGGATACTGCACGGTGTGCGGCGGATCGGTAACGGCATCGGTAGCAGCCGAGCTGCCGGACGCCGCCGTCGTTCCCGGCTCTGCGGTCGTCTCGCTGTCCGGGTATCTGATCTCTATAAATCCGCATCCGACGAGCGACACCGCCATCAGCACGGCGCACAGAAACGCCGCCGGACGCAGAAGCAAGACAATTCTCTTCATAATCAATTATATTCCGTTTTCCGTATCAGGTTCTTGTTACGGTAACAATAAATCCGTCATAGTTGTTTCCGGACACGGTATAGGGCATATTCATCGGCACGGGCACCGAAGTGGTGGCTCCCTCTCCGGTCGCAGCGGGAACGTAATAAATTTCATACGTTACGCCGTTGTCGCCGTTTATGACGTAATGCGTGCTGTCATAGCTGTGGCGCGACGCCAGCACGGTGAGATATTCCTCAAGCGAGAGGTCGTTGCGCGTCATTGCCAGCGCATGAGGATAGCCCACGTATCTGTAATGCTCGGCATAGTGCCCCGACTTTGTTACGCTTGCTTTTGAATCCGGATATCTCTGAATGAAGCCGTACTTATGGCAGTTCGTGTTTATCCAGTTATATATCTGGACGCACGAAGGATCCTGCGACTGCGAAATATAGGGAAACGTATCATTATTGAGCCATGCGCGGACATCGATCGCAAGCCCCGTGTGATGCTCGCTGCATCCCTCGGGATCCTCCGAGGCAGGCTTGGCGTCGTAAAGCTTATCCTGTTCGGCGCTTGAACGGTATCCGCTGTACTGCGGGAAGTAGACATCCTGATTCTGTGTGGCGGTATAAAAGTCGTCTATCATATCGTTGAGTCCCTTGACAGCCGCGGCGGAGAGCTTTAGCTCAAACGAGCAGGAATACGAATGTATCAGCTTTCCCGACTGAGACGTTCCCCACTTTGCGCTTCTGCTGCTGCGGAGGTCAACGAGGTCTCCCGTGGATGCGGGATAAACATATTTGTACGAGGTGTTTACCAATATCAGCTCGCCGCGGTGGATATCAGCCTCCGTCATCAGCTTTACGGTATATCCTGCGTCAGCCACAGTGGTTTCCGGCGGGGCGTCCGTACCCCCGGCGGTGCTTTCGGGCGGATTCTCCGCCGATGTGCCGGGCGTATTGCTTATAACTCCGGCAGAGATATCTCCGCTCCCCACATCCGACGTACCGCCGCCGCTGCCGCCTACCAGCTCGCCGCAGACCACAATAAGTGTGATGACCAGCGACAGCGCAAGCAATGCCATGAGTGTTATCAGAACTATCTGACGTTTTTTACGCTTTCTCTCGCGCAACGCGCGATTGCTGAGATGTGAATTCAGCTTAAAAGCCCGTGTATTCGAATCACGGTCATTCATTTGGCTTTCCTCCTTGCGGCTGCTGTGTTTTTTCTCTGAATAATTGGATTTGTTTGGAACCCGCCGCGCATATAGTTTTAGCTTGTTACCTTAAAATATGCGCGGCGGGCTGTTATTTTATTGAAATATCACTGAGGATCAGCCCTGGGCGTCTCTGATCGAGAAGTCCATTCTGCCCTTCTTGTCAAGACCGATGTATTTTACCTTTACGATATCGCCGAGCTTGAGAACATCCTCGACCTTATCTATGCGGTGGTCGGTGATGCGGGAAATGTGAACCATTCCCTCTTTGCCGGGAGCGTATTCGACAAAGCATCCGAACTCCTTGATGCCCGTTACCTTACCGGTATACACAGTGCCCACGACAGGCTCAAAGCAGATGGCATCGATCGTTGCCTTTGCGGCGTCTGCGGCAGCGCGGTTCACGGCTGCGATATATACCGTCCCATCGTCCTCGATATCGATCTTGGCACCGGTATCGGCAACGATCTTCTGAATGACCGAGCCGCCCTTGCCTATGACCTCGCGGATCTTATCGGGGTCGATTTTTATCGTCATCATCTTGGGGGCGTACTCGGAGACCTCGGCGCGCGGTGCGTCGATAGCCTTGAGAATCACTTCATCGATGATATAATCACGTCCGGCGTGTGTCATTTCAAGTGCGGACTTTATAATTTCGGGAGTCAGACCGTCGATCTTAAGGTCCATCTGAATGGATGTGATACCCTTATGAGTACCCGCGACCTTGAAGTCCATATCTCCGTAGAAGTCCTCAACGCCCTGAATGTCGATCATGGTCATCCACTTTTCACCCTCGGTGATAAGACCGCAGGATATACCGGCAACAGGCGCCTTGATCGGCACGCCGGCATCCATAAGAGCAAGCGTGGAGCCGCAGACCGATGCCTGCGAAGTCGAACCGTTGGAGGAAACGACCTCGGAAACAAGGCGGATGGCATATGGGAACTCTTCGGGTGTGGGCAGCACGGGAACGAGCGAACGCTCGGCAAGTGCGCCGTGTCCTATCTCACGTCTGCCGGGGCTGCGGGTCGCCTTTGCCTCGCCGGTGGAGTAGCCGGGCATATTGTAGTGGTGCATATATCTCTTGGAATCCTCATTGTCGATACCGTCAAGCATCTGGGCTTCGGCAAGGGTTCCGAGCGTTGCCATTGTAACGACCTGAGTCTGTCCTCTCGTGAACATACCCGAGCCGTGTACTCTCTTGAAGAGTCCCACCTCGGCTGCAAGAGGTCTTATCTGGTTAAGGGCACGACCGTCAACGCGCTTGCCCTCAAGCAGCCAGCGGCGGACGACCTTCTTCTGCATCTTATAGACCAGTTCGGGCATCTGGGTGGCGAGATCGGGATATTCCTCGCCGAATTTTTCGACGATCGCATCCTCTATCGTGAGCATTCTCTCATCGCGGACGTTCTTGTCATCGGTATCGAGAGCGTTCATGAGATCAGCCTCGCAGAAGGCAAAGATCTTGTCGAACATATCATGATCCAGCTCGCAGGAGGGATATTCGAATTTGGGCTTGCCCACTTCGTCAACGATGGCGTTGACAAATCCGAGCAGCTCCTTTATTTCGGCGTGCGCCTTCATGATGGCATCGTACATTACATCGTCGGCAACCTCGTTGGCTCCCGCCTCTATCATTACGACCTTATTCATGGATGCGGCAACGGTGAGGTCAAGATCGCTCTTTGCGCGCTGCTCTTCGGTGGGATTGACTACCAGCTCGCCGTCAACAAGTCCCATGAAAACGCCGCCGATGGGGCCGTTCCACGGAATATCCGAAATGGACAGGGCGATCGATGCGCCGATCATTGCGGTGATCTCGGGCGAGCAGTCCTGATCGACCGACATAACGGTAAGTGTGAGCGCGACGTCGTTGCGCAGGTCCTTCGGGAAAAGAGGACGGATCGGGCGGTCGATAACGCGCGCGGTGAGTATTGCTTTTTCGCTCGGCTTACCCTCGCGTTTGAGGTATCCGCCGGGGATCTTTCCCGCAGCATACATTCTCTCCTCATAGTCAACGGACAGGGGAAGGAAGTCGATGCCGTCGCGGGGCTTGGGTGATGCAGTGGCGCAGCAAAGCACGGCGGTGTCGCCGTATCTTACAAGGCAGGAACCGTTTGCAAGACCCGCCATTTTGCCCACTTCGACCGAAAGCTCTCTGCCCGCCAATGTATAGCGGAAGATCTTCTGGTTCGGGAACTGCATTGTTGTGCTTTTGATTTCGTACATTTTTTCCATTCCTTTCTTTTCGTTTGCGCCGTCTTTCTTTGCTCGCAAAGAGGATCCGGACCGTAACATCCGGCATCCCGGCGCAAACGGTGTTTGAAAACAGCTTTTCTGCTGATACGCATTTATTCTGTTTTCAAACTTTTTTGTTTATTTTGTTCCCGACATGGTTAGCACTTAACCGCACGCCCCCCGCAAAGAGAGAACGCGAGGCGCACGGTTAAATGCTGCCCACATGCGGGTTTTTTTAAGCTCAGGTGAAGCTTGTGCAGATTCCGAGCCGCATACCCCAATGGTAGGCGGGGATAAAGTCATATAGATGCCTTAGTACGGTTTCCCCGCCGCGTTTAGCCGTGCAGCGGCACGGCTAAACCTGAAAGCAGGCAAGATCGTATCCCCATCTTCCTGTACCAATACAGTTACATCGGAACATGAGCCTTCGGGATCACACGTCTAAGCTCGGTGAAGCTTGTGCAGATTCCGAGCCGCATACCCCAATGGTAGGCGGGGATAAAGTCATATAGATACTTTAGTACGGTTTCCCCGCCGCGTTTAGCCGTGCAGCGGCACTGCTAAACCTGAAAGCAGGCAAGATCGTATCCCCATCTTCCTGTCGCCGGTCGGTCAGATCAAATCATGTTTTTTCCGGTTCCTCAGATACGAATCTGCACAAACGTCACCCGAGTCCGAAAAAAGGATGCCGTGCAAAAACGCGGCATCCCCATTCCATCGCCCTTGCTTTTTTACTTTCTGATGTTGAGCTTTGCAATGATTGCACGATATCTCTCGATATCGACTTTCATCAGATAGTTAAGCAGATTTCTTCTATGGCCGACCATTTTAAGAAGACCGCGGCGGCTGTGATGGTCGTTGTTGTTCTTCTTGAGATGCTCGGTGAGCGAGTTGATCCTGTTTGTCAGGAGAGCGATCTGAACCTCGGGCGAACCTGTGTCACCCTCGTGTGTCGCATACTCTGCGATGATAGCAAGCTTTTCTTCTTTGGTCATTTTCTTTCACCTCTTATAATTATGCGCAAACTCAGCAACCGGCAGGTGAAAGAACCGAGGGTCTTTTACCCGGAAACCGGGTCCGCGTCATGTCCGGCACACGGCGGTACCGATACATGGATATTATACCACACCCCCGCGCCGTTGTAAATAGACAAATCCAAATTATTATATTAATTTTTTATATTTCCGAGCTCGCGGAAGCTTCCGACCCGGCACCTCACGCTTCTGACGGCGGTATGAGTGACTCCGAGGAGCTCATCCATTTCCCGCGCCGCATTCATATACATACCGTTCGTGTGATGTACGATCACGTAATCGACCTCGCGGATCCTGCCTGCCGAGGCGCGGCAAAACCCGCGCACGGGTGCCGCCAGAGCAAACACCCATATCGGCGTACATACCGTCACGTGTTCATAATCCTCAAGCCGGACACCTGTCGGCTCTGTCGGCATATCCCACCGGTGCATGGCAAAGCGTCCGCACCACCAGAATCCCGCCGTTCCCTCGGTCCTCTCGGTCGATATGAGCCTGACTATATCGGCGCCTGTGCGGTCTGCCTCCTCATACGCCAGCTTTTCGGTATATCCCATACGCGAAAAATAAACGACCAACCGCCTGTGATTTGTCCCCACATTGGGATAATCGGAAATATTGACCGAAAAATCCTCCTGCCGGGCAAAAACGCACGCAGCATAACCGGTGATCGCCTGCGCCAGTCCGAAAACAAAGTAAGCAGATGACATAAAGTTCGGCGGGAACATATAAAACTGAATGCATATCCACAGCATAAGGGTCACGCCGAATATCCCGCCGAGAACCGCGCCCACGCGCTTTTTTGCCAGCATAAGAGCCGCAGCCGTGAGATTTGTGATCCCGTTTACGATAAGCAGCGCGATTCCGGAGAACGTGAGATCGCAAAAAAGAATATCCGCGAACGGCAACACACGGAAATAAGGAAGCATTGCGTCCATCCCGACCGATTTCCCGCTCGGGTCGATGAGCATTCCGCACGCGCCCGCCACCGCGCCGATACCGATGAACAGGGTCCAGAATATCAGCACCCTGCGCGCAATATCGTATCTTGACCTTCCGCCCGCAGCTGCGTCGGAGCATTTGTCTGATCTCTTTGTTGTCATTGCCAGCTCACCTCTCCCGCGCCGATCCGGTAAAATAAATTGATCGGCAGGTGCACATTATAGCACACCTGCCGCCGGTTGTCAATAATGCAAGAACAACCGGAAAACTTGCCGCTTCACTTCTTTTCTATCGTGTAGCCGAGCGCAACTATCAGCCTGAGCGTCTCAAGCGCGGTATTTCTGTCGTATTTCTTTTCCCCCTCGGGCAGCTCGGAATATGGGACCATGCACGGCGTTGTTTTCTTTTTTTCGTCACGCAACTCGCCGTAGCTCCATCCTTCTGCGATCCTCCCGGCAGCCCAGATATCATGAACATTTTCGGCTATTTTTTCGCTAAGCTCAAGAAGATCTGCCGGAAGATCAATCCTGCTTGTATCAACGGGTTTTGGAGTATACTCAAACTTTACAAGCTCATTGTCGCCCGCGTAATGTCTGTCGCAAGAGCCGCGTGAGGGCGCCATGTTAATTCAGCAACACTTCAGAATGGGTCGCGTCAGCTTTTTTCATTTCAGATATTTCGACGCTTCGGCTTCAAGCTCGCGCCACACCGGATAATCGGCGCCGTTTTTATCAAAAAACGCTTTGATATCGCGGTTCAGCGCGCTCATCTCGTCGATCGCGTTCATGGCGTGGTCGGACGCGCAGATCTGCCCGAGGCTCGTTGCGCACATGAGCTTGAAAAAGCGCAGGCAGGTCTTGCGGTACCCGGCAGATTCAAAATTCATATCCTCGTTCGGCAATATCGCGTGACCCGAATTCTTTATGGCGCGGTAGCCCTCGATATTTGCGTCGATAAGCCGACCGAGGTAGGCTGCATCGCCCTTGAGCTTTCTTAAATTCCCATCGGTCTTATAGCAGGCAAACGCCACAGGAAGCACAAACGCCGCATGGCAGAGCAGGTAATCCCCCATATTCGGCTCATAGGCAACGCGGTATTTCGTGCCCTCGAAGATCTCCCCGATAAGCCGCTCATTCGATGCCGCGCCGCAAAGGTCTCCTATCGTGATCTTTTTCATATCCACCGACACAACGCGGTCGCTCTCGCGGTGTCCAGCCGCCGATGTAAAGGCAAACATCACGTTTTTGCCCGGCAGAAGTGCGGCAGCATCGGCTGCGCGCACATTATTTCCCACAAAAACGATATTCTTCGACCCGTTGGTGCGAAGAACATCGAGCACTGACTCCACCTGCGTATACCGCACCACTGCAAATATCACATCATATATGTCATCGGGCTCCAGACCGGTCACAACCGGAACGCGGCTGACCGACACACGCGGCGCAAATTTGCCCTTTATGCGCAGTCCGTTCTGCCGTATCTCTTCAGCCCACTTCCCGCGCGCGAGCAAAGTCACATCCTTTCCGGCGCAAAAAAGATTTTTTGTAAGACTGCAGCCGAGCACGCCCGCACCGAGCACCAGAATTCTCATAATCATTTCTCCGTTTCGTTTTTATTTGTTTCGTCTGTATCCCGCCGCATCGCGGTATTCGGGATGGTCTTTAAGATACGGGTCGCGGTCGCCGACTATCGCATAGTCGCACCTGTCGCCATTGGCGCAGGTCGTAGTGCGAACAAGCCGCGCATGAATGCACTCCATTCCCTCAAAATCGGGATTGCAAAGCGCGGGCATGACCTCGCATAGCCCGTGCTTTTTGGCAAATTCCGCAGTCGGGCACTCGGTGAATTCGTATCTGATCGGCTTTTCGGGATCAAACGGGGCAATATTCATTTTGAAATCTCCCCATCTGTCGCACTGCCGCTTTGCATTCAGGAACGCCCTGTACATCAGCTTTCTGAAAAACGCCTTATTGCAGTCAACAAATCTCATTTTTCGGAACGCCCCGAGAAACAGGTTGCCTTCCATTTCTTCGATCTCCGCAAGGCAGGTCGCATCCCGGCAGACGACATAATAAGCCATCAGCGCGATACAGTCGTAATTGCCGCCCCTGCCGTTGTGAAAATTTCTTTTTCCGCCGAGATCGGTGCGCCAGTCGGAAAGAAACTCCGCATATTTCAGCTGTACCTTCTCCCACACCCGTTCCCTCTCCTCCGGCGGGTAATGCAGAGCTATTTTTTTAATGATCTCCTTTTTGCACGGCTTTGTATAAAGCACATGGCAGGTACGGTCGATCGGCAGTTTTCTGTCCTTCACAGCGTATTTCCTTCCTTATTTAATTTATACTCCGCTTTTCGGGATAACAACAGGTCCTCTTGCTTTTTTGCACATTGCAAAGCTCGCGTACCGGTCAAACCGGTTGGTTTGCAGTCCTGCCGGCTGTTAAAAACTCTTTTTGATATATCCGCAGTCACAGTACGGTCCGCCGGAAGCTATGGTATGCTCTCTTACAAAATCAGTCACGCCGCCCGCCTCACTCATTGTATAGTCAAGGCGGCACATGGCGGGCGTGAGATCATAAAGTCCGAGCTTTTTCATAAGCACGCAGATGCCGCATTTTGTGAATCTTCCCTCATACCCGCTCCCGTCGGGGTATTCGTAAAAATCCATATTCCACGAGTACGGGTTGCGGTCGGCTGCCTTAAGAACAGCGGTCCTTCTCATGCCCTCAATGTCTTTTTCGGTAAACTTTGACCTTCCGCTCCTGCGGCAGAACCACCTCATCGGCTTTGTCATCATGGCTTTTGCATAGTAGTCGGTCAGCCGACCGACATCGGGGCGTTCGGGCACCGAAAGAACGAACGCACCGAGCATGGCACAGTTGACGATATTCATTTTAAAGCGGTCGGCTTTTTCAAACTCCGGCAGTTCCGCGATAATTTCACGGTATTTCGGCTTTGCCTTTTTTGTTACAAGCGCAGCCGTGCTTTTGTCGTATCCGAACACACCGGTGAGCTGCCGGCGGAAGGATCCCGCAAACAACGCCCACATTCCCTGCGGCATTCCCGTATACTTCATTTTTATCCTCCGAATCCGATCTTCACTATCTGCATTTTCATCATCCGGTCGCCGACAGCCGACAAAAACCGAAAGGTTCTGCTGACCGACGGGTCGCGCAGGTCGTTATATCCGAGCATATATCCGCGGCTTGAAACGCACAGGCGGCTATCCCACACAGAGAGCTCGCGCTTTGCATCCGAAACGGCAAAATACGCGCCGACATCCCTGATCTTTGCTGCCTTCAACCATGTTTTAAGCATCAGCTTCACGGCTTTTTCATTTGCGGCATCAATTACAAGCACACTGCCCGGGAAGGCATCTGCCATAGCGCGCACAAGCGCCCTGACCTGCTCCTTCAGAAAATAATAAAACACACCGGCTGCAAAAAACACAGCCCCGCCCGATGCGTCGATCTTATCAAACCACGCGGTATCGTTGATGTCGCAGGGGATGTTCTCTTCCCGCTCGCCGGCAGGCAGAAGCTCGTTGCGCACGCCGATCACATCGGGAAGATCAATATTGTATATTTTGCAGCTCCCGTTGTCGCAATGTCTGCCGGTGCTGTCCAGTCCGCAGCCGAGATTGACTACCGCCGCACGCGGATACGACTTCAGGTAGCTTTGCACTTCATACGCAAGATCGCTCTGCCGCATTGACGCCTCAAGAATTCCGAACCGCTGCATAACCCTGCGGGACTTCCTCTCAAGCTCCGAAAAATCGTAATCGATCTCATTTATCAACCGGACAGCCGTTTCGTCGCGGTACAGTGCAGGGTAGGTCTCCGAACACATTTTTCTCGCGTAGAGCGGGATGACCAAAGTCTCCTGCATCGTGTTTTTTTCAATTTTGTATTTCATGCAAACCTCCGCTCAGCGAATAAATATCATCATGACAGACGACAGTGCAGCCGCGATGACAGCCATACCGACCGTACCGAAAATCCATTTTCTGCATTTGTCCTTTGCGGTTATGTAGGGCTTGAGGTCCTCCGTTCCCGTGATCGTCCATGCTCCGGTATGCCCTACTCAGAAGCCGTCAATAAGAAAGCGGTCGATAAGATTCATGACGGAAAGGATCGCAAAAAGCTGCCGGAAACCCGCCGCAAAGCCCACGGCACCGTTCAGCGCGTAAACGCATACAAGAACATAGGCGATATATCCGGGGATGCAGACAGCCTTGAAAAGCCAAGCGTTGCGCCTGATCCTCTCAGGTGTCGTCAGCCCCAGCTCCACACATCTTTTCTGCACCTCCGGGCTGTAAAGATGCACCATGCCGACCGCCCCCTTGCGTATGCCTGCCGCGCAGACAAGCAGGAGCAGCGCGCCCAGTCCCAGTCCTTCCAGAATTACTTTTACGATCATTTTTACCTCCCGTTTACGGTCCTTACGCTCTTCAGGAATCCGCTTTTTGCGTTTTCCTCGGTGTCGTCCGACTCATCGTAAGCGTCATAGGGCGCGTCAGGATCGTGAACTCTTTTCTTAAACGGCGAACACAGCTTGTCCTTGTGTGCAAAAGCAAACCGGAAATCGTCCGTCCACCCGGTGTGACCCGTAATAAACAGCGGATGCACGCCCATCTTTACGAGCTTCGCCTCAAGGATCCCGAGCGATCTCACGGCAAGCTTGTTGTCCTCGGCGAGTGCGGATATAAAGCTGTACCCGCCATCGGCGCCGAACCAAAGCGTATCGCCCGTGAAGAGATATTTGTCGTCGATGAGATACACCATATGCCCCCATGTGTGCCCCGGCACGAGAATGCATTTTATCTTTATGTCTCCGATGTGCAGGGTCTCGCCGTCCTTAAGCAGCTGCTTTTTGTTGTTTATCGTCACCTGCGGCAGCTTGTAAAGATGATAAATGACCTTACGGCGCACCTCTCCGGTGAGATACCGGTTTTCGGCCTCGCCGATATAAAGCTTTGCCTTTTTGAACAGCCCGGGGCTGTCTGCCTCTACCGCGCCTACGTGATCGGTATCCTGATGCGTGATAAGAATATGACGTATCGACTTCGGGTCGATGCCGAGCCAACCCATTTTTTCGGCAAGACGGTCATAGTTATAGCCGGCATCGATCATTATTGTGGTATCGCCCTTGCGGTAGAAGAAAATGTTAGCCACCCACTCGCGCACACAGGCGACATTCCCGTCGATCCACCCGGTGTTCAGCGGCTTGAATATCTCCTTGCCGCGGTACATTCTGCTCATTTCTTTTTTCTGAAATTCTGTTGCTTTTTTTGACATATCGATCACCTCTCAAGGGAGCGTCTGTACGCCGCCCGTACTTCATTTTAAGACCTTTCGGCACACCCGCCGGTTTTTCGCGCCGCAGTCCAATGCCTGAGCATCGGCGGATACCGACACGAACCGAAAGCCCCGGTCCGCCGGAGCGCGGTGCCCGACATTCATAGCAAACACCATCAGCCTTCCGCCAAGACCCACCGGCTTGCGTGTATTATCGAAAAAAGACATTTTCCTATATCCTTTCAAGAACGCTTATCTTGTTCGAGATGTTCCGCACGAACCCGATCCTGTCGAGCAGCCGGTAAACCGGCACAAATTCCGCCATGCCTTCGGTCAGGCTGTGCTCTTCAGCGAACCGGAAATCGGGCAAAAGCTCCGCAAGCGCCCTGCCGTTTTTTATTCCCCACGTAAATTTTGCGTGGCTTCCTTCGATCGACTTTTCCCTGAATCTCCGCGCAACCGTGGGGTTCATCGTCTCAACGAGGACGGTCGCACGCGCAAATCTGCCCGCGATAACGGCAAAAATGCGCTTCACATCCGCCTCGCAGAGATACATGGTCAGTCCTTCGATGATGACGAGCGCGGGCGCATCGGTCGGTGCGATCGCGCCGCCCCAGTCGTCCATTGCGGACATGGCGATCTGTGATATATCACCGCCCGCCGGAATGAGTTTTTTTCGCACATCCATCACCTCTGGCAGATCGAGGTCATACCAATGCGAATATCCCCGCATACGGTAGCAGCGCGTGTCAAGCCCGCAGGCAATGTTCACGACCACGCCGCCGGAATTTCTATCAAGCCATTCCGACACCAGCCGGTCGAGCACGATAGTCCTCGCAATAACGCCGCTGTGCATGGCGGCGTCCTTATCAGCAAGGGAAAAATCGTAGTCGAGTCCGGCAATCAGCTCCTCTGCTTTCACATCGCGGATCGCCCCGCGCCCCGCGCTTTCCTTTGCGCGTGCATAAACCGTTTGCAGCATCGTCTCCGGAACACCGGAAAGCTTTATTTTTTCAGCCATATTACGCATCCTCCTTTTTTTCGCACCGCATCTCCGGCGCGATTCGGTTAGACTGTGCTAACTCGCCGCCCTTTTAAAAGCTGCCCGCAGGCAGCTGTACAGTCAAGAGTAAACAAACCGAAAGGCAATGGCGATACGGCGCGGTCAGTCGGGAAAAAGCTCCGTCATTGCCCCGTGTATAAGAAGCCGCAGCACCTCGGGATACCTTTTTCCTATCTCGTTCCGATGAGACACCATAAGTATCAGTCCGCGCACGGCCGCTGCCGCAAGCTCGCTGCCGCCCTTCGGCGAAAGTCCGCTCTCCGCAAGCAGATCGGTAATGTGCGCTTCGTCATCGTGATAATGCCCGTTTTTGACATCCTCCGGAATGCGCCGCAGTATCAGCTCGGCGTCAGACTCAATAAAACGCATCTCGCCCGTCTCCGACAGACGGCGGCAGACGGCAAGCAGAGTTTCGGTCGTCCGCTCGCACGCGGCAAGCGATGCATTGGCATCGAGCGTCTCCTTGGCTATTGCATACAGCTCGGAATGTATCCCTTCCAGCACAGTGAAGAACAAAAGCTCTTTGGAATCGTAATATTTATAAAAGGAACCCTTGGAAATCCCAACGGCATCGGTAAGCTCTTCGACCGACGTTTTGCGCATTCCTGCCGTCAGCGCGCGCTCCCTTGCTGCGGCAATAAGCTCCTTTCGTATTCTTTTATTCTCTTCTTCAGAAAATGCCATGGTATCTCCCGATAAAAATTTGACCGAATTATTTTTACGGTCATATTATATCACAGACAGTGCCGCATTGCAATAGGAATTCGCTGTTTTTTTGTTTTCGGAAGCAAAAAAATCGAATAACAAGACAACCGGGGCGTGACGCGATAAAAAAACATCCCGTCATACGCGCAAAATTGCGCGTATGACAGGACAGAAGCTGTATTGAATGTGTGTAACTGCGGGGAGCGGAGCCGAAAAGTCCGTTTATCGACACTTTACCTGCTTTCTTCGCTTTGGAGGCGTTACCTCAACCAGGATACCGATGACCTCCGCGACAAGCTCGCGGTTTTCGATGTCAAGTATGTAATGCGGCTTGGCTCCGTCATAGGGGATGCCCTCCGATGCGTCCTTCATCAGTTCGGCAAGCTCGGGCAGCTTTTTGACCATTGTACAGTTGTCGCAGACAAGCAGCACAGGTCTTTCCCTCACATAAACAAGATACTCCCCGAACATCTTACGACAGGTCACGTCCTCGATCCCTTCAAGCTGTTCAAGAACGAATCGGATATATTCCGTCGATGTGCTCATAACGCTCCCCCTTTATCTTATCTCAAGATCTCCGCTTGAGGTTCCGACTGTCAGCCGGCACTCCTCGCTGCCGAATATATAAATGTCTCCGCTTTTTTCGTAGTCAAGGCGCGTGCGCAGCTTTCCGCTGCCCGAATCGTATGTGACACGCGCTCCGCCCGCCGGCAGCGTGACCGTGACCTTTCCGCTCGAAGTGCGGACCGTAGTATCGGGCAGACCGGCGATCGCCAGCTTTACGCTGCCGCTGCTTGTCGCAACCGAGGCTTGCTCAGCGCGTATACCGCCCACAGAGACCGAGCCGGAAGAGGTTTTGCATTCGAATTTTTCGGCAGACACGGCTACAAGAGTAACCGAGCCGGATGACGTATTGCAGGCAAAAGTGCGCGCGGATATGCTGTTTGCGCGTACGGCGCCCGAGCTGCTTTGCAGCTCAATGCTTTCGGCTGTCACCCTGCCGAGCTCCGTGCTTCCCGAATGCGCGTATATATGAACGCTCTTCTGATCGAGCGCGCCCGTGCTCACCGTTGCGGATGACGCCCGTACCGACAGTTCTTTCCCCTTCGGAACCGAAAGATACAGCTGCTTATCCGAAGATTTTACGCTGACGTCCGCTCCGGACGCGCAGAAGCGAATGCGCAGCACGCCGTCCTCCAGAAGCCAGTGCATAGCAACGCTCTCCGGCAGATCTTCGCCGCTTTCCTTAACGCTGAACTCAGAATACTCCGCTTCGGTGATCTCAACTCTGCCCGAACGCCAGTAGACCTCGATCGCGCTAACTTCATCCGCACGGTAGGTGAATGCGCCCGTCCGGTATTTTTCGGCATCCGGATATTCATCACCCGTAAACCGGCTGTCCACGCCCGCCGATATATTGATACGGCAGCCGCACAGCGATGCAAGCACCGCCGCACACAAAAACAACGCAACGATTTTTTTCATTTTCACTTATCCTCCGTGTTAAAGTACACATTCCATCTGAATGTCATAAGGCTCGGCATCCATGTATGAACGTATCGGATGCGGGCTGACCTCAAAGCCCATAGCCATGTAAAAATCAATGGTCTCCTGAGCGGAACAGGCTGAAACATACAGGGCTTTCGCCCCATGACCGACCGCTTCTGCCTTTGCCGCCGCAAGCAACGCCCTGCCTATACCCTGCCTGCGTCTGCCGGCGGAAACATGAAAGCTGTCTATTATCATTCTGCCCCGGTCGGGCTGCGGCAGAAGCATAATACAGCCGACGACCTGTCCGCCGTCAAAAGCACCGTAGACTATATGCCCTCCGCTCAGTATCTCGCGAGCCTTTTCGTCCTTTCGCTCCGGCGACCAGTCCTCTGTGAACGGATGGTAAACAAGGCTCAGCTTCCCGTCCGTGAGCCGGTATACGTTTTTTACCGTCTGATAACGGGAAAAGTTATCGAGAGAATGCCGGTTGAAATTGTGACTGTCTATAATAGCAATATCCATATCTTATTCCCCTTCTGCGAAATGCATTTTGCTTTTCGGGCGTGTATCACCGCCCGGGTGAAAGCTCATTTCCCGTTACGTTTTTTGAAATTCAACGCTGCGATCAGGCACCCGAATGCTCCGACAAAAACCATCGCAGCCGGCACCCATTGCTTAGTAAAGACGAATATCACGCCCGCGAACAGCATAAGCACGCCCGCCATTATCAATAAGCTCACTGCTGTTTCGTTCATTTTATATCCTTTTGTGCCGTAAGCATCATCATAGCCCGGAATTCGGCAGACAGCATCTTCCCGAGCTCTTCCTCGGAGAAACGGCAGACGCGCGTGGCGCAAAGCGCGCCGACGCCGAATGTGTATATCCAGACATTTTCAAAAATAAGCTTCGCCTCGCGCTCGCCCAGACCGTATTCCTCGCATATAAGCCCTATGCAGGTCTCAGCCGTCGGACCGAGTTCGCCGAACACATCGTCAAAACCGACGGCATTACGGTTTTCACGCATGAAAAGAAGCTGATAAAGCTTCGGTTCCTTTACGCCGAACAGTACCATCTGCATTCCGATCTGCTTGAAAAGCGGCATATCGGGCAGAGTCTGCCCGGCAAAGCTTTCAAATCTGTGCATGGCTGCCGCCCGCACCTCGTTCTGCACCTCTTTCATGCTGTTGAACACGGTAAATATCGGTCGTGCGGAGCTGCCCAGCGCGTCTCCCAGCTCCTTGGCGGTCAGCGCTTCGACGCCACTTTCGGATACGATATCAAGTGCAGCCTGCACGATCTCATCTTTTGTAAATTTAGGTTTGGGCGGCATGCTCTTTTTCCTCGCTGTATAAAATGATGCGTTTTAAAACGCCGGTTCTGCATCGGACGTTTTAAATTATAATCCGTTTCCGTGCAAATGTCAACAGTGCCGGCAAAGAAGTTGCAAAAAGTGGCTGTTGAAAACTCAATGTTTTCAACAGCCACCGGGGATTTTTTCGGTTTTATTGGCGGCAGAACGGCGGCAGGTCACGCAGGCAATCCTGCCTGTCATAGATCACATAAACGGTATTTCCGAGCACCGCGTCATCGGAAAAGAGCTTTTCGAGCTCCTCGAGCGTCAGCATTCCGATAATGTTTTTTCTTTCGCGGCATTGACGTCGGATCAGCATATACGCCTTTCTGACCGGCGACATTTCAACAGCCGCGCGGACAGCCCCGAGCACGGCTTCTTTATAGCCGCCCTCAACGTCCACATAGTGAACGTCCGTTCTGTCGTCCGCGCCGAGCCACGGCGGAGCGAAATACGGCGGTTCCTTTTTTTCGCTCTTTTTTATAAAGATCGTTCCGCCCAATTCGTTCTGACTTGACGTAATATCAATGAACACCCCTCTGCCGTCGCAAATAGGGAATGCAAAATCGGATGTCCCGTCGTATTCCGCCACGCGGCAACTCAGCATATCTGCTTTAAAGCCGACCGCATCGGCAAGCTTCGCTCCGACAGAGAAGAGCCACAGATCATAAAGATATCCGAATGTATATTCGTTTTTGCAATTATCCTTCAAATAAATTTCTCCTTTTAAAATATGTCATGCGTTTTGCTGTCTTAAACAGCCGAAAAGCTTACTGCCCGCCGAGCAGCGGCGAATACCGGTCGAAATTTACGAGTCGATCATAATTATGAAAGTCATGTCTGTGAGTCTATATATTTTATCAGCGATGGCAGTGACATGACCGTCATATTATTTATGACATCTCCGGCTCCGAGAATGATCTCGTCCCCGCGTTCCGTTTTTCTGATAATTTCACGGCAGGTCGGATTGACAAGAAGAACATTTTTCATCGCTTTGTCTTGCCACTCGACGCGGGGTCTGTAATTGAAATCATAATCCGGGCGGGACATCCGACGTCCGTCAACATATACATCCGACGCACCGGGCGACATCGAAACAAAAACGGCACGTTTTCTGAAAAAGAAATGCCTGTCATCGGTAAGCACCAATTTTGAAAAACGATGATCGTCGCAATTAAACAGCTTGACAGACAATATTTCTTTTTCTGTTTCAACATAAAAATCGCACTTTTCGCCGCCTCTTGTTCCTAAAAACCAAAATTTGTGTGTTCCGGTCACTTTTGCATTTGCTTTTTTCAGCTTAAAAAGCAGCCGAGATCGCTTGATCACAAAATATATATACTTGCACGCGACAAGCGCAATTATCACAAATAATACTATAAATAAAGCCAACACCATAATCACCTCGTTTACATTATTGTCTTTTCCAGAATCATATGCTGCGATCGGTTCGTCATGATACGGGCATCCATAAAAGCAGCACGTATTTATCTCCCTGTTTTTCTAATATTCAATTCCCCGTCGGGCACGGCGCTGTGACATGGGACCGACATGAGCGTTTTGCAAAGCTCACCCGCGGTGATATCGAAGTGTGGATAATCGGACGGCACATACCCGTGCGCCGGATCGAATGCGATCCGCACACACCGGATAAGCTCATTATCCATGATCCGCACCAGAAAATTTTCGATATCGGGAAGCCCCGAACGGCGACAGTCAGCGCACGTTACTTCATCAAACGTCCGATAAGCTCCTCCGGCAGATAGTCCTCCAGCCTGTAACACAACGGCTCGCCCGCCCCATTGGTGTCAAGGAGCATGGTTTTGAGATTCCGGATGTCAAGCGTCGGGAGCGCGCGGGCAAGATAATACGGCATGAGATCAAGAACGCCCGGCTTTTCCGCGGCGTAGCAGGCTATCCATTCAACGGGCTGCCGCCTCTCCGCAATATAAAGCGCGATATATGCCTCCGTCTCTTTTTTGCGCGAGAGATCGTCTGTGGCGAAAATCACCGCGTTTTCGTCATTTTCGTACCCGATAGCCCAAATATATTTCCGGTCCGTGCCGTCGGCTGCTTCTTTCAGCTTCGGAAGCAACTCGCAGGTTTTCGGAACACCCGCGCCTATATACATCGGCTCGCCGTACTCCGGAGCAACATACCATCCAAGCAGCTTTTGATACTTCCGAAAGCATTTATCGCACACCCACAGCCGCAAGTCCGTCGTACAGTAAGACGGCTCGGGATCGGTAGGCTCTATCGAATGCCAACAAAGCTCGCAATGCGCATGATCGCCCTGATAAAACCTGCGGTAGAGACGCTCGTCATGGAGGTAGTCGTATTGTCCGCACGACAGCTCCCAGTCATCGCGCGTGCCTGTGTCGTTTTCGATCATTCCGATCACCCCTTTCATATCGCTGCCGAGACTTTTCGCCTCATGCCGATTGTTTCATTTCCGCTTTTTTCCGAATGTCTGCTCGACCGTTCTTACGTGATATTCGTTTTCACCTTCCAGCAGCATCTCCGCGTTTTTATTGTTTCCGTTGAGATCGCACAGCTTTTTTCTGAAATAATACGACGAAATGTCAAGCGGTCCCCCGTCCCACAGGCAGACGATCCGCTTTACCTCCGTCTCTTGGCTGTCCGCAAGCTGCTCAAACACCTTATCGGCGCAGGCGCAGTACCCGTCTTCCATCCGTCCGTCTTCGGTCACGGCGCCAAAGATGTTCCCCGTTGCCGTCATGACAACGAGCGCATTGGCGCAGCCGTTATCCTTGAAGCCGCCGTCCCGTATCAAGGCTTCCGCCTGTTTTATCAGGGGTTCAAAAGCCCCCGGCTCCGCGAATTTTACCGCATTTTCTGTTGCGTAATGCTTGATCTCCATAACTTTTCTCCTTTTATTTTTTGTTTTATTTTTTGCGTATAAGCTCACCCGGTCTCACGTTTTGTCAGGCAATAGAAGATCCAATCGCTCTTTCCGAGATCCAAATACGGGCAAGGCGGCACAGACCCGGGGCGGAGGAGCTCGTTGCCGCACGCGTCAACGCACCGGTATTGCTCGCCCAACCGCAATATCCAAAGATCGCCGCCGCATGGGAGCGCACGGTCAAAGCCAAGCCCCGATGCCAAGACGTTGCCCTCGCGGTCAAAGCTCTCCCAGCATCCGTTTTTTCGTCCCCATGCATGGCTGCCGTGAAACTCGGTCACGGCGTCATACGGCGTTCTCAGCGTTACCCGTCCCGTCATATCCGTGTAAACGACAGTGCCGTTCAGCGAGACGGCAACAACGCCCTCCGAGCAGCCGCATCCGATCTGCCGATATTGAACGGGGACGGCAAGGCTCCCGCTTTTGTCAATATACCCGTGATATATCTCATGGTCTTCCTTATATCGTATCACCTGCGCGCGATCCCGCTCAAAGCCCGCAACATAGTCGAAGCTGTCGCAGAGCGTGACGGCTCTTTTGCCCGACCGGTCTATAAAAAACACCTCGCCGCGCAGAAGTATAGGAGCAACGCCTTCCCGAAATTCTCCGGAGCACCTTCCGAGCGGGATATCGAAAATGCATGGTATGACCTCGGCGCCGTCCGATGAAACATATCCGAATTTACCGTTTACGGCTACGCCGTAGCGGTCATCGGCGCACGGTCCGTCATAAAAGATCATGTCATACGCGAACGGAACGGTCTCGCGCCCGCTGCGGTCGATCATTCCCCACTTGCCCTTTGACCTTGCCACCGCATATCCGCCGATAAACGGATACGCATATTCATAGATGAACGGAAGCTCGACTGCGCCATTTTCATCAATATACCCCACCATTCCGTCGGAGTTCGCGACCGCGACGAGCCCTGCGCCGAAGCCGGGGCGATATTGGGGCATCAGCCCGTCGACAAAACGCGGCAAAAAATACCGATCCGGCGGAAGTATCGACGTGCCGTCGATCGTGGATATCCCTATATGCCCGTCCTTCTCATATATCAGCGGACGGTCGTTTTGCAAGTAATACATCTCTTCGTGTAACTCGATCCCGAAAGAATATATTCGTCGCTCCCCCGAGCCACGATCTTTCTTTTGATGACCCGGCTGAACACATCCGGGCTTTTTACCTGCCGGCAGCTCCGGCAGTTGCCGACCGCGAGCGGGAAATACCCGCCGCCGTTATCCGCCGGGCATTTACATCCCGCACCCGGATCATTTCATTTTTGAACTGCTCATAAAAGTATAAAAACCGCGCTATATAAATACATTCAGATCCAGCTCCGCACGGTCGCCTCCGCCATTGTATTCAATACGGTACACATGATCATGCGTTTGCTGAAGGAAGGTGCACCCGGGATATTCGGCTATAACGAGTCCATCCGTTTTCATAAATCCGCAGGTACTCCCGCTACGGAAGAACAGAATGTCTTTTACGATGACATTTGAAATACTGTCATATCGCAATGGTATCACAGCATTGCCGTCGGTATCGATCAACCCGAATTTGCCTTCCCGGTTCATCACAACGGCTAACCCATTGTTAAATTCGCCGTCATGATTAAAGATCTCCCTTCCGTCAGGAAATTTTACCCTTACATAATATATGGCCGGTATCTTCTCTTTCCGATCGGCATCTTTGTAACCCATTCGCCGGTTTCCATCGCCGTCTTCAAAAGCAAACGGCGCCAATTTCTCAAAATGCGGTGTGTCTTTGTTTTCGTTCACGTTTTTCACACTCCTACATGAATATAACAACGAGATCCATCACTAAAAGTATAATGTTCCGCCGTCAGACCAATAGCCACCATAACATCCCGGCGCTTGATAAAATGGAGAGCATGCAGTATATGTAAAAGCTGTGCCATAGGCGGCCTCCGCAAGTGTCGAAAAGTGTCGATTTGCGTATTGATCTTCTGTTCCTGCTCTCATAGGCCGAAGTTCTTCGATACTCATAATATCTTCTGATATACTATCATCCGAATTCACTGCATATACTGCAAATATAAAAGTGCTACACATCATGATACACATAATAATGCAGATGGTCAGAGGAGCGAGTAAAAGATGTTTGACCCTTTTCATTTTTATTTTCCTTTAAGTTTTGTGATTTGTTGTATTCTAATATGTTATCCTTTTGGAGAAATTTGCATCTGTATGAATGGTATCAGCAACACCGTTATCTCAAATTGTCTATTTTTTCGCACCATAGAATTTTATCCGGCCAAGGTTCATTATACGAGAATCCCTCCAAGCAGCTTATAAATCCATTCTTTATCCATAAAATATAGTCACTCCCGTGGTCCAAGCCATTTATATTCCATTGGTGTTTACCGAGCTGTAGATTTTCACCATCTCCAAGTGTGTCTTCTCCCGCGGTCACGGTATAATATGTTGAAAAACCATATCTAGACAACTCTCTTTTTTGTACGGTAATCTTTTTAAACTGTGATTGTAATTGGGGTTTGTATTCCGGATATTGTTCAATGATATCGGTTATAATAATTTTTTCAAACTCATCAAATTCCATTTTCATTCTCCAATAACACTAAATAATGAAAAATGTACCAATATGTAAATTACCATTTATAACATTTCCTCGAAAAGTGATATTAAAACCACTTACATTGATAGTAATTTAATTAAATGCGTTGATTATCCCTGTAATCTGATGACTTGTTACATAAGCTTGAGCCGCAACTGAAACAGCCGCATAAGCCGCGGCTTGATTACCTCCATAATATCCTACAAATCCATCCAAATTATGTGCTGGATTCCCGAAGATATGATTTAAAAATATTTTTCATTTTTATTTTCCTTTCAGTTTTGTGATTTGTTGTTATGCTAATGTTTTATTTCAATTAAGCATTTACCCGCATTAGGTGTCCCCCTCTTTAAGATGGGTTTATCCCCGCATAATTCCATCCCGAAAGCAGGTATTCCTCTCCGTTTTGAGCGATAATCTCACGTTTGATTACCTGATCTATCGAAGTGGGGCAATCTTTTTGTCTATAGGTCCACTGATTTCCAACGCAGCATGGAATCATTCCATCTCCGCCCTTTATGGTATACTCATACAAATCATATATCCACGTCTTATCGCCAATCGAGAGTACAGTACGTATCGGACCGATTCCATCAGCATAATAATTTGTTTCTATGATATCTCCCAAAATCATGTTGTCCGGGTTCTCTCCTCGTCTGATCGTAAAAACATGGCAAAGATATTCTTTACCGTCTGACTGACAGATGACTCTTTCGTCCGGGTGTCGAACAAGCTCTTTTTCTTCGGGCAAATATTTTGATGCGCCGACGGTCAGCGTTTCGTCAAGCATCTCTTTATCATAACCCGAAGCATCAAGAGAGGTCAGTGATTCTTCATAGGATTCTCTGTTTCCTTTTAATATTACGGTATCAGAACACAGGAATTCTGATTTCTTGCGAAAAGCAGAGCATGGGTATATCGGTGACAGAAAAATGCTTGCCTCTTTTCGGAAAATTGTTTCTCCAAATGCACAATAATGATAATACTCGTCATTTCCTTGATGCTCAATGTAACAAAGTATTTCTTTCATCGCCGAAACACAGGCATATTCCTTGGATGTTTGATTCAGATATTCCCGTGCTTTTTGGCAAAGATCAATTCGTTCTGCGGTGCTTCCATACATCGACGCAACAAGATGCATGTATAACTCCCCCACAATTTGATACAAACCAAGGGAAAGGAAATATTGAATTCCACCTTTATAAAACTCTCGTATTGGTTGATTTTCTTGATCATCCGAATAGAACGGTATAGACAGATAGATGTTTTTTACAAGTTGCGAATCTCCATGCGTCTTAGCTTCAGACACCAAGCGCGCAAGCACGTCCAAATAGTCCTTCCGCATAGGATCAACCGCCGGTGAACTACTTCGCAATATATAAGCGATTTGATCGCGTGTAATCGGCAAATCACAATATTCCATTATAAAATCTATTATTTCATTCTTTTTCTTTCTATCGGGCAACCCCTGAATAGCAGTTTGTATCATTTGGGCTAATTTTACAGAGCGCCAATCATTACTACGATTTGCATCCATGCAAGTACTCCTTTACCATTGTTTTACTTTGAACCGGGACGATTGTCTACCCGTTGAATTATACGTTATAAACACACACAGATCCGTTCCACACTGACTAAAACTTATATCAAGCATAGGACTTAATAATACTATATCTAATCCGCTTCCACTAAAAGGAACACCCATTGCATTCAGTCCCTGAGACGTATTATTAAATGTCTTTCCATCATAGTCACTGTAATCATCGTCAGAACAACTCTGCGCCATCATCGGCATAAGTTCCGACGTTGTTTCCTCGTCTGCTACTGTGATTCCTTTATCAGAACAGACGCACTGGCGCCTCATGCTTTTACTCCGGTTGGTCCTCGGCATATCTCCCCACCCATATCTGAGCGGAAAGCTCAGAGGCAAGCCGGAGCAGTCCGGCGGGAATTGCGCTTTCAAACGAAATGCCGTCCGCACCGTAGATATTCAGATCCAAAGAGCATTTTTCAAACGGAACATCCTCCGCAAGCCTTCTATCCGAAAGTCCGTTACAAAATGTGCGAACATTCTCGTTCAACTCGCGCATGGGAAAGGCTTCTGTCCGGTATATCCACGTGTCCTCCGTGATATTTTGCGCCGAGATCGGAAAATCCGACCGGCGCCTTTTGAGCCAAGGCGTTTTTTTCGTATATTCCTCTATTTTGTCAAACGCAAGATCATGCCCGCTCATGTTCAGCCGCAGCCGGACGGCATAGTCATCAAGCGCACCGTCGCCCTCCGAAACGGAAAGAATCAGCTCCGTGTCGGTGGACAGCAAAAACCGGATCAGCGACTCATCGAGCTTAATGAACGGGAATGACGATGCCTCGCAGCCGATGTGCAGCGTCATCACCGATCTGAGATCATACTTGCTTTTTACCTCCGCCAGCCGGTTTATCTGCCAATCGGGAAAAAGCGAAGCATTATCGCAGTGACCTGCTCGGAGCAAACGCACCGCACGTCTCCCGTGGAGATCCTCCAGTCACCCGCAGCGGACGTGCTTTCCGTTTGCATTGCAGCCGCCACCTCGTCACGGCAGCCGGACGATACCATAAGGATCATGTCGCACCGGATAGTAGGAATCACCTGAATACTTCTCATGTTACCCTCCGTTTTTATAAAAACAGTTTTTTTGTTCCTCGCAGGAACAGTAGTCTGAGTGTCGGGTTCATCCACCGGTCATATTGCGCACGGTGCGCAAAAGAACGCAAGGTGCGAAGCGCGACCACCGGTAGTTTGCATATGTTTTTCAAACCTTATGTCACGCAAAACTGCTCACGCATATACATTCAATTATTTCTCAAATAGATTATAACATGCGGCCATGCGTTTGTCAACATATTATCTCAAAATCAGAACAATAACTATACCATTGGTTCATATTTCAGCATATAAAAACCGTTCTTTTACGCCCTTAACGTATTATGTGAAACCCATATATAGAGAATTGACATAAAAGATCACGGCTTTTGAATTTGCAAACGCAAAACGCACCGCCGGAAAACGCGCAGATTTTTCAGCCGATCCTATTTTGCCAGGACCGGAACAAAAACAGCTATGCTGCGCGGTACGGTCCGCAATATTATTTTACCATATCAACCCGCCGTTTTCAATAATATACGACAAGTGTTGAGTTAACACGCCTATTCGTTTTACAAATCCATATATCCGTGCCGGGACCGCCCGATCACAGCTGTTTTCATCATATAATATAGCGGCTGTTAAAAAACTCGATGTTTTCAACAGCCACCGTGGAAATGCCGGTCGCGATCCCGGCATTTTTGATGCGATCTTGGTCGTTTTTGCCCCTCAGTGCCGTTGTCATTTAGCTTTCTTGGAGGCAAAACGGCGGCATTCAGCCGCCGAGAACAAGTCGGCTGGGGGCGGTAAAAAACTCAGATGAGTTTTTTACCGCCCCCAGCTTGGAGTTCTTACGGCATCTGTAACAGGTGTATCATCATTTAAGTAATTTCAGCAGTTCGTCGGAAATCGCCCCGGCATTTTTCTCGATCTCACGGCAAATTTTTGTTCTCCAGAATGCAAACCGAAGCAAACCGTCCCTGTCTTCCGAATCGGAATTCAAATACTGCGAATAGCCGTATCTGCTTCCGGCGAGCTGAAACAGATAAACATACGGCATGGCAAGCATATCGTTTTCGGTGAGAGGAGAAAACTCCATATACGCGCGCACGTACTCGCAAAATGCCGCAATATCTATTTTCGCATCAGCTCTGCAGGAAGACGAGGACTGTGCAAAAGAACGCATTATCTCCCATGTAACGGGCAGAAAGGCTGCGGAAGAAAAATCAATAACAGCCCTGATCTTATTTTCATCGAAAATGAGCTGGCACCCCTGGTAATCTCCGCGCGTTGAACAAACGGTCAAGTTCGTAATGCCGGCAGGAAGATGCCGCGGGCGCGCCGCAATTCCGGGATCCGGCGCACGGTTTATCTTACCGCACAAGGCGTTACAGCCGGATGCGCAAAAACGGATACCCAAAGTCTCAAGACCGGGGGTATCCGTTTTTTGTTCCGATCGAATGATCAGACAACGTTATAAAATTTCACGTACCAGATGACGTTAAAAACAACTCCGACAAAAAGAAACGTAAGACCTGTCACAAGAATACACCTGTCTTTTGTTTTTTTCATCTCCTTGAGCTTTCTCTCACGGTAATCGGCATACAATTCATGTTTCTGCCTGCCCATGGGAATAAACGACAGAATAACGTTTCTCAAAACAAATCCTATTCCTATCAGCGCGCCCTCGCTGCTGATGAACAGCATTCCCGCGAGCATGGTCATCAGGATCCCGGAAACGAAGAAGCCGTCCGCCAGGATCTGAATATTCACTCCGACAGAATGAGAGAAAAAGCCTTTGGACCAGAACACCGCGACCGCGATAAGCGATGCGACCGCAAAGCATGTGATATACTTAGACAATAAAGCTTTGTTTTCCTTTTTCATGGCTGAACCGCCTGTCCTGTTATTTTAACGCCTCTTTGTACTTCCTTTCCTCAGCATCGTTGCAATAGACGAAATGACCGGGAGAGATCTCGCGGAAGGAGGGCTGATCGACCGAATAATCATGCTCTGCCAGAGGATTATAGGTGATCCTCGTGCGCTGCTTTTCATACACGGGGTCCGGCAGCGGGATCGCGGACAGCAGAGACTTCGTATAAGGGTGCAGCGGATGGCTGAACAGCTCATCGGAATCAGCCAGCTCTACCATTTTACCGAAATACATAACGCCGATCCTGTCCGAGAAGTACTTTACGACAGACAGGTCGTGTGCGATGAACAGGATGGTAAGTCCCATGCTCTCGCGGAGATCGTTCAGCAGGTTGATGACCTGCGCCTGGATCGACACATCAAGTGCCGAGATCGGCTCGTCCGCGATGATCATTTCGGGCTGCATGATAACAGCTCTTGCGATACCGATGCGCTGACGCTGACCGCCCGAGAACTCGTGAGGATAGCGGTCTGCGTGCTCGCGCACAAGACCGACGGTTTCAAGAATGTCGTAAACCTTCTGATTGATAAGCTCCTTGTCGGTCATACCGTTGATGACAAGCCCCTCGGCAATTATCTCGCGGACCGTCATACGGGGATCGAGCGATGCAATCGGATCCTGGAATATCATCTGAATCTCTGTGATCAGCTTGCTCTTTTTCGCCACGCGGCATTTCTGCTTGTACTCTTTCTCAAGAGCCTTCTTTGCGGCATGGTCACCCTCCGCGGCGCGGAGCTTCTCGGCGTATTCCGCATGAAGCGCCTCGACACGCGACTTTGAATAGCGTTTATCGACCTCTTTGCAATCGACCTTCGCACTTCTGATCTTATTTCTGTTTTCGGCAACGATAGCACGCAGCTCGCTGTTGATCTTTTCTATCTCGTTATTGATCTCAGCTGCTCTTTCGCTGCTGACGTTTTTTTCGGCGCGGAGTGCTTTGATATTCTGTTTCGCTGTGGCGCGGGCTTTTGAGATCTCGTCCTTATAAGAACGCGTTCCCGCACTGATCTTCTGACCCTTGAAGTATATATTACCCGAGGTGATGTCATACAGCTTTATGATCGAACGGCCGGTAGTTGTCTTACCGCAGCCGGACTCTCCGACAAGACCGAACGCCTCGCCTTTTTTGATCTCAAAACTGACATCGTCAACCGCCTTGAGGTCCTTGTGTCCCATCCGGAAATACTGGCAAAGATGATCTACCTTCAATAATACTTCATTATTGTTCTCCATAATTGCCTCCTCTTTCCTTCATTCGTTTGATTCGCTCGGTAATGATCTTGGGGATCTCTACCTTGGGCGCATTGGGGTGAAGCAGCCATGTTGCGGCGTAGTGCGTGGGGGAAACCTGGAACATAGGAGGCTGCATTTCGTAATCTATCTCCATTGCGTACTTGTTTCTCTCAGCAAACGCATCTCCGACGGGGGGATATATCATATTGGGGGGAGTGCCGGGGATAGCATCCAGCTTTTCGTTGGTATCAAGGTCCGGCATGGAGGAAAGCAGCGCCCAGGTGTAGGGATGCTGAGGATTGTAGAACACCTCTTCGGCAGTGCCGTACTCTACTATCTTACCCGCATACATAACGGCAATTCGGTCCGCCATGTTTGCAACAACGCCAAGATCGTGTGTAATGAAGATAATTGAGAGGTTGCGTTCGCGCTTCAGACGGTTGATAAGCTCAAGGATCTGAGCCTGAATGGTAACGTCAAGCGCGGTCGTGGGTTCATCGCATATCAGAATGTCGGGGTTTGCCGAAAGCGCGATAGCAATGACTATACGCTGGCGCATACCGCCCGAGAATTCAAACGGGTACTGTCTGAAACGGAGTCTCGCCTCGGGAATACCGACCTCGTCCATGAGCTTGATAGCTCTTTCCTTGGCTATACGTTTAGTGAGCTTATAAACGACCTGAGAAGCTTTTTCCTTGAGATAATCGATTATCTCAATGCACCGCTTGTCAAGATCGACATTTTCCTCCGCCTGAATATCCGACTCAAACTTTTCGACTACGTGGTTAAGAACGGAAACGATGATGCGGATCTGATCTTCCGGCTCCACAACGGACTTCGGAACGATCTTCCAGTTTACCTGCTTGCCCTTCTTTCCCTTGGCGAGCATTGCCTCTCTCTTTGCGGTCTGACGTGCAAAGCGAGCCTCCTCCTTGGGATTGTTCTTAATATAGAAGAAGTACTTTTCGATCTCTCTGTCAAGCGCTTCGCCGAAGGTGTATGCAACGCTGTCTTTGACCACAGCCAGCGGATCGATCGCCGCAGTAACGCTCTTGTTCAGATTCTTTGCAAGCGCGGTCGCATCCTGAGAGGTAAAACCGCCTGCCTCGAAGAATCCAATCGCCGCACGCAGCTCCTTGACAGCCTTTTCCTTGTTTTTTCTGACCTTGTCGAGCGAATAACGCACTGCGATCTTTTCATATCTGATGAACGACTCCATAAAGTCCTCTGTGAGGTACTTGTAAGCCATTTCATTTGCCTCGGGAGCGGGGATGCGGGAAAGATCCTCATTGGGATGCTTATAAACGTAGTAGCCGATCCGGAAAAAGTCGTATTTGGGCCGTGCGAGCATCTCTTCGGCTGTTGCCTTGACCTGTTTCAGTATATCTACGGTCTCGGCAGACGCCTCGTTTTTGTATGCATTTCCCGCAAACAGCTTCTTTGCGATATCCGCGGCAGTCAGCTTCGCTCTTTCTTGTGATATCGTGCCGGACAGTGATGCGCTGTGAGCCTTAAGAGATTCCTCATACCCGGTCACAAAATACTTGTCGTCGATCGACTTCAGATAGTTTCTGATCTGATTGAGCTTCGATACGACATCGACCTTCTGCTTCTTTTCGGTCAGGAAGAGAAGATCTTCGATGACCGTGATCATTTCCTCTGCCGCCGTGCGCGACTCGTTGTAGCTGTTTTCCAGCTTGATCGCCTGAATGTTGAAATCATCAAAGGTTTTGATGTATTTTTCAACTTCTCCGATCGAAATATGCTCGTCGTTGTTTTCGGCAAGAGCGGTCTTTATCGTCTCAAGCAGCGTAGCAAGCATTTTGTTGAAGGCTTCGCGGCCTTCCTTGCGGTTCGCCTTGTTTTTAAGGAGCATCGCCTCTGTGATCTGCTTACCGATGCGCATGATGGGGTTGAGCGACGACAGCGGATCCTGGAAGATCATTGCGATCTTGTCTCCGCGCAACTTGTGCATCTCCTCTTCGGGAATGCGCAGAAGGTCACGTCCGTCGTAAAGAATTTCTCCGCCCTCATAAATAGAGTTCACCGCAGAGATCCCCATGATCGCTTTCGATGTAACGGACTTACCCGAGCCCGACTCTCCGACGATCGCCAGCGTTTCTCCCTTGTACAGATCGAACGAGATATCACGTACAGCCTGTACCTTACCTGCATCCGTGCGGAAACTGACCTTCAGATTATTGACTGATAACTTGACTTCTTTATTCATATCTTAATCCTCCGAGCCTCTGAGCGACGGGTTCAACGCATCGCGCAAGCCGTTGCCGAACAGGTTAAAGCTGAGCATTAACAGAACAAGGAACAGACAGGGGAACAGCGCCACATATGCTGCGCCTGCCATAATGGATTTCTGACCTGCCGCGATGAGAGTACCGACACTTGTGGTTTTTCCCGCCTCAAGGTTGATGATACCCAGATAGGACAGGTTCGTCTCCGAGTAGATCATCGAGGGAATGACCAGAGCAACGCTGGTCACGATGGTGCCGAGACCGTTCGGGAAAATATGCTTGAACATGATCCTCGAATCGCGTGCGCCGAGCGTTCTTGCCGCAAGGACATACTCCTGATTCTTGAAACGATAGAACTGCATTCGCGTCCTGCCCGCAATACCTATCCATCCCGTCATAAAGAATGAGATGAACAATACGAGCGCCTGACTCGAGGCTCCCATGTGATATTTCAGAAGGGTTATAACGATTATCGTCGGGACAGAACCGAGAATGTCGGAGAATCTCTCCATAAAGAGGTCGATCCTTCCGCCGAAGTATCCGGAAATGGAACCCCAGATGACACCGACGATGAAGTTCACCGCCACAACGATGGTGGCGAACACGAATGAAAATCTTGCACCGTATGAAAGGCAGGCAAAGATATCCTTGCCCGTTTCGGTGGTACCGAAAATGAAGAGCGGCTCTTCTATACCGTCTTTCTTCACCTGAGTATGACTATAGATGTAATATTCGTAGTATTCCGTCCTGACTTCAATTCCGCCGTCTACCTTTCTGCCGTATGCATAGTAGTAGGTAGTGCCGTTTTCCACGATACCGTTTTCGCCTTCAATGCGGAGGGAATTGTACTCCGGTATCAGGGATGAAGCTTCACCCTTCTCGTATCTCCAATAGTTGGGGATGATATTTCCATCATAGTCGAGCTTGGGGCGGACAGTAGATGCACTCGGATTTTCTACCTTATAGTAGATATTCGCATCGTACTTGTTTTTTTCAAGCGTAGGTCTGTCGGTGGATTTCACCACAGGGTAAAGGATCTGCTTGCCCGTTTCATTCTGATACGCCTGAATGTTATCGAATTCTTCCTGTGAAATTATTTTGTATTTACCGAAGCCTACTCCGTAATAGGTGTCGTAGCGGTAGAAGTAGCTGGCGCCATCCTCGCTCACGGTGTATTCACCGCGCTTGATGACTTCTCTGCCGGTCTCCGCAGCGAGCGCCATGTCCTTGATATAGCCAAGGTAATTGGTCTTTTTAGTCTTGCAGCCATCCCAAAAATCAATGCCTTTGTCTACAAAAAGCTTTGACTTGGGTGTTACATAAGAATACACCATATCATAGTATGCCGGTGTAAACGGGGTAAAAAACGGTGCAGCGATTGCAAAAAGCAGCAGACACATTATTACTATGCCGCCGACGACCGCACCCTTGTTCTTGCAGAAGCGCCTGAAAGCGCCCTGAAAATAGCTTACGGGCTTCGTATCGAATTTACTGTCGTGCTTCAGATCCCTCCCGGTCGCAAATTTGAATTTTTCGACAGGGATATCCGGGATATTATTTATGTTGTTCACTGACATCTTTATTTCGCCCCCATTCTGATTCTCGGGTCGATGAAACCGTAGCTGATATCAATAACGATACCTGCCGCCAGGCTGACAAGAGTATAGAAACCGGACAGCAGCATGAAAAAGTCGTAATCCTGGAATGTGATAGAGTTCAGATAGAGTCCGCCGACGCCGTTTATTCCGAACATCTTTTCGATGATCAGCGATCCCGAAAGGACCGAGACAAATTCACTGAGTATCGACGGGAATATAACGACCATGGAGTTACGCATCGCATGGCGGAAGATAGCCTGGCGCTTTGTAAGTCCCTTGGTTCTCGCAAGCAGCATAAATTCGCCGGTAAGAACCTCGGAAAGTTCCGCGCGGGTGTAGCGTGCGTATCCGGCTATCGAGCCGAGACACAGAGAAAATACCGCCGGAAGCATGGAGCGGAATACCGGCCATGTGAAATATTCTTTACTTGTTGACATTGTCAGCGGGAACCAGCCGAGCTTGAAGCAGAACACGTACTGGATAAGAAGAGCCAATACGATAGAAGGGATTGAAATGAGCAGTATGATGATAACATTGATCATCTGATCTTGCCACTTGTTCTTTTTCAGCGCAGCCCAGATACCGAGCGCAAGTCCGATCGGTACGCCGATAAGTGTAGAATAAATATTTATAAGCATTGTGGGCGGAAGGTGGCTGACAAACACTTCCCGCAGATCCATGTTAAGATACTCGCCGTAGGTGGTGGCAATACCGAAATCGCCCTTGATAAGCACCCTCTTGATATAGTTTCCGTACTGGAGCATTATCGGGACACGGTCGTACTCATAGACTCCGTTTTCCCCTTCTCTGATGTTGGTGATCCATCCGCGCCCCTCCAGCGTTTTCATTATGATCTCAGGGTCCTGACCCGGAAGAACATTGGTGGGGATGGGCAGAAGCTTGATAAGCACAAAACACATCGTGAAGATGATAATAAATGTGAAGAGCATCAGGCCCAGACGTTTCACAACATATTTAAACATATACATGGGTATTTCTCCTCTGTTTTGTTGTTTCCCAATTCATAGCTTTCGAGTCTCATAATACGCGCACAGGCGCGCGATACCCCGCGTGCGCTCACATCGCAGTCAGGCGCACGGTACAACATTAATATAGTTTGATACGTATATTCGGTAATCAACCATTCACTTTTGCATTTTACAGCTCAGGCGGGTTGTACTTTGATCGGTTGACAGTTATGAATTTCCACATCCCGGCATCGTTTTTTCCCAAAAGTAAAGCAAGGTAGTCATTATTATGATGGCTTTAAGGGGCTTATTAACGATCCGTGAATAGACAAATCAGCGGTGAGCTACAAGCTCACCGCCGATTGGTTAATACCGGGGAACCCCGGTCAGGGGTGATCCACCCCTGACACCAGGATCACTCGGACTTCTTGTACTCCGCGGTAAGGTCGTTATTGTTAGCCTTTACATAGTCAGCCCACTCAGCATCGGTGTAGTTGACTTCTATGTATCTAAGACCGCCGAAGCCCATGAACACGTTCTCAACATCGGTGATATAGGAGAACTTAGCGCCAAGGAAGGATCCGCCGGACGCTGCGATAAGCATCACAGAGCGGCTCTCTTTGATGGTCAGCTCTTCAAGAGCGGAGAGGATCATAAGTCTTGTCTCAACAGGGGCATAACCTGCATCCCAGTTGTATTTCTTGGGTGCCTTCTCGCTCTCGGCAAGACCGTTGAGGCAGAAGAACCAGTTCTGAACGCTCATGGTGATGGTCTCGCCTGCGCCGGCGTAGTCGCCCGCGGGCATTGTAAGGGTCATGTCAATAGCGGAAGTGTCCCAATACGTATGGTAGTTGAGAGAATCCTCGGGGTTGACGAATCCACCTACGATATCAAAGGGGTTGAAGGGGTTGCCGGAGAAGCCGTAACCGAAGCCGATCTGGGTCTTGCCGCTTCTGAAAGCATCAGACCACTTGGCGCCGGCGGACGCATCGAACACAACGTCGATCTTATCTTCAAGAGTAGTTCCCTTTGTCAGACCGTCGATAATATCCTGGAGATAGTTGGCTCTGAATCTCTGCTTATCGTTATCAACGGAAGCACCGTAAACGATGGTTATGTTCTTGGTTGCATCGTAGCCGTACTTATCGGCATTTGCGGTAAGCTCCTTGACAGCTTCAGCCATCTTCTCTTTTGCAAGAGTAGGATTGTAGCCGGTGAGAGCGCTGTAAGCCTCGTCAAGATCAAGGTTCTTAAGCTCGCCGGAGGTCCACTTGCCGTCCGCGCCCTGGGTGAAGCCGTATGCACGGAGGATACCCTCTTTTGCCTGCTTGGTGTTACGATACTGACCGCCGTCTGCAAGAGTAGGAGCGTTTTCAATATCGTAGTAATATGCAACGTTTATAAGACCGAAGCACGGAATTGCGGTACCCGGCCAGATCTTTTCAACGAGGTCGCTTCTGTTGAGCGCAAGGTTGAGTGCCTGTCTGAACTCATCGATAGCAAGGATACCGTTGTTGTTTCCGCTGCCCTTGAGGACGTTCAGGTTGCTGTAAAGCTGCATACCGAATGTACCGGTATCGTTGGAGGTATAGTAGACGTACTTGGAGTCAACATACTCTGCTGCATTCTCGGTAGCGAGGGTTGCATCGTCGTAGCTGCCGTTCAGGAAGCCCATCCATTGGGTGGACCATTCCTCAACCTTGCGGCAGTTGATAGCGGTGATGTTGTACTGGTTCTTGTACTCCTCCATGTTCCAGCCGTACCAGTTCTCGTTCTTGACGAGCTTGTAGTGAGAGCCTGCTTCAAACTCAGCGAGCTTGTAGGGGCCCCAGCTTGCGGTGGTTTCAAGAGAAGAGTTGTACCTCGAGGTCCAGAGAGTCGCGCCGGTTGCAGGCGCGAGTTTGGCAGCCTCGTACTTGGCCTTTTGAACAAGGGGAAGAGACTGCATGTAGTACCCTGCGAGGTAGGAGAGAGAACCGTCATCGTGCAGGAACTTGAATGCCTTATCGAAGCAAACAACGACAGCATTCTCATCGTCGATGGAATAAATACCGACGGTTTCCCACTTAACGTCACGCTGGGTGTTCTCTACATAGATACCTGCGCAGGATGCATTGCCGGCGCCGACCTCAAGGTAAGCAACACCGTATTTTGCCCAAAGATCCTTCGCTGAGAAAGCATCTTCGGGCTTACCGGCCTTCCACGCATTTGCGGTATCGTAAACGGTTTCGTCGGTGTAGGGTACCCACTGCGGGCAGGCATTGCCGTTGGCATCTACATAACCCTCGGCTCCGTAGAAGTCGTATACATTGATGTAGATAACCTTACCGGCTGCGATAGCTGCGGCGTTGTTTGCATAGCCCAAGCTCGTAACAGACTCGTAGGTACCTTCCTGATTCTGGAAGAAGTAAGCCTTGGAGTTCTTGATCTTGAGCGTATCGTAGTAGGTGTTCGCTCTGAAGTTCATGAAAGCAGGATCAAGCTGCTGCTGCATGGAGTAAACGAAGTCAGCTGCCTTGATGGCAGTACCGTCGTCCCACTTCAGGTCGTCACGGAAGGTGATCTTCCAAGCGTAGCCGCCCTCTTTCTTCTGGGCGTCAGTATATCCCCACTTTGCATCAACGGAAGATGTGACATCCTCAAGCTTTGTTGCTGCGGAGTAGTTGGTGGTGTATGCGCCGGCAACTATACCCGCCTTGTTGATAGTACCATCGGCATTGAACTTCTTGCCGCCTTCGAACTTGTAGTCATATTCAAAGAACGAAGAGCTGATGTAGTTCATGATCTGAGTGTCATTGTTATCAGCGTAGGTGAGTGCGTTCCAGTTGCTCGGCATTGTCGCTGTGGTGGTATTGTATTCAGCCTGCTTGAGCGCAGCCGGCTTAGGGTTATCAGGACCATTCGGGCCCTTGGGTTTGCAACCCACAAACATAACGGCAACAAGCACCAGAGACAAAGCCATCGTCAGAATGGATTTGAATTTCTTGTTCATAGTTGATTCCTCCATAAATTATGAATTTAAATATCTGATTTCGGTACCCGCCGCTTTTTCCGCCCTGTATTTGACTTTACCGGAACCATTTTCAAATCAAGGAAGAAAGGAGCGCAGGCAAAAAACAGTACAAATATTTAATGCATTGATTATATCACATAGATTTCTGTTTGTCAACCCCTCATCGCAATTTTTTTGGCATTTTAACAGGTTTTCAGCCGCTCTTCTGCAATTTCTTTTTTTTAACTTGCAAAATTCCGCCTGTGATGAGCATTTTCCCGCCGCCGTTCGCCGCACACCGCGGCAAACGCATACCGGGAGGATCCGTTACCGACGAAAAACGGGCGCAGACGGAGTCTGTCCGCCGCGCCCGCAGCCGCAAGCTTCATGCGGCAAATGCATATGTTTTTTGTGCGTCACTCATCTATATATAAATAGGAAGACAAGATGAGCTGCAACGGTATGGATTCAGGACAAAACGCCGCGGCGAACCTCCGCCTCCGGCGCGTCATCTCTCCGTTCAGGAAAATAAGAACGCACGTCGCCCCGCCGCAAAGCCGCATGCCTCCGCCGTAGCTTCCGATTCTCTGTTCCGGGCATTGCTCCAAAGCGCCATTCCTTTTTGCGAGCCAACATAAGACGCATACTGCCTGCCCAGCGCCGAGCCGATCCCCCTGCCTCTCTGCCCGCTTAAAACATATATATAATCCAGATCAAAAACATTTTCGTACAGGCACTGATAAGACAGATATCCCAAAATCTTTTGCTCATCAAAGTACCCCAAAATTTTCCCGGCTCCTTTTTCAACAAAAACAGTAAACAAAACCGATACCGGGGGTCTTTGTGGCATGGCGGCAAACCCGGCATTGCAAAATATGTCCTTATCTTCCGGGGTAAGAGCCCGAACCGGACCGTTCTCCGCCGCAATTTCGTTTTTTGCAACATAATCCTTTATTTCGCGGCGATACGGGCATAAGGAAGAAAATTTTATTTTAACATCGTTTGCGGTATCCGCTTCAAGAAGCTGAACATCCACGCTGATGCTTTTAGCCCGAAAAGTTTTTTCAACAAACCGCGCCGCGGCAGCATAGTCAAAGCTCTTCTTCAGAGGACACACATATACATTGTTTGCCGCACCGTGTGCGTCGGTATGTGCGCAGAAATCCGCAAAGATGACCGCATCCTCGCTGCAGAAACCGCCCGCAAATGTATGCTCTTCCGCCATATAATTCAAAGTATCCAGATGGATCGCATTATAAAACATATTGTCACGCAAAATATGTTTTACTTTATCACAGGTAATTTCGTTATACATTTTCACTTGCTCCCAAACATTTTTTGATAAGTACGCCATTCGGATCAACGCTTGGCTCTCCGCGGTTCGCCCTCGCCTTCGGATTAAAGAAAAACACCCTTAAATGCGGCTGGCTGAACAGGCAGCGGTCAGTGCGAAACGGCACTTTGAGCAACTTCGCGCTCTTTCTTACAGCTTACGATAGCCGCATTTAACCGGAGCGTTATTATGCACGCACTTATAAATACTGTATCTATTATATTGTAGTTCTTTTATTCTGTCAAGTTCATCAAAAATATATTTACATTTATGACCGTTGAGACGCTTGGGCAGCTCCATGATCGGCAGAATACGCGCTTACTCAAAGCGCGTGCGGTACAGGCGGCGGAAGAAAGTGCCGTACTGCGCCAAACTCCTGTTTCAAATGCTCGACTTTGTCTTCATAACAGCTCATTGCCTTACGCAATAAGCTGCAATAATAAAAGTGCCCGCCGGTGTCAGAAATCCACCGATAATTTCAATCTCCATCCCGATAATTTTCCGACTGCATACGAAACAGCGCAGCATATTTTCCGTTCAGATCCATCAATTCTTCGTGAGTTCCGACTTCAGATATCCTGCCGTTTTCCATGTATACTATTTTGTCTGTCAAACGAGCGCTCGACAGTCTGTGCGTAACCAAAAGCACCGTTTTTCCGCGCATGATCTCCAAGAATTTTTGATACAGCAAATATTCGGCTTTAGGATCAAGTGCCGATGTTGGTTCATCCAATACGATCAAATATGAATTTCTGAACACGCCACGCGCGATCGCAATTCTCTGCCACTCACCGCCAGACAGATCCGCAATACCGGAAGTGTCGTAATTTTTTGTGATATATGTATCACTTCCGAGGCGTGACAGTAAATCATACGCCTCACCGACTTTCGCGGCATTTTCGATCATTGCTTTATCCGATCTTTTATCCCAATCAGAGATCGAAATATTCTCTCCTACCGTAAAGCCATATCTGCAAAAGTCCTGAAAAACAGCACTGTAATTTTTATATATACTGTTGGGAGAATACATCTCTATTCTGTTGTCATTGATAAATATTTCTCCGGATGTCTGGGGGTATAGTCTTAATAAAAGTTTGGCAAGTGTTGACTTTCCCGCTCCGTTATATCCGACCAGAGCAACGCTTTCTCCGGGGTTGATGGTCAATGAAACATCTGACACAGCATAATTATCTGTGTTCGGGTACCTGAAACAAAGATTTTTAAATTCTATTTTAGGTGCGCTGTCCAGATGAAGATCAGCGCCGTTGTCAAGCAACAGTTTCGGTTTAAGCTTGAGAAAGTTGCCGAGAATATCCGAATACAAGTCATACTCAAAATAATTTGCGATCATTATAAACATACCGCTTATATTGGTATTAAGCGCTGTAGCACTGCCGTAATAAAGCTGAAAATCACCGATCGTTATGTCGCCTCTCAAAGCGAGAAAGGCAAAAAATACATTTATACACCCCAAAACTATCATGACAACTGTTGAAAGCACAGCTCTGATAGAATAATCTCTTTTCAACAATCTCGACTGATCGTCTATTTTCTTATCAAACATCCTCGAAAACTCTTCTTTCAGCGCGCTGCCGTATCCGAACAGTCTGACTTCTTTGGCATATCCACGCCCTGTCAGTATTCCGCTCAGATATCCTGTTTTTTTGTTTTCGGGTATCTGATTTTTCTGAAAATTATGTCGAGCCTTTCTTGACTTGACCTCAAATATCAAAAATGGGATCAAAGAAATAAGTAGCAAAAGTCCTAAGCCGGCATTTGCTATGAGCACGGTTGATGCCAGGCTTACAACGGTCATTAGTTGCCCGAAAATGGAAAACACGGAACCTATCATATTTTCCCATCCGCGTCCCAGTGTCTGATAAGCCTCCTTTATGGCTGTATACGACTCCTTATCGTCATAAAACGAAACATCAAACTCCAAGCATTTTTGGATAATCAGTTCATTTATGCGTTTATTTATTTTTGCTCCGGATTGGGTGCATATTATCGTTCTTATATTCGCCAGTACTTTACCCGAAATGTTGATTATCACCAAAAGCACGCACCACAAAATGAGAGTCCCGATAGCTTTATTCGTATATTCAAGCAAGATAGAATCAATGATCTTTTTACTTATGTAAACATAAGCAAGCGGAATGAATGAGGTGAGCGTTTCAATTATTATTATAAACACGCACTGCCATGGAGAGTTTTTCCAAAGCATGTTTATAATAAATCCAAAATTTTTCAACGTCTTTAAAACATTTTGCTTAAATTTATCGATACGCTGTTTTAACATAAAGCGGCTCCTTGCGTTATGATATGTTTATTATATTGACTTTGTTCATTTATCAATGATGTGAGACCAACGAAGTAAAAAACAATTGAGAAAGCTAGGACAGGTAAACGCCCTGCGGGCTTCGTTCGTTCCGATCCTCCGCTTCTGTTCGGTATTCAAAAGGGCTCACCGTTTTTTGTTCCTAAAAAAATGATCGAAAATTACGATGTTGCGCGATTCGGTTAGCAATATTATTCTACCATGTCAAGCCGTTGCTTTCAACATTATTCGACAAGTGTTGAGTTAATATGCTTATTCGTTGCTAAAACTGATACGTTCGAGTCTAAATTAATTATTCATAACCATTTACTTTTTTCATTACATATGCTATAATGCTTAGCGGCAGAACTGCAGCGAAAGGGCGCAAGGTGCAAAATGAAAATATACATATGTGATGATCTGACGGCCGAATTGAACAGGCTCGAAGACCTTTGCATGGAATTTGATCCCAACGCAAAAATACATAGATTCTCGGACGGTCATCAACTTTGCAACGAGCTTAACAATGGAAAAAAAGCCGATATCATAATATTGGATATTGATATGCCCGAAGACGACGGGATCAAGATCGGAAAAAGGATCAGAGGATCCGGCAACGATGTGATCATAATTTTTTATACCGGTTATCCTCAATATGCAGTCGAATCCTATGACTGCGACGCCTTTTATTACCTGATGAAGGATTGCGCGAAAGAGAAGTTCTTCACCGTGATGAAAAGGGCATACGACAAAATCAAGATAAGCAGAAAATATATTATCGTTCAGCAAAGAAAAACGCCCCGCAGGGTACCGATCTCACAAATATACTACATTGAGTGCGTCAAAAAGCATCTTATCTTCCATGTTGACGGAGAGGACGTCGAGATAACTGCCAATCTGTCGGATATATATTCCGAATTGAAGGACTTTGAATTTTATCAGGTGCACCAGGGGTACATAGTAAATCTGAAGCAGATCCACAAGATAGACGACTACATGATTATATTGACCAACGGTGACAGAGTGCCGATAAGCGTCAGAAAAAAAACAGACGTAATAACCCGATACGCCGATTTTTTGGAGAAAAACCTATGACTTTGCTTCAGAATATATTGTTGAATATTTTAAGCGCCGCCTTTACGGTCTATTCGTTTTTCTTATTTTATGATATCATTGCACGCAGAAAAACCAAAAATTCAATCACATTATTATGCTTCGTGCTGATAACCGTCTTATTTACGCTCACGTTGACATTTGCCGAAAACCGCCTGATCAATCTGTTAGTTCTTTCGGCACTTACAGTATCGGCATCGTGGATTTTCGATATGAAATGGTATAACCATTTGATAATGCCTTTGCTTATAATCGCCATTCCCACTGTTGCGGAGATCATTGTAGCCGGTACCATGTCGATTCTGTTCTCAATAGATCTAGAGAAGGGGCGAACCGGCGTTTACTACGTAATGGGGCTGCTCCTTTCTAAATTTCTCGTATATATTTTTATCATCATTTTTAAATTCAGTAAGCACAAACTTCTGTTCGGACGCTTCAAAAAAAGCACCTTTTTTATTATCCTTGTTCCTCTGTCAACTGTGGCTGTTATGCTGCTGCAATATAATTACTATATTTTGATTCCTCAAAGCAATAGCTCTTTTGTGCTTGCGGCACTGCTATGCTATTCACTGCTGATATTGTCGAACATCCTGATGTTTGATGTCATTGATAACGTATACAACAGCACAATGAAGGATACGCAAATCGAAATGGCATCAGAAATCATCAAAAAGCAGGAGGAACAATACCGACAGCTCCTGATGCATCAAAAAGACTTGCTGAAAATACGCCACGATCAAAAAAACTACATACTCGGTCTGATCGATGCGCTCGAAAATAAAAAATATGAAAACGCATTGTCATCTTTGAAGAACGAATACTCCGTCATCACTAATTCGGTCATCTCGCAAAACAGTCAAAACGGAATATTGCACCTGATCGTAAGCAACAAGACCTATGAAGCAAGGAGAATGGGGATAGAGATAGATTATTCATACAGAAATATAGACAGGATCAACATTTCGCCGATAGATCTGGCAATTGCTTTGGGAAACGCTCTGGATAATGCGATAGAAGCGACTGACAAAGTTACGGATAAAGAAAAGATCATTCGGTTGTATGTCGCAACACAGAATAATTCCGTGATCATCAACATAAAAAATCCCACTGAGCATAACGTTGACACAGAATACCTGAGCACAACAAAAACCGATCCGAGCCTGCACGGATTCGGGATACTCGGCATAAAAAGCATAGTTGCAAAATATCACGGAAATGTTGCGTTCAAATGTGAAAACAATGAATTTCAAACTACCATGATCATCGACAACGACGAACAGGCACATTAAGTCAACAGTAGGTCGGATATATTGAAAAAATCCCTCACGGCAATGTATTGTTTGGTAAAGCATTGCCGTGAGGGATTTTTATTGTACTAAAAAGTTGGAGACATAATCGATGAACCATGACATAACAGCTCGGAGCTCTGCGAACGGTTTCGGCCGCGAGCGGGCAAAACGCCACTTTGTCTTGCGGTCGGAACGACCGCATTCCGCTTTGCGGAAACATCAAAGTGCAAGTCAGGTGCTCTACCGTCCTTATGTACTGTTTTTTCTGTTCTGCGGCTTGCCACTAAACGGCATCCGCAATGTCCGCAGAAAAGATTTCCTCCAAGCAAAAATTGACTTTTGTTGGTACGGCACACAGTGCGTTTATGTCCTTCTTTACAGGCTCTTTCTTCAAGAATCTGCTGTACGCGAAAGAACAGCTGATCCGGCACGATTTGTAGTTCTGGGATTCTTTCTGAACTCACATTGCCTCTGACAAGAAATCCTCGGTTAAGCGGGCTTTTAAGTATTCTAAGAACACCGCCGGAATGGAATTTTGCCCCGGTTGAAGTCCTGTATCCCTGACGGTTTAACCATTCACCAAGTTGATGAGAGCCATATCCTTCATACTGCACCATCAAAAACAACTTCAAACGAACATGGGCTGTCGCCGGATCTTTTGCAAGGTCAAGCGTACTCTTTCCTTTTTTGTTTTTTCTTCCATTGTCTACAAGCCGATACCCGAACGGAACCGGTCTGCCCGTAAAGATAGCATGAAAAAACAAAACCGCGGGATCGTTTTGATTTCCAAATGTCTTAAACTTCATTGCATCCTCTCCTTAACCCAATGCCATATGCGGCACCATTATGACTGTGCAGCCGAGCTTGGGGTTCGGTCTCTCGGCATGTTCGCTGCCAGCATACAGATGTGGTATCAAACGGTCAAGCGCAAGCAAAATCCACGCGCCGACCCCAAAGCCAACAAACGCAGGAAGAAACGAAAGCTCTCCCATATCCTCGGACTGCCCTCTCACAGGAATCAGCAAGCTCCTGACCGAAGCGCGTTGGTGCCTTGCTGTAATTTATCAGCACTTTTCAGCCGATGATTTTCCTGACAAGCGCCGCCCATTGCTCCGGGCAACAAGCGAGCAGCTCCTCGTGCTGCAAATTCTGCTCATGGATCACCGGATGGGCAAAGTGCCGTTCATAGCGAGCACGGTAGTTTTCGCCCATTTTGAGGGCATAGAAAATATGGAATTCAGTGCCCGGCACATCGATTTTGTCCGGCAGCGGCGTGATAAGGTCGGAGTAAAACTGATTTTTGCAGCTTTGCTCTGTGACATAGGGACGTGCGCCGCCGAACATTTCCATAAACGCTTTCACATAATCGCCCATCTGAGCCGTGCGTTTTTCCATCCGCTTTTGCAAAAAACGGCTTTTGAACCGACCGTCGCGTATCACCGGATAAATGAGGGGCAGCAGCAAATCGGTCTGAAGCTTAGCGGCAAATTTCGACGCCTGATCAAGATCAGAACTGCCTAAAATGCCATAGTCCATGTGAATGCGTTCCCTTGCAGCCAGCAGCCCGACGAATGAACCGCCGAGGGAGCAGCCGTAAGCCGCGCGGATATGCCCGCCGCAATGCTTTTGTATGTAATCCTCGATTTTTTCGGTTTCTTCGATCATTGTCGGAAATTCCGTCCGCTCGGTCTCGTCAAAGCCGTCATAGCTGGCACAGAGCACCCGAAAGTCCGTTTCAAGCAGCGGTATCACATGCCCAAAGTTGCTCTTCCAGTGGCAGCAGGTGCCCGGCAGCAGCAAAACAGCCGGTGCGTCTTCTTTCCCGAATGTATAGATCTTCATCGTCCCACGCCTCTCTTTTCTTGTTTTTTCTATACTTCAAAACTCTCATACCATCCGATCATTCCGGATTTTACAGCTTTATTTTTCCGGATCGCTCTCTGTCATTGCTCCAAGGAGTGCCGGTGCGCCGCCTGAACTTCTTGTAAAAACTCTTCCGGATGTTCACCGGCAAGGCCGCCGTGACCCAGATTCGTAAAGATCTTTGTTTCAAACGGATATCCGGTTCTCTTCAGGGTCTCAAGCCCTGCCGACAGTTTTTTGTCCACACTGCCCCTGATCCCATACCATAGGAACATATCGGTTCTTTCAAATAGGGAATAGTCTGTCTTTTTGCCGATCAGATCGTAGTCCTGGTTCTTCCAGCTGCGCCATGTCGCCTTGCCGTAAAGGATACGGTCGGCTTCTTCAAGCGTCCGCCCTGAGATCTTTGCAAGAAACTTCTTTCTTTTCGGTCCCGGATGACCCATGATCGCATAAAAAAGACCAGTAAAGAAGAAACAATAAACATCCTTGCCCCACTTGCTCTTGATGTTGGGATAGTCCCGAAGCCCCATACCGTCGGCGATCGTTGTTGTGATCGTCAGACGCTTATTTGCAAGGACCTCCATCAGTACGCGGCATCCGTAGGAAATGCCGTAGAGAATGTCGATCTTGCCACCGTAATGTGCCACGATATAATCGCCGAGCCGTTTGGCTTCGTCCATCGGCGATACGAACTCCGTTTCCGGCTCGTCAGGATTGAATCCATCGTAAGCAACAAGCACCACATGATAGACCTTAGCCATTTCTTTCGCTGTTGGCAGCATGCCGAGATAGCTTGTGCCGCCGCCATGGAACAGAACCATAAGTTCCGGGTTCTCCGTGCCGAATTCAAAGCATTTCATAGCATTGCTCCGATCTCATTTCTTCAGAATCTCCGTGATCTTGGTAAAGTCCTCACGCGCCTCTTTGAAGTATGGAAGCATACAGTAGCAGTGAACCATCTTCGGTCGGGCAAAGGCGGTGTATGGAACCTTGGCGCGTTTGCAGGCTTCCTCAAAGTCCGGCAGGGCGCCGTAAAGCACCTCGTCTGCGGAATAGAAGAAATGAACATCGTCCACGCCGGAAAAATCTCCGCGCGAACCGAAGATCATATAGCCCGGTACATCCTTTTGCCCGTGGCGCATGAACTTTTCAACCGTCACCATAAAGGCGTAGTCGATAGCAACGTCCCTTGCATTCAACTCTTACATCCGTGCCTTTTCGGCATCGTTCCACGGCACCTCTCCCGGAGAGACGGCAACAATGTGCCTCGGTTGCGGCAGCGGATGTGCCTGCGCATTGTTATGTGCCGCAATGCCGAGTGCAAGCGCTCCGCCTGAAGAAAAACCGCAGGTGCTGACATTTCCGCCGCCGTAAAACTCTATCATTTTGCGATAGCATTCGTACACCATTGCGCAAGTTTCGGTGATGCAATGCTCCATACAGAGCGGATAAAACGGGAACCACACATCGCACCCGGTGTCCCGCATCAGCTTGCGCATCACAGGCAGGTCGCCATTATCGGGACCAATTACCATGCCGCCGCCGAAAAAGTAAAGGATCGCACGCTCCAACGGTTCCGGTTTTTCACGGACAATCAGACACGGAAATCCGTTCACCGTTATTGCCTCATAATATGCCTTGCGGTCGGTGGGTATAAATACGCCGCGATGGCGGTTTTGCTTTTCGATGACCTTTGTGATCTCGTCCTCCGGCAGACCGAACGCCTTTTTCGCGCCGGAAATCTTATATATCCCGCGCAGCAAATGCGCGAATGCACTGATTTTCTTATTTTCTGCGACAACAACACTGTTGCCCTTCATTTTATCCATGTCAGCTCACCTCAGCATTTATCTTTTTCGTTTTTCTGCCCGCCCAAGCGGCGTTCGCAAACATCCAGATGCACAGCGCCGCATTGCCGGAGCCCTGGCTCAAAACAAAATCCCATATGGAAATATCTGCGCCAAGCGCCTGCCGGATATCCGGAATCACCACTAACACGACCTGAAAAACGATCATATGCTGGGCAAACATCCTCTGCGGGAGAACCGTCTTTTTCGTCAGCACCGCAAAAACACTCGCGAGAATCAGCAGAATCATTCCCGCATACGCGAAGTACATTGCGGGCATCAGACGGCTGTAATACTTCTGCATCAAGGTTATCGTTTCTTCCCGTCCGAGCAGCGGCGACAATGTGGCTGTCCAATCGGCAAGGCTGCCGATGAACAAGTGCAGTGCACCGGCTGTGGCTACATATATCACGCCGCCGACAAGAACCGTCATCCGTGTCTTGCGATACCGCGGCAATATCTGACGGTACGACACCCGAACCGTGAAAAATCCCAGCGCTATACCGACAAGCCCGGTTGAAATAAGCAGCGGCAGTCGCCACGCTTCCCTTGTCCCGTTCAGGTATGCTTCTCTAATAAACAGTCCGCTGTCACTTTGGCTTGCCGGAATTACACTCAGGCAAAGATCGCCGACAAGCATCAGAAATGCGCCCAGCGTCCCGAGAAGCGAATCGCTTCTGTATTGTTTCAGCTCTTAAATATTCATCCTTGATACTCCTCTGCTCAGCGACAGTTAGACTATGCTAACCGCATTGCCTTTGAAAAGCCGCCTTACGGCAGCTTTCGCTTTTTATGAAAATAATTCCGCACAGGCGCCGCGCACCAATAGATCCAGCACTGCGGATAAAGGGAACCAATTTGCTCCTTGTGGGAAATCGTTAAAATCAATCCACGCACCGTTGTGGTCGTCAGCTCTGCACCACCTTTGGGCTGAGTACATTTGCTTCAAGCAAGGCACTAATATGCGTTTCATCATCGTGATAATGCTCTGAATTTATATTATCGGGAAGTCTTTGCAGAATTGACGATACATCATTTTCAATAAAAGTCATCGCATCGGTGTCCGGAATTCGCTTGCAAACGGCGAGAATAGCCTCTTCCGCCCGCTCTTCCGGCTGCAAGCCAATATTTCACGGAGCACTCAATCGGCAATATCATAGAGTTCGGTATGAATATCTTCAAAGACTGCAAAGAACAGTTCTTTGGATTCAAGAAATCTGCAAAAAGAGCCCTTTGTAATTCCAACAGCTTGCGTTAACTGGTCACCCGAAGTTTTCCGCATACCGAGCATATATTAATCTGCTCGGTTTAAAATCAAAAAAGCCAAATCCACGCCACCTGTAAATATGACCAAATTCGTTCATGCAGTCATATTATAACACACCGAAAAGCTTTTTTCAATAGAAAAATCTATTTTTCAACTGCCAAGTCGCATTACTCGGCAAAAAAGCAAGGGAGCGGCGTCTTACTTTTACATACAAGTCACTGTTCCCCCCTGATACTGGCTCATGCCAATAAAACAAAAACGAAGATATGACACCCTGGAATTAACGGTTTCGCCCGCGAGCGTGCGAAACATCAGCCGCCCTGCGGGCTGCCGACCGTTGCGCGAGAGTGGCACAGGTTCAGGACCGGAAGAAAAGGCAAAACAAAATCTTGTTTTTTCGGATAATTTTCGAAAGTGTGTCAGACGATAAGTACTTTTTGTGTTGGGGTGATTATTAAAAGCGTAACAAATGGTATGCATTCATCAACTCCCATATTTTTACCCATCTCGACAAATCGTAAGTTAACGAACTTGTATTTCAATGGCAACAACACCGTATTTCTGTATCATTCCGTCAGAATAATACGCGAACATGTCTTTCGGATTTGCAATCTCGTCTTTGGTATATCCGATGGATGCTTTACTGTGATGCCGATACAATTCTTCAAACGTTGGATAACGATACATATTGATTACCAAACATTCAATTTTCTCTTCATTGCTTGTGTCTGTAAATATGATGGTATCACCAGTTGATATTGACGAACGCTTCTCATCAAATAGCCGCATTTCTATTGTTTTTGTTTGTTCTTTTATCTTTACGAATGGATCATGACATAGGTTCATTTTGTGTATCATAACACACCTCTTGTAAATTCTGATTTGTCTTTACCCTAATTTGGGCACATTGCGTGGTGCATTTCAATTATTTGCACCAATGTAAAAATGGCAGTCTGTAAGAAAAGACTTATAGCCCCCTACACTTGACTCCCCCTACCGGACTTGAACCAGTGACACCCTGGAATTAACGGTTTCATGCGCTTACAATTTACAAATTCCGAATAACTCCAGAAGGCATCCTATTCCTCGTTCAGAACATAATAATTGTTTTTCCGCTATAACGGCAAACGGAGATCAACAATACCTACCGCGTCAAACCACATAATACTGCGCCTGAAGCGAATACAACTCATTGTATTTGCCTTTTTTCTTTATCAGCTCATCGTGGGTACCGAATTCACATATTTCGCCGTTATCGAATACCGCAATATTGTCACAGGATCGGCAGGAGGAAAGACGATGCGAAATATACACGGCAGTATTGTTGCCGACCAATTTATCGAAATCCTTGAATATTTCATATTCCGCTTTGGGGTCAAGCGCCGACAGGGGTTCATCCAAAATGATGATCCGTGCATCCTTGGCAACAGCACGGGCAATGGCGATCTTCTGCGCCTCGCCTCCCGACGGCTCAAACCCGTTTGCGTCAAATTCTTTGTATACGGTCGTGTCTATTCCGCGGGGAAGCTTCCCGATCTTTTTGCCAAGACCGATGTCATCCGTCAATTTGATCGCCTTCGTGCGAGTGCCGTCCGAATCGTCACCCCAAACGATATTATCCTTTACAGAGAAGGAGAACAATTTGAAATCCTGAAAAACAGCCGCAAATTGACATATATACGCATCATAATCGATCTCGCGTATGTTGATCCCGTTGAATAATATCTCGCCTTCTGTCGGATCATAAAGCCGGCAAAGCAATTTTATAAATGTGGTTTTGCCGGAACCGTTTTCTCCGACAACGGAAAGCTTCTCACCCGCTCCTATCGTGATGTTTATGTTTTTTAATGCATATGTGCTTTGCCCCGGATATCTGAATGATACATTACGAAACTCTATTTTATAGTGCTCAGAATCGGGCAATGGTCTTTTTTCGTTTTCCCGCATGGTCTCTTTGATGCTTAAATATTGTTCCAATGCATTGTAATATATTCCGTATACTTTTATATCAAGTATACTCGTGATCACGCTTTTTATTGCATTTGAAAAAGACGTCACGGCAGACACATACATAGTAAAACTGCCTATGGATATCATTCCGTGCAGGACTTCCGAGATAAGATAAATGTACGTTACTAAATTCTGTATCAAATTAAGAACAGCATTGAAAAAACTTGATACGGACGAGCAGGCATTGCGCTTTTTATAGAATTCTATTGCGCCGTATGCATGATTTTTCTCCTCATCGATCAGCCATCCACCGATCTGATTCATACGGATCTCTTTTGAATACGTGGGGTCTTCGAGAATACGGGTAAAGTAATTCCAGCGGCGCTCTATCCAGACAGCATCCACAGAAAACCTATGAGCTTTTTTCTTGGCTTTGTAATCTATTATTGAGCCGAGAGTCACCATCGCTATGAAAACAAGCACGATCCATATGCTCATTGTTGAAATAATGACAATGATCCCAACCGAGGTAAGAATTTTTCCGACTATCGAAAGCGCACTCTCCAAAACATACGAAAATCCGTGCCAGTCGCCGTATAAGAATTTATTTGCTTTTTCTCTGATATCGTAGTATTTCGGATCTTCCAGATTGCAAAAATCGGCATTCACAAGCTTCGTATGCATATATTCGCCGAAAGCCGCTGACAGATAACAGCGCTCGGACATTATCTTTAGCTTGAGATGTGTGCTTCCCCAGTTGCTTATAAAAATAGTTACGAGTAGGATGGCAACATATATTGCTATCCTATCGATCCGCTGCTCAGACATCAGCTCGTCAATAATAAATTTGGGCAGAGCAATTATTATCAGCGGTAGCACTCCAAAAAAGATTTGATTTATTATATTCAAGATCAAATATGACTTTCTGTTTTTCCAGCTGAACTTTATAAAGAAAATCAACCCTTTGAGCATATTTTCACCTCCCTTGAATAACGTAAAAAGCACCCTTTACTCATTATTATGCCATAAAATTATTATTTCTCAACATTTTTTATAATATTGCAATTGTGAATATTCAAAATCGTTTTCAAACATAAGAATAAAAAGGATTTTGTCTCCACAAAACTCGTCACGTTTGCGGAACGAGTTGGCTGGACTTGAACCAGTGACATCCTGGAATTAACAGTTTTGCCCGCGAGCGTGCGAAACATCAGCCGCCCGTTGGTCTGCCGACTGTTGCGCGAGAGTGGCACGGGTTCAGGACCGGAAGAAAAGGCAAAACAAAAAGGACCGCGCAAGTCCGCATTCACTTAAGGACGAAAGGTACTCAAAGGAAACAGCGTAGCTTACGATCATGTAGGCTATGCCGTTTCTTTTTGCTCTTGTTGCGGGATTTCGACCACGCCGATGAAGTTCCACCATATGACCAAGGTCTGCTTTTTTGTCCGTGTGCCGGGGACTTTCTCCGGTTTCTTCACCTCGATCTTCTCCACGAAAGAGCGGATGATCTCTGCTGTGAGCTCCGTAATGTCCGTGTACCGGCGAACCATTTCCAAGAAAGAATCTACATTCAGGCGTTGCTCCCGAGCTTCCGCAAAGGCCGCCTCCAGTTCTGAGACTCTTGCATCCAATTGTTTTTGCTCGGTTTCGTAGGTGGCGGACATTCTGGAAAAACGACCGTCGGATATTTTCCCGTCGATATTGTCCTCGTAGAGCCGCTGCATGATACCATCCAGCTTCTTGATGCGTTCTTTCACCTGAACAAGTTCCTTGTTGCTGCTACGCATCAGGCGATTGAATTCCTTTTCGTTCTGCTTCGTGACCAGTTCAACAAATTCCGTTTCATGGGAACGTGCATAAGCCGTAATGCTCTTTAATTGCCGAAGTAGGATCTCTTCCACCTGGACATTGTGAATTTGGTGGGAAGAACACAGCCCTTGCCCTTTTCGGTAGGATGCACAGGTGAAGTACTTCTGCTCGTGTTTCCATCCCCTCGCTCTGACTTGGTACAGTTTGGCTCCGCAGTCGGCGCAGAACAGCATTCCGGATAGTATCGGCATCTCACCGATCGGAGTAAGTCTCCTGCGCCCGTCCCGAATACGCTGGACGATATCAAATGTCTCCTGATCGATGATCGGTTCGTGGGTGTTCTCAAAAATCGACCATTCGGAAGGATCGTTCCACACGGTCTTTTTGCACTTGAAGGACTTCCTTCTTGTGCGGAAATTGACCGTATGGCCCAAGTATTCGGGCTTCATCAGTAGGTCGGCTATGGTGCGTTGCTGCCAGAATCCGGGCTGTTCCAGGCGTTCCTCGGCTCGGGTGAGCCAGGCTTCGGCCTCTGCGAGTTGGGTATCCGTAAACTGTTGCATCGCCGCTTGAGAGCGGGGGTTTGATTCTTGCCAGCAGACGCCGTCATATACGATGTAGTCGGTAGCCGGGGAATAGCGGACATAATTGCGGTAGTGCTTGGCAAAGGCATAGGCTTGTCCGACGTCGGAATAATCATCCGGTTTGCAAGAAGTGGAATCGTTGTATTCTTCCGGCGGCACATACCCCGGTTGAGCGGAAACCGCTTCGCCGAATTTCACAGCGCTGCTCCAGACGCCATCCAATTCGTTCTCATTTAAAGGTGGGGCGCAGTTTCTCGCCTTTTCGAGAAATATCCCCCATGCCTCATGGGTATCGGCCGTACCTCTTGACCAACTTCCCGGCAATGCGGGACATGACAGTGTTTTTCCGCCCTTCGGGGATATGTCCGTCGGGCAACTCAGCGAAAGAGTTGCATGATGTTGAGGGATTGGACTGTGGCTCTTTCAAGGCTTGAGCCTTGTCCTCCATAAAGCGGTTAAGATTCATTGTTTTCACCTCCGTGCAGTTCGACTACCGGATTC
>CAKRTQ010000008.1 GCA_934402395.1 uncultured Eubacteriales bacterium | reverse complement strand
GGCGCGGGCGCAAGGATCGTCATCCTCTCCGCTCTGGCATTCGTCTCCGCCGCTGTGCTCATCCCCGCCCTGCTGCGTAGGAAAAAACGCGAAAATATATAATCTTTTGGGGTGCCGAAAGATCCTTCAGATCTTTCGGCACCCCTCGGCATATATGCCGTAAATGCGCAGATTCTTAAGCCTGCCGCTTTTTCGGTTTCGCCCGCTGCATTCGTGTTTTTTCGGTTTTATTGGCGGCAAAACCGCCAATGACGGCGGGGTGTTAAAAACTCAAATTGAGTTTTTAACACCCCATTTGCCGATATCATACGTTGAACCTGAACAGCGTCACATCGCCGTCCTGCATTACGTAATCCTTGCCCTCACTGCGCACAAGCCCCGCTTCCTTTGCCGCAAGCATAGACCCGCAGCGCATGAGATCGTCAAATGCCACTATCTCGGCACGGATAAATCCGCGCTCGAAGTCGCTGTGTATCTTTCCGGCGGCGCCCGGAGCCTTCGTTCCCTTCTTTATCGTCCACGCGCGGACCTCTTTCGGTCCCGCCGTAAGGAAGGAGATAAGACCGAGCAGCTCATAGCTTGCACGTATGAGACGGTCAAGTCCCGATTCAGCAATGCCGAGGTCCTCAAGGAACGCTGCCTTTTCATCAGGTTCAAGCTCGGCAATTTCGGCTTCTATCCCCGCGCAGACCGCAGAACAGCCGGCGTGCTCTGCATCGGCATAAGCCTTAAGCGCGTTATAGTGGGGATTGTCCTTCGGCTCTCCCCCCGCATCATCCTCGCCGACGTTGGCAACATAAATAACCGGCTTCAAAGAAAGCAGGGGAGCATCCTGAAGCATTTCGGTCTCGTCGGCGGTGATATCCATACCGCGCGCGGCTTTTCCGTCACCGAGCCAACGGTCAAGCCGCTCGAAAAAGTCAAGCTCCGCCGCCAACGACTTGTCGTTCCTGGCATTTTTGCGCAGCCTCTCAAGCTTGCGCTCAACGATTTCAAGGTCGGAAAGTATCAGCTCGTAATTTATAGTTTCCACATCGCGCACCGGGTCAACGCTGCCGTCCACATGAATGATGTTGGGATCCTCAAAGCAACGGACGACATGAAGTATCGCATCGCATTCGCGTATGTGCGAAAGGAACTTGTTGCCAAGTCCTTCCCCCTGCGCGGCGCCGCGTACAAGACCCGCTATATCAAAAAATTCGACAGTTGCAGGTGTATATTTTTCCGGCGAATACATTTTTGCCAGTGCGTCAAGACGTGCGTCCGGCACGGGAACGACACCGACATTGGGCTCTATCGTGCAGAAGGGATAGTTTGCCGAGTCAGCTCCCGCGCTTGTCAGCGCGTTGAAAAGTGTGCTTTTGCCGACATTGGGCAAGCCAACGATTCCGAGTTTCATATTGTTTTTTTGCCTCCGTGATCAATGCGCAGGTGCGCAAAATATGTTTTTTCTTCTTCCGCAGATAATTATATAACATCCGGCGCGGTTTTTCAAGTGATTTCATCACTAAAACCTCAAAAGAACAAAAAATTATGAACAAAATCGGCAAAAGCTATTTGCAAACCGCCTTTTTTGTGCTATAATAAGATAGTGGACGGATCAGCACTACCGCAAAACCGTCCCGATGGTATGTTTAAAGTTAATTTTTACCGACAGAATTCATACAACCGTCACACAACGCACTTACTGCGTCTGTATAATTACTATACTGAAGAGGTTCATACCCCGCCAGGCGGAGTAGACCGTCCTTACTGTGACATTGAAAAAACGAAGGAATATAAAACGAGGGGGTCATAAAATGAATTACACCAAAATTCTTGTCGTTGATGACGACAGCAACATCAGAGATCTGCTCAAGCAGGGTCTCGAAAATGAAGGATACGAAGTAAGAACCGCCGCCGACGGCTACGAAGCCATCGACACATTCAAAAAATATGAACCGGACATAATGCTGCTCGACATCATGCTGCCCGGCAAAAGCGGCAGAGATGTTTGCACTGAGATCCGCAAATTCTCAACCAAACCCATTATCATGATAACAGCCAAGGGCGATGTTGTTGACAAGGTGGTATGCCTTGAGCTGGGCGCCGACGACTTTGTTGTCAAACCCTTTGATATGAACGAGCTGTTCGCGCGCATCAAAGCCGTCCTTCGCCGCTGCAACACTCACGAAGAACCCGGCGACAGCGAAGTCATTAAATTTGAAAACATTGAGATAAGCAAGCAGAAATACGAGCTCAAACTGAAGGGTCGTTCTGTTGACATTCCTCCCAAGGAGCTGGAACTGCTTTATTTCCTTGCTTCCAACTACAACCGCGTTTTCACGCGCGACCAGCTGCTTGATAAGGTATGGGGCTTCGACTATCTCGGCGACTCCCGCACCGTTGACGTTCATGTCAAGAGACTCCGTGAAAAGCTTGACGGCGTTTCCGACAAGTGGACGCTCAAGACCGTCTGGGGTGTCGGTTACAAATTCGAAGTAGTAGGCAACTGAGCCGAACGGCACGGGCTTAACCGCGCCTGACCGACTGCGCCTCCGGAGTGCTGCGCGCATCCCCGGAGCCTGCGGTATCGGCAAAAATCAATACGGGCTGTGGCGCGCAAGTGCGACAGCCCCGTTTTATAGGTCACATCGGCAGAGATATCAAAGAGAGGAAGAACACCCATGTCAAAAGGCATCATGTCAAAATATGCTTCCGCATTCGCGCTGATACTGTTTTTGTCCTTTGCTTTGCTGCTTGCGTTTTCCACCGTCACTGTAAACAGAAATGCAATGGAGGGCAAAACGGCAACGGTAACGGCGGCATCCTCGGCAACCGCCGAATGCATTCAGGATAAAGACGCGCTGTCGGAAATATCCGATCTTTCAGCCTTCTGCGATATCTACAAGCGTGACATCTGTGCTTTTCTCGATGCAATAGTCACCGCGAGCACGGATGATCTTTCGATATTTGTCGTCACCAACAGCGGCAAGATCATTATAACCGACAACGCAAAAAATGATGAGCTTGTGGGCAAATACATTCCCAAGCAGATAATGGACGACGTTAACAGCGGCGTTGAAATAAAAAGCCTCGCCAGGATCGAAGGCGTTATCGATGAAAAAAGCATCATATGCGCCACTCCGATATATGTAAAGGACAGCTACGTGTGCGGCACGGTATTTGCCTGTGCGCGCGTTTCGGGCGGCAGCGGCTTCAGCACATCGATACTCATGACCCTCGTTATAACAAGCGTGGTCGTTATGATGATCGCTATCCTCGCAATTTACTTTATAACCAAACGTATAACCCAGCCGCTTGAAGAAATGAGGGACGCGGCGAGAAAATTCGCCGGCGGCGATTTCAGCGTGCGCGTTTCAGAAAAAGGCAACGACGAAATAGCCGAGCTTGCCTGCGCATTCAACAAAATGGCTGAATCGCTCGCATCTCTTGAAGATATGCGCAACAACTTCATGTCAAGCGTTTCGCATGATATGCGCACCCCGATGACAACGATATCCGGCTTTATAGACTGCATTCTTTCGGGCGCGATACCGCCGGAAAAGCATGAGTACTACCTGCACGTCATTCAGGATGAGGTCAAGAGGCTTTCGAGGTTGGTATCGACACTGCTTGATATCTCACGCATCCAGGCGGGCGACCGCAAGTTCGTAATGGCGCCGTTCGACATTTGCGAAATGGGCAGGCAGGTACTTATTTCCTGCGAGCAGCGTATTGACAAAAAGCATCTCGACGTCGAATTCAATATTGACGATGACAATATGTATGTCATGGGCGACCACGATGCGATATATCAGATACTGTATAACATCTGCGACAACGCGATAAAATTCTCGTATGACGGCGGACTTCTCAGCGTAAGCATCAAATATCTCAACGAAAACAACCAAAAAAAGGTAAGCGTAAGCGTTTTCAATGAAGGCGAGGGCATTCCGCTTGAGGATCAGCCGCACATATTCGAACGCTTTTACAAGAGCGACAGAAGCCGCGGCAAGGATAAGACAGGCGTGGGTCTCGGTATGTTCATAGCCCAAACGATAATCAAGGCGCACGGTGAAGAAATAACTCTCAAGAGTGAGCCGGGCAAGAACTGCGAGTTCACCTTTGCCCTTCCCCGCGCCAAGGCGCCGGAACGCCACACAGAACACAACGACCGAGCAGAGGAATGAGATGCAGGACAGCGAATTCAACGAACAAAACGAAGAAATAAAAAAAGACGGCACCGGGACCGTTCCGGTCGTGGACACCGATGTGACCGAGACCTCGGCACCGGCAGAAACCGAAACAGATCGCGTCGATGATGCCGATGCCGCCCCCGGCAGCGAAAATTCCGCGAATGAAAAAGATACTGCCGACACCGCTGCGGCTTCCGAAGATACCGTGCAGGTATTCACATGGGATTTTGCCGATGTTGACAAAGCCGCAAGAAAAAAACAACGGCGCGGCGCGCTCGTGTACGCAGCGATAATGACGGCTGCATTTCTTGTTTGCTTCGGGCTGCTTATATGGGTAGTTCTCACGTCACCGAAGACATCGCAGAGCGGTCCGTGCGAAACCGTGACTGTGGAAAAAGTGATATATGTACGCGACGGCGAAAGCAGCGGAAAGCTGTCGATTCCCGAAATATCCGCCAAGGTCTGTCCTTCGGTGGTGGGCATAGCGGTAAAGAAGACCGGCGGAAACGGGGTCGGTACCGGAATAATAAAAACGGCTGACGGATATATTCTTACCAATTACCATGTTATCGAAGACTACACGGCAATTGAAGTCGTGACCTCGGACGGCAAATATCACCGCGCCGAATACATCGGCGGCAATGAGCTTTCCGATGTGGCGATAATCAAGATCAACGCCGATGGACTGCCCGCAGCCGAATTCGGTAACTCCGATGAGCTGATCGTCGGAGAGACCGCTGTGGCAATAGGCACACCCGGCGGACTTGAATATAAAGGCACGGTGACAACCGGAATAATTTCCGCCGTTGACCGCTCGGTCAGATTTTATGATGACACCGGACTTCTTGAAAAGACCATGAAGCTGATACAGACCAGCACACAGATAAACCCCGGCAACTCGGGCGGTCCGCTCATAAACGGCGATGGAAAGGTCATCGGCATCAACACCTACAAAATAACCGAAGACGGCTTTGAAGGTCTTGGCTTTGCCATTCCCATCAACGGCGTGCTGAAAATATACGACGATATTCTCGCAGGCGGCGCGGGGACAGGCGGTCAGATAGTGAAAAAAGCCGCAAGACTCGGCATAATGGGGACCGCCGTTACCAAGGGCGCGCGTTTCACATACACAGTGGACGGCACTGAACAGATCGGAAAAGCGGAAGTCGCCGGCGTTGCCGTGGCAACCGTTTCGGATCCCGGATATGACGCCGCGACCAAGCTTCGCCCCGGCGATATAATCACATCGATCAACGGAAAAACAGTCACCGGGATCGAAGATATCCGCTTGGTGATCGAAAATATGTCCCCCGGAGATACCGTGACCATTATCGCCTTCCGCAACGGCTCGGAATTCACGGTCGATGTGCTCCTCGGCAGCTGAAACAGATAAAATCATAATAAAAGATCCCACGGGACCGCACACATGAAAAGCATACGCTGCTCTGTGTCCACCGTGGGATATTTCAATATTCGGTTACGGACCGCAGTTCAGGCAGCGGTCATTTGCCGGAGGTTTCGAGGTCTGTATAATAAACTATCTCCTCGGGCAGAACAAGCCCGAGTTTTTTGCGCGCCACCCGAAGGATATATTCCCTGTCCATCGGCTCATCAAGCTCATATTGAAGCTCCGCCGCCCGCACTTCGGCTGCGGCTATATCTTCTTCCAGCCGTTTTTGCGTGTCTCCGAGGCGGCGATATTCCATAAACAGTGAAAATGCTGTGACGAGCAGGCACAACGCCACCACCAGAAGTGCCGTTTTTACGAAAAAACCCGCCTTACCGAGAGTCACTCTGCCGTAAAATTTTCCGTCTCCGTTCATTTTTCACGTTTCCTTCTTCTTTTTCAGAATTATTTTGCGGGTGTCCGAACACCCCCGCCATATCAAAGCCCGCGCCCGCGAGCGTCAAAAGCCTTTCACGCTCTGCGGCATCCTGCTTTGCCACCGTGCGCTCATGACGTGCACGCAGCGCAGCCGAAACGGTCCTGTGCAAAACCCGAAGAACGGCGCGCCGCAAAAACGCCGCGGGAAAGCATATATACGCCGCGCTCACGCGAAGTATGTAAACGACAAAGCTTCCGGATGCACGAAACAGCACACCAAGCGTTTTCCGCCAAACGAAAAACCCGACAGCGCCCGCAAGCAAGCCGGAAATACGGAATATCCCATCGTCCGCGACAAAAAACACACAAAGCTGTGCCGCCGCCCATGCAAGCGGGAAAAGCATATCGGCACAGAACAGCACCGCGTTCGTAACAACGGTGTAAAGCCTGTCGTTCTGACCTATGACGCCGACAAGAGGAAGCTGCCGCGCATAATACGAAGGCTTGCCGCCCACGCCGAGAGACCGGTAAAAGACCCCGATAAGGTCAAACACCGCTCCGGCTGCCACGCCCGCAAGTGCCGAAGCAAGCAGCATGAGTGCCTGCGCTCGGGGGGATATCTCCATTACGTCCATGCTTCGTTCAGCGGCCGAACAGCCCGCGCTTCTTCCGTCCCGCGTTCATGTGCGGATCTTCAAGATAAAAAATGCCGCTTATGTCGCCGTCAAGTGAAAGAAAGCCGCGGTCGATATCAAGCGCGCCTATGTGCAGCCCGGTGCCCTCTATTGTCATTTCACCGCAGGAAGTGCCGGCGACCACGCTGTTTTCGTCAAAGCTTATAACCTCGCTGACGCCGCATATCTGCATCGTTTTGCGCCCGCGCACAGAAAACTCGTGAAGCGCAGTTTTTTTTTCATTTTCGCCGTTTTTTTCACCGGCGTCTCTGAATCCGTTTCCGTTATTCATTACATTCCCTCCGCATATTTTTCCTCATGAAAATCATATGCGGGGGATGTCCTTTATATGTCACTGACTGATTATTTCGTACATATCCGAGGCATCTGCCTTGCCAACGTGCTCACGCACGTTGAGCACACGGAATACAAGCTGACGCTGACCGAAGGAAACAGTGACCGTATCCCCTTCCTTGACGTCATACGACGCCTTTACCACCTTGCCGTTGACGGATATATGCCCCGCGTCGCAGGCATCGTTTGCAACCGTGCGCCGCTTTATTACGCGGGAAACCTTAAGATATTTGTCAAGTCTCATCATGCCCCTCAATTCGGGTATATATTTTTATTATACTTTCTTTTTGTCTTTGATTCAATACCGTTTGGCGTTCATTTGCGGATTTTACAAAATGTTCACATCTTCTCGTGCTTGATGCGGTCCCATATGGCGTCAAGCTCGGTCATGGACATTTCGTCAGGACACTTACCATCCTTTGCCGCCTCGTCCTCAACACGCTCAAAGCGGTCAACGAACTTATTCACCGCCCTGCCGAGTGCCTTTTCGCTGTCAACTCCGAGTTTTCGCGCAAGGCTCGTTACGGTAAGCAGCAGGTCTCCGAGTTCTTCTTCCATTGCATCATGGCTGCCGCTCTTGGCAGCCTCCTCGACCTCGGCTGTCTCCTCGCGAAGCTTTGCAATCACGGCATCCGCGCTGTCAAAATCAAAGAACGACGCTTTTTTGCCGACTTTTTCGGCACGCATCAATGCGGGGAGAGACGGCGGCACCGCGCGCAGCTTTGATGTGAGCGTATTGCGGTGCTTTTCGGCACTTTTGATAAGATCCCAGTTTTTTATCACATCGTCCGATGTTTCGGCAGTTACGCTACCGAAAATATGCGGGTGACGGTGTATCAGCTTTTCGCAGATGTCATTGGCAACGTCGGAAATGGTAAACTCACCGTCCTCGGCTGCTATCTGCGCGTGAAAAACGACCTGCAAAAGCACGTCGCCCAGCTCCTCGCGCATGAGTTTGGGGTCCTTGTTGTCTATCGCCTCAACGACCTCGTATGTCTCCTCTATAAAGCTCGAACGAATGCTCTCATGCGTTTGCTCGCGGTCCCACGGACAGCCGTTCTCGTCGCGCAGCAGCGCGTGTATGGTGCAGAGGTCCTCAAATGTGTAGGTACCCGGTTTTTTACCGACAAGATACTTTACCGTTTCCTGATGTGTCATTTTATTTGTCTCCTTGATCTTTTTTTATTCTGAGCGGTCTGAACAAACCCGCCCTGCCGAGTGCTTTTGCGACACGTTCCCCTCCGGGAAGCGACTCGATATCATCTGCGCTGAGCACGCCGAATTTCAGGGCGCATACCGCATATATCAGCAAGGCGGCAGCTATTGCGGCAACGAGCGACAGTGCATTCCGCGCTCCCGCCTTCAAAAGCAGTGTGTAGACCGCAGCCGAGGCTCCAATGGCTGCTGCGGATGCCGCAAGCGCGCGCAGCGGCTGAGCAGCAGATATGATCCCGCTCCCGCGCACCGGAGTATACGCAAACATAAGAACAATATTCAGAAGCACGACCGTCACGCCGCACAAAAGCGTGCTGAGCGGCGCACCGTATATTCCGATCCCGGTGCCGACAAGCAGATATTCGGATGCTATTTTGACCGCAGTCCCCGCCGCTATCGAAATGATGGGCATTGCGGGATGTCCCCACGCCTGAAGTATTGCATTTGTAACCGTGATGAGGCAGGAAAAAACGACCGCAGGCGCCAGCACCGAAAGAAGCGGCGCAGATACCGCCACCGATGACACCTCGCGGGGATATATCATCGTCAGTATCGGATATGCGAACACGGCAAGCCCCATTGCCGCAGGGATTGCTGCCGCAAATGTCACACGGAACGCGGTGCGGAGCACCGAAAAGGCTGTTTTTTTCTCATCCGACGCAACGGCGGCGGAGAGCGCAGGCACCAGCGACATTGCCACCGGCGTGATAAGCGCCGCAGGAAGGTTGTAAAGGGGCACGGCGAGGTTTGAGTACCCACTGTACAGGGCAAGTGCCGTTCCGTGATCAAAGCCGGACGATGTGAGCCGTGCGGTAATGATAGCGGTATCGGAAAGCCCTGCAATGCTCGTTACCGATGCGCTCACTGTCACCGGCAGAGCGATCTTTATCATCTCCGCCGCCACGCTGCGTCTCGTTCGCGGTATTGACGCCGCACGGTAAAGCCCACGGCAAGCGCGCGTATGCGGAAAAACAAGTTTTTTCACCGCGAGGTAAACGGCACCGCCCACCACACCGACTGTCAGTCCGGATATAGCGGCAGCGGCAGTATGCGGAGCGTCCGCGCCGCGGTCTATGGCTATCATGGCAAAGCCCATGCCGAGCACGAGCTTTGAGGCAGATTCGATAAGCTGAGAGACAGCCGTCGGCAGCATTATCTCATGCCCCTGAAAATATCCGCGCACTGCGCTTGACGCGCATATGAAAAACAGCGTCGGAGCTATGGCTTTTATCGCATATTCGGCGCCGGGGATATTTATCCATTCCGCAAATGTCTCAGCCCCTGCCGCCAGGACCGCACTGCCCGCAGCCCCTGTCGGAAGCAGCAGCATGAGCGAAACGCGGAATATTCTGCCGACATCGCCGCGATCGCCCCTTGCCGAGCTTTTTGCCGTCATTATTGACAACGCAACCGGCAGCCCCGCTGTTGAAAGCGTGAGCAGAAGTATATAAATATGATAAGCGGATGAAAAATACGCCATTCCCTCAATACCGATAAGCCCGAGCATCGGTATTTTGAAAACAAGACCTATGACCTTTGATATAAGCGTAGATGCGGAAAGCAGCAGCATTCCGCCCATATAACGTTTTTCCGCCCGCCGCGTCAGTGCCGCCGAACCCAGCTCATTCTTACTCACCCGGTAATTCCTCCATGCCGCAGGATGCGGCTTTTATACAATAGATTATATTGAGCGGAACGGCGACTTATTTCACCGGGAAAAGATCAAAGCGGATATTCTGTAAAGAAATCCTCAATACCGCGCGCAAGCTCTCCGCATTTATTTTCGCCAAGGTACTCAAACGGGTATTTGGGATTGAAAAGCCGCCTGATGACAGGGCGCGAACCGTCAGCAGGACAGAGGCGCACAAGCTTGGTGACCGCGCCCGCGCCTGCCGCGAGGATGGTATGTACCTCCTCCATCATATAGATATTGTATCTTCCCTCGGTCCCATCAAGGGCAAATCCGACATTTTCGTAATTGCCGACGGTATTTTTCTGACGGTACATATAGTACGGCAGATATCCCGCCTGCTCCGCCTTTATCTGCGAATAATCAACGCACTTTCCGACGTCCCCGCCGCGTATTGAGTATATCCCCGCAGTCTGGCGCAGGTCGGCGGCCTTTTTTACGCAGAAGGTATGAACGGTAATGTTCTCAGGGCGCAGTGCAAGTATGCCGTCCATTGTAGCCGAAAAGCGTGTGAATGTATCACCGGGAAGTCCGGCGATAAGATCGGTATTTATGCACGGGATACCGGATGCACGCGCATCCGAATATGCGCGCAGAAAATCCTCCACGGTGTGAGATCTCCCGATGCCGGAGAGCACCTCCTGGCAGAGCGACTGCGGATTTACGCTTATCCTCGTAACACCGTATTCAGCCGCCGCGCGGAGCTTTTCAAGAGTTATCGTATCGGGTCTGCCCGCCTCAAATGTAAATTCCTCAAGTGCGCCCACATCAACATTTTCGGCAACTGTGGAAAGAAGCAGCTTTATCTGATCCGCCGTGAGGATCGACGGAGTGCCTCCGCCCACATAGACGGTCTTGACTTTAAGACCTATCCTCGCCGCTGTGCGCGTCATTTCGCGTATGTCGGCGCACAGTCTTTCAACGTATTCCGGTATCAGCGAAAGCAATCTTTTGGATGTATACGAAACAAATGAACAGTACGCACACCTTGTCGGGCAGAACGGAATGGATATGTAAAACGAGCAATCGCGCGCCTCGGGAGTACCGATTATTTTCTGCTCATTTATCGCAACCTCGGTGGCAAGCGCAGCTTTTTTCGGGAATGTCATGTATCTGCTCGTCAGCGTCTTTTTTACGCGCGTCTTGCTCATTCCGCGCGAGAGCATTTCGGTCGCCACCTTTGAAGGACGCACGCCGGTGAGCATTCCCCACGACGGACGGTATTCCACAAGCGAGCCGAGCGCGGATATCACCGCGCCGCCCACAGCAAGCTTCGCCGTGCGCTCGTCTGTCATTCCGTCTTCTTTTTCCTGCGTTTTTTCGCCCTCGCACACACGCTCTCCGAGAAGCGCACGTGCCGAAGCACTGAAGCCGTTTTCTGTCTTCGTAAGCTTCACCCAAAGCTCAGGCGTCTCGGGCGACGGCTCCTCGTTCTCGGAGAACTTTTCTCCGGGAAAAAATATCATGCAAAGGGTCTGAACATAGTATCTGTTGAGATCTCCGTCAAGATGAACGATCATAGTCAAAGACCAGCCTTTCCGAGCAGCGCCTTGCTGTCAAGAGTAAGAGTAACGGGACCGTCATTGCAAAGTGCAACCTGCATATCGGCACCGAAAATGCCGTTGCCAACGGGAATATTGCACGCGGCAAGCCGCGCAGAGAAAAATTCATACAGTCTTTTTGCCTCGTCCGGCGCAGCCGCGCCGGTAAAGCTCGGGCGGTTCCCGTGTCGGCAGTCGGCAAGCAGGGTAAAATTGGATACCACCAATGCCCCTCCGCCCACGTCGGCTATGGAACGGTTCATTTTTCCCGTTCCGTCTTCAAAAATGCGCAGCTTGGATATTTTCAGGGCAAGTGCTTCGGCATCCGCCTCGGTGTCGCCGCAGGCGACTCCGAGCAGAATAAGGAATCCTCTGCCGCACCTTCCCACCGTTTTTCCGTCAACATCAACGGATGCTGACGATACACGTTGTAAGACCGCGATCATACTGACATTCTCCCATCGAAAAAATTAAACAAATCCGCGAGTTACGTCTATAACGTCGCCGAGCGCGCACAGGCGCGAAACGATCGACGCATAGTGATCAATGTTTTTGCAGGCGACCTTGACACCTATCTGCATGGTATCATCGGAACGTTTTTGTGAATTTATCTGAAGGATCGACACCTTCATTTCGGCAAGCGCGCTGGTTATATCCGCGATCAGCGTGATCGTGCTGTAAGCGTGAATCTGCACCTGAGCCTCGTAAACGCCCGCGCCCGCTTCGCCCGCGCCTTTTTCCCAACGTGCGGGTATCCAACGATCGGCATTGTAAAGATTGTGCATACCGGTAATAACATTCGGGCAGTCGCGCTTGTGTATCGAAATGCCGTGTCCCTGCGTTATAAAGCCGATTATCGGGTCGCCGGGCAGCGGATTGCAGCAGCGTGCGAACTTGACCTCGCAGCCGACCTCGCCGTCAACGATGACACCGCTGTTCGTCTTGACATTTTTGGGTGCTTTGGCGACCTGAACCTGCGCCGCTTCGGTAATCGGCGCGGGCACTTCCTCCGGCTTTACAATACGGTCAAACTCATCGCGCAGCTTTACCGAAAGTTTTGAAACGGAAAGTCCGCCGTAGCCTATGGTATTGAACAGATCATCGTTTGACGCAAATCCGGTGCGCGAGCCGACGGCGGCGCACACCTCAGCAAACTGCGCATCGGTAAAGGAACGCCCGTAACGTTTGAGCTCGTTCTCAAGCGCGGCACGTCCGACAACGATGTTGTCGGCACGTTTTTCCTTTTTGAACCACTGGCGTATTTTGGTCCGCGCCTCGCTGGTCTTTACGATCTTGAGCCAGTCCCGGCTCGGTCCCTTGGTCGATGACGACGTGATTATTTCAACGATCTCACCGTTCTGCGGCACACGGTCGATAGGCACTATCATGCCGTTTATCTTTGCACCGACCATCTTGTTGCCCACAGCGGAATGTATCGCATACGCGAAATCTATAACGGTAGAACCGTACGGAAGCGCGATAACATCTCCCTTCGGCGTGAAAACATATGTCTCCTCGTGAAAAACGTCGGTTTTGAGCGCCTGCATGAACTCATCGGGATCACGGGTGCCGTCCTCGGTCTCGATGAGCCGCGCTATCCACTCAAGCTTGTGATCCATGTCCGCGCGGGACTTTTCGCCGCTCTTGTACTTCCAGTGCGCGGCAACGCCGTATTCGGCTATCTCATGCATCTCACGCGTTCTTATCTGCACTTCAAACGGAATGCCGTCCCTGCCTATTACGGTCGTATGCAGCGAGCGGTACATATTCGGCTTCGGCGTTGAAATGTAGTCCTTGAACCTGCCCGGCATTGACTTGAACATCTCGTGTATAATGCCGAGCACCGTGTAGCATTCAAGCTCGGTACCGACGATTATGCGCAACGCATAGAAGTCGTATATCTCATCGAAGCTCTTGTTCTGATTGTACATTTTGCGGTATATGCTGTATACCGTTTTGATACGTCCCTCAAGTACAAAATCAATATTGTATTCACGCAGCTTGGCATCGACGGTAGCTCTGATGTTTTCAATAAAATTCTGGTTCTGACCGTACTTTTTTTCAATATCGTTCTTGACCTCGGCATAGCCGATAGGGTCAAGATAAAACAGACCGAGATTTTCAAGCTCCTGCTTGACCCTCTGCATACCGAGCCTGTGAGCCAGCGGCGCGTAGACCTGCATCGTTTCAAGCGCAATCGTGCGTTGCTTCTTTTCGGACTTCGCACCGAGCGTGCGCATATTGTGCAGACGGTCACAGAGCTTTATGAATATCACGCGGATGTCCTTTGACATTGCAAGAAGCATCTTGCGCAGATTTTCTATGTGCTCTTCTTCCTTGTCCTCAACGCTGAGGGCAACGATCTTTGTAAGCCCGTCCACAAGCATGGCAACGGTGGGACCGAACTGCTTTGAGATATCGTCAAGGCTTGTTTTGTCCGAGCAATCCTCAACGGTGTCGTGCAGAAGCGCCGCACACACCGAATCGGTATCAAGCCCGAGTCCAGCCACTATCTCGGCTACCGCAAGCGGATGCGAGATGTACGGCTCGCCGCTGTCGCGGAGCTGTCCCTCATGCATACGCGCGGCATATTCGTAAGCCTTCCTTATCTTTTCAATATCGTAGTTCTTGCCGTTTCCGGCGGCATGAAGAATACCGTAAAGCCGCTCGGGACCCGCCGTTGACGGTATCTGGTGTCTGTGTTCCTGCGCAGCGGAATGCGCCGATTCTGGATCATCGGTGAGCACACCGTGCGGAAGCGGCGAATGATCTGTATGTCCGCAGTCCGGCTTTACCGATCCGGCAGCGGTGTTTTTTTCTTTCTCTTCGTTACTTTTACTCATTGTAGGTGCATTCCTTGTGTTTTTTACGCCATTCGTTTCACTTAACGCTGTCACGCAGACGGCGCAGGAGCCGCGACGACTCAAGATCAGCCTTTTCCTTTACCGGAAGCACCGATATGCGGAAGCTGTCCCGTGTAGGCTCTTCGGTATGAAGTATTCCCACCTCGCCGAAAACGGCAAGGATTATACGAAATTTCACATAATTCATATTACCGCCGGAAAGCCAGATGGCAGTTTCGGCAGTGAAGGTATCCCGCCCCGACTTTGCCTCGCGGCAGACGGCGCGGAAAACGCGCGCAAAATCATCTCTGTCCGGCAGCATTTCACGCGTAACGCCGCCTGCATCTCCCGACACGGCGGAAAGAAATACTTCCCTCTCGTGCTGTCTTTGGGCAGTACGCTTTTCGCTCGGTTTTGCATCGTTTACAAGCAGCTGAAGGCTTGATACACCGCGGAATTCGTTGATATCAAGTGTGAAAAGCAGATCGATGCGGTCGTTTTCGTGAAATTCAAGAGACGACGGCTGAGTGCCGAACCAGAGTGCGGTCAGAATGTTTCCGTCCGCATTTACCGTGAGCTTTGTATGTTTTCCCGCGCTTATCGGGGTTATACGCATGACTGTGACATCCCTAATGATAAACGCAGGCGTGGGATTAGCCACCCCGCAAGGCTCAAATGCCCGCAGTTCCTCAGCAAGATGCATGGTGAGATCGGCTCCGCCGACCTCGCAGTCGGCTCCCAGCGTGAGTCTTATATCATTGCCGCCGAGACGCTCGCGCGCATATTCGTTAATGCGGCGTCGGAACTCGCCGACCTTGTCGCGCTCCACCGACAATCCCGCGGCAAGCTCGTGCCCGCCGTAGCGCGTGAGTATATCTGAGCAGAACGCAAGCGCATCGCAGAGATTTATTCCTTTAACGCTTCTGCCCGAGCCCTTACCGATATCGTCGGAGCGCGGCTCGCCGTCATCGCCGCTGTCGCGCCGACAGCCCTCAAACGTTATCAGTATGGCAGGCATGCCGTATTTTTCGACCACGCGGGATGCCACGATACCGATGATCCCCTGCTTCCATCCGTCGTCGGCGACCACAACAACACGGTCGTGTGCGGGATCGCGCTCCGCTTCTATCTTGGCAAACGCTTCCTCGGCGGTGCGGTTTTCCTCCACCTGACGTTCGCGGTTGATCTCGCATAACCGTGCGGCAAGCTCGTCCGCACGACCGCGGTCGGGGGTCAGAAAAAGCTCGGCGGCAATATCGGCATGCGCCATACGCCCGGCAGCATTTATGCGCGGAGCGATCCCGAATCCGATAAACCCTGCATTTATGCGGCGTTTTTTCGGCGTTGCCGGGGCGCCGTCGGCACCCTTGACGCCCTGCCCGGACTGCACCGCCTCAAGCAGCGCACAAAGACCGGGACGCCTTGTTTTTTCGATTTGGGAAAGCCCGCAGGCAACTATAAGTCTGTTTTCATCGGTGAGCGGCATAACATCGGCGATAGTGCCTATTGCCGTCAGATCGGCAAATTCACGGAATGCACGCCGCACTCCTTCACTGTCATTCTCACCGGCAAGGCGTGCGCGGGATATCTCACACGCGCATATCAGTTTGAACACTACACCCACTCCCGCAAGATCGCGGAACGGGTACGGGCTGTCCTGCCTGTGCGGGTCAATTACCGCCACGGCGCGCGGCAATGTCTCGCGGCACTCATGGTGGTCGGTGACAATGACATCTATGCCGAGACCTGCGGCATAGTCCACTTCCTCCTCGGCAGTGATCCCGGTATCGACCGTTATCATGAGCGTAGCCCCGCTCGCGGCGATAGAATCAAGCGCCGCACAGGTAACGCCGTAGCCTTCCTCGGTGCGGCTCGGTATGTAATAGCCTATCTTGAGTCCGGGGGCGCGCTCCGTAAGGTAAAGGTAAAGCGTGCTGACCGAGGTCACACCGTCAACATCGTAGTCTCCGTATATTACAATATGTTCATCGGGATCGCGCAGCGCAGCCTCGATACGCTCGACCGCCTCGCTCATTCCCGGCAAAAGGAATGGATCGTGCAAAAGCGTGTCGCCCATCGACAAAAATGTCCGCGCCGCCTCCGGCGTTCTGAAGCCACGCCCCCACAAAAGTCGGGAAGCGATATATGACAGTCCGAGGGCTGCGGAAATATTTTTTATTTCCGCTTCACCCGCCGCATCAGGCTCGCCGCCCCGTATTTCCCAGATTTTTTCCTTCTTTATTTTTTCACTCATATATGATCGCCGTTATCAGCCTTTATTCATTAATGGCGGCATCGTCCGACGCCCGCTTTATGACCCTTGTTATCACCACATCGGCGCGGTCACCGACGCCGAACTTAGAATACAGTGCCGCACCCGCAAGCCCAGCGGCAAATCCGCCGACAGCTCCCAGGCTGCGGTAAAGCTCGCTTGAGGTAAAACGGCAAAGCACCGCATAAACGGCAATAGCTATAACGCACGGCAGAATAAACACAAGCGCCGCATAGCCGAGCATACGTCCGGTGCTGCTTTCAAGCTCCACCGTATCGCCCACATTCGCGCCGGCACGGTTCACGGCGCGTGTGTCAAGACGCGTTTCTCCGCCGAGAAGCGTACATACCGAGCAGGTACCGTCCTCTCCCCTTTTATGGCAGCCCTCACACGCCGCGCGTCTCTCGGTGGCAACAACGGCATATCTGCCGTCGGTCTTTACCACTCTGCCCTCGCTCATCATATGCAAAACCTCACAATTGATAAATGATCTTTATTGCTTTGACGGCGCGTTTGCCGCAATTACCGCCAGTGCGGTCTTTATGCCGTCAAGTGCCGCGCTGGTGATACCGCCGGCGTAGCCCGCGCCCTCGCCGCAGGGATAGACAGCCCCCTTGCCCGGTGCGCGACTGTCATCGCCGCGCATTATCCTGACGGGTGCCGAGGTGCGCGTTTCAACGCCGGAAAGCACAACATCTGGTGCGCCGAACCCCGCAATGCGGGAATCGAATATCGCAAGTCCACGGCAAAGTCCATCGCATATTGCATCGGGAAGCACATCGCGAAGATCCGCACAGGTCCACGCTCCGCGCGTGTAAGTCGGCATTATCCTTCCCGGCTCGGTAAACGAAGTGCCCGCACGGTGTCTGCCCGCCATAAAATCCCCCACGGTTTCGACCGGAGCGGCATAGCTCCGCCCGCCCGCTTCAAACGCCGCGTGCTCAAGCCTGCGTTGGAATTCAATACCGCCGCGCACCGAATTTCCGCAGTCGGAGGGGAGAACGCTTACGGCAAGTGCGGAATTTGAATTTCTCCCTGCCCGCGCGTGCGAGCTCATGCCGTTTACAACAACGCCGCCCTCTTCGCTCGCAGCGGCTATGACCTCGCCGCCGGGGCACATGCAGAAGGTATACACTCCACGCTCGCCGTGCGTGTCGGAAAGCGTGTATTCGGCATGCCCCAGACGTTCGTCTCCGGCATGAATACCGAACATGGCGCGGTCAATATCCTCGGTCAGATGTTCAACGCGAACCCCGACCGAAAACGGTTTTGCGCTTACATCATATCCGTTTGAAATGAGATATTCATATGTGTCGCGCGCACTGTGACCGGTCGCAAGAAGCACCGCCCCGGCGTGTATATCTCCGCAGCTTGTATGTGCGGAAAGAGAACCGTCCGCCAGCTCATCAATTCCTTCGAGGCGGCAGCGATAAATGACTCTTCCCCCGCATTCGGCTATGCGGTCAATTATTTTTGCAACAACGCCGCGCAGAAGATCGGTCCCTACGTGCGGCTTTGAACGGTAGAGTATCTCACCCGGCGCACCGAACTCGCACAGCCGCCGCATTACATATGATATGTGCGGATCGCCTATCCGCGTTACGAGCTTTCCGTCCGAAAATGTTCCCGCACCGCCCGCGCCGAACTGTACGTTGGACTCGGGGTCGAGCGGACCGCCGGAAAAGAAGCTCTCAACGCGGCGCACACGCTCTTCGGGAGCATCGCCGCGGTCAATGATCACCGGACGGTACCCTTCCTCGGCAAGCATGAGCGCGGCAAACATGCCGCACGGTCCCATACCGACCACCAGCGGCGGCGCCGCGAGCGGACTGCTCCCGCGCAGGATCTCAAATGTATCATCGGGCATTTCGCGTATGCCCTCATCTGCCGCACGGCGCGCATCGACCGAAAACGGCTCGTCTGCTTCAACAGCCACTGTATACACGAAGCGGATCATATCGCGCCTGCGTGCGTCGACCGATCTTCTGTAAAGGTGAAAACGAAGCGGAACACCGTCCGCTCCGATCCGCTTCATCATCCTTGCGGCGGCATCCAATGCCGCCGCATCGCCGGCTGTGAACGGGAGCACGATAGGACCCGTCAGCAGTCGGCGAAGCGTTATTCTGCTCATATTATGAATTCCTGTTCTCTTATTGATCGCCCGCAGGAACATCCTGTACGGGTGCGTTTTCGGGGTCGGGCGCGTCTGTGGTATCCTCAGCGGAGGTCTCCGGCGCCTTCTCCTCAAATATAAGCCTTACCGCAATACTCTCCGGTGCAGAAGCGAGACTTACGCCGTTGGGGAGAGGTATGTCTGCGGTTTTTATGATATATTCGTCAACACTGTCCGACGTCACCGTAAGCGCAGTGAGGCTGTCTATCGCCGCCAGGAGCTTGGGGTCGCCGCGCAGCGTTACCGACGCGGTCGTAAGAGTACACCCGCGGTATGCGCGCTCGCCGGAATAGCCCGGCGACAGCTCTACCGACAGCGGCACGGTCTTGAATGTGTGTACAGAGACCGAAACCGTTATGTCGCGCGTTTCAAGCCGCAGGTATTTGCTGTCCACCGGCACGCCGTCCTTATCCACCGGCTCAAGTGCGCCCGTGGCGACAACGCCCGTCACTATATCTCCGAGATCGACCTCTGCCCGTGCGGAGGCGATCCTCGAAAGCAACTCGCGCGGACCGTGTATTTTTACCGTTTCAATGTTTTTTTCGATCTTATCGATGGTGTATGCCGACTCCATGCGGTACTTCGGCACGACCTCGACCGGCACCTCGCGCTCGGCAAGCTCATCGGTATAAATATTTACCGCCGACGGTTCGGTGTTTATGCGTTCGACGCCTGACGGAAGATCGACCAGCACCGAGACAAGGTGACGGTCTGCGGTCATAAGGCTGCCCACATTCACGTAAGCGCGGAAATCCTCGGAGCTCAGCTTGTTTATATCCCCGCGTTTGCCGCGCACCGTTACGCTGACAGCGCTTTCCTCAAGGTTTATCACCGACATCTTGCTGACCTCAGCAAGCGTTTCGGAGCCCTCGACCTCGACCGGGATCAGCGTAAAGGTCTTTTCGTAATCATCCGAATCGTTATCCACCACATAAAGCCATATCGCAAAGGCAAGCACAAGGCAGACGATCCTCGCAATTATCTGAAATCCGCCGCGTCCTCTTGCGCCGCTGTCGGAGGCATCGTATACCGTGTAATCGTTTTCATCAGTTTTTTTCATTACGGCACCCTCCCTCAGCGATCTTCATCGGCGGCAGATCTTTTCTTCTCCGCGCGTTTTTTGGCGCGGCGTGCGCGCCGTGTGATCTTTTTTACCGGACCGTCATCGGGAACAAGATATCCCACGAGCCGCTGCTTCAGCGTTGCATAGTTGAAATTTCGTTCAAGCTCACCGTCAACGGCGATCGAGATCGTTCCCGTTTCCTCCGATACAACTATCACCACCGCATCGCTCACCTCGCTGAGACCGAGCGCCGCGCGGTGACGTGTGCCGAGATCCTTGTTTACGTCCTTGCCCGAAAGCGGCAGATAGCAGCCTGCCGCATATATGCGGCGGTCGCGGATTATTACCGCGCCGTCATGAAGCGGCGCTTTGTTGACAAAAATATTGCGCAGAAGCGGCGAGGACATTTCCGCATTGAGGATAACGCCCTGCCCCAGATATTCGCCGAGCTTGGTGTTACGCTCTATGGCGATGAGCGCACCGGTGCGCGAACGCGCAAGCGCATCCGCCGCCTCGCTGAGCACATCCGCCATTTCAACGATCTTTTTCATTTCGCCGGCATTGAGACTTTTAAGTCCCTTTATCGGAGTGGTGCCGAATCGCTCAAGCGCCGCGCGCAGATCCGACTGAAAGATAACTATTATCGCTATCATACCGACCTGATAAAAGTTCTGAAGCACGAACTTCAGCGCTTTGAGATTCAGCGCGATGCTGAGCAACATCACAGCCACGACAAAAAGCAGACCGATGGCAAGCCTTCCGGCGCGGCGGTTTTTGATAAAGCGGTAAATGTAAAACAAAAGTGCCGCAAGTATGAGTATATCGATAAAATCAGTGAACCTGACGCCGCGCAGGGCATCGATTATATATGAATTGCAAAACTCAGCCGCTGTTTTGAAAAAAGAGACTATCTTTTCAAAAAACGCCGTTTCCGCGCAGAAAACTGCCATACGATCTACCGCTTCTTTCTATGATATAGACTACTTAAATTTAGTCAATTATAATATTACCACAACTCACCGTTTTTTTCAATACCTTTTTAATATATATCATAAAAAAATAAATGGAAAAAGTCACGGCGCGGCATTTTGGCGCACGGTCGCGAGCAATTCACCGCGCACATTTTTGCGTGACAGCAAAGACATATCCGCTTAACAATTGTGGTGTAGAATATCCGTAAGAAAAACCGCCGTGACGGTCACTGAAAAATGATACGGGATCTGAAAGCAAAATAAAACTCAGACTTGCCCGCATGGTGTTTTCAAACACCGTTTGCACCTTCGGCGGCAGATATCCCGAAGGTGCAAACGCAAGGAAAGGAATGGTCATAAACATGATGAAATTCTCGGTCGATATACCGGTAAAAATTATTTCGGGACGCGGCTGTATCGGCGCGAACCGCCGCGAGCTCGGTCTCGGCAGGCACGCAGCAATAGTGTGCGGAAGGCACGGAGCTGCCGCATCCGGCGCGCTCGGCGATGTGACCGCAGCCCTCGATGCGCTCGGCACGGCATACGACATATTCGACGGCGCACTGCCGAACCCTCCGCTTTCATCGGCATATGATATCGGCTGCCGCACGGCTGCCTGTCACGCCGATTTCGTCATCGGCATCGGCGGCGGCTCGGCAATGGATACCGCAAAAGCGGCAGCGGCATTTGCCGCCAACAGCAGCATAGCGCAGACTGATATCTTCGATCCGTCAGCTCTCGCGCACGAACCGCTTCCTCTCGTGCTTATTCCAACCACTGCGGGGACCGGAAGCGAGGCAAATCCTTATTCGGTCCTAACCCTGCCCGACGGACGGCACAAAAAAACATACGCGGGACGCGGCGCATGGGCGCGCGTGGCATTTCTTGATCCTTCATACACATCGTCGGTGGGACGCGAAAGCACGATAAGCACCGCGCTTGACGCAATGGCGCACGCGATGGAATCCTATCTTTCACCGCGATCGGATGCCCTCTCGCGCATGCTGGCTCTTTATGCCGGCAGCGCGATATGGGATGTGATATCGGAATATCCCGACAGCTACACCGACGAAATGCGCGATGCGCTCGCATACGCATCCTGCGCCGCGGGAGCCGCAATAAGCATAACGGGAACAGGCTTTCCGCATCCGCTCGGTTACAGCCTGACTCTGCTTGACGGCATTCCGCACGGCAGAGCCTGCGCGGTATTTCACGGCGATTACATCGAATACAACCAGAAAAACCCCGATGGCGCGGCTCTTATCGCGGAATTTGCTGCCGGACTCGGCACAAAGCCGCGTCTGCTTGCCGAATATCTGCCCGCGCTCGCGGCGGTCGATCTTCACTTCACCGATGCGGAGATCGCCGAGCGCGTTGACCTCATCAAGGGCGCAAAGAACTACACAAACAGCCCGTACGTCCTTTCGGACGAAGAAAAGCTTGAGATATATCACAGGCATTTCGGAAAATAAGCACGAAAAAAACGGATGTAAAAAAACAAAATTTCTGAAGGTCCGTTTCTGCCGCGCATAAGCGCGTCAGAAACGGACCTTCTTATTACCTTACGGTCACATTGATATCGGCAGCTCCGAAAAAATCGTCGATATTGCACCCGATGATATATGCAAGAACAGGAAGAAGCGTTATGTCGGGATAGCACTCCCCCGACTCCCATTTGCATACAGCCTGACCTGTCACGCCGACAAGACTTCCGAACCTGCGTTGCGACAGCTCATTATCGGTCCTGTATTTTTTAACACGCTCCGCGATATTGATGCCGCAGCCGTGAATATCCATGCACATCACCCCCATGCTCTGATATTACGACTGTTTTTGCCGCCAAAAGGTTGGGTGGAGATCAAACGATATCTTCATCAGCATCCCAAGTGTCCGCCCGGCTCGGATATTGCGGCTATGACGCGGATATAAGCGGAAAAGGCTCCGTGCGTTTATTTTTTGCTCATTCTTCCTCTTTCGGAATTACGCCGTCAAGCCGCGGATCGCCGTTTGCTTCAAGCTCCATATACTGCGGGAGCGTAAGCAGGACCGTACGCGGTTTTGTGCCGTTCATGCCGGATACAAAGCCCATTTTCGCCATCTGGTCGATGAGCCTCGCGGCTCTGCCGTAACCGATCGACAGTGTTCTTTGCAGATATGACGTTGCAATGGTCCCGCTGTCGACCGCAAGCTTGAGTGCCTGCCGGAACTGCGGATCCCCGCCCGCTGCCGCCGCACCGCCGGAGAGATCGCCGCCGCCCATTGACGCGGCGCCCTTTTTGCCCGCAACGGCGCGTTCAGCCTCGCGGTCGATATCGGAAATGAAGTCTCCGTCGTAGTCGGCGCAGCCGTAGTTGTTCTTGATAAAGGCGTTTACCGCTGCAACCTCCTCATCATCGACCAGTGCGCCCTGCGCGCGGCGCGGCTTGAGAGAGCCTATCGGCGCGTAAAGCATATCGCCCTTGCCTATGAGCTTTTCCGCTCCGGCAATGTCGATTATGGTCCGGCTGTCGACCTGCGATGCCACCGTAAATGCGATACGCGATGGAACGTTAGCCTTGATAAGTCCGGTGATGACATCGACCGAGGGACGCTGGGTACCGATTATCAGATGAATGCCCGCCGCACGCGCCTTTTGCGCCAAACGGCAGATGGATGTTTCTATCTGGTCGGGAGCCGTCATCATAAGGTCGGCAAGCTCATCGATAACTATCACTATCTTGGGCATCGGAGGATGCTCCGGGTCGCCCGCCGTGACCTTGTTGTAACCGTCAATATCGCGCACGCCGATCTCCTCAAACACCTCAAACCGGTGATCCATTTCATTTACCGCCGCATTGAGCGTGCCTGTGGCGCGCTTTGTATCGGTAACGACCGGGACCTTGAGGTGCGGAAGATCGGAATACATACTCATTTCGATCTTTTTGGGGTCTATCATGATAAGCTGCACCTCATCGGGGCGCGCCTTGTAAAGCAGGCTGATGATTATGCAGTTGATGCACACGGATTTACCCGATCCGGTAGTACCGGCAATGAGCAGGTGCGGCATTTTGGCGATATCGAAGATTATCATATTGCCGGCAACATCCTTGCCGAGGCACGCCGTAAGGCTGCTCTTTGAATTGCGGAAAATTTCGGACTCGATAAGCTCGCGTATGAAAACGGTCGAACGCGTGCGGTTCGGCACCTCAACGCCGACGGCGCTCTTGTTCGGTATAGGCGCCTCGATACGGACGCCGGTCGTGGCAAGCGACATTGCTATATCGTCCACAAGGTTGGATATCGTCCTGATGCGCGTTCCCGCTTCGGGATAAAGCTCGTAGCGTGTGATCGTGGGACCGCGTGAATATTCGATCTTTTTGATCTTTACATTGAAGGAGGCAAGCGTTTCCATGAGCTTCTGCGCATTGGTACGCAGCTCTGTTTCAACATCCTCATCGGACGGCGCGGTATTGGGATGCAAAAGGTCAACCGGCGGAAAAATATAATCGGTGACCTGACGTTCCGCAGGCTTCTGAGCCGCAGGTGCATTTTCTTCGGTGATATCCGCATCGCTGTGGTCGGTGTCGCTTATCGCCGTGAGCTTTATCTCAAGCTCTCCGGTATCCTCGACAGGCGTGTCGGGCACGGCTGCCGGAGTTACCGCAACATCGGCGGCGGGTTCCGGCACGGCTGCCGGCGCATCGCTCTTCCCGAATATGCTGTCAAGATCATAAGGATCGTCGATCGGGCGTTTTTCACGCACCGGAGGTATCTTTTTCACATCGCTCACAGGCTCCGGCTCCGTCTTGCGGACTTCCTCGGGCTGAACGTTCTCCGCCGGAGCGGGAACGATGTCGGGCTCCGCCCGTGTTGCCGAGGCGCGTGCCGCAGGCACCGGATCATCCGGCATAGGTGTGATAAGCACAGGCTCGGGGGACGGCGCATCGCTGTCGGCAGGTGCGGGGATGTCGGTCGTGCCGGGAATAAGCTCTTCAAAATTCGGCACATGGTGCTTTTTCACCTCTGCGGCAGCGCGTGCGCGCTCGGCGCGGCGGGCTGCAAGCTCCGCCTCGCGGTCCTCGCGTATCATCTGCGCCTCGATCACTGCGGCGCGGCGGCGCTCCTCCTTTATCGACTGTCTGTCGCGGCGGCGCTCCTCCTTTTCGGCGACCGAGGCGCGGCGGCGTTCTTCGCGGACATCGGCATTTGCCTCACGGTTTTTTCTAACACGGTATTTTACCATGTCGATAAGGTAGCCCGGCGTGACGCCGAACAGGCAGAGCGCAAGCACGAACAGAAGCGCAAGCAGGATTATCACCGCACCGGCGTATCCGAACGCGGAGCGTATCAGCCCGCCGATAAGACCGCCGATGAAGCCTCCGCCCTTCAGCTGTATACCGTGCGTCCAGTTTGAAACAGCCTCGCCCTTGCCGAATATGGACGCACCGTAGTCCGCCCAGTTATAGTGCGTTGGGTTCAGCGACGGAATGTAAAACACGTGTACGAGCGAGGATATCACGGTAACACAGCCGAGTGACATCCAGAGCTTCGGTCTGACGATGCCAAGGTCAACATATTTGCGCCAGAAGAGCGCAAGATTCACAAGGATCAGCGGCATTATGAACGATGGCCAGCCGAGAAGACCGCAAAAGAAATCGCGTATCTTCACTCCTACCGTTCCGACAGCCCCGTCAATGCCCGACAGCAGGAAAAAAGCCGCCAGAAGCACCGCCGTCACAATAAAGACAAACGGAAGTATCTGATTTATAAATCTTGTTGATTCGGGCACCGGATCTATACGGCGCTGCTCCGGCTCGGGCGTTCCCGATGTGCGTGCTTTCCCGCCGGCGCGCCGGTCACGGTCACGCGAACGTACAGCTTCGGTCCCCTTTTTCTGCACTGCGGTACTTTTTTGATTTTTCTTATCGTTTTTATCGTTTGGCATTTACAGTCTGTCCTTTCGGTCTGGCAGCACTGCGGAATGTATTTTTCCGCGTCCGGATTGAGATAATATTTATGTATTATATAGTATACCACTGTTTCGGCTTTTTTGCAACAGAAAAAAGCAACGGAGGAAAAATTGAAATCACAAAATAATTCGGACGCCGTGTGCCGGGGAGCGGTATGGCGTTTCATTTTCACGGCGGCAAAGGGAAAAAATCCATGGATGCTTGCCGCCGCAGGGCTTGCGGCAGGCTTTATAAACGGACTCATAGGTGCCGGAGGCGGCGTGCTTATAATCCGCTCGGCAACGCGGCTACTGCCGGGCGGCACGGATACATCGCCGCGCGATATATACGCCACCGCGCTTGCCGTCATGCTGCCGGTATCGGCGGTATCGGCAATATCCTACGCTCGGCTCGGCGTCTGGCACGGAGAGGGCGCGGCAGGTCTCATTCTTCCCGCAGTTATAGGCGGTGCCGTGGGAGCTTTACTGCTCGACAGGCTGCACACGCAGCTGCTGCGGCTTATATTTTCGGCTGTCGCGGTTTATTCGGGAATAATGATGCTTGTAAGGAGCCTCCGGTAAATGCTTGATATCATCGTTGGCGCCGCCGTTGCGGTGCTTTCGGGTATGGGTGTGGGCAGCGGCGGTCTGCTTGTCGTCTATCTTACCTTGGCTGCGGAAATGCAGCAGGCACCGGCACAGGCGCTGAATCTGTTTTTCTTTCTTTTTGCGGCGGGAGCATCCACAGCCGTCAATATACGCCGCCGGAATATAGCATGGGGATGCGTACTGCTGCTCGGCATCGGCGGTGCCGTCGGCGCGATAGCGGGAACGGTGGCGGCAGCAGCCGCGAAACCGCGCGTGCTGAAAATGCTTTTCGGGCTGATGCTTACCGTCACAGGCGCGCGCGGGCTTATAGGAACGGTAAGGGACGGGATAAAAAAGCTCAGTTCAAAAAAGCGATCCTGACCGCACGAAAACGAAAAAAGGGCTGTCTCACATACGTGACCAACCCTATTTTTCTGAAGCAACGACGTTTTTAAGTCCGGTATCGCATTACTTGTTCGCTATCATGTCCGAGATCGCTCCTACGGCGACCCTTATTGCCTTATCGGTATCGTGGGTCTCGGCAGCGTCGGTGTCAAGACCCAGATTTGCGCGCTCCTGATTCCACACTGTGTGAAATACCGAGCCGCAACGCACACCGAGTGCCGCGCCGACCGTGAATATTGCCGCCGACTCCATTTCGCTTGCAAGCACGCCGAGACGCTTCCACGCCTCCCATTTGGCAAGCAGCTCGCCCGCCACGGGCATACGGGCTGGACTGTGCTGACCGTAAAACGAATCCTTGCACTGTACGACACCGGTATGATAAACATACCCGAGATTTTTTGCCGAGTTGATAAGGGCAAACAGCACATCGGTATCCGGCACTGCGGGGTACTCAATGGGAGCATACTCCCGCGATGTCCCCTCCTGCCTTACGGCACCGGTGGCAATAACGCAGTCGCCGGCGCGCACCATGGTGGATATTCCGCCGCAGGTCCCTATACGTATAAATGTGTGTACTCCGCAGGCGGCAAGTTCCTCCACGGCGATCGCGGCTGAAGGTCCTCCGATACCGGTCGAACACACCGATACAGACTCGCCGAGAATGGTCCCGGTATATATGTTGTATTCGCGGTTCTGCGAGATGTGCTGCGGGTCATCAAAATATTTGGCGATCTTTTCGCATCTTCCGGGATCTCCGGGCAGTATGCAGTAGCCGCCGACATCACCGGGACGGCAGTTTATGTGGTACTGAAGGTCATTGGTTTTAAGCATTTTCCGGTCTCCTTGAATCGTATTGTATCAATATTATGACATAAAACGTTTTACCGGTCAAGACCTATTTGTGTATATTCGTTGAATTGCAGCCCGATGTGATCGTTTTTCACCGTGATGCCGGACGCCGTCGGACCGTCCGTCACAAAGTCGTAACAACGCCTATGAATACCGGCATGCCGCTTACATTATCCACTATCATACAGATGAACGGGCGGTCAAGTATGACGGTACGGTCTTCGGCAGGCATTGCCATGGCATTGGGAATGGCACCCGTCAGCGCGGCGGCGCGTGTGCCGTTGCGGTCAAGCTCGATGTAGGTCTTATGAATAACATCGGAGCAATATGTATGCTCATCCGAAAGCCTGCCGAGATCGGAGCTTGCCTCGTCAAACATATCGGTCACGCCAAGCGACTTCAGCGCGTCCGCAAGGCTCACCGAACAGTCATATCTGAATTCGGGAACGCCTGCAACAGCACCGCCGGCACGGGTCGACCACAGCCGGAGCCACGTCTCACCGTCAAGCCGGCGGGCAGCGTCAAGGATATCGGCGTCTCTCTGCTGCGGCAGAAGTCCGACAAAGCTGAATGCACCGCCCTTGTATTCCTTGGCAAAACCGCGGAAGGTATCGGAGGAAAGAAACGTCTCATTCTCGGAACGGAGCATTTTTACAGAGCTTTCGCTGCCGTCGCGGTTATAAAACAGATAGTCAACGACGTCTCTTTTTTCATACTTTTTCTCCCACTCAGCGTCAAAGCAAACGGCATTTATGAGATACATCACTGTTTCTGCCGGAATGGAATCGATCATTTTCTTTATCATCCCGTCGGTATTTCCGGCACACCATGAATTGATATCGTTTACTGTCTTTTCATCGAACGGAGCCGCAAACACATCGGCGCCGTACCAGTCGGCGTTTCTTTGCAGAAAGTCGGACTTTACGGGGAATCCTTCGCGCACCCAAACCGAATCGGCAGCCGAAAGCGGAGTGTCCTTGCCGCATATCCGGGCATTCATGGCATAAAGCGCGCGGGAAAGCGCATCGCTTTTCATGCCGAGAAGAGTCTCAAGCTGCGTGCGCGTCTCGCCGTCGGCGCCCTCGGCAAGCATTCCGAGGCACATTGCTATCGAATAGGGCGAAATAAGCGAATTGCCGCCGTCGGGATCAAGCGTTTTACCGAGCAGTCTGAAGGCAAGATCAGCCATTGCAGTGTAAAGCTCCGCGCTCTCCGCGCCCCCGTCCTTCGCCGTCCGCGAATATCCTTCCGACAACTCGGCAGCGGAAATGCTCACGCACGAGGTGAGCGAAATGCACATTATCGCGGCAAGCAGCAGCGCCGCGGCTGAAAGCATCGTTCTTTTTTTCATTTTCGGTTCTCCGATCACTTTATATTTGTCACAACGCCCGCAAACAGCGGTATTCCCGAGGCATTGTCAACTATCATGAACACGAACGGGCGATCAAGCACGACTCTTCTTGTCGGTCCCTCGGATATGCCGTCCACCACCGCAGCGGTAGCCGCCGCAGCGCGGGTGCCGCTGCGGTCGACCTCGATATGAGTTTTGTGTATAACGCGGCTACACGCCATTTTCATATCGGCTATACCGCTGAAATCGGCTTTTTCATAGTCGAATATATCGGTAACTCCCATTGCTTTGAGCGCATCATTCAGCTCAAGCGAATAGTCAAAGCCGAACTCGGGAATTTTCACGTCCGCCTTTTCGCCTCTCGCCCCCCACGCCTCGCTCCACGCAGCACCGTCAAGCGAACGAACAAAATCAAAAATATCAACGCGGTCATCTTTGGGGATCAGTCCCACAAAGCTGAACTCCGCGCCGCCGTCGGCGGGCTTGTATTCCTTGGCAAAGCCTTCAAATCCGCGCGATGCGATATAGCCGTATTCGGCAGACGAAAGCATTTTCACCTTCGATTCCGAGCCGTCGTGGTTGCGGAACACACCGTCCGATATATCGTTCATACTGTATTCCGACATCCATTCCGACTCAAAGCAGACGGCATTCACAAGCACAGCAAACGTTTCCGGGTCAAGTCTTTCGATCAGCTCCTTTATCATTCCGCCGGTCTTTTTCTCGGTCCAGCGATTTATATCCCTTATCGCCGCCTCGTCAAATACCGTTGAGAACACATCCGCACCGTAATAATCGGCATTTGTCTGCAAAAAGTCCGGCTTTACCGACAGTCCCTCCCGCAGCCACATTGAATTAGCCGACCTGAACGCATCCCCGCACAGGCGGTCGTAAAGCGTGCACATCGATTTGTTGAGCGTATCGGTATCGGTCCCGAACATCGCCTCAAGCTGAGCGCGTGTCTCGCCGCCGGTCCCGTTCGCCAGCATTCCGAGACACATTGCGACCGAAAACGGGGATACAAGCGTGTTGCCGCCGTCCGCATCAAGCGCTCTGCCGAGCAGGGCAAATGAAAAATCTGAAAGCGGCGCGTAAAAGCTTTCGCACGCATTGCCGGCTGCGCCGACGCGCCGTGAATAGTCCGACGATATCTCGTTGGCGTTCACCGGCACGGCGCATGAGCAAAATGACAGGCACATTGCAACCGCCAGCAATACCGAAGCAGCCGCCGAAACGATAGTTTTTTTCATTTTGTTCTCCTCCGTTTATTGTTTGTCGGATCCTCAATAAAGGTGATCCGGAGCATTTCTCAGATCGAAATCGAAAAATTCGTCTGTACTGTCGGCGGCAGGCGGCTCGGGCATACCGCTGATCCTGTACGGTGCAAGTGCGAATTCAAGCCTTTGTACGTCAAATCCCCTGACATAAACCGACTCCGGTGGGAGATCACCCGCACTGCGGCAGATGTCATCGAACACTGAATAGTCTATATCTATACAGTATACGCCGGGTTCGGTCGGAATGCCGCCCTTGCGTATGACTTTTCCGTTGACCGTGACCGTAAGACTGTCGGATATCGAACGGCTGCCCGCAACGGCGGCGGTGTCCTTTACGCGGCAGAATACGAATTCAAGGTCATCGGCACTGCGCTCCAGCGTAAGAATGAGCGAAACGGTACGCGCAACGGTGTCGTATCCGCAATAGGCGATCGACCCGCCGGAATTTATCACACGCGCCCCCATGCCAAATCCCCATGCGGAAAATCCGCCGGGACCGTCGGTCACATTTCCCATGTTGCCCTTGCTGTTTTCAAGGTCTTCATAACCGTGGCTGTCTTTTTTGGTCGTCTCAGATGTAGGAGACGGAACGCTCTCGACGCCGTCCACTGCGTTCATTCCGTCTTCACTGCGGATATCGACAGCCTCCGTGCCCGGGGAGGATGCCCGAGGAACACTTTTTTCGGAAAAAAACGCATTGTCGCCGACTTCTCCTCCGCCTCCGTATGTCAGCACCGCACCGACAGACACGGCAAGCACAAGGCATGCTGCCAGCCCCGAGAGCGCACCGCCGAGGCGGCGGCGTCTTTTCCTTACCGCCGCTCTGACGTTCTGCTCGGATGCCTCAGCGATCAGATCGGCGCCGATGCCTCCTACGGCGCCGAGCAACCCGTCGGATCGTTTTATTTCGTAATCTTTTTCATCGTTCAAAGGTAAAATCCCTCCTTGATCAGAAAAGCCCTCAGCTTTTTGCGTGTGCGGAAAAGAGACTGAGCGACCTTTGCCTCACTCATCCCGGTAAGTTCCGCAATTTTTTCTGTTTTGTCGGCATAAAAGTACCTGCGGACGAACACCACGCGCGACTCGCGCGGCAGAGTCCGGAGAAAGCGGTCAACGGCGCGCGAGATCTCGCGCGCGTCGTACTGCGCCGCGTCGTCATACGACGGAATGACCTCGGCAAGCTCTTCGGTAAGCGGCATTACATCCGCCTGCCGTTTCTGCGCTGTGCGCCGGTCAAGCACGCGGCAGGCAAGATTGTGCGTGATGCGGCAAAGATAAGCCTGCAGATTATCCGGTCTCTGCGGCGGGACCGAATTCCAGACGGCAAGGTATGTGTCGTTCACGCATTCCTCGGCGTCCTGCTCATTTCCGGTAATGCCCATGGCGACCGACATGAGGATGCGCCCGTACCGGCTCGACACTTCGTCAAGCGCCGCCTCGTCACGCGCAAACAGGAGCTCTTCTATTGCTTTGTCGTTCAAATGTCCGCATCTCCTTTCCGCCGTTCTGCCCGCATAAAAAAACAAGGATCCTTCACAAGGTATGTACGTTTTTGAGCGGCGATATTGCATACCGCCGTTTTTTCGCGCAAAAATATTTTTCCGGGAGCTTATTCTATTGAATAATCCGACATTATGCGATATAATTATAAGTATGAAAACATCACAAACATGGGCTTGCCCGAACGAAAAATACATTTATATACTTCTCACACGGACAGGCGGGATAGTTCCGGCTGTGATACGTGCCGCCAGCGGCGCCAGATTCAACCATGTTGCGGTATCATTTTCACCGGACCTTGAAAAGATCTACTCGTTTGCCAGACTGCACCGCTCTTCACCGCTTGTGGGCGGACCGGTATGTGAATGCCTTGACCGTTACACTACCGGAAATAAAAGAATCGTTCCCGCCGTTCTTTTTGCGTTAAAGGTAAGCGGGAGTGAATACGAGAAAGCATACAGCGCAGTAAAAAAAATTTTTTCGGACCGCGAGTATATATACAATCTGCTATCGGTCGTAAGTATGCCGCTGTCCGGCGGCTTCAGAATGTACAAGGCATATTCCTGCTCTGAGTTTGCCGCAAACATACTTCGCAAGGCGGGACTTGACGCCGGTATCCCGACATGGCAATGTACGCCCGATGATATCTTCCGGCTGCTTCTGAGACTGCCGCGTACAAGATCAACGCCGATCTACTCCGGAGACATACGCGGATGCCTCGGCCGCCGTTGCCGCGATATCGAAATAATGTCGGCATTCTCCGAGCCGGAGCTTTACCGTCTTATATCCGAAACACTTTATTTTGCATTCGAGACTGCGAGGCGTCTCATATGCAGAGCTACATAATTTTCAATTTAATTATACACAAACAGTCTCGCTATGTCAAGCTACCCGGCAGATGACGCTTTTCATCGCTATTTTACAAAATCCGACTTGACATGACCGCTTCCGGAGGGTATAATTAATATTCCGGCAAATAACATTTATTTAAGGAGATACCGACTTGGATCAGCTGCTGAAGAAAAAAGGTTTTATATGCGATATGGACGGCGTGATCTATCACGGCAACCGTCTGCTTCCCGGTGTGGGAGAATTTCTTGAGTGGCTCAAGGAGAGCGGAAAGCAGTTTCTGTTTCTTACAAACTCAAGCCAGTACACTCCGCGCGAGCTTCAGCAGAAGCTCGGACGCATGGGACTTGACGTTGACGAATCGCACTTCTACACGAGTGCGCTTGCCACAGCGCGGTTTCTTGACAGTCAGGCGCCGGGCTGCTCGGCGTTCGTCATGGGCGAGCACGGCATTCAGAACGCTCTTTACGATGCCGGGATAACCTACAACGATGTAAACCCGGACTATGTGGTAGTCGGCGAGGATCGCGGGTACAGCCTTGACTCCATAACAAAGGCAATACGCCTTGTGAACGGCGGAGCCAAGCTGATAGGAACGAACTACGACCTTACCGGTCCGACAGAGGACGGCATAGCCCCCGCCTGCCGCGCCCTGCTCGCTCCCATTGAGCTTGCGACCGGCAAGCAGGCGTATTATGTCGGAAAGCCCAACCCTCTCATGATGCGCACGGGTCTGAAGCTGCTCGGCGTCCACTCGGAGGATGCCGCAATAATCGGCGACCGCATGGACACAGACATTGTAGCCGGTATCGAATCCGGTCTTGACACGGCTCTTGTGCTGTCGGGCGTTTCGACCCGCGCCGACTGCCTCAACTTCCCCTACCGCCCGCGCCTGATACTTGACGGGGTAGGAGATATACCCGCCGCCGCAAAAAAACTCGCCGGCGCGGTCTGACCCCGGCTCCCGGGGGCTTCAAGCTGCATTTTTTATTCAATAGTGCGGGTAAAAGGACTTGAACCTTGGATCGCGCATATATGCCTGTGCAAACCGTCGTTCATCCTTGCGCGATCCGTGGACCCGCAAGCGGCTCCCGGAAGCTTCAAGATGCATTTTTTATTCAATAGTGCGGGTAAAAGGACTTGAACCTTGGATCGCGCATATATGCCTGCGCAAACCGTCGTTCATCCTTGCGCGATCCGTGGACCCGCAAGCGGCTCCCGGAAGCTTCAAGATTCAATTCACATTCAATATTGTAAGGGCTATGCCCTTGCGGACATAGCCCTTACAATATTGGTGCGGGTAAAAGGACTTGAACCTTCATGAGGGAACCCTCACTAGAACCTGAATCTAGCGCGTCTGCCAATTCCGCCATACCCGCATTTGCGCCGCTTACCGACGACTTTGTTATTATAACACGTTTTTTTCGGTTTGTCAATAACCCTGAAGATAAAATTTTTACGGTCCTGCGTTTTTTCCGCTCCGACCTTTGCATATAAAAGGAGTTTAAATTGAATTTCAGCAGTCTCGAATTCATATTCTTGTTTTTACCGCTGTTTCTGGCAGCGTATTATATATTGCCGCCGCGTATGAGAAATGCCGTTATCTTTCTCGGCAGTCTGATATTTTACGCGGCAGGAACGTACAAGACTCCCGCCTTTCTCATAATCATTGCGGTATCCACCGTTATCAATTACGTTCTCGGGCTGCTTACCGACTTCTTTCCACGGCGGCGGTGCTTTTTCCTCGTCACCGGTATTGTGTGGAATATCGGCAGTCTCTTTCTTTTCAAATATGCCAAACCCCTTTTCGGCGGCATCGGGAATCTGCTCTCTGCCCTTCTCCGCGCGGAGGTCACCTTCAACATTTCCGGGCTCGTACTGCCCATGGGACTCAGCTTTTTTGCATTCCGCGCAGTGGCGTACCTTGTTGACGTAAGCCGCGGCGAGGTCCCCGCCGAGAGGTCGCCGCTGAATTTTGCCGTTTTCATGTGTATGTTCCCCTGCATGGTGGCTGGACCGATAACCTCATACCGCAAAATGCGCGGCGAGCTTGATGTGCGCCAATACAGCATCGAAGCCTTCTGCGGCGGAGCGCGTACATTTATCGTTGGTCTTGCTCTCAAGGTGCTGATCGCCAACAATCTTTCGGCGTGCTGGACGCGCGTTGCCGGAATAGGCTATGACAGCATATCCTCTCCGCTTGCGTGGATCGCGCTTGCGGCATACACCCTTTACATTTATTTTGATTTTTACGGCTACTCGCTCATGGCGATAGGCACCGGCAGGATGCTCGGTTTCACACTGCCCGAAAACTTCCGCGATCCGTACCTTGCCACCGGAATGGCGGACTTCTGGCGGCGTTGGCACATCACGCTCGGCGAGTGGTTCAAAAATTACATTTACATTCCGCTCGGCGGCAGCCGCTACGGAAGGCAGCGCACACTGTTGAATCTTCTTGCGGTGTGGCTCTTTACGGGAATGTGGCACGGCGCAACGATGAACTTCCTCATCTGGGGACTTTTGCTTTTCGCCATAGTCGCAGCCGAGAAATTCATATACGGCAAGTATATGGCGGCGCACCCCGTTGCCGGTCACATATACATGGCGGCGGTGATACCGCTCAGCTGGACCGTATTTGCAATAACCGACCTCTCAAAGCTCGGCACGTTCTTTACACGGCTGTTCCCTTTTCTGCCGCACGGAGATGTCTTTGCCGTGCGCGGTGATTTTACCGAGTACCTCCTCAAATACGGACTTTATATTCTCGCCGGCATTGTCTTCATCACCCCGTACCCGAAACGTCTTGCCAGTAAGCTGGATAAAACCGTGATCGGCGACATAATATTGACTGCGGCTGTCATACTGTCGGTGCTCTTCCTTTGCCGCAATGCCGGAGATCCGTTTATGTACGGCAAATTCTGAGAACGGACATGATCAAATGAAACAGTCAAAACCTATAATTACCCTTATAATATTCGCGGCGGCACTTATCGTATGCCTTCCGTTTGCAATAAAAGCAATGGGAGAGAGCCATGGGCTTATCGGTCCCGTCGATGATACCGGGACAACTGAGCCGACCGAAACCGATGTTCCGGTGCCGACCGACACCTCCGCCGACACTACGACCTCCCCTGCCGACACCACGTCTCCCGAATCGGATGAAAGCAGTGGGGCAACGCCGCCCGAAACCACGGCAGAGCCGGTTGAAACGACCGTACAGCCGCCGGTAACGGAACCGACTGTCCCGCCTGCGACATTCACCGAGGTCGGCGCGTCGTATTTTGACGATGCGCTGTTCATCGGCGACTCACGCACGGTAGGTCTGCGCGATTACACCGTAGGAAATCTTCAGAATGCGGTATTCTTCTGCACCTCGGGAATGAGCGCCGGCGGCGCACGGCGGGGCGAATTTGAATACACCTCCGGAGTGGATGCCTCGGGCGTAAAGACCAAATACGGCAAATCAACGCTCGACACACTGCTGGCGGAGCGGAAATTCGGAAAAGTCTACATCATGGTCGGCATAAACGAGATGGGAGACTCTGTGAAGAACATAATTCTCAACATCCGTCTTCTTGCCGAGCAGGTGAGACACGCTCAGCCCGATGCGATAATTTTCCTGTGCGCAAATCTGCACGTTACCAAGGAATATTCCGACAGCGGCGTCAGCAAATATATCACGAACGCAAAGATCGATGAGGTGAACGCCGGCATTGCCGCGCTTGCGGACAGCGAGACGAGCTTCTATATAGATGTCAACGAGCTGTTTGACGATGCAAACCACGCGCTTACCGCCTCGCTCGGGAGCGACGGCGTTCATGTTTACGGAAAGTATTACAGAGAATGGTCGCTTTGGCTGCGCACAAAGGGCATAGTCAGATAACGCAGCGATAACACACTTCGGCACTCCCCGCGCTTGACAAAAAGCGCGGGGAGTGCTATAATATACTCGCAACTTTATCGGACGGCCGCGCGGTATCATGCCGAAAGGTCATACCGTGAGGAAAGTCCGGGCTTCGCAGGGCAGGATAGCTGATAACGTCAGCCGCAGGTGACTGCCGGGAAAGTGCAACAGAAATAGACCGCCCGCCCCACGGCGGGTAAGGATGGAAAGGCGAGGTAAGAGCTCACCAGTTTCCATGGTAACATGGATCCGCTGTAAACCCTATCCGAAGCAACACCGCATGGGGATCGTTGGCCCGACACATATCCCCGGGTGGCACGCGGCGAAAGCCGCGGAGCGGCGCGGTGACGCGACGCAAAGACAGATGGTCGTCCACGACAGAACCCGGCTTACAGATAAAGTAGCACAAAAAGCGGTATCAAGGACTTTTTCGGTCCGGATACCGCCTTTTTTGCTTGACAAACAACGTTTTATGGGGTATACTGGGATCCGGGAGCTTAGGCTCCGATGCAAAAGAATAAACGGAGGACCTGCCATGCAAAGCAAAACCGCTGTAAAGACACTTTCTGTTTTCATGTTGCTCGCCATACTGTCCGCACTTCTTCTTAACGGATGCGGAAAGCCGGGAAACGGACCGGACGTCACGGGCACCCAAACCGCACCGGCTGCCCCCGGTACAGACATGAGCGCCGATGCCGGACGCCGCTACGTAAAGACAGAAGCCGGATCTGCCAACGATCATGTTGCCAACGGACTGTACACCAATTGCTACTCGGACGCACCGGATATTCCCCCGGCAGGCAGCGTGTGCTTTACGCCATTGGCTGCATACATTGCAAACAATGCCGCCGATGACGGGGAGATATACTTCATTGTCGGGATCACGGACGGTCCCGACGGGAACGCCGCCGTTGCCGGATATCTCAAAGCATTCGGGATCGAGCTGTGCCGCAGCACATCGGATGCAGAATGGCGTGCAAGACTTGCAAAAATAAAGCACAATGTGCCGCGCATCGAACGCATAAACGGGCGCATGGATATTCTCGTAAAGTGCAGCCGCGATGCTCTGCTGAAGCTCATCGACGGTAACGATAAATACGGATTTATCTTCTATGCATCCGAGCCGGATGGCAGATATGTCTACTCAAACGACTGCGCCGATGCCCCATCCGCCGGATCTGCCGACTCGCCGGAGCGGATAGTCACAGATGAATGCGTTGTATACTCATACCGCGACATAGGTATGTACGGAGATCTGATCTTCAAGAAAAAATAAAAATAAATGAAGCCGGGGCTGTAAAAAAACTCATTTGAGTTTTTTTACAGCCCCGGCGACTTGTTCCCGGCGGCTGAGCGCCGCCGTTTGGCGGTGGCATCAGGTCAGTTTTTCCTTGAGTCCGGTCTCAAGCAATACCTTTTTGGTCTGCGGTATAGCAAAGAATACCGCAGCCGCTATCATCGTGAAGATAAGCTCCGGGATCATATAAGTTCCGTTGTAGAGCAGGCTGTAAAGGTATGTGTTATCAATGTTGCGACCGAGTATCTCGCCGACCGATTTCCAAAGGACAACGCCGGAGAGATAGTGAGAGGCATAGCGCATCATAATGACAAGCGCCGTTCCGCCGAGCCAGCCGGCATAGCCGTGACGGCGGAAAAGTCCCGCAAGACCTATAAGGGTAAACGGTATAAGGTAGTCCATAAAGAAGCAGGCAACGAGCACGCCCGGAGTCAGCCCCCACGTCATGATCTCGCCGATATCCAGCACAAGCTGGAGAACAGCGTAGACGAATCCGGCAAAAACTCCCCTGCCGACACCGCGGCGGATGCTGTAAATAATGATCGGGAACATTGAAAGCAGTGTTACCGACCCGCCGAACGGGAGCTTGTTGAATTTGATGAGGCTGAGTACTGTTGCCATAGCCACCATAACGGCTGCCTCGGTCATGGCATGGATCTGTTCTTTTTTCATGGTACCACTCATAAAAAGAACCTCCGATAAATAAAAAGACTGACCGCACGGAAAACCTCCGGTGGTCAGTTTCTTTCGGATGCATGATCCTGTGAAAATGCTACCTACGCCGGTATTATCCGTATCAGGTTAAGGGTTCGCCGCATGGCATCTCAGCCGGCTTACGCCAGCACCCCCGATTTTCTATGCGATTGTACGGTTATTATATCACGGCGCAGATAATTTGTCAATATGTGTCGGTCAGAAATTGTAGTTTGCCTTTACTTTACTTATCCTGTACTCCGCAAGAGCTTCCTCATCTATCTTAACATCAACGGAATACTGTTCGAGCCGCTCCTTGATATATTCAATGAATATCGGAGTTTTGACATACTGGTTGTAGGTCTGGTATTTCTGTGTCCCGGAGTCGTAGAAGGAGAAAAAGTCCACATTTTCTTCTTTTGAATACGCGCCTGAGTCAAGCGCGTATTTTTTTATTATGTGCAGGCTGTTTGAAAGCTCGATCTGCTTCACCTCGCCGTCTTTCATTTCAAGCAGAGCCTCATATATCTTCTGAAGGTCCGAGTCATTGCCGAATGCGGACTCCGAGCTCATATAAATTCCGTTTTTGTAGACATCGTCAGCCTTGTTTTCGTCATATTCGGAGAGAATATCTTCAAAATCCGCACCGCCCTCAAGCTTTTTCATCGCTTCTTCTATCTTGGTGCGCGCAGCGGCGTTCTCCTCTGCCGTCATATCGGAATACGCTGTATTTCCGTCTTTGTCGGTAGCGTATGTGCCATCATCGTTGAGCTTGGGCTTTTTGTTGATGAAAATACAGACCTGCTTCATGCGGACGTAATTCTTCTGATAATAATCCTCAAGCTGCTGCGTTGTCAGCGGCTGTATGCCGTCCGAACCGAAGAGATATTCCTTGAGATAACTCACCTTTTCATCTGTCAGGTAAAGCTCGCGCAAAAGCTTCATGTTTATGCCGTATGCGGCAAGGATCGCGTTGAACTCCGACTTGCTGCCGTCGGCAAGGTTCTCGACATACTGGTCTATTATCGAATCAACGTTTTTTACGGTTGCGTCGGGCAGCTTCAGCTTATATTGATCAAAAAGATAGAGTGCGCAGAGATATGTCTTCGCATTGTCGTATATATACGAGCTGAAAAGATCGTCGTAGGTCTCAGCCGAATCGTCCTTGACGCGGACTGTCCATATCTTATCGACAGACGAAAGCCCGTACGCACTTTTGAGCGACTTGCCGTACGAATACTCAAACTGCGCCTTATAACGGGACATCCAGAATTCGATCATGCTTCCCGTTATCTCGGTCTTGCCGAGCGTCATTACCGTCTTTCCGCGCGAGGAGCAGGAAGCAAGCGGGAGAGCAAGCATGAGCAGTGCCAGCACTGCCGCAGATATCCTCAGAGCATTTTTCTTCATATGTGAGTTTCCTTCCTTTCCGTTCACACGCGCGGTGCAGCGGTGAAATACAGAAATACAGAATACAATAAACTTATTATATCACCGCACGTGTTTTTTGTCTACTCGGCTTTATCCCGAATCTCGATATATTTTTCAAACAATCTGTTAATTATGCCTATCGGGTCCTCGCCGCCGCGAAGCCTGAGGCTTACAAAGGTCGTGGAACCAAGCGATGCACGCAGGCGCGACGGCAGCTCAGCCGAAAGCTCCTGCCATATCACAGGGTCGAATTCGGACGGCACGATACGCACCTCGCTGCCGTTCTGCGTAACAGCGGTAACACCGCAAAGCTCGGCGCGGTGGCGCAGAAGCGCAATGTCAAGCAGCGCTCCGGTAGCCGCCGGCGGTTCACCGTAGCGGTCGGTAAGCTCGTCGTAAAGCTCGTCGGCGTCCTCCTGCGATGTGATATGCGCTATCCGCTTGTAAAGCGCCATGCGCTGTGCCCCCGACGGCACATAGGAGGCAGGCAGATATGCGTCCTCCGAAAGCGTTACCGTGCATTCCGTCTTTTCGACCGGCTTTTCGCCCTTCTCTTCAAGCACCGCCTCATTGAGCAGCTTGACGTACATATCGTAGCCCACATCGTCAAGATGTCCGTGCTGCTCGGCACCGAGGATGCTTCCCGCGCCGCGTATCTCAAGGTCGCGCAGAGCTATGCGGAAACCGGCGCCGAACTCAGCGTACTCACGTATAGCTTCAAGCCTTTTTTCGGCTATTTCGGTCAGCGCCCTGCCGCGCGGATAGGTGAAATAGGCATAGGCGCGGCGCGATGAACGTCCCACACGCCCGCGGAGCTGATGGAGCTGCGAAAGTCCCATACGGTGCGCATTATCGACAATAAGGGTATTGGCGTTCGGCACGTCAACGCCTGTCTCTATTATCGTCGTGCAGACAAGCACGTCGATCTTTCCGGCTGTCATATCCGCCCATATCTCCTCAAGGCGTTCCTTTTCCATCTTGCCGTGCGCCGTGACTATCGTTGCATCGGGCACCTCGCGCGCAATCTGCGCGGCAATGCCGTCTATCGTCTCAACCGTGTTGTGCAGATAAAAAACCTGCCCGCCACGGCGCAGCTCGCGTTTTATCGCATCGGTAATGATGATGTCGTCATGCTCGAGCACATACGTCTGCACCGGCAGGCGGTCGCCCGGCGCTTCGTCAAGCACGGATATATCCCGGATGCCCGTCATAGCCATATTGAGCGTCCGCGGTATGGGCGTTGCACTCAGCGAGAGTACATCCACATTTCCGGATGCCTGCTTGATCTTTTCCTTCTGCGCCACGCCGAAGCGCTGCTCCTCGTCAACGATGAGAAGTCCGAGATCGTTGAATTTTATATCGCCCGACAACAGTCTGTGCGTGCCTATGATGAGGTCTATATCTCCGCGTTCGATGTCGGCGATTATCTTTTTCTGCTGTTTATCGGTGCGGAAGCGGGAAAGCATTTCAACATTGACCGCAAACGCGCGCATACGGCTCGTGGCTGTCTGGTAATGCTGAAGCGCAAGTATCGTTGTCGGAACGAGCAAAGCCACCTGCTTGCCGGCCACTATCGCCTTGTAAGCGGCGCGGAGAGCAATTTCGGTCTTGCCGTAGCCAACATCGCCGCAAAGCAGACGGTCCATCGGACGCGGCTTTTCCATATCTTCCTTTATGTCTGCCGCAGCGTCAAGCTGTGCCGAGGTCTCCTCATATTCAAACGCGGATTCAAAATCGCGCTGGAAGTGGTCGTCCTTCGGGAAAGCAAAACCGGGACGGCGGCTGCGCTCGGCGTACAGCTTTATCAGCTCCTTGGCGATATCCTTGAGAGCCGCCTTTGCGCGCGCCTTTGTCTTGCCCCATTCGGCACCGCCGAATTTTGAAAGACGGAGAGTATCGTCATCGGCACGTGCGCCGATGTATTTTGACACCTTATCCAGCTTTTCGACAGGCATGAAAAGGCGGTCGGAGCCCGCGTACTGGATCGTGATATAATCGCGTGTGATGCCGCCGCTCTCCATCGTGGTGATGCCGAGATAGCGGCCGATACCGTGCGTTTCGTGGACAACATAATCGCCGACCGAAAGATCTGCGTACGACATTATCTGCTCGGTGGCGGACTCGCGCTTTTTGCGCTTGCGCGCGCGTGCGGATGCCGACACCGCCCCGGTGCGCGAATCGGCAAGCACCGTGATAACGGCAATGCGCGGCACCGTCATTTCAAACGGCGAAATGGGCGCCGAGGATATCACCGCTATCCCGCAGCGGTCTATCGTATCGGGGTCAAGGGCGTTTCCGTCGCCGGCATTGCGCGCACTGAAGCCCCACTCGGTAAGAAGCCCCGCGTAGTTTGCCGCAGCCGATTCGCTGCCCGCCATAAGAACGACACGGTAGCCGCCCTTCACATAGCCCTCAAGCTCCTCACGCAGAAGCGCATCGTTTCCGGCGCAGCTCAGCGCGTGCTTGGTACGAAAGCCGTAAAGCCCGCCGATCTCCGCGCCCGACATTCCCTGCATGAGCGAATCGAGCAGCACCGTAGTGTGCTTTGATATAAAACCGGTCAGCCGCGATGCCGGCGCATTGTATTCCGCATATCTGCCCGCTATCACACCGGAGGCGACCATTTCCTCGGCTTCCTTTGCGGCGTGCCATTCGGCTGCCTTGAGTCTGTCCGCAACTGCCGCGTTTCCGCGCACAAGACAGAGCGACATGGGTGAAAAATAGTCGAGCAGACAGGCTTTTTCGCCGTAAACAAGTGAAATGTACTTATCAAGAAAGCGCACCTCGCCTCCGGCGTCGATCGCCGTGTCGAGTGCCGCCAGTTCGCCGTCAAGCTCCTCCGTGACACGCGTATCCTTTGTTTTTTTGCGCAGGGACTTCACTGCCGCAGCGATCGCGGCAAGCTCATCCTTTCCCGCGAGCAGCTCGCGCGCGGGAGCGAGAATGGCAGATCTTATCTGTTCGGTCACGCGCTGCGTAGCGGTATCGAACAGCCCCATGCGGTCTATTTCGTCTCCGAAAAATTCAATACGCAGCGCAAATGCTCCGCCGTCGCGGCTTCCGTCGGCGCGGACTATACGCATTGACGGCGCGGCAACGTCAACTATGCCGCCGCGCACGGCAAACTGCCCCGCGCCCTCGACCAGACCGGAGGAACCGAGCGTTTCAGCCCCCGGGGAGTCGGCTCGGATATATCCCGCCGCAGTAAGCTCATCGACCAGTGCGGAAATACCGCCGCGCTCTCCGTCGTCGATCGACACTGATATGAGATTTCCCGACAGAGACGACGGCGGTATGGTGTAGCCGAGAGCAGCGTCGGGCGTGGTCAGGATAACGTCAAAAAGTCCTCCGGTTATGCCGAACAGAACGCCGAGGCGGTTGTGTTCGAATTCACGTGAGGCGGTCATATTGTAAAAATTGAGGTCGCGCACCGGATAAAATGCAGCGCGCAGTCCGAACGAAGTGCATATCGAAGCAAGGCGCAGGCATTCCTTTTCCTCGGGACAGATAACGAGCACCGGCCTGCCGCCCGGCATATCCTCGCAGAGCGCCGCCGACAGTGCGTCGCACGCGCCCTCGCAGAGTCCCGTCACAAGCACCGGCTTGGGATTTGCCCTGCGCTGCACACCGACAGCGCCGAGAAGCTGACGGTATTCCGAATCGGCGCGCACCGCGCCCGTGAATATGCTTCGCTGTGTGGTTGTTTCCATAGCTACGTCTTCCTTATATCAGCTTATCTGTGACTGTTGCAAAGCTGCGCGGCACGGTCGGTCTCTCCGGCAACATACAGCCCGCAGCCGTCTGCCGCAACATCAAACGCCGGCAGCAGCGCCGCGCGATCCTCCGCGCTGAAGCGGGAAAGCACCCAGTCGGCAATGTCCATATCCGGGTGCGGCTTTGCGCCGACGCCTATCCGCAGGCGCGGAAAATCCTCCGAATTCAATTGATATATTATGTTTTTCAGCCCGTTGTGACCGCCCGCGCTTCCCTTTGTGCGTATACGCAGATGCCCCACGGGCAGGTTTGTGTCGTCAACGAGCACCAGAATATGCGCCTTGTCGATCTTGTAGAATGCAGCCGCCTCGCGTATTGCCTCGCCGGAAGCGTTCATCATTGTCATGGGCTTCATGAGCAGAACGCGTCTCCCCAATATCGTCGCCTCTCCGCAGAGCGCGTGGAAGCGTGCGCGGTCAACGCGTGCGCCGTATCTGTCCGCCAGCACATCCATGCAAAGAAAACCTGCGTTGTGGCGTGTGATCTCATATTCGCGCCCCGGATTGCCGAGTCCGGCGATTATCCACGAGACCGGCTCGCGTTCCGCCGTTTCGCGCTCGCCCGATATTTTTTTGAAAAGCTCAAAAATGTCTGCCATAAAATACTCAATCCCCATTCTCTGCCGCACCGATGCGCGGTTTGCGGGCAACGCAGAACGGCTCGCCGGGAGTTACCCGCCGAGTCGGTTTTTCTGTGCATGGCACAGACTGCCTGCCGTGTTGTTTTTTCGTATTTATTATATCTCCGAAGGACGTTTTTGTCAAGCCCCGGACGCGCTTTTACTATTTTTTCCGCCAAGAATGATAAAAAAATGACGAAGTTCAAAAAAAATTTACCACTTTATTTTCAGAGGGGTAGATATCAAAACCAAAGTATGGTATAATATCTGATGATCGTTCCGAACAACAATTTTAATTCACTATACGGAGGAAATCCACTATGGCAAAAAAGTATTGCTACCTCTTTACCGAGGGCGACGCTACCATGCGCGAGCTTCTCGGCGGTAAAGGTGCTAACCTTGCTGAAATGACCAAGATCGGTCTCCCTGTTCCCCAGGGCTTCACCATCTCGACCGAAGCATGCACTCAGTATTATGAGGACGGCAAGTCCATCAATCCCGAGATCATGGACGAGATCAACGACTACATCAAGAAGATGGAAGACGTCAACGGAAAGAAATTCGGCGACAAGAAGAATCCCCTTCTCGTTTCCGTCCGTTCCGGCGCCCGCGCCTCCATGCCCGGCATGATGGACACCATCCTTAACCTCGGTCTTAACGACGACGTTGTCGCCGCCATGATCGCAGGAAACCCCGATCCCAAGTTTGAGAGATTCGTTTACGACTCATACAGAAGATTTATCCAGATGTTCTCCGACGTCGTTATGGAAGTCGGCAAGAAGTATTTTGAACAGCTCATCGACGAGATGAAGCACAAGAAGGGCGTTACTTTCGACGTAGAACTTGACGCTTCCGACCTCAAAGAGCTTGCACGCCAGTTCAAGGCGGAGTACAAGTCCAAGATCGGTGCCGATTTCCCGGACGATCCCAAGGTACAGCTCTTTGAAGCTATCAAGGCTGTTTTCCGTTCATGGGACAACCCCCGTGCAAACGTATACCGCCGCGACAACGACATTCCTTACAGCTGGGGCACCGCCGTCAACGTGATGCCTATGGTGTTCGGTAACCTCAACGATAACTCCGGTACAGGCGTTGCGTTCACACGTGACCCCGCCACCGGCGAAAAGAAGCTGATGGGCGAGTTCCTGACCAACGCACAGGGCGAAGACGTCGTTGCCGGCGTCCGTACTCCTATGCCCATCTCCCAGATGGCTGACAAATTCCCTCAGGCATACGCCGACTTCATAAAGGTCTGCGACAACCTCGAAAGCCACTACCGCGATATGCAGGATATGGAGTTCACCGTTGAAAACGGCAAGCTCTATATGCTTCAGTGCCGCAGCGGTAAGAGAACCGCTCAGGCTGCTCTCAAGATCGCCTGCGACCTCGTTGACGAGGGCATGCGCACCGAAGAAGAAGCCGTTATGATGATCGACCCCCGCAACCTCGACACTCTGCTCCACCCGCAGTTCGACGCCAAGGCACTCAAGGCTGCCAACCCCGTCGGCAAGGGTCTCGGCGCATCTCCCGGTGCCGCCTGCGGACAGATCGTGTTCACCGCTGACGATGCCGAGAAGTGGAAGGAAGCCGGCAAGAAGGTCGTTCTTGTCAGACTTGAGACCTCTCCCGAGGACATCACCGGCATGAAGGCTGCTCAGGGTATACTGACTGTCCGCGGCGGTATGACCTCTCACGCTGCCGTTGTTGCCCGCGGCATGGGCACCTGCTGCGTCTCCGGCTGCGGCGACATCGCCATGGACGAGGCGAACAAGAAGTTCACTCTCGCCGGCAAGACCTACCACGAGGGCGATTACATCTCCATCGACGGTTCTACCGGTAACATTTACGATGGTATCATCCCGACCGTTGACGCCAAGATCGCAGGCGAGTTCGGAAGAATCATGGGCTGGGCTGACAAGTACCGCCGCATGAGCGTCCGTACAAACGCCGACACCCCGCGCGATGCAAAGAAAGCCCGCGAGCTGGGTGCCGAGGGTATCGGTCTCTGCCGCACCGAGCATATGTTCTTCGATCCCGAAAGAATCGCTGCATTCCGCGAGATGATCTGCTCCGACACCGTTGAGGAAAGAGAAGCAGCTCTTGCAAAGATCATGCCTTACCAGCAGGGCGACTTTGAGGCTCTCTATGAGGCTCTTGAGGGCTGCCCCGTCTGCATCCGCTTCCTTGATCCCCCGCTTCACGAGTTCGTTCCCACCGAGGAAAAGGACATCGAAGAGCTCGCTGCCGCACAGGGCAAGAGCGTTGAGAAAATCAAGAACATCATCGCTTCTCTCCATGAGTTCAACCCGATGATGGGTCACCGCGGCTGCCGTCTGACCGTAACCTATCCCGAGATCGCCAAAATGCAGACCCGCGCCGTCATCCGTGCTGCCATCAACGTAAGCCGCAAGCACCCCGATTGGCACATCGAGCCTGAGATCATGATCCCGCTCGTAGGTGACGACAAGGAGCTCAAGTTCGTAAAGAAGACCGTTGTCGAGACCGCCGATGAGGAGATCAAGGCAGCAGGCATCGACCTCAAGTACGAGGTCGGCACAATGATCGAGATCCCGAGAGCCGCTCTCACTGCCGATGAGATCGCCAAGGACGCCGACTTCTTCTGCTTCGGCACCAACGACCTCACCCAGATGACCTTCGGCTTCTCCCGTGACGATGCCGGCAAGTTCCTCACTGCTTACTACGACACCAAGATCTACGAGAACGATCCCTTTGCCAAGCTCGACCAGGTCGGCGTAGGCAAACTGATGGAAATGGCTATCAAGCTCGGTCGCGCCTCCAACCCGAAGCTTCACGTAGGTATCTGCGGCGAGCACGGCGGCGACCCGTCCTCTGTTGCATTCTGCGACAAGATCGGTCTTGACTACGTTTCCTGCTCTCCCTTCAGAGTACCGATCGCAAGACTTGCCGCTGCGCAGGCTGCCATCTCTCACAAGAAGGACTGAGAATAGTTTATTTCCTTTTTCCGGGGCTGCTGCGCAGGCAGCAGCCCCGTTTTGACAAACATCAAACGAAAGGACTTTTATCATGAGTATAAAGCGAATTTTCTCCGCAATTCTCGCCGGCGTAATGCTGCTCTCGCTCATTCCCGCGTTTTCTCTGTCCGTATTCGCGGCAAAGGATGTTCTTGATGTCAAGTGGAATGCCGGATATGTCGGATCAGCGACAAATAACAACAAAAACAAAGTTGTTGCCGGTAACACTGACTGGCTTTACACCGATGTGATAACGCTCCCCAAAGCAGGCACCAAGGTATCGTTCACCACCTCCGCGCCGCCCACAAACTCGGTAAGCGTGTTCTCGTCATGGAAGCAGTCCGGCGGCGACTGGGTATTTGATCCGACCGGCGCCACGATCATGGCGACCGGCGTATACACATGGATAGGTCAGTCCCGCAGCGGCGACAGCGTAACATATGAATACGTCACCGACCGCGACAACGAATCCATACGCATATGTACAAAAGCGACCAATCCGTACCCCACGGTATATGTTGAGGAAACAAGCGAAAAAAGCACCAAAAAGCTTCTTGCCGAAAACGATTTTACCGCAACGCTCTCTGCCGACGGTAAGATCGAGGGCATAAGATGGATGTGCGGATATGCCTCATCCGCCTCCAATACTAACGGTTCGGCAAAAGAGGTCAAATATTATTCCGCATCAGCTGAAAACAGCTACGCGTTTTCAAACCTTATACGTATTCCCCAAAAGGGGACCAAAATCTCATTTTCGATCGAAAGCTCGCCTAACAGCGCATACAACGCGTTTACACGTTACCGCGAATCGGGCGGCATATACGTGTACGATATCGGATTTGCAGCCAACGATTCACTGGTGAAAAACGGCAATACGTACACATACATAACCGAAAAGGACAACGAGGTCATACGCCTCTGCTGCCGTCCCAACCTTTATTACAAGTCGATAAACGTTGATCCCCCGACGACAGTGAGCTGGAAAGCGACCGATGAGACCGCAACGGCAGCGACGGTCGTCAGGACCGAGTGGCCCGATCCGGTGCTGCGCAGCCCTCTTACCGGTGCCGAGCTTGTCGGGCAGGTTCTTGATGTGAAGTGGAACCGCGGATACATCGGTTCTCAGTACCATGCAACACGCAGGTTCCAGATAGCCGCATCCTCGGGATCGACATACAGCTATACCGATGTGATAACTGTCCCCAAGGCAGGCACAACAGTCTATTTCTTTGACCAGACATTTACCGATTACAGCGGCGGTATGTACGCCTCGACCAGCGCACTTTCGGTATCACACTGGAAAAAGGTCGGCGCGAGCTGGGCTTTTGATCAGAAAAAGCCTTATCTCAACGCCTGCGAGTGCCCCAACGCCGAGCTTGACGAGTACTACCGCACCTACTATTACACAACGACCGAGGACAACGAAAACATACGTCTTTGCTTCCTCAGCGCGCCCAAATACTCCGGCGAAGATCCGCTCTATCCGCCCGTTTATATCGTTGAGCCTTCCGACTTCGGTGTCACGGAAAAGAGTACCCTCGCACCGGGACTTTCTGACGGAAGCTATACCGACGCCGCAGGCGGAAAGACCGGTTTCAGATACTGGCTCCCCTACACCTCGGATGACGGCAGACAGTATCCGCTCGTATTCGACCTCTCAGCAGACGGTGCCGTGGCGGAATACTTTGCATCCGTTGCGACCGGACGCACGATAGCGATCGCGTACAACGGCGACATTGCGACCGCAATGCGTTTGCTTGACGAGGCAATAAGAAATCTGCCCGTACGTGTTTCGGACATTCTGTTTGTCGGCGGCAAGGATGTTGCCGATCATGTCAACCGTTTTTCAAAGTTCCGCGTGTGCCAGGCAATGCTCTATACCGATGACGGCGAGATCGTTACCGACCCGACATACACAACAAAGGCACTCGCATCCTTCGGAAGCGTCAGCGAGGCTGCCGAATGGCTCTTCGGCGAATGCGAGCAGTATTACCGTGCGCTTGAAGGTCTTACCATGTACGCCATCGGCGACAGCTACTTCGGCGGCTCCGGAATAGGCCAGCACCTCACATGGGTCAACCTTCTCGGCAAGAAATACGGAATGAACTTTCACAACTACGGCATAGGCGGCAACACGGTCGCCGAATGCAACGGACGCTCCGACAACTCGCCGCCTATGGCGACAAGATGCACCGAACTGCCCGACGGCGGTGACATTTACCTTGTGGAAGGCGGACGCAACGACCGTCACTTCAATGTTCCGTTCGGCAAAAACGACAGCAAAAACATACGTGAATTCACCGGTGCGCTCAACACGATAATAGCCCGCATCAGAAAGAACAATCCCGATGCCCTCATCGTGCTTGTAACGCCGTGGAGCCACAAGACCGAAGTCGGATATCTCGGCAACAACAACGCGTATGCCGACACAATAAAAGGGCTTGCCGAATACTACCGGAACGAAAAGGGCGACAAGAATGTAGTATGCCTCTACGCAGCTGACGAGGAATTCACGGGTATCAATATGTCAAATCCCATATGCCGCCGCAAATACTGCCTGACCGCAAGCGATGTCAGCCATCTGAATCCCGACGGAATGAACCTTGTGGAGCCCATATTTGAAAAGTGGATCGCCGAGCAGTATATGACGCTCAAAAATATCGAACCGTCGCCTGCCGATACCGATCCCGTTCTCACCACTGAAGCGCCCGAAACCACTGCGGCGCCCACGCCGGACACCACTGTTCCCGAAAAGAAGAGCGGCTGCGGATCATCCTTTGCCGTGATCCTTCCGATAACTCTCGCCGCACTGCTTGCGGGAGCATATGTCGGAAACAAAAAAGAACGTCGCTAAAGCAAAAACCGAGCCGGACATAACACAAACAAAAGCTGCGGCGGCATCCGGCTGCCGTGAAAAATGACCAAGGCGGTGTATAAAAGCTCGACCTGAGTTTTTATACACCGCCTTATGTCAGCTTTTCGGCTTGCTTCCCGTAATGCACGCGGCAATGAATCCGAATATCAGCGCAGCCGCGGTGCCGCCGGCAGCAGCCGTAAGCGCCCCGGTAAGAACACCGAGCAATCCCCTCTCATTCACCGCCTTCACGATCCCCTTTGAAATGAGGAATCCGAACCCGGTGAGCGGAGTCGTGGCTCCAGCTCCCGCAAATTCGACGAGCGGCGCGTAAACACCGATCATACCGAATATCACCCCTGCAACAACGTATGCAACAAGTATACGCGCCGGGGTGAGCTTTGTTTTATCTATAATAATCTGCGCAATCACGCAAAACGCGCCGCCGACGGCAAATGCACAGACTAAATCACGAAAAAAGCTCATCTTACTTCACCTCTCTTCGGGGATGTAAGGTGAACCAGATGCGCCACACCCGGTATCGCCTCGCCCTGCTTTGTGCTTGACGGGCTCATCATCGCGCCGGTTCCGATAAAAAGCACCTCTGAAAGTTCGCCCGAACGGATACGCGGCAGAATGTGCGCGGCAAGCACAACGGCAGAGCATCCGCAGCCGGACCCGCCCGAATGAACATCCTGCCGCTCACGGTCGAATATCATCATACCGCAGTCGTCAAGCAGCCCCGGACGGCTCACATCGACACCTGCCACGGTAAGCAGATCCGAAAGTATCGCGTGCCCCTCAAAGCCGAGGTCGCCGGTAACGATAAGATCGAAGTCACCGGGAGTCTTTCCCGTAGCGTCAAGGTAGCGAAGAATCGTATCAGCTGCCGCCGGAGCCATGGCAGCTCCCATGTTCGCGGCATCCTTTATTCCCTTTTCCACCACAACGCCCGGCATAACATCTCCGATCAGTGCCGGTGCACTGTCCGACGCTCTGCCGACTATGAATGCACCCGCCCCAGTGACCGTCCATTGCGCAGTGGGCGGACGCTGACCGCCGTATTCAAGCGGCGAGCGGTACTGACGTTCTGCGGCTGCATTGTGCGAGGATGTTACCGCAGCCGCACACTCAAGCATTCCGCCGCTCACGGTCATTGCGGCAAGCATAAGCCCCTCGGCAGCCGTTGAGCACGCCCCGTAAAGCCCGAAATACGGAATATCAAAATCAAGCAGACCGTACGCCGAGCCAACGCATTGATTCAGAAGATCGCCCGCAAAAAGCGCCCCCACCGAATCTTCGGCAATCCCGAGCTTTCCCATAGCACCCGCAAATGCGGTGCGCTGCATTTCGCTTTCCGACTTTTCCCACGTTTTTCCGCCAAAGCGGTCTGTGGGATCAAAATAATCAAAACCGTTGCCGAGCGGTCCCTCTTTTTCTTTCTTGCCGACCGCGCTTGACGCGGAGAGTATTGCCGCTCCCGGGGTCATTATCACCCCGCCTTTTCTTCTGCTCATACAACAACCAGCCTTTTTGCCGCAAAAACGCGGTTCTTTTTCTTTACAACGATATTTTTTACCTTTATGTATTGATTTATACCGCGCGTAATGGTAAAATGATGTGTAAAATAAATCGGATAGATCCGGGAAAGGCTTTTTTGGATGGCAAATACAATTATTGAAAACGGCACGATACGTGCCGAAATAGCAGAGATCGGCGGAGAGCTCCAGTCCCTCGGCAGGATCGAAAACGGAAAATTCATCGAATACCTGTGGCAGGGACTGCCTGAATACTGGTCGGGACGTTCGCCGCTTCTCTTCCCGATAGTGGGAAGGCTCCGCGGCGGTTCATACACACATATGGGAAAGACCTACGAAATGCGCTGTCACGGCTTCGCTCCGCGCCTCTCCCACAAGGTAACAAAAACCGGCAGCGACAGTGCCGAAACGGTGCTTGAGGAATCCCCCGAGTCGCTCGCACAGTATCCGTTCGGATTCCGCTTTGTCCAGACGCTTGAGCTTGACGGCAATACTCTGCATATAAAAATAAAAGCCGTCGCAAAGGACGAGCTCTGGTGCGCCTTCGGCGGACATCCCGGATTTGTACTTCCGGACGCCGACGGCGGCAAAGCCGACTTCGACAGCCTTTATGTTCAGATAAACGGTGTAAAAGAGCCGGAAAGGCTTATGTTTTCGCCCACCTGCTTCGTACTTGACAAGCGCACGCCATATCCTCTCGACAAAGACGGACGCTTCCGCCTCACGCACAAGATGTTCGACGACGACGCAATAGTCCTTTGCGATGTAAAGTCAGCCACGCTCGGCTCGACATCATCGCCAAGGCGCGTGACCGTAACGAGTCCCGATGCGAATTATTACGGCTTCTGGCAGACACGTTACAGCACCGACGCGCCCTTTTTGTGCCTTGAACCGTGGCAGGGCATTCCCTCGTATGACGGTGACGACCGGGTATTCGACGAACTGTCGGACCGTCCGGGAATGTATCACCTCATGCCCGGAGAGAGTGCCGGCTTCGAATTTGACATAACGCTCGATTAACGCAGAAAAAGCGAGATCATCTCCGACGCCAGAACAACACCGCAGCAAATAAGGGCGACCGGGAAAAGCCCCGCGCCGAACCACGCGGCTGCAATACCGCAGACAAGCGCAGCCACACCCGCGAGCGGTTCACCGGCAGCATCCACGATCGCGGGAAAGGTCATAACGGCAAGCGTAACATACGGCACATAATACAAAAACGAGCGCAAAAACCTGTTTTTTATCCTGCGGCGTATCAGCGTCATGGGCAAAACGCGCACGGCAAATGTCACGGCAGCCATTATAAGTATGTATATGTACACATTATGCTTCATTTCATGTCCTCCATGTCATCACCGCGCGGAAAGATGACCGCCGCCGCTGCGGCGATCGCGAGCGTGAGAATGACGGTGCGCGTTCCCTCCGAAATACCCGAAAAAACGGTAATACGCGACATCGCATATGACGCGGCAAACGAGACGGCAACGGTGATCCCTACCGCGCGCTCGCGCCTTGCCGGCGGAATAATTATCGCAATGAACATTCCGTAAAGTGCAACGCCGAGTGCGGTAACAACGACTGCGGGCAGAATATTTCCCGCCGCCGCGCCGAGGGCGGTCCCTGCCGCCCACATGGGGACCGATACCAGCATGGCGCCGTAGGTATATGACGGCTCAAGCGCGCCCGGGCGCGCCATTGCAATACCGAAAAGCTCATCGGTGATGTCAAAACCCATCGCCACACGGTGCCACGCGGATGTATCCGGCGCAAATCGCTGGCTCATGGCACAGCTCATAAGCACATAGCGGGCATTTGCCACGAGCGTCACGGCGACCATTTCTATATATGCGGAATTCGCCGCGATCACCGTAAATCCGGCATATTCCCCCGCCGATGCATTGCAAAGCAGACTTGCAAGCGTTGCCTGAAGAACGTCAAGTCCCGCCGTGCGCGCCGCTATGCCGAGGGAAAAAGCCACCGCAAAATATCCCAGTCCTATCGGCAGTCCGTCGCGCATACCATCGCGGAACGGGCGAACGCCGAAAGATTTCGACTTATTCTTTTTCATCTTTATCTTTTATGTCCCACAGCAGATCATTCCGGTGCCGGAACGGAAAAACGTCCCGACATCCACGGATATTATAGCACATCTTCCGCCGTATGTAAATCGGCATAAATAACCGAAAAAACGCTCCCCGGACGCTGTTTTCGGGAGTATTTTGCAAAATTATTCTACACTATATTACTATATTACGGAGCAGATCATGAACAATGAGATCAACCGGAAGCTGTTTGAATTTATTGCAGCTTCACCGACAGCCTTCCACAGCACCGCCACCGCCGCCGGAATGCTTCGCCATGCCGGATACACCGAGCTTTGCGAAAGCGCCGAATGGCAGCTTGAACCCGGCAGGGGGTACTTCACCACACGCAACGGTTCATCACTTATCGCCTTCCGCTACCCCGACGGGGATTTTTGCGGCTATATGATGACGGCAGCACACGGAGACAGTCCCGCATTCAAAATAAAAGAAAATTCAGACCTTGACGGAAAGGATTATGTCCGCCTTTCCACCGAAAAATACGGCGGAATGCTCTGCTCAAGCTGGATGGACCGTCCGCTTTCTGTTGCGGGACGGGTAACGCTGCGTACCTCCGACGGGATAGAGATCAGAAATGTTGACCTCGGCGAGCCGGTCGCCATCATTCCCAATGTTGCCATACATATGAACAGAAACGCCAACGACGGCGCCTCCTTCAACGCAGCCACCGATATGCTTCCCCTTTTCACACTCGGCGGCAGCACCGCCCCCACGCTCCGCGCCCGCGTTGCGGCGTCTCTCGGCGTCGATGAAAAAGACATTCTCACCACCGACCTCTTTGTGTACAATACGCAGCCGGGCGTTGAGTGGAACGGCATGATATCCGCTCCCCGCCTTGACGACCTGCAGTGCGCGTTTGCCTCGCTTTATGCGTTTATTGAGTCGGGCAAAAAAGCGTTCGCCGCGGGATCGCTGCCTGTTTACTGCCTGTTCGACAATGAGGAAGTCGGCAGCCAGACCAAGCAGGGCGCGGCATCGACATTTCTTTCGGACGTGCTTGAGCGCATAAGCGGCGCGGCAGGCTTATCCCCCGCAGACCACCGCCGCAGGATCGCCAACAGCTTTTTGGTCTCCTGCGACAACGCTCATGCCGTTCACCCCAACCACCCTGAATTTGCCGACCGCAACCACTCGGTCTACATGAACCGCGGGATCGTGATAAAGTACAACGCAAGCCAACGCTATACCTCCGACGCGGTATCCGCAGCGTTGTTCCGCCTTGTCTGCGAGGCAGCGGATGTTCCCACTCAGTACTATGCCAACCGCGCGGATATGCCCGGCGGCTCGACCCTCGGCAACATCGCAAACACGCAGGTATCTTTGAATACCGTTGACATCGGCCTTGCACAGCTTGCTATGCATTCATCCTTTGAAACCGCAGGCGCGCTTGACACAGGCTACCTTGCCGATGCACTTTCCGCATTTTTCGGAATGAAGCTTTGCGCAGACGGGAACGAAAAATACCGTCTCGTCTGATCCTGTTCGTCCGCAGGTGCGATAAAGCCGGGACACGACGCAAAAAAATGCAAAAAAATGTCGGAAATCCGCTTTTTCCTATTGTGCTCACGCCTTTTTTGTGATAAAATAGTATGGTGTTTTGTTTTTGGCTGTTCGCTTACCGCTTGCGCAATGCGCGATGCATCGCATACGCCTAAAATGAAATTCATCAAATTATAAATTGCATATTTGAAGGGATGTGAGCTTTTGACTAAGTACATTTTTGTAACCGGAGGAGTCGTTTCGGGACTCGGAAAAGGAATTACGGCAGCGTCGCTCGGGCGACTTCTGAAGGAGCGCGGGCTCAAGGTCGCGGCACAGAAGCTCGACCCTTACATCAATGTTGACCCCGGCACGATGAGCCCTTACCAGCACGGAGAGGTCTATGTGACCGAGGATGGCGCTGAGACAGACCTCGACCTCGGGCATTACGAACGATTCATCGACGAGGATCTCAACAAGTATTCCAACCTCACCACCGGCAAAGTCTACTCAAACGTTCTGCACAAGGAACGTCACGGCGAATACCTTGGCAGCACAGTGCAGGTCATTCCGCACATAACAAACGAAATAAAGGACTTCATCTACCGCGTAGGTAAAAAGACCGGTGCCGATGTGGTGATAACCGAGGTCGGCGGTACGACCGGCGATATTGAAAGCCGTCCCTTTCTCGAAGCCATACGTCAGGTCGGGCGCGAGGTCGGACGCGAAAATTCACTTTACATTCACGTAACTCTTGTTCCCTATCTTCACGCCTCCGGCGAGCACAAGTCAAAGCCGACCCAGCATTCGGTCCAGGAGCTTCAGGGAATGGGCATTTCTCCCGACATCATAGTTCTTCGCTGCGATGAGCATATCGAAGACGAGGGAATGTTCGCCAAGATCGCGCTTTTCTGCAATGTAAGCCCGGAATGCGTGATAGAAAATGTGACAATTCCGATTCTTTACGAAGCTCCGCTTATGCTTGAAAAGTCAAACATCTCCGATATCGTCTGCCGCCGCCTCGGCATCGATGCGAAAAAGCCGGACCTTTCGGAATGGGAAGAGCTGGTCGAACGCATCCGCCGCTGCGAAGGTGAAGTGAACATTGCGCTTGTAGGCAAATACGTTCAGCTTCACGACGCCTATCTTTCGGTTGCCGAGGCTCTGCGTCACGCCGGCTACGCCTTCGGCTCAAAGGTAAAGATCGACTGGATAGACTCCGAAATGCTCACCCCCGACAACATCGGAAGCATTCTCGGCAACACCGACGGCATAATAGTTCCCGGCGGATTCGGAAACCGTGGTATCGAAGGCATGATACTTGCCGCCCGCTATGCCCGTGAAAACGATATCCCCTATTTCGGCATCTGCCTTGGGATGCAGATCGCCGTCATCGAATACGCGCGCAGCGTTCTCGGATGGAGCGATGCCGATTCGCGCGAATTCAATGAAGCATCCGCTCACCGCGTCATAGACTTTATGCCGGGTCAGAACGATGATATCGACAAAGGCGGCACGCTGCGTCTCGGCAGTTACCCATGCCGCATCATTCCCGGCACCGAGATGGAAAAGTGCTACGGCACCGACCTCATTCATGAGCGTCACCGTCACAGATACGAGTTCAACAACCTGTACCGCGCAGAGCTTGAATCTGCCGGGCTCAGAATATCCGGAACATCGCCGGACGGCAGGCTGGTCGAAACCGTTGAGGTCCCCGGCGGGACCTTCCGCGTTGGCGTACAGTTCCACCCGGAATTCAAGAGCCGTCCCAACCGCCCGCATCCGCTCTTTCTCGGTTTCATAGGCGCGTCTCTCGACCGCCGCAAAGAAAAAAACAAATAATAATTCTCCCAAAATAAAGTTTCATATCAGGAAAGGTACAAGAAAATGTTAACAGCAATCGTAGGTATCAACTGGGGCGACGAAGGCAAGGGTCGTATGGTCGATCTGCTTTCCGCCGATTATGACATTGTTGTTCGCTATCAGGGCGGCAACAACGCGGGGCACACCGTAGTCAATGAAAAGGGAAAATTCATTCTCAACCTGCTTCCCTCGGGCATTCTGCGCGACGGAACGGTAAACGTCATGGGCAACGGAATGGTCATAGACCTTGAGCATCTTTTCGGCGAGGTCGGCCGTCTGCGCGAGGCGGGTATCTCCGTAACTCCCGACAACCTCAAAATAAGCGACCGTGCAACGGTATGCCTGCCCTACCACAAGCAGCTTGACATTCTTGAAGAGGACCGTCTCGGCGACGCCAAATTCGGCTCGACCCGGCGCGGTATAGGTCCCGTTTACGGCGACAAATATATGAAAAAAACTGTACGCATCGGCGATCTGCGTCATCCCGAAGCGCTTCGCAAAAAGCTCGACGGTCTTTGCGAGTGGAAAAATCTGCTCGTAAACCGCGGCTACGGCGCCGATCCCATTGACCCCGAAGCAATTTATGAGTGGCTCATGAAATTCGGCGGTCCGTTTGTCGATCACATCACCGACACGACGGTATACCTCAACAATGCTGTTGACGCGGGCAAGTCGGTAATGTTTGAGGCGCAGCTCGGTGCGCTCCGCGACATTGACTTCGGCATATTCCCCTACACCTCATCCTCCTCCACCATCGCGGCGTATGCTCCCATCGGAGCGGGCATTCCCGCACGTCGGCTCGACAAGGTCGTCGGCATAATGAAGGCTTACTCCACCTGTGTCGGCGCCGGTCCCTTCACCTGCGAGCTTTTCGGCGATGAAGGCGAGGCTCTCCGTCGCGCGGGCAACGAATACGGTGCGGCAACGGGACGTCCCCGTCGCGTGGGCGGATTTGACGTTGTTGCCTCCAGATACGGCATTATGATGCAGGGCGCGACCGAAATAGCCCTCACAAAGCTTGATGTTCTTTCCTTCCTCGACCGCATTCCCGTGTGCGTAAAATATGATGTGAACGGCACTCTCACCACCGATTTTCCGACCGGTGAAGACCTTGATGCCGCCAAACCGGTTTACGAGTATCTTCCCGGCTGGAAGTGCGATATCTCCGCCTGCCGCAGCTTTGCCGATCTTCCGCGCGAAGCGCAGGATTACGTCCGCTACATCGAAAAAATGACCGGCTGCCACATCAAATACGTCTCCGTCGGTGCCGGCCGCTCAGAGTATTTTGAGCTCGGGTGACGTTTGATCGGACTTTGAGCTTTATACCCCGATGGTGAAGCAAGAGCCGATCCCGATCTGCTACACCAATTCAGCTACATCTGAACATTATCCGTTCCATGCCCGGACGTTTGATCGGACTTTGGGCTTTATACCCCGATGGTGAAGCAAGAGCCGATCCCGATGCCGCATCCGGATATTATCGACTGCGCTTCGCAGCTTTTGTATCACACAAAGGGGCAAAAAGGGCAAAAAGGGCAAAAAGGGCAAAAAGGGTTGCTGAAAAACTCAAAATGAGTTTTTCAGCAACCCTTTAACATTGGAAGCTTTGCCGTCAAAGAGATTGACAAGCCAAGTGTCACAAGGCAGAAACGAACGTGATCATATCAAAACGCCGGCATTCCGACCGGCATTCAAGGGGCTGCTGAAAACATCGGTTTTTTAACAGCCTCATCATATTTACTGCAGTGCGGCTCCTATGACCGTACCGTACTGTGAAAGCTCCGGAATGATAAAATCCACTCCGAACGCCCCGCCGAGTCCCTCGAATATCTTTCTGACCGGTGCGATCGTGGTCAGGTTGCCGGTAAGCACGATATTCTTCACCCCATGCCCGCGCGCGGCAAACACCGACATCATAGCCACTGTTTCGGTCACCATGTTCACAATGCCGAGAGCGATATCATTTTTTGACGCCATATCGCTGAGCTTGCCGAAGTTAGAGGCGGTAAGGTTATCGTTGAGCCCGGTAAACTGCCCCTCGCGCGATATATCCTTTACGCGCAGATCGACATTTGACAGATCCCCGCCCTCGCACAGCGTTTCGATGTGTTTTATGTTGTCCATTCCGAGAAGCTGCTTTGAAAGCCCCACGAGCGTACCGCCGCCGACCCCCGTGCCGCCGAGATAGTCGGTAACAGCTCCGCCTTCGGTCCTTCTGGCATGAATAAGAGCCGTTCCGGTCCCCATGCTCACAACTATCGCCTCATCAAGCCCGGAAAGGTACAGCCCGCCAAGCCCTATGCTCTTGAATTCGGTCACCGACCGGCAATCAAGCGAATAGATCGGCATATTTACAAATCCCGAACCTGCCCCCGTCATCATGACGCGTGCAATGTCGTCAAGCGACAGTCCGTTCTCAGACGTAAACTTTCCGAGCGCGCCGTATACCGAAGTAACGGGATCGGTCGCGCGCACGAACATCGGCGTTATAAGCCTGCCGTCCGCTCCGAACCCTACGATCTTTGTCGTACTTCCGCCGACATCTATGCCGACCACCGTTTTACCGGTGGTATTTTTTATCTTCCTGCATGAATTTTCAGCCATATTCCAATGCCTCAATGAGTTTATTGCAACAATATTGTATCATCATCTTGCAAAAAAGTCAAGGCGGTGGTATAATTATAATGTAATATTATGCGTAGGAAAGGTAACTGACGAAAAATGGACTTTAAAAACCCCGATACTTCCGTACTGAATGAGAAAGAGCTTTACATATTTGATATGGACGGTACGATATACCTCGGATACAATGTATTCCCGTTTGCCATCCGCTTTATCAACAATCTCCGCTCTCACGGCAAGAGAGTTCTCTTCTTCACCAACAACGCCTCTCACACGACCGACTTTTATGTCGGCAAGCTGACACGCCTCGGCTTTTCGCCCACACGCGAAGAGATCATGACCTCGGGAGATGTGACGATAGAATTTCTCCTCCGTCACCGTCCCGGCAAGAGCGTTTATCTTGTCGGAACCGACGAACTGGTCGAAAATTTCCGCGAGGCAGGCATAAATATGCTTGACGGCGATGAGGAGAAAGCCGATATCGTTATCACCAGCTTTGACACCTCGCTCACATACAAAAAGCTCGACAACGCCTGCCGTCTCATCCGCGGCGGCGCAGAATATCTCTCAACACATCCCGATTTCAACTGCCCGACCGAAACGGGATTCATCCCCGACAGCGGCGCCATTGCCGCATTTGTGACCGCCTCTACCGGCAAAACCCCGACCTACTTCGGCAAGCCTTACCGCGAGACTGTTGAAATGATAAGCGAGGCAACCGGTATTGCACGTGAAAAAATGTGCATATTCGGCGACCGTCTTTACACAGATATCGCCCTCGGCAAAAAGCACGGCGTTACTGCGGTGCTCGTTCTCTCCGGCGAGACCACACCCGCCGATGTTGACGCGGCTGCTCCCGCCGAAAAACCCGACTTTGTGTTCCCCTCCCTTGACGAGGTGGATCACGTCATGTTCGGCTGATAAAAAAGCAAAGGAATTCGAACTATGGCATATGATGCCGGAATGCTCGCCGCCGTTATTGACGAGCTGAACCGCGGCTCGTCCGGCGGCAGAGTCGACAAGGTATACCAGCCGCAGAACGATACCGTTATACTCGGTCTGCGCACCCGTGACGGAGCACGCCGCCTTTTTATGCGCTGCGGCGCAAACGACCCGCGAATGGCATACACTGCCGAGCCTGCGGACAACCCTGCCGTCCCCCCCACGCTATGTATGCTCATGCGCAAGCACTTTGTGGGTTCGGTATTCGTCGGCGCAACACAGGCAGGCTTTGAGCGCGTGGCGCGTCTTGAATTCAACGGACGCGATGAAATGGGCTACGACAGCAAAAAATTCATATATGCCGAGGTCATGGGCAAAAACTCGAACCTCATATTTACCGACGGCGACGGAAAGATCCTCGGCGCCATGCGGCAGGTGGACTTTACCACCTCGCGCCTGCGTCAGGTCCTGCCCGGAATGCAATACGAGCTTCCTCCGGCGCAGGACAAGCGCGACCCGCTCACCGAAACGCGCGACGGCTTTCTCTCGCTTCTCGGCGAGTGTATTCCGGAACGCCAGGCGGCAAAGCACATAAACGCGACGTACCTCGGTATCTCTCCGACCGTCGCTCGGGAGATAGCCTTCCGCGCAGCCGGAAGCACCGACGCGACCGTAGGCGGTTCATCGGGTTATCTGCTTTGGCGCGAATTTTCCGCCGTTATCGAACTGATAAAGGAAAAACGCTTTACCCCCGTTATGGCATATTCGGGCGGCGCACCCGCCGAATACTCCTTTCTTCCGCTTTTGCAATACGGCGAGGGCGAGCTGCGCACATACGGCAGCTTTGGCGAGCTGCTTGACACCTTTTACGGCGAACGCGACCGCCGCGCACTGGTAAAATCCCGCGCCGATGACCTTTTGCGCACGATGAAATCCGCCGAAAGTCGCATCTGCCGCAAGCTCGACGCACAGCGCGGCGAGCTTGCCGACTGCGAACGCGGCGACGAATACCGACGCGATGCCGACCTCATAACAGCAAATCTTTATCTCATAAAGCGCGGCGACACCGCCGCGCGGCTTACCGATTATTCGGAAATGCGGGAAGACGGCAGCTTTGCCGTGCGGACGGTAAAGCTTGACGGCAGGCTTTCACCGTCTGCCAACGCGCAGCGTCTGTACAAAAAATATGCAAAATCCAAAACCGCAAAGCGCGAGCTTGCCAAGCAGATAGCCCTCGGTGAGGTAGAGCTTGAATATGTCCGTTCAGCCCTGGACGCTCTTTCGCGCGCCGAAACGGGCGCCGAACTTGCCGAAATACGCGATGAGCTGTGGCGTTCCGGCTACGCCGGCAAGCAAAAGACCCCGCCGCCGAAGAAAACAAAGAGCACGCCGACAGAATTTGTCACCTCGGGCGGCTACACCGTTCTTTGCGGAAAAAACAACCTGCAAAATGATGAGCTTACCTTCCGCCGCGCCGACCGCTCGGATATCTGGTTTCACGCCAAGGGAGTACCGGGGTCGCACGTTGTGCTCGTCTGCGGCGGCGAAGCCCCCGACCGCGACATGACAGAGGCTGCCGAGATAGCGGCTTATCATTCCGGCGCCGCGGGCGGCGACAATATCGCCGTTGATTACACCGCCGTGCGGAATATCAAAAAGCCTGCCGGCGCACGTCCGGGATATGTGATATACCACACAAATCAGACGGCATATGTCACGCCGGACCCCGACAAGATCATGAAAATGAAAAAAATTGGGGGTAAAAACTCAAATTGAGTTTTTCAACCCGACGGCATTGGCGGTTTTGCTGCCAATAAAACCGGGAAAACGAGGACACATCGGGCAAAACCGCCCAAGATCGCATCAAAAACCGAAGCCCCGGCAGCTTTCGTCTGCCGGGGCTTCAAAACCGATTTATCTTCCGAACTTTTTCATTACCTCATCGACGTCTGCCGAGTTGGCATCAACAGGTATCTTAACATCTGTGCCCGAAAAAGTGAGCATGCTCTGCGTGACCTTGCCGAAGCGTGTGTCAACCTCTTCGCTTTCAAGTGCGGGAACGGCTGTCAGCGGCACCGTATACGTATCTGTTGTTGCCGTACCCTCTTTTACATTCACCGTGTGCAATTTTATCCCGCACGCGTTACGCGCCGGCGTGAATACAGCCACACAGTAAGTGTCGCTGCGAAGCGTTTTGTCTATACCGCGTGTTACTTCTCTTCCTTTCATAAGGAATGACGAAAGCACCGACTCACCCCGCGTTGAATTTTTTTCTATTCCGTTGTCGGCGAGAATATGATCGATAATGCCAAGATAGTCCTCATCCGACACACGTGCAGAGCGTGCAAGTATAAAGCCCGCCGCGCCGACTATGATCGCCGGTATGCTGAAATAATATCCCCAGCCCCACCCGACAAGGAACAGAATAATGCCTACCGCCACAAGCGAGCCGAAAATGATGTCCCACTTGGGGGTGATGACCTGCGAGAGATACTTCTCCGCCGTTTTGTTTTTCTTCATTGATACTGTCCTCCGTATGATATGGTCTTTTCTTTATGACACGCAAAGTCCCCGCGCGGTTGGGTACTGTGTGTTTTTTTTGTTTATATAATTATAACATAATACAGAAAACAAGTCAATGACGCAGCGGTTGAATTTTCACCGCCAATTCAATTATTTATATTGAAATCAACAAAAAAGGGTACTACAATATCATCGGAAAATAAAAAACAGAAAAGGAGTAATGCAATGCCTTTTTCAACCTATCTTAACGAGAGACGTGCGGCGTGCCGCGCGCTCGTTGCCGAGCTTGGCAAGACATTCGGATATGTCAGCATTCTCGGCACCGACGTGCATTCCACAGTTTACCGCACCGACCGCCGCTCATCGGCAATACGCGATGGCGAGGGTGAATGCGGTTTTGTGCTGCGTATGCACAACGGGAGGTCGTTTTTTGAATACTCCCTTGACGATCCGACAGGCGATACCTCCGCGCTCGCACATAAAATAATCAGTGAAGTAAAGGTCGCACCATCGCTTGAAGAACGTATGATAAACGCGCCGCTCCCTGCCGACGAACCGCTTGTGCGCGACTTTGTGCGCAAATCCGACTTCGGCGGCTACTCTGACAGCGATATTCTTTCTTTCTGCACCGGGCTACGCGACGAGCTGCTCGGTAAGGATAAACGCATCCTGAATGCCGTGGTCATAGTTCAGCCCTACACTGTATCAAAGCTTTTCATCACCAAAAACCGCGAGCTTACCCAGCATTACGGCTGGGCAAACGGCTATATGATAGTCATAGCGCAGGACGGAAAAATGGTTCAGGCACGCGAGGGCGTGAACTCTAACCTGCTTGCCGACGTTATTTCGGGAATGCCCGCGCTCACCGACCGACTTGTGGACAAGGCAATACACCTCACGCGCGCAACGCCGATCGAACCCGGCGTTTACGATGTTATAACCGACAGCTCGATAACCGGTCTTATCGCGCACGAAGCGTTCGGTCACGGCGTTGAAATGGATCAGTTCGTCAAAGACCGCGCACTGGCAGGCCACTGTGTGGGTCAGTATGTGGCGTCTCCGATCTCAAATATGCGCGACGGAGCCGCAGCAACTCTCAGCGCGGCATCCTATTTCTTCGACGACGACGGCGTGCTTGCCGGTGATACGCAGATAATAAAGGACGGCGTGCTTGTGGCGGGACTTTCCGACATTGCATCCGCACTTCAGCTCGGCACAGCCCCCACAGGAAACGGCAGACGCGAATCATATCGCCGCAAAGCATATTCACGCATGACAAACACTTTTTTTGAGCGCGGCAGCGACAAGCTTGAGGATATGATAGCCTCTGTCAAGCACGGCTATATGCTGTTTGAGACGAACAACGGCATGGAAGACCCCAAAAACTGGCAGATCCAGTGCACCGCCGAATACGGCATAGAGATAGTGGACGGCAAACTGACCGACCACTATGTGTCGCCCGTTGTAATGAGCGGCTTTGTACCCGATCTGCTCAAGTCGATATCAATGATATCGGACGGCTTTGAAGTCATAGGCTCCGGTCACTGCGGCAAGGGCTACAAGGAATGGGTGCGCGTTTCCGACGGCGGACCGAATCTGAAAGCGAGGGTTAAACTGGGATGAATGATCTTATAAAACTTCTGAAAGCAAATAAAAATGTCGATGATTTTCGCATCCTCTCGGCAAAAACAAAGTCTTACGAGCTGTTTTTCGTCCATCGTAAGCTTGAGACCGTGCGCGCGACCGACACAGCCGACACAAAAGTCACCGTTTACGTAAAGCATGACGGCAAGGTGGGCGATTCCACATTTTCTGTGTACGGCTCGATGACCCGCGATGAGATATCCGCAAAAATACAGGAAGCATCGGAACGCGCCGCGCTCGTATTCAACCAGACATATGACCTGCCAGAAGGCGGCACGGAGTCGGATGAGCTTGAGTCCAACATGAAGGACGAGGATCCCATGCTCATGGCTGCAAAGATCGCCGATGCGGTGTTTGACGCCGACTGTATCCCCGGCGGCTCGATAAACGCGACCGAGATATTCCTCTACCGCGACACGGTGCGTGTTGTAAACAGCCGGGGCATCGACAAAACACAGATAAAGTACCGCGCGATGATAGAAGCGATACCCACATTTACCGAGGGCAGCGATTCGGTCGAGCTTTACGAAGCTTACCGCTTTACCGAATTCGACGCTGACAGAATACGGGCGGAAATATCCGAAAAAATGCGCGAAGTCGAACAGCGGCGGCGCGCCGTAAAACCCGCCACACCGTTGGTCGCAGATGTGCTTCTGCGCGATAAGGAGATATCCGAGCTGGCAGCCGCCCTCGCCGGCGACCTAAACTATGCGGGTGTTTACGCGCAGTCCAACCTCCACAGCAAAGGCGATGTGCTTCAGAACGGTAACGGCGACCGCATAGATCTCACAATGGTCGATAAAATTCGCGGAAGCGGCAGTTCGGCATTTTTCGATGAGGACGGTACCGCCCTCACCGACACACAGCTTATCATCGGCGGCAAGGTTGCGGCTTATTACGGCTCGCACAGATTTGCCTCCTATCTCGGCGAGCCCGAGACGGGCAACCTCGGCTGCATGAGCCTCGGCGTCGGGACCCTGACAGAGGAAGAGCTCATGGGACTGCCCTATATTGAGTGCGTGTCGCTCTCGGGGCTTCAGGTCGATCTTTACAACGACTATATCGGCGGCGAGATACGCCTTGCATACCGCCACGATGGTCAAAAGGTCGAACCCCTCACCGGTATCACAATGAGCGCAAAGCTTTCGGATGTGCTGAACTCGCTGCGGCTCTCCACGGCTTCGACCGTTTCGGAGCGTTACGCGGGTCCCACGGGACTTCTTATGCGCGGGATCAAAATAATGTGATCCGAAAATCGGCGTACAAAGCCCTTGGCGGGCTTTGTACGCCGATTTTTATACATTTTCGCGTTCCCAGCATTTGAGTGCCGCGAGCTGTTTGGGGGTGTGGAACCAGTGCTCGCCCGGCTCGTACACCGTAAGTGCGGCACTATGCGCCTCCGCAAATCCGGTCACCGTACTGCGCGAGGTCATATTGTCGCCTCCCGCCCACAGTATTGCGGTGGGAGTATGCCATCCGCTCACCGGGTGCCGCCGTACCCATTCAAGGTAATTCCATGACAGCACCTGACCGAAGTCGGTTGCAATTTCGCCTTCTCTCCGCAGCTTTTCCTCCGTAACGCCCGCCCACGTCATCATGTCAAGTATCAGACGCTCCATATCCACGATCGGAGAAACGAACAACGCCTTATCCGCGCCCTTATCTTCAAATGCCAGCATTGAAAAGTACGCGCCGATGCTGTTTGTACGCAGTGAAAAGCTCTGCCAGCGCCCGGCTATATATTCGTAAACGCGTTCAAGCTCGGGGACTGCGGTCCACGGATCAAAACCGGCGCCGCCGATGCGCGCGCCGTGTCCGGGCAGATCGATGCCAAGCACCTGATACCCTGCCGGAACTGCGATCTCGGCAAATGCGCCGGCTTCCTCTTTGTTTCCGCCCTGTCCGTGAACAAACAGCCATACTCTGCTGCTTTTATCACCGTACAGAACGGCGGGAATGCCTCCTATATCCATCTGTTCCATTATAGTGTCACCTCATATGCGATATATTCATGTGAAAATTCATACCCAAGCTTTTGTGCCAAAGCAAGAGACGCCCTGTTCTGCGCGTCCCAGCTCGGATACAGTCCGTTTTCGATACATTCAAGTATCAGCCTTGCCGACACGGCAGCGGCAAGATGCTTCCTGCGCTCCTCCGGCACGGTATCTACCTCGATTTCGATCCCATCGCGGTATCTCGAAAACGAGGAAGCACCCGACACTATTTTTCCGTCCTTCAGCACAACGAACCCGATACCATCCGCGAGAAACGCGCTTTTTCCGTCAAACGAAGCAACAAAATCAGCCGTCAGCGGACTGTCAAGGCATTTGTCATACAATTCTCCATCAATACGGCGCATTTCATAGCCATCGGGCAGAACCGACAGGGCAGCCAGTTTTTCCGCACAAAAGCGCGTGTCCTTCCCGGTCGCATAGCGCGTAACGCGCCGTGCCGCAGGAATATTTTCTTCGATCAGCCGCTCCCACGCATCGCTCTGCGGTATCATTATCGCAAAGTCGGCATACTTCCGCCCAACAAGCTCCGCATCCGGCTCGCCTGCCAGAAACACAAAACAGCCCAGCCCTGCGGCGGCTGAACACGGACTGAGCTTATCCGTAACGAATATCCGCCCCATAACATTTTGCAGGCAGGAGGTGATCATCGTTTCCTCCCAGCCTGCAAACAAATGCCGCACGGCGACCGTATCGTCAAGTGCGTATATCATTTTTTACCGTGTTTTTTCACCGACAGCGCATTGAGCAGAACATACAGCCCCACCAGCAGCACGATCGCGCCGCCAAGAACCGCATACATTGCGCCGGTGCTGACCTTTTCGCCGAAAAAGTAAAGATTGCAGTCAACGCTGTCGCGTATTGCTTCGATAACTTCATCGGGGAAGCCCAGACCGCGCATTTCCTCAATTGCTCCGCGCATGGCGTGGTTCCGCATGAGCGAGGTGCCATATGTTCCGGGCAGGAATGACAGGACCTTTTGAAGTCCGTCCGAAAAGCTTGATATCGGCATATACGCGCCGCAGATAAAGCCGTACCCCGCGCTGATAACGGTGCCGACGGCACTCCCCTGCCCGCTTGTGGAAAGCGGAAAATTCACGCAGGATGACAGCGCCGTGCCGAACAGCACCAGAAGGAACACATCGAGCAGCAGATATAAAACGTCAGCCGCCGAAAGGTACCACCCGGTAATGGCGAGATAAGCAAAGCACACGCCCGCCGCCACCAGATTTACGATAAGAGCGGATATGATCGTTGACACGTAATATCCGAGCGCAAGTGCCCCCGGCTTTACCGGTGAAACACCGATATCATGCCGTGCGCCCGTGACCTTATCCTGTATCATAAGCAGATTTGAGCAAAACGCCACCGTAACACAGCTAACCGCGAGAAGCGACGACACTAGCTGACCGCCGACCAATCCGTCGATGATCGCATCGGATACCGAAGCCCCCGCCGCATCAAGCGATGAGCGGAAGGACTCAACAAAGACGTTGCGCAAAAAAGTAGCATAGAGGACAAGAAGTATCAGCGGTGTGATAAGAGATGTGAAAAACATCGCCTTGTCCTTGAAGTACAGCTTTGTATTTCGCTTTATAAGCGCACCGAGACCTGTCATTTTTCGGCACCTCCCGTAAGTTTTTTGCCCGTAACGGTAAGAAAAACATCGTCCATCTTGCCCTTTGTTATCTCAAAGTCCCGAAAAAGCTCCGGGTGCTTCACTATCATCGCAGTTGCCACAGCAGTGTTGGGGACCAACACGCGCCATGCATCGCGAAGCGCCTCATACGGCGCGCCGAGCGACCTGACCGCATCCTCGCCGATGCCGTAAATGGTAATAAAGTCCCCGGTGTACCGGTTTTTAAGCTCAAGCGGCGTACCGTGCGCGGCGATCCTGCCGTGGTCAAGTATCACAACATAGTCGGCGTCCGCCGCCTCCTCCATGTAGTGCGTGGTGAGAAACACCGTCATATTTTCACTGCGGCGCAGATCTCCTATCACGCGCCAGAGGATGCTGCGCGTCTGCGGGTCAAGTCCCGTCGTCGGCTCGTCAAGAATGAGGATCCTCGGCTTGTGCAGAAGTGCGCGCGCAATATCTATGCGCCGGCGCTGACCGCCCGACAGCTTTCCGAGCGGACGCAACGCCAGATCGCCGAATTCAAGCATTTCCGCCAGCTCGGCAAAGCGTTTGCGGAACGCAGCACCGTGAATCCCGTAAAGCGCGGCACGGCTTTCAAGGTTGTCACGCACCGAAAGGTCGCGGTCAAGCACCGAATTCTGAAATACAACGCCGAGCGTGCGTTTTACACTGTCGGGGTCGGAATCAATATCAGTGCCGCAGATCCTAACATCGCCGCTGTCCTTGGCAAGCTGACCGCAGATTATGTTTATGGTCGTTGACTTGCCCGCGCCGTTCACACCGAGAAATGCAAACAGCTCGCCCTCTCTGACTCTGAAGCTGAGATCGTCTACCGCCACAACATCGCCGAACGATTTGCGAAGACCGTTTATTTCAATAATGTTATCCATGATCGGGCCCCCATATCAAAGAGATGCAAATACAGCCGCGCCCTTCTTCTTCACCCACAGCCAGAGAAGAGCGGAAAGTACAAACGCAAGCACCGAAGCGGCGGCAAGATACGCCGCAGCGCCGATCAGCCTGCCGACAATGAAGTATACGATTCCGAATGCGGCGGAATACATAAATCCGCCGAACAGAGAAAGCATGACAGCCAGACTCTGCTTTATCGGAGCGATCTCGTTAGTCCATGTAAGATTTGGCATTTTAAGCCCGAGGAAAAGCCCGAAGAGTGCCATAAGCAGTATGGAAAGTGCCGCAAACACCACCGAAAGCACGAGTTCGACAGCGGTAAAGGGGCAAACCAACGCAATGCACACCATTGCGAAAGCGGCGGGAACGGCAGTCAGAATGATTTGTACCGACAGCTTTGCCCCCAACACCTTAAGCGGCTTTATCGGCAGCGACTGCAAAAGCCACAGGCTTTTCCCTTCAAGCGAGACAGACGGCACCACCATGTTGTTCATCGACGCCAACGCGCATACCGCCGCCAGGAACAGTATCGCCGCGCAGCCGTTGTTCCCATCAAAAATCATATCGAGGACCGAGACCAGATTTCTGCCCTTTATGAGCATGACGATACCTATCACGGGGAGCATCAGCACACCCATGCCGCAGTTGAGCATATAGTTGGGGCTTGAAGTGAATCTTGCAAATTCTTTTGAAAGAAGAGCCGAACCCACGCTGCGCTGACGCGCGGTCCCCTCGCTGTATCTGCGCTTTGCGACAGAGCCGGTAGACGTGGCTATTCTGATAAAGCTGCGGGAAATGAGCCACCACATAAGCCCGAACAGAACGGCTACCACTGCAAAAAACGCAAGCATCGCCACGGGGTCACCCATAGCGACCCTGCCGAAAAGATAGACCGGATATGCCGAATCCTTTATCTTTTCGCCGTACCGGACAGCATTTTCAGCCAGATCGGAGATGATAGTCTGAGCCTTGAAGTAGAAGAAGTAGTACGCGCCGAGAAACACCAGCGACACGATAACGGTAATAAAGCTCTTGTTTTTAAGCTTCAGGCTTATTTTTGCGACCACCCAGCCGAGCGCCGCCGAAAGTGTAAGCACAAAAACCGAAATGAGCACCACAAAAAGCAGCGAACCGACCACCGCGCCGAATGTCGCCGGCGCAAACACAAAGTAAACGATAACGGCGGGGACCGACACAATGCCAGAATACATAAGCCCCATCAGATAGACCGCGAGCAGGCGCGAGGTCATTATCACGCTCACCGGTATCGGGAGCGACAGCAAAAGGTCGTTATCCTTGGCAAGGTAAAGCCCGGAATATGTGTTGAAAACACTGCCGAACGCGCCGAGAAAGATCGAAAGCAGACCCATTATAGCAAAGTAGAGCCATTCGGTTTTTGCGACAACCATTGCCGCGCAGAGGGCTACCGACATAAAAGTGAACATTCCGCCCACAACCACGACCATGAGCACGACAAAAAATATAAAATATGCCGCCGTTGCGCCCTTTGAGCGTGCGCGGTTCTTTTTGGCATCATAAAAATAGCTTCTGAATATTTCAAAAAGCTGTTTTTTAACAAGCACCTTAAGCATATCAGCCCTCCAGTTCAAGGAAGACGTCCTCAAGCGAAGCATCGCCGCGCACCTCTTCCATGGTGCCTGAGCGGATAAGTCTGCCTCCCTTTATGATGGCGACCTTGTCGCAGAGCTTTTCAGCCACCTCAAGAACGTGCGTTGAGAAGAATATCGCGCCGCCCGCGTTGCAGACATCACGCATCATCCCCTTGAGCAGGTGCGCCGCCTTGGGATCAAGACCGACAAAAGGCTCATCCATTATAATCAGCCGGGGATCGTGAATCCACGCGGCGATTATCGCCAGCTTCTGCTTCATACCGTGCGAATACGCCGAAACGGGCTGGGCAAGGTCAGCCGTTATCTCAAAAAGATCGGCATATTTGCGCACGCGGTCGCGGCGGTCGGCGGCGGAAACGCCGAATATATCCGCAATGAAATTGAGATATCTGATACCGGTCATGTATTCATAGATATCGGGGTTGTCGGGGATGTAGGCGAGCTTTTTCTTGCAGGACAGCGGATCGTCCTTTACCGACACGCCGTCAATGCGTATCTCACCCGCGTCAAAGTCGAGTATACCGACAACGGATTTGAGCGTTGTGGTCTTGCCTGCGCCGTTATGACCGATAAACCCGTATATTTCGCCGGGGGCTATGTGCAGGCTCAGATTGTCAACGGCTTTTTTTTCGCCGTACACCTTTGTAAGGTTTTTGATTTCAAGCATTGTTTTATTCTCCTTAACGGTTTTTTGCGGCAAATTTCGCGCTCATCCGCCGCAAAAAAAACAATGTTATTAATAACGGGATGTTATTATACAACTTCGGCAATAATTTGTCAAGCCCGCAAGCGCGTTTTCCTAAAAAAACGAAAAAAAAATATTAATCTCAAAAAAAGAAAGCGGCGGAGCGGGCATTTCGGCTCCGCTCCTGCACTGTGTATAAAACAAAGACCCGGCGGAACTCACAACCGCCGGGTCCGGGAAAGGGACTGCCGCCCGGTGCGGCAGTCCGCAGCAACACTTTAGGGAAAAAGGCTGCTGATATATTATCTCCTGCACCGGAGTGCCGGGAGATGCGCAGGAGGCAATGCCTCCGCTGTGCCGAGATCAATTGCCGACGTAGTTGTACTTTGCCTCAATGGTTTTTTCTATAACGTCGGTCTGCCCGTCCTTGGCGGTAAATTCAACGGTAAAGTTGCATCTGTAGGTGCCCTCGCCCTCGAGCGGGAACTGCATTACTATTTTATCTTGAGGATTGTGATAGGTGCCGTACCAGTCGTTGTTTTTGGTCACGCCGATATCAACGGACTTCCAGAAGATGCCGAGAACGCGTTTGTCGATTGATACGGTGATCTTTATCTTTGAAAACACGTCGGGATCGCACTCGTACTCAACCGTTATTTCAGCCATATTCTCATACGCGCCGGGACTAAAATTAAGTATACAACATTCACAGACCTTCATGCACGGTGTCACCGCCATCGGCGCCGCATCAGCCGCAAATACGGGCGCGGGCAGCGCAAGCAGCATCAGCGCCGCGAGCGCAACGACTAATATTTTTGAAATGATCTTTTTCATTTTTCCGTCACTGCTTTTGCATATGCAAAAGCTTCCTTCTTTCTTTAACTGTAATATTGAAATGTCGTCTTTCGGCAACGTGCGGGGACATGTTCTTCATCATGTCCTTGCATAATATAGTACCGGAAAAGGACGCGTTTTTTCTTCAAAAAAACAAAAAAATTTTCGGCGGTGTCAAAAAATTTTTGACACCGCCGTCTGACCGTATTTTTTTGCCTCCGCACACCCGGCGCGACAGCAAATTTTCATTTTTCACTTACCTTAACACCCGCGACCATACATTCAAGCTCATCCGGTGTAAGTTTATAGGGCGTACGCAGGATGACAGCCATCCCTTCGGTACGCCACGCGTACGAATACATTATACTTGAACTGTGACAGTAAACATCGGTATTTCCCACCGTCACCACGGATGCGGGTTCATCACTAAGATTCAAAAAGAGTGATGTGCCTCCGGACGAATAAACCGAAATATTCAGTTTTCTTCCCGAAACATCCACGTAATTCTGTGAAATACTCGTTTCTCTGCTGTCTTGACCCGCGAACCTGTATCCTGATGGTACGTAGCCGACGTTCACGCTCCACTCGCCGGTTCTCGCGCTGCCATCGGTGTGTCTGCCGTTGCTTTCAATGATAATGAAATCCTCATAGACCTTTTCAAAAAAGCCGCCGATCTCTCTGCGGTAAACGTATGCCGCGCAGCTCGCAAGCAGCAAAGCAGCCGCAAGAATGAGCGCCCACACCGTTTTTTTGACCGAGCGCGCGGTTTTGCCGACGCGTATGCCGAGGATCGCGCTCATTTTTTTGTAATGTCCGGGGGTGCAGGATGCGTCGCAGCCGCAAGCCGACAGCTCTTCGCTATATTTTTCGGACAGCGCCTCGCAAAGGGCATCGGCAAACGGTTTAACATCTGTACGGAACATTTTTTTACCATGGCTTTTGCGTTTGCAAAAGCTTACCTTTCCTGTGTTCTTCGGATTCGAGCGGGCTGCGAAAGCAGCAGCCTTTATTTTAATTTTTACTTATTTCAAGCGCATCGAGCAGCAGCTTTTTGCCGCGTTCGATCCTTGTGTATACCGTCTTTTCGGAAAGCCCCATGAGACCGGCGATCTCTGCTACCGTCATTTCCTTCTGAAATCTGTAAAGCAGCGTTATGCTGTATTTTTCGTCAAGGCTGCGTATAGCGGCGACCACCTCTTCATAGCGTTCGTTTACAGCCAGTGAAGCGCAAAATTCATCATCGTCTATCTCGTCGGTGTGGTCGTCAATGTCGTCAAAATCGGTGTCGCCCGCCAGAATGTCGGAAACTTCGTTTGAAACGATCGAAAAAACATAAGCCCGAAGCTCACGGTCCGGGGTGTTGGCCCTTATCGATCCCGCATATTTTGTAAGCTTGAGAAAGGCATTCTGCACCGCATCCTCGGCGTCTATCGCGTAATTCGGAGAGCCGGCGTTTTTAAGTCTGCTTTTGGCGAATCTTATCATATCGTCGTGAAAAGTCTTATATATGCGTATGATCATTTCACGGCTGCTGTCATCCGTGATCGTCAGCAAAAAGCAAAGCACGCCATTTTCCTCCGTTCCTTTGTTTTTTCAATTTTATTAATTTTACCACATACAGTGCCCTATTGTCAATACCGAAAAATACATAAAACCGCTTCCCTCGACAAAAAGCTCACAGACATCGCGGGAAATGGCAAATGTACGGCATACCGCGGAAACAAAAACCGCCCCGGCGGGCTTGAGGGGTCCGAATTTTGCAGTGCTTCTTCAAAAACAAAAGGACGGCCAAAGGCAAATTCTCATAAGGATGTTTTTATGCATCCATCTAAATCAGCCGATTGAGAGTGCAAACAAAAACACGCAGAGTTCATTTCTGAATTCTGCGTGTTTTTGTTTGCACTTTTTCGTCCTTGAAAAACGGTCGAAAAAATGGTATAATTAATTCAGAAAGAATAATCACTACGGAGGACTTGCCATGCCATACGACAAAGAGACGCGGGATGCGCTTCAGGCATACTATGAAACGCATGATTTTACCGGAAATATCCCTGCCTTCGATGACAAAAAATATACGCCCGCACAACTTCGGATTTATGCCAAGGCGAAAAAGTTCTTTGCACAGTCATGGCTGAAGCTACTTCCCGAAACGGGAAATAAGCGCTCGATGAGAAATTTCTCGAAAAACTATCCGCTGAACTGTCTGAAAGAAGGCGACGCGGCGTACATTGCGGATATGGTTGCCGAAATTATGGGCGATGAGAAACAATTCAAAGCCTCCATCGACAAATTCTTTTCCGACCTGCAGGAGCCGCTCGAAGCCGGATTCAAAGCCTGTGCAAAGGCACATGGAAAGACACTGGAGGAATTGACCGACGAAGAAATCGAAGATGTTGTGGACAAACTTGCCGGGCTTTTCATGGAAGAGATGATCAACGCACTGATGACGGCACAGAAAACGCCGGAAATCTTTGCGGCGCTCCATAAGGGGGATACAAAGCTCACGGCACACGAGGATTTCAATGATTCCGTGTGTGAAAATCACGACAAAATCAATTTTCTGAAAAGATGGACACATTCCGATACGCAGCTCGGTGCGGCATTGTCGCTTGAAGAAGTGATGGCAAGCAACATGGATGCCGTCGAAAGTGCCTCCGACTTCTTTTCTCCAACCGAAAGCACGGAAGAAGCCTATATGGAACTGCGAAACGGATTCATTGTCACATTGTCGGAGGATGACCGTGCGATTTTCATCATGCGGGAAAACGGTAAAACGCAGAAGGAAATTGCGGAAACGCTCGGCTATAAGACGCACAGCGCCGTGACCAAACGCCTGCAAGCTATGCGGGAGCAGTTTGAAATATATATAAAAGAACAAGGATAAGATATCGACAAATCGGAAGTTTGAGGGGGATCGGTATGAAAACGCTGTATTTGATTGGCGGTACAATGGGTGTTTGTAAAACTACCTTTCTAACAACTGAAAATAGACTTGCCAAACAGCGTTTTTCTGGACGGTGACTGGTGTTGGGCTGCCGATCCGTTTCAGGTAACTGAAGAAACAAAAGAAATGGTCATGCGCAATATCTGTTATCTGTTGAACAGCTTTCTTCGTTGTACCGCTTACGATAACATTATTTTTTGCTGGGTTATGCATGAACAATCCATCATCAATCGTATAATCAAGGAATTAGACGCAAGCGCTTGCAGATTCATAAAAATATCCTTGATAACGGACGAAGCAAATCTGAGGAATCGGTTGTCATCCGATATTGCTCGCGGAATCCGCACTTCCGATGTCATTGACGGCATGGACACCGGTATTATGTTCTTATTTCGTTAACAAATATTCGTATAAGTATTAACACATCTTCGTATAAGAATGTAAGAAATATTAATATCCATATACTATAACTTTAGTTGATCAAAGAGAAGGAGGTTTTCTTTTATGATTGAATTCAAAAACGGTTTTTATGCTGACGTCCGCACCGAGGACCGCAGCCGGACCGTGATTTCCTATACAGACGGTATTTTGCAGGAAATGAAGACCAGCGTCGAATGCCGCGCATTTCTGCGGGTCTATGATGGCAGGATGTGGTATTATGCATCCGTGACCGATCTTGCGCATCTGCAGAAGACGCTTGACGGTCTTTATGCGGCTGCCACGCCCAACGCGCAGATCCTTGATGATCCCGTTGTCCGCCGCTTCGAGCGCAACCGGGACACGGCGATCAGCTTTGCCGACTGCTCTGTCCGGGATATTCCCGCCGGGGAAAAGCAAGCGCTTCTGCTGTCATATCTGCCCCTGCTCTCGGAGGATTCCTGCGTCACCACGCACAAGGGCTTATACCTTGACCGCAACAGCCTGTTCCGCTTTCAGTCCAGTCTCGGAGCGGATATCACATATGATTATCAGACCTGCGGACTGTCCTTCACGTGCAGCATGGCGGAAGGCGAAAAGAAGTTCACGGGGACATGGCAGAAGGGCGCGACCCGCTTCGACGAGCTTAAGGGGCTGAATGACGAGCTTCGTGCCGCCGTTGCGGAGGAGGCATATTTCATGCGCAATTCCGTACCGGTCACCCCCGGAAAATATCCGGTCGTCCTTTCGCCGGAAGCAGCCGGAGTCTTTGCGCATGAATCGTTCGGACACAAGTCAGAATCTGACTTCATGCTCTCGGACAAATCAATGCGTGATGAGTGGCAGCTCGGCAAAACCGTCGGCTCGTCCATTTTATCTATTGTTGACTGTGGTTCCGTCCCCGGCTGCGGATATGTTCCGTATGATGACGAAGGAACACGCGCACGCAAGAATTATCTTATCAAAAACGGCATACTGGCAGGACGCCTGCACAGTGCCCAGACTGCTGTTGCACTCGGCGAGGCGCTTACCGGCAATGCACGTGCGACCGACTGCACATTCGAGCCGATCGTGCGCATGACGACCACATATATTGAGGGCGGCGATCTGGATTTCGATCAGCTGATCGCCCCGATCAAAAAGGGTTATTTTATCAAAACGATCAACCACGGGAGCGGCATGAGCACATTCACCATAGCCCCCAGCCTTGCATACGAGATCGTTGACGGCAAGCTGGGGCGTCCGGTACAGATCAGCGTGCTGACAGGCTCTGTGTTTGAAACGCTCGGTCTGATCGACGGTCTGACGCGGGATGTGCACCTGCTTTCGTTTGTGACCGGCGGCTGCGGCAAGATGGAGCAAATGAATCTGCCCGTCGGCTTCGGCGGTCCTTACGTCCGCGTTTCGTCTATGAATGTACAGTGAGGTGAGAATCATGGAAAAAGAGTTTTTGACCGAAACACAGCGCTCCGTTACGCTCAATGTCACCGGAGGAAAAATCGACAGCTTCCGTGAGAAGGAAGAAGCAACAGGCACCGTCCGCGTATATGAAAACGGATGCATCGGCGTTGCCGGGTGTCTCGGAACGCCCGACGAGCAAGCGCTGACCGACAAGGCGCGGGATGCTCTGACTCTCGGCATTCCTTATCCCTGCAAACTGGGCGGTGCACTGGAACAAGAAAGTCTCAATGAAAAAGAAATTATTCCGGTGTCCGAACTGATACCCACAATGCAGAGTTTTCTTGACCGCCTCGGCGAAGCCTGCCCTCGTTTCGCCTTTTCAAATAAAATCAGTCTGAATTACAGAAGAGCCGAATATCGCAACTCCCTTGGGCGTCACCTGACAAGCTCCGGCAGCAATGTGAGCATTCAGCTGCTTGCGCAGAACCGTGGCTCCGGCAATCTGTTTGATACCTCATTCGGGTATAAAGGCGCTGACTTTGACCCGGATGCGCTGCTTTCACAGTTCAAAAATGAATACGACGCGTTTTATACGCCTGCCGACATCGCTCCCGGACGCTATCCCGTGGTCATGGATATCAGCGATCTGCTCGGCGGCACTCTGCAGCATTTTATTGCCGAAATGTACGCTTCCGGCGCTTCGCTGCTCAGCGGAAAGCTCGGTAAAAAATTTTTCTCGGACAGGCTCTCCCTGAAAAACGATATGAATCCCGCCACAAATCCCGGCGTATGCTTCTTTGATACAGAGGGGTGCGTAGCACCCGATCTGCGCCCCACGCTGATCGACAGAGGAACGCTTGTCGGTCTTCTGACAACGAAAAAATCGGCAGAAAAGCTGAACCTGCCCAATACCGGCACGGCGGCAGCCCCGTATGATGGCGTGCCGACCCTTGGCTTCAACCGTTTTTATGCAGAGCCGACTGCGCCTACACTGAGCGCGCTTGTACCGGGCAAAGCGATCTATGTCGTCATGACTTCAGGCGGCGATACCACACCGGACGGTCATTTTGCCGCACCGGTACAGATGTCTTACCTGATGGAAAACGGCAGATTGGTCGGGCGCCTTCCGGAACTGAATATCGGAGGCGATTTCAGCAACTTCCTCGGCAATGACTACATCGGCGCCGTCAGAGGCGACCCGTCCCCGGACAGTATGCTGTGCGCAGTCGTCATGGACGTGAAAAAGAGTTAAATGAACAGGTATATGCAAACATAAGTATCATAAGATAAGCTTACACAAATAAATTCCTATTTGTTAAACTAACATCCTATTTGTGCCGCCACCCGACCGAAAAAGTCGGGTGGCTTTTTCTGTGTCAAAAAATATTTTCAAAAATTTTTTTGCTGTCAGGAACATTTTGCGTTTCTGACCTTGGGGTATCAATGGAGGGGCATTACAATATGCTCGTCCCGCCGCAATTGCGGTGACAATTGAATACTCCTGCCCCGGGAGGATACGGGATACGAAACTTGCCAGGACAGCGAGGGTGGCGCCTCGTGCCGAGGAGGAAGGCGTGAGATCACGCTCCGAAAGGATCGGTGAGCGAGTCGGCAGTATCCCGAAATACGCGGTCAAGTGAGCGTAGGAACATACCGGAAGCAGGCAGACCGGAGGAGCCGGGACGATGCAAACTTCCTCTTGCACGATCTCTGCAACTCCGGTCGGTGCGGCGACAACACCGGAATTCTTTTGAGATGCCGCACTTTTGATTTTTGATCCGTGCCGATTCGGCGCGGGTCTTTTTCTTTTGCCGTTTTTCTTAACGGCAGGAGATTCGGTTTTGAATTTTGTAATTATAAAAACTGCTCCCATATGCGGAGCGAAAGGAGATGACCATCATGCAGAATATAGCAGCGTAACACCGCCGAATTCGCCTCGTGTGGCGAGGATAACATTCCTGCGGGACTTTGTACCGCCAACAGACAAAACCGCACACAAGCGCTTGTGTGCGAAAATCATGAAAGGAGCATAACGCTTGAAAAAATCCACTCTTGCCGTCATCGACGGCGAAACCCTTATGGACAAAAGACTTCCCGAGACGAAGTTTTGCGTCGAAACCTTATTTCCGCAGGGACTTTGCATTCTCGGCGGTTCCCCGAAGGTCGGTAAATCATGGCTTGTCCTTGACCTCTGTATTCATATCGCAAAAGGAGAGCCGATGTGGGGACTTCCCGTTACACAAGGAGAAACACTCTACCTCTGTCTGGAGGATTCCGAACGCCGGATTCAGGAACGGCTCAATACCATTACGGACGATGTGCCGCCCGGATTGTACTTTGCCACCGGCAGCACTTCTATCGAAAGCGGTGTGTGCGATTGGATTCGGAAATTCAAACACGAACATCCCGCTGTCACATTCGTCGCCATCGACACCTTCCAGCTGATCCGTACCCCGACAACAGAGGTCTCCTACGGCAACGATTATACCGAACTGCAACCGCTCCGTGCTTTGGCAGAGGAACTGAAGGTCTGTCTTCTGCTGGTGCATCACCTGCGCAAGATGGGAGACAAAGACCCTATCAATAAGCTCTCCGGCAGTACCGGAATTGCGGGCGCAGTTGACGCGATCTATGTCCTCGAAAAGAATGAGCGCGTGGAAAACAGTGCAACGCTGTACGCCTCCGGGCGAGACATCCGCGACCGTAAGATGAAGCTGGAAATGGAACCTGTCACCTGCACATGGCAGTTGCTCTCCGACAGCCTGACCATGCCCGAAACCGTCATGCCGGACGAGATGGCGGCATTGGTCACGCTGATGAAAACAACGCTCGTTTTCAGCGGGAGTAACACCGACCTCGCCTCTGCATTGTCAGCTACGCTCGGCAGAGAGATAACCGCCAAGGGGATGAAGCAGATGATGAACCGCTGGCGGTTTCAGATGGAGGCACTTGGCGTATTCTTTGAAAGCAGGCGAAGCAACGGTCAAAAGTATATCCGTGTGAAATATGTGTCACCGCAACCGACAAAGAGTGCCTCAAGTGACCCAAGTGCCTCAACTTCTTCTGCCCTCATATTTTCCGTCTCTTGCGACCCTTGCGTCCCTGTAAAGTAAGTCGTGAGAGGTACCGTTTTATTGCGAGTTTCGCCTTTGTATGACGCCAGCCGATTACGGCGGCGCTAAAGGCATCGGGCTATGCCCATACCCCTATCAATCATTTACGAAAGGAGTCTTTCTGTGAAAGAAAAAAACAAAAATATCATTCTTTCCTTCCGCGTCACACCGGAAGAAAAGACCTGGATCGAGGAACATTCCTACGGTCATTACAGGCGCATCAGCGACTTCGTCCGCGACTGTATTTTCAAAAAAGAGATCGTCAACATCTCCGGTGCCGATGAAATTGCACGCGAGCTTCAGCGCATCGGCAACAATCTCAATCAGCTTACCCGTGCCGTCAACGCAGGATTTGTACGGGCGGTTGACCTCGGAGAAACCAAACAGGAGATGCAAAAAGTATGGCAATCGTTAAATTCATTGCTTCGGGATGCCCGATGAACAACATTTTTCCCTATGTCATGAACCGAAACAAGACCGAGAACGGCATATTGGTTTCGGGTATCCACTGTACGCCCGAGTCAGCACTTGACGAATTCCGCTTTGTAAAAAACAAATTCGGGAAAACAGACGGCAGACAATATTACCACATCGTCCAATCGTTCAGCCCCGATGACAAGCTGACTCCCGAGACTGCGCACGAAATCGGTCTGCGCTTTGCCGAATACTTTCCCGGCTATCAGATTGTCATTGCCACCCATTGCGACCGCGATCATCTGCACAATCACCTCGTCATGAACTCGGTGAACATGGAAAGCGGAAAAAAGTTTCATCAGACTGCCGATGACCTTGCCCGCGTCAAGGAGTATTCCAACCGGCTCTGCCGTGAGTATGGGCTGTCTGAAACCGAAGCAAAATCTTCATTCGGTTCAATGCCGAAGTGGAAAGACCTGCTGCGACGCAAGGCATATTCCGTTGCCTGCCGCACCTCCTGCAAAGAAGATTTTATCTATGAGATGGAGATGCACGGCTACAAGGTGGACTGGCGGGAGGGACACAAGTATATAACCTTCACCACGCCGGACGGTCATAAATGCCGTGACAACAAGCTCTTTGCCGAGCAGCTTATGCGAAAAAATCTGGAAATTTATTTTCTCCTCGGCGGATGTGAGTCGGGACTTGCAGAGCAGTATCAGCAGTTTGAAAACCGCCTGCATCCGAAACACGGTTACACGGTGGGCGAAGGTCTGTTTTCGCTCCTGAAAAGTCTGCTCGAAGCCATGCCGTATGAAGGGCGCTTCACTCCTCCTGTCGAAGAGCATCAAATCGATAAGCTGACCGTCATGGAGCTGGAAATGCTCGGCATCAAGGTCGAACCCAAAGCACTGCTTCAATATTCCGCGTACAGCACGCAGGACGAAGATCAGGGCTTTGGGCTCTTTTATTAAACAAAACTATCGCAATTTGCAGAAAGGTAACTTATGAAACAACGAAAAATCATTTACGAAAACGCACAGCTCCCGGATGACTACTCACCCGACAGATATGAATTCCGCACGCCCGCCGGAGCGGAATTTGATCCGCAATGGGCGGTCTGCCACAGAAACGGCGTTGAATTTTACCGCACGGACAGTGGTATTTCCAAAAGCCGTGTACAGGAATCATGTGGGCGGAAATACCGTGTCAACTCAATCTTTCCACACGCTGCCGGGCGTGACCTTGATGACAATATCCGTCACCTGCTCGGACGGGAAATTGATAATGTTTCCTGAATTCTTCGAAAAGCGCTGGACTTTGAACCCGATTGGGAGTATGATTGCCTTGGGAAAATACGCTTCCCAAGCACTCTCAATCGGTTTGACTGCACAAGGAGGTAAAATATGATCAAGTCAAACCAAAACGAAAAGAAAATCACGGCGCTGTACTGCCGCCTCTCTCAGGAAGATGAGAACAAAGGTGACAGCGACAGCATCATCAATCAGAAATCCATTCTGACCAAATACGCAAAGGATAACGGCTTTGAAAACATCGAAGTTTTTGTGGATGACGGTTATTCCGGTGTCAGCTTCAACCGCCCGGATTTTCAGCGGCTTCTGGAATTGATGGAGCAAGGTAAGGTCTCTACTCTGATTACCAAAGACCTCTCCCGCCTCGGACGCAATTATATTGAGGTCGGCAATTATACCGAGATCCTTTTTCAGCGGTGGAATGTCCGCTATATCGCTGTCAATGACAATTACGATTCGCTTTACAGCGAAAGCAATGAGTACGCTCCTCTCAAAAATCTGTTCAACGAATGGTTTGCCCGTGACACAAGCAAAAAAATCCGGGCGGCGATCAAGGCAAAAGCCGAGCGCGGCGAACGGGTCGGCACGGTAATTCCATACGGGTACAAACGCGATCCGGAGATCAAGGGACATCTGCTCATCAATCCGGAAACCGCACCGGTCGTAAAAATGATCTTCTCCCTCTGCGCAGAGGGAAAAGGTCCGCGGGTCATTGCAAACGCCCTGCGGAAAAAGAAAATCCCAAAGCCAACTATGTATCGGTTTATGACCGAAGGCATATATGGAACCGTGACAGATACGGAAGACATGTACGGCTGGAACGACCGCACGGTTGCGGGGATTCTTGATAACGAAATCTACCTCGGGCATACCGTCAATTGTCGCACAACGGTCGTATCCTATAAAGACAAGCGCGTCATTGACCGACCGGAGAGTGAGCAATACCGATTTGAACACACACATGAAGCCATTGTCGATCAGACAACATGGGACATTGTCCGGCAGGTGCGTCAAGGAAAGCGCAGACGCAACTCGATGGGTGAAGTCAACAAATACAGCGGACTTCTGTATTGTGCCGACTGCGGATCCAAGCTGTATTTTGTCCGCGGAAGGACGATGAAACCGGATGCGTTCAATTTCATCTGTTCCCGCTACCGTAAGCACATGGGCGAGAAGCAATGCACCCCGCACAGTATTCGGGAGATCGCGCTTGACGAGATCATTCTGGAGGAAATCCGCAGAGTAACCTCGGAAGCACGAAAGCACACGGCAGAATTTGTTCGTTTCATCAGTCAAAAAAGCTCCTCCGAAAACCGTAAGGAGCTGAATGCAAAATTATCCGAACAAGGTAAGCTGACAAAGAGAAACGAGGAGCTGAACCTGCTGTTCAAACGACTGTACGAGGACAATGTACTCGGCAAGGTCACAAATGAGCAGTTTCGGATGCTGTCTGATGGCTATAACGCTGAACAGAAAACGACGGTCGAACGGTTGGAACAACTCAAAGTCGAAATCGAACAGCTAAAATCCACTGCAATCAATGTGGAAAGGTTTGTATCGCTCGCACGCAAATATACGGATATACGGGAGCTGACACCCGAGATCATGCGGACATTCATCAGCAAAATCGTGATTCACGAGCGCCCGTCACGAAAGAAAAACGAGGGCGAGCAACGAATCGACATTTACTTCACGCACATCGGCTCCATGCCGGACAGTGAATTGGAAAGAGCCGATCATTGCCAGGACAAAGCCATCTTCGCAAGAACAGCGGAATTTCCGGATGCACATCAGAAACCGTTTTCAACGATCCGGTTATAACATGGTCTGAAATTCAAACGGCTCTGAGCAAGTTATTCAGATTCACAGAGCCTTTCGCAAAACGAAAAGGACGAACAGCCGAAACTGTTCGTCCTTCCCGCCCGATTGCTTCTGTTTCTCATAATTCATCCTTATGAGAAGGAAGCAAAAACCGTCCTTTTGTTTTTGGTGGAGCATAGGGGATTCTGAACCCGGGTTTGCGATGAAATACAAGCAGATTTTTTGCCTCACCTTACGCAAACCTGATCAAGTCCGCCTGCGGCGGGCTTGAGGGGTCCGAATTTTGCAGTGCTTCTTCAAAAACAAAAGGACGGCCAAAACCGTCCTTTTGTTTTTGGTGGAGCATAGGGGATTCGAACCCCTGACCCCAACACTGCCAGTGTTGTGCGCTCCCAGCTGCGCTAATGCCCCATGGGTTAAATGGTGGTGGAGACAGGGAGACTCGAACTCTCGACCTCACGGATGTGAACCGTGCGCTCTAACCAACTGAGCTATGCCTCCTTGACCGCGCTTGCTTATTATACCACAAACCGCTCCGTTTTGCAATACCTTTTTCAAAAAAAAATTCGATTTTTACAATATTTTTTTGCGCGTCCCCGCAAAACCGCTGTCGGAGCGTTTTTATCGTCCGCGGCTTTGCCCGCAAGCGGATATTTTTGTGTTTTTCTGCCGTTCTACAAAAATTAATATTTTATATGTACTATTTGGCTACAAAAAACGGTTGTATTTATTGCGGACATATGCTATAATAAATGCAGTATACCTTCCGCTCGTGTTTCGCCGTCGGGAACGATCCCCTCGGCGATATCTTACCCTATGCTATCCGAAAGGAATGACAAAAATAAAATGACCTCAACTTCAGAAATCACATCCGCGACAAAACGCGTCTCCGTGATCGTGCCCTCGTACAATCCGGACGAAAAGCTTGCCACGGTAATATCGGATCTTGAGCGTGCGGGTTTTGACGATATAATCGTTGTCAACGATGGCAGCCGTAAGGACTGCCTCGGTTTTTTCCCTTCTCCCGCCGAACACCCGGCGGTAACGCTTCTTACGCACGAAGTCAACCGCGGAAAGGGCGCGGCACTCAAGACAGCATTCAGCTGGTTTATTGAAAACCGCCCGGAGCGTGACGGCGTTGTCACCGCCGATGGCGATGCCCAGCACCGCGTATGCGACATTCTCGGGTGCGCCGGCGAAATGCTTGATTCCGGCGATCTTATACTCGGCGCGCGCGACTTCTCGCTGCCCGATGTTCCGCCGCGCAGCCGCATGGGAAACCGCATAACATCGGCGGTATTTCTGATACTTTGCGGTCTGCACGTATCGGATACGCAGACCGGACTGCGGGCGATCCCGCGTGACGCGCTGCCCGATCTTTGCCGCGTGAACGGCGACCGCTATGAATATGAGACCAATATGCTGCTCGCCCTCAAGGGCTTCGGCATCGGCTACCATGAACGGAAGATCGAGACCGTATACATAGAAGAAAACCAGACGTCGCATTTCCGCCCAGTGCGCGATTCCATACGGATATACGCGCTCATACTTAAATTCCTGCTCTCGTCCGGTGCGGCTACGATAATCGACCTTCTGCTTTTCTATCTCTTCAGCCGTTTTCTTCCCACAGGAAAGCTCGTGACCCTTGAAGCGACCGTAATGGCTCGCGCGGTATCGTCGCTCGTAAACTTCTCGATAAACCGCCATGTGGTATTCCGCAGCGAAAACAGCATATGGAAAACGCTTGCCAAATACTACGCCTTTGCTATCCCCGTAATGCTGACATCCGCCGGCGGCGTCACCCTGCTCGGTTACATTTTCAGCACACACGCCGCATGGCTCAGGACGATCTTCAAAATGATAATAGACACAGTGATTTATTTTGTAAGCTTCCGTGTTCAGCGCGAGTGGGTCTTCAGGCAGCGTCCCGCAGCCTCCGTCAAAAACAAACCCCGCCGGGAGAAATGATCCACGGCGCACCCCGTCGGCATTTACGCCGACAAGCAAGAAAGGTACATGCATAAATAATGAAGAAAAAAACAGGGCGGCGACGCGTTGCCGCAGGCAAGGTGGTCGGAAGATTTTTTATTTCGATCGGATTGATCATCCTGCTTTTCCTTGCACTCGTGTGGTCTCTTGCGTTCCTTGTAGCCAACGGTCCCAGCACGACATTGCGCAACACCCTTGTAAACATGGCAATGCAGGCAAGCGCCACAAAATGGGCGCCGAGACTCGTTCTCAGTCAAGCCGAGGTCGATGCCATACTTGCCGATGCCAAGCGACAGAGCGTTGAGATAATCCAGAACAATCAGGACGGCGGCATTCAGCGCGTGAGGATCGATGATGAAGGACAGCATGTTGATCCGATAACTCAACCCGATGACCCCGCGACACGCCCCGACTCTGACATCGACTGGTCGAAGGCTGTTGACGGCATCTTTTTCAAGGTCATAAACGCTCCGCACTGCCGCGCTTATGTGGCAATAATCAAGGATCCGACCCGCGTTTACACTGCGACCTCAAGCGACTTCAAGAGCGGCAAAGCCGGCATACGCTTTTGGGATCTTGCCGAACGCGACGGCACCGTGCTTATGATAAATGCGGGTGAATATCCCGACAACGGCGGCGGCGGAAACGGTAGCATTCCCATGGGTATAACGTATTCCCGCGGCGCGTGCGTATGGGACGACGGCAGAACAAGGACCTTTATGGGCTTTGACAAGAACAACCGTCTCGTTCTCCGCGAAGGCATAACACGTGCGCAAGCCGATGAGCTCGGCATACGCGACGGCGTTTGCTTCCAGCGCAACAATATACTTATTCAGAAGACCGGCGACCAGGTGGTCGCCAACAGACGCGGCGACACAGCCGTCTCCCAGCGCACGGCACTAGGCCAGCGCGAGGACGGCGCCGTGATATTCCTTGTCACCGACGGCAGAACGGGCGCCAGTCCCGGAGCAAGCTACAATGATGTCATTGATATTATGCTCCGCTTCGGTGCGGTGAACGCCGGAATGCTTGACGGCGGTTCATCAACACTGCTTTACTACCGCGATTACTACAATATTTATAACTACGATATCTCAAAACTCGATAAATATCAGAAAATGGGGCTTGTTAACGTGTACAAGGCGTTTACCGAGCCGCGCAGGATCCCCACATACTTTGCGGTCGGAGGTGCATCATGACAGGACATGGCAATGTATCCCCCGAGAGAAAGCCGATAAAACGCCGTGTGCCAGAGGACAAGTGTCCCGCCGGAGCACGCAAATGCAAAAAAGCCGTCATCGGCAAAGGTCCGCTTTTCTGGATCGTATGGCTCGTTATCGTCATAGTTGTTATGATAGTATGGGCGTTTGTCCTTCGCTCGGTCAGCGGTCTGCTTGCCGAATATGAGGACAGTCAGCCCAAATATGTTGCCGAGCGCGTATTCAACGATTATTTCAAGTCATGCGACTACGAATATCTCGTGCGCAACTCCGAAGATACCAAGATAACGCAGTTTGAGACCGTTGACAGTGCCGTAAGCTACGCGCGATCGCTGTTCGGTTCCGACGATGGTGAGTGGACGTTCACTCAGGGTTCATCGGATGATCCCGATGTGCTCAATTACTCTGTCGCCAAGGGAAATGTACGCATCGGCAGCTTCACTCTCGTAAAGAGCGGCAAGGAAAGTGCCAAGCTGAAGCTTCCGATATACACACTCGGCAAGACAGAGATCAAGCTATCGCCCAAGTACGGTGCAAATGTTTACGCCCCGATCAACGCGGTCGTAAAAATCAACGGTACGGTGCTCGGCGAAGAATTCAGATACGGCGATCCGGTCGTACTCAAAGAGGATGTTTACTTCCCCGAGGGAGATGAATCCGCACGCACCATGCAGAATTATTTTGTGAGCGGGCTTTACCTTGAACCGGAAGTGACGGTCACCTCCGGGGACGGAAGCGTCACGTACAAGCTCGAATACGACCCCCAAACTGTCGTATGGCGCGCCGACAGCGATTATGTGAATCGTCTTGTAGCCGACTACAACTTCAGAATAGAAGAGGCAAAGCGTCTCGAAGCCGAGCGTATTGAGCGGGAAAGCCAAGAGATTCGCGCCAACATCGGTGAGTATGTGGTCGATGCGACCAAGATATACGCACGCTGGATGCAGGCTGACGCCACCAAAGCACAGCGCAACAAATATTTTGATACTTCATCTGCATTCTTCAAATCGCTTGACAAGCTGATAAGCCAGAGCTTCATCATGGATCACAACGGCTACCGTTTTGAAGATGTAGTCGATGAGAACTACCGCTACGTGGAGGACGACCACACAGCTGTTTCGGCTCATGTAAGCTTTACGCAGGTCCTTACCGACTGCGTGGATAAGTACGGCGACAAAACTCCGGAATGGAAGAATGAAATCGACGTCACCGTGTACTTGCATCTGGTCGACGGCAAGTGGCTTATCTACGATATAAGAAACGACTGACCCCGCAAATAAACAGACGGAAAGGAACACGACATGAACGCTATTTACAGCTTCGATTATTCTATACTCAACTGGATAAACGAACATCTTCACACTCCGTTTTTTGACGGCGTTTTCAGTGTAATAACTCATCTCGCAGACGCGGGATGGTTCTGGATAGCACTGGCAGCTGTACTGCTGATATTCAAAAAGACGCGCAAGACCGGTATCGTTATGGGCGGTGCTCTGGTGCTCGGACTGATCTTCGGGAACGGGATACTCAAACCGCTGATCAACCGCATAAGACCATATGACAATGCCGCGTGGGATCCGATCGTGACACGCGCAACACTTCTGATAAAGCCTCCGCATGATGCATCCTTCCCCTCCGGTCACACGCTGGCATCCTTTGAAGGCGCGTTCGGTATCTTCCTGTGCAACAAAAAATGGGGCGCGCCCGCACTTGTGCTGGCTGTGCTGATAGCCTTTTCAAGACTTTATTTCTTCATTCATTACCCCACCGATGTTTTTGCCGGAATGATCCTCGGCATTGGCTTTGCGATAGCCTCGTACTTCATCGTCAATGCTGTATGGAACAAAGTGGTCAAAAAGAATGAGCTGAAAAAAATCTGAAAGAACGAAATAACAAACAAACCTGCGGGTAGCCGCGCCCAAAGCGCGGCTGCCCGCATAACTGTTTCTGTCACCGTTCGCAACGCAGCAACCCGTTGCCGACGTCAGCGAAAGACGGTGTTAAAAGCTCGCCGGGGAGTTCCCGGGCATCGTTTTTCAGCCGCCTTTTGCCGGCCAACGTGCGGTAAATTTAATTTATCTTTTGTTCATGGCTCAACGTCAAAATTCTCCCGCATTATTGATTTCCCCTGTTATAAGACGATAATAATACACCATTGCCACTGTTTTGTAGATTGGTATCTAATAAGTTAGATAATCATCGTCTGTTTCAAGGATAATTCATCTAATTTATCGTCTTCCAACAGAGAGACATTATTTTTACAGCATCCCAAGATATTCAAGTATGCCGTTGTATATCGCCTCGGCAAAAAGCGTTGGCTCATCTCTCATAAGTCGTGCATCGTTGGGATTTGTAATGAACCCAAGTTCCATAAGCACAGCCGGCATTCGCGTTTTTCGCAGCACATAAAGCCCCGATCGGGTAACAACGCCGCGATTGCGGAGACCTGTCAGGTGGTTCAGCCACCCGAGTATATCCGTACCGAGAGCAGAAGCGGCAGAGGGCTGCGAAAAGACCAACGCCTCGCTCCCGCTTGGTGTGGGATCTCCCGATGCGTTCGTATGAAGGCTGATAAAATAGTCGGCTCCCCATGCATTTGCATCGTTGACACGGGCGGCAAGGCTTGTGGTATTGCTTGTTCCGAGCTGTGTTTCGGGTGTGGGACGAGAAAGTCTGACATCAAAATTACCATTTGCGCGCAAAAGTCTTGCAAGTTCCTGCCCGATGGTGTATACTATATCTTGTTCCCGCAGTCCGTTGCCCTCGGATCCCGCATTCGGGTTGACCGGATTGTGTCCCTGATCTATGTAGATCTTATATGCCATGTTCCCCCTCTTCCTGTCCCGCGCGGCAGGACAGCTACAAGCTTATTTCACCTTCAATAATATGCACCGCCAAGTTATTCTGTGACAGTGCGGAGAAACGGAAATATCATGCAAAATGAATTTACATCTGCCATTACGGCCTCACCCGAGCGCAACCGCGTTGAAGGCGGCACGCTATACCTCGTAGCCACACCGATAGGCAATCTTTCAGACATCACATACCGCGCGGTGAAGGTGCTCTCCGGAGTCGATTTTGTAGCTGCCGAAGACACACGCAACTCCGGAAGGCTGCTTGCACACATCGGCGTTTCAAAGCCAATGGTGTCATACCACGAACACAACAAAGCCTCGCGCGGTCCCGAGATCGTTGAACGTCTTGCGGCGGGGGAAAGCTGCGCCCTCGTGACCGATGCGGGCACACCCGGAATTTCCGACCCCGGTGAGGATCTTGTGCGCCTGTGCGCCGATGCGAAAATTCCCGTATTCTCGATCCCGGGCGCGTGTGCCGGCATCGTCGCTCTGACGGTTTCGGGACTCCCCACCGCCCGTTTTTGCTTTGAGGGTTTTCTGCCCGTCACGGGGCGTGAGCGGCGCGAGCGTCTTGACGCTGTAAGCTCCGAGGAGCGCACAGTGATCCTTCACGAGGCTCCCCATCGTCTGAGAACCACGCTTTCCGACCTGTCGGAGCACGCCGGCGGAGAACGCCGGATATCTATCTGCCGTGAGCTGACCAAACTAAACGAGGAGACCCTTCGCATGACGCTTGCGGGAGCAGCGGAATATTATGATAAAAACGAGCCGCGCGGCGAATATGTTTTGATACTTGAAGGAGCCGCGCGGAAGGAGCCTGCCGCATTCTGGAGCGATATGTCGCCTGCCGAACACGTTGCGCACTATATAAGCGGCGGTATGCCGGAGCGCGAAGCGATAAAGGCGGCGGCGCGTGACCGCGGCGTTCCCAAGAGCAACGTATACAATGAATACGTAAAACAAAAGAACAGCGATAAATGAATATTGCGCTTCCGAAACTTGCATTTTTGCCGTGCGGCTATTGATTTTTGACCGCTTTTATGATATCATATAAATACAATATAATCTGATTTACCGGAGACCAAGAATGAATAAATTATCCTGTTGTGTAGTCGGCGCCACCGGCATGGTCGGTCAGCGCTTTCTGACTCTGCTTGAAAACCACCCTTACTTTGAGGTCACCTGCCTCGCCGCGTCCGCGCGCTCGGCGGGAAGAAGCTACCGCGAGGCTGTCGGCGCGCGCTGGAAAATGAGCGTACCGATGCCCGAAAAATTTGCGGACATGGTAGTTCTCGACGCTGCCGATGCGGATGCAATAGCCGGACGTGCGCAGTTTGTTTTTTGCGCCGTAAATATGCCGAAAGACGAAACAAAGGCACTTGAGGAAAACCTCGCGCGGCATGAGCTGCCCGTCATTTCAAACAACTCTGCCAACCGCTGGACGCCGGACGTACCGATGATAATGCCCGAGATCAACGCCTCCCATGCCGAGGTGATAACGCACCAGCGCGCGCGGCTCGGAACGACGCGCGGCTTTATCGCAGTCAAACCGAACTGCTCGATACAGTCCTATGTCCCTATGCTCTCGCCGCTGCGCGAGTTCGGGATAAAAGCCGTCGCAGCCACGACCTATCAGGCGATATCCGGCGCCGGCAAGACCTTCAATGAATGGCGCGAGATGATAGACAACGTGATCCCCTACATCGGCGGCGAAGAAGAAAAAAGCGAAAAAGAGCCGCTTCGCATCTGGGGCGACGTAAAGGACGGCATTGTGGTCCCCGCAGCCGAGCCGCTCATAACCACGCAGTGCATCCGCGTGCCGGTGACCGACGGTCACACTGCCGCAGTGTTCATGAGCTTTGAGCGCAATCCGACAAAAGAAGAGATCCTCGACTGTTGGGCTTCCTACCGCGGACTGCCGCAGGAGCTTGAACTGCCGAGCGCACCGAAGCAGTTTATCACATACTTTGAAGAGGACGACCGTCCGCAAGCGGCACTCGACCGTATGCTGTACGGAGGCATGGGCATATCTGCGGGCAGACTGCGCTCCGACACGCTGTTTGACTGGAAGTTTGTCGGGCTTTCGCACAATACCCTTCGCGGCGCGGCGGGCGGTGCCGTGCTGAACGCCGAGCTGCTTTACAGACTCGGATATATGGACTGATCGCACCGGCAAATCCCGAACAAAGGAAGGATGTGAGAGAATGAAGCTTGACGACATTTTCGATAACGCCTCCGAAAGACCGCTCGACAACATACCGACAGACGGCGGATACACGGCGATTTTTCGCACCGTTGCGTGCATAGGCGACAGCCTGTCGTCCGGCGAGTTTGAAGCTGCTGCCGAAAAGGGCAGCAGCTACCACGATATGTACGAATATTCGTGGGGGCAGTTCATGGCGCGTATGTGCGGCAGCAAGGTCTACAATATGTCGCGCGGCGGAATGACCGCCAAGGAGTATTGGGAGAAATTCGCCGATGCAAACGGCTACTGGAACCCGTCGTATGCGGCGCAGTGCTATATAATCGCGCTCGGTGTTAACGATCTTTTCGGCAAAAAGCAGGAGATCGGCAGTATCGACGACATTGATTCGCCCGACCCCGCGCACATGACGTTTGCGTATTATTATGCGCACATCATTGAAAGGCTCAAAAAACTCCAGCCGCGGGCAAAGTTCTTTCTTATGACCATGCCGCGCGGCGACGAGGACGACGGAAAGCAGGAACTGCGCCGCGCACACCGCGAGCTGCTTTATGCATTTGCCGAAAAATACGACAACACATACGTGCTCGACTTTTTCGAATACGCGCCGCGCTACGATACGGAATTCAGAAAAAAGTTCTATATGCGCGGGCATATGAATCCCGCAGGGTATCTTCTGACCGCAAAAATGACGGCGGCGTATATCGACTATATCATCCGCCACAATATGCGGGATTTCAGAGAGGTCGGCTTCATCGGTACAGACCTTCACGCATGAGCGGAGAACGGAGAAACGGAAAATGAGGAATGCAAAAATCGTATCCGTGCTGATTGCGTCACTTGTGATGCTTGCCGCGTGCGGAAAAAAAGATAATAACACAAGCGAACCCGCCGGGGGCACAGCGCAAACGACTTCTGCAGCAATAACTGCCGGTACGTCTGCCGGCGCGATAACCGATGCAGCGCCTGCCGATACGACCGGAACTGCGGAAGTCCCCGAGGGCGCCGAGGAAGCGGCGCGTGCGTATTACAAAAAAACGGTCTTTGAGGTCGTATCGCTTGATGTGAAGTCGGCGACAGCGGACAAAGTCGTGTTTACGGTCATGGCAAAACGCGGCGGCGAGCTGCTCGATCAGCCGCGCAGCATAGAGCTGACTCTCACCGACGGCACGTGGACCGTAACCAACGAAGGGTACTGAATCAATACCGTAAAAAGGGGACCGGGGACAATGAAACAAGCATCTATCTTGGCGACTGTCATTCTCGCAGCAGCTTTTCTCACGGCTTGCGGGAACGACACTTCTGCCGGCGGGCAGACGGCCGGACCGGCACCTGCAACATCTTTTGCTGCAACGACGCAGGAGGATACAAAAAAAGACCTCACGGACAGCGCATCGCTGCCGGAGGACACAAAGGAAGCGCAACCTATGGTCATTACAAAAGCAATTAAATTCAGCAAGGGAACGGTGAAAAATTCCGTTCAGGGTATGTCGGTATGGCAGGGAAAGCTCTTTCAGCTTTACCACACCGGCGACTGCAATGTTTTTGATCTCGACTCGGGCAGATCCGACCCGATAGCCACCTTTCGTCTCGGATCGGCATCGGACGGCAACCACGCAAACAACTGCAATTTCAGCACGGTGCATTACAATGGCAACCCAATACCGCTGCTTTATGTTGTGGACGGCAATTCGGGCGACGTGATGAAGTGCAGTGTTGAAAACATCGTCGAAAAGGACGGCAAATACACTTCCGAGTGCATCCAGACGCTGCATCTCGACCAGTCCGGCTTTGCGGCGGCAGGATATATGCCCTATTGGGGCTGGCCGTCATGGCTCGTCGGCACCGACGGCGAGTACATCTGGCTTCACGGCGCGCGCTACCGCACGAACCGCTCGATGGATGCGTATTACGATGAAAACCGCTACATAATAACAAAATTCCGCCTGCCGTCTACCGACAAAAAGCTCGTCGTGCTCACCGCCGATGACGTTGTGGAGCAATTTACGACCGAATACAATGTAAACTTCACGCAGGGCGGCACAGTGTACGGAAAATATCTATTCTACACCTTCGGCACCGGCAAGGAAAACAATCCATCGGCGATACGCGCGTGGGATCTTGAGGCAAAAAAGCTGCTGCCGCCGATCGACGTATCGGAGGTGACAGAGGAGCTTGAAGACTGCACCGTTATCGGCGACCGCCTTTACTTCATAACGCAAAAGTCGAATCTTTATTACATACCGCTCGCGGCGGCTGTAAATGAATAAAAAGGCATGAGTGCCAAAAAGCTCAAAATGAGCTTTTTGGCACTCTCATTGTTTATTTTCCGATCAGCTCAAGAAGCGCGGCTTCATCTATGATGCGGACTCCGAGATCCCGCGCCTTCTGAAGCTTTGAGCCGGCTTCTTCACCCGCAACTACGTATGTCGTCTTTTTTGATACCGAACCCGACACCTTGCCGCCGTGCTCCTTTATAAGCGCCGACGCTTCATCGCGCGTCATGGTCGGAAGCGTTCCCGTCAGCACGAACGTCATTCCCGCAAATGCATCGTCGGCTTTTTTCGCCACGGCGGAAGTCACAAGCCCCGCCTCCGTAAGTCTGCGGCAAAGCTCGATATTCTGCGGGTGCGAGAAGAAGTTAAGCACGCACCGCGCGGTCACGTCGCCGAAGTCCCCGATATCGCAAAGCTCATCGTATGTCGCGGTAAGACAGCGCGCAAGCGTGCCGAAGCGTGCAGCCATTGCCGCCGCCGCGACCTCGCCGATATTGCGTATTCCGAGCGCATAAATCAACCTCTCAAGTCCCGCCGACTTGGAGCGTTCTATTGCCGCTATCAGATTTTTTGCCGAAAGCTCGCCCATACGGTCAAGCGGAATGAGCTGCTCCGTTCTGAGGCTGTAAAGGTCGGGAGCGGTGCGCACAAGCCCCGCCGACAGTAGAAGCTCGACTATCTGCGGTCCGAGCCCCTCGATATTCATTGCGTTTTTGGATGCAAAATGCTCAAGGCTGCGTGAGAGCTGCGCAGGACAGGCGGAATTCGTGCAACGGTATGCTGCGCCCTCCACGCCGCCGGTCTCATCGCGGATTACAGGCTCTCCGCATGACGGACAGCGTTCGGGCATCAGGAACGGACGCTCGCTTCCGTCACGTTTTTCGGGCAGTGCCTCAACGATCTCGGGAATTATATCTCCCGCCTTACGCACGGCAACGGTGTCCCCTATCATTATTCCGCGTTCGCGTATGAAATCAAGGTTATGCAAAGTGGCGCGGCTGACCGTCGTACCGGCAAGACGCACGGGCTCCAGCACTGCGGCGGGAGTCAGCACACCGGTGCGCCCGACAGCCACGGTGATGTCCGTGAGCCTGGTATACTTGGTCTCGGGCGGGAATTTATATGCCACAGCCCATTTCGGAGTTTTGGTCCCCTCTCCGAGAAAGCGCCTGCCCGCGAATGAGTTGAGCTTTATCACCACGCCGTCAATATCGTACTTCAGCCCGTCGCGCATTGCGCCGAGCTTTTTTATATGCGCCAGAATATCCTCGCGCCGGCTTACCGTCACGCGTTCGGATATGACGGTAAAGCCCAGCTCGGCAAGCCGGCAGAGAGATTCATTATGAGATGTCGCCTCGTGTCCGTCCTGCCACAGGCTGCCCTCCTGAAGGTTGAATATGAAAACGTCAAGTCTCCGCTCGGCGGCGATCTTCGGGTCAAGCTGGCGCAGTGACCCCGCCGCAGCATTGCGCGGATTTGCCATAAGCGTCTTTCCCTCCGCTTCGCGGCGGGCGTTTATTGCCTCAAAAACGGCGCGCGGCATATACACCTCACCGCGCACGGTGATATCGAGCGGTTCGGGAAGCGTCATGGGTATCGAAAATATCGTCCTTACATTCTGCGTAACATCCTCGCCGACATATCCGTCGCCGCGTGTAGCCCCACGCACAAAAACGCCGTGTTCATACGTAAGCGCGACCGACAGACCGTCTATTTTGGGTTCGACCGACCATTCGGGACTTATCCCCGCCTCGCCAAGGCGCGACTCCGCACCGTCAAGATATGCGCCGAGTTCCTCAAATGAAAAAACATCGGCAAGAGAATTCAGCGGCACGCGGTGCACGACCTTTTCAAACCGCTCAAGCGGTGAGCCGCCGACCCGCTGTGTGGGCGACGACGGATCAAAAAATTCCGGATTTGCCGCCTCAAGCTCTTCAAGCCTGCGGTAGAGCATATCGTAATCGTAATCGGATATTTCCGGCGCGTCATCTACGTAGTATTTCTTTGCGTGGTACGCCACCTCGCGGCGCAGACGCTCAAGTTCTTTTTTTATATTCTGATCGTTATTCATCATCGACCTCCGCCGTGATCATGTTTTTTATTACGCATTCTATTATACCACAACACGCGGGAAAAATAAATTGCTTTTTTTCAATTCCGATGATATAATTAAAGAAACCGAAGCGAAAAAATGTTGTCTTAATGTATGAGGGACCTCAATAACAGAACGAAAGGCTTTCCGATATGGACGCTAATGACAAACGCATGACAGAGCTGATATACGCCAGAGACGAAGCGGGACTTCGTGCCGCATCCGACAGATACGGCGCGCTTTGCCGCCGAATTGCCGCCTGCATCCTCTCATCGTCCGAGGACGCCGAGGAATGCTTCAACGACGCGCTGCTTGCCGTGTGGAATTCCATCCCGCCCAACCGGCCCGCGTCGCTCTCGGCGTATATATGCCGCATCACACGCAATATTGCGCTAAACCGCCGCAGATCAGCGACCTGCCGGAAGCGCGGCGGCGCGGAAGAGCCGCTGCCGTTTGCGGAGCTTGAGGAATGTCTGCCAGACCGTGCCGACATTACCGCCACAGACTCCGCCGAGATAAGCGCGGTCATCGACCGCTGGCTTGCGCAACAGACAAAAAAGACGCGTCTTTTGTTTGTGGGCAGATACTTTGAGGGCGCGGAGCTGAAGGAGCTTGCCGCTATGTTCGGAATGAGCGAGCCGGCGGCAAAATCGGCACTGCACCGCGCACGGCTGAGCCTGCGGCGCGAGCTTGAAGCGGCGGAGATCCCGCTGTAATACACGTACCGAATGAAAGGAGAAAAAATGGACAGAGAAATACTTATTGATGCCATAAGCGGTATATCCGACCGCTTTGTAGACGAATATGCCGAAGCAGCAAGCCCCCGGGCAATAAAAAAACGCCGCGTGCGGCGCGTGCTGAAATTAACGCTGATTCCCGCGGCATGCTTCTGCCTTGTCGTATGCGCCGTGATACCGCTTTTGTACACGATCTTCGGCGGTGCAAACGCATCACCATCGGACTGGGACTGGAGCAACTATCATGCAGATTATGTTGCCCCCGAAGAATACCGTGATCTGCTCATCTCACGTCTGCCGGACGGCAAAGTCGGCTGCGAGGCATCGCTCCTCCACGACAAGGACGGAAGATACGACCGTAAAAAGTGGAACGTGCTTCACTACACCACCGCATACAGCGCACCCGGCGTGTTTGACTTTGTAAAGATAAGCGCATATCTCCCCAACAATTTTGTACCGACAGATGACCCCGAGAACAGATACAAGACACAATCGTCGGGCGGCAAGGTATACGATCACTACTCGCAGAGCAGAACTACAATGGAGGTGAACGGCGTCACGGTGAAATACGCCGATCTGTCGGAAAACGAAGGGTATTCACGCGGGTATATTTCGGGCAGGTATACCGATGAGGAATTTGACGCGCTCGACACAGAGATACTTGAGCGGCTGAAGAAAAACGGGGTCGCCGACCGCATCGGCGAAGAAGAGCTTGCGGTCGAAATTGCCCGTCAAAAGACCGAGTGGTGCAGATTCTACACAGCCGGCTTTGAATATGACGGCGTGTTTTACGTACTGGAAGTTGAAACGCGCTACCGCAACGACCCGCTCGGATACTACCTCGGCATTCTGATACCCGAAAAAGCAAACTGACAAAACAGGAGGAAACGGCAATGAAGAAGACTGCGTCTTTCATTATTTTCGCGCTTATTGCCGCAATGCTCTGCACTATCGGCGCAGCTGCCGATTGCGGACCGCACTCATCGGTCACGGTGACTTTTCCGGAGGTTGAAGCGGAATTTTACGTTACGCTGCTTGCGAAAAAAAAGTCTTACGGACCATACAACGGCGCATACCGCGATCTGTATCTTGATCCTGACGGAGAGCCCGATGCTTCAACGGCAGCATATTTGAAGCTCAACGCTTACAGGGACGCCGACGGATTTTATTTTCTCGGCATGGTCGGAGAGTGCAACGGTGAGACCGACAGCTTTGACTGGCGCTGGGGATATTACCCGCCCGATGTATTCAAAGTGCTCATCTATTATCCGGCCACCGACAGCTTTGCCGTCAGCGGGATTCTGAAGCAATATGCATTTTCAAGCTATTTCACTATACACGACAACGGAGACGGAACGCTGGCGGTAAAGCAAAGCTACAATTACTTGCGCGAGGCAGCGGGATTTTTCCTGCGCGTTCTGCTGACGCTCGGGATCGAGCTGCTCATCGCAAAACCGTTCGGCTATCTTGCTCCGCGCACGCGGAGGACCGTTATCATCACCAACATTGCAACTCAGGTACTTTTGAACCTCGGGCTGAACATCATAAACTTCCGCGAGGGCTGGCTTACAATGGCGATGTACTACATTCTGCTTGAAGTATTGGTCTTTTTGGCTGAAGGTCTGATATACACCTTTACTCTGTCTTGTCGCGATGAAAACGGCAGGCTGCGCGGTGTCGGAAAGGCGTGGTTCTTCTCCATTGCCGCCAACCTTGCTTCCTTTATCATCGGCGGTCTCATCGTAAGAGCCGAATTCATCATAAAATAATCAAACGGTGGTGTTAAAAAACTCAAAACGAGCTTTTTAACACCACCTGATCTTATATTATTCTCACTCTGTGAATGCCCTCAAGCGCGCCTATCTTTTCGGCGACCGCAGCGGCAACATCGGCAGCAAGCACGCCCGTTGTTTCAACGAGAGTATACGCGTTGTCGCCCTTTGACTTGTTCGTAAGGTTTTCTATGTTTATCCCGTAGCCCGAAAGCACGCCCGAAATATTCGCAATAACGGCGGGAATGTTTGCGTGCAGCACGCAAATGCGCGTACCGTCTCCCATCGGTATCTCCACAGACGGGTAGTTGACCGAATTGCGTATATTTCCCGTTCTGAGATAAGCGTCAAGCTGGCGTGCCGCCATTACAGCACAGTTGTCCTCGGATTCCTCGGTGGACGCACCGAGGTGCGGAATGTTGACGATCCCCTTAACGCCGACTGTCTCCGGCGTGGGGAAATCGGTAACATAGCTTGCGATCTTACCCGATGCAAGCGCATCCTTTATGTCGGCAGCGACCGCGAGATCGGCTCGCGCAAGGTTGATGATGCGCACGCCGTCTTTCATTTTTGCAATGCTTTCGCGGTTTATCATCCCGCGGTTCGCCGCCACTGCGGGAACATGCAGAGTGATATAATCGGCTGCGGCATATATTTCATCAAGGGATTTTGCGTGACCTATGCCGCCCGAAAGATTCCATGCGGCATCAACGGTGAGATAAGGGTCAAAGCCAAGCACCTTCATACCGAGGGCAAGCGCCGTGTTTGCGACCTGACCGCCGATAGCGCCAAGCCCGATAACACCGAGCGTTTTGCCCGCAAATTCCACACCGCCGAAGGCGGACTTGCCTTTTTCGACCTGCGCGGCAACATCTCCCGTGAGCGACGACGCCCACATGATGCCCCCGGCAATGTCGCGCGAGGCGAGCGCCAGCGCGCAGACGGTAAGCTCTTTTACGCCGTTTGCATTCGCCCCCGGTGTGTTGAACACGACAATGCCATTCTCCGCGCACTTTTCGACGGGAATGTTGTTTACTCCCGCGCCGCACCGTGCTATGGCAAGCATGCAGGGCGGAAATACCGTGTCATGCAGGGCTGCCGAACGTACCATTACAGCGTCGGCGTTTTCAAGCGGGAGATCGGCTCCGATCTCGTATTCGGCACGGTCGAAAATGTCGGTACCGACCGCCGCGATCTTGTTCATAAGCTTAATTTTCTTCATTTCAGATACTCTCTTATCAGCTTTTGGGATTTTCGGCGGCGAATTTCTTCATAAATTCAACAAGCGCCGCCACGCCCTCATAGGGCATTGCATTGTATATCGAAGCTCTCATGCCGCCGACCGAACGGTGCCCCTTGATGTTTTTAAGCCCCGCCACAGTCGCTTCTGAGGCGAATTTCTTATCAAGATCGGGATCCCCGGTGACAAAGGTCACATTCATCATTGAGCGGCAATCGTGACGTACGGGCGCGATGTAATAGCTCTGCGAATCGAGATAGTCATAAAGCAGAGCAGCCTTGCGCTCATTGCGGCGTTTCATTTCATCAAGTCCGCCCTCCGAGAGCAGATAGTCAAAGACCAGACCCGCCATATAAATGTTGTAGCAGGGCGGTGTGTTGTACATCGAGTCATTGTTTGCCATAATGCTCCAGTCAAGCATCGTGGGACAGACAGAGCGGGCATGACCGAGCAGATCGCGGCGGGCGATGACGATCGTAAGCCCCGCAGGTGCAACGTTCTTCTGTGCTCCGGCGTAAATAACGCCGAATCGCTTCACATCCACCGGCTCGGAAAGAATGCAGGATGACATATCGGCGACGAGCGGGATATCACCGGTATCCGGGATATAGTTGAATTTTGTACCGTATATCGTGTTGTTGAAGCAGATATGGACATACGACGCATCGGGGCGGAACGACTCACGCGTTGTTGCGGGAATATACGTGAAATTATCCGGCTTTGATGTGGCTGCAAGCGCCGCGTCGCCGTATTTCTGCGCCTCGGTGTATGCTTTGCCCGAGAACTGCCCCGAAACAATATAGTCCGCCTTGCCGCCCTCCGGCATGAGATTGAGCGGAACTGCGGCAAACTGTGTTGACGCGCCGCCCTGCAGAAAGAGCACGGCGTATTCATCGGGAATATTCATGAGACGGCGGAGCGATGCTTCAGCCGCCTTGATTATAGGCTCGTAGTCGGGCGAGCGGTGCGACATTTCCATAACCGACATACCGCTTTCGCCGTAGTTGACAAGCTCGGAGGCGGCACGTTCAAGCACCGGCAGCGGAAGCATGGAGGGTCCCGCCGAAAAATTATATACACGATCCATTTTTATTACCTTACCTTTCAGTCCCGAGATCGGAAATTGCTATTTATAATATTATATTACGTTTGCAGCATTAAGTCAAGTGTCTTGCATTTTATCAAACAACAAAAAATGCTTTTTGTGAATCATGCACATACAATCGATGCATATCACGCTGTTTTACAACCTGTTGTTTGTCAAAAATGCCTCATCGGAATACAATTCCGATGAGGCATTGAATTAACAAGGCACAATAATTTCACACGCGACCGAACACAAGACGCATCAGAAATGAATTTCCGCCGCCGTCAAGGACACCGCGCACGGCAACTCCGTCGGGCTGCACAGCCCGCTCAACACGGAAAATGTCTCCCTCGCGCATCTCGGCAAAGAACCAGACATCAAGCGATGAGAGCCTCTCCATTGCCGCGCGTTCATCCGCCGTCAGCGCGTCATAGACGAATTCGCCGTAGCGGGTATTGTTGACGTGTCCTATTCCGTCTGTCATAGACGGACGCGCCCGTCTCTCCTCGACCGTGCAAAAGCCGTCAAGCCTCGGGGCGCGGCGTTCGGCATTCATGATCTTATCCCCTTCCGGCAGCCGCAGACCTTCAATGACCGCGCGGTCGGTACAGAATTTTCGCTCGGCGGCAGAAAAGAGCGTCGAATATGTCGCCGCAGCTGCGACACGCACTCCTTCGGAGTCACGGAATTCAATATCGCGCCGGAAGATCGGCGGCGTGATGCCGGAATTCCATGTTGTTCCGGTAAGATGCTCGCCAAGTTTTATTTTTCTTTCCGGCTTTATGTGAGTTGAGAGAAGGATCCATGACATACCTATGCCGTCAAGCAGCTCCTGCTCGCCCATGCCTATGTTTTCAAGATGGCGTTCGATCATTTCAACAACGAGCTTCTGCCACCCGGAGGGCGTAAGCGTGCCGCCGGCTCCGCACATGGTCATATCGGCGTGCACTTCATAACTGAAGCCGCGCTCATATTCGGTCGTAAGGCTCAGCCGGTCGTTCGGCATACTATGATCATTCATGCGTAAAAATGTTTTCCTCTATCAGTTTGCGGTATTTTTTGAATCGGCGGTCAAACTCCGGCGGGGATGTGACAAACTTTGACCTGCCATGCAGCGCTTCAAGCTCAGCCTCGTACTCGGCGTATGTAATGATGCCCTGATCGCGCAGGACCCCGAGCGTGTACTCCGCCATTTCCCTGCCGCGGGTCTGACTTATGCTCTTATCGGTGTGTTCATCCGGATAAGGTCCGTTTTCGGCAACGAGCGACAGTATTTCACTGTCTGACACCGCCCGGCTAGCCTCCGCTCGCAGAGTCGGGCTGTAATAGCTGAGGACGGTCTTGCCGTCGCTTATCGGCGAGGTAGCGCGCAGATATGTCATACCGTCAAGCGCCGCAAACCAATATGCGGAGCAGAATGTGCCGGCATCCATATCGCCGCGCCGGTACTGCTTTATCAACGTTTCGGCAAAAAAGTCGTATGACGCGATCTCCCGGCGCGCGAATCTCACACCGCACGTCGTAATGGCATACGAGCACCAGAAGCCGCCCACCCAGACGCTGTTGTCGGTGTCCGGATATATCTCGTCGTAGTCCTCATCGTCATCCTCGTCCTCATACCACGAATTGTCGCCAAACGTATTGTTTCCCTTGGCGGGAATGAACTCAAAATAAAGATACAGCTTGCCGTACGCATACTGCGGAAGGTCGGTCATCTCTTTCACGCCCGATCCGTCGGCGAGGCAGCGTACAAGCGTAAGCTCTGCGCTGTCGGGAGCCTTTTTCCCGTCCATGGCGTGCATATCGTAAAGATAATTTTCAAATTCGAGGGTCTTGCCGAGCGCAAGATCATCGCACTTTACGCAGAGGCGCAGTTTTCCTTCTCCATAGCTGTCGTCTGTAAGACCGAAGTCAAGCCTGAAGGAAGGCTGCTCGCCCGCCGCCCACTCGGTCTTCGGCATTGTGAGCCGGCAGACAAACGCCCCGTTTTTCATTCCGGGCAGCACCGCCGTCGTTGCCGCAGCCGTGGTATCCTCGGTCGTTTCCGGCGAAGAAGTTGTTACCGGATGGCGCGTGGTCACGGCTTTTTTTGTCGTTTCCTTGGGCGTATACACGCGTGTGCGTCGTGAAAATTCCGCGCTGTACGGTCGGCTGTCATCCTCGCGTGTTACCGCAAATACCAAAGACGCGGTAAGAAGCAGGGCGCAAAGCACCGCAAGCGATATGATTTTTATCGGTTTCATATTATCGGCATCGGGATCCCGCGCTTATTCTGCAGTAACGAAAGCGCAGACCGGGCAGTGATCGGTGATATAGATACCGTCAACAGGCTCATTCGGGACCACGAATGACTCATCCTTATCGCAGGGCATATCTGTGAAAATGTAGTCTATCTTCACCGGCACCTCAAGCTTGCCGAAGGCATGGAAGGTCCCGCCGAGCTTTTCGGTAGCATCGATCACGGGAGCGCCGCACGGGGTAAACTGAGTAAAAGCCTCGATCTCGGGCGTGCCGGGCTTTGCGTTCATGTCTCCGGTCACAACAAAGTGATAACCGCGCAGAGAAAGATACTGCATTACCTCCATCGCACCGAGCAGGCGTGCCGTCGAACCCTTGTGGTCAAGGTGTGTATTGAGGAATACGAACGGTTTTTCCGCATCGCGGTGCTTGAGGACCACTGCCGTGAACATACGGGGACAACGGCTCTGATCTGTTCCGAAGGTCGAACCGGGGATATCGGGAGTTGCCGAAAGCCAACGGTTTTCAAGGGATATCATTTCAAAATCATGCTTTTTGAAAGCAAGAACGGTGGATTCGCCGCGCCAGTCCTCAAGTCTGCCGCAACCGACCACAAAATAATCGGTCAGCGAGTCAATGAGCCATGCGCGCATTTTGTCGTTGGCTTCCTGAAAACCGATGATATCGGGGGAATACTCTCGTATCGTGTCAAGTATTCTGCCGCGGCGGTTATCGAAAATATTGATACCGTCTACCTGTGCCTCAACTCTGAGGTTGAATGTAAATACCTTAATTTTTGCTGACATTTTTCTTCTCCTTATTCTTTGAGATCAACACTACGGCGACCACCGCTGCTGCAACAAGCAGAATGATACCCGCCGCGATCCCGATGAGGGCAGGAAGCGGCAATCCGCCGTTTTCCGGCCCATCAATTACACGGTAATAGGATCCGTCCGGATCAATGATCGCATCAAGAAAGGGAATGAAGTGTGAAAAAAGCTTCATTTTGCCTCATCCTCCCCGTTGTTTTTGCTTTTTTTCTTATTTTTGCGGGATATAAGTACGATTCCTACCACCGCCGCCGCAACAAGCAGTGCGACTGCGGCAACTATCCATCCGCCGCCGCGGTATACAAAAAATTCTTCCACGGGGTCGATCGGAACAATATCAAGAATGCACGGATCGGTCATAAACGTTTTCATTGTTATTCTCCTTTGATCTATGTAAAAATTTTATTGAGTACGATCCCTGCCGCAAATGACGCGGCATTAAGCGCGAGCGATGCCGTTATCGCGCGGCGCGGCGCGGCATCAAGCGCACGGTCCAGAATGAATGCTTCGGCAGCCACGACCGAGATCTCACCTACGGCGACCGCATACGGGTACACGGCTTTTCCGAAGCTTCCGACGACCGCCGCAAGGATCAGGTTGAGCGCGGGATTTGTGATCGTGTTCATCAAAATCACCACTGCCGCCGTACGTACCGGAGCATTGCCGCGCGGGTGAAAGAAAGCAAATGCGAGCGGAAGCTCCGCAGCGATCGTTGCTGCCAGAGCGCAGGCAAATGTAAGCGCAAGCTTCGCCAACGGACTCATTTTCCGTCACGTGCGGCAACATCCGACGGACGCTCATCCGATACGGTAAGTGACACAGCGATCGCCGCCAGTGCCGTGAGCACCGCCGTAAGGATCTTGGCAAGATCGGTCGTCACATCGACCATAGCGGCAATATATCCCACAAGCAGAGCCAGCGTATTCAGACCGAAGGCAAAGCCCTCGTGACCCGGCAACCGGCGCGCAACGGTGCAGAGCGTTATCGGCATGGCAAAATTGAAGAAGAACACGGCGGCAAGGAAAAATATCCCGCGATCCGCGCCAAGCCAGAAAAGCGGTATTGAAAGCATAAGAGAGACTATCCCGACCGGACGCGCGCCGAGAAGATCGGCGAAAATACCGCCCATAAACTTGCCGCCGAATGCGGCGACAGCACAGTAAAGGAAGGCAAACTTACCCGAAAAACCGGGCGATGGGGCAACAAATCCGGTATACGACCGCACTAGTATTGCAAAAAGGCAGACAAGCGCCGCAGCACCCGCGCCGCGCATATAAGGAAGGCGGCGGTCGTTTTTGCGTTCGGTATCGACCGGAGGCATACAGCGTCGCGGCACCTCGGTACCGTCGGCATACACATTGCCGCAGAAAAGCGCAATAGCGGCGGCGGCAAAAAGAAGCATTACAAGCACCGCGTACATCGGGAACTTTCCCGAGCTGCCGAAGCGGATCCCGAGAGCAAGTCCTACGGCGCCGGATGAAACAAATATACCGTTTCCTGCCATTCCGTCGGTATGCAGCAGTGTATCACATCCGCCGCCGACATGGAAAGCGGCATTGCCGATGCCGACACACAGAACGGCAATATATGGCGAATGCGCACCGATCACTACACCGAGCGCAGTCAGGAGGCATCCGCATACCGCCGTAAGGCGGCACCCGCCGAAGCGGTCGCACACTGCGCCGATAATGAACTGAAGTCCGAACGCAAGCGTGTTGTAAAGAAGGAAAGCAACCGCAGATGCGCTTCCGCTCAATGCGGAGCGGCTCCACATATCGTAAAGCAGGTACCCGCAGGCAAGATCGACAGCAGCGTGCGCCAATGTGTACACAAGAAGCGCGGATGTGCGCCCGCCCGGGACTGCAATACCGCATGATCTGTTTTGTCCTGTCATGATAGAATGGTCCTTTCTTTTATTGCTGTTCTGCAAGCGACAGCAGCACACGTTCGACTTCGGCAAGCGTTACGGCGCGGATTATTTCATCGCGCAGCCTTACAGCTCCCGGAACGCCATGTATATATCTGGCTATCTGCGGCTTTGCCTCGGCGATGCCGCGCCGCTCGCCCTTGAATTCGACCGTAAGTCTTGCGTGCTCCAGAGCGGTGGCAATACGCTCATTCACATCCGGCTCCGCAAACGCGGTGCCGTCAAACGCTGCCGCGATCCGTCCGAAGATCCACGGATCTCCTATCGCGCCGCGTGCGATCCCTATGCCATCACAGCCTGTTGCTGCTTTCATTTCGGCGGCACCCTCCGGGGTCGTCACATCTCCGTTCCCGAAAACGGGGATATCCACCGCAGCCGCGACAGCGGCGATCACGGAAAGCTCGACACCGGGACGGTAAAGCTGCTCGCGCGTTCTTGCATGCACGCAGACCGCAGCCGCCCCGCCGTCCGCGCAGGAACGCGCGACCTCTGCGGCATTTATATGCTCGCTGTCCCATCCTGCTCTTATCTTCACGGTAACTGGAACGCGTCCGCCTGCACCTTTGACCGCCGCAGCGGTCACGGCCCCGGCAAGTCCCGGGTCACGCATAAGCGCCGAGCCCTCGCCGTTCAGAGTAACTTTTCTTACAGGGCAGCCCATATTTATATCAATTGCAGCCGGGATAAGCCCTTCAAAGCCGCGGTATTCTCCGGTGGAAACAAGGCGCGCCGCCTCTTTCATGAACTCCGGCTCGGCGCCGAAAAGCTGTACCGCCGTGGGGATTCCCTCATCGACTCTGCAAAGCGGAGCGGTACGTATGGGAGTCCCCGCCCTGCCGCGCTGCTCATAAACAAGCGCCTTTGCCGAAACCATTTCCGTAACCGCATATTCGGCTCCGTGACGGGCGCATATCAGCCTGAAAGCGCGGTCGCTCACCCCTGCCATCGGGCAAAGCATCAGCCCGTGCGCAAGCTCAATGTCTTTTATTCTCATTACGATATTGTGCCCTCACATTTTTTCAATATAATTATAACGCATATCGCACGTCAAGTCAAGTAAAAAGGCGGTGTCAGAAACTCTTTTTCAGTTTTTAACACCGCCCATCGCGTTATCTTACAAACGAAATACCGGTATCGCCCGCAAAATTCGGAATGTTATACATCACGACCACCTCGGCAATGCCGTTTTCTTTTATGTAATCCGACACCGAGCGGGTATAAAAGCGCATATCAATAAGATGCGTCTCTTCGTATTCGTCTATAACGAACTGGGAAAATGTATTGGCGTAGGAATCCTTGAGTATGAGAAGCTTACCCTTCCCGCCACCGCTCACCACGGTAGTGGACTGATTGGAGTTCAGAAATGCAGCGTACTGATCCTTTCCCTCAAGGTATTTGCGCTCGTATATCGTATCTGTTACATAGCTGCCGCCGTTGTAATCAACGCGGTGCGTAAGGGTCTTATAGTACGCCGTGATCGTATCGTAGGGGGCAAACGGATAATTCACCTTTGCATACGTCGTACCGCGAAAGTTATCGCAAAGCACCTCGCTCTTCCACGCGTCAAGCGGCTCGGCGGTCTCGCCCTTTGCCGCCTTCCACGCCGCATAGCAGTAGTACGCGCCGAGACTCGTAAAATGATGATCGGTCTTGTAGTAGATATATTCGTCGCTGTGAGCCGCAAGTGCGGACGACACGTCCACAACATCAAGCCCCGCCGACTTTGCGTAGTCGAGCATCGCCGCCTGACTTGCGCGCGGTGCAAATGCCGGCAGCCGAGCGCTCAGTATCTCGGTCGCGGTGGGAACGAGAACGACCATTACATTGACTCCGTATTCGGCTTTCACCTTGTCCGAAAAGATCTTGAGCGCGTCAATATTCTTCCGGTACTGTCCGGCATCGTAGGATGTGAACCTGTCAATGAGGTATCCCCCGTCCGCAAAATACACTCCGCCGCCTTCGCGCTTGCCCGATGCAAGCTCGGACAGAGTTTTGGCGGTTATCCAGCCGTCACGTGCCGGAAACTGGTCGGCAAGATACTTTTCGATATCGTCAGCCATTTCTCCCGAGATGAACCTCGCCGCCGAAATTTTCGGGAACTGCGCCAGCTTGCGCTTTTCGCTTTCCGAATAGTATTTATCCTTTACAACGATCCCCGACACGGTGCCGAGCAGTATAAGAAAGCAGAAAAGCCCTGTTATGATCTTATTTCTCATGTTCTTATTTTCCCTCTCAGAAACGGAAGTAAAGGAACGGGTTGTAGGAGCCGCTTATCAGATATGCGATGCAAAGGAACGCGATGCAGGATATTCCCGCAGCATCGGCGGCGGCAAGTACGCCTGTCCTCCATTTTTCATTGATCTTTTTGTACAGCTTCGAGCCGAGCGGAGTCGCCGCAACGGCGCATACCGCCAGAAGCGGCAAATAGCTTGTAAGCTGATAAAGCGCCATACTTCCGTCAAGCGACGCTCCGATGCCGAACATTGTCCCGAGATACGCAATGCCGTGTCCGATGTCCTCAAAGGCAAACAGCAACCAGCCCACGAGCACGCAAAACCCGGTCCACAGTCTGCCGACGAACGCAGGAGCCTTTTTGAGCTTTTCGAGCAGGAAAAATTTTTCGATTATCAGGAGAACGCCGTAGAAAGCGCCCCATGCGACATAGTTCCATGACGCGCCGTGCCAGAAACCGGTGAGCAGCCATACAACGGCTATGTTGCGGAGCTGTATCCACTTGCCGCGGCGGTTCCCGCCGAGCGGAATATAGATATAGTCACGGAACCATGTGCCGAGAGATATATGCCAGCGCCGCCAGAACTCGGTCACGCTTTTTGAGGTGTAGGGGTAATCGAAATTCTCAAGAAATTCAAACCCGAATATCTTGCCAAGACCTATCGCCATGTCGGAATAACCGGAGAAGTCAAAATAGATCTGAAACGCAAACGCAAATATGCCGAGCCACGCACTTAGCACAGACAGGTTGGATATCTCCGTTTTAGATATCGTATCCCAGAGAAGACCTATATTGTTGGCAAGCAGCACCTTTTTACCAAGACCGCAGATGAATCTTTTAGCGCCCTCTCCGAACTTATCGAAAGAATGCACACGCTCGTCCACCTGGTCGGCTATCGTCTGGTAGCGCACGATGGGACCCGCGATAAGCTGAGGGAAAAGAGCAACATATGCACCGAAGGAAATTATGTTGTTCTGTACCTTGGCATCGCCGCGGTATACGTCGATGGTATAGCTCATGGTCTGAAATGTGTAAAAGGATATACCTATCGGCAGCGGCAGCCCGAGAAGCGGTATCGAAGAGCCGAATATTCCGTTCACGGTCCCGATGATGAAATCGGTGTACTTGAAAAGGCAGAGCAGCCCGAGGTTGACAAAGACAGACACGAGCAACCCGACCTTTGCCTTTTTCGTGCCGCGGTACTTGTCCACCGCCTTGCCGCAGCAGTAGTCAAGCACGGTCGAGAAGATCATAAGCCCGACATATATCGGCTCTCCCCATGCGTAAAAGATAAGGCTGAATATGAAAAGGATAGCGTTTTTCATTTTCTTCGGCACCGCAAAGTAAACAAGCAGCACCAAAGGCAGATAAAGAAACAGGAATGTAAGACTTGAGAATACCATTCCGCACCTCCCGAGCTGTCAGCGGACGTTTCAGCCGCCTATCAAACCGCCCGGCATAAGTCCGCCGCCTTTTCCGTCATCTTCGGGAACGACCGCAAGATTCTTTATCTCACCGCCGAAGATCTCCGAAAGCACAGCATCTATCTTGGCATATTCAGCCTCGGCGAGCTTGAGTTCAGCCTCGCTGTCCTCGCCGTTATAGCTGGCACCGGCAGCGACGTATATCACATAGTTGCCCTCTTTTACTATTCTTGCGTTGAGCACCTTCTGAACATTGAAGGGATACTGGCGGATGTAGCTCACCTGCTGAGCGAAGCCCTTGTTGAGCAGCTCCACAGCGGTGTCGGCATAACCGTCCTTGACCTTCATAACTATAACGCCGTCGGGGTTGACAGCGGCTATTGTGTTCTCCTTGGCTACGACAGACTCTACTTTGTCACGGTCAAAGCCGTAGTAGTTATAGAAAAAGTCCATGTCGCGATCGACTGTGCAGAGATAGTTGTCAGCGCCGATCGCGTCGGCGATCTTCTTTTCGATCTCGGCGGGAGTCAGGTTCACGTCCGCTTTCTTGGTATCTTCCGGCTTTTTTGTACTGTCCGGCGATACGGTTGTCTGGTCCTTTTTCGAACTGTCGCCGGAATTCGATGAATTATTGTTGCAGGCAACGCAACCGATGAGCATGAGTACCGCAAGCGCGGCAACGAGAATTCTTTTGAGTTTCATTTGAATGTTACCTCTCTTTTGTTATTGTTTTACGCGCTTTTCATTCGCGTCTACACATATAACGACCGTGCAAAAGAAAATGTCGGGAAAAATCCCGACATTTCAAAATATTTTTTCAGCTTTGCACTTCGCTCAGAGCTACGACGTCAAGCGCCGTCTTCCTCACCGCCTCGGCATCCGCCGCGGCGGGGCAGGTAAGGTAATAGCTGATCCTTCCGTCCGTCCACGCGACCTTCCACTTTTCTTCCGAAAAATCGTCCTTCACTTTTGTCATCACCGCGCTCGTTTTTGCATCGATCATCTCCGAGCTTAACATCTCGCCGCCGACTCCCGAAAAATCACCGCTCTTAGCCGCCGCCATAACAGTGTATGTCACACCGTCACGCGTGAATCTCACGTGCGCTATGCTCTTATCGTAAACGGAGTACATGACATCCTCTGCTCCGGCGGGAGCATCGATGCGCACGCCTGTCTTCTCATAAAGAGCATCGGCATTCGCAACATCCTCGTAAGGACTGCCGACCATTACAGGCGGGTCACTCCGTCCCACAGTGCCGTCCGGCGGAGTTACATTGTTGCCGCCAAGCACGCCCGAAAATCTGAACACGCCCAAAACCACAAGGCAGAAGCAGGCTGCTGCCGCGAGCCACTGCAGACTGCGCGACCGCATCATGCGGCGGCGTTGCTCCTCCGCCTTTGCCTTTAACTTTATCCCGGCAAGCATGCGCTCGCTCGCGCCCTCCTCCGGCTCTATGCTGTCTATTGCTTTTCTGATCCGTTCTCTGTCATCATTCATTTTACTAACTCAACCCCTTATGCATTTGCTCCCGCAAGACGCACGCGAAGCATTTCACGCGCCTCGCGCAGATGATTGCGCACCGTTGATGCCGGTTTGTACAGTTCCGCCGCTATGCGGTCGGTCGGATATCCCATGTAATAGTACATATACACCACGTCTTTATACTTCAGCGGCAGCCGCATGACCTCCCGCAGCGTCTCGTCGATACCGGGATCCTCGTCCGCTATGTCGCCAACATCGTCAAGCGATACCTCCGCATGCCTTTTGCGGGTTTTCAGCCTGTCCCGGCAGAGGTTCATCGCCACCACCGTGAGCCACGCCGCCTCGTGATCGACATCGCGAAAGGTGTACTTGCCCGTCAGTACCTTTACAAACACATCCTCGGTGCAATCCTCGGCATCGAAGCGATTCTGCATGTATGTATAACAAACGCGATACACCAGCTTGTAGTTTCTCTTATAGAACTCACCGAATACGTCAGCGTCGATCATACCGTCGCTCCTTTCTCTTACTACTTATATAACGACCGGGGAACACAAAATGTCGGGGATATTCAAAAAAATTTTTATAAAAATCACGGGGAGGCAAAAAGCACGTCTCCCCGATCATATTACGGTCAGTCGCGAGGCTCAAATGCCGCCCTGAGCGCCGCAAGCTTTTCCTTTGCCGCCGCCTCGTCATCGGCGCGCACGCAATAATAGAATTTGCACTTAGGCTCTGTGCCGGAAGGACGCACCGCGACCCAACAGCCGTCGTTGAACACAAATCTCAGCACATCGGATGTCGGGAAGCCTTCAGCCTGCGTTTCGGCGGATGTGTAATCCTCCATGCGTTTCAGCTTTGCTCCCGCGACCTCGGTCGGGTGCTCGCGGCGGAGTCCCGCCGTAAGCGCGGCGATCTTTTTCTGCCCGTCCGCACCGCGGAAGAAGAAATTCGACTGTGTGTCAAGGTAAAACCCGAAGCGGGCATAAAGCCCGTTCAGCACGTCGATAAGGGTCTTGCCCTGCTCCTTGTAATACGCCGCAGCCTCGCAAAGCATGAGGGAAGCCTGCGTTGCATCCTTATCGCGCACAAATGTGCCGATAAGGCAGCCGTAGCTTTCCTCGTATCCGAAAACATAGCTTGCATCGCGGCGTTCAAGATGACGCGCTATGCGCTCGCCGATGAACTTGAAGCCGGTCAGCGTTTTTTCCACTTTTACGCCGTACGATTCACATATGCGGTCGCCGAGGTCGGATGTCACTATCGTGTTGACCATCACAGGTTTTTCTGGCATGGTGCCGCGTGCGCGGTGAGTGGAGAGGATATATTCGATAAGGACAGTGCCGGACTGGTTGCCGGTCATAAGCTTCAGCTCGCCGTTTTTGTCGCGCGCCGCAACGCCGAGACGGTCGCAGTCGGGGTCGGTCGTGATGACGATATCGGCGTTCACCTTTCCGGCAAGCTCAAGCGCCGCCTCGTATGCGAGAGGAGACTCGGGGTTCGGGCTTTTTGTCGCCGAAAAATCGGGGTCGGGCGTACACTGCGCCTCAATAGGCACCACATCGTAGCCAATATCGGAAAGCACGCGGCGCACGGGCACGTTGCCTGTTCCGTGCTGCGGGGAGTAGACCACGCGCAGCCCGCCCGCGTTCACGCGGCGCAGGGATATCGACTCAACGGCGCGGTAATATTCCTCATCGATGCCGCCGTCAAGAATACCGATAAGCCCGCCCGCCTCGTCGATGCCGAGAGAACGGATGTCAAGCGGATCGACGACAGCGGAAATAAAGTCGATGACACGGGACGTCTCGTCAAGTCCGCACTGGCAGCCCTCGGAATTGTATATCTTGTAGCCGTTGTATTCGGGCGGATTGTGCGACGCCGTTATCATAACGCCGCCTGCCGCGCCGAGGTAACGCACGGCAAATGAAAGCTCGGGCGTGGGACGCAGCGAATCAAAAAGCCATGCGTGAACGCCGTGCGCGGCAAACACGCCGGCAGTCGTGAGCGCAAACTCACGGGACATACGGCGGTTGTCATGCGCTATAACGACGCCGCGGCGGCGGGCATCATCGCCCTTGGCGGCAATATACGCGGCATATCCCGCGCTTGCACGGCTGACCGTGTAAACGTTCATTCTGCCGGGACCCGCGCCGAGAACGCCGCGCAGTCCTGCCGTGCCGAAGGCAAGCTCGGTCCCGAAGCAGTCCTCTATCGCCGAGGGATCGTCCTTTATGCGTTCAAGCTCCGCCCTCACCGAGGGTTCAAGCCCGTCATGTCTGTACCAGATATCAAAAATTTCTTTTGCGGTCATTTTGCACCGCTCCTTTCAAAAAAGCAACTGAAGAAAGTTTATGCACCGAAACGTCGTATAATACGCAGCCGGTCACGCTTTATCGTAAAGTCCCACGAGATATTCACCGATTTTGTACCCGAGCCTTCCGGCAGCGGGACGAAGCTCACGCGGCACCGCGCCGTAAAAGCCGTGGACCTCATAGGTAAAATCACCGTCGTAGTTCATTTCCTTGAGCAGAGGCATAAGGACCTCCCACGCCGTATTGCCGCGCACATAAGGGAGGAAGTGGTCGTCATTCAGCCCCCGGTTCTCCTGAACGTGCGTAGAGCAAAGACGCGAACCGAGCTTGCGCAGCTGCTTTGCCTGATCGCGGTAGACAAGCTCCGCGTGACCGAAGTCCCATGTTGCGCGGCAGGAAACGGGATCGCCCATTGCATCGATTATTGCTATCTGCTCTTCGACCGTCGCCGTAAAGCGGTGTTTGGTCTTCTGAGGATGGAACTCTGCCATGTTTTCGATAGATATTCCGGTCCCGTGCTTTTTGGCAAGTTCAAGGAGAGGCGTGTAGAAATGAATATTGGCACGCATATTCTCCTCAAAGCCCATTTCATCGTTTTCGGTCGCGGTCTGTGCGTGCGTTGTGACATAACGCACACCGAGACGCGCACTGGCAATTATCGAGCGGCGAACGCTCTCGGCATACCATGCACGGTATTCATCGGAGATCTTTTGTTCTGGACGGTAGAGATTGGAGTCATAGGGCGCATGCGACTGATTGTAGGTGATGCCCAGCTCTGCCGCCAGCTCGCCGAGACGGTCAACATTGCGTTCCCAGTCGTCGCCCACAAGCTCGCTGTTGCTTTTGGGGTTGGAGGCTGAACAGAAATTGAGATCTATAACGCGGAATCCGCAGTCGTAGCAAAGACGGATCGACTCCTCAAGGGGCGTTCTGCCGCCCTCGCGCTTTCCGGGAAAAATACAGGTTGAAGTTGCAAGTCTCATTTTATGACCTTTCCTAAGAAAATTTGTTTTTGGGGTTGACAAACCACCGCTTTTGCGGTAAAATATATGAAGTGACGCAGGTATAGTCTAATGGCAAAACTCCAGCTTCCCAAGCTGGTTATGCGGGTTCGATTCCCGTTACCTGCTCCAAAAGAGAAAGGCGCCTTTGGGCGCCTTTCTCTTTTGGCGCCGGCGGCGGGTTCTCAACCCGCCGGAAGTTTGTGGATGTGCGCAAAGCTATAAGTCTGCGCAAACTCCACTGAATTTCAATAAAGTTCAAACTCCTGCTTTGCAAACTTCCCCAATTCGCGCACAGCGCGAATTGTCGGTTCAGATTCCCGTTCAAAGGAATCCGCACTCAC
>CAKRTQ010000007.1 GCA_934402395.1 uncultured Eubacteriales bacterium | reverse complement strand
CCGGCGGCGGGCGGTGGGAATCTGTGCCCGCTCCACTGCCGTGGCGTGATAATGTTCCGATGGAACAAACCGGCGGCGGGCGGTGGGAATCTGTGCCCGTTTCACCGCCGTGGCGTGTAATGTTCCGATGGAACAAACCGGCGGCGGGCGATGGAATCTGTGCCCGCACCACCGCCGTGGCGTGATAATGTTCCGATGGAACAAACCGGCGGCAGGCGATAGGGATCTGTACTTATTCCACCATCGGGGTATGAATAAACGCTAATATCAAACTCCACCCGAGATTAAAATATCGGAGAGGAGACGGGCGGCGTGACCGTCGCCGTAAACATCAATGGGATGCGCGGCTTTGCGGTATTCGTCGGGATCGTCAAGTAAAGTGCAGAATTCGCGGTAGACCGAGCCGCCGTCGGTGCCGGCGAGCCGCATGACACCGGCGCTGACACCTTCGGGACGTTCGGTGACATCGCGAAGGACCACTACCGGTACCCCGATGGTGGGCGCTTCTTCTTCGATGCTGCCGGAGTCGGTCAGAATGAGGTACGCGCGCCGCTCGAGATTGTGAAAATCGACTGTTCCGAGCGGCGGCGTCAGCCGGATGCGATCCTCGCCGCCAAGCTCATCATCGGCGATTCTGCATATTTCTGGGTTCGGATGAACGGGACATACAAGCTTTACATCGCCATGTTCGCGCACTGCGCGCCGCACGGCGCGGAAAATACCGCGCATCGTGTCGCCGGTGCTCTCGCGCCTGTGCGCGGTCATGATAACAAGCCTGCTGTTGCCCGCCCAGTCGAGCAGAGGATGCGAAAAATCGCGCCGTCGGGTGATCCTGAGAGCATCGACCGCCGTGCTGCCGATGACAAAAACGCGCGAGGGGTCTTTGCCCTCGGCAATAAGATTTTCCCGCGCCCCGGAGGTCGGCGCAAAGTCAAAAGAGCTGATCGTTCCGACAGCGCGGCGGTTGAATTCCTCGGGATAGGGCGAGTCGGTGCGGTACGTCCTCAGCCCAGCTTCGACATGACCGACCGGAATGCCAAGGTAGAACGCCGCAAGCGCGGCGGAAAACGCTGTGGTCGTGTCGCCGTGAACAAGCAGAATGTCGGGGCGATCGGCTGTGAGAACGCCGCGCATTCCGTCAAGCACGCCGCGCGTGATGTCGAAAAGCGTCTGATGCTCGCGCATTACGGAAAGGTCGTAGTCGGCAGAGACCCCAAATGCCGCCAGAGCCTCGTATACCTGCTCGCGGTGCTGTCCCGTAAGGCAGACGGAGCATGAAATGCCGGGGCGCGCGGCAAGCTCAAGTGCCACGGGGCACATTTTTATTGCTTCCGGCTTTGTGCCGAAAACAAGCATTATCTTTCCGATAGCGGAATGCGTCATATCACATAATCTCCTGCCGTGGGATTTGCCATAAGGTCTTCGAGCGTAATGCCGTCAAAAAAATCGCGTGTCATTTCGTAATATTTTTTCCACATGGGCAAGGTGGGACAGAACGGCGCGCGGGAGCACGGAGCCGCACCGCACGCAAGACAGGCAACGGGGGCAAGATCGCCCTCTGTTGCGCGCAGAATGTCGCCTACCCGGCAGTCCGCCGGCGCACGGCAAAGACGGTACCCGCCGCCTTTGCCGTGCGAACCCTCGACAAAACCGCCGCGGGTGAGGTCGGGCATTATTTTTTCGAGATATTTCGGGGATATTTCCTGACGTGCAGCCACATCACGCATGGGAATGTATGAGCCGTCGTTGTGCGCGGCGAGGTCAAGCATTACCCGCACCGCATAGCGTCCGCGTGTTGATATCAAGGCTGCTCACCTGCTTTCTTTGAGTACATGATCACTCCGCCGCCGAGCACGGTGTCTCCGTCATAAAAAACGGCAGCCTGCCCGGGCGTAACGGCTCTTTGCGGCAGGTCAAATTTGACCGATGCCGTACCGCCCGGTTCCGGCGTGACCGTTGCCGGCTGTTCGGGCTGGCGGTAGCGTATTTTCACATTGCAGCGGACCGTGCGGGACGGCGCCTCGCCGGATATCCAGTTCACATCGCCGACCGTGGCTTCGGCACCGTAAAGCTCCGCCTCCTCGCCGAGAAGGACGGTGTTGTCCGCGCTCCGCACCGAAATAACATATCTTTTTCCGGGCAGAGGAATGCCAAGCCCCTTGTGCTGACCGACGGTATAGCGGATTATCCCGCGGTGCCTGCCGAGTATGTTGCCGTTCCGGTCAACAAAATTGCCGGGCGGCGTCGGTCTGCCGGTGTGAAGTTCGATCACGCGCGCATAGTCGCCGTCCGGCACAAAACAGATATCCTGACTGTCGGGCTTGTCCGCATTGAAAAAACCGTGTGCGACGGCAAACCTGCGCGCATCGGTCTTGGTCATCCCGCCGAGAGGAAAAAGCGTGCGCGCGAGCTCGTCTTGCGTCATGGAATAAAGGACATAGCTCTGATCCTTGGCGGGGTCGACAGCCTTTTTGAGAATATACCTGCCGTCCCGGTGTTCTATCCGCGCGTAGTGACCTGTCGCTATATGGTCGCAGCCGAGTATTTTTGCACGCTCATAGAGCTTGCCGAATTTCATATATCTGTTGCAGTCGATGCAGGGGTTCGGCGTCATGCCGCAGAGGTAGCTGTCAACGAATCTGTTTATGACATTTTTCCTGAAATCATCGGAGAAATTGAAAACATAATAGGGCATTCCGAGCCGGTAGGCAACGCTTCGCGCGTCCTCGACATCGTCAAGCGAACAGCAGGTGCGAGAGCGGGATATTCCGGCATCCGCGTTGTCGTAAAGCTTCATCGTACAGCCGATACACTCATTTCCGGCTTCTTTGAGAAGCCCGGCGGCGACGCTGGAATCAACGCCGCCGCTCATTGCGACAAGTATTTTCATCTGCCGCAGTACCGCTCAGTCCGCAAACAGCGGAGTTGAGAGGTAACGGTCGCCGGTGTCGGGGAAGAGGACAACAATGTTCTTTCCCGCATTTTCGGGACGCTTTGCAAGCTCTATCGCCGCAAAGAGGGCTGCGCCCGAGGAAATGCCCACGAGAACGCCTTCGTTTTTGCCCACGAGCTTGCCACCCGCAAACGCATCCTCGTTTGCAACGGGAATTATCTCGTCGTATACCTTTGTGTCAAGCACATCGGGAACAAAACCCGCGCCGATGCCCTGTATTTTATGCGGTCCCGCAACGCCGGTGGAAAGCACCGCCGAGGTGGCAGGCTCGACAGCTACGATCTTTACATCCGGCTTTTTAGACTTGAGGTATCTGCCGATGCCGGTGATGGTGCCGCCGGTGCCAACGCCCGCAACAAAAATATCAACGGAGCCGTCGGTGTCCTCGTAAATTTCGGGACCCGTGTGCTCAAAATGCGCCTTCGGGTTGGCGGGGTTAACAAACTGACCGGGGACAAAGCTGCCGGGGATCTCCTTTGCAAGCTCATCCGCCTTAGCAATGGCGCCCTTCATGCCATTGGCGCCCTCGGTGAGCACCAGTTCGGCACCGTAAGCCTTCATGAGTTGGCGGCGTTCGACCGACATGGTCTCGGGCATTACGATGATTATGCGGTATCCGCGCGCTGCGGCGACCGATGCAAGACCTATGCCGGTGTTGCCGGAGGTCGGCTCGATTATGACCGAACCCTCGTGAAGCAGTCCGCGCGCCTCGGCGTCGTCTATCATCGCCTTGGCGATTCTGTCCTTTACGGAGCCTGCGGGATTGAAATATTCAAGTTTTGCGAGTATTTTTGCTTTGAGACCGAATTTTTTTTCTATGTGTGTGAGTTCAAGCAGCGGGGTGTGACCTATAAGCTGATCTGCCGAAGTGTAAATGCGTGACATTGTTCTGTCCTCCATTGTATTGATGTGTGAAGTTCAATACCACCAACAGAGTGGTTTGGTATGTTATTGAGCGTATTATAGCACCACAGAGCGTACTTGTCAATAGGTTTGGATGAATTTTTCGGAGATTTTTTTATGTTGGACAGTTGTATTTTCAAGAATCAACTGCTTCGGTCGGAGACAGCTGATTCTTATTTTATTGATCGACCGCAGCCGTTTGCCGGCGTGTAAGCAGCAGCATTATCCCTGCAGTGAGCGCACCGGAGGCGAGGATCACCATGATATCGGCGGGGGCGAGTGCTATGCCGGCAATGCCGTCAAAGAAAGCTCCCTCGCCGAAGCGGTAAAGATTGCCCGAAAGCAGTATCATTTCGCCTATGTACATAACAAGGGTCATAGCGGAGGCAAGCACGGCGGGAAGCAAAGCCGAAAGCACGCGCCGCCGGCGCAGCAGGTACGAGCCGAGATATATTCCGCAGGTCATGCCGAGAAGTATAAAGAATATGCACATGAGCCATGCCGACGCTGTGCCGACGCGGATGCTGCCGGTTCTGAAAAATGCGGTGAAGCAGGCAAAAATGCAAAGTCCGAGAAAAACCGCTGCCGCCGATGACTGAATAACGAGCGCGGTGCGGCGTGAGCGGTCGCCGTTTTTAAGCATCTGACCGAAGCCGTAAATGCATCCGGTGATCGCTATTATCAGCACCGTCGAAATAAGATAAAAATGCAGTTTGAACGCCGGACTGTACTCGCCGGCAAGGATACCGACCTGCGTTTTTGAAAAATCTATCGGCTCCATTCCTATTTCATAGCTGACGCGCGGCGGCGTTATCGCGCACATATACATCTGCCAGTTGCCGAGGTCCACCTTTTCGGTAACGTTCGGCACCATTATGAGACCGCTTATGTCGGCTTCGACCGTAAGTCCTTCAAGAAAATGTTCTGCGGCAAAGAAAATGCCGAGCGAAAGGGCTGATGCGGCGGTGGTCGCCCATTTTTTCAGATACCTGATAAAGAGCGGAAGCAGGGCTGTGCCTGCTATGAGAGCAAGGCTCAGCGGTGTGTAAGGAATAACGTATTTCGGATAGTCGGCAGCCGCAACAATGCCGTCGGGCAGCCAGTCTGCGAGAATGCGCACACCCATGATAATGGGATACACCGATGCCGCAACAACGAGAAGCAGCACCGAAATGCAGTAAATACCGTAGCTCTTGTTTTTCATTTCGGCCTCCTGTTTTTTATTGAAGAGTTGTCGATAACAGTATACAGTATTTTAACTGGTTTGTCAACCGTTTTTTCCGGTCACTGTATCTCGACGCTTCCGCGAAAGACCTCTGCTGCATCACCGGTCATAAACAGCGTGCCGTCGGCGTCATATTTCACGGTGAGTGTGCCGCCGCGAAGCCGAACCGGGATCTCCTCTCCGCGCGGGCAAAAGCCGTTTTCGACCGCCGCTGCCGCCGCAGCGCACGCGCCGGTGCCGCAGGCAAGTGTTTCTCCGCTGCCGCGCTCCCACACGCGCATATAAAGACCGCCGTCCGGACACAGGCGCACGAATTCGGTATTCACACGCTCGGGGAAAAGCGGGAAATTTTCAAATTCCGGTCCGATAGATCCGAGGTCGAGCGTGTCGGGATCGTTGCAAAACACAACGCAGTGCGGATTGCCGACAGAGACGCAGGTGACCGCATATTCTGCACCGCCGACCGTGATCCTGCGCCCGATAACGCTTTCACCGTCAAGAAGAACGGGAATATTCCGCGGAGCGAGCACCGCCTTTCCCATCATAACGCGCGCGCCGGTCGCAATGCCGCCGCGAACGATCATGTCAAGAAGTCGAACGCCTGACGGAGTGTCCACCGCGATCTGTTCGCGCCGCACGCCGCGCACGTCGTAAAGATATTTTCCAACGCAGCGTATCGCGTTGCCGCACATAAGGCCTTCGCTGCCGTCGCAGTTGAACATCCGCATTTTCGCATCTGCTTTGTCCGACGGGCAGATAAGAACTATCCCGTCCCCGCCGACGCCGAAGTGGCGGTCCGAGAGCACACGCGCAAGCCCGGATGGGTCTTTGGGGACGCCGTTGAAGCAGTCGATGAATATGTAGTCGTTGCCGCAGCCCTGCATTTTTATAAAACCGAGTGACATGGTGAACCTCCCGAAAGATAGTGTCGTACAAATATATGTATATGGGAAATGCGGAAGATGGGTTCGGCGGGAGCCGTTCGCTGCAACCATATGCCTGTTTCCGCGAAACGAACCGTACGGGAATCTGAACCCGGGTTTGCGCGTCTGTTCGTACAGATCTCATAGTTACTGCCGGCGCAAACCGTTTCAAGTCCCTTGCGGACTTGAGTGGGTCCGACTTGATTTGTCTGAAAAACACCCGTACGGGAGATCGAAAGGTTTGCCGTTGCACGGCAAACCGGAATAACGACTCGGCGGTTCAACACCGCTGTTTTGCCTTGAAATTTTTATGAATTTTAAAGTTATGCAAGGCAAAAACGCCGTTATTCACGAGACACGGCGGCTCCCGTCCGCCGAGTCTCGTGGTTCGTTTCTGCGAAACAAACCATCAAAAAAGCACGCATGGACAAGTCCATGCGTGCTTTTTTGGTGACCCGTACGGGAATCGAACCCATGTTACCGCCGTGAAAGGGCGGTGTCTTAGCCTCTTGACCAACGGGCCGTAGCGGGAGTTGGATTTGAACCCACGACCTATCGGGTATGAACCGATTGCTCTAGCCAGCTGAGCTATCCCGCCATAATGCTTTGATATTATAGCACAGTCGGACGGGTTTGTCAATACCTTTTTTGATTATTTTTTTGTAAATCCGCTTTTTTTATTCCGAGTAAATTCTCAAAGTAAATGCAACAGTGCAATTTGGAATTGCATTTAGTCTGAGAATTTACTTTTTTTTCCGCTGTCGGTAAAAAGTCTTTCGCTGTACGGGCGCTGCGGCGTGTGCGCGGTACTTTTTAATATGATGCGTTTTTTGCGCAGCCTCATTTGTTTACCTCAAATATACTTATTATCGTTGTTGTTGAAGAAATATAAAAAAGGTGCCGCCGAAGCGACACCCAAAGGATTGTGTTCTGTACTGTGCATTATTTTACACTTTACTGTGTAGAAGGAATATTGTCAGGATGATAGAACACTAACGTTCCATCCAAATATGCCTGAATATCTTCGTCAACTAAAACAACGATACCACTGGGAAGTATATAGCTTCCGTTAATAGATACCTGTATTATTGTAGACATTATGCTATTTGCAGAGTCTTCAAAAAGATCCAACTGTGCATGACAGCCTAAACATTCTGCATATCTGTTATCAACGATATCCTCATGTCTAATATAGTGTCCCTCGGTTACATATGCGCCACAGGAGCAATGCGATATATGAGAATGATTATTATAATACAAGTAAGGTCCGTAAGAATGAGGATTATGTGGTTTGGAAATGCTCAAGACTTCCGAATAATAGCCTCCCGTCGTTGGAGAAGACGTTTGATAAGATACAACTGTCACTTTAAAAGTAGCATCACCATTTCTAAGAACAGTATTTCTTTCAGCATCACTTAAAGTATAAGATGTCGATGTTATATTATTAACAGATAATATTTCGGAGTTATCCTCGTCGAAAAATAACAAGTCGAATCTGTCGTTTGGTAAAGAAAGTGCCGTACCGTTTGCAGTCCAGGATAGACTAATAGACGTAGAACTCACGTTTGCAGACAGATCGGTTGCTGCCATTTTATAATACGAAAGTAACTTTCCAAGAGAAAACGCATACTCTATAGAATACTTATTAACAAAATAATTGCAAAATTCAGACAAGTTCCCCGAATTACAATTTGTGATCATATCCCAATATGCACTATGAGAAAAAGAAATATCATCATATGTTTCTGAAGCGGTATCATAGATATCCCAAAGAACCCCGATCACCGAACCCTCACAAGCTTCTCCCAAACGCACGTTTGGTGTTTCATAATTCAATGATGCACCATTATAAGACGAATAGGCAGAATCGCCCACGGTAGGGATGTTTTGTAAAGATGATGCGTAATATGCTTGCGCCATACCACCAAAAACTGAAGCATACGCTTCACCCCAGGCAAGACGTACACCTATGTCCTTGCTATCGTTCATATCTGCCAAATTATCCTCCAAAGTGTGGGAGCCGCCTGGGTTCCGTGTAATACCAAACTCGGCTTGAACGTGATGCCCATATTCGTGCATTACAACATCCCACGAAGCATACGACTTGAGTCCACTGGTCGATGATGATGAGCCAAGGACGTAAATTGTATCGTTTGAACTTCTATAAAAGCAAACATTATCACCTTCAAGGTGTGGGTATTTTACAGTCAGGGGTGCTATATAAGAGCCGTTCATCTGTTTTACATATTTGGTGGCAACATTGATTGCTTGTGAGATTTGAAAAGCTCTTCCAAGATCGGAAGTCATATCAACTTCCCAACCAATGCTGACACCACTCCCAGGAGTAACATTCAAATGGGTTTGGCTCGTATAAACATAATCTCCACCATAACCGGTTTTCACAATGGAATTTTCTCCACCGGGATAAACCTTAATATAAATATTTCGGTAAGTGGATGAATCGAAAAATGTGAAGGAATAGTTTCCTGTCGTATTGGTATATACGGTGCCAAGCTTTTCGCCGGATCGGTTATCCCATACTTCTACTTTATTGTATTGCATCGGGTGCCAAACATTATTATCATCATTCCAACCAAGTGTTCCAAAAATCGTTGTCTCACCAGCTACGTTAGCATTTGTAGAAGCGGACTCTTCTTCGCCCCAGGAACCCCCTGATACCATATTGTTGTCAATAATAATGTCAGAATACTCAATCCCTTTTTGACTGTATTCCAATCGCAACAGTTCATTAAATTCAGCCATTGTGATCAAATCTGTTTCAACAAGATAATAATAACTTGCTTCCTTGGCAGCATCATACGAACTATCACTGATAAAAAGACCATTATCAGAAACACATCCAAACAATTCTGCACTAACCTCTGATCCGGTAATTGTCACAACATTTAACGAGAAATAGGGAGCGACTGTGTATCCATCGTGCTTAAGAACTACGTTGATTATCTGACAACTGGTGGCTTCATCAAAATCAATCAACACATCATTCAAAACAGTGAACCCCACTGCCTCGAAAGATGATTCAATTCCTATAAGCGACATTGTAAGTACAAAGCGAACCGATATTTGCTCAGTATCCATATAATTTCTTTTTTCCAAAATCGGATACAGCGGAACGCCCTCATTGATATCAATATATCTATCCGCCTCGGAGCCAGTATTGATATCATAAGTTTCGGTATTTGTTATATTATTATATTGCTTTTGAGAAAACTCATTCTCCACAGCGCTTGCTGTCATAACAGTGCCAAATAAATTTGTAATAATAAAAATAGTAATAACTATTGACAAAATTCGCTTCATGTTTTTCTCCTTCCGTTCTTTAACTACCTTGAATCTCCGTGCTAAAGGAAATGTATGTGTCATAACGCGTATAATAGAAACCGATCCCAGCTCCCGCACCGTGCGATCCGTCAGGATCTGCACTGTTATATTCATACAAATTTATATAGGTCCACCCCGAATCGCCGAAAAACAAGGAAAGCGGCAACATACACAATTCCGTATGAGAATAATCAAGTCCAACGAGCCATTTTCGATCATCGTCCCATATAGGTTCTACATCATATTCTGGATTTATTATTTCTTTAATATTAAATCCATTTAATATTACGTTATAACCATCTTTATTACTCGCTACAAGTCCTATATCCGTATAACCATAACTATCCCACTCTATGCTGTTTTTTGCACTACGAGAAATATTCAATCCATAACTTAACAAAATGGGTATATGCGCTTCGGTTAATGTACACTTTTGGGGAATCTTTGCGAAAATAGCATATTGAGACGCCGGATCACCATTTATCTCGCTTTCAACGATAATATAATCATCATTATTTTTGTTTATATCATCTGTTGAATTTCCATCATCGGTCAACTCGGTGATGTTAGTTGTAAAATCGCTGACTTCATTTGAGCTTTGCACACTGTTTTCGTTAGATTCGGTGTTTTTGTCACCAAAAATCCCACACCCCGAAAAACACATAAGCAATAAAGCGCAAAGTAAAACAAATGAAATAATTTTATTCATATCAGTACGCCTCCTTCCAAAATATTCTGAAATTCAAAAAGGCACATAAGTAACCTGCAATGCAGTTTTACCTATGCGCCCTTATATTACGATTTTCAGTTGCCTTCTTTCCGATTGAAAGCAACATCCAAACACATTATGCGACAGGTAAAACCGCTGTTTTTGGATAAAATTCATAATAACGCCTCCAATTTATGTATTTACGTTATCAGTGTAGCATGTTTTTTCTCATTTGTCAAGAGTTTATTTATGCAACAAAGGGGCAAAATGCAGAGAGCGAATTCTCAAAGTAAATGCAACGGTGCAATTTGGAATTGCATTTGGTCTGAGAATTTACTTTTTTATTCCGCTGTCGGTAAAAAGCCTTTCGCCGCACGGGTGCCGCAGCGTGTGCGCGGTACTTTTTAATATAATGCGTTTTTTGCTCAGCCTTATTTGTTTACCTCAAACCTATTGATTTTTATTTTTTTATATTGTATAATAAAAATAAATTATGCTTATACGCAATGATCTGAAAGGACGGCTTTTTGCCGTTTGGTGATCCCGGTATGTTTTATACCTTCAAGGGCGGAACGCACGTTCGCGAATACAAAAATACGCGTTCCCTCGCAGTTGAGGATATGCCCGCGCCGGCTACGGTCGAGATTCCTCTTTCACAGCACATAGGCGCGCCGTCGGTACCCTGTGTGAATATCGGCGACCGTGTTCTGCGCGGTCAGCTTATCGGCACGGCTGCCGAAGGACTCGGCTGTCCCGTGCATTCAAGCGTTTCGGGCACGGTCCGCGCCTTCGGTTCGCGTCCCAACGCGCAGGGGCGTCCCATTGCCACCGTCATTATTGACAGCGACGGGGAAATGGAGCTTTCTCCGGATATTCAGCCGTTTGAAAAAAGACTCGGCGACACGTCCCCCGAGGAGATAGTCGACGTCATACGCCGCGCAGGTATTTCAGGTATGGGCGGCGCGACCTTCCCGACATGGGCAAAGCTCTCGGGTGCTATCGGAAAGGTCAAGCGTCTTATAATAAACTGCGCCGAATGCGAGCCGTTCATCACGGTCAACCACCGTCTGATGCTTGAGCACCCCGAGGAAGTCGTGGGAGGCGCAAAGATCCTTCTGCGCGCGCTGGGGCTGCCGTCCGGCGAGATAGCGATAGAGGACAACAAGCTCAACGCTGCCGACAAGATAGCGGCTGAGATAGGCGAAAGTCCTCTGCTTGAGGTCCGTCTTATGCGCACGAAGTACCCGCAGGGAGATGAGAGACAGCTCATTTACGCGCTTACCGGGCGCGAGATCCCCGAGGGCAAGCTGCCTGCCGATGTGGGCTGCGTGGTGTTCAACGTAGAGACCTGCTCGGCGATATACCGTGCGTTTGTCGAAGGAATGCCCCTTATTGAGCGCTGCGTGACCGTTGACGGCGACTGCATAAAGGAGCCCAAAAACCTGCGCGTTCCGCTGGGAACATCGGTGCGCGATCTTATAGCGTACTGCGGCGGTCTTGTCGCCGAACCGTTCAAGGTCATAAACGGCGGTCCCATGATGGGAGCGGCGATATGGGACGCAGACTCGCCCGTGACAAAGGGCACATCGGCGATCCTTGTATTTTCAAAGGAATTTGCGGCTCCGCACGATGATTTTGCCTGCATACGCTGCGCAAAGTGCGTAAAGAACTGCCCCATGCACCTGATGCCGGTCTATCTTGCCCAGTATGCAATGGCAGGGGATTACGATGAGGCGGCAAAGCTGCATGTCATGAGCTGCGTCGAATGCGGCACCTGCTCATACAACTGTCCCGGAAATGTTCCGATCGTTCAGTACATACGTGTGGCGAAGGGTGCTCTCCGCGCCCGCGGCGCAAAGAAATGATCGCGCAAAAGACCGAGAAAGAAAGGATACAGTCATAGAAATGGATCAACAGATCGGATTTCCCGAACGGCTGACGGTATCGCCGTCGCCGCATATAAAACGGACCGACACCACGCGTTCGATAATGCTTGATGTTATTATTGCGCTCGTGCCGGCACTCCTGTGGGGCGTTTATGTTTTCGGTCCGCGCGCCCTTGTCGTCGTGCTTATTTCCGTTGCGTCGGCAGTGCTTTTTGAATATCTTGTACGGCTCATCCTTCACCGTTCGGTTACGGTGGGAGATCTGTCAGCCGTGGTAACGGGGCTGCTGCTCGGACTCAATCTGCCCTCAGCGGTGTCGTACTGGATACCCGTTGTCGGCTCGTTTTTTGCCATTGTTGTTGTAAAGCAGCTTTTCGGCGGCATAGGCAAGAACTTCCTCAACCCCGCGCTGGCGGGGCGAGCATTCCTTTTTGCATGGCCCGAGCAGATGACAACCTTCACCGCGCCCTTTCACCGCCTTGACTGGCGTGTGTTCTCGTTTGCGGGCAAGGCGGACGCCATAGCGGAGGCGACCCCGCTTGCGGCATACAAGGCGGGCGAGCTTCCGTCAACCACTACCCTCGACCTTTTCCTCGGAAGATGCGCGGGGTCGATAGGCGAGGTATCGGCGGTGCTCCTTATCGTCGGCGGTATATACCTTATCTGCCGCCGCGTCATAACATGGCATATTCCGGTGGCATACATAGGAACTGTCGCTCTGCTCACATTCATATTCCCAAAGACCAATCCCGCCGCGTCGTTTATGCTCGGCGAGCTGGTCTCGGGCGGACTCATGCTCGGCGCCGTTTTTATGGCGACCGATTATACGACGTCTCCGGTGACGCCTGTCGGAAGGCTGATATTCGGCTTCGGGTGCGGATGCGTTACGGTGCTGATACGCTATTTCGGCGGATACAACGAGGGCGTGTCCTTTGCCATACTTATGATGAATATGCTGGTCTACTATATTGACCGCTTCACCGCGCCGCGCGTGTTCGGCACCGAACGCAAAAAGAGCCGCCGCGCCGGAGCAAAGGAGGAGGCGAAAGCAAAATGAACGGAAAAAACAGCACAGCCTTCAGAATTTTCCGTATAACACTTTCCCTTACGCTCATCTGTGTGTGCGTTGCGCTGGCGGTTTCGCTTTCTTACGCGCTCACACGCGATAAAATAGAAGAAAAGCGCATTGCCACCGAGCGCGCCGCAATAGCGGCTGTGTTCGGGCGTGATGATATAAACTACCGCACGCTTGACGGCGCGCCGGATGATGTTACGGCGGTCTTTGAAGTCAGCGATGCCGGCGGAAATGTTGCGGGATATGCCGTTTCGGTATCTCCGTCCGGCTTCGGCGGCAATATTGATATGATAGTGGGCATCGGCACCGACGGCAGGATAACCGGTGTGAACATCACGGCGCTTTCCGAAACGCCGGGGCTCGGCAGCCGCGTAAACGACGCAGGCTATCTTTCGCAGTACCGAGGGACCGGCGGAAAGCTGACGCTCGGCACCGATGTGGATGCAATATCGGGAGCGACCATTTCGTCGCGTTCGGTGCTCGCGGGCGTTAACCGTGCGCTTGCTGCTGCGGCGGCAATGGGACTTGTGTCCGACGCCGAGTAAAGGAGACAGCTATGACTGAAGAAGAAATAGAAAAAAAACTGAAGCAATCGCTTGCCGCTGCCGCAGACGATGCGGAAAAAAAGCCGCCTGAGAGCGCGGACGCCGCAGCCGGTGCCGCAGCTCCGTCGGAGCAAACAGACCGGCAGGAAAATGCGGCGAAGCGGAAAAAAGAAAAAAAGCCGCTTTCGTCCGGACTCGGCGGAGCGCTCAAAATACTGCGCGACGGCGTTATCGACAATAACCCCGTGCTTGTGCAACTTCTCGGGATGTGTTCCACGCTGGCGACCACAACGTCGGTGAAAAATGCGCTCGGTATGGGGCTTGCGACATCGGCAGTGCTTATATGCTCCAACATCATGATATCGCTGCTGCGCCGGGTCATACCCAAGGAAGTGCGCATCGCCGCATACGTTGTGATAATTTCCGGCTTTGTAACAGCCGTTGAATTGCTTATGAGGGCGTATCTGCCCGATCTTTACGATGCGCTCGGAATATTTATCCCTCTCATCGTTGTGAACTGCATCATTCTGGCGCGCGCAGAGGCGTTTGCCTCCAAAAACCGCGTGCTTCCCTCGGCACTTGACGGGATCGCGACCGGCGTGGGATATACATTTGCCCTGCTTCTGATCTCGTCGATACGAGAGATACTCGGCTCCGGCACATTCTGCGGTCACGCCGTTTTCGGCGAGTGGTATTCACCGGCGGTCATATTCGTGCTGCCGGCAGGCGCATTCCTGACGCTCGGATTCATCCTTGCTGTCGTTCAGAAATTCCGCAACACTGCCGAAGACCGTGCGCGCCTGCGCCGTCTGTCCGACATAAGCGAGAATACAAAAAAGCCCTCCGCGGGCAGCCCGGAATGACCGGAGGGAGGCTGACATGAACTTTACACAGCTTACGGTGACAGACGTGCTCCTCATGATGATGAGCGCGATACTCGTTGAAAACTTTATTTTTTCAAAATTTTACGGCTGCTGTCCGTTCCTCGGCGTTTCTGACAGTCCCGACAAGGCGCTCGGCATGGGCATGGCGGTCACATTTGTAATGACGCTTTCAAGTGCCGTGACATGGGCGGTGTACTATCTGCTTTTGCTGCCGCGCGGACTTACATACCTCAAAACGGTGGCGTTTATACTTGTGATTGCCGCTCTCGTGCAGCTCATCGAAATGTTTCTGCGCAAATTCGTTCCCGCGCTTTACAGCTCGCTCGGGATATATCTCCCGCTCATCACCACAAACTGCGCGGTGCTCGGAGCGGCACTTGTGAACATTCAGGAAAATTACGGCTTTATACCGTCCGTTTGCTACGGATTTGCAGCGGGTGTGGGATTCACGCTTGCAATAGTCATATTTGCCGGTGTGCGCGCAAGGCTTGAGATTGCCGATCCGCCGCGTGCATTCCGCGGAATGCCGCTCATTCTTATCGCGGCGGGGCTGCTTGCCATGATCTTTTCGGGATTTTCGGGCATCAGCTTCGGAAAATAAGGAGGGAGCCGTAAATGAAAGCAACAGACATTCTTTTTCCCGTGCTTATATTCGCGGGTATGGGTGTGATCCTCGGCGTGCTTCTTGCCGTTGCCGCAAAAATATTTGAGGTCAAAAGCGACCCGCGCGCCGATGAGATACTTGAAGTTCTGCCCGGCGCAAACTGCGGCGGGTGCGGAAAAGCGGGATGCGCGGCGCTTGCCGCCGCGATAGCGGCGGGCGAAGCTCCCGCCAATGCCTGCGCGGTCGGCGGTGCCGATGTGGCACGCAGAATAGGCGAGATAATGGGCGTTGAGGTCGCCGCTCCGGTGAGGATGCGTGCGCAGGTCATGTGCACGGGCGGCTTTGAAAACGCGCACCGCAAATACAATTATTCCGGTCCGCACGACTGCATTGCCGCCGAGCGGCTCGGAGGCGGCGATAAGATATGCCCCAACGGTTGCATAGGTCTCGGCACCTGTGCCGCCGCCTGTCCTTTCCGCGCCATTACCGTGGTCGAGGGCGTTGCGGTGGTGGACTACCATAAGTGCGAGGGCTGCGGCGTGTGCGTCAGGGCATGTCCCAAGGGGATAATAAAACTTATCCCGTACGACAGCGCGCACTGGGTCGGATGCGCCACCAAAATGAAGGGTGCTGAGGTCCGCCGTTTCTGCGATGCCGGATGTATATCCTGCCGCCTGTGCGAGCGCAACTGCCCGGCGGGTGCTATCAGGGTCGATGGATCCGGTGCGGAGATAGACTACGTAAAATGCACCGAATGCGGCAAATGCGAGGATAAATGCCCGCGTCACATCATATGGTCCGCCGAGCGCAAAAACGGCGAGCTTGTCATGTCACGCGGCAAAAAGGAATAAAAAATACGGGGCGTTGAAAACTCGTTTTGAGTTTTTAACGCCCTGCGTTATATCTTTCCGTGCGGTCAAAAAAACGCCCCGTGGCGAATATATTTGTAGTGAACAAATATTTCGGGGGTGATACATGAAAATGCTCGCAACTATTCCTTACGACCGTGCGCGTGCGCTTGAATATGCGCGCCGCTGGGCGTTTGACCGCAATCCGCTCTTTTTCAATTTTACCGGCAGGGGCGGGGACTGCACAAATTTTGTGTCTCAGTGTATTCTTGCCGGGTGCTGTGCGATGAACTTTACGCGCGATTTCGGATGGTATTACATAAGCGTTGACGACCGTGCGCCGGCGTGGACGGGGGTCGAATATTTTTATGATTTCATTACAGGCGCACCCGATTTCGCCGCCGAAAACGGCGGTACCGGACCGTACGGCTATGAAGTACCGCGGCGCGGCATGAACGGCGCGCCCGCCGTCGTGCCGGGAGACGTGGTCCAGCTGGCGGACGAAGCGGGCGATTTTTACCACACGCTGTTTATAACCGGTGTTGAAGGGAACGAGATCTTTGTTGCCGCGCACTCCGACGATGCGCTTGACCGTCGGCTTTCGACATATCGGTATGCCACGGCGCGCTTTTTGCATATTGCCGGTGCGCGCGTTGATGTCGGCGGTTACGATTGCTTTGATGCGCTCATTTCGGGCGAGGCGCTGCCGGTGATGACGGGGGTATAACATCCGCGGCTGTCGGGGAGGGGCATGATCCCGATTTTTGCTTTGCGAAAAAACTGTGCGGCGCAATATCCGGGCGCGGAACCGTACATATAAGTTGAAAGAAAAACGGAGGTCCGTACAGATGAAAAAACTTCTTTTTACCGCATATACGCCATGTTGATACTGTGCGCTGTGCTGTTTTTGTGTCTGCCCGCCTGCAAAGCGGATGATACGGGCAGGTCGGACGGCGACGCGGACCGGACCTCCGGGGCTGCTGCGGACCCCGGACGCCCGCCGCAGGGCGGAGAGGCGACGCGGCAGATCCCTTCGGGAGAGATCGCGGACGGAATAACGCTGAACATTGCTAAATTCGCAGGCGGGGACGGGGTGCGCGAGTTCGGATACGACGGGAGCGGCGGCGATATCGTTTCCGACCGTCTCTACAAGCGTGAGCGCAGCCTTTCGGCAAGGCTCGATTACCCGATGGGCTTTGACAAGGTGAATATTCACGATATTACCGGAGACCCATCCGACGACGGCACGGCGTTCATCGCCGCGCTTGAGGCGTCGGAGGCGGGCGGCGCGCCGTTTGACGTCATTGTTTCGCCCGCGTCTGTCTCGATGCGGGCAATGACGCGCGGCTTGCTGTTTGATCTGAATCTCATTTACAAAAGCTATATCGACCTGAACCGCAAATGGTGGCAGCGCGGCGTGCTTGACAAGCTGACGATGGGGGAATCGCTTTATTTTGTCACCGGAGATATCTCATACGGTTTTATCGGCAGTCTTGCCTGTGTTTTTTATGACCGCGCGGAAATGGGCGATCTTTACGCCGCCGTTGCCGACGGAAGTTGGACGGCGGAAAGGTTTTTCGCTCTTGCCGCCGGGAGGGTGACCGAAACCGATGATGCGGGTCTGTTTTCTCTGGTCTGCGCGTCCGGATTCGCCACCGTTTTGAAGGACAGCGGCGGAATGCCCGCTGCGTCCGACCGGCTTGTGAATGACAGCCGTGCCGCGTCTTTGATAAGCAGCATTTTTGCAATGAGGCGGATCGCGCCTGCCGCCGTGGCATTCGATTCGGGCGGTGCCGTCATGGCGGTCCTGCCGATCGGCTACGGCGGCAGACGCGATAATGAGTCGGGCGGAAAATACGGTATTCTGCCGCTGCCCAAGTATCGGGCGGATCAGCCGGATTACATAACGCCTGTCGGCACCGGCTGCATGGCGTTTTCCATAGCGGCAAAATGCCCCGAGCCCGAGGCGGCAACGCTTATGATAGAGTGCCTTGCGGCTGATTCCGAGCGCGAGCTGGTCCCGGCGCAATTTGCGCTGGCACTTCATCAAAACTGCCGGAACGGCGGCAACGATGCAGCAGTGTATGACATCATGCGCCGCACGGCGCACTGCAATCTCGGCCTGCTTGCCGGCGGATATTCCGATGAAATGGTACTGGCAACCGTTCGCGCGATGAGAACAGGGCGTATAACGCCGCGTGATATGTCGGAATATAAAAGATCGTGGGAACGTATTGCGGAAAAGCTGACGGAAATAAGCAGGGGAAAATAAGCGGACGGACATTGGTGCGATCCCGAAAATGAAGCCGGCATTTTTTGCGAACCGGATCCCGAATACGTGAAAATAATAAAAGAAGGGAGAAAACCGCACGGAAGGAATTTTCAACGTGCGGATCCGAAAACGTTAATATAATGAAGATAGGAATCGGGACCGCCGGATATGTCGCGCACTACGGGCTTTACGAAGGTCTGCGCCGCATGAAGGAACAGGGATATGAAGCACTGGATTATCAGGCACTTGCGGGGACTGACACTCCGCTTTACAATGGTACCGAAGCCGAGTTCGAGCGGCAGCTTAAAGAGGTCAGAAATGCGTGCGCGGATGCCGGCATCGAGATCAGCCAGACACACGGTCCGTGGCGCCGGCCGCCGCAGGACGCGACCGAGGAGCAGCGTGCCGAGAGGTTTGAAAAGATGTCAAAGGCTGTCCGCGCCACGGCGATCCTCAACTGCTCTTATACGGTCATCCACCCGATAATGCCGTTCGGATGGAAGCGGGACCCCGACCCGGAGCTTTTATGGAACATGAACTATGAATTCATGGGGCGGCTTGCCGACGTCGGTAAGGAATACGGCGTGACCGTGTGCTTCGAAAATATGCCGATGCCCGCGCTGTCCATTGCTACGCCCGAGGCTGTTATGCGGTTTGTCAGAACACTTGATCACCCCAACTTCAAGGTGTGCTTTGACACGGGGCACTGCGCCGTGTTCGGCATATCGGCGGGTGATGCCGTCCGTATGCTCGGCAAGGATCTCATGCGTGTGCTGCACGTTCACGACAACGATGGACGCCGTGACTGCCATTGGCTGCCGTATGCCGGCGTGATCGACTGGGACGATTTTTCGGACGCACTCACCGAGATCGGATTTGATGGCTCCATGTCGCTTGAAACATATGTTCCGCACAGTGTGCCGAACGGTCCGGAACGCGAAGCGGAGGAGGACAGGCTGTTCCGCGACGCCTGCCGCATAGCAAAGCGCTGAGGACGAGATAACAGCCGAAAACACAGCCGACCCCCAAAAAATCGTCTCATGTTCATGTGCGGCGGGATCATCAAAATCCCCGTGTCCGCCGGTGCGCTCCCGGCTCACACGGGGATCGACTGATTCCTGTAACAGAGGGATGTCACACCTTCAAAATGAAATGACTTTTGCGGAAATCAAGAAGCCCGTCATTTTTCATCTTACCAAGCTCCAGCGACAGTCCGCTGCGCTCAACGCCGAGATAATCCGCAAGCTGCTGCCTTGAAAAAGAAATGTCAAACTCGCAGATCCCACGCCGCTGTGCTTCCGCGGAAAGGTAGGACATGATCTTTGACCGTGTGGTACGCTGTCCCATGTGCGTGAGTTTTTCGCCCAACCGCAGATTTTTCTCGGCAAGCTCGCCGAGCAGGTTGCGGATGATACGGCTGTGGTGCGGGCAGGCGGACGGACACACATTCATAATGCGCTTTACATTCAGGAACATTGCGGTGACGGGGGTCTCTGCCATGACGCTCACATTCAACGCCGCACCGGGAGCACATGCGTATGCGGCGGCAAAGGTCTGTCCCGGACCTGTTTTGGAAAGAATATTGCGGTTGCCCCATATGTCCTCCTGTATGACCAGGACATTCCCCGACAGCACAAGTCCGATCGACTCCGCCGTATCTCCGGCGCGCAACAAAAAGACGTCTCGGGGGAAGTTCTCTTCTCTTACATCAAGACAGGACAGCACGGCTGTAAGCTCATCCTCGGAAACGCCGGAAAAAAGCTGAGATGATCGAAGAACGGATAAAAATTCTTTCATAAAGATCCTCTTTCGTTGAAAATTCAACCGACTTATTGATTTTATTATACTATAATATAGGCAGAAAAGCAAGGAGGCATTATGATGAAAAGAAGAATTATTGAGATAGATCGTGAAAAATGCAACGGCTGCGGCGCCTGTGCCGAAGCCTGCCACGAAGGCGCCATCGCTATGGTGGACGGAAAAGCGCAGCTCATGCGGGATGACTACTGCGATGGTCTGGGCGACTGTCTGCCCGCTTGTCCCGCCGGGGCTATCTCCTTTGTGGAACGCGAGGCTGCCGCTTATAACGAGGCGGCGGTGCTCGCCAATAAGCAGAAGAAGATGCGGCAGGAAGGGCTGCGCCTTCACGGCGGCTGTCCCGGAATGCGCATGAAAACGATCGGGCATACAGAGCCGTCGGGCGTTGACGCTGCTCCCCCTGCGGTGCAAAGCCGGCTTTCACAGTGGCCGGTACAGATAAAGCTCGTTCCCGCGAACGCACCCTATTTTGACGGAGCAAAGTTGCTCATCGCCGCCGACTGCACGGCATACGCCTATGCCGCTTTCCACGAACGGTTTATCAAAGGGCACATTACGCTTATCGGCTGCCCGAAGCTTGACGGCGCGGATTATTCCGAAAAGCTAACAGAGATCATTCGTAACAACGACATCAAGAGCGTGACTGTCGTGCGCATGGAGGTTCCCTGCTGCGGCGGACTGGAACACGCGACGAAAACGGCTTTGCAGAACAGCGGAAAATTTATTCCGTGGCAGGTCGTGACCGTTTCCACGGACGGAAATATACTTGATTGAGAGCACAGCGGACCGGAAAATCCCTATCGGGAAATCACTGCAGAGCTGCTGTGCCGGCAATCTGCGGAAAAACCGGGGTCATCACTCTGATTCTGTGTGAATGGTAAACTCATCCGGAAGCTCAAAGATCTGTGTTTTCAAAAAGACAGGATAGAAGTACTCGTCTTTCAATCTGTCAAATTCCAACCATTCAAATGTATGTGTATGCGTACCTTCTGTCAAAGTAAAGCTGTCGCCTCTTTCCGGCAGGTCTGTATTTGAGATATCCATCAAAAAATAAATACACAGCTCGTGATAACGGATACCGTCCACATCTTCTGTGAAAAATGCCTGGTTGAGCCATAATGGGCGGACGATCTTCACATCCGCGCCAAGCTCTTCCCGAACCTCCCGTACCACCGCCTGCTCCGCCGTTTCACCCATTCTGACCCTTCCGCCCGGAAGGTAAAAGTATGGTGAACGTTCATCGTGCATCGCGAGGATCCTGTTTTCGGAAATTATCATTGCACACACTCTGTAATTAAACTTTTGGTTACTCCTATCGAATGAAATATCCATATGCTGCACCTCCGGCATTCAGGTTCGGTGAGAGTTCATATCATATCGTTCTTCAGCAAAAAGACCCGAGTCACAAGTGACTCGGGTCTTTTCTGGCGGAGATGGAGAGATTTGAACTCTCGCGCCGTTATTCACGACCTACACCCTTAGCAGGGGCGCCTCTTCGGCCTCTTGAGTACATCTCCAAGGGTGTTTTTTGCAGCCGGCGGGTATATGCTGATAGCATCTGCACAGCCGACAATGAATATTATACACTATACCCGCCGCTTTGTCAAGCCTTTTTCGGCATTTTTATTATTTTTCCGGTACTGTGTTCCGATAGGCAAGGGGACCAGAGCTCAGTCTCTGAAATCCGCTTTCAGGTAGATCACGTTATCTGACGCCACAGCTTCCGCTTTCAGCGCCTCAAAGTCGAGCTTTCTTTCCTCGACCAGCACCTTTTCAAGCTCCGGGCGGGTCTTGGGATGTCTTGGCGTGAACACCGTGCAGCAGTCCTCGTATGGGAGTATCGACGTTTCAAACGTATTTATCATACGCGAGCGTTCGATTATCTCCTCTTTGTCCATTCCGATGAGGGGGCGGAAGACCGGCAGCGCCGCGGCATCGTTCGTTACCGCAAGTGCCTGCATGGTCTGGGATGCGACCTGACCGAGGCTTTCTCCGGTGATAAGGGCGCCGCAGTCGGTCTTTTTTGCGATATCCGATGCTATCGACATCATATATCTGCGTAAAAGCAGCGTAAAATAGTCCTCGCAGCAGGCGCGCGAAAGCTCCTCCTGAATATGTGTCAGAGATACAACGTGCAAAAAGATGCTGCCCGACCACATCGTGAGCCGCCGCGCAAGCTCGATGACCTTCTCGCGTGCCTGCTCGCTCGTATACGGGAAGGATTCAAAATAGACTGCCTCAAGCTTTATGCCGCGCTTTGACATCATCCACCCGGCGACCGGTGAGTCGATGCCGCCGGAAAGCAGAAGAAGCCCCTTTCCGTTTGAACCGACCGGCATTCCTCCCGCTGCGTGACGCTGTCCTGCGGTGATGTATGCGCCTTCCTCGCGGACCTCGCACATGACGGTCACCTCGGGGTGGTGGACATCCACTTTGAGGTTATGATAATTTGTAAGGATCGCTGCGCCTATCTCCTCGCATATCTGCTGCGAATGCATGGGAAAGCTCTTGTCGGCGCGCCGCGCTTCCACTTTGAATGTGCGGGCGGCGGACAGAGTATCCGCAAGGTATTCCACTGCGGTGCGGCAAAGCTCGCCTATTTCCTTTTCGGCGTAAGCCGAGCGGCTGACGGCGATTATGCCGAAGGTATGCATGGCGACGCGGTAGGCGGCGTCCATGTCCGAGGAGTCGTCCTCAGGCTCGATCCGCGCAAGGCTTCTGCCCTTTATTACGCGGTATTTTCCGACCTGCGAGAGCCGGTATTTCAGTTCGCGGCTGAGAAGAGTTTCAAAATAGCTGCGGTTGGCACCCTTGAGACAGATCTCGCCGTACTTGCAAAGCAATATTTCCCTGAATTCAGACATTTTTGTCCTCTCCGTTCTCTTCGCCCTAGGTCTCGTCGGCTTCCGCGTCCGCAGGGGCTATCAGCTCTGCTGCATCGTCAAGGAGACGCTCGGGAACAAAAAAGTCAACGCCGCCGAGATCAAAGCCCATCATGATGCGGTTCCAGCTTTCGCGCGAATGCGGTCTTGTGACATACGGAATACTCTCGCCGCGAAGTATGCTTTCGATAAATGCCGCTTCGGCGTTGTCGCGCGCCGTGGTAAGCAGTGTGAAATCGTCGTTTCCGGCTGCGGCGGCGGTCTCCCCGGCGCCGGGGCGCTTTTCGATATTGCTCATTTATTTCCTCCGTGAAGATTTATTCGGTGTCGGATGCGTCGCTGTCATCGTCCGAGCCGTCGTCGGCGGCAAGCGCGTAAAGGTCTATATCAAAGAGAGTGGAACGCTCCGAGGGATCGATGGAGGCGGTCTCCTCTTCGCTGTCCTCGTCGTCATCGTGTGCGGAATAGTCCGTTGCCGCGGTCTCGGGTTCGGGGTCGGCGGCACCTGTCTCGATGTAGTAGTTCGGGAAGAGCTTGCCCCACACCTTCATGCAGCCGATGGTGTCGGCGATCGAGGTGTGCGCCACGCCGTCCCATTCTATCTCAAGGCATGCCATGGCATCGGTAAGGCTGGCGTGCTCAACGTCCGGTCGGCACTCGTGTATGTACCGCACGAATTCGTTGGCGCAGCAGCGTATCTTGGACCAGAGGGCACGGCGCTCCTCCTCGGTCGGATAGATATATTTTATGTGGCTGTAGTCGGTCGATACACCGTATGCGATTATACGGTCCGCGCCGGCGAATATTTCCTTGATGCGCGGGGTCAGCTCCTCAAGCGTGGGTGCGCCGACCGTCATTTCGGGTGTAATGCCGTGTATCTTTTCGGTCTTGTTCCATTTGCGTGTGTGCGTCGGGCGGACAAGAGTGTCCATTATCATATTCCCGTTGGCATCGCAGATGCTTATGGAAATGATCTCGTCGCGGTCATAGAAGCCGGTAAGCTCAAGGTCGAAAAAGAGAACGCGCGAGCGGTCCATTCCGTAGTGGCGTGCGCGGTGCGCGTTGCCCTCGGCACGGCGCACCTCCATTTCCGCTTCGTAGCAGGAGCGGCAGAGCTTTTTGCGGTATCTTACGTCCTTGCCGCATTTGACGCAGAGCAGCGGCATGCGCACGGTCGTGAGCTTGTCGTAAAGATAAACGGTGGTGCCGTCCGAGCGGCGCGAAAATGCCACGGGCTGTTCGACCACCTCAAGCTTCATACCGGCAAGACGCTCCTTGGTGTAATATCCGAGTGATGCCGCGCGGCGCACGCTGACGCGTTCGATGATGTCGCCGGAGGGAAGCTCAAGGGTCTCGCGGCGGGTGCGCGGGGCGTACCAGAGCTCGGGATCCGCCTCTGTCACGTTTTCGGGATCATACCAGAGGCGAAGACCGCATTCGGTCTCTTCAAATGCCACGGGGGCGGATGCGCGCAGGTGCAGCTTGTCAAGGTCGGCGCGCGTGAGATAATTTTTTGCTCGCGCTTCGCGTCCGCGGATAGCCTTTACCGTGGCGCCTGAGCGCAATTTTATTGTTTCCTTCAAGATAAATCCTCCATATATAAATACGCCGTTCGGCGTTAAAGTCCATACTGAATCATTATATCATACAATGGCATGATTTACAAGTGCGAATATCAAAATAATCGGCAGGGGAAATAAAAAAGTGCCGCACGCCGGCGGACGTACGGTCGGGACGCGGGACGTTAAAAAACTCAAAATGAGTTTTTTAACGTCCCGCGCGCTATATAATGCTTTTATTTTGCCGCAGCAAACCTTACAAGCTCTTCGATATTGTTTGTCATGACAGCCCGCACGCCGAGGCCGTACATATATTCCCACGTGGATCTTTTGTCTGTCGCGTCTTCTATTGTCCACGCTCCTATGAGCGCTTTGGGATACGCGCCGCATATTGCCTGTATGTCCGCCGCTACCTTTGAATTTGACGGGTCGAACGTACCGTTGATGAGCACACCCGCATTGGTCATGCTCTTGTCGGTGAGCGTGCGTGCGTACGGGGCTGCGGTGCTGCGCGTGGTCCAGCCGCGTAGGAAGAAATACGTCTTCCCGCCGCCGGTATTGTCGTATATGTATTTCTGTATCTTCAGCGCATCGGTCGCGCTGAGCGTGGCGTTTACCGCAGTTCCGGTCGTTCCGTAGGAAATGAGAAGAGATTCGGTGTTCCCGGTTTTTTTGATGATGGGGAAGAGGTAGTTCGGCTTGCTGCCGGTCATTATTCCGCTTATCTCGCAGTATCTCCACTCGGACGGCTTGTCGCAGATGACAAATAGACGTCCGCGGCATACGGTCAGCACTTCCTCAAGCGTGGCTATCTTATACGGGGTGAGCGGAGTGTTGCCGCCCTGTCCCTCGCGCAGGCAGAGCCGGCGCAGCTCATCGAGCGTCCAGTCGGAGACGCGGTTTGATGTCGGCAGACCGTCCTTACCGGCAAGCAGAGAAAAATCCGTCATGCGGTCAAGCGTGTCGTCATGCATTATCACGGCGACACCGTCCCTTGTGAAGCGGACGTCGATCTCAACGCAGTCGCCGCCCATTGCCCAGACGCTTATTATCGCTTCGATTGAATTTTCGGGGTAATTTCCGAAATCGGCGCGGTGAGCGACGGTGAATACGCGTTTTTTGTCGGTCTGCATGAGGGATGCGACCTTTGCGTCCCATGAAGTGAGGCGGTCGGTCGGCTGCCATCTGTTTTCCCACATGAGCGGCGTTTTGGACGGGTCGTTGATGTATACGCTGCGGTCGGGGAAGGAAAGCTCATATATCGGCGCGCCGTCGGTACCGTCTATCGCAGGGGCTGCCCCGCCGAGCGTGTGCAGCTCGGCGCTTATGAATTCAACCGCGGTTGAGGCGGCGATTCGGCTCGCACAATCAAGGTAGAGGCTTCCCGCTTTCATATACACGCGCACGTCTCCGTAGCCGGGCTTTTCAGCCGAACCGGTGTCCGCGCGCGCACAGCCGAGCACTATTTCGTGCTCGCTGCGTCCGGCGGATGCTTTGACGGTAGGCAGCGTTACGCCGCAGAGCGTTGATATTTCGGAAGAAAGCTTTTCGGCAGCGGCGGAGAGATCGATGCCTGCGGGCAGAACGATGGTGAATTTGTCTATCGGCGTGCCGCCGACGGTAAGTCCCGCAAGCGGGAAATCGCCCTTACCGACAAAGCAGTAGTTGTCGTATATCCCGGTGCCGGAGCTTATAAGGGCGGCAAGGTGACGCGCGGCAAGCACTGTGAGTCCGTCGGTCTTTCCTACGCAGACTATACTGCCGCCCGAGACGCGGACCGTGTATTCGCCCGCACTTATGTCGGCGAGTGCCGCGCGGCTCTGCTCGCGCGCGGTCGCGCCGAGAAGTATCTCGTGTTCCGGCGCCTGCACGCCGGGAGCCAGCCAGTCATCAACGGCGGCGGGCTCTCCCTCGCCCGAGGCGGATATTGCCGCTCCGATCTCGCCGAGTGCGCCGCGCAGCTCATCGGATGCACGTTCGGGGCGCACGAGCGACCAGCTGCCGTCGGGGGTGAGCCTTACTGCCGGAGCTTCCGTCGTTGACGGCGCATCGGTGACTTCCTGCTGCCCTCCCCGGCAGCCGCAAAGGAGCATCAGCGCCGCCGCAAGTATCACGGCGGCGATCGGAAATGCGGAATGTAAAAGTGTTTGTCTGTTTTTCATGGCTGTCTCCAATGATATTTGTTGAAACAATTATACCATTTGCATATATCCGTGTCAAGCGGAACGAATAATTTGTGGTTTTTTCTGCGTTTGCGGTTGACACGGTGCGTTTGAAATGGTATAATTATAATAACCGAATTTTCGGACAAATAACAGGAGGAACTGTAATTATGAAGTTCTATCGTATTGCAGCAGTGCTTCTTGCTCTGCTTATGCTCTTCTCATTTACCGCTTGCCAGAACAATAATGGCGGCAGCGGCACTCAGGCTCCCGGTTCGACCGCTACTCCCGGCACTAAGGCTCCCGACACAAAAGCCCCCGACACCAAGGCTCCCGACACCAAGCCGGCTGACACCACTCCCGCCGCGACCACCGAGGCTCCCGTTCCCACAGAGCCCGAGACCGAGGCTCCCCTCGCCGTTGACACCATTTCGGATGCCGAAATGACAATTCTGCGCCTTGCTATGCCGCAGACGCTTCCCGATGGCTCCAACTTCGACATCCTGACCCGCCTTATGTGCTGCGATAAAGAAGAAGATTACCTCATCAAGGGCAACTCTGCGGGCAGCACCAAGTTCGTAAGTGAAGCCGATGGCGCAATTTACGGCAACGCCGTGCGTTTCGCCGCAAAGGCTGACTCCAAGGACAACCGCGCCGAGATCACCATTCAGCCCGCCACCGTCCGCGACGTTGCCGGCGCAAAGGGCATCCTTTTCTACGTTGACTTCTCCAACGTTGCTATCAAGGAAGGTACCAAGATGAGCGCGTCCGTCACCATCAATACCAACAGTATCCGTTCGCAGGGACCCGACAAGACCGAAGGTTCCGGCACCGGTTACTACTACCTTGACGGCGTATGGAAAGAGACTCACAACATCAAGTCCTGCCGTATGGAGATCCCGGACAACTTCAAGGGTTGGGTCTACGTTCCCGCTACCTCCTTCACTCAGAGCAGTGACGGTCTGTATTGGGACAGCGCAACAGGCTGCTTCAACGACAACTTCTTTGTTGACAATATGCGTTGCTACACCGATGGTTACGTATACAGCGCCGATAACTGGATCATCTTTGACGAGATCACATTTGTAAAATAATCTTCCCAATTACATACGTGGCTGCCGCGCATTTGCGCGGCAGCCACGTTTACGGTTTATATGCGGACTGCATTTCGCTGTTTATCGGTTTGTTTTCGGTTGCCGGGCTGTCTTTGCGATCATGTCAAGGTCCTTTATAAGTGTGTGTCCGCAGCCCGCGCAATGAGATTCGTTTACATCACAGGACCTGCCGCACACCGGACAGGTAACGGTGTCGCTTTTGCCGTCCGGAAGGACAATTACCCTGTCCGTCCCGTACAGGTGAAACACGGTGTCGCCGACATGCCAGACCCCGGATACATCATCGGGACCGGAATAGACCTTTGGCCGCACCGTCCTGCCCTCCGGCGTGACCACGGTCAGGTATACGGTCCTTTTTGTGTACAACGTTTCCCTTGTCGGCTTGGATGGTGAATCCGAGTCTGTGGTCATCTTAACGTTTATATCGGTAAGCAGCCCGCACCATGTGCTGTCAATAAGCTTTGCGGGGACTCCGGATGCCCAAAACGGGATCAGCAGTGTGACGATATAGCAAAGTATTCTGAGTCCGTGGTTTTCAAAGTTGAATATCCGTCTGCCGAAAAAAATCAGAATTGTACCGATCGCGGCAAGCAGAACGTTCAGCAAAATAAGTCTTTTCAGTATGTGATCGCGGACATACCTTTCCAGATCGCGGGGCAGCTTGTACGACATTGTTTGTCCCTCCATGTTTATGCAAATATCAGGGATCGTGCGGCGGCGCTTATGATCGTTCCGGCGGCAATGACGGCTCCGGGGATCCTCATCCCGCCGAGCTTTTCATGCCGCCGGCTTTATTTTGTTTACCCGGCGTTGGTGTTTGCGCCCTCCGATGCTCCGATATTGCCGAGAATAGGCAGCACGGTCCCGTCGCTGGTCACAAAGTATGCGGGAAGTTTGCCGTCCCACTGCTGAGTCGTGAGATACTTCACGAGTTCATCGGTGACAGATTCGGCAAGCTTTTTGTTAACTTCCGCCTGCTTTTCGCCTGCGTAAGCGTCGGCATCCGCCTGGACCTTTTTTACGGCTGCGTCGGCATCCGCTTTGATCTTGGCAACGTTGGCGTCTGCCTCAGCCTGTATCTCCTTTACCGAGGCGTCGGCTTTTGCCTGTATTTCGGCACGCTTTGCGTCCTCTTCCTTCTGCATGGTCTTCTGCTCCTCCTCGGTCTGCGTTTTCAGCTTTGTCTGAAGGGCGACCACTTTTTCCTCTACCGAGTTTGTAAAGGCATCCGAAAAGTCAAGGTTTTCGACAGAGGTGCTTACCACCTCGATATTGTACGCGCCGAGCTCCTTTACGAGCGTTTCGGTGATCTGATTTGAAAGCGCATCGCGGCTTTCCACAAGGCTTTCTGCGGTGTATTTGGCAATTACGCTCTTCACGACCTCCTGAATGCGCGGCTGCATTACCGTTGTATAGTAATCAGTACCTATGTTTTTATATATGGTCTGCGCATTGGATTTGTCTATCTGGTAGTTCATTGAGTAATCGACAAGGACCTCCTGAATGTCGCTTGAAAAGCAGGTGAGCGTTACCCGCGCGACCTGTGTGCGGTTGTCCATGACCACGACCTTCTGAAAGGGGGATTTGATATGAACGCCCGCCTCAAGAGTTACGTCTTCGACCTTGCCGAATGTGGTAAGTATGCCGGTGTGACCCGTGGGAACGGTGGCTAACATGCCTCCGCATATCACAAGCAGTCCGACAAGTGAAAAAAGCTGACGGGAACGAAGCTTCCATACCGAACGGCTGAAGCCGAGAAGAACAAAAAGTACAAGTGTGGCAATTATGCCTGCAAAGATCCAACCCATGATAAAACCATCCTTTCATATTTTTATAGTGTTTCCGCGCGGTATCGGGACCGCACGGGTCATCATGTTTTGTTGTGACTATATTATACCATCAAAAGAACGCTTTGTCAAGAGGTTTGAGCGTAAAAGGATGCAGAAATACGAAAAAATATTATTTCACACGCACTGCCGCCCGTATTTGTCCCGCCGGCTTTGTTTTTCGGCAAAGATATTTACTTTTGCGGTTTTTTATGATATACTATTATACTGAAGAATTACCTTTTCGGAAAAACTTGCGGAAGGAGGCTCCGGGGGTGGCAGACGTAAAAGAAAAAAATAATGAAGATATCACGGTGGACACTGCCGGCAAAACGTCCGTTCCGTGGCTTATCCTCAACACAGCGGGATTTCTGGCAGGCGTGCTTTCCTGTTGCTCCTTCGGGCACGAGGTCGCCGCCGGCGTGTTTATGATGGGAGCGGCGATATTCATCGGCTTTTTTGCCCGCGAACGGGCAACGGTGGCGGGGATCATCATTCCCGCATACCTGTTCGTGCTCTTTACCGGAAGGTTCGCTGTGTCTGCGTTTTATCTCGGAATATGCGCGGCAATAGGCGCGGGGGCGTTTCTTCTCCGCGTGAGCAGACTTGCCTTCGGCATAGCCTCTGTGCTTGCCGTGGTCTGCGGTGCGGTGATGCAGGGTGCTGCGGGAGCTTTCCTCGGTGCGGCGGTCATCCCCGCCGTGCTGGTGCTCGGTGCAATCTATCCGCGCTCAACCGTCGGCGTTGCCGTAGGATGCACCGCGCTCGCGGCGGTGCTGTCGGCTGTTGTTTTCGGCGGGCTGTTCCTTGCGTTTTCACCGGAGTTCGGCATACCCGAGGGCGTGTCGGATGTGAGCGGACTTGTCGCGGCGCTGCGCGGTGAGTTCATCCGCCGCGTGACGGCGGCATACGCCGCTTCGGGTATCGAGGCGGGTACGGGAGCGGTCACACAGTACGTCGATACGGTCATATGTATGCTTCCGGGCATTCTGGCTGCGGCGGCGGAGGTGACAGCGTTTTTCGCTATGTCGGTGTGCGGCGCGCTTTTCCGCGGCTTTGAGCTTGAACCGCCCGAATTTACAAATGCGGAAGCAAGATATATTATCTCTCCCGTGGGCGGGCTCGTTTATGTTGCGGCTGTCCTGACATATATCGCTGCGTCGGGCGGGGATGTTTCGGTCGATACCGGCAGTATTTCCGCAGCAGCCGCCGAAAACATCATGCTTGCAATGTCTTTGCCGCTTGCGGTATTTGCTATATCCTGGGCGCGCGGTATGGCACGCCGCGCGGGGCTCGCCGGTCTCGGTACCGCTATGATCGTTGCCGCCGCGCTGTCTGTCATTTTTGCCGGCTGGCAGGGAATAAGCGTTTTTTCCGCATTCGGCACGGTCCTGTGCTTTGTGCTTCCTATATACCGCTCTGTCCGAAACCGCGCCGGTTAAGGTGCGGCATCAATTACGGTGAAAGGTACGGTGAAATAAATGTCCGAACCCGAAAAACGAACAAAAGAAAATCTGCCTCTCATTATCTGTGCCGTCGCGGGCGCGCTCTTTCTTGCCGCGCTCACGGTAATATCCGTGTTCACGGATATCCCCGCTTTTCCGGCAACGCTTATTTTTCTGGCAGTATACTGTCTGGCTCTTGCGGTGGCATATATCATTTCGCGCCCGAATTCGTCTTTGCGCATAAGCGAGCGCGAGTGGGATTCCATCGGCAGTATGATAACATCTACCCTGCGTGACGTTTCCCAGCCCATCGTGATAGCAACGGCGGAGGGAAAGATCGTGTGGGCGAACGCCCGCGCTCAGTCGGCGGCGGGAAGCACCGAAACGCTGGCGGGGCGAGCGTTTGATTCGATATCGGCTCTGCCGCTTTCCGCAATAGCGGCGGCGGAACGCGACGGGGCGCGTGTGGTCATCGGCAACGAGCCGTATATGGCGCGCGCCTACGATATGAAGACCCGGGAGCGCAGTTATTATTTTGTCATGCTCGAGCCGCTCGGCGCACTTGAGGCTGCCGTGTCGCGCGCCGAGGATGAACTTGCCGTGATCGCGTATATGACGCTTGACAATCTTGAAGAGCTTGCAAAATACGCGCGCGTTTCTTACCGTGAGTCGGCAAACCGCGCCGAGGAGATCCTCCGCGCGTGGGTCGAGGGCATGGACGGCGTTATGCGCGAGTATGACAGAGACAAATTTCTCGTTGTATTCCCGCAGAACCGCATGAAGGCTGCACTGGCTGATAAATTCAGCGTGCTTGACGACATAAGAGCCGTAAAGGTAGGCGATTCCGGCTTGCCGATAACGGTATCGATCGGTATTTCCGTTTGCGGCGCCACGGTCGCCGAACGCGAAAAAGAAGCGGCGGCGGCGCTTGAGACCGCACTTCAGCGCGGCGGAGATCAGGTCGTCATACTGACGCGCGACAAGGACAGGAACGTATACAATTACTTCGGCGGCAGGACCAAGAGCGTGCGCGAGAGCACCAAGGTGGATTCGCGCATGGCTTATGAAATGCTTGCGAAATGCCTCACGGGGACCGGGAACGTTATTATAATGGGACATAAGAATCCCGACTTCGACTGCATCGGCGCATCTGTCGGACTTGCCCGAATCGCATCGCTCTTCACCGATGATGTGAGGATAGTCGTTGATCGCTCCAACCGCAATTTCCGCGTCTGCACAGAAGGGTTGCGCAGCGAGCTTGCCGACGACGGACGCGAGCTGTTCATCGATGCCTCGGACGGGCTTGACATGATACGCTCGGATACGCTCGTCATCATCACCGATGTGAACAATCTTGCGATATGCGAATCGCCGGAGATAGCGTCCAACGCCTTCCGCACCGTGATAATAGACCATCACCGCAAGGCGGGAGAATTTGCAAACGCTCCGGAGTTTGCTTATATAGAACCTTCGGCTTCCTCTGCTTGCGAGATCGTTGCCGAAATGCTTGAATTCTCCGGCGTCGGTCAGCCCGGCACCGGCACATCGGGGCTTTCACGGCGCGAGGCGGATATAATGCTTGCCGGTATTATGGTGGATACGCAGGATTTCACGCGTTCCACAACGGCGCGCACATTCTCCGCCGCGCTCTTCCTGCGTGAGTGCGGAGCAAGCTCCGAGATCGCGCGCAGCTTCTTCCGCGAGGACATTGCCAGCTATATCACCGAGTCAAAGCTCGGCTCCGAGATGAGGATATACCGTTCACGCATTGCGATAGCGGTCGGACGCGGTACTGCGGCGGAGGTTGATCCCGACGACATCGCGGCGTTGGCTGCGGCGCGCTCGGCGGACCGCGTCACGGCGTCCAAAGCGGCGGACAAGATGCTGACCGTGCGCGGGATATCGGCGGCGTTCGTGCTGCTTGAGACCGACGGCGAGGTCATGATCTCCGCAAGGTCGGACGGCAGCGTGAATGTACAGCTCGTGCTTGAACAGCTTGGCGGCGGCGGTCACTTCGACGCTGCGGGCGCGCAGGTGCGGGGAACAGATATAAAGGATGTTCTGCAAAATCTCAAGGTCGCGATAGACGATTATATCGGCTGACCGTAAACAGTACAATAATTCAGAAAAGAGGATAAATACAATGAAGGTCATACTTACAAAGGATGTCAAGGGACAGGGCAAAAAGGATCAGCTCGTGAATGTATCCGACGGATACGCGCGCAACTTTCTGTTTCCTCAGAAGCTGGCAGTGCCTGCCGATGCCAAGGTGCTGAACGAAATAAAGAACCGCGAGGCATCTGAAAAGCACCGTATAGAGGTCGAACGTGCAGAGGCGCAGAAGACTGCCGAGGCACTTGCGGGTGTGCAGGTCAAGATCTATGCGTCGTCCGGTGCCGATGAAAGACTTTACGGCGCGGTCACAGCCAAGGATATCGCCGAGGCGCTTGAGGCGCAGCACGGAATAACCGTTGACCGCCGCCGCCTTTCGATGGGCGATCCGATAAAGGCGTACGGCGCATACACGGTCACAGCCAAGCTGTATGCCGATATCGAAGGTAAAGTGAACATTCTTGTTTGTAAAAAATAATGACGGATAACGACATCACAAAAAAAATGCCGCATTCGATGATCGCCGAGCAGGCCCTTCTCGGCTCGGTGCTCATCGACCCGGAATCAATAAGAAATATTGCGGACAGCGTTACCGACAGTGATTTTTACGTCACCGAGCATCAGCATATCTTTGCAGCGATGCTGCGCCTTTTTGCTACCAGCAATCAGATAGATGTTGTAACGCTCATCGACGATCTTGTGCGCGACGGCGTGTATGACAAGTCGGGCGGCGAGGGCTATATAAAAATGCTCATCGACAGCGTTCCGACGGCGCTGAACATCCGGGATTACGCAAAGATAGTCAAGGAAAAAAGCCTTTTGCGCCGTCTTGTGGAGGCGGGCGAGGATATTGCCGAGCGTGCGTATTCGGAGCAGGACGAGGTTGGAAATCTGCTTGACTATGCCGGCAACAAGATATATTCGATCGCGCAGGGGCGCGACGACCGCTGCTTTGTCAGCATAAACAAGGTGCTCTGGGAAGTATACGAGCATCTTCATCAGCTGCAGACCGATCCCGAGGCGTCGCAGGGGACCAAGACCGGCTTCTCGGACCTTGACGAGGTCCTGGCGGGCATGGGCAATTCGGACCTTATTCTTGTCGGCGGCAGACCCGGTATGGGTAAAACAAGTTTTGCCATGAATATAGCGACAAACGTTGCTCTCAAAACCAAGAAAAAGGTAGCGATATTTTCGCTTGAAATGTCGGCGGCGCAGCTCGCAACGCGTATGCTGTCAAGCGAGGCGCTGGTAAGCTCATATGCGCTGAGGACCGGCAATATCACCGACGACGACTGGACGCGTCTTGCCGGTGCAGTGGACAGGCTCAGCGGCAGCCGCATACTGATCGACGACACGCCCGGTATCACGGTCACGGGAATGAAAGCAAAGCTTCGCCGCGAGGGCGACATCGGTCTTGTCGTCATAGACTACCTTCAGCTCATGCAGGGCGACAGTCACAACGACAACCGCGTGCAGGAGGTCGCCGAGATCACGCGCGGCATGAAGCTGATGGCAAAGGAGCTGAACGTTCCCGTCATCTGCTGCGCTCAGCTTTCGCGCGGACCCGAATCGAGACAGGTCAAAAAGCCGATGCTTTCGGACCTTCGCGACTCGGGATCGATCGAGCAGGATGCCGATACCGTGCTTTTCATCTACCGCGACGAATACTACAAGACCGACGAGGAAGCCGGACCCGACAAAAACAGCATTGATATCGTTGAATGTATAGTGGCAAAGAACCGTCACGGTTCAACGGGATCGGTCAAGCTGAGCTGGAGCGGCACATACACGCTCTTCAGGGGGATCGAAAATAACGCTCCCGAGCCTCCCGCAGGCTACTGATAACGTAAAAATGAGTGAAAAAAAAGCATCCCGGCAGCCTTTGGCTGCGGGATATACTCCGCCCGACCTGCTCACGCACATGGAAAAAGGCGAGCGCATACTTCTTGCATTTTCGGGCGGCGCGGACTCGTCCGCTCTGCTTGATTTGCTAATACGCGGCGGCTTTTCGGTAGAATGCGCGCATCTTGACCATATGATCCGCGGAGCCGAGGCTGAGAGAGACGCACTTTTCTGTGCCCGTGCGGCTGAACGTTACGGCGTTCCCGTGCATATTGAGCACGTGGATGTTCCGGCTTCGGCACGCAGGCACGGAGAGGGACTTGAAGAAGCTGCGCGGCGCGAGAGATATGCGTTTTTCGGACGTGTGATGAGCGAGCGCGGCATCCGCCTGCTGGCAACGGCGCATAACGCCGATGATAACCTTGAGACCATGCTGCTTCGCCTTGCACGGGGGTGCGGTGCGCGCGGAATGTGCGGGATACCGCCGGTGCGCGCACTTGGCGGCGGCAGGCTGGCTGTACGTCCGATACTCGGCATGACGAAGGCGGAGGTGCTTGAATACTGCCGTGCGGGGAATATCGGATTTGTTTTTGATTCAACAAATTCGAATGTGGAATATTCGCGCAACCGGCTGCGCGCCCGTGTGCTTCCCGAGCTGCTGGCGATAAATCCGGCTGCTGCGGCTGCCGCAGCGCGGCTTGCGGCAAATCTGCGCGCCGACTGCGCATATCTTGATTCGCTTGCCGACGGATTTGTTTCCGCCGAATGCCGTGACGGGTCCGTACCCGCCGCACGGCTTGCCGGATTGGCGCGTCCGGTCGCCGCGCGCGTCGTCAGCCGGATGTATACCGATGCGGGCGGAACGATGGCAGAGGAAGGGCATATATCCGCGGTGCTGTCAATACTCGGCTCGGACGAAAAAAAACAGATATCGATGCCGGGCGGAATAGTCTGTACCCTCTCCGGCGGCAGGCTGTCGTTTTGCTTCGGGGCGGACGTGAATACGAAGCGTGCACTGCCGGACGGAATATATCCTCTCGCGGAGGGCATAACACGCCTGCCGGGCGGATTTGAGGTCGTTATCGGCGTCATGCCGGATGACAGTTTCAAAAATATAAATATAATTTACAAAGTATCTACAAAGGCGCATCTTTATGCTGATAGAATTAAAGGAGCTTTATATGCGCGCCCGCGCCGTCCCGGAGACAGGATATTGCAGGGCGGAATGCATAAGAGCCTCAAAAAACTGTACTGCGACAAAAAAATTCCCGAAGAGCTGCGCGCGGCGCTTCCGGTGATATGCGACGGCGACGGCGTGCTGTGGGTCCCTTTTGTCGGAGCGCGTGACGGCGCTGCCGCACGCGACGGCACTGTGGGAATGACTGTTGCGGTGCGGCTTGCGGAGGATACTAAAACTTACGGATATCCGGAGGACAATATCAAGTGATAAACGACATTGCGTACAAACTCGTTACCGAGGAACAGATAGACGCGATAACGACCAGAATAGCGGATGAGATCGACCGCGACTACCGCGACAGCGGCAAAAAGCTGCTGCTGCTCTGCATACTCAAGGGCTCGGTCGTTTTTATGGGCGATCTTATGAAAAAAATCAAACGTCCGGTGGAGATAGACTTCATGAAGGTCTCCTCCTACGGCGCCGGCACACAGACAACGGGAAGAATAAATATCCTTCTCGATCTGCATCGCGGCGACCTTTCGGACATTGATATAGTTGTGGTAGAGGATATTGTGGACAGCGGAAGAACGCTTTGCTACCTTGAAAATTATCTCCGTCTCAAGGGCGCAAACAGTGTGGAATGCTGCACTATGCTCGACAAGCCCTCGCGCCGTCAGGTCGATTACACCCCGAAATACATCGGCACCGAGATACCCGATGTTTTTGCGGTCGGGTACGGGCTTGACTACGACGAGCGTTACCGCACGCTTCCGTTTGTTGGCGTTCTGAAGCCGGAAGTGTATCAGAGCTGACCCCGCACAAGGATAAAATAAAGAAAGGCATTTTTCCCGAATGAAAAGAAATCAAGCAAACAATCTGCGTATAATTCTTTTGTACTTCGTAGTTATCGCAGTGATAATATTTGTCGTTTCGGGGCTTCTCGGCAGCAGTGGAAACGACCGGGCGACATACGCCACGGTTGTATCCTACTTCAAAAACGAGCAGGTCAAGGAATTCAAGGTGGCAAAAAACGATGTCATCACCATGCGCCTCACCGACGGCAAAACAGTTTCCTACCGCCTCAAGGACGTTGAATATTTCCGCGAGGACCTCGGCGGGCTGATACTGGATCAGTACGAAAAGGGCATTATCGAGAATTTTGAATATGAGCCCGAAACAGTGTGGCCGTGGTGGATATCTCTTCTGCCCTATGTGGTGCTAATCGTTGTGATAGCCGCCATGTGGTTCTATATGCTCAACCAGATGACGGGCAAGGGCGGCAAAATGAACAGCTTCGGCAAGGCGCGCGTCAAAACGTCTGCCGACACGAACGAAAAAGACCGCGTCACATTCAAGGATGTGGCGGGAGCCGATGAGGAAAAGGAAGAGCTTCAGGAGATAGTGGAATTCCTCAAGGATCCGCAGAAATTCGCAAAGCTCGGTGCCAAGATACCGCACGGCGTCCTTTTGATGGGCCCTCCCGGTACCGGTAAAACTCTGCTTGCTAAAGCAGTGGCGGGCGAGGCGAACGTTCCTTTCTTCTCTATATCCGGCTCGGATTTTGTTGAAATGTACGTCGGTGTCGGTGCGTCGCGCGTACGCGACCTGTTTGAAACGGCACGCAAGTCACCCGCTTCGATAGTATTTATTGATGAGATAGACGCTGTGGGACGTCACCGCGGTGCCGGACTCGGCGGCGGTCACGATGAGAGAGAGCAGACGCTTAACCAGCTCCTGGTTGAAATGGACGGCTTCGGTTCGCATGAGGGTATCATCGTTATGGCGGCGACAAACCGTCCCGACATACTTGACCCCGCGCTGCTCCGTCCCGGACGTTTTGACCGTCAGATAACGGTAAACTACCCCGATATCAAGGGACGCGAGGAGATACTCAAGGTCCACGCCCGCAACAAGAAGTTTGAGGACGATGTTGACTTTTCCGTTATAGCAAAGACGACCTCGGGCTTTACCGGCGCCGATCTTGCCAACCTGCTCAACGAGGCGGCGCTGCTTGCCGTCCGCCGCGGCAAGTCCCTTATCGGTATGCAGGATATCGAGGATGCCTTTATGAAGGTTCTCACCGGTCCGCAGAAGAAGTCGCGCAAAATGCTTGAAAGCGAACGCCGCAACACGGCGTACCATGAGGCGGGTCATGCCATTGTCGGCTACTATATGCCCACGCAGGATCCCGTGCATATGATTTCGATAATTCCTGCCGGACAGACGCTCGGCGTTACGGTGTCAATCCCCACGACCGACAAATTCAGCGTTTACCGTCAGGAGCTCAAGGAGCGCATTGCGGGGCTGCTCGGCGGTCGTGTAGCCGAAATGCTCACCTTCGGAGATTTCTCCGGCGGTGCATCCAATGACATTCAGCGCGCCACGAGCATTGCTCATTCTATGGTTACGCAGCTCGGTATGTCCGACGTTCTCGGACCGATCCGCTACGGCACGAGCCACGGCGACGATATCTTCCTTGGCAGAGACTTTGCATCTCAGCCTGATTATTCGGATGAGACTGCCGCAAAGATCGACGCCGAGGTGCATCGCATAATCGATGAAGCGTTTGAAGCTGCAAAGAAGATCCTCACCGATCATGCCGACAAGCTGAAATTCATTGCCGAATATCTGCTTGAGCATGAAATGATGGACGGCGACCAGTTCCGCGCCGTGATGGACCATGACGCCACCACCGAGGAGCTTGAAGGTATCGCGGCTGACAAAAAACGCCGCAGTACCGAGGCAAACCGCGTTCAGGCTGAGGCGGACGAAAAGGCTGCCGCCGAGAAAAAGCATGAGTCGGGCGACTCCGGCAATGGCGGAGATGCGGAGAGCGACGGCTCTGCCGCTCCCGGCGCAGAGGACTCCGGCGATTCAGAAAAATAACCCAAACTGTCTTTCGGGCTGTCGCGCGTTTTTCGGGCGGCAGCCCGTTTTGAAAAATGAAAGGAATGACGATATGAATATACCGCATACAAGTGCATTTGAGGCACAGAGCTTTGCTACCGACAGATTTATTCCCGATTACGGCAACCGTGCTTATTTTGACGGCATATTCGGACGTGCCGTTGATTTTGTGAGGACCGCCCAGCTCGGCGACCGTTCGCTTTACCGGCGTTTTGCTGCCGTCTTCGGCACAAATGCGGATGATCCCAACCGGGGCTGGCGGTGTGAATATTGGGGCAAGCTTATGCGCGGCGCGTGCTTTGTGTGCGCATATACGCGCGACGAAGAGCTTTATTCGATGCTGGAGGAAAGCGTGCGCGATCTTATATCGCGGCAGGACGCCGAGGGCAGGATCACGACCTACGGCAAGGAATGCGAATTTTCGGGCTGGGATATGTGGGGGCGCAAATACGTGCTTCTGGGACTTCAGTATTTCAGTGAGATATGCAGCGATGAAAAGCTCCTTGCGGAAATACGCACTGCAATGTGCCGCCATACCGACTATATCATGCAGCACGTCGGCAGGTGCGGCATCCCGATAAACGATACGTCCGGATTCTGGATGGGCATAAATTCAATGTCGATACTTGAGCCGGTCGTGAGGCTTTATAATCTGACGGGCGAGAAGAGATATCTTGACTATGCCGCATACATGGTGGACGTCGGTGAAACCGGGGAGGCGCCTATCTTCAGACTTGCCGCCGAGGACAGGATCGACCCGTATGCTTATCCGGTGACGAAAGCGTATGAGATGATGTCCTGCTTTGAAGGACTCGCGGAGTATTACCGCGTTACGGGCGATGAAAAGTACCGCCGCGCGGTGCTTGCCTTCGGCAGACGCGTGCTTGAGAGTGATTTTACCGTTATCGGCTGCGCGGGATGCACGCATGAGCTGTTTGACGGTTCAACGCGCGCGCAGACAGACGATGATTTTGTGGGAATAATGCAGGAGACCTGCGTCAGTGTGACGCTTATGAAGCTGATGTCGCAGCTTCTGCGCCTCAGCGGGGACGCCGTGTTTGCAGATGCGATCGAGCGAACGTTTTTCAATGCCTATCTCGGGTCACTCAACACGCACCGCATTATATCTGTTGTGAAGGCAAAGGACGGCCATCCGGAGCTGCGGGGCTTTTTGCCGTTTGACAGCTATTCGCCGCTCCGCGCGGGTGTGCGCGGACAGAAGATAGGCGGACTCATGCGCGTTACCGGGAGCGATGGCGGCGAATATTTCTACGGCTGCTGCGCCTGCATCGGCGCAGCGGGAATAGGCGTGATCCCGCGCACAGCCGCAATGCGCACGCAGGATGGCATTGCGCTGACCTTCTGGCTTCCGGGACATATGGAATGCCGCACGCCGGCGGGAAGGGAAATGCGCTTCGATATATCCGGCAGCTATCCGACCGGCGGAAGTGTTGATGTGCGTGTGAGCGTTGACGCGCCGGAGCGGATGACCGTTTCTGTCCGTGTGCCGGCGTGGAGCCGCCGCACCGTGCTGGCGGTAAACGGGCAGGAGATACCCGTCTCGCACGGATATGTTGATATAAACCGCATATGGCAGACGGGTGACTGCATTTCGCTTGAGCTTGATACCGCGACATATGCCGTACTGCCGCCAGATGAAGCGGCAAGGGGAAAGTACATCGCCGTAAGGCGCGGCTGCATCATGCTCGCCGCCGATGCAAGGCTGAAATTCGACCCCGACCGGGAAATTGTTTTACCGGCAGACAGCGAAGGCAGGGTTTGCGCAGGCACGGCAGACTGCCCGGAAATACCCGATCATAATATTTCGGTTGCCGTGCGTACCGACACGGGAAGCGTGAGGCTCGTTGATTATGCTTCGGCGGGCAAAACGTACGATGAGAGCTCGCTTTTTGCCGTGTGGATGCGCGGCAGGATCGCAGCCGAATAAAAAACGGGCGTTAAAAACTCATTTTGAGTTTTTAACGCATACGGCGGATAAATTGTGGCAGCCGCGCACCGCGCGGCTGCCACAATGTTATTTATCTGTATACCTCGGGGATCTCGGGATACTCAAAGCCGAAATCCTGTTCTATTTTGCGGAGCATCGAGGTTCCTCGCGGACCGATTGCGGCAATACGTGCGGTAGCCGAAGAGCTTTCGGCTGCGTCTGCCAGCCGTGCCGCGACCGTTGCGGGTTTTTGACGCATCGCATCAAGCAGCGCTTTGCCGCCGCCGACAGCATAATGCGATCCGTTTATGACGGTGACAACGATATCTCCCGTTTCCTTTTCCATTTCCTCCGGAGTGGCGGTGGGATATATCGCGAGCGGAGAAAGACGCAGACGGGGCGAACCGTACGCGGCGGGGGCGGCGCAGAATTTTTCAAATTCCGCAAGTATCAGTTCCGCAAGTGCATCTGGCGTTATCGTGGCACTGTCCACGATAAGGTCAAAATTGCGGTAATCAAGATTGTCGGCACCGTATATGCGCTTGTAGCGGGTGTTTTCGGATACCGTGCGCGCCAGAAGCTGGCGGCGCGCATCGTCAGGATCGGTGTATTTTTCGACGGCACCGCGGTCATCCGCCATGACGCGGCGCGCGGCAATGGCGGGGTCGATGTGCATGAATACCTTGAACGAGTCGCAGGCGAAATGCCATGCCATGCGCGAATCGAATATCAGAGTGCGGTCGCTCATCTCGCGGGAAATGCGGGTAACGGCATCGTCTATCATGTGATCGAAGCTGAGGTCGGTCGCCATCAGTTCGTTCATTTCCAGAGCGGAAAGCCCTTTTTCGGCGGCTATTCTGCGATGGATCGTACCTGTGCTGTAGATCTCATAACCGTATTTGTTGGCAAAAATGCGGCAGACGGTGGACTTGCCGCTGCCAAGCCGCCCGGTGATAGTAATATGCATATGTTGACCCCTCCTGCCGACACGGCAGTATATAATAATATATTATTGTACAACACAATCCACGGTTTGTCAATCCCCGCAGGCTGTTTGCATCGTAAAAGGCGGCAGAATATGCAAAATGGTAAGCGCAAAAAATATATATTCAATACCCGGAATAAATATATTGCTTTTTTGGCGGTAAAGTGGTATAATCTAAGATGAGTTATTTTTTCTGCCGTTAACGGTTCGGAAATATTTACTGTTCGGACATCGATATACATTTATTGGCGCATAAGGAGAATTCGGAAATATGAGCAAAAGACTTCTGCTTGCCAGTCCGCATATGTCGGATGAGGGTTATGAGCTTGAGTATGTGCAGGACGCATTCAACAAAAACTGGATAGCACCGCTGGGCGAAAATGTCAGCAGATTCGAAGAAGCACTTGCCGGATATACCGGCGCCGAATGCACGGTCGCTCTTTCATCCGGAACCGCCGCGCTGCATCTTGCGATGATACTTGCCGGAGTCAGACCGGGGGATCGCGTGTTCTGCCAAAGCCTCACATTCTCGGCATCGGCGAACCCGGTGGCTTATGTGGGAGCGGAGCCGGTGTTTATCGACAGCGAACGCGAAACATGGAATATGGATCCCGAGGCTCTCAAACGTGCATTTAAAATGTATGGCAAGCCAAAGGCGGTAGTGGTAGTTCATCTCTACGGCAACCCGGCAAAGATCGACCGGATAGCAGGCATATGCCGCGATGAGGGCGTACCTCTTATCGAGGATGCGGCAGAGGCTCTCGGCTCTGAATATTGCGGCAGAAAATGCGGTACCTTCGGCGAGTTCGGTGCGCTTTCATTCAACGGAAATAAGATCATTACCACATCCGGGGGCGGAATGCTTCTTTGCCACAACAAAGAAGCCGCTGCCCATGCTCTCAAACTTGCGACACAGGCGCGCGAGCCTTTTCCGTGGTATCAGCACGAGGAGATAGGCTATAATTATCGCATGAGCAACATCTGCGCCGGCATCGGACGCGGGCAGGCGAGGGTGCTTTCTTTGCGTGTCAGTCAGAAAAAAGCGATATATGAGCGTTATTGCCGGGGACTTGCGGGGCTGCCGATCGAAATGCAGCCGTATCTTGAAGGTGCTGAGCCAAACCATTGGCTTTCATCCTTGCTTATAGATAAAGGCTGTGCCATGACTCCGGCAAAAATGCTTGAGATCATGAACGATAATGATATTGAAGGCAGACATTTGTGGAAGCCGATGAATCTTCAGCCCGTATTTGCCGGCACGGGGTTTGTGGGAGTTGAAGAAAAACCGGTTTGCGATGATCTTTTCGAGCGCGGAGTATGCCTGCCCAGCGATACAAAAATGAGCATGGATGACGTTGACCGCGTGTGCGGGGTCATCAGGGGGATGTTCTGATGAGGCATAAAGCCGGGTTTTACGAGAAATACATAAAAAGATTGCTTGATATAATTCTTTCTGGACTTGCACTGGTGGTGCTTTCACCGGTCATACTGGTCACCGCGATACTTGTGCGGATAAAGCTCGGCAAGCCGGTGATATTTTGCCAGGAGCGTCCCGGAAAGGATGAAAAGATATTTAAAATGCATAAATTCCGCAGTATGACCGATGCCAGAGACGAAAACGGGGATCTGCTGCCGGACGGGGAGCGTCTCACGCGGTTTGGCAAAAAGCTGCGCGCGATGAGCCTTGACGAGCTTCCGGAGCTTTGGGATATCTTCCGCGGAAAGATGAGCATCGTGGGGCCAAGACCGCTGCTGGTAAAATATCTGCCGCTGTACAGCGAGGAACAGCATCACCGTCATGACGTCCGTCCGGGACTGACCGGTCTGGCGCAGGTGCACGGTCGGAATCTTGCATCGTGGGAAGAACGGTTTGCTTATGATGTGGATTATGTGGATCACGTCAGCTTTATTCTGGACGTAAAGGTCATTTTAATGACAGTACGATGTGTCCTCCGCCGTGAAGGAATAAATGCCGAGGGTAGCGCAACTATGGAAGCGTTTACGGGAACCGGGGCTGTTATGCATGAATAAAAAAGTTATTGTCGTTGGTGCCGGAGGACACGGAAAAGTTATTGCGGACATAGTTTGTCTGTGCGGAGATACGGTGCTGGGTTTCCTGGATGACGGAAAATCGGGTCAAGACACGGTATCAGGCATGAAAGTTTTGGGAAAAACTTCGGACTATTGTAATTATCGAGATGCCGAGTTTATAATCGCCATAGGTAATCCCGCATCGAGGGCAAACATTGTTAATATGATGGGGGACAGCGTAAATTATTATACTGCGGTGCATCCGCGTGCGGTAATATCCGGAATGGGTGTGAGCATTGGTGAAGGCAGTGCCGTTATGGCTAATGCGGTATTGTCACCTTCGTCATCGGTCGGACGGCATAGTATAATAAATACTTCCGCAGTTGTTGAACATGATTGCAATATAGGAAACTATGTCCATGTGTCGGTTGGCGCAAAGTTAGGCGGGACGGTACTTATCGGCGATCATACATGGGTAGGGATCGGAGCAACGGTAAGCAACAATGTGTCGATTTGCGATCACTGCATGATCGGAGCAGGTGCCGTAGTCGTACATGATATCAAGGAGATTGGAACATATGTCGGAGTCCCTGCGAGAAAGATCAAGTAAAAAAATCGTTATTTTCGCAAATAACGATTTAGGACTATACCGCTTTCGAAAAGATCTTATAGAGGCACTGATAAATAAGGGAAATGAAGTGTATATTTCGCTTCCGGGCGGTGAGTTCGCCGATAAACTGGTGAAGGCGGGATGTATATATATCAATACGCCGGTCGACCGGCGCGGGATGAATCCAGTGCGCGACATCGGGTTATTTTTCCGGTACCGCAGGATGCTGCGTGACATAAAGCCGGATATGGTGATAACATACACCATAAAGCCAAACATTTACGGCGGTATGGCTTGCCGTATGATGCGTATCCCATATGCTGTGAACATCACCGGATTGGGCAGCGCCATTGAAAACGGCGGTTGGCTGAAAAAATTCGTGTTGGCACTTTACAAACCGGCGCTGAAAAGTGCAAAAGTCGTTTTTTTTGAGAATTCCGGAAACCGTGATGAGCTCGTTGCGACCGGCGTTGTGCCAAAGGGCAGAGATGCGGTCCTGAACGGCGCGGGGGTGAATCTCGGCGATTATCCGTATCAGCCATATCCGCAGGACGGACCGGTAAGATTTCTGTTTGTGGGACGCGTCATGCACGAAAAGGGAGTGGATGAGCTCTTTTCCGCTGCCGGTTGTGCAAAGCGCGAGTTCGGAGACGGCGTGGAATTTCATATCGTCGGTTCATTTGAGGAAGCGTACAAGCCTGTGATGGACAGACTTGAATCGGAAGGCGTTGTTAAATATCATGGTTATCAATCGGATATAAAACCGTTTTATGCCATGGCGCACTGCATCGTGCTCCCATCATATCACGAAGGAATGTCAAATGTGCTTCTTGAGGCGGCGTCTTCGGGACGTCCGATCATAACCAGTGATGTTCCGGGGTGCCGCGAAGCGGTCGATGACGGTGTGAGCGGCTATCTTTGTCCGCCGGGCGATGCCGATATGCTGTTCCGGGCAGTTTCCCGTATGGCTGAACTGCCGGCTGATGCGCGCGAAAGGATGGGCAGCATGGGACGTAATAAAATGAAGCTTATGTTTGATAAAAAAATTATTGTAGAAAATACACTTGCTTATTTGGGGATAAATGACTGACCTGGTTATTCTTATGTTCATGGCTGTTGGTCTTGCCTGGCTTGCCGATGTCAAAATCAAGGCGAGACCTCCGGAAATGCAGCACAGGCGTGTGCTTTTTACGGTGTTTCTCATTGTTTTGCTGGCGGGGTATGCCGGACTGCGGACAAGATGCAACGACACCTTTGCATACCGGTGGGCTTATGAGCTTATAAAAGAAAACGATATAAAAAATTATGACATGAGTCCGGGTGCAAACCCGCTGTTCAATGTGATAAATTACTGCCTGAGGATGCGCGGAGTATCAACGCAGAATTTTCTGATGTTCTGGGCATTTGTTACGGTTGCCGGCTATGTTGCTTTTGCGCATAAGTATTCGGCAGACTACCCGCTTACGGTATTTCTCCTTTTTGCAACCGGAGGATACACGTTTGCATTTGCCGGGATCAAGCAGGCAGCTGCGGTAGCGGTGTGTATGGTGGCGGTTATGTTTGCGCTGAACGGAAAGTGGATCTGGTATGCGCTCTGCATACTTATCGCCACTTTCATACATCCGTATTCGCTCATGTTTTTGGCAGTGCCGATAATGCGGTTCAGACCGTGGTCGCACGGGTCGTATATATTGGTCATAGGCGCGGTGGTGGGCGGCATCCTTCTCAGACCGATGCTCGGTACCATCATTAACATAACAACGCTGCTCGGCGAAGAATACACGGTCGAATCGTTTACCGGAGACGGAGTGAATATATTCCGTGTTCTCGTTTGCAATGTGCCTACGGTATTATCGTGGTTTTATCGGGGCAGGTTGTTCCGCGACAGCACGAAAGCGGAAAATCTTATAGTCAATTTTACTATGCTGAACGGTGCCATTATGTTTGTGGGACTTTTCGGAACAGCAAACTATTTTGCGAGACTTGCCAATTATTTTATTATTTTTCAGGCGATCGCGCTGCCGTGGATGCTTAAAAAGATCGGCGGAAGAGACGGAAAAGTGCTTACATGGCTGATGCTGATCGGCTATGCCGCATATTTTTATTACGGCAACGCAATAAACCAGCCGTTTTCTCAGTACTTCTCACGGCTTACTCTGGCAGAGTACTTTGCACAGATGGGATGGTAAGCTATGGTCAGAGTATTACAGGTCGTCACAAGCATGGATCGCGGTGGCTTGGAAACGATGTTGATGAACTATTACCGCCATATAGACAGGACGAAGGTTCAGTTCGATTTTCTGACCCACCGCCAGAAACGTGCGGCTTACGATGATGAAATCGAAGCACTGGGCGGAAAAATATACCGGCTGCCGCGGTTAGTGCCGTGGAGCAAAAGCTATTTATCTGCGCTGGATCACTTCTTTGATGAACACCCGGAGTACAAAATCGTCCATGTACATCAGGATTGCCTGAGCTCGGTGATTCTGAAAGCAGCTGCCAAGCATGGTGTGCCGGTCAGGGTAGCGCACAGCCATAGTGCCAGTCAGGACAAGAATCTTAAGTATCTCATCAAGCTGTGGTATAAGCGTACTATTCCGAAATATGCTACCGATCTATTTGCCTGCGGAAAAGACGCCGGCGATTGGATGTTTGGCGGAGCGCCATTCCGGATCATTAATAACGCCATAGATGTTGCTGCTTATACCTATGCCGCATCCAAACGCCAAGAAGTGCGGTGGCAGCTTGGTTTGGAAAATGTATTTACGATCGGACATGTCGGACGATTTAATCAGCCTAAAAACCACCCGTTTCTGCTCGAAATTTTTGCGGCGCTGCTCAAGAAAGAGCCGAACGCCGTTTTGCTATTAGTCGGCGGCGGAGAGGATATGCCTAAGATGCAGGCAAAGGCAAAGACACTCGGCATCGCCGAGCACGTTCGTTTTCTCGGAGTGCGCAGCGATGTTGCCGAGCTCATGCAGGCGATGGATGTGTTTGTGTTCCCGTCGCTGTACGAGGGGCTGCCTGTAACCATGGTTGAGGCTCAGGCTGCCAGTCTGCCGTGCATCATCTCGGATAAAGTTCCGCCGGAGTGCATCCTGACGGACGGTCTGGTGGATATCATACCGCTGTCGTCAGCGCCGGACGCTTGGGCGGAAAGAGTTCTCGAAAAGCGGGATTTTTCACGCACCGATCGCCGTGCCGAGATCGCCGCACACGGCTTTGATATCAACACCGAGGCGGTAAAGCTACAGGAGTTTTATTTGGAGGTTTTACAATGAATTTTCTCAAAAAAATTATAATGTTGCTTAACCGAGAAACTCCTACCGATACATTGATCAAGCGCGGCATGAAGGTTGGCGAGAATTTCAACCGTCAGCAGGGCTGTTTTCTCGACCCGACACATTGCTTTTTGATTACAATCGGCGATGACGTGACTATGAGCATTCGTGTTACGGTTATGGCGCATGATGCCAGCACAAAGAAAACCATTGGGTACACCAAAATTGGGCAGGTACATATTGGCGACCATGTTTTTATTGGGGCTAATGCGACGATCCTGCCCGGCGTTACCATCGGCGACTATGCCGTGGTTGGTGCCGGCAGTATCGTCACTCACGACGTACCCGCACGAACAGTTGTCGCGGGCGTTCCCGCCAAGGTGATTTGCGGGATTGATGAGTACACCGAGAAATTCAAATTGCAAATGAATAGCGAAAATACGTTTGGCGATGACTTCCGCATGGGCAATGGTCTTACCGACGAGAAGAAAAAGGCTATAATTTCCGCGACAGACGGTAAAATTGCATATATAAGATGAGCTTCGAGAAAAATGGTACAATAAAAAAGGCAATAACGGTTTTTACGCCAACGTATAATCGCGCTTATATTTTGACAAAATGCTACAATAGTCTGAAAAGTCAGACCAACAAGGATTTTGAGTGGCTGATCATTGATGACGGCTCCACCGATGATACAAGGTCGCTTGTAGCCGCATGGCAAGGTCTTGAAAACGGTTTTCCGATTCGTTATATCAGCAAAGAAAACGGTGGCTTGCATACCGGATATAATTCAGCTATCTCAAATATGGACACAGAGTTGTCTGTTTGTATTGATTCTGATGATTCAATGCCGGAAAACGGAATTGAACTTATTTTGAGCGAGTGGAATAAAGTCAAAAGCAGCGGAGCTGCCGGACTGGTTGGATTGGACTTTGATACAAGCGGTCGAATTATCGGAAAAAGATTGCCGGAGGACGATCTGATAAATGCTGCTTCGTTGCTCTGCATTGCCGGTATGGGAGACAAGAAATATGTGGTCAGAAATGATTTGCTCAAATCGGTGTCGCCAATACCTGTTTTTGCCGGAGAGAAAAATTTCAATCCGCATTATTTAATTATAAAGCTGTCAGCCCAATATCGTTTTCATCCCGTCAACCGATGCTTTTGCATAGTAGAATATCAACCGGACGGTATGACGGCGAATATTTGGAAGCAATATGTCAATAGCCCCCGCAGCTTTGCAGAACTCAGAAAAGCAATTATGGAAGTTCCGGGTATGACATTGCAGTATAAACTCAAAAACGCGGTACATTATTGTTCCAGCAGTCAGATCGCCGAAAACCGGCATTACATCAAGGAATCCCCTCGCAAGCTGCTGACGGTGCTGTGCATACCCGCCGGCTGGGCATTGACGTGGTATATCAGGAGAAAGGCGGAAAATTAAAATGCGGCCAGGGAAAACTATTGTGACAGACAGTTTCCAGACGGCGATTGTTGTGCCTATCCACAATACGGGGAAATATAAGCTAACGAAGTGTATTCGTTCTATTTTGGCGCAAACATACAAAAAATTTGTGCTGATACTTGTGGATGATGGGTCTACGGATGACGACGGTCGGGTGTGTGATTTTTTTGCTCAAAGAGATTTTCGCATCAAGGTAATTCACCAACCAAACAAAGGAAGTGCGGAAGCCAGAAAGACGGGAGTTTTTTCGGATGAGGCACAGACTGCAAAATATATTTGCTTTTGTGATTCGGATGACACAATGCCCAAAGATGCGCTTGAAATTCTGATAACCGCGGCGGAGAAAGAACAGGCAGATTGTGTTTGTGGTAATATGCGCCGTATGTATCGTGGAGTAACATTACCGAGTCGTTTTATCCCGCCGTGTTTTTCCATTTACACGTCACAAGCCTACACGAACGCAGAAATACTTTCTAAATTATATATAAGCTGCTTTGGCGTCAGCAATTATCCTGTAAACTTATGTGCCAAACTATATCGAAAAGAATTGATTACACAAGCATCCGATTTTGCACCTATTGTTAGGTTTATGGGGGAAGATTTAAGTGTTACACTGCGGCTGCTCCCGGAAACACAAAAATTGGTCATCATTCCCGATGTCGTCTATGATTACCGTATCGGCGGTGGAACGTCTAAGTTTATGCCGGATATGCTAAATGACTTTTTGCATCTCTATCATTTTAAGCAGAAAATGGCGCAGCGTTATCCGATGCCGCAGAATGTGGAGTATCTTATGGCAGTGGAGTTAAAAAACATCGTTATTTCATGGCTCGAAATGTGTATTCAAAGCGGGCGGTATGATAAGTGCGCATTGCGCGAAGAGATTGTGCGTGTCTGCCGGTTGCCCGAAGTACAGGAAGCGGTACAGCAAAACGACTTTGCTGCACAAGAACCGAATGGAATCCGCAAAGCGATTCAAGAATGCAACGTCAAATACATCGAGGATTTTCTTGCTGAGCGAATTACGGCTGGAAAATACAGAAGATTCATTAAGAAAATATTGAAGTGATAGCATGAAACCATCTATTCTCATCTTCTCTCAGGCTATGGAGCTTGGCGGGGTGGAGCGCAGCCTGCTGGGGTTGCTGGATTCTATCGACTATGACCGCTATGACGTTGACCTTTTCCTGATGCGGCACAACGGGGAGCTGATGCCATATCTGAACCCAAAGACAAAGCTCTTGCCGGAAATTCCGCAATATGCCTCGCTGGCTGTGCCGATGTCGTCGCTCTTCAAAACAGGGCAGCTCGGCGTGCTTTGCGGGCGACTGCAAGGAAAGCTTGCGGCGCGGCGCTTTGATAAGCAGCACCCCGGCACCAAGCCCTCCGTGGCAGCACTGACATACAGCCACAAGTACACCCTGTCTTCCATGCCGCAGATTTCCGGCAAAACCTATGACCTCGCCATCAGCTTCCTGACGCCGCATTACTTTGTGCGTGAGCGGGTCAAGGCGAAGAAATACGCCGCATGGATCCACACCGACTACACCGCGCTGTCGTTCGACCGTACGGCGGAATTGGCTATGTGGGGCAAATTTGATGCTATATGCGGCGTGTCCGAGCAGGCATCCGAAAGCTTTAAAACCGCCTTCCGCGAGCTTGCCGGAAAGGTGCAGACGATCGAAAACATTCTGCCGAAGGAGCTGATAGGAAAGCAGGCTCAAGAGCCGCAGAAGGATATGCCGACCGGCACGGGCAAAGTGCTGCTTTCCGTCGGGCGCTTCTGCGACGCCAAAAACTTCGACAATGTGCCGGATATCTGCCGCCGATTGGTCGAGGACGGGCTTGACGTGAAGTGGTATCTTATCGGCTACGGCGGTGATGAACCGCTGATCCGCCAGAAGATTGCCGAAGCCGGTATGCAGAATCATGTCATCATTCTCGGCAAAAAGGACAACCCCTACCCCTACATGCGTGCCTGCGATCTGTATGTGCAGCCGTCCCGCTACGAGGGCAAGGCGGTCACCGTGCGCGAGGCGCAGCTGCTGGGCAAGCCGGTCGTCATCACGAGCTACGCCACCTCCGGCAGCCAGCTTGACGACGGCGTGGACGGCGTGATCGTCCCCATGGACAACGCAGGCTGCGCCGCCGGTATCGCCGCCCTGCTGCGTGATTCTGCGCGGATGCAGCTGCTCTCGGAAAACTGCGCAAAACGCGACTATACGAACGGCGCGGAAGTCGAAAAAATCTATGCGCTGATGGAGGATTGATTTTATGATCCCTAAGATCATTCATTATTGTTGGTTCGGCAGAGGTGAAAAGCCGGAGCTGGCGAAAAAGTGCATTGCCAGCTGGGAAAAGTTCTGCCCGGATTTTGAGATCCGTGAGTGGAACGAGGATAACTGCGACTATCTTGCTATGCCCTTCATGGCGGAGGCGTACGCCGCGAAGAAGTACGCCTTTGTGTCTGATGTCATGCGCCTGATCGTGCTCGAAAAGTACGGCGGCGTGTACTTCGACACCGATGTTGAGGTCGTGCGGAATATCTCGCCGCTGCTGAATGACGAGGGATTCATCGGGTTTGAGAATGACCGGTTCGTCAACAGCGGTCAGGTCATGGCGGCTGAGCCGCATCATTCCGTTATTCAGGCAATGATCGAAGAGTATAAAAAACTGCACTTCACCAACGCCGACGGCAGCGTTAACGCCGTGGGTTGCCCGCATCTGAACACCGATGTGATGGAACGCTTCGGGCTCGTGCGCAACGGAAAGGAGCAGATCGTGGCAGGGGTGCATGTCTACCCTGCCGACCGCTTCAACCCGCTTGACAGCACCACCGGCAGGCTGAACAAAACGGAGAACACATATTCGATCCACTGGTACTCGATGAGCTGGTTGCCATGGTACAAGAAAATGAGAGTTAAGTTATTTCGATGTTTTCGAAAAAAATTAAAAAGAAGGAGCAATAAATGAATTGGGTGCAATATATGTTTGTAGAGGACAAATATACTGTTGGGTGCAGGGAAATTATTAATGACAATTCATTGCCATCATTACAAAATAAAAAGCATTATAGCTATCTTGTCCCGACATTAAATTACTGGTATGCGGATCCTTTTGTGATTGAGCATAACAATCAAGTTTACATATTTGTAGAAATGTATAATATGTGGCTTGCCAAAGGTGAAATTGGAGTTGCGCTTTATAAAGACGGAAAGTTTTCACCTGTTAAGAGCGTTTTGAGGAAACCTTTTCATATGTCCTATCCCAATGTGTTTGAGTTCTGTGGCACGATGTACATGATACCTGAAACCTGTGCAATACACCAGCTTCAATTGTATGAAGCAACAGATTTCCCGTACGTTTGGTCGTTAAAAAAAGTTCTAATTGACAATATAGATGTAGTAGATACATCTATAATGAAGAGTGCTGACGGAAGATGGCTGGTGTATTCAAAGGAAAATAAAAGTGGTGGTCGTGTTCTGTGGTTTTTGCTCGAAAAAAATTTTTCGCTAAGTCCTATTGTAATGAGATGGGACCCTCGGGAAAGACCAGCCGGCAATCCATTTAGCATAGCAAAGTCCTTTTTTGTGCCACTCCAGGATTGTGGAAATAGCTACGGAGAGCGGGTATTGATATATAATAAGTGCTCGGATATAATGGACGAAACTGAAAAAGAAGTTTTGAGCCATGTTGTGGATGTGGAATGCTTTTCCAATCTCCCTGACTTAAGATATAGCAAGACACATACTTTGAATAGAAGTGAAAACTATGAGGTAGTAGATGTACACGGTGATTTTATTGATAATATAAAAATATTTAGAAAAGCATTTAGAAAAATAAAACAATTGGCAAGATGAAAAATATTTTAGTGCTTAATCCTGCAGTGGGTACAGATAATATTGGAGATTATATTATACATGAGGCCTTTGAGTCTGAAATGAACTTTATTCTCAATAGATCATTCGTTAAGGAAATACCCACACATATGCCAGCATTTCATAGTTATGCAGTGTGGAGAAATTCTTCGGTGATTCAAGGTTATACTTATAGTGATTATAAGTTTATCTCTGGCAGCAACATTCTGGCGAAAGATATGCGGACGCACTATCCGCAATGGAATGTGAACATTTTTAACTGCAAGCCGTTGGCAGGTTCTGTCTGTGTTGGAGTAGGTGCGGGCGCCGGGGAGCATACCGATGCTTACACAACGCATCTCTACCGCAAAATTCTCAGCCATTCTTATTATCATAGTGTTCGGGATGAGCGCAGCAAGCGTTATGTTGAAGATGTGTTGGGATTAAAGGCGATCAATACGGGTTGCGTGACAATGTGGGCACTCACCCCGGATTTTTGCGCCGAGATACCTATCAGCAAATCCGATAGTGTGGTTTTTACTCTTAACGGAAAAAATTTCCCGGACAAGGATGACCAAATGCTTGTGGACGTTTTGAAGCGTGAATATGAAAATGTGTCATTCTGGATACAGGGAGACAAAGACGAGGCGTATTTCAATATGCTTTCCAACACAGACGGAATCGAGGTGATCCCTCCCAGCAAAGCGGCATATGATCGTGTGTTGAACAGAGCAAATATCGAGTATGTGGGAACGCGGCTGCATGGCGGAATATATGCGCTGCGGCACAAAAAACGTGCGATTATTATTTCAATAGATGAACGTGCCGAAAGCATAAGTGCGGATACAGGCCTCGTAACGGTGAAAAAAGGCGATATAGAGTCATTGAAATTAAAAATCAACAGTGCTTTTGAGACACAGCTAAATGTTCCTTGGGATTGTATCAAGCAATGGAAATCACAGTTTGAGGTGTGAAATGGGGCAAATTAAACTTACGCGAATACAAGTTGAAAACCAAAGAGTGGACTATTGGTTTAGCGTTACGGACGATTTGAAGCAGTTTTTTGCACCACAACTTCATATGTTTGCCCAGTATGACAGATGCATCGAACAAATTCCCGAGAGCATATTGGTCATTCCGTTTTTGGGAAATGTAATGCAAGTCGCATGGCTTACCGACTCTAATGTTATTGTCAATACGGCAGATATGGTCTTTCAAAAAAGTTTAGGCGCTTTGCGCGAAGCGTATCAAAAAATGTATCCCAACTGTCCGATGAAAGGTAGTCTTTGCGCAAAAGCCGAATATAACCATCATGAAGTAACCTGCGAAAGCGAAAAGAGCGCGCAAATGTTTACCGGCGGGATGGATGCTGTAACAACTTTTATACGTCACAGTGATGAACATCCGTTGCTGATCCTTGAGTACGGTTTTTATGGTGATGTAAGTGATGGCTCATATGCCGAAGATGAAAAAAGCGAACGAAACTTTGTATCAGATTGCACTGCGACAAGTAAATTCGCCGATCTTCATGACACAAAAGCAACATTTATCCGTGCCAACTATGGTACTTTTGTTAATGGAATTGCTTTGAGCAGGCGTTTCCAAAACTTAATGGGGGACGATTTTTGGCATGGGATCCATCACGCAATGGCTATATTGAGTGCTGCGGCTCCCATAGCTTATCTTGAAAATGTAACTAGGCTATATATTGCAAGTTCTTTTTCGGTAGGAAACACTTACCCGTGTGCTTCGGACCCTACAACAGATAATGAGTTTAAATTTGCAGATACAGCGGTTTGTCATGATGGATATGAAATGACCGATCAGGACAAGGCGCGGCTTGTTGTGAATTATCAGGCTCAGAGCGGAAAACCTCTTGCGCTGCGGGTATGCTCGTGGAATGATCATAATTGCTGTTCATGTGAAAAATGTTTAAGACGGATGCTTCAGCTTAGTGCAGAAGGAGGAGACCCCAAAAACTTTGGTTTTTCCTACAATGGGTCTCTGTTGGATGTTACCCAATTATACTTGAAGAATGAGGTGCAATTCTTTACTGCTAAGAATATAGATAAGTGGCAAAGAATAATCACTCGTATGGGAGATAATTACGAGGGTATATACGATAAATCTGTATATGAATATTTGAAGAAATTTGATTTTGTTAAAGAGAAGCGAAGGGGACTTTGGAGATATTATTATAAAAATTTCTTTTCGATAGTTAAGAGAAAAATAAATACTGTTGTTCGAAGAGGCGTTTAATGGATACTTCACGTACAGCAAACTCACTCAAAAATATGGCCTTTGGCATTGGAGGTCAAGTTCTGAGTATGCTCATGGGCTTTTTTTCCAGATGGATGTTTATTACGCTCCTTGGCAAAGAATACCTTGGCGTATCCGGACTTTTTTCCAATATACTTTCTCTGTTATCGCTAGCCAATTTGGGATTCGATACAGCAATAGTATACAGCCTCTACAAACCTTTGGCAAATGGTGATGCTGAATCAATTAAAGGATATATGTGCCTTTACAAAAAAGTATATTCGGTTGTTGGATGCATTGTTATGGCAGCAGGATGCCTGCTTATGCCATTTTTGCCTCATTTGATAAACGGCGAGGTGGCAATACCCGAGAATATTTATATTATTTATTTTTTGTTTTTGCTGCAATCTTCATCGTCATATTTTTTTTCTTATAAGCAGTCTTTGCTGATTGCAAGTCAACAAAACCGTGTTATCTCAATATGTCATTCGGGTTTTATGGTTTTTCGCAATATTGGCGAAATGCTGATGCTTTCGGTTTTTCGAGCTTATATCCCTGTGCTGATATGCATGATTGCTTTTCAAATCGGGGAAAACGCATTTATTGCCAAAGTTACCGAAAGAAAATTTCCTTTTATTGCAGATAAAACGGTAGTAACCATTTCTGCCGATCAGAAGGAAGCTTTGAAAACAAGTGTTAAATCGCTGTTTCTTTACAAAATAAGCGGTACCGTCATAAGCAGTACGGATAATATTCTGATTTCAAAATTTCAAGGTATAGCATCGGTTGGGTTGTATTCCAACTACGTCTATATAGTTGATGTTGTAAGAACATTTCTTAGCTATATTTTTTATTCAATGACCGCAAGCGTTGGAAATTACCATGCGGTGGAGTCAAAAGAAAATAACGAGAAGCTGTTCTACAATTTATTCTTTGCTTCTTTCTGGATGTATGGTTTTACCGGAATATGCCTCGGTGTTTTGCTGAATCCATTTATTTCGCTGTGGATCGGAGCGGATTATTTGTTGCCGTGGTGGACAGTTCTCATAATAGTTGCCAATTATTATACAGCGGGGGTTCAATACGCATCCACAACTTACAGAGAGGTCACGGGACTTTTTAATATTGGAAAGTACCGCCCGCTCATTGCCGCGGTCCTTAATCTGGTTTTATCAATTATTCTCGCACGTATTTGCGGTATAGCTGGAATTTTGCTCGGAACGATCATAAGCAGGCTGTGTGTGTATTTTTGGTTTGACCCGTATATAATACATAAAAAAATTTTTCTCTGTGGCACAAGAAAATATTTTATACGATACTTTTTATATGCGGTTTCTGTTATTGTGGTTGGCGTTGGGTGTTGGTTGCTGATGCATTCGCTTCCTGTTTCAAATGCAACGGTCAGTTTTTTGTTTGGTGTGGCGATCTGCGCCATAGTGCCAAATGTAGTGTTTGCATTGCTGTTCAGAAAAACGTCCGAATTTCAAGCTATTTGTTTATATGCTAAACGAATTTTGAAAAGCATAGTCAAGTCAAAACAACCAAATCAGATATGATATAGAAAAGGTGTTTCAAACACATGGACTTAACAACAACCGAAACAGTTTTTTTAGGTGCTCTGTGTGCATCCCTTAAAGGTGAACAATATAATTGCGTGCACGAATCGACTCCAATGACGGTTGACGAAGAAGCTATTGATAGGACAGCAGTCGGGGACAATACGGGGAGTGGTTCTTCATTAAAACCTGACTTGTGCAAGTCCTTTTGCAATCAAAATATCGTCATGAGTGGGCTTTCGGATGTTTTCACACTATCCAACAAGCATCGCGTTCTCCCTCTAGTTTTTGAATCTGTGCGCAAGACGCGTTTGGCTGAAGCCGATCCCGCACTTTTTGCCGCGATCAAGCGGCAGGTCATAGCGCAGGTCCTCACGCAGACGGTGCGCAGTGCCGAATTTGGGGTGCTTTACGGCAAGCTGCGTGCTGCGGGGCTTCATCCTATCGTGGTGAAGGGGCAGCTTTGCAACCGCCTTTACCCGCTGAGCGACCACAGGCTGACTGCCGACGATGATATTTTCGTTTCCGAGGCGGAATTTGATGCCTGCCGCGGCATTCTTGAAGCGGAGGGGATGGTGACCGACTGTCCCGCCGAGTCTATCGGCGATGCGGACGAAGTGAGCTACAAACGAGAGGGCAGCCCGCTTTATATCGAGCTTCACCGGCGGCTTTTTGACTCATCCGAGGATGCGTGCGACGATCTCAACCGCTTTTTTGAGGGTGCGCACGACCGCGCAGTCGATATCGGCGGCTGGCTGTCGTTGCCTCCGCACGAGCATCTTTTGTATCTTCTTCTGCACGCGTACAAGCATTTTGTTAATTGCGGAATAGGCATTCGCCAGTTCTGCGACATCGGTATGTGGGCGCGTGAGTACTGCGGTGAGATCGACTGGCAGCTTTTGTACCGTCAGTGTTACAGCGTACACGCCGCGACATTTGCCTCGGTGGCGTTCAATGTGGCAAACGAATATCTTGGGATAGATATTGATCTGCCCGATCCGTGGCGCACGCCGGACGTTCCGTGCGTGCCGCTCCTTGCGGATGTTCTGCGCGGCGGGATATACGGTTCCGATGATTATACAAGACTGCATTCTTCTACGGTCACTCTCAATGCGGTGCGGCAGAGCAGGCGAGGGAAGCGCGGCAATCTGTTCTCCACGCTTTTTCCGCCGCGCAGTTATCTTGTAAAGGACTATTCTTATCTGCGCCGTATGCCGTGGCTTTTGCCGGTGGCGTGGGTGCAAAGGTTTTTCCGTTATATCTGCGAGACGAGAAAGACCGAAAACAATAGCGCGCGCGGGAGCATAAAGCTTGCCCGTGAGCGCATCGAGCTGATGAGGATGTACGACATTATAGAGTAAAAACATACAAAATGTGGGTGTTAAAAAACTCAAATTGAGTTTTTTAACACCCACGTTCCATATACTACAAAAACGATGATGGGCGGTGTTCGGTTGTCAATGTCCGATTCTCCGGGCGGTTAATACCGCGTTTCTGGCCGTTATTTTATATTCCGCTCGCTGCGTGTTGCGTCGGAAACTGTCTGCCGGCTGCATTTACAGTCCGCGTCGATGGTCAGATGCCTGCCGAAGTCGGGCGTGTACTTTGTACCCGATGAGGTGCGCGCCTGCATATATCCGTCAAAGCCGAGGCTGTCTGCCTCCGCAACTACCGAGTCGTATTCGAACGATGTCACGCGGCGGCAAAGAGCTTTATCCGGTCCGCGGTAAAATTCCGGCGAGTACTGGCTCATCAGGCTGATTTTTATTCCCGAAGGCGGAACGATATCTGCCAGCCTGCGCAGCACGTCAAGCGAGTCGCGGCGGCAGCCCGGAAGCACAAGGTGACGCACAAGCACGCCGCGCCGCATCACGCCGTCTTCGATCCGCGCCTCACCGAGGGTGCGGTACATAAATGCAATGCATTCGGCGGCGCGGTCGGCATAATCGGCTGCCGCCGAGTACTTTTCGGATAGCTCCGGCGAAAAATATTTGAGATCGGGCATATAGACGTCGATCAGCCCGGCGACTTCCGTCAGTGTCTCAACCGACTCATACCCGCCGCTGTTCCAGACCACAGGCAGAGCAAGTCCGCGTTCGCGCGCAATACGGAGCGCGGCGGCGACCTGAGGAGTGAAGTGTGTGGGCGTTACGAGATCGACTGTTGAAAGCCCCGCAGCCTGGATCCCGAGCATTATGTCGGCAAGCTCCTCGGGCGACACTGCGTCCCCCGGCTCATTGCCAGGCGCGGGGCGGCTTATCGACGCGTTCTGGCAAAAGATACAGCCGAGGTTGCAGCCGGTAAAAAATATCGCGCCCGCGCCGTGCGGACCCGAAATGCAAGGCTCTTCAAACGTATGACGCATCACGCGCGATATGAGCATTTTGTTGCCCACTCCGCAAAAACCGCGCGATGTGCTGCGGTCAACTCCGCATTTTCGCGGACATATGCTGCAAACCGACATTTTTGTGCCCTCCCGATCATGTAGTAATATATTAGCACACAGGCGCGCAAAAGTCAATAAATATTGCCCGACACGGTTTACAAATTGCCTGCCCGGTGATATAATTATGTTGAAATATGCCGGATGCACGGGTGACAGATTGCGACAGTTGCAAGATGATCATATTGGAACATATTACATAAGTGTAATATGTTAGATGGATATATCTGTAAAATAAGAGATCGTCATACAGGATCAGACAGCGGTGAAGCGGTTCATTGCACGGCTGTCATATGTCCGGTGCTTTTGAAAAGACGGGCGTGGGACGTTTGCCCGCATATGCCGGCTGCGGAGGGGATAAAAATGTTTGAAACCGAAATAAAAAGTGCGGAAATACTTTGCGTGGGAACCGAGCTTTTGCTCGGTGATATCGTAAACACCAATGCGGCGTTCATGTCGCAGCGGCTTGCCGAAATGGGGATACCGGTCTACCGCCAGGCGGTGGTGGGGGATAACCCCGAGCGTCTTTGCGATGCGCTCGACGCCGCTTTCCGCCATGCCGATGCCGTGTTCATGAGCGGCGGGTTGGGTCCGACCTGCGATGATCTTACAAAGGAGACGGTCGCAAAGTATTTCGGACTTCCGATGCATCTTGACAACCACACGCTTGACAAAATACGCCGTTATTTTGCCGACACGGGACGTGAAATGCCCGAAAACAATGTGAAGCAGGCAATGATCCCGGAGGGGGCGGTCATATTTGAAAACGACTGGGGGACCGCGCCCGCGATGGCTGTCGAGGATAAAAAAAGCGGCAAGACAGCTATCCTTCTGCCGGGCGTGCCGATAGAGATGGCAACGCTCTGGCGCGAGCGGGTGCATCCGTATCTCTGCCGCCGTTCGGGGGCTGTGATAGTCAGCCGCAATGTTCATATCCTCGGCATGGGCGAGTCCACGGTAGAGGAGCATCTGCGCCCGATGATGGCGGAATGGGAAAATCCCACCGTTGCGCCGTACTGCAAGGAGGGCGAGGTGCGCGTTCGCGTGAGTGCCCGCGCGGCGTCTCACGATGAGGCGGATTCCATGTGCCGCGAGGCGATAAAACGAATACGCGCGACCGAGGTTGGGCAGTTTATTTACGGGGTCGATGTCGGTTCGGCGGAAAACGCGCTGCTCACCGAGCTGCGCGCGGCGGGGAAAACGCTTGCTGTCGCCGAGTCCTGCACCGGCGGGCTGGTAGCCAAGCGTCTTACCGACATTCCCGGCTGTTCGGATGTTTTTCTCGGCGGCTGTGTAACATATTGCAACGAGGCAAAAATGAAGCTGCTCGGTGTGCGCGCGGAAACGCTTGAAGCGCACACGGCGGTCTCGGCGGAGACCGCCGCAGAGATGGCGCGCGGCGTTCGGCTTGCCCTCGGCGCGGATATAGGACTTGCCACGACGGGCTATGCGGGTCCGGGCGGCGGGACCGAAAAGGAGCCTGTCGGAACAGTTTATGTGGCTATTTCCACGGCTGAAGGCGAAAAGGTGAAGCGGCTCTCAATGTCGCCGTTGCGCTCGCGCGAGTACATCAGGTACAGCGCCGCTACGCAGGCAATGGGACTTGGACTTACCGTTCCCGCAACCGATGCGGACTGAAAAAGCATGATTTTTAAGGTTTTCGCCTTTTTTCGCGCTTTTTTTACGCGTGCGGTATTGATTTTCTGTCAATAATATTATACAATATATCGGAAAAAAGCCGAATGCCGCCACCGGCGGCTTCAGGGTAAAAGTATTCAGCACAGGAGACTTGAAAAAATGGCTAAATTCAATAAAATAGGCGTTCTTACATCCGGCGGCGACGCGCCCGGAATGAACGCTGCTATCAGAGCTATCACCCGCCGCGCTCTTCAGCACGGTATCGAGGTAAAGGGCATTCTCGGCGGCTACAGCGGACTTATTGCCGACAATATGATCGACCTCACCGCACGCCGCGTGTCCAACATTTCATATATGGGCGGAACCATCATATATTCCGACCGCTGCCCCGAATTCAAGACCGAAGAAGGCATGCAGAAGGCTATCGAGACCTGTCGCCGCAACAATATCGACGCCATCGTTGCCATCGGCGGCGATGGGACCTTCCGCGGTGCGACCGACCTTTCCATACGCGGCATACCCACCATCGGCGTGACCGGATCTATCGACAATGACATCACCGCCACCGATTATACCGTTGGCTTTGACACCGCCATGAACACGGTGCTTGAGTGCGTTGACCGCCTGCGCGACACCTGCGAGTCTCACGCAAGATGCAATGTGGTCGAGGTGATGGGACGCGACTGCGGCGAGATCGCTCTCAAGACCGGCATCGCATCGGGGGCTGTGGCTATTGCCATTCCCGAGGTCCCCTTTGATGAGGAAGCTGCCATTGCCCGCATAAAGGCGGCAAAGGCGGACGGCAAGAGGGGCATGCTCGTTATCGTTTCCGAGGGCGTGTTTACCGCTGAGGGCAAGCCTTACAGCGAGGTCCTTGCCAAGAAGATCGGCGCGGAGACAGGCGTTGAGACCAAATTCGCACGTCTTGCCCACATCGTGCGCGGAGGCAATCCCACGCTTCGCGACCGCCTGACCGCCACCGAGATGGGCGTTTTTGCGGTCGATCTGCTGCTTGAAGGCAAGAGCGACGCGATCGTTGCCGAGATAGACGGCAAAATAGTGAGCACAGACATCCGCTTTGCGCTCACTACCGATAAGATGTACAAAAAGAAGCTCAAGGAAGGTCAGCTTGACGGTTTCAGCACTGCCGAGATCGACGCTATGAAGGCGATATGCGCCAAGCGCGAGGCAGACATAAAGAGACTTTACGATATTTCTCTCGGTCTTTGCAGATAAAACGGTAAACCGGATAAAAAACAGGGGCTGTTAAAAAACTCATTTGAGGTTTTTAACAGCCCCTTGTATATCTATGATATTGCTTTTTTCATGTATCTGTTGTTAATATGTTGACGTCATATTCCGTGTATGCTATAATAATGTCAAAGACGATATCCGCACGGATATAAAAACGAAGGGGGACCGAAAATGAAAAGAAAGATCGTAAAAATATCGATCGTCTGCGCTTTTGTTATAGCTGCGTGCTGTGCCTGCCGCGGCGGTGAGTGCGGGCATAAAAATGTTGCAGTGTCTCTTCCGAAGCCGCCGACCTGCACCGAAACGGGAGCGGGAGCAGGCAAATACTGCGCTGATTGCGGCAAGATCATTGAGGAGGGTGAGTCCGTTCCCGCCCTCGGGCATACCCCGGCATACGACCGGATCGTGCAGCCGACATGTACACAGGACGGGGCTACCGGGGATTCACGCTGTACGGTCTGCGGCGAGCTTTTGCAAAAGAGCGAGGTCATACCCGCAAAGGGTCACAGCGCGGTGGTCGATCCGGGCAGGAAAGCCACCTGCACCGAAAACGGGATCACTGACGGTTCGCATTGCCGCGACTGCGGCGAGCTTTTGCAAAAGCAGAGGACCGACCCGATAAAGGCGCACGAATACGTTGACGGTGTGTGCAAAAACTGCGGCGGCGTATACATGATAAGCGAGGGGCTTGAATACAAGCTCAATGCCGATTCCGCGGGGTATACCGTGATCGGTGTGGGAAGCTGCAAGGATACCGAGATTGTTATCCCGTCTGCCCGAAACGGTAAGCCCGTTACCGCCATAGGGGAGAGGGCGTTCAGATATTGTTCCGCCGTGAGAATCATGCTTCCCGACAGCATTACAAGAATAGAGGGCGGTGCGTTTTCCGGCTGCACGAAGCTTGCCGGAATAAATATCCCGAAAGGCGTAACGCACATAGGCGCGGGGGCGTTCGAGGACTGCGGCGGGTTTGCCGCCATAAATATTTCAAACGGTATCGTTGAGATAGGCAACGGTGCGTTTTCCGGTTGCAGCGGTCTGGAGAGCATTTCGATACCGGACAGCGTTACCTCGATAGGCGAGGGTGCTTTCTGTTTCTGCACTGAGCTTGAAAGCGTTACCTTCGGCAAGGGCTTGAAAAGCATAGGAAACTCGGCTTTCTTTCAATGCACGAAGCTTACGGATATTTCATTCTCCGACGGTATTGAGAGCATAGCTTTAGGTGCATTCGGAAACTGCACCGCCATCGTGAAGCTGAAGCTTCCTGCCGGACTCATCGGAATAGGCGAGGGAGCATTTGCAGGCTGCACCGGTCTTGAGGAGGTCATTTTCCCGGATGGGCTCAAAACGATAGAGGTCGGTGCATTCAGCGGTTGTACCTGGCTTGTGTCGGTCGATATTCCGGGCAGTGTTGCCGGTGTGGGGAACAGCGCATTTGGGGGATGCACGGCTCTTGAGACCGCCGTGTTCGGAAAAGGCACGACCGAAATAGGCGTAACTGCTTTTGCGGAATGCCGGAGCCTGAAAAACGTCAGGCTTCCCGATGGCATCAAAGAGATCGGCAGAGAGATGTTTTTTAACTGCTCGGAACTTGAAAGTCTTGTTGTACCGGAAGGTGTCACGGAGATAGGCGAGAGCGCATTTAAAAACTGCAAAAAGCTCGGAAATATTACCGTTCCAGGCACCGTCTCGCGGATAAATGTCGGGGCTTTGGCAGGATGCCATGAGGATCTGCGCATCAGCTTCGGCGGTACCAAAGCAGAGTGGGGCGCCATATCCAAAAAGGATATGTTCGGCTCGTGGCTGCGGACGAAAAAAACACTTGTTTACTGCACTGACGGTATGGTGACCGAATAACACCGGACGATAATGTCCGACTATTAAAAAACGGGCTGTCAGAAACTCAAAATGAGTTTCTGACAGCCCGTTTCGGTCAGTCTTTATAGATCGGGAATTTGTCTGTCAGCTCGCGCACACGGGCGGCGATGCGCTCGCGGTTCGCCTCGAAATCAAACACCGCATCGGCGATAAAGCCCGCGATCTCGTCCATTTCGGAAATGCCGAAGCCGCGTGTGGTAACGGCGGGAGTGCCGACTCTGAGCCCCGAGGTTATCATCGGCTTCTGCGGGTCGTTCGGTACGGCATTCTTGTTTGCAGTGATGCAGACCTCATCGAGCCGTGTTTCCAGTTCCTTGCCGGTAACGGGCGTGCCGCGAAGGTCGAGCAGCATGAGGTGATTGTCGGTCCCGCCCGAGATGAGGCGTATGCCGCGCGCGGTCAGCCCCCCGGCAAGCGCACGGGCGTTCTTTACTATGTTGTTTTGGTAAACTGTGAATTCCGGCATCAGCGCCTCGCCGAGAGCGACTGCCTTTGCCGCGATTATGTGCATGAGCGGACCGCCCTGCGTGCCGGGGAATATGGCTTTGTCAATGCTCTTTGCAAGCTCCTCGCGGCAAAGTATCAGCCCGCCGCGCGGTCCGCGCAGGGTCTTGTGAGTTGTGGTCGTAACCACATCGGCAAACGGAACGGGGCTGGGATGAAGTCCCGCCGCGACAAGCCCTGCAATGTGAGCCATGTCGACCATCAGATAAGCGCCGACCTCGTCGGCGATCTTGCGGAAACGGGCAAAGTCTATCACGCGCGGATAGGCACTCGCGCCCGCGATTATCATTTTGGGATGGCATTCGAGTGCTGCACGGCGCACCTCATCGTAGTCGATCATCTCGGTAACGGGATCCACTCCGTAGTGGACTATGTTGAAATATTTCCCCGAAACATTCAGTTTCATTCCGTGTGAGAGATGACCGCCTGCGGCAAGACTCATTGAAAGCACCGTGTCGCCCGGCTCAAGAAGGGCAAAAAACACAGCAAAATTCGCCGACGCGCCGCTGTGCGGCTGTACGTTGGCGTGCTCCGCGCCGAAAAGACGGCAGGCGCGCTCGCGCGCCAGCTCCTCGACCTCGTCAACATAGGCGCATCCGCCGTAGTAGCGGTGCCCGGGGTAGCCCTCGGCGTATTTGTTTGTAAGCACTCCGCCTGCGGCAAGAAGGACCGCCTCGGAGACGATATTTTCGGATGCTATAAGCTCAATGTTGCGACGCTGGCGGGAAAGCTCCCTTGCGCACGCCGCACCGACCTCGGGGTCGAATGCGGAAAGTTTTTCAAAAAACATAGGAACACCTGCTTTCGGGAAAATTGACCGCGCACGGCGAAACACCGCGCGGTCGTCTTATTTTACACTTATTATTATACCTTTTTATCTCGTCACCGTCAAGACCCGGATCGAAAAAAATGAATAATTTAAAATCCCGGCTTGCATCAGCCGGAAAAATGCAAAACCCGGCTGCCGCGTAAAAACGCGGCAGCCGGGCGATGGTACCCCGGTCGGGGATTAAAACGATCACCGATCGTTGAGATCAAATACCTCGCAGGCGACATCCTGCGGCGCAAGAGTGACCGACCTGCCGAGAATGTCGAAGGTCAGCGTCTCGGCTGCGTCACTGCGCATGGCAAAGAGATGCTCGGTCCCGTTCTTGTACTCGCAGCAGTGGATGCCCTCCGGCAGTGCGAGATCTGTGTCGCACACAAAGCGGGCATTGTCCCAGTCGTAGAAGAAGCGGCTGTACTCCGCTTTGAGGTCAAGGATCTTCTTGAGGTGCTCGCCGTATTCGGGGAGCCCGGCTATGCCGATCTTGCGGCAGCGCCAGATGGCGACGTCAAAGCGCATTCCGTAAATAAAGGCATGGTTGAGGTCGTCCTTCCAGCCGCGGCGGCAGTCGTGTATCCAGCGGTTGGAGATGATCGGTTCGGGGAAGGTGCGGCGGTACATTTCGGGGAAGAGAGTCTGTACGTTCCCCGCGAGCGTGGAGCGGTAGCCCGCGCCGCGGTCGCAACCGTGCGTGTAATCGACCTCGCAGATGAGGGAATCGTTCACGCACTCGGTGCCGACAGCCTGATCGGGTCCCAGAATGGCGCGCACATCGCGCATATTGCGGCGGCGGTATACCATTTCGTCGTCGGGGCGGTAGCCGTGCTCGTGTTCGGGGTTGAAGCAGAGCTTGGAGCGTCCGCCGATCTGATCGTAGAAAATGCTGTCGGGGTTGAATTTCAGCTTAAAATAACCGTTTTCTATCAGCTTGTCATGCCATATCTTTGTCGCCTGGCAGGAGTCAACAAAGGATTTGTAGCCGTAGTTGCGCAGCACCGTGCCGTTGTTTTCAAATTTGTAGTGATCCTCATATTCGTTGCCGTCGATGTCGATGCGCGCGGCTTCCTTGTGATGCTCGCGGTAGAAATCGGTGTTTTTGTCGATGAGAATGCCGTTATTGTAGAGTATGACGTGACCGCCGAGACGCTGCACCTCTGCGATCGCCGCCTTGAGTCCCTCCTCGCCGCCGAGTTCGGGGTCGATCTCATAGTGCGGGTAGCCGTTGTCGAAGCGGCCGCGCCACCAGCCGAACACGAGCAGAGTGTCAAGACCGTATTTTTTGCCTTCAAGATAGAGGCGGGGCAGGTCCTCGTACTTCCAGAAGATCTCGCCGAACTGGTGCCGCAGGATGATGCGCTGCCAGCCGGTCATTCCCTTTACCCAGCTGCGCGGTTCGACCGGCTTGAAGTAAGTGGAATGAGCAAACGCGCCGTAAATGTCGGAGCCGATGCGCCAGTCGCCCTCAGACATGGTAACGACAACGGGCGGCGTGCAGATGGCTTCGCCCTTGCGGGCAAAGGGATAGTGACAGATAGACGACACGAGCCGCGGTGTTTTTGACTCACGCGGCTGAATGGCGTTGAGAAGGCAGCAGGCGCGGGTGCGCTCATCGTGCCGGCCTATGTAAAGGAAGTATTTGTCCGACTGTATGCCGAGCCAGGTCATAGTGCCGGGGCGCGGGTAGACTATGGTGGATTTGATCTCGTTGTAATCCGAGCTCATGTATTCGGTATGAGCCGTTCCGAGCGCGCGCCACGGATTTTTTATGCGCTCGCCCATGCCTGCGGGGCGGTAGAGAATATCGTCCGCGCGTTCGCCGACGAGACGGTTAAGGTCGATGTAGGGGTATTCAAGCTCGTTTATACGGGCGTCACCGCGGTTTTCAACGCAGGCGTCAAAGGTGTATCCCTCGCCGGAGTCTGTAATGGTAAGCGTGAGCTTTACGTCAAGCTTTCTGCCGAAGTCGGTCACAAGCCCGTCGTAAACAACGGTCGTGCGGCAGCCGTCCACCGTTACGGTGCCCCGCTGCTCGGCGGAATGCACGATCATTTCGATATAGTAGCCGTCGTCCGCCATGATGCGCCAGAAATCGCCGCCCTCGGTGCCGGCGAGAGGCGTGCCGTCCGCGCTCCAGACAATGCGCGAGGCATCCGGCGAAAGACTGAACTTGAGAAGATTCTTCATATTTGTCGCTATCTCCTTTTGGGTTTAAGTATGTTACTATATTAGCACCCCAAAAGCTCAAAATATATAAAAATCTTATATTCTTTTTCGGAAATCATACGAAAGCGCGCGCCGGGCAAAAAAATCTTTTCAAATTGCAAAAAAAGAACGGAAAAAAATCGGAAAGCTATTGCATAAAGGAAAAAAGTGTGGTATAATTAATGTAGAGTATATTATGATGTAATGGAGAGTGGGCTTGCGTCCACTCTTATTTAGTGAAGGAAAGGTGCTTACGGTATGAAAAAAGAGCTCGGCGGCGTGCCGGAAAGGGTATATGACCTGCTTCTGCCGGTCGTAAAGAACGCCGGATGCGATATCTGGGATATAGAATTCGTAAAGGAAGGCACAAGGCGGATACTGCGCATAACGATAGATTCGGAGGACGGCGTGGGCATCGACGACTGCGAGCGGGTACACCGTGCGGTCGATCCCGTGCTTGACGAGGCGGACCCGATAGATGAATCCTATTACCTTGAGATATCCTCGCCGGGGATCGAGCGCGAGCTGACGCTTGAGAGACATATTCCCGCGTGCGTGGGCGAAAAGGTCGAAGCCCGGCTTTTTGCACCGCAGGACGGCAGAAGGGTCTTCAGCGGCATTCTTGTCGGTCTTGACGCAGAGGGACGCGTGCTGATACGCGAGAGCGAGGGCAGCGAACCGGTCGCGCTCGTGCCCGAAGCAATATCAAAAATGAAGGTAATATACAATTTCGGCGACTGAGCCGGCACGGTGCCCGCGCGGGCACCGACGGCGGCAGGCATACGGAAATAAGCAGGCAGAGGCGACGCCGCGCGTCGCAATATGAATGAAAGGAATATGAGATGAACACAGAATTTTTCGCCGCCCTTGATATGCTTGAAAAGGAAAAGGGCATACCCAAGGATTATATGCTCGAGAAGATCGAGGCGGCTCTCATTGCGGCTTACAAAAAGGAATACGGCAATAACACAAATGTCCGCGTGGTGATAGACGAGGCAAAGAAGGATGTTAAGGTCTATCAGCAGAAGGAGGTCGTGGCTGAGGTCGATAATCCCGAAACTCAGCTTTCGCTTGAAGAAGCGCGTGCGATAAACAAGCGCGCGACCGTCGGCAAGGTGCTTGAGTTCGAGGTCAAAACCAAAAACTTCCGCCGCCTTTCGGCAGGTGCGGCAAAGTCGGTGATAATTCAGGGCGTTCGTGAAGCCGAACGCAAGATAGCGCAGGAAGCATACGAGAAGAAGCGCGAGGAAATAATCACGGCGACAGTCGAAAAGATAGACCACGAAACAGGAAATATACTTATCGATACCGGCACGGGACGCGCGGTCCTGGCGGTTGGCGAGCAGATACCCGGCGAGCAGTTCACGATAGGGCAGAAGATAAAGGTCTACGTCCTTGAGGTCAACCGCGATGCGCGCGGACCGCTCGTTACGCTCTCGCGTATACATCCCGGATTCGTATGCCGTATGTTCGAGCTTGAGGTCCCCGAAATTTCGGACGGCACTGTGATAATCAAAGGCATCGCACGCGAGGCGGGCTCACGCACAAAGCTTGCGGTAATGTCGCGCGACGAGGCGGTCGATCCCGTAGGAGCCTGCATAGGCAACCACGGAATGCGCATCAACACCATCTGCGCCGAGCTGAACGGCGAAAAGATAGACATTGTGCGTTACAGCGAGAATCCCGAGGAATACATCGCTTCGGCGCTTTCTCCCGCGACCGTTGACAGCGTTGAGATGACCGCCGAGAGATCTGCTCACGTGGTCGTAAAGCCCGACCAGCTTTCACTGGCTATCGGACGCGAGGGTCAGAACGCACGTCTTGCGGCGCGTCTTACAGGCTGCAAGATAGACATAAAGACCGAATAAGGTCGCAAAACGGATATGAAAAAGCAAAACGACGCGGCGGGGAAGGTAAAAAAGCTTCCCGAACGTCAGTGCCTCGGATGCGGTGAGCACCGCCCGAAAAATGAGCTTGTGAGGATCGTAAGAGCCCCCGATGGGTCTGTTTCGATAGACCGTACCGGCAAAAAAGCGGGACGCGGGGCTTATGTATGTCCGACAGCAGCCTGCCTTGCAAAGGTGAGGAAAAATCACCGCGCGGAGCAGAACTTCGGGTGCGCGATACCCGATGAGGTATGGCAGACACTCGCAGAGGAGCTTGCCGCCGCAAAATGAATGCGGGATTCTGTCTCTTCCCGCACGGTGCGTCCGGTGACGCAAATCAAGTAATAAAGGATACAGAGAGCAAAGTATGCAAAAAAGATCCGATTCCGCAGGGGCGGAGAAAATGCACGCAGAAAAAAGCGGTGTAAAGCCGCAGGCGCGTGTTGACGGAACAAAACAGGAAAAAAACGAGAGCTGTTCGCCTCCCGTTACCGAAGGGGCGGCGCGCGCCGCTGCAGTGGCGCGTATGCTCGGAAATATCGGACTTTGCGTTCGCGCGGGCGCTGTCGTGCGCGGCACCGAGCTTGTGTGCGATGCACTCAAGACGGGGGCTGCAAGGCTGGTCATTTCAGCCGGAGATAATTCTCCGAACACGGCAAAGCGTCTTCGTGACAGATGCGCATACTATGGCGTAAGGCTTATGGTGCTTCCGGCTACGGGAGCGGAGCTTGCCGCGGCGGTCGGTCGCGGCGGCGTAACGGCGGCGGTCGCAGTGACCGACGCATCGATGGTCAGAATGATAGAAAAAGCGGCGCGCCCGCTCGGTATCTGATAAAACCCCAAGGAGGATGATGGAATATGGCAGCAACAGCGACACAGGTAAAGGTAAATCAGCTTGCAAAGGATCTCGGTCTCAAGACCAAAGAAGTGACCGACTTTTTTGCCGAGGCGGGGATCGAGATAAAAACGCAGAAGGCACTTGAGCCGTTTGAGCTCGATCTGTTTCTGGAGAGGATGACCCGCTCCAACCAGATAGATAATATTGAAGATTACATTGACGGGGTGACATATATCCCATCGCTCCGCCCGACCGAGGAAAAGGCGGAGGAAAAAAAGCCGCAGGATGAAGACAAGACGGCAAAGCCGGCGGCAAAACCCGCTGAAAAGCCGGCAGAAAAGCCCGTTCCCGCAGCACCGGAGAAGAAGGCGCCTGCGGCGGAAAAAACGGCTGCAAAGCCGGCGGATGTGAAAAAGCCGCAGAAGACCGTCACCGGCGGCGGGCAGGCAAATCTTGCACGCTCGGCAGGCGAGCGGTTTGAGGACCGTCTGAAAAAGGCGGAACAGGCAAACGTACAGCAGAAGAAGGGCGACCGCGCACAGGCGGAAAAGGCTGAAAAGAATCAGAAACAGCAAAAGCAGCCCGGACTTGCCATAGGCTCCGCTGTCACGGAGGGAACGCGCGAGACAGTTACAGTCAACAAAAACGCGGGAACACGCGTGGTGGACACGCGCGGTACCGGAGCGGAGGCAGTCGATCTTTCAAAATATGATGACAGACTTGACAATTTTGTTCCCGACACGGTAAAGGATATAAAGGGCGGCGCACAGAAGGTAAAAAAGCAGCCCGCGTCCGGTGAGCAGACGCAGGGACGTCCCCGCACGCCGCAGGGACAGCGCGGTCAGCGCGGTCAGGAAGGTCAGCGTCAGCCGCAGGCGCAGGGCAACCAGCGTCAGGGCGGCAAGCAGCGTCCGCAGCAGAATCAGCCCCGCGACCGCCGTCAGAACGGCCGACGCGGCGCGCCGGCTTCTGCCGCTCAGCCGGTAAAGAAGCAGCCGGTACACGCGATGATACCGGATGAGATCACCGTAGGCGAGCTTGCATCCCGCCTTAAGGTAACGGCGGCAGAGGTCATAAAGCGCCTTATGATGATGGGCGTAATGGCGACCGTAAATCAGGTGGTCGATTTTGATACCGCCGCGCTTGTTGCCGACGAGCTGGGAGCAGAGGTCACGCGCGAGGTCGTGACGTCGATCGAAGACCGCCTCTTTGACGAAGGCGAGGACAAAGCGGATGATCTTGTTGAGCGCGCGCCGGTCGTGTGCGTTATGGGTCATGTTGACCACGGTAAGACATCACTGCTCGATGCTATCAGAAACACTCATGTTACCGCAGGCGAGGCAGGCGGTATCACACAGCATATCGGCGCGTACCGCGTCCGTATAAAGGGCAAGGACATAACATTCCTTGACACCCCGGGACACGAGGCGTTTACGGCGATGCGCGCGCGCGGCGCAATGGCGACGGATATTGCTATTCTCGTTGTGGCTGCCGACGACGGTATAATGCCGCAGACGGTCGAAGCCATCAACCATGCCAAGGCAGCGGGCGTTGACATAATCGTTGCAATAAACAAAATGGATAAACCTGGAGCCAATCCCGAGGCCGTAAAGCAGGAGCTGACAAAATACGACCTTGTCCCCGAGGAATGGGGCGGAGATGTTATGTGCGTTCCCGTGTCCGCACTCAAGCGCACGGGTATCGACGATCTGCTTGAGGATATTCTGCTCATTGCGGAAGTAAAAGAATACAAGGCAAATCCCAACCGCCGTGCGAAGGGCGTTATAATCGAATCCAAGCTTGACAAGGGCCGCGGACCCGTGGCGACCGTGCTTGTACAGAACGGTACTCTCCGCAGCGGAGATATCGTTATTGCCGGTACGTCTGTCGGACGTGTAAGAGCGATGACCGACTACGCCGGACGCGCCGTAAAGGCGGCAACGCCTTCAATGCCGGTCGAGATAACCGGTCTTGCCGACCTGCCCGCCGCAGGCGATGAGTTCAACGCTGTTGAAAACGAGAGAATGGCGCGTGAACTTGCCGACCGCCGCCGCGCACAGGCAAAGGAGGACACGTTCAAAGCCAACAGCCGCGCCAACCTCAACGATCTGTTCGCACAGATCTCGGAGGGCGTCAAGGAGCTCAACATCATCGTCAAGGCAGACGTCGGCGGCTCCGCAGAGGCTGTAAAGCAGTCGCTTGAGAAGATCTCCAACGAAGAGGTCAAGGTAAGAGTGATCCACTCCGCAGCCGGCGGGATCACCGAGGGCGATGTTATGTTCGCCGCGGCATCAAATGCGATAATCGTCGGCTTCAATGTACGTCCCGATAAATCGGCATTGGATTCCGCCGAGCGTCAGGGCGTTGATATACGCACCTACCGCGTGATCTACGAGTGCATAGACGAAATCACGGCTGCTATGAAGGGTATGCTGGCTCCCAAGTTCCGCGAAAACCTGCTCGGTCATGCCGAGGTCAGACAGGTCATCCACGTTCCCAATGTCGGCTTTATTGCCGGTTCGTACGTGCAGGACGGCAAGATCACACGTTCCGCTCTCATACGTGTCGTGCGCGACGGCGTTGTGGTGTTTGAGGATAAGATCTCCTCGCTCCGCCGCTTCAAGGATGACGTGCGTGAGGTAGCTCAGGGCTATGAATGCGGTGTGGGACTTGAAAAGTTCAACGATCTCAAGCCGGGCGACGTGCTTGAGGCGTACGTGATGGAAGAAGTAAAGCCGGACTGATATGATCCATGAGAAATCATGCGGCGCACTTGTGGTGCGCCGCGGTAAGGACGGCAGGCGGTATATACTGATGATACGTCAGCGGCGCGGCGGCAACCGGTCGTTCCCCAAGGGGCACGTTGAGGTTGGTGAGACCGAGCTTATGACCGCAGAACGCGAGGTGTTTGAGGAAACATCGGTGCGGATAAAGATCACGTCGGCATTCCGCAAAACGGTAAACTATCATCCTGTTCCCGGTGTGGATAAGGAAGTGGTTTATTTTCTGGCTTTCACCGATTGCGAGGCGACAATGGCTCGCGCGGGTGAGATAGCGGATGTTGAGTGGATACGGCTCGACCGTGCTGAAAAATATCTGGTGCACGAGAACGACCGTATAGTTTTGCGCGCCGCAATGGAAACACCTGAGCTTAAAGAAACAAAATAAACAGAGGGAGTGTAAAAAAAACCAATTTGAGTTTTTTAACACTCCCTACGACTTGTTCCCGGCGGCTGAAAGCCGCCGGGAAAGCTATAAATAATAAATGTGCGCGGACCCTGATATCAAAAACAGCCGTCGGTCTCGGTCGGCATTATCATGTCGCAATGCCACCCGCCCTTATATGCACCGTAAATGCCTTCGTGACAGTATACCGGCATTTCGTCCTGCGCGTATACCGGCACGACGGGACGCCAGAGCTTATGCCCGTCGGCGGCGGTGTGGACGGTGTGCTCAAATTCATACGTTTTGCCGCAGTCCTGCGAGACGTAACGCTCCATCACCCATTTTTCATCCTGCCTTTTGCGTATGAGATAAAGCGAATCGCCGTCCGTGTGCGCGGGCGTGTCCCGCCGAAAGGCGGGTGCGCCTATCCCCCAGTAGAATTCCGCGCCGCAGACATAGGTCTCGGAGCCGTCACGCACGGGTCTGCCGTATGAATCGTTATCCGAAAGAAACGCGCCGCTTCCGGCGATATCCCCGGATATCTGCCACGCGCCGTCACGCCATGTGGCAACGCGGTAGACGGCTTCCGTGTCGTCGGGATAGCGGAAAGCCGCAAAAACGATGCGCGGCGGTACGGTCGGCGCGACAGACAGAAGTCTAACGGTAGAGCCTGCCGGCGCGGAATATGCCGCGTCAAGCGAGTCTATATCCAAAAGCCCGGTTCCATGAAAAAGACTGACGCCGAGCGTGCTGCCGTCCATGCGCAAAAATTCGCCGTCTGCCGATATCATGCCCGTTCGTATCGTGTGATCGGCGGACTTTACCGGATGTCCGTACACGGCGAACACAAAACGCTCGCTTACCAGATCGTGCGTGGCGGTAAGCTGGCGGCGGATGTCGGCGTAATAAAGTCCGCCGGCATCGGAATGTATAAATGTGCGCGGTGCCGTGAAGCTTTTTCCGCCGTCGCGCGAACACCGGAATTGCCATGTTACGCGGCTTACGCGGCAGAAAAGCCAAAGCTCGCCGCGCGCGGTATTGAAAAACATCTGCGCATAGGTCACGCTGCCGTCAAAATCAAGCGATCTTTCGGGCGCAAAGGAGTAAATGTCAAACGAACGTTCGCTGATCCTCATCGAAAGCCCATGCGCGGCGTGCCCGGCATATGCCACTACCAGTCTGCCGTCGGGCAGAATGCAGAGCGACGGCGAATTGTGTTCGTCGGCATAGTCGTGATTAAGGCGCGAAAGGCAATAATCGCGCACAGCCCGGCGGGGCGCACGAAAGTCCGCCTCGGCAATATGTATCTCGCCTGTGTCGGTGCAGAAGACCATATATGTCATCCCGTTGTCGCCGACGACAGCCTTTTCGCGTATCCACCAGTCGGTGTTGGCGCGTTTTATTTTTTTTATCACTGTTTTTTCGGTGTCTGTTCTCATTTTGCGGTATCCTTCCGTGCGGAGCGGTTTGGGGCTCAACGCATCAATAGTATATCACCAAAAATCCCTTCGGTCAATCATGGTGACGCTTTTTTAAACAAAATGCCGATAAAGGTGTTGATTTATTGACCGGAATATAGTATAATTAATCAAACGGGAGCTGTTGCGAGTCTGCGCCGCAGTCCCGGCTTGCCCCCAGAATTACTATATCACGGAGGAAACACTGAATGAAAAAGATCATTTGCCTGCTCCTTGCTGTCATTATGCTTGCTGTCCCGCTCGTAGCCTGTTCGGATCCCGAAAAGCCCGACGGCGGCGACGGCACGACCACTGCGGGAACGCCGGATGCCGCAACAACAGCCGCCCCGGAAAGCGAATCCGTAACAAACAATCTGCCAAATGAGCTTTCGTACAAGGGCGAGACCGTTACTTTTATCAGCCGCGATTACGACTATGTCCGCGACGAGGTATCGGTCGATCAGGATGACGGAGACGTTATCCATACCGCGATAAGCCGCCGCAACAGCTCGATGGAGGACCGTTTCGGGATAACGATAGTCAACGAAAAGGTCTCGGGGGATGGATATGCAGCCACCAATGCGGTGAAAAATGCGCTCAGCACCGGAGAGCACCGCTACGACATCATTGCCAACAGTTGCTATTCGACCATAATGTACACCGGCGACGGCATTCTTTACAATCTCAAAAAGCTTGAATATCTCGATCTTTCCGTGCCGTACTGGTCGCAGGGCTTCAATGATGTTGCATCCATAGGCAACGGTCAGTATATGTGCACCGGCGCCGCATCACTTGCGCTTTACCGCCTTATGTTCGTTACATTCTTCAACCGCGATCTTTTCGATACGCTCGGTGAAAAGTCGCTCTTCGACATTGTGAATGACGGAAAGTGGACGCTGGACTATCAGATCCGCCTCGGCAAGCAGTATTACAGCGACAACGATTCAAGCGGAGCTGTATCTGCCGGCGACACTGTCGGACTGATTTCCTCAACGCTTTCCTATATCGACCCCTACTGGTCAAGCTGCAAAAATCCGATACTTGTCAAGAACGCCGACAACTGGCTTGAATACGCCGTTGACGTTGACCGTCTTTCCGTCACGCTGCGTAAGGTCACGGAGCTGTTTTACGATGCCAACTCATACATAGTGACATCGGGCGGCGACAGTGACCGTCAGAATACGATAAGCAGTATGTTCTCCGAGGGACGCGCACTTACCGCTACACTGCGTCTTTGCGCATCAGAGACCGAATATCTGCGCGATATGAAGGACAAATACGGCGTCATCCCCTGCCCGAAGCTTGACGAGAACCAGGCGGAATATCAGACCTTTCTGCACGACCAGTTCACCGCCTTCGGCATCTGCCAGCCCGTCAGCGACGAGCGCGCGGAAATGCTCGGCGCGGTGCTTGAGTATATGGCGTGGAGCAGCTATCTGAACGTGGTTCCCGTGTATTACAATGTGGCGCTCAAGTCCAAATATATGCAGGACAGCGCATCGTGGGATATGCTCGACAAGATCTATTCCGGTATTTATATTGACGCAGGCGTGCTTTACACCAAGCGTCTCAACTCGGTGCATCAGACTCCCCGTACGATCGTTACCGGCAAAACGGATATAACCGCATCCAAATTCAAACAGCTCAAAACCGCTGTGAACATCAGCCTCAAAAATCTTCAGGATTCCATTAAAAAGGTACAGGAAGCCGGATAAGCAAAATAAATATGAGCCGCAGGCAGCCGCGCTAATGCGCGGCTGCCTGCGGCTCATATCGTTATTTCGGGCGTTCGTGCGGCGGACTCCCGCTTTTTATCCTTTCATGTCATCGTTCACTTTTGCCAGCGAGCGGGGAATGACATTTGCGATGCGCTTTAGCGCGGATATGACGCCGGTCGAGTTGCGGTTTATTTCCGTCTGGATCGTGGAACGCACGGTCACGTTTGAAATGTGTATGTTGTAGGAAAGACTGTCAAACACGATGCCGAGCATTTTGACCGTTTCGGGGTCGCGCGCTATCTTTCCGACAAGGGTTATATCGTAGTATGCGGGAACGACAGTGTCGTGCGATGCCGCCATGTATGCGTCAAGTAAAAATCCGGTGCGTTCGGGGTCGGCGGAGTTGTACGGAATACAATACATGAACGGATTTATCATTACCGAGTAATAGCGCTCCTGCTCTTCATCGTACTTGGGCGGCGGCACGATGCCGTAGTTTATGTTTGACTCGCGGAAGTAACGTGTGTTGGCAAGGCATTCGCTGTAAAACAGCGCTCTGCCCTCAACAAGGAGCTGTTCAAGCACGCGCGTGCCCATGCCGCGGCAGTACGGCTTCATTGCGTCGTTTTTGGAGTCGAATGTAAAGCCGGGTTCGTGCATTATCCGGCGCACCTTGTCCGATACCACCGTAAGCTTGTCATAGTTTATGTCGCAGATAAGCTCATCGTCGGAATTTTTGGTTATGTATTTGATCCCGCAGCCGGAGAGGAATATGTCGTTGATTATGTCATTGTATGAGGCGAGGCCGTAGTTGTCCTCGTCTGTGTATTTTCCGTCCGAACCGAAGTCTACCTTTGCCGCTTCGCCGAGCTCGATGAACTTGTCTATCGTCCATTTTCCGCTGTCAACAAGATCATACGGGCTTTCAAGCGACAGGGTGTTGAGCATATCCTTGTTGAAGGCGAGGCAGCGGATGCTGTCAAAACGGGTGATGTCGAATGAACCTGTGCAGAAATAAAGCTTGCCGCACACCGAAAGGTCGGATACGGCGTTGCGGTCCCACCACGGGTTTGAAAGGTCAACGCTCTCAAGCTTGTTGTAATCGTAAAACAGATGACGCTGTGCCAGGGGGTAGACGCTCATCAGCGTGACCATTGCAACGTCAAAGTAAAGGTCGCCGGTGGTTATAGCGGTGTCTACCGTTTCTTTGAAGTTGGGGTCTGAAATTTCGGTGAGCTTTACGCCGTATTTTTCAGCCACACGTGCGGCGCGGCGGGTGATGGCGTAGCTTATCGGGTCGCCGTCAACATCTTCGCATACAACAGAATTGCGTGTGAACCAACTTGCCGTGCAGCCGTTGAGTACGCAGAATTCGGTCCCGCGGTAATCCTCTTTGTCGCCGAGATGTGCAAATGGGTCAAACGCCGTGGAGCCCTCGGGGGCATCGGTGGCGGCAGGTGCCGTTGAGCTTTCCTTACCGTCTCCCTGCTTGTCGGCGCAGCCTATGACGGAAGCGCAAAGCACCAGCGCGAGCATGAGCGCGCATACTGTGCGTAGTATATTGTTTTTCATGTGTTCCTCCTTGAATTTTTCTCTTTTAATTTTATCACATTTGGCGGCGCATTGCAAGCGAAAAAAGCTGTTTTTCGCACAAATTCGGGTCGGCACTTGACTTTCGGCACAAAATGGATTACAATATATTATATTTGCGGCATTTGACGCCGCCGGGAGGATGATTTATGGTGAAAAAAACAAAACGCATTTTGCGGCGGCGCGCGGCGGCTTGGGCGGCTGCGGTGCTTATTTTGCTCACGGCCCTTGTTGCCTGCAAGCCATCGGAGGGCTGCGATGACACGACGGAACCGTCCGGTCCCGTGTTCGTAAAAATATGCGATAACGGAATGTCGGAATATGAGATAGTCCGCCCGGACAAGGGGTATTACGATGTGCTCAAGGAAGCGGTGCAATCGCTCCGTAAAGCTTTTTCGCAGCACGCGGGCGTTGATATGAATGTTTCTGAGGACTGGGTAAAGGATGCATCAGAGATCCCGGCATCGGCGACGGAAATACTAATAGGGAACACCAACCGTTCCGAAAGCGCGCAGGCGGCAGAGGGACTGAAAATAAATGATTACCGCGTGAAATACTTTGCCGCAAGCCGTCGTCTGGTCATTGTCGGCGGCAGCGATGAGGCAACAGCCCAAGCGGTGAAGCTTTTTACGGATTCATTCGTTAAGGAGTGCGAAAACGGTGTGATCGAGATAGATGAGACTCTTGACCGATGCGAGAGGGGCGAATATGAGGCAAGCTCGCTGTCAATAAACGGGCATGACGTGTCGGAATTTGAAATAGTCATTCCCGATGCCGCGAACCGGGACGAGAAGTACGCGGCAGAGCTTATAGGCAGCGCGATCGCACGTAAAACGGGTATTCCGATCCCGACCGTAGCGGTGAGAAAAGCCACCGGCGCGCCGTCGATCCGTATAGGCGGGGCGGCTGATGCGGTCACGCTCGCCGTGGGTGAGTTGTGCGTTGGCAGCGCAGCCGGTGCGCCCGAAATGCTGCTTATAGGCGGCAGCGGCGGATACGCGGTCGCGGCAGCACGCAGGTTTATTGAAAAATACATTGAAGGCATATCCGGAAATGCTGCGGTCGGGACCGCTGTTGCAGAGCCTGCCGCATTCAGCGCGGCGGTATATCCCGCAGACGAGAAGGGGATCATTGGCGGTATGCGCCTGGCACTTGCCGATCAGAAAAACAGCGTTTGCGCGATCGTTGACATCGAAGCGGGGGACAATGCACCGGTGCTGTGGTCATTCGCACCCACGGCTGCAAAAGGCTTTTCGGTATCAAAATCCGACAACAGAATAGACGAGTGCCGTCTGCGTTACAGCCCCGTGCTCGGAAAATACGTTTTTTGCATTACATCATCATCGGGATTCATCGGAGTCGGCGAATATCCGTCCGGCAAATGTATATTTGACACGTCTCTTCCCGGCTACGGACCGCATTCGATAGAATATCTGCCGAGCGGCGCCATTGCCGTGGCTTGCTCCGGCAACGGCAACGAATCAAAGGCGATGATACGCTTTTATCCCGCAAATGATAAGGGCGCGATCACGTTGAAGTGCGTGTCTGTTGCGCTTGAAGGCGCGCACGGCATCATATGGGACGACGTGAGGGAGATCCTCTGGGCGGTCGGAACAAAGGAGATAGTGGCATTTGAGGTGTCGGGCAGCGGTACGGGCGCGACGATCAGCGCCATTCCCGGCTATCGCGCCACGCTTCCCAAGGCGGGCGGACACGACATATCCGCATATTACGGCGACCCCGATCGTCTGTGGATCGGCGGCGGCAATATCGTGATATTCAACAAGCAAAACGGCTCGTTTGCCAACGCGCCGGGCAGCGTCAGTGTGGGCGGTACAAAGTGCATAGGCAATCTTGACGACGGCAGGATCATACGCACTGTCGCAACCGGTGTTTATGCCGCCCACGATACCGACAGATACGTCATTTTTGACGCTGAGGGTAAACGGGCGGGCGAGGTGATATTCAACACCCGCGCATTCTACAAGGCGCGTATATTCGACCCGCGCTATACATGATATTGCCGCAATGAATATAGAGGGACTCAATAAGGTAACGCTGCTTGACTATCCGGGGCATGTGGCGTGTACGGTATTTACGGGTGGTTGTGATCTGCGCTGCCCGTTCTGCCATAATTCGCAGCTGGTGCTCGAGCCGGGCAAAACGCCGATCGATGAGGCGGTGCTGTTTGATCTGCTGCGCCGCAGGCGGGGCGTGCTTGACGGTGTGGCTATAACGGGCGGCGAGCCGCTCCTTCAGCCAGACATCGGCGATATCATCCGCCGCATACGCGAGATGGGCTATTCCGTGAAGCTGGACACAAACGGCACGCACCCGAAGCGGCTTGCCGCGCTGCTTGATGAAGGTGCGGTGGACTATGTCGCCATGGACATTAAAAATTCCTCCGAACGCTATGCCGCTACGGTGGGGATCCCGGGATTCGACGTATCTTTGGTGCGCGATAGCATTTCCGCTATCATGAGCGGTGCGCCGGATTATGAATTCCGTACCACTGTTGTGGCTGAATTTCACGAGCTTGAGTGTTTTCCCGCGATCGGAAAGATGATACACGGCGCAAAGCGGTACTTTCTGCAGGGCTTCCGCGACTCCGGCGCGCTGATACAGCCGGGACTTCATGCCGTGCCGCGCGAAGAAATGGAAGGCTTTGCGGCTGCGGCTGCTCCGTTCGTGGTTCGCGCCGAACTGCGCGGAGTGTGACACGGTTTGACGCCTTTCGACAACGTGCGGGCGGCAGTAAGACAGGGGTCTAATTGAAATTCTGCGTATTCCGTAAAACTGTACAAACACGGCAGTGTGTTTTTGGACATACTGCCGAATTTATTTTTTTCACTACATATTGCGAGATTGCTCCTTGACAAACACTATATATTGTGTTATACTTTTATAGCACGCGTGGCGCGTGCTTTAACTGCAGAAAGGAAAAACAAAAAATGTACCGTGTACTTAAAAGAGACGGCAAAACCGTTGATTTTGATCTTTCAAAGATCAGCACTGCGATAACACTTGCATTTGACGCCTGCGAGCGTCAGTATAATCCGAATATAATTGATTTCATTGCGCTTAAGGTCACAGCGGCTTTCGAGCCGAAGGTGAAAAACGACCTGGTTTCGGTTGAGGACATTCAGGACAGCGTTGAATCTGTGCTGGCACAGGCAGGCTACGAGGATGTTGCAAAGGCGTACATCCTTTACCGCCGTCAGCGCGAAAAGCTCCGCAATATGAAATCCACAATGCTTGACTACAAAAAGCTGGTCGATTCTTATGTAAAGGCGACCGACTGGCGCGTCAAGGAAAATTCGACCGTTACATACTCGGTAGGCGGACTTATTTTGTCAAACTCGGGCGCGATCACCGCCAACTACTGGCTTTCCGAGGTCTACGACGATGAGATCGCCGAGGCGCACAAAAAGGCGGATATACACCTGCACGATCTTTCAATGCTCACCGGCTACTGCGCAGGCTGGTCGCTGCGCCAGCTTATTGAAGAGGGGCTTGGCGGCATCCCCGGCAAGATCACCTCGGCTCCCGCAAAGCACCTTTCCTCGCTCTGCAACCAGATGGTGAACTTCCTCGGTATCATGCAGAACGAATGGGCGGGCGCACAGGCGTTTTCCTCGTTTGACACATACCTGGCTCCGTTCGTAAAGGTGGATAACCTCAGCTATGAGCAGGTCAAAAAATGCGTTGAGTCCTTCATTTACGGCGTGAACACACCCTCGCGCTGGGGAACTCAGGCTCCTTTCTCCAACATAACCCTTGACTGGACCGTTCCCGCCGACCTTGCCGACCGTCCCGCTATCGTGGGCGGTAAGGAGATGCCCTTCACATACGGTGAGTGCAAGCGCGAGATGGATATGGTGAACAAGGCGTTCATCGAGGTCATGATAGAGGGCGACGCCAACGGCCGCGGCTTCCAGTATCCTATTCCCACTTATTCCATAACCCGCGACTTTGACTGGTCGGAGACCGAAAACAACCGTCTTCTCTTTGAAATGACGGCAAAATACGGCACGCCGTACTTCTCAAACTATATCAACAGCGACATGGAGCCGTCAGATGTGCGTTCGATGTGCTGCCGTCTGCGTCTTGACCTGCGCGAGCTGCGCAAGAAATCCGGCGGATTCTTCGGTTCGGGCGAAAGCACCGGTTCTGTCGGTGTTGTTACAATAAATATGCCGCGTATCGGCTACCTCGCCGAAAGCGAGGAGGACTTCTACCGCCGTCTTGACCACATGATGGATATTGCCGCACGTTCGCTCAAGATCAAACGTACAGTTATTTCCAAGCTGCTTGACGAGGGACTTTATCCCTACACCAAGAGATATCTCGGCACCTTTGACAACCATTTCTCGACTATCGGTCTTGTGGGTATGAATGAGGCTTGCCTCAACGCAAGATGGCTGCGTTGCGATATGACCGACGGACGCGCACAGGAATTCACCAAGGATGTGCTCAATCATATGCGCGAACGTCTTTCCGACTATCAGGAAAAATACGGCGACCTCTATAACCTTGAAGCAACGCCTGCCGAATCCACCTCTTACCGTCTTGCAAAGCATGACAGAGAGAGATATCCCGATATCATCACCGCGTCGCAGGGCGACACACCGTACTACACCAACTCAAGCCATCTGCCCGTCAGCTTTACCGATGATGTGTTTACTGCACTTGATATTCAGGACGAGCTTCAGACTCTTTACACGTCCGGCACGGTGTTCCACACCTTCCTCGGCGAAAAGCTTCCCGACTGGCGCGCGGCGGCAAACCTTGTGCGCAAGATCGCCGAAAATTACCGTCTGCCTTACTATACCATCTCTCCGACATATTCGGTCTGCGCCGATCACGGCTACATTTCGGGCGAGCATTTCACCTGCCCCAAGTGCGGTAAAAAGACAGAGGTATACAGCCGCATAACCGGCTATTACCGTCCGGTCCAGAACTGGAACAGCGGCAAGGCGCAGGAGTACACCGAAAGACTTGAGTACAACATTGCCAATTCGATGAAAAAGTTCGATGAGGGAGCCGCGCACGGCATCAAGGCTCACGGCTGTGCCTGCTGCGAGGGAACGGAAGCATCCGCTCCGGCGACTCACGAAGCACCCGAAAGAGTCGTTCTGTTTGCTACTAAGACCTGCCCCAAGTGCAAGATAGCGGCAAGTCTGCTTGAAAAGGAAGGCGTTGCGTTTGACAGGGTATACCATGAGGATTCACCTGAGTTTGCAAAGGAGCACGGCATCAGCCAGGCACCCACGCTTGTTGTTGAGACGGGGGACAAGGTGATAACTTTCTCGGATATCACCGGCGTAAAGCAGTTTATTGCGAATAAAAAGGCATAAAATGATCTAAAATAACGGCGGACTGCTGCGCCGCATACGCGGCAGTCCGCCGTTTTCTGTTTGAAATGGAGAGATAAAATGTATGACATAATCATAGTCGGCGCGGGTCCTGCGGGACTTACCGCCGCCATTTATGCCCGCCGTGCGGGAAAGAGCGTGCTGGTGCTTGAACGGTCTACCTTCGGCGGTCAGATGACGTATTCGCCCAAGATCGAAAATTACCCGGGCTTTGCCGAGATATCCGGCGTGGAGCTTGCCGACCGCATGGTGGAGCAGGCGCTTTCGCTCGGAGCCGAAATAGATCCCGTGACGGTCGAAGGGGTCCGCCGCAGTGCCGACGGCAGATGCATTACGGCAGATACCGATGATGGGGAAAAGAAAGCGCGCGCCGTTATCATTGCGTCCGGGGCATCCCACAGACGGCTGGGACTTGACGGCGAGGACGAGCTTGTAGGACGCGGCGTGTCATTCTGCGCGGTGTGCGACGGTGCATTTTACGCGGGAAAGCGCGTTGCCGTTATCGGCGGCGGAAACTCCGCGATAGTCGAAGCCGCAATGCTTGCAGACACAGCCGCGCACGTCACTGTCGTTCAGAATCTCGGCAATCTTACCGGAGAGCCTGCATCCGCCGCCGCGCTTGCGGCACGCGGAAATGTAGATATTGTTTTCAATACCGTTGCCTGCGGTTATATCAAGGACGGCGACCGGCTTTGCGGCTTGCGGCTGCGCAATACTGCGAGCGGTGAGGAAAGCCGTATCGACGCCGACGGTGTGTTCATAGCTATCGGTCTTGCACCCGAAAACCGTCCGTTTGCCGATGTTGCACGGCTTGACGAGCGTGGGTATATTACCGCTGACGGGGATGTCGGCACGGGAACGCCGGGCGTGTTCGTTGCCGGCGACTGCCGTACGAAAACAGTGCGCCAGATAAGCACCGCCGCCGCAGACGGCGCCGTGGCTGCGCTTGCCGCGTGCGGATATATCGACAGTATGTCGGTCCGGGATGAATAAATTAAATTATCCGATGCAAAATAATATGGGCTGTTGAAAGCAGAAGTGCTTTCAACAGCCCATAGATATTTTTTATCATTCCGGGAGGTATTATCATGCCCGTTATCAGTCTTAACGGAGATAATTTTGACGACTTCACAGGCTCTTCCGTGCCGGTCCTTGTTGATTTTTACGCGCCGTGGTGCGGTTCGTGCCGTACCGTTGCTCCGATAGTTGAGCGGCTTGGCAACGGGGAAGCCGGATTTGATGTTGCAAAGGTCAACATTGATGAGGAGGCAGAACTTGCGCGCCGCTTTGGCGTGCAGTCGATCCCAACATTTGCGGTTTTTCGCGGCGGTGAGCTTACCGACCGTCATGTAGGCGTTATGCGCGAGCGTGAGCTTATCGAGCTTGTGCGGGGCAGATCGTCCGGCGAATTTATCTGATCACGCCGACGGGCGGTCTACAAAGCCCATGACCGTCCAGCCCGAAGCCGAGCTTGTAAGCATGACGCTTATCGTGCCGGTCGTACGTTGAGCGACCTCGGGAGCCACGTCTGCGGGGGCATCGGCTGGCAGCTCATTTGAAAATGCAAGTGAGTATTCCGCGCTTATGCCCACACAGCCGTCTGCGTAAACGGTATAGCCGGTGATGGCAAGACGTTCGGTTTCGAGCTTGTCGTATGACGGAGCGCGGTATGCAGCCGCATAGCCCTCCATGAGCTTGGTGTATGCAGGGGTGTCGCGCGTGAGGGACGCAAGCATTTCACCGTATGCGGCGTCAAATGCGGTAAAGTTTTTGCCCATGTCGCCGCCTTTGGCCGTGTATGAGAAGTATCTTCCGGCAAAATCGGCGGCGGCATCGGCAGCGTCGGCAAGAGACGCATCGGTGATGCCGCCCTCCGGCGCGGGAGTGGCGGGAATGTCGAATTCGCAGGTGATAAAGTATCCGTCAGTGCGGTCGGCTGCGACGGGAAGAGCAGTGCCGTTGAGAGTCGCCGTTACCACGGGGTGGGTAAGAAAGCCCGCAACGGTATATTTGTCAAACGCGGGCGTGACCGAACAGTGCGCAAAGCCGCCGGTGCCGTAAAGTCCCGGCAGCGTTCCGCCTCCCTCAAGGTCGGCAAGCGATGCCGCCGCGGGAGCGGATGTGAGCGTTTTACCGTTAACTGTGACCTCGGCTCCGCGCGGCACGATAACGGTGAGGGTAAATCGGCATTCATCCGGTGTGTTGAATATGTATTTGCCGTTGTCGGCAGAAACCACGCTGAGCGCGGTCCCGGAATATTCGGCACTTACGTCGGGGGCAAAGAAGAGACCGCGCACGGTCCATGTGTCAAGCACCTGACCGGCACCGGTGCCGCCGGCGTCAAGCTCGCCTGCGGCGCCTTCGGCGTGGGTGAGCTCTGCCCAGTCCTCGGCTGCCTTTACACCGTTGAAGCGCACCGTGACGCCTGTCGGCACGGTTGCGGAAACGGTTCTTATCATATTTTCCGGGGCTTCAAAGCAGACTGAGCCGTCGGGAGCCGCTGCTGCGGTAAGGGCTGTTCTGCCGAGAGTCGCTGATATCTGCGGCTTGTAATATATGCCGTCAAGCGTGTAAACATCGCACGGCAGATCTGCCGATTTTGACTCCTCGCACTTGTTGAGAAGCGGATAAGCTCCGCCCGTCCGCGCCGTATTGCGGTCGATGGTGACTCCGTTTACGGAGAGAGAGGCACCCTCAAAAACAGATATGGTATATGACGAGAATTTCACTCCGGCTGCTTCAAAATACGATTGCCGGAAGCTTACCGAGTCTATTTCCCACTCGCCGAGCCCGAAAAGCCGGTCGCGCGGACTGCGTAGCGTGACCTCCGCCATTGGTTTGCCGTCCGAGATCAGAAGAAAAACGGGGAGCCCTTCTGATGTTCGTGCGGCAAATTTGATATATGTTACCTCTCCGACTGCAAAGCGGTCGGCAAGTACCTCTCGCGCAAGCCTTTCGCCGTCCTCATAGGCGGGATAGGTCTTGGGCAGTTCCGAGAGCAAAAGCTGACGCCAATATGCGGCATCGCTGCGTTCGATCATTTTTTCGATCGCGCGTTCCGGCAGTGCGTCGTCGCGCAGCGAGGCGTATTTCCACGCTACGCACATCAGTGCGGCAATGACGACGAGCATCAGCACGGAATATATTATCATGCCCTTGAGGAAAACATGACGTTTCGGATGGCGGCGGCGCGAATGCTTCCGCACCAGCTCCTTCATATCGGTGTTGTTCATGGCAATATCTTTCGATTTTTTGAGTGGTTTGCGACCGTCAGCGGTCATTTTCAGCGGGTGTTACGGGAAAAACAAATGTAAATCCGGGTGTTCCGGATGTGGAAAGCACCGCATTGCCCTCGGCATAGCTCTTTCCTGCGGGGCGGAATGCCGCGGCTGTGACAGAGCCGAATTCATACATGAGCGCCGTAAGCTCGTCATATGTTGCGCCGCGGGGATATATGCCGCGCGGAGCGACAAGCGCGATAACAAGTGTTCCGTCCTTTTTCTGTCCTATCGCGGCGCGTGCGGAGTAGCCACCGCCCAGCTCGCGGCAGGGAACGCCGCCGCTTATCAGCGTGCGTTCGGCAGGAAGCGCAAAGCGCCAGCCGGAATTGAATACGGATGCCGCGCTGTATCTGCCTGTGTGAAGCACGCCGTCGGCATCAATGCCGAAAACATTGTATCCCGCGCCGTCGCCGGTGTAAAGAAAGCGCTCGCCGATAAGCGAAATGGAGGCGTCTCCCGGGATAAGCCCGACCGAAACATTTCCGTTTTTACCGGCTCTGGTATTGCCGGATTTGATCCCTAATGCCGCAGGGTCGATATTTTCAATGACTACGGCGTCCCATGCGCCGCCGTTCACATGGTGGATGGCGGGCGCAGCGGGTGCGTCCGTGAATTCTATTCCGGCATCCGCATCGCGCGGGGCGGCGTAATAGGATGCCTCGCCGAGCTCGGCATCGGTAAAGAATATCCGCGCAAGCGGCGATCCGTTTTCGGCAAGCGTGGCTGCAAGACGGCGTGAGGCATCTGCCGACGGTCCTCGCGCGGTGACAAACAGCGCAGCAGCCGCAGCTACTGTGAGCAGCAGGGCAGTGACGAGCAGGAATATGCCTGTCCTGCCGACCGTTTTCCATATATGTTTAGGTGTTATTGTTCTCAATTTCCGATCTCCGAATAGTTTTATACACTATAATTGTACCGCATATGTCGCAGAATGTCAAGAGGGGTCGACGCATAAATGTGTCGACCCCATCCGAACAGAGCTGCCAAAACCGTTTTTGGTTTTTCGGCAATGTCCTGATTGATATTGTAAACTGTCAGTGCTTCAGCACCGATGTCGCGTCGGCAATGGTCTTTTCGTAGGCTTCCATGCCGTACTTATCGACCTCTGCCTTGTTCTTTTCACCGTGCGTCAGGCATCCCGCGCCGCCGATACAGCCGCCGATGCACGCCATGCCTTCGATAAAGTTGGCGTCAAGCAGGTTCTTGCTCTTCTTCAGAAGCGCAATGCGGCATTCCTCGATCCCGTCGCAGGCGCAGGGCTTCAGCGGGAAGTCGTCAAGCCCCTGTTCCTTGAGAGCTTCCTTTACGGCGTCGGAAAGACCGCCGCTGCGCGCGAATATACGTCCGAAGTAGGAGGCGTTGTCAAGTACATCCTCTCCGAGTGTGGTGATGTCGATGTCGCGGCTGTCAAAGAGAGCCTGAAGCTCCTCAAACGTCATTGCCGCGTCAACATACGGCTTTATAGCCTCGCGCTGCACCTCTGCCTTTTTGGCAGTACACGGACCTATAAACACTATTTTCGCGCCGTCCTCATGCTCCTTGATATACTTGGCGATGGTTGCCATAGGAGAGAGGTTGTGTGATACGAACGGCACAAGGTCGGGGAAGTTCTTTTCTATGTACGTGACGAACGCAGGGCAGCAGGAGCTGGTGAGAAATCCCTTTTCGGCAAGCTCGCGCGATTCGGCTTCGGCGACCATATCCGCGCCGAGAGCCGCTTCGATCACTGTATGGAAGCCGAGGGCTTTGATCCCGCTTATGACCTGTCCGAGCTTTGCATAGGTGAACTGGCTTGAAATAGAGGGGGCGACAACGGCATACACCTTGTATTTTTTGTTTCCGTCGCTCTTCTTTATGAGGTCGATGACATTGAGGATAAATGATTTATCCATTATCGCGCCGAAGGGGCACTGATAAACGCACGCGCCGCAGGAGGTGCATTTGCCGTTGTCGATGGATGCGGATTTATCCTCGCCCATGGATATCGCTTTTATCTTGCAGGCATTTTCGCAGGGGCGTTTGCGGCTGATTATAGCCGTATAGGGGCAGACCTTGGCGCACATGCCGCATCCGACGCAGAGGGATTTGTCGATGTGCGCCACGTGCTGATGGTCGAATGATATGGCGCCGCGGCGGCAGACATCCTCACAGCGGTGTGCAAGACAGCCGCGGCAGGCGTTTGTCACCTCGTAGCCGCCCATGGGGCACTCGTCGCAGGCGATCTTTATGACCTCGATCACGTTGGGATTTTCCTTGTCGCCGCCCATGGCGAGCTTTACACGCTCGGCAAGAATGGCGCGTTCCTTGTAAACGCAACAACGCATCGTGGGGGTGTTTCCCGGTACTATCTTCATCGGTATATCAAGCACCGACTCAAGAAGGGTATCGTTCCATGCCTCACGTGCAACCTCGCGCAGGACTTTATATTTGAGGTGCTGAACTTTTGTATCGAATTTTCTCATTTGAATATTCCTTAAAAATAAATTACCTTTATCCGCTTGCCCATCTGACGGAGACACTTTGAAAGCTCCTCAACAAGATTCATTTTGATGTTGAAGTTGATCGGCAGGTCGGGGTTCTGGTGCGCGGGGTTTATTGCCCTGCCCACAAAGAAATTGATGTCGGTGGCTTCCTCAAACAAAAGGCGGCTTATCTGCGACGCACCGTCGCGTCCGAGGCTCCATTTTTCGTATTCCTTGTTTCCCGCGAGATAATCGCGGGCGTATGAAAGGACCTTGTTTACGGTTATTACGCCTTCGGTCACAAGATCGACGCCTTCAAGCTCGGCTGTGGGCGGAACATCCGACGCTTCAAAATTGAGACTTGGACGAAGCGGCTTGCCGAGGTATTTTGCGGCTATGGAGGATGTCGTACCGCCGCAAACAATGTGCTTGCCCTCCTTGGAGAAGAAAAGTGACATCATGCGGTCGCAGTCATCGCGGTTGGAGGGAGGACCGAAAAGCATATTCATAGGCTCGCGGCGGCGTATGCGTATCACGGCAGCGGTCGCATCGTCTCCGGGCTTTCCGCCGTAAAGACGGTCGCATTCGTCAACAAGGATCGTAGAGAGCGTTTTTGCGGTGTAGCCCACCTCGGATATCGTCTCAAGAAAATCGATTATCTCCTCGCGCTTCCAGCCGAAGTTATAGGAAAGCCCCATACCCGCGTGCGGGCAGCCGTCGCTCATTGCAACGAAAATGTCGTTCTCGCATAGTTTTATCGTAGATTTGAATATCCGTTTGCCGCCTATCTGCATTTCGGTTTTGGGATAATCAAAGTTTTTTCCGCCACGCAGCAGAATCACCGGCGGGTTGTCATACTGTATGACCTCGGCATCGGTGCTGTTTTCGATGTGGATGATGGTAAATGTGGAATACGCCACGCCGCGCACCGAGCATATCGGCAGTGTGGCTGCAATGGTCTCCACGCAGTCCTCTATCGACAGTCCCTCAGCCATCATGGTCGAGATTATCTTTGAGGTGAGCGTGGAAAGTATGCTGGCTTTAACGCCGCTGCCGAGTCCGTCGGCAAGCACTATGACGGATGAACGTTCATTCTCCTCCACGATATCCACGTGGTCGCCGCATAGCTGTTCGCCGAAGTGGTTTATGCTTTTATAGCCGATATCGGCACATAAATCATTCATCGGAAATCGACTCCTTCAGTTTTGTGAGCGCGATCTTGGTCTCGGCGGCAGTCTCGCCGAGCAGCGAGGCTATCTCCTGTACTATGCGCATCTGCTTATCGACAACGCGGTCGGCGATCTCTACCGTCTGACGGCTGATGCTTTCCTTCTTTTCGCGTTCGCTCTCCTCATCGGTCACGTCGCGCATTATGCAGATAAGAAGGTTGTTGGTCGAGTCGTACACCACAGTCTGCTCAACGTATTTCTTGTATTCGGCGAGATACGTGCGTTCGTTGCGCACGGCGCGGTGGGATGTGAGCACACGCATGAATATTTCGGGGTCGAGTATGCGCACTACCTGGTCGCCGAGAACATCGGACGCGGAGCGGATGTTCATTATACGGCGCGCCGCTTCGTTTATCTGCTGCACCTCAAGGCTTTCGTTGAGTACGATGAGCCCGTTCGGCGTGTTGCTTACGATGCTGTCGGAAAAGCTTTCGGCTTTTTCCTTGAGGTAGGGCAGACACATGGAGATCTCCGCTTTGCCCTGGAATATAGCCACAGCTTTTGCGCGGCAGGAATCATAGCCGCAGGAGCCGCAGTTGAGCTCGTCCTCGGGGCGGGTCTTGCCCATCTTCTTCAGTATTTCGGTTATCTGCGCTTCGGTGGGGACGGGGGCTGTGTCGGTGAGCGGCGGGAAGGAGCGGCGCAGATCCATCGGATCGGGCTGTTCTACCACAAACTGCTGCCTGCCGGCATAGTTTGCGACCGCCATATAGCCCATGACCGGCGTGCGGTGATATTTTTCCATTACCGGACCGTCTATGCAGCTTCCGGCGCAGGCGGACATTTCAATAAAGCATCGGTGTATTTTGCCGCTTTCAATGTCGCGCAGCGCCGCGATGCAGTTTTCGACACCGTCAATGGCGAGGTATGTATATCCCGTCATGTTGCGCTTCATGGTTTTGAGTATACCGCCAGCGGTGGGGAAAAAGCGCGCGCGGCTGTGATCATCGGAATCCATCACGTGCTCGGGCTCGATCTTTGCGCTTGCAAGCCAGCCCGTAAGCTCTTCAAATGTCAGCACGGCGTCAACTATGCCGCCGCTTTTCTCCGCTTCGTCCTTCTTTGAAACGCACGGACCGACAAACACGGTCTTGCAGCCGGGGTGCTGGCGCTTCAGCTCGGCGCAATGGGCTTCCATAGGCGATACGACGTCGGCAAGGTACGGCAGCTCGGCGGGGAAGTATTTCTGTATCAGCAGGTTTACCGAGTGGCAGCAGGAGGATATTACTATGTCGCGGGTCTTTTCGGCAAGCATGCGTTCGTATTCCGCCTTGACTATGGTCGCGCCTACGGCGGTCTCCTCCGCTCCCGCAAAGCCGAGACTGCAAAGAGCCTTGCGCATTGCTCCGATGCCGACACCGTCGTAATTCGCAACGAACGAAGGGGCGAGGCTGACATATACCGGTGTGCCGGACTGGAGCATTACCTTGACCTTTTCAAGGTCGCTTACTATCTCCTTGGCACCCTGCGGACATACCACAAAGCACTGACCGCAAAGTATGCACTCCTCGGGGATTATATGAGCCTGATTCCCCGAGAACCTTATCGATTTTACCGGGCAGTGGCGTATGCACTTGTAGCAGTTTTTGCAGTTTGATTTTTTAAGTGTAAGACATACCGACATCAGACATCCCCCCTGTCGGCGCGCACCGCGCTCATTATCTTGTCGTTCCAGAATTCGCGGAAATTCTCGCGCGTGATTCCTGTCACGATATCGTCATTCACCGTTACGGTGACGCCGATGCGGTTGCATTTTCCGGTGCAAAAGCTGCCGGTAAGAGCGATTTCGTCGTCAAGATGCTCGGCGGCAATGCTCTCCTGCATCATCCGCACTATGTCGGATGAGCCCTTGAGGTAGCAGGAGCTGCCAACGCATATCTGAACTATAACCATGGGATCTACCTTTTTTGTTTTTATATTTATGCGAGCTTGGGAACGACCGTTGTATCCCAGAATTCGCCGACGGTTTCGGGGCTTACGGAATAAAACTCATCGTCAACGGTAACGCAAACGCCCATCTGGCACTTGCCCATGCAGAAGGTCCCGGCAAGCTCTACCTTGTCGCCGACACCGTTCTGCTTGATGAGGTACTGGAGTTGCTCAACTACCTGACGTGAGCCTTTGATATGACATGAGGAACCTATACATACTGTGATTTTCATTGTTTATATTACCTTTCTTTCAGTGTGCCCGGCGGCGGGTTGCCGCCGCCGGGAGGATGGATTATTACTGATAGTCAACAACGTTGACCCATGAGTGCAGAAATTCGCGTTCCTTTTCATTGCCCTTGACCGACTGCGAGGCGGCTACGATGGGCATCCACTTCTGGACGTACTTCTTTTCGGTCCCGGAAAGCTCGCAGAAGAGGTCAAGGTAACGGTCGGCACCGTTTATGTCGCCGCGGAGCCAGAAAAGCAGGTAGGTGCGCGCGGCATCGGCTGAGGCGTTGCCCTGCGTGGCGTGCGACCAGTCGATGATATATGTCTTGCCGTCATCGGATACGATGATGTTGGAGGGATTGAAGTCTCCGTGGCAGAGTTTGGTGTGGCGGGGCATACCGTCAAGACGGGTGTGCAGGTCGTATCTTGTTGTCGCGTCAAAATCGGTGAGGCTTATCTTGCGGTTCATCTTGTCGCGCAGCTTGGGGAGGTCGGGGCAGACCTTTGAGTGCATTTCAAGCTGGAGATTGACGAACATTCTGAGGTACTCGTCCTTTTTCTCGGGATTTTCCTTCATGAGCGTGTCGAGGGTCTTTCCCTTTATAAAATCGGAGACTATCGCCCACTTACCGCCGATGACTGTGACCTCATGTACGCTCGGAATGTTCAGCCCGGTCTCTTCAACGCGTGCCTGATTGAGTGCTTCGTTGAGCACGTCTGCCTTTGAATAGCTTTCATCGAAAACCTTCATGCAAAGGTCGCCGTCGCGGTATACGGTCTTGTTGTTTCTTACCGCGATTATTCTGTCAAGCTTCATGGCTTTTCTCCTTTATATATTCGTTTTCTTTCCGCCGAGTCTGAACGCTGCCTTGGCTGCGTCGGCATCTGCGGAGACAAGGGGAAGGATATCCTTTTCGGGCATGGGAGCCTCGGTAAAGTGACGGTCGCCGTAGTAGGCGTTGAGGTACATCTGCTTTATCTCGCTCATCAGCGGGTAACGCGGGTTGGCGCCGGTGCACTGATCGTCGAACGCCTGCTCGGTCATGGCGTCAAGACGGTCAAGGAAGTCCTTTTCGTCGATGCCGTAGTCGCGGATGGTCTTTTTGATCCCCACGCGCTCCTTGAGAGCGTTGACGGCTGAGATGAGATTTTCAAGCTTTTCTTCATCAGTTTCACCGCCGAGACCCAGCGCATCGGCTACCTCGGCGTAGCGGGCGAGGGTGTGCGGGTGGTCGTACTGCGGGAAGGTGCCCATCTTTGCGGGAGCCTCGCTTGCGTTGAAACGGAGGACTTCCTCAAGCATGAGCGCGTTGGCAACGCCGTGAGGCAGGTGATGGAACGCACCGAGCTTGTGCGCCATTGAGTGGCATACGCCGAGGAAGGCGTTTGCAAATGCCATACCTGCCATAGTGGCGGCGTTTGCCATTTTTTCACGTGCCTTTATGTCGGTCTGACCGTTATCGTATGCGCGGGGGAGATATTCGAATATTACCTTGAGAGCCCGGATTGCAAGTCCGTCGGTGTAGTCGGTAGCCATTACCGAAGCGTATGCTTCAAGCGCGTGCGATACCGCATCGATACCGGAGGCGGCAGTAAGACCGCGCGGAGCGGACATATGGAAGTCGGTATCGACTATCGCCATGTTGGGCAGCAGCTCATAGTCGGCGAGCGGATATTTTACGCCGGTATCCTGATCGGTGATGACGGCGAAGGGGGTGACCTCAGAACCTGTGCCGGCAGAGGTGGGGACCGCCACGAAGTATGCCTTTTCGCCCATTTTTGGGAATGTGTAAACACGCTTGCGGATATCCATGAAGCGCATTGCCATATCGGCAAAATCCACCTCGGGATGCTCGTACATGACCCACATTATCTTTGCGGCGTCCATGGCGGAGCCGCCGCCGAGGGCGATTATCACATCAGGGGCAAATGCTGTCATCTGAGCCGCGCCTTCCTTGGCGCAGGCAAGTGTGGGATCGGGCGCGACATTGAAGAATTCCGAATGTGCGATGCCGAGGGATTCGAGCTTGTCCGTTATCGGCTTTGCATAGCCGTTGTGGTAGAGGAAGGAGTCGGTCACGACAAAGGCTCTCTTCTTGCCCATGACCTTTCCGATCTCGTCAAGAGCTACCGGCAGGCAGCCTTTTTTGATGTAAACCTTTTCGGGTGCGCGGAACCAGAGCATATTTTCCCTTCTTTCTGCAACGGTTTTGATATTGAGCAGGTGCTTCACTCCAACGTTTTCGGAGACCGAGTTGCCGCCCCACGAGCCGCAGCCGAGGGTGAGCGAGGGACGAAGCATAAAGTTGTAAATGTCGCCTATGCCGCCCTGCGAGGAGGGGGTGTTGACGAGAATGCGGCAGGTCTTCATGCGTTCGGCAAATTCGTCGAGCTTTGCTTTTTCCTTTACGGGGTCAAGGTAGATCGACGAGGTATGACCGTAACCGCCGTCTGCAATGAGGTGCTCCGCCTTTGAGAAGGCGTCTTCGATATCGGCGGCGCGGTACATGGCAAGCACGGGGGAGAGCTTCTCGTGAGCGAATTCTTCGGCGAGATCGACCGATTCAACTTCACCGATGAGTATCTTTGTGCCCTCGGGGACCTTTACGCCGGCAAGCGCGGCGATGGTTGCCGCTTTCTGACCGACTATTTTTGCGTTAAGAGCGCCGTTGATGATTATGGTCTTTCTGACGAGCTCTGTCTGGAGCGGGTCAAGGAAATAACATCCGCGTGCGGCAAATTCGGCTTTTACCGTGTCGTAGATTTTGTCAAGCACGATAACGGACTGCTCGGATGCGCATATCATGCCGTTGTCAAAGGTCTTTGAATGGATTATCGAGCTTACCGCAAGCACGATGTCGGCGCTTTCGTCGATGATCGCGGGCGTGTTGCCGGCACCGACGCCGAGCGCGGGCTTACCGGATGAGTAGGCTGCACGTACCATGCCGGGACCGCCGGTGGCGAGAGTGATATCCGCTTCGCGCATGAGCATATTTGTCATGTCGAGTGAGGGAACGTCTATCCAGTTGATGATGTCCTCGGGGGCACCCGCTTTGACTGCTGCGTCAAGCACGATCTTTGCCGCCGCTGCGGTAGACTTTTTTGCACGCGGGTGAGGGGAGATGATTATTGCGTTGCGTGTTTTGAGCGCGATAAGGCATTTGAATATCGCGGTCGATGTGGGGTTGGTGGTGGGAATGACGGCGGCGATGAGTCCTATCGGTTCGGCGATCTTCTTTATGCCGTAAGCCTTGTCTTCTTCGATGACTCCGCAGGTCTTTGTGTCGCGGTAGGCGTTGTAGATATACTCCGCCGCGTAGTTGTTTTTTATCACCTTGTCCTCAACCACGCCCATGCCGGTCTCTTCCACTGCCATTTTTGCCAGCGGCAGACGCGCCATGTTTGCGGCTATGGCGGCGGCTTTGAAAATGCGGTCGACATCCTCCTGTGTGTAGGTTGAGAATTTCTTTTCGGCGGCTCTGGCTCGTGCTATCGCCTCGCCGAGAGCTTCGGTGCCGTCGATGATCTGTCTCTCCTTGATTTCCATTGTCATTTACATACCTTTCCCGACCGGCGGCGCGTGCGCCGACGGACGCTTGACGTAAAAAAGTTGTATTTAGAGTACACGAAACCCTATTTTTTACGCAGAGGCATACTGAATGCTCGATTTGTTAATATTATAACACACCCCGCGCCGCTTGTAAATACCCTTTTCTGAATAACGGCAATATCAAAATTGATATATACCTTCACCGTTTGCACTGCGGAATAAAATACCTTGGAAAAAACGCCGCGCGGCTGTTTAAGTGCGGGTACGGTCGGCAAAAATATGAGTGAGATGAACGCAACGCGCAGGATGCTACATATGCCGGGCGGACCGACGGCAGCACCAGCGCGGCGTAATACGGATAATGGGGCAATGTCGAAAATGAACGGAAACGTATATTCCGGCGGGATACGCCGCGGGGACATATTCTATGCAGATCTTTCACCGGTGGTGGGGTCGGAGCAGGGCGGATTGCGCCCGGTGCTCATTATACAAAACGATGTGGGGAACAGGTACAGTCCGACTGTTATCGCCGCGGCAATAACCTCGCGCATGGGCAAAACGAGATTGCCCACACATATTGACATATATGCCGAACGCGCGGGGCTTGCGCGCGATTCCGTAATATTGCTTGAGCAGGTGCGTACGCTTGACAAGCGGCGGCTCAAGGAGCGCATGGGGCATCTTGACGAGAGTGTCATGAGCCGCGTTAACGCCGCGATAGCGGTGTCGTTCGGACTCGGCGGAGCCGCAGACGGCAGCGCATATACTGCCGCAGCGGCGGTGGCTGACAATCCTTCGGCACAGTGACCGCCGGCGTGGACTTTGCGTTTCCCGGTGACAATGATAGGGGCGTTAAAAAACTCAATAAGAGTTTTTTAACGCCCCACGGTTTTATTTGAGCGGATATTTTTCCGCGAAGAATACGTGTTTGAGGAGGTAAACGGCGTCTGCGCTGTCGGCTTTACCGTCGCCGTTCATATCGCCGGACTGGTCGATCGGATATTTGTCGCCGAGCAGTACATTCTTGAGAAGATAAATCGCGTCCTCGCTGTCTACCTTGCCGTTGCGGTCCACGTCTCCGCGCAGCGACCACCTGAGCACGCGGTAGGATGCGTCGCGCTTGCCGCATACCGTGCACACGCGGTGCGCGGTGTAGCCGTCCTCGCTCTCGGTCGCAGCCTTGGCGGGAACGTCTCTCCACTCGTGATCCCATACATACTCGCGCACGAAGCAGCCGTCGTTCTGGCAGTACTTCCAGTGGTGCGTCTCATCGCTGTACCACATTCCCGCGAATACATGCTCCTTGGCGGGTATCACTGTGTTGCCGCATTTCATGCAGCGCACCTTGGTCGAGCAGTCGCGGTCGTCCGGGTACGGCGTGTGCGGCAGTGCGGGAAGCACCGCTCCGCATACCGAGCAGTTCCCGTCCTTCGCACAGGTGACAGTGTTTTTGTTCCCCGAGTGATCGCAGGCGGTCCAGACCGGGTAAAGGGTTATTTCCGCATTGGCTGTGTATATTCCGCCGAGGTCGTAGACCTTCTCTCCGCCGTCGGTCGTTGCCCAGCCGGTTTGGGTGTAGCCCGCGCGTTTGAAGAGCGCACCCGCAAGCGTAAGGTCGATGTCGTACGTTTTGGTCGCGGCAGATGCCGTGCCGCTGCCGTCTTTGCCGGGAGCATATGTCACTGCGATGTATTTGCCAAGTATCTTTATATACTTTGCGGAGGCTATATTTTTATCGGAAGTGCCTGTGAGCGTCAGGTCCGAGCCGTCGTTTTTCACGCCGATCATAATTATTCTGTCATCGGAGATCACGACAGAGGGAAGCTCCGATCCGCCGTTTATCGCCACGCCGCCATCGGCATCGGTGGTGATGAGCGTCAGCGTGCCGCCGTTTACGGTGAGCTTGCCGTATTCCGTAGAATAGTAGAGAGCTGTCGCGACGGCTGCCTTTTTGCCCTTGACCGTGACGTTACCGCCGTTTACGGTGAAGTCAAGTGCCGAAAGACCGATGTTTTCCGACGAAACCGATATACTGCCGCCCTCAACTATGATATTGGCTGCAGCTACTACTCCGTCGATCGCCGTAGTACCGTTCCCGATGACCTCAAGCTCGCCGTCGCCGCGGAAGGTGAGCGTGTAGCCCTCGAAAAGCATTATGCAGTAACCGTCGACCGTCTCTTCTACCGTGTTTTTGCCGATGAGAACGATATCAAGATCGCAGTTGTACGTCTTGAACTCCGGGTATAAGCCGTAAGGCATTATCGTCCCAAAGCCACCGGTCGATTTGAGGTGTGCGTTGTTGAGCGTGAGAACGCCCTTCCTCGTCTTTCCGTTTTCAATGAATTCGTATTTTACAGTGCCGTCGCCAAAGACATCGTCTTTGTTAGAGTCGGTGACCCACATGTAAACGCCGTTGTTCTCAAACGTTATCGGATAGATATAGTCAAATTTTCCGCCGGCAACGAACTTCGGAGTGCCGGTATACGGTGCGAGCTTCGGTATAAGTATCAGGGACCTGAACTCGGTATCATAGAAATTGATGTTGCGTCCGAGGTTGATGGCGTAAAGTATACCGTTGACCTTGCCGCCGTAGGCGTTGAACACCGCGCTGACCTTGGTAGAGCCCGTAAAATAGATAGCGTAGCCGTCCGGATCGTTGCCGACCGTACCGCCGTAAAGGTTGAACACACGGTCGTCGTCGCCGACTTCGACACAGGAGGTCTCAGAGCCGTCTGTTTTTGTGTTTACAATGCTGCCGCCGTACATATTGAATGTGCCGCCTACTCTCACCACCATGGTGTCCGAGCCGGATATCACACCGCCGCCCTTGCAGTCGGACAGTGTGAATGCCGAGGCTAACATGTGACCGGCTTCAAACGTGACCGTTTTGCCATTCAGACAGAGCTTGATATCGGCGGAAAGATACGGACCGCGCTTCATCGTTACATCGCTCATAAGGAAGTAGTTGCCCGCCGTGGTCGGAAGCGAATCGGTCGCCGTCCACGGTTTCCATATGATATCCGAGTGTGTCGTGTGGTCGCCGATGTTTGTTGAGCCGCCGCAGACGCAGTGGATATGCTGGGGTATGTAGCCGCAGACCGTGCATATATCATTTACGATAGTGTGTGCGGCTCTCTCAACGAATCCGCAGCTGCATTCGCGGATGTGCTGTGCGTCGCCGAAGGATACCCATTCGTAGTAGCTGTGAGTGTGCGCATCTCCGGTCATGCCGCGAAGGGCGGGGAGCTGTTTGCTTACCACGGCAAAATAGACGCATTCGTCAGCCCACGGGTCGTCTCTCCCGGTCCTCTTTGCCTTGAGCAGTGCAAGCACGGTCCCGTCGGCAAATTCCCATAGACTCTTTTTCTCGACACTGCCCTCTTCATCGGGTCTGAATCCGATGGCGTAAAACGACGAGGAGTCAAGATAATAGCAGTTCTTAAATGTCGTTGTACCGCCGCGGGTCGTACCGCAGATGCCGCCCGCATTGAGACCGTTCGCTGCGCTCACGGTTCCTACGCTGTAACAGCTGCGTACGGTTATGCCGTCGCCTTCCGTATAGCCTATGATGCCTCCGGCATAGCAGGTTCCGAGAACGTATACCTCGCCGATATTGATGCAGTCGGATATCGTACCCGCGAAGGCTCTGCCTACAATGCCGCCGCAACCCGCCTGATTCTGGGCGGCTCTGGTGCAATCCACCTTGCCGGTGTTGATGCAACCCTTCACCGTGCCGCCTTGCATCTCGCCTACAATGCCGCCTGCGGCTGAATTGTCGCCGTAAAGCTCCGTTATATGCCCGTCATTGCGGCAGTTCTCGATCGTTGTCGTGCCGTAGATGCTCCCCGCAATGCCTCCGACAAAACCTTTGTCCGGAACGGTCGTGATGCGGCAGGAGCTGCGGCAATTCCGTATCGTTGAGTTTTGGACATATCCGGCAATGCCGCCCGCCATGCCCTTAATGCCGCTATCCGGAGCACAGCCGCGCTGTATATATCCTGTCACCGTCACATTCATGACCGTGGCGCCGTCAAGACTGGCAAAAAGACCGGCGCAGTAATCATTCTCACCAGCAGTGCAGTACAGTCCTTTTATCGTGTGTCCCGCGCCGTTAAAGGTGCCGCTGTATGGGTTACGGCTGTCGCCGATGGGTGTCCATTCCTCCGGCGTGGCGCCGATAAGACCGGTGGTATAGTTTCCGTCGTCGTCAAACGTGCCGTCGTTCAGCACGATGTTATTGATAAGCATCGCGCATGCGCCGAGGTTCTGTGTCTGTCCGTTTGTACCGTTTACGATATCGCGGAAGAGGAGAAGCTGCTCTTTGTTGCCGATATTATAGGGATAAGCTGCGGTGCCGAGACCCTCCATGCGGATCACCTTCGTTCCGCTCACATACGCAAGGGATGCGGTCGGGGCTACCGTGCCGCCCGTCACATTGTATTTGCTTTCATTCTGGATGTCGCTATCGCTGTATATACTGTCGCCCGCGTTGGCTTGGCATCCTGTAATGCTGCCGCCGGTCATGTTGATACTGCCGCCGGGGAACATATATACACCGCCGCCATAGCCTTCGGGATTTAGGACTCCGGAGAGCCCTGTGGCTTTGCAGCCGGTAATTGCGGCGCTGCCGGACATGGTAAATGTGCCGCCATCTGATACGGAAACACCGCCGCCGTTTATGGCGTTGCAGTTTTTAATGCTGCCGGCATTCATTTCAAATTTGACCAAATCAGGAGCTGTGTCATTGGCGTTTATATATACACCGCCGCCGTTGAAGGCAGAGCAGTTTTCGATGCGCGCGCCCATGCTCAGCGCAAAGGAACCGAGAACGGTATTCCCGTTTTCATCCTTTTCGGAGGTTACATGAACACCTCCGCCGTAGTAGTAGCTGCCATAATAACTTTGAATACCGCAGCCGGAGATAACGGTCCTTCCTCCCACCATGCTGAAAGTACCGCCGCATACCATAACACCTGCCTGCGATTCGTTTTCTATCCTGCTGCCCGAGGTCATGGATACCTTGCCGCGCAGAATGAAAATTCCGACGCTGGTGGTGTACTTGGGCGTTTCCTCCGATCCGTCCGGAATGGTTACGGACGAATTGGTGATGGTGCCGCCCCACATGCTCAGGTCTCCCGTGGGACCTACATATATTCCGGTGCTATTGTCGCCCCATACGTCGATCTTGCCTTTTTTGCTCTCATCGGAGAGCGTAAAGTTTGCATTGACGGCGATACCGACGGGGAACGTAGACATGACTTCTTTGCCGCTGTTGTTATACCGTACGACCGGGACCATTCCCGGATTCCGGAAGGTCAGCGTGTGACCGTTCAGATCAAGCTCTGTGGTGTAATTTATGATAAGCGAGCCTCTCTCAACGGTTATGTTGTCCGTCATCCTGACATAGCCGCCACCGTCCCGGACAGCCGTAAACAGCTCTTCCTCGGTGGCGACGTCGGTGTACGACTGTGCCGAAACGGCGATAGCCGATACCGCCGAGAGGCAAAGCACAAGACATAGCACAAGAATGATCGTTATTCTTTTTTTCATTGGAGCTCCTCCGTGTGTGGTGGGTGAGCGGTGCGCGGGACTCCGGCACACGCCAAAATTGGTTTCGTCCCTATTATATCATACAACGCGAAAAATGTCTATACATTTATGTGAATTGTTTTTCCGGGCTGCCGCGCATTGCGCGGCAGCCCAGAAAGGTCTTATTTGAGCGGATATTTTTCCGCGAAGAATACGTGTTTGAGGAGGTAAACGGCGTCTGCGCTGTCGGCTTTACCGTCGCCGTTCATATCGCCGGACTGGTCGATCGGATATTTGTCGCCGAGCAGTACATTCTTGAGAAGATAAATCGCGTCCTCGCTGTCTACCTTGCCGTTGCGGTCCACGTCTCCGCGCAGCGACCACCTGAGCACGCGGTAGGATGCGTCGCGCTTGCCGCATACCGTGCACACGCGGTGCGCGGTGTAGCCGTCCTCGCTCTCGGTCGCAGCCTTGGCGGGAACGTCTCTCCACTCGTGATCCCATACATACTCGCGCACGAAGCAGCCGTCGTTCTGGCAGTACTTCCAGTGGTGCGTCTCATCGCTGTACCACATTCCCGCGAATACGTGTTCCTTTGCGGGTATCACCGTGTTGCCGCATTTCATGCAGCGCACCTTTGTCGAGCAGTCGCGGTCGTCCGGGTACGGCGTGTGCGGCAGTGCGGGAAGCACCGCTCCGCATACCGAGCAGTTCTCGTCCTTCGCACAGGTGACAGTGTTTTTGTTCCCCGAGTGATCGCAGGCGGTCCATTTTGCCTTTATCGTCAGGTCTTGGGCGGGCATGCTCGTGGGGATCTCGCAGTCCCAGCCCGCGAAGATGTAACCAACCTTTGCGGGATCTGCCGGCGCCGTCACTGCCGTGCCGTAGTCCTGCGTGATGGGCGCGACCGCGCTTCCGCCATCCGTATCGAAGGTGATGGTGTATTTGTTTATAGTCCATACGGGATAGAGAGTCACTGCCTCGTTTGCGGTGTATGTTCCGCCGAGGTCGTAGACCTTCCCGCCGCCGTCGGTCGTTGCCCAGCCGGTCTGCGTGTAGCCCGTGCGGGTGAAGAGCGCGCCCGCAAGCGTAAGGTCGATGTCATAGGTTTTTTTCACGACCACTGCCGTTCCGATGCCTCCTTTGCCCGGAGCGTATGTCACATCGGAGGGCTTTTTTTCAAAGCGGGCGTAAGCCTTGCCCTTGTAGGAATCATCATCAATTTCTACCGCATCCGAGCCGTTGGCAGAGCCGCCGGCAACGACATGCATATCATCGGCAACGGTAACGGCTGTGTTGCCTTCTATCACCATGTCATCATCAATGAGAGTAAGAGTACCGCCGTTGATCACCAGCTTGCTTGAGTTTCTTCCGAAAGCTCCGCCATCTGTGCCTCTGCTGTCGATGGTTATGTTTCCGCCGTTAACAGTGATAGTTGTTCCTTTCCACACCCACAGCTTATGCGTTTTCAGCGAACCGGTGCCATTGAAGATAATGTCGACAGATGATGCTGAGGGGTATTTTTCATACGTTGCCTCTGCGATCTTATTATTGCCTATAAGGTTGATAGTGACCGGCCGCGCGTCGCTGGGGGTGCCTATCGCTCTTATAGTGTAGTTACCGCTGAGCACTGCGTTTTTGAGCGTTACAGTCTTGGTGGAATGGTCGTATGACAACGTACCGTCGCCGAACACGTCGCCGCAGTTTTCGCTGTTGAAATACAGACTGGTCCCGCCGTATTCGTAATAATACACGGGGTATTCGGTTATCATTCTGCCGTTGCCCTCATACTTCAGATTTTCCGAGGCTCCCGCAGTGTATCCGCTGTAGACCGCATCGGTGAAAACCGTACCGCCGGACGGCTTTCCGATAATACGCGAGTCATAAGTAATACAAACGGTATTTTCTATCCTGCCGCCCAATGCCTTCAGCGTGGATTTGTTGAGATCCACTCCGACCGACCGAACATCCTCAAGCCTGCCTTGAGGTGATTCGTAATAATTTGAACAGCCGGTGATGATCCCGCCGCTCATTTCAAATTCGGTCTCAAAGATGTGGAGTCCGCCGCCGCTTCCTGCGGAGGTGCAATTTCTGATCGTAGTGCCGGACATTTTGAATACACTGCATCTCGATACATAGACTGCTCCGCCGTCGGAGGCGTGGCAGTTTTCGATCGTGCCGCCGAGGAGCGTAAGCGATGCATTCTCTGCGTCGATGCCGCCGCCGCAGGAAGCGCGGCAGCCCTCGATCTTACCGCCCGCAAGGACAACGGTCGAGCCGTTAACGGCATAAACACCGCCGCCGAAACGCCTTGAGCGGCAATTTCTTATCGTTCCGCCGTTAATGTTGAGAGTATTGCTTTTTCCGAGTAATATGCCGCGTCCGAAGTCCTCGATAACACCGCCGTAAAGTGTGATGTTCACTCCGTTTACGCCGTCGGCGACTTCAATGCCGTTTTTGACGGGATAATCACCCAATGCGGAACTACCCTTCAGCGTTCCGCCGAAGAGAGATATATTGCATTTTCCCTGCACCTCCACACCGGTTTCGGCAAATATCATCTTTCCGGTATTGCCGCAATCGGTTATGACGAGCGAACCGGAAGAGATCTTTACACCGCCGCGTGTAAACGTAACGGTTTTTCCGTTCAGGCAGAGTTTTATGTCATTGCCGATCTTCCAGTCGGAAGCAACTGTCACGCCGCCAATAAGGCAGTAGTTGCCCGGTTCGGTCGGAAGCGAATCTCTTGACGTCCACATGATCCACGTCTCATCTTTGTGGGACGTATGACCGGGGGTGCCGGCATTGCCGCCGCATACGCAGTGGCTGTGGGCTTTGCTGATAAGTATCTTCTTATAGCTGCCGATATAGCCGATGGTATCGCCCGGCTTGTAGGTGGTAACGTTTCCGTCTTTGTCGGTGCATATTACCGCTGAGTGACCGGTGAGGGATTTTATCTTAGCGTTCAACACCTTGCCGTCAAGCTCAACAGTGCTGTTTTCGGCAACGATATCCGCGCCCATAACGCCACCTACACACAATGACCACATATCGCTTTTTGCGACCAGCACGCAGTTCTTTATGTTAATGGCAGTAGCGAAATCTATTTTCAGTGCTTTTGCGGTAGAGGCGGCATATGCCTCGGTATGGATCACACTGTTTGTGCAGCTGATGCCGGTCGCGCCCTGAATAGCGGCAAAATAATCTCCGCCGACCGATGAGTAGAGTCCCGCATCGATATTCGAGCCTTCAACGGTAAGACCGTGAGAGGTATAAATGCATGCTCCTTGCGGCGTAGCCTGCACAGTGCCCTGACCGTCTTTGCCCACGGTAAGATCGAGAGATGCATTTTTTACCGCAAGATCTCCGCCGGCTACGCGGACGGCAACACAGTCGCCGCTGTTACCGGTGACGCCCAGAACGGTGATATCCATCGAGCAGTCCTTTATCTCACTTGCTGCACTCAGGTTGATCGCGTATGCCTTGGTCGATGTTGTGCCGGGGAGAGTGATCTTAAGGCTGTCGGCGCGGCTTTGACCCTTTATGACAAGAGCTGTGGCTGTGATGGCATATAAATTGCCGCTTTGGGTGCTCTCGTCAACCCATTTTATCTCATTGGAGCCTTTGAGAAGGATCGTATCCACGCCGCTCGTTATGTTTATTGCCGTTTGTCCGTCCGCCACGGTTATGGTGGCGGTCTCGAGCGTCAACGTTTTTGTTGCGGCGTCAAAGCTGACGCTCCCTGAAATTCCGGTTCCGGTAATGCTGCCGCCGCCGTCCGGGACGGGAATGCCGTTTACCGTTGCGCTTACCTCTGCCGCCGAAGCGTTCAGGACCGTCAATCCGATGATGCAGAGCATGAAAAGAATACCCGAAATAAGCTTTTTCATTATGTTTCCTCCGTTTTTATATCTTATTTTTCTTCAATAATAATAATTATATGGGACGTAACAGCGGGGATGATATTTTATTTTTTGAGCGTCTCGTCCGAGAGTGTGAATTCAAACCTCATGGCAAGGGCGCGGAAAAGCTCCTGCATGACGCCGTTTGCAATTGCCGTCATATCGGCGTTTGCAATGAATTCCTGTATCGCCGCCTGCTTCTCATCGGGGACCTTGTACGCCGAGAGCGCGAGGCTCAAAAAGCGCCTGAGCTTTCTTTTGAGCGGGAAATACATATCGCAGGGGCGGGACATATATCCGCGCATGATGCCCGCCGTACCGATTTCAAGCTCATAAAAGTCACTTTGGCTGCACTCCGGCAGATAAGAGCCGAATATCCTGTAAAGCTCATCTTTTGTCTTGCGGTAGATGATCTCCGCTATTCTGGGCTGCGTGTATGCCTCAACGTACACCTCGCGCAGGTTTTCGTTCACCTCTGCAAGCGTGAGCTGGATAGATGTTTCAACTGCGTAAAGCAGCACGGGGTCGTTTTTAAGGTCCTCGCCGAGCTGTTCGCTGAGGCGCAGGGTGTCCTTGGCTGCACCGAACTGTCCTGAGAACATAAAGTGGACAAGCTCTTCAAGCACGCCGTCCTTGGTGTGAAAAATATTCTGAAAAGTGCCGGATGATACATCCGCCGCCGACAGAATGTCGGTCATTTTTGTTTCGCGGTAGCCTTTTTCGATGAATAAGCGTACACACGCCGATGTGATCCTCCTTTTGGAGTCTGCACTGTCATATCTACGCGCCATTTCCTTTTTCCTCCATCCTGATTTCTGTTTGGATTATGATTCAATTATACCACGCGCGGCGGATAAATGCAATAGCTTTTTTGATATATTAATAAGTTATTTGCATAAATTATTTTTGCCGTCCAGCGCGGCAGAGCGAATATATCGCTTTGTGCCCACGAGTTAGTGTGGGAAACCCACAAATTCGGAACCGATTTTTGTGCAGTTCCACCACATTCCTCCTTAGCTCAGTCGGTAGAACTCGTGACTGTTAATCACGATGTCGTTGGTTCGAGCCCAACAGGGGGAGCCAAAAACACCCCGAAAACATCGATTTTCGGGGTGGTTTTCTTGTATCAAGAAAACCACCCGCTAAGCGGGTGGTTCCGGAAAGGCTTTTGCCGTTGAACCAAAAGCCCTCCTACCGGAATCAAGTCCGCTCATATCGACGCAGACGGTAATCTTATCCTTACCTTTACCGACGGAGTTATAACCAATCTCGGAAAAATCGTCGGAACGGACGGGAAAGATGGTGTCAATGGTAAAGATGGTGCCAATGGCAAAGATGGCAAGGACGGAAAAGACGGTCTCGGTATTAAAGGATGCCGCATTGACGACGGTGGAAACCTGATAATAACCCTGACCGACAACACAACGCTGAACGCCGGCAACATTTCCGCGATCAGCGATAAAGTCAGTGTTTCCAAGCCTCTTGCAACCGCAGCAGTTTCTCTTTCCGGGGTGTCTCTTCTTTGGAATATTGTTTCGCTTGTTGCGGCGATTGTAATGAAGAAAAAACTAATTTAATTCGGATGACTGTTCGAATTTAAAAGGCTGCAAGACCTACGGCTAATCGGAGGTCTTGTGCTACGATCCATGCAAAAAATGTAATCCATAAGGCAAAGAAAGTGCCGCCGACCCGCAATAATGTATGAGTCGGCGGCACTCTTGGATTGTTTTTTGGTTTTCAACAGTCGAAAGTCAGTTGTTTTCCGTATATACTTGCCTGCGTAATTTATCTCTGCTGTTATAAAAATATACTATGTGCTTGTGCATTTTTCCCTTTAGTTTTTCTGACTATAACTCTGTCACACAAAGCAAGAATACCCGGCAAAACAAATAGGATCAGGAACATGGCAGAAGCACATCCAACCGATAGGGTACGAACTATCTGCTCAATGGTGGGATTGCCGAACAGCGGACCTATTACGGCAGTAATCAGTACCATAATTGTGCCGGAGGTGAGTATGGTATGGAGGCTTCCTTTATAAGCGGCAACAATCGCCTCTTTGATGGGAAGTGTTGCCCGCATCTCCCGATAGTAGCTTGTAAACAGAATTCCGTAGTCGATGGTTGCTCCCATCAGAATGCATTCGACAATGAGAAGCGCCAGATAGTACATTGAGCCGCCTAGCGTCCCCAACGCCGAGACTGTGATGAACACACCACACTGTACAATCAGTACGAGAATTGCAGGTATGGCGAGCGAACGGAAAGTCAAAGCAACCACGACGAAAATGGACGCCGCCGTAAGCAGAGTGATAATCAGCTGCTCTCTGCCGAATCCGGATTCCATTTCAGCTACCATAATGCTGTTACCGATAAGATGGTATTCTCCGGACAGCTTTTCATCGCATAACTTGATCATCTCCTTTACAAATGCCGAGGTTTTTTCTGATTCAATCGGCAGTTTGGTCGTGACAGTCAGTCGGGAATGTGCTTTGCCTTTGAGTTGTTGCACCCCGTCGTCGAGAAGCTTCTTCACATTTGCAATGCCGGCTTTCTGCTCGTTGGTTAACAGGGTGGAAAACAACGGCTCGGAAGCCAGCTTTTCAATATGGTATACCAGAGCCCACGGAGACATTGTGTTCTGTGCGTTTCCCGGTTTAAGGCTTGCGCTGTACAGATATAGTAGCTTCACCGTGTTCTCGTTGAATTTATCGCTTATCTTCCCGACAAACTCAGCCATTTCCTTGACCGTGAATTCTTTACCGCCGACTACAGCGTCAGCAATCGCCTTCGTCTGGTACAGCGTTGTCTTTGCTGCTTCGTCAAACATTACGGCATATTCGGGCTTGGGGAGAACATTGTCCGTTAAGAAAGAAACAAACTCATAAAGCGACATGGTTTTATCCGGCGTATATTCCGTCTCGTAGCGGAGCATAAAGAGTTGTGTCACCTGTTCCGCATCCATGCCGAGAGTCTGCGCGAGTGCGGCAGGCGGCATAGGAGCCGTCAGGGCGCTTTTTTCGGTTAGGGGCTTCAGCACAGCAAGTTGTCCCGCGGCAGCTTCGTCTATATAGCCGGAGAGCATCGGATCAATTGCCACTGTATCCGAAAGGAATACAATGAAATCAGACAATGTCATGGGCTCTGTCTTGCCGTTTGCATGATAGTGGTAATAAACGATGTTCAGCAGCTTCTCGTCAGTCTGCAAATTCTCGCCTATCTTCGAGAGCATTTCCGACATTTCTTTTACCGTACATTGCTTGCCTATAGTCGTGGGATAGGAAACGATGTTCTTTACATCGTCCTTCTTTTGCAAAACCGCTACAATATCCGCAATTTTGCCCTCATCCGCATTGTCATAAAGCAGAACAATTGTATTGTCCTTTGGAAAAACATCGGCAATCGGATCCTTTGCGGCAAGAGTGTAAACGGTTTTCGTGTCGCACTGCAGGTATCCTGTGATAAGAAAGAGCACGATGAACAGTGCCGCGATAACGCCGCGATAACGGTAGCTGAAACCGCCCAACACCGCCGAAAGACCTTTCTTATGCGCTTTTTTCGCCCGTTCTTTCTTTTCGGTCTTTTCAATCAGCTTATGCGACAGTAAAATAAGCGCCGGAAGGACGGTGAACACACACAGCATACTGAACGCAACACCTTTTGCCAACACAATGCCGATGTCTGCGCCAATCTTGAAGCTGATAAATATGAGAACCAACAGTCCGACGATAGTGGTTACGGCACTGCCTGTAATAGAGCCGGAAGCGGCACGCAGGGCGTTTGCCATCGCCTCTTTGCGGTCATCGACCTTGTTCAGCTCCTGCCGGTAACGGTTCATCAGAATGATGGAATAGTCCATCGACAGTGCAAGCTGCAGTACCGCCGCAATGCCGAAGCTTACGTCCGAAATCTCTCCGAGAAAGAAATTCGTTCCGAGATTCAGTACAACGGCAATACCGATTGTGAGAAGGAACAGTATCGGCTCAAAATATGAGCCGCAGGAGATGAGCAGAACGACAAGAATGATTCCGAACGTTGCAAGGTACACCGAAAGCGGAATATCCGGCGCCGAAGTATCGTCGTTTTTTACAGTAACTTCATAGCCAGAGAATTTTTCTGTAACCTGCTTTTCAATGACTGTTTCCTCCTCGGTGTCATATCCGTATTTGGTGTTTAGAATATAAAGGGTATATTCACCGCTGTTGTAGTCACTGCTGTCCCGGTCATAGGTCACGCTGTCCACATTTTCAATTGCGGCAAGTGCATCCTTTACTTCCGCCTTTTTCTCGCTGCCGAGCCCCTTGAACATCACACGAATGGTATAGGATTCTTCCTCTGCCGGAAACTCTTTTTCCATATGAGAAAGCCCCTGCCTCATTGAGGAATCGTCCGGCAGATATTTGCTCATATCCGAATTTACACTGACCTTTGGTATCAGGAGACTGCATACCGCGGTCAATATGAGCATGACGACGAGAATATAAATCCGTTTCCTTACAATAAAGTTTGTCAGTTGTTTCATAGGCGCACCTCTCATGTTTTGCTGTTGACAAATGCCTGTAAATATAGTATAATTACAAATAGATATAAAGTCAACAAACTGTTTATTTCAACGCGCCGCGATATATACATATACGAGAGTTAATGCATCGAAATCAACAGATTGTAAGCATTTGTTAGTCGAAAGGGGAGCCCATGGAAAACCAAAGAATACGGCTGAGCAAGATGTTGTTAAAAAACGCATTGATGAAATTGCTTGAGGAAAAGCCGCTTGAAAAAATCACCATCTATGAGTTATGTGCCGAAGCTCAACTTAACCGGGTCACCTTCTATAAATACTATGGCAGTCAGTTTGAGCTTTTGACCGACATTGAAAATGACTATTTCCGTAAGTTGGAGGAAATCCTGTCCGGTGACGGTGCCAAGGGAGAGGACTGCCTGTGCCGGATGCTGGAAGCACTTCTTGACGATGAAGAGCACTTCAAGGTCCTTATCAACGCTCTGCCTGATAAGGATTTTTCCACTAAACTGTTCGATTTGCCCACTATCAGAAAACAGCTTGATATGGCGATCCCCGAAACCTTTTCAGAGGAGGAAAGGGAACAGCTAAGGCTGTTTTTCTATCAGGGCGGATATGCGGTAATCAGGGAATGGCTTAACCGGGAGAACAGGCAGCCGCCGAAGCGAATGGCGGCGTTTCTCAATGCTTTTATAGGAAAGCTGACGAAGTGAAGAATAAAACGGGAAAACCGACCCTGCAGTCATTTCGTGTTGCATTCATAATGCCGGTTTCTGAATTTGCGCCGGTCAGCCATAGGACGAGCCCCTGCCTTATCACAATCAGACATAAAACAAAAAGGGTGTACTGTATCAAAAGCGATGCAGTACACTCTTTGTCAGTATAATGAAATATGTAATCGGCAGATGCATGCCCCGTAAGCTTTTTATTAAAACGCCTCCGCTAATTCGTTTGTGTGTCCAAGGGCAACTTCACGGCAATCGTCGTCCCTTTTTCCGAGCTTTTCTCTACACGGACATCGCCGCCGTGCAGTGTTGCAATTTCCCACACCAGCGATAGTCCCAATCCCACGCCGCCGTTTTCCCGGCTTCTGGATTTGTCTACACGAAAGAAAGGCTGAAAAATGCTTTCTCTGTATTGCTCGGGCACCCCGCAGCCTGTATCTGCAACCCGTATAATAAGCTGCTTTTCTTCGCTTGTTACAGTAATGCGCACCGTTCCGTCCGGACGGTTGTATCGTATGGCGTTTTCGGTAAGATTAAAGAGCAGACGATAGATCAGCGTGTCACTGCCGGTCATAGTACCATCGCCTGTACTTTCAAGGATTATTCCGTTCTTCTCTGCGAGCGGTGTAAGGTCGGCAAAAATCTCTTCAATCATCGGGGCAATCTCTATGCGATCGTTACACGGCACCGTCCTGAGCTCGCTCATCTCAAGCAAAGTTTTTGTCATCTGCGTCATCCGTTCGGTCTGCTCACGCAGTAAGCGAAGAAAGTTTGCCGTTTCCGGCAATACATTGGGGTGTTCGGCGGAAAACAGCTCAAGTTGTGCCTGCATCAGAGCAAGTGGCGTACGCAATTCGTGTGCGGCGTTTCCGGTGAACTGCCGTTGTGCGGCAAAGCCCTCGTCAAGACGGTCAAGCATCTGATTGAAAGACCTGCTGAACTGCCGGAATTCCGGCAGGACATCTTCGGACATCTTCATATCAGACAGATTGTTCGGCTGAACACGTTCCACCTGAGAAGTAAAATTACGCAGGGGTTTCAGTGCGCGTCCGCTTAAAAAGTATGCAAGCACACCGCCAAGCAATGTTACCACTGCCGTGATACACCAGTTGGTAGCGATAAAGGATTCCTGCACACCATGAATGATTATAGTCAGCTTTTGGTCAAGCTTTTCACGCTCAGGGTCGAAAAAGTCCGGTTCTCCTTTGTCCGTATCTCCGTAGTTTGTAATATGAGAACTTATGGAATCCATATAGTGCCTGCCGGAATAGCTGAGAAGGAGATTCATTGCGACACAGGTCATGCAGATTAGAAATGCGGTCATCAGGGTGATTCGCCATTGCAAGGACAGCTTTTTCATGATTTTCCTTCCTCCATGACGTATCCTTCGCCGATACGGTTTCGTATCGGGTCATAGCCGAGAGCGGTACGCAGTTTTTTTCGCAGTGCGGAAATATGTACACGGATCGAATTGCTGAAATTATCCACGCTGTTATCCCACACATGGTCGATAAGCTCCTCCTGACTGACCGGTCGTCCTTGGTTGAGCAGCAGATATTCAAGTATCCCGACTTCTTTTCGGGTGAGGGTCAACGCTTGTCCGTCCGCCGTAGCGGTACGGGATTTGGTGTCAAAAGTGACCCTTCCACAGGTCAGAATTACATCGTTCTGCGTAAATTGTCGACGGGTCAGGCTACGTATCCTCGCTTCAAGTTCATCCAGATGAAAGGGCTTGGAAAGATAATCATTGGCTCCTGCGTCCAGCCCCTCCACTTTATCCGCAACCTCACTGCGTGCCGAAAGTATCAGCACCTTGGTGTCTCTGTCGGTCTGACGGAGCGTCCGAAGTACAGTCATACCGTCAGCTCCCGGAAGATTCAGATCCAAAAGCACAAGATCGTACCGCTCCACGCAGAGCAGTTCGATTGCTTTGTTCCCGTCATAGCAAAAATCCACGCTATATGCAAGACGACGCAGACTACGGACAATGGTCTCGCATAGGGAACGTTCATCTTCGATTACTAAAATATGCATCAAAACCTCCTTGTACTGAGTGTTCTTTTTGCTCTATTATACCACACAAACATAAGATTTTTGTTAAATTTCCGTTCTTAACGGAGATTTTATACCCGCTGTGCTAAAATAGAGGGGCAAAAGAAAGGGGGTATCGAATTGGTTCGATCGAAAAAGACCATGCTGCAGGTCTCCTTGCTTATCTGCGGGTTGGCAATGCTGTGCTATGGTGCTTTGCGCGGGGAGGCGGACACCGTGTTGAGCAAGGCAATACGATTGTGTCTGGAGTGTGTGGGAATTGGATAAGAAAAAGATTGAAAAAAAGAAAAGAAAAAAGAAAGGATCGGGCGTATCGCACATCCTCTCGCATTTTCGCAGTTGGATCCAGGCGGGAGCAACGTTGCTTACCAACATTCACCTGCCGAACTTCCTGAAGGGAGGAATTTATCAGGGGAAGGGTAAAGCGGTTTGTGTGCCGGGGCTGAACTGCTACTCCTGTCCTGCTGCGTCGGGTGCCTGTCCCATTGGTTCTTTTCAGGCGGTAGTAGGATCATCGAAATTCCGGTTTTCCTATTATATCACAGGATTTCTTATCTTGCTGGGCGTACTTCTGGGGCGTTTTATCTGCGGCTTTTTGTGTCCGTTCGGATGGTTTCAGGAACTGCTGCATAAGATTCCGACCAGAAAAATATCAACAAAGAAGCTGAAGCCGCTGACCTATATAAAATATGTGGTTTTGCTTGTTATGGTGGTTCTTCTGCCGGTGCTTGTCACAAACGATGTCGGCATGGGCGATCCGTTCTTCTGCAAGTACCTCTGTCCTCAGGGTGTGCTTGAGGGAGCAATACCGCTTGCTGCCGTCAATTCGGGAATTCGTGCCGCACTCGGCGCACTCTTTTCTTGGAAGCTTGGCATTTTGATTGCGGTAGTAGTGCTGAGCGTGCTGTTTTACCGCCCTTTCTGCAAGTGGCTGTGCCCGCTCGGTGCATTCTATGCCCTGCTCAACAAGGTATCGCTTCTCGGAATGAAAGTGGATAAAAACAAATGCGTTTCCTGTGGGAAATGCGCAAAGGCTTGTAAGATGGATGTGGATGTGACAAAATCTACGGATCACGCAGAATGCATCCGTTGCGGTATGTGCATCCGTGCCTGCCCAACAAACGCCGTCAGCTTCCGTTACGGTTTCGGCAAGGGAAAGGAATGCGGGTGTCACGCCGTGAATCCGGAAGACAATAAACAAATAAAACAAGAAGAAATTTCAGAAAACGAAAAGGAGTAAGATCAATGAAAACAACAAAAATCTTAGCCGTGATGACACTCATACTGCTGGTATTCAGCTTTGCTGCATGCGGCACAACCGGAGACGGAAAGAAAAACGACGGAAACAGGAAAAGCGAAATCGCCGCGCTGATAGCAACGGAGCCGAAATCCATGGATGAAGCGACAAAACTGCATCAGCAACTGATGGCACAGGAGACGGCAATTCTGTCCGAGAACAGTGCTCTTTGGGAAAAGGTGTTTATGTCGGCAAACAAGGGTTCGACCATGATTGAGGACGGCAGCAACTACGGCGACTTCCTGCTCAAGACGATCGAAGGAGCAAAGGATCAGTTCAAAGCAAACGAACTCAAGCTGCTTCGTGAAGGAGCCGAACAGATTCGCAAGATAGAGGGTAAGCTCACGATACTTGAGCAGAAGTATCCCGGATGCGGGAAAAAGCCATCCGATGGCGATATGAGCGTTCCTGCCGAAAACGGTAAGCCGACAGGTAAAGACGATCTGATGAAATTCCCCGCATTTGAGGGTAAGGATCTTGACGGAAATGAAGTTAAGAGCAGCACTCTGTTTGCAGGAAATACCGTTACCGTAGTAAACTTCTGGTTTACCACCTGCAGCCCCTGCGTTGGTGAGCTTGCAGACCTGGAAGCGCTGAACAAGGAGCTTGCCGAAAAGGGCGGCGCGGTAGTCGGCATCAATTCCTTTACGCTGGACGGCGACAAAACGGCGATATCCGATGCAAAGGATATTTTGGCGAAAAAAGGCGTGACCTATAAAAATGTCTGGTTTGATTCCAATGGTGAGGCAGGAAAGTTTACATCGGGACTGTATACATTCCCCACAACCTATGTTGTCGATAAGAACGGCAATATTGTAGGTGAGCCGATCGTTGGCGCCATAACCGGCAAAAAGCAGGCAGAAACGCTTCGGAAGCTTATCGATCAGGCGATTGCAAACAGTAAGGGATAATCGCGTTTGTTCCTGACCGCATTTTCCGGAAGCGGAAAACAGCATAAGCAAGAAACGAAAAATGATTTCAAAAGAGTGTGTGCCGTATCTCACATGATACGGTACACGCTCTTGCTTTATTTTCTTTTCAGCTCAACGCTGACGTTTCCTTCTTCGTCAATACGCAAAGACATACTACGTATGTACTTGTCAAAAAACTGTCTGCGTTCTGCCTGCGACATTTCAATGCGGGTGTTTCGTAAAGCCGCGTCAAACATATCGTTGACATTCAGGCGGACAGAGTTGTCAATCCAGCGGTACATTTCAGCTGTCGATCCTCGCCATCAACAATTATATGATCTTTGCCGAGCGAGCGCTGTTTGACCCACAGATTGAAGCAGTCAAAAAAGAGCTTTCAAGGCTTGTAGGAAGAAGGGGCGGAATAATCGATAGTTTAAATCACAAACGACTTCATAGTCAATCCATACGCACAAACCGTTCCGAGGAGATGCCCAAAAACAGAAAAGAATCATAGGAGGACAACATGAAAAAGATACTTGCAATTCTACTATCGCTGCTTACGCTGCTTTCCTACGGACTTCTTTCCGCCTGCTCTGCCGAAAAAAAGCAGCCGGATACACCGGATACTGAAACCGTGTGGGAAACGGTCAGCGAGGCATACATCTATGCGTTCCCACTGGTGCTGACCGACGCAACCAAAACATTATCGACCAATACGGACGGAACCATGACTGGCCGTGCGCCCATCAATCAGTTCAACCATGCACAAAAGCTGGCGGATGCCTCTTTCCGCACCGTTGTGACGCCGAACGTCGATACCGTCTACTCTCAGGCGTGGCTTGACATCAGTGAAGAGCC